>CAVZVM010000007.1:0-524822 GCA_963778705.1 uncultured Acidobacteriaceae bacterium
ATTTCTCCGCTGCTCGCGAACATCGCCCTCGGCATCATCGAGGAACGATACGAGCGGTGGACGCACCATCGTCGAAAACTCCAGGCTCGCCGCAAGAGTGATGCTACGACGGCGGCGTTGTGGGCACGCATGACGGATCGTAAAGCTGGACGGGCAGTGTTCTTCCCGATTCGATATGCAGATGACTTCGTGGTTCTTGTATCCGGTACTCGCGAGCAAGCCGAGCAGGAAAAGGCTGACCTTGCGAGCTACCTGCGCGAGTCGATGAGGTTGGAGCTATCCATCGAAAAGACGCGGGTCTCTGATCTGACGGAGGGCTTTCAGTTCCTCAGTCAACGGGTGCGCTATAAATGGCATCCGCGATTCGGTTATATGCCGAGGATCGAGATACCAACCAGCAAACGAGCGGATCTTCGGTATACGGTGAAGCAGATGACCTCGGGCGCTAATACGCTCTGGTCGCTGTCTGAGCTTCTCCAGAAACTCAATCCTGTTCTGCGGGGATGGGGAAACTACTATCGCTTCTGCACTGGCGCAAGCCGTCAGTTCGCCGCACTCGACTTCTATGTCGGGGACTGCATCTGGCGTTGGCTGATGAAGAAGCATAAGAAACTCCATCGTAAGAGGACACGGCTAGTGCGACTGCCGAGTCTTCTTCGTCCTACTCGAAAGCTCTGGCGCGAAGGCAAGGTCGAGCAGTTCCTTCTCTCCATGCTGCGAGTGGAACGCTTCCGCAGAGGATGGATGCGCGCTCCTGCATACATCGGTGTTCCCGGAGAGCCGGATGCATAACGAAAGGTGCACGTCCGGTTCGGAGGGCGGGCATCAGAACCCGACGGCAGCAATGCCGCACGGCGCTGATGCTCGACCCTACTCAGCACGTTCACGCATGATGGAAGGACTGTGCGCATGCTCAACTTGATCGACGAACACACTCGGGAGTGCCTGGCCATCCATGTGCGGCGCAGGATCAACAGCAGCAATCTGATCGATGTCCTGGCCGACGCGATGATCGAACACGGCATCCCAGAATACATCCGCTCAGACAACGGCCCTGAGTTCGTGGCTAAGGAGCTGCGCAAATGGCTGGCCCGCACCGGTGCAGCCACACTGTACATCGAACCCGGCTCTCCATGGGAGAACGGCTACTGCGAGAGCTTCAACTCCAAGCTGCGTGACGAGTTCCTCAACGGAGAAATCTTCTACTCGTTGAAGGAAGTGCAGGTACTGGCGGAACGCTGGAGGATCTACTACAACACGGAACGGCCCCACTCATCGTTGGGATATCGACCTCCAGCGCCAGTGGCATGGCAAATCGAACCTTCCCTGGAGCATGGAAAAGTGGAAAGCAAACAATGCTTCCCACTTTTCCACGCCCCCGACTGCGGCGGCGAGTTAACTAACTCACCCTCCGCGCTACACTAACAATCTCGCTGGTACAAATTACCGGGCAGGCCAGCTTCGATCCCTCGTTTCCGGACTTCTATCGCTTCAAGGAGTGGGAGCGCGATTTTGATTCCAACTACGCCAGCGGCGGGCTGCCGAATCTAACCCTCGTTCGCTTCATGCACGACCACACCGGAAACTTCGGCACGGCGATCGATAAGGTGAATACGCCAGAGCGCGATGTAGCCGACAACGACTACGCCGTTGGCCTGCTGGTACAGAAGATTGCCAACAGCCCGATCTACAAGAACAACACGCTGATCTTCGTGGTGGAAGACGACGCGCAGGATGGCGGGGACCACATGGATTCACACCGCACCACGGCATATGTGGCCGGAGCTTACGTGAAGAATGCGGTTGTTTCGACACCCTATACGACCCTCAACTTCATGCGCACCATGGAAGAGGTTCTGGGCCTGCCGCCGATGAATCTGAACGATGCGCTGGCTGCGCCCATGAGCGACATCTTCAACACCTCACCGGCCAGTTGGACGTTTACGGCGACACCCGCGGCAATGCTCTACTGCACCCAACTCCCTCTGCCTGCTCCCTTCCTGTCCTGCAATAACCCGACGCCCGACGCAAAGTACTGGTCGCGTGTGACCAGGGGAATGGACTTCGATGACGCAGATGAAGTGGACGGCGTAACATTCAACCGAATTCTCTGGAAAGGAATGATGGGCAACAGGCCCTACCCGGGTACACCCACCGGGAAGGACCTGAGACAGAATCGCGACAAGTTGCTCGTAGAGTACCGTCGATCTCTACAGCACCACGCGGCGAGAACTCCCAAGCCTGCCGGGGACTGATTGTACCAACGGCGCGCGCAGCGTATTCACTCCCAGGCCGGGTTCCCTGCGCACGCCACTGTCAGACTGCCTATACTGAACTCGAATTCATTCCCTGTATTGCTACGATCGAGTTGTACCCTTGAGGCCTCATTACAGAGGCCTCGAGTTTTACACACAAATGAGAGCCTCTATGCAAAAGCATCTGGTGAAACATGTTGCGGGTTTGCTGGTACTGTTTCTCGCACCGGTCTTTTGCCTTTCGCAGGTTGATCGGGCAGGCTTGAGCGGAACCGTTACGGACATTTCCGGAAAGGTAATTCCCGGAGCCCGCGTCACCGCCCTGCAAACTGCGACCGATCTGGTGCGTGAAGCGGTCTCCTCAACGAACGGCATCTACTACATTCCGGAGTTACCCGTTGGCCTCTACCGTGTCACGTGCACGGTGGCCGGTTTCCGGCAAGTCGTCTTCGAGAACGTCGCGCAGACGATTGGGCACACCAGCAAGCTCGACTTCACGCTCAGCGTGGGGAAAGTGACCGAGCAGGTCAATGTCCAGGGCCGCACCTCCCAACTCGAGGAAACGAGCGACGTGCAGGGCGGCCGCACCGGGTCCGAGCAGGTGAGGGACCTTCCATTGAACGGCCGCAACTGGTCGACATTGACCGCACTGGTTCCCGGGGCCGTCGATACGGGCGGAAGCAATCAGCGCAGCATTCGCTTTGCCGGGCGTGGACTGGATGACAACAACTTTACCTATGACGGCATCGACGCGACCAACATCGTCAATCAGGCACAGCAATCCTTCGTCCGGCTTGCGATCCCTACCGACGCTATCGAAGAGTTCCGTATCGACACCATGCTCTTTACCGCTGAAAACGGAAGCACCCCCGGCGGCCAGATGGACGTGGCCTCGAAGTCCGGCTCGAACACCCTGCACGGCAGTCTGTTCGATTTTCTGCGCAATGACATCTTCGATGCTCGCGACCCAATCCTCCCGGCCAGACTCCCCTTCCGTCTTAACCAATTCGGCGGCGACGTGGGAGGGCGGCTCGTTCGCGACCGCAGCTTTTTTTTCTTCACTTATGAGGGGTTGCGCCAGAGTTATGGCCAGCCGCTCTCGGGATTCGTGCCTAGCCCGGCATTCCGCGCCCAGGTGGGGGCAGCCAATCCGGAGCTGGCGCCGATCCTCGCCGCCTACCCCGCGACAGGACTGACACCCTACGCCACGGATATCGATCAATTCACCGGCTCCGGACGGCAACTGGACAACGAAGACTCGGTCATGCTGCGCGTCGACCAGCATTTCTCGGCAGCCGACACGGCCTATCTCCGTTTCAACTTCGACGCGGCCTCGAGCGATATTCCCTCAGACGGCCTCAACGACAGGCAGCTTACAACGTCTCGGCCGGTGAACGGCGAACTGGAAGAGTTGCACATCTTCTCGCCCCGGCTGGTCAATGAAGCGAAGTTCGGCTTCAATCGCAGTACCGTCTTCACCACCAATCAGGGGCAGACAAACCTCCCGTACTCTGTAGCTGTTGCTGGGCTCACCACCCTCGCTAACAATGAGTTCACTGTTGGCGTGGGTAATTCCTTCTCTTATATCGACAATCTGACCTTGGCTCGCGGGACGCACACATTGAAGTTCGGCGTGGAGGTTCGCCGCATCCAGCTCGATCAGGGAAATACTGCCAACGGAACGGTCGTCTATTCTTCACTGAATCTTCCCACTTCCAGCTTTCTTGTGAACGCCGTATCTTCCGCCACCTTTAATCAGCAGTTGCCGGTGAATGGCCTGCGCAAGACGAACGTGTACTCCTATGCGCAGGACGAGTGGAAGTTTCGCCCTGACCTGACGTTGAATCTGGGTGTCCGCTACAGCTTCTACGCCATTTTTGACGAAGCACACGGCAAGGCCAATCCCTTCGACTTCGCCACCTGCGGTGCAGTAGGTTTCTGCGGCGTGGGCGCGAGCTTCGGTAACCCCAACACGCTCGACGTCGATCCGCGCATCGCGGTTGCGTGGTCGCCTGCGGGTTTGGGTGGCAGCAAAACCGTGATACGCTCCGGTTTCGGCATCTATCATGGAGACGGTCAACTCGACGACCAGAATGTGCCCATCAAGAATGAGGTCGGTGCCTACTCGCTCAGCGCGAAGTCGACTCCGGGGCTTTCCTACCCGGTTACGCCATTTCTGAACGGACCCGGAACAATATCAGCAAATGCCGCCTATCGCGGCCGCAAAGACATGTACGTCCTCCAATGGGGCCTCTCCGTTCAGCGAGAGTTTCCCAACGATCTGGTCGGTACTCTTTCTTATGTGGGAAGCAAAGGCAATTTCGAGCTGATCACCTCGTACGTCAACCTCATCGACCCGTCTACCGGCGCGCGTCCTTATCCCGCCTTCGGCCAGGTGAGATGGCGGGGCAATTCGAACAGCAGCTCCTACGATGGCTTTGTCGCCAGCATTCAGCGCGGCTTTGCCCATGGCTTGCTGGTCTCCGCCAACTACACCTATTCCCACCAGATCGACCAGGATGCGCCTGGAGGCGGGGATTCGGACAATCCGCAGAATCCAGCCTGCATGGCGTGTGAGCGTGCCTCTGGGGACTTCGATGTGCGTCATGTCGTGCATGCCGACGTGATTTACGATCTGCCATTCGGCAATGGAAAGCCGTTCTTCTCCCAACCTGGAGTCGCGAGAGCGGTGTTTGGCAGTTGGAGCCTGACTGATATCGTCGCGGCGCGGACGGGAATGCCACTCAACGTCACTTATTCCCGCTCCAGTTCGTCCGTCGCCACCGGCTATGCCACAAATCAGCGTCCAAATCTGGTTTCCGGAGTTTCACTGACGCCACCCGATGGAAAGTCGATCCGCGGAACCACCGAAAACTGGATCAACCCTGCTGCCTTTACCGCGGTTCCTGACTCCGGCTATGGCGACGCCCCACGCAACATTACTCGCGGACCGAACCTGTGGCAGACCGACCTCGGTCTCTCCAAGCGCATTCCACTTTCTGAGCGCGTCCAGCTCCAGTTCAGGTGCGAGGCCTTCAACCTCTTCAACCGCGCCCAGTACAGTTTGCCACTGGAAGAAATTTGGATGCCCCCGTCCGCGACCGCGCCAGCAAGCATTGAGCCGCAAGTGTCCACAGCAAGCACAACCCCGATTGGAACAGGCACGCCGCGCGAGATTCAGTTCGCACTGCGCCTGCAATTCTAGCCGCAAGAATGCGATACGCTTCCATGGACAAAGAGACCAAGTCAGTCGTAACCTGCCACACGTGGCGCTTTCAGAGCAGTAGCACAGATAGATCGGCAAGTGTTTATCGATGGGATTGCTTCACCTGTCCATAGAACCCGCTCAGATTTAGAAGAGTCCTGCATGGTGCCAACCCAAACAGTGAATGAGAAAGGACCTGCGATATGGAGTGACCCTGTCAATAGGCACCGATTCGGGGATTTGTTTTGTCGTTGTCTCTCGAAGATAAGGTCAGCAGCAGCCGAGGCAGGTAGTGGCGACGATTGATCAAGCTGATATTCGCAGGTCGAAACCGCATAATCATGATCCGTCGCGAGCTGCCTCAGACTATCGTCGCGAGTCGGGTCGAGCCTGTCGCAAACGTCCTGCGAGGATTCTCCTTCGCGCTTGCTCCGGCTGGAGCTGACCTTATCTTCGAGATGGACAACACTGTTCATTGCTTGAATCGTTCTTGCTTTTTCTCTATTTGGAAAGCTCTTGCTTTTTGGCGTTCGGTTCCCGTTATGCGGCCATTTGTTGCGCGCAGGCCGCTTCAGCCTTAATCCCAATGGCCCCGATAAAGCCCAACAGTTCGCGTCCGATCGCAGTGATGATCTTCCTCAACTCCTTGCCTTCATAGCAGGCCCGCAAATGTTCCACTGGGCCGAGCCTGCTGATGAATTTACGGATCGGCTCTTCGCGGTTAGCAATCGTACCCAGGCTGCGAACTTCGCCATCTGGCTCGGCGACAGCTAGGGCAATCGTCTCGGCATGGACATCCATACCCAAAAATCGTAACTTCTCTCTCATGACCGGCTCCTTCCGCTTGTGGCACTGGACTGATGTTCTTCAGACAAACTCAGCCTAACCCACGACTCGCGCATCGGGCCGGTCACTCCATAATGACTATCGCTCGCTAGGTTTCCAGACGAAATCATCTCTGCGCCGGTCGGCATGCGAGACCGCGCGTGGCAAATATCGAGCGCCCGCAGATCATCGTTGGTCGATCAACTCGCTCGTCACTTCATGTTTGAGTCACATGAAAGTCGTTCGCAAAAGAGGAGCCAACATAGCTTAAATCGGCTGTGCCGTAGACTGTGCCATACCGTGCGTGCCCAAATGTTTCAAATCAGTACCTTAGGAGATCAGACCATAGTGCTCCCGTGCGGGCCATTCTAAAGGTAAGCGCTTGATTCTATAGTGGTGATCCCCGGCGGCCCGAACTCCGGGCTACTGATCCGGCATCAGCCAACCCGGGCCGCGTGATTGCGAGTAGCGCGATGTCGTGAGCCGGTCGTGGAACTATTCAGAAAGATGAAGTCGAAGTATTACTGGTATGACTTCACGGGTGCGCGGCGAGCGCCACCGCGGGTCCACCAAGGAAACCAACGAAACGAGAGCGCAGAAGGCTGCCGCTCTCAAACTCGCTGCCACTATTAAGGGCAGCGACCCGCTCGACAGGAAGCCGCCCACGCTTCGTGAATACTCGAAGGATTTTCTTCAGTGGGCGGAAACGGGCGGCTCGAGGCCGACAGCCGCCGCTATTACAGAAATGGCTGGCGACTATTGGAGCAGACGAAGATCGCCGGAATGCGCAACGCTCGCGAACTCTCCTGCATGCGAGTGGAGAACGTGGATTTCGATGCCGGGAGGAAGCGATGAGGTTGGCACTGGAAAAGGGCGGCAGGATCAGGGTGGCGAACCTGCCGTTCAAAAGTCGATCAAGCTGATTTGAACCTTAGGGCCTAATGGGGACCTGCTTATGCCGGTCCCCATAGGTTCACAACTGAAAGCCCGTCTTCTCAGAAGACGAACTTGCCGCCGAGTTCGAGGTTACGCGGATCCCATGCGGTGGTGATCTGCCCGAACTGGCTGTCTCCCAGTTTGCTGTCGAACGAGTTGAACTCGGAGTGGTTGAAGGTGTTGAACGACTCGAAGCGCAGCTCGAAGTGCGCCCGCTCGGTCAGAGCGAACGACTTGTAGAACGACGTCGTGAAGTTCACGCGGCCAGGGCCTACAACTGAGTCCCTTCCAGCATTGCCGAAGCCCTGGTTCGGGCCGCCCAGCCACGCCGGCACAGGAGCCGAGAACTGGGAGGTGTTGAACCACTCTTTCCGAGTCTTCGGGTAGCTGACCTTTCCGCTGACGTTCGGGCGGTTGGTGTAGGCGTTGTTACTGTTGTTGAGACCGACCGGATCGTAGCTGAGGGAGAGGCCCGGTCCCTGGTAGGCCGTACCGCCGTTACCCGGGATCCCCGCTTCGTCGATAAAGGTGCCGGCTAATTCCCAGCCGCCCAGGAGCGTGTGGGTCAGGCCGTTCACCTTCGCAAAGAAGGGCAGATTGTAGACGTAGTTTGCGTTCACCATTTGACGCCGGTCCAGGTTTCCCGAGCCCTTGTCATACTTCAGGTTGAACGGGTTGCTGACCTCACCGAGATCCTGGCTGGTGATGTCGATTTCATGCGAATACGTGTAGTCGATTTCGCCGCTGAGGCCCCATTTGTTCTGGATGCGGACGCCCGTCTGGAAGCCGTTGTAGTTGCCGTTGGTGGTGTTCTCTTCCTGTTGGATGTCGGAGAATCCCGGATAGGTACGGAACTCATCAGGAATCGCCAGGTTGGCCGGTGCCGAGCCGTTGGGGCAGAGATCGCCGGCATACTTGTCGTTTCCGTCACCCTCGTTGCAACGGATGTTGAGGTCCGTGTTGATCGGGAAGGTATTGATGTGGTGAAAGATACTCTGATGCCACGCGAGGTTGCCGACATACTGCACCACCCAGATCATCGACGGCTTCAGCTCATGCTGTATGCCGAAGCTGAACTGCGCCGTGCCCGGTGCCTTGTAAGTCTGGGCAAGGTTGGCCATTTCCGCCGGAAAGGTCGGGGTTGCGGCGGTTGCGCCGGTGACCCAACTGGTGCTCGGGGTGCTCAGGTACACCTTGCTCGCGCTGGGGCTGAAAGCGAACGGCGGCGAGGTGGCTGCGTTGTAGATATCGTTGCCCTGCAGGCGCTCGAAGAACGTTCCGAAGCCGCCGCGGAGAACGGTCTTGCCGTTGCCAAACAGGTCTTCAGAAAAGCCGACGCGGGGCTGCAGCGTGTTGTAATCGTTGACCACCAATCCGCGCGGGAAGCCGTTCTGACCTGCCAGGCCCATGCCATTGAGATAGAAACGATTTCCGTTGGCTACCTGGAATCCAGGACCGTTGGAATTGAGCGAACCATCGGCGTTGAACTGCGGCGCCTGGCTCGAGTAGTAGAGGGACGGATCGAAGTTCGCCACCGCGTTGCTGCGCTCCCAAGCGTGCGGCAGGGCGTCGTAGCGAAGACCGAGCTGCAAGCTGAGACGCGGCGTCACGTGCCAGTTGTCCATGGCATAAACCGAAGGCGTCTGGTTCACGTAGTGCCGGATCGGCACCGCCTGGAACTGCGCATAGCTGCTCGACAGACCCAGCAACATATCCATGAACGAGTCGTTGGTCAGGTTCCCGAAGCCAAAGGTGCCTTCAGCATCGCCGAATATCTGCTGGTTCTTGGTGTAGCGGTTATAGCTGAAGCCATATTTCATGGCGTGCTTGCCCATGGTGTAGGAGATGTCCACCTTGGGTTCGTAGTCGCGAGCTGCGTTGTGCCATGGGGCCGAGCCTATGTCTTCCGCAACGTAGTACGGACCACCCCAGCCGCCGCCGATACCGGGCAGATAGGGGTTGCCCGTGTTGAAGAAGGGCTTCACGCTCCAGCCGGAAGGAAGATCTGCCAGCTTGCTGTCGAGGATGTTGATCACGTTACCGTCGTAGTTGATGCTGGCTTCGACGAGCAGGTTCGGATTGATGGTGCCGCTCAGCTTGATCGCAGCCGAGTCCGAGGGGTTGGCCAGCGTGCTGGTGACGGTGTTGTAGCTTGCCCACAACCAGCCCAGTTCAGGCTGCGCATAGCCCTGGGTCACCTTGTCTTCCATGTAGTGACCGAGGATCGTCCACTTGTCGTTGAACTTGTGGTCGATGCGGACCACCGTGTCCACGACGTCGATCGGGTTGGACACGTTGGTGATGTTGTGGCCGTCCGACGTATTGGCCGCGGGGAGGATACCTGAATTCAGGTAGATCACCGCGTTCGGATCGAACAGGTTCGCGGGAATCACCGGCATCGGAGAGCCCACGGTCAGGCCATCCGCAGCCAACTTGGCGTTGAAGACAGGATCGCCAACCTTCGGCACCACCAGGGCTGTGCTCGAAGCGAAGCCCGGCGCCACATAGGTGAGGTCCGTGCCCGCAACCGGTCTATCCGCAGCGGCGATGGTCGGTTGTTCGTTGGTTCCGGCGCCGGTGAGGATCTTGCGCCACTCTTCGTTCCAGAAGAAGAAGCTCTTCTGCTTGCTCTCGTTGTAGACGTGAGGAATGAAGATCGGCCCGCCGAAGTTGCCACCAAAGATGTTGTAGTGGGTGCTGGTACGAGGCGTAATCGGGTTCGACAGCTTGTTGAAATAGCTGTTGGCGTCGTAGTCGGTGTTGCGGTTGAACTCGTACAGTTCGCCGTGATATTTCTGCGTGCCGCTCTTGAGCGAAAGGCTCATGGTGGCGCCCGAAGAGATACCGTAGTCCGGCGGATAGTTCGAGGTCATCATCGTGAACTCGGCAATGGCGTCCTGCGAAGGCATGATGTCCATGCCGCCGGCGCCGCCGCGGTCATCGGCCTCGCCGCCGTCGATCAGCCAGATGTTGTGGTTTTCACGAAGGCCGTTCACGCTGATGGTGAAGTTTGCTGCAACCGAAGTTGGAGTGTTCGAGTCAGGCAGAGCCGAGCTGACGCCCATACCCAACGCCGCGAGAGCCGCAAAGTTGCGATTCTCGGTCGCGATCTGGCTGATCTGCTCGGAGCTGATCAGTGTGCTGACCACGTTGGAGTCGGCCTGCACCGCCAGCGCATCCGCTTCGACGGTAACGGTCTGCGTTTCCGCACCAACCGTGAGCTTGATGTCCGCACGGGCAGTGGACGAAACGTTCACCACGATGCCGTTCTGTGCAAACGCCTCGAAACCCTTGGCTGCGACTTTCATGTTGTAGTTGGCGGGGTTCAGACCGGAGATGTCATACAGGCCGGTCGCGCCGCTGGTTGTCGTCTTGGAGAATCCAGTTGCGGGATCGGTGAGAACGATCTTCGCATCCGGGACCACTGCTCCTGTTTGATCGGTGACGATGCCCGTCAGTTCGGAGTTCGCCTGCGCGAGTGCTGCCACGCTGGCGACTGCCAAGACGAGGGGCAACAGGAGTCGCCTCAAATTCGCTTGTGTCATGTGACCTTCCTTTAAAGAGTTGCTGACGTGATCTGTTTGGCTGAACCGCGTTCGTTGTTCAGCACGCGCTCGCTTGGGAATCCATCGAGTCTTGTTCTTAGGGATAGCTCTTTGGTCCGGGACGAACCTCCGCTGCGGCTTGCTCGACTTGTTTGTGTCCCGAGGTGGCAACGCAAACTGGTGCCGTACGACCCAACTGAGTTGGGTCATGCCCCTGTGATATGCGGTATTTCCATTCGGGTTCATCAAGGAAAGAACAACGCGGCAAATCCCTGCATGGAGCCGCCGACTGTCGTTTATGCACCTTCTAAACGGTCCATCCGACGGATATGCCATGCGACATGAGACTGTCCTAACGGTCATAACGTAAGCGCTCCAATTGGATATTTGAGCTTTTTTGACACCTTTGTCGCGCTCATACATACTGGTTTGTATGTTGACGGTCCGCAAGAATAGGCGATCATTCGGGTGCGTTCAAGCCTGGAGTTCACGCTGCTCGCTCTGTCGCAGCGGTTTAGATCGAGCGTCGAACCTTCAGAGATTATGCCAATGAAAGTAGACACGCTGGACCTAATCTACTGGTCGATTGAGAAATGCGATGAGCCGAAGGATTTGTGCGCCCGGCCGTGGAACACCGGTCCAGTGCCTAAGATGGAATGCTCACGATGAAACGAGCAAATGTTCTGAATGTGCGGTCCTTCTGGCAAGTCCAAATCATCGGATGGGGATGCTTTTATCTTTTTAACCTTCTGGAATCGATTCATTTCTTCTTGACGAAGCGTGTGTCGATCGATGAAGAGCTCGTGCCTATCTCTTTTATGTTCCTGGCGAGTTTTCCCTTACGACCAATTTGCCGTCGGCTGCTCCGGCAATCGCAGTCCTGGATGGCTTTTGAATTGAAGGCGGCCGCAGCGGCCATCGGCACGTCCATTCCCGCCGCCTGCGCAGCTTGCCTCGTTTTGCGTTTGTCCTATCACGTCATGCCCTGGCACGCAGTGGTTGCAACTGTGTTGTGGTCCTTTTTTACTCTCTTCATGTGGTGCAGTTTGTACTTCAGCATCAAGCAATGGCAGCAATCGAGCAAGGAGAGGGATCGCCTGATTCGCGCCGAGTCTGAAGTCAGAGAGGCGCGCCTGCTGGCACTTCGCTATCAGTTGAATCCACATTTCCTATTTAATTCGCTCAATGCCGTCTCCTCTCTTGTTGTGGCTGGAAACGCGCCCGCGGCCACACGGATGCTCGCGCAGATCGGAGATCTTCTGCGCGCAAGCTTGGATTCCGAAGTTAAGGCAGAGGTGCCACTTTCTCAGGAACTCGCTCTCACAGAAGGCTACCTGGCGATCGAGCAAACCAGGCTGGGAGAGCGGCTACGAATTGACATGGTTGTGCCGCTGGAAACGCGAGATGCACTGGTGCCGAGCATGTTGCTGCAGCCACTCGTTGAAAACGCGGTGCGTTACGGCGTGGCGCCGTTTAGGGAAGGAGGGTGGATTGCGATCAAAAGTGCGTTGCATGCGGACAGGCTGCGAATTGTCATCGAGAATTCCGGACGGAGTGGTGAAGGCAAGCAGAAAAGGAATGGAAATGGAATCGGTCTCGGAAACACCGCGGATCGCCTCAAAGCACTGTATGGAACCGATTGCAAATTCTCCCTTGCGTGGCCTGAAGCAGGCGGTTGCGAAGTGGTGCTGGAGTTGCCGTTACGCCGGACTCGCAACCTGCAGGAGGCGGCACCGTGCGCGTCCTGATCATTGACGACGAACCCTTGGCGCGTAGTGGTGTCGTCCACAGGCTGAGTCAATTCAAGGATGTGGAGATCGTTGGCGAATGCGGAGATGGCGTTTCCGCGGTAGAGAGGATTCTGGAACGATCTCCGGATGTGGTATTCCTTGACATCCAGATGCCGGGTATGGACGGGTTTGAGGTTCTGCACGCATTGCCGAAAGAGAGACTGCCCGCCGTAATCTTTCTGACAGCGTATGAGCAACATGTTTTGCGCGCATTCGATGTTCATGCGCTGCATTACCTGTTGAAGCCGGTCGACGAGATGCGCTTCGCGGAGGCGGTCAGTCGAGCTCGCGATCTGATTGATTCCGAATTAAAGGCGGACATGGCACAACGGGTGATGAAGATGTTGGACGGCACCTCGAATGGATTCGCCTCCCGGTTCACGGTGCGAACTGGATCCCGCATTCAAATCGTCACTGCTGAGGATATTGAGTGGATTGGCGCCGCGGGTGACTACGTTGAACTCCACGTCAACGGTTGTTCGTTCCTCTTACGCGAGACAATGACATCTCTCGCACAGAGGCTCGATCCGGCACAGTTTATCCGCATACACCGCTCCCGAATTGTGCGGTCAACAGGCATCGTAGAACTCCGAGCCATCGAGAACCGCGAATTCACGGTCAAGCTCTCGGACGGCTCTGAGCATAGATCGAGCCGCACCTACGCCGATGGACTTGAGCGTTGGTTGTTATCTGGCCGAGTTGGCAAACGGCTTCGAAGCTCCATGGCTCTGGACGGATGAGCTGCATTCCAGCTCGCTCGCCAATCCATCGCTATCGAGCAAAGGCGCGCAAACTCGGCGTCAGCTCCCTATTTCTTGACACCGCAGGGGATTACTGTACACACTGGTTTGTATGTTAACGGTCCACACAAATCGACGACGTAGAGCGCCGAAACCGCGTAATCCTGAGCAGACGCGGGACCGCCTACTGCAAGCGGCTTTTCGAGAGATCTTCAGACACGGCTTCCAAAGTGCCGGGATTGACGCCATTCTGGCCGCGACCAATGTGACCAAGGGAGCGCTCTACTACCATTTCGAAAGCAAGGAATCCTTGGGATATGCCGTTATCGAAGAGATCATCGCAAAACTCACCAGTGACAGGTGGTTGCTTCCTCTGCAACGGGGCAAGGACAAGGGCGACCCTATCGATACTTTGATCGGCATTGTACGGGCGTTGCCAAACCGGCCAAGAGATGTAAAGAGAGGTTGCGCCCTTGCCAATCTGGCACAGGAGATGTCTCTACTCGACGAACAATTCCGTAAGCGATTGGAGAGGATCTTTCGTGCCTGGCAAGAAGGAATTGCCATGACTTTGCGGAAGGGGCAATCGCAGGAAGCGGTCCGCCGTGACTTGGTTCCGGAAGAGACTGCGAGCTTTCTGATCGCGATGATCGAAGGGTACCAAGTGT
Organism: uncultured Acidobacteriaceae bacterium; assembly: GCA_963778705.1. Taxonomy (GTDB): domain Bacteria; phylum Acidobacteriota; class Terriglobia; order Terriglobales; family Acidobacteriaceae; genus Telmatobacter. The sequence continues at coordinate 13,965 of CAVZVM010000007.1, forward strand.
TGGCAAAGAATGCTCAGGATGCGAAGGTCTGGAGTAAGGGGGTCAGAAACATCGTGGGCTGGCTGAATTCTCTTCGCGCGCCGGGCAGCCGCAAACGGGCCTGATCGAACCGGCCCCATAGGGTCCTTTGAAATCATGCAATACCAACCAGTTTGTATGATAAGATTTCCGACACGTCGAGTATCTCCGAATTGAGAACGGGCAATTGAAATCCATTGGGTGCTATGTCGGTGCACAATCCAGCTTTCCGTCCGCAGTGAGCACAGGGTAGGGGCGGCAAATGAGATATCACGAGGGAGGCGCGCCCGACTGGCCGGTCACGCTGCATCCACGGTTTTGAGACGCTTCGGAGCACTGCTGACGAGCAGCCCGAGGCCGTGGCTCAGCTCATCGAGCGGTACGCCTCCGTATGAGGACGATGGCCAGAGCGCTATGCGAAGCAAACGAAGAGAATTTGAAAGATCTTCAAGACAAAAGGAATCTTCGTCGATCGGTGTTCGCCGATCAGGAGCAGGACTTAAACAAACTCCACGAGAGGTGTTCATAAGAGAAAAAGATCCCGCACGGAGTCCGGACAAATGAGTACTGCACTTGAAAAATCCAAAGCATTCTGACGCAGGAGAATCGCATGCAAAAGAACCTACTGATCTTTGCTTTAGTATTCCTGACCATGAATGTCCTTCCAAATGTCATAAGGGAGGCGCAAGCTCAGGAGAGTCCCTATCCAGCTATGGCTCCGCTGGAGCAATACTTGATGCCAAAAGATGCGGAGATCGCGCTGGCTCGCAGCGCGGCACCGGCTTCCATCGCGGACAATGCCACGGTGATGGTGCTGGAACGGCAGGGATACACGACCGCCGTGCAAGGCAAGAACGGCTTTCTCTGTTATGTGGAGCGATCTTGGGCCCAGGTCACGGATGCTCCGGAATTCTGGAATCCCAAAATGCGCGCCCCAAATTGCTTCAATGCCGCGGCGGCCGGCAGTGTTTCACCCATCTATCTGAAGAAGACCCAACTTGTGCTGGCCGGCAAATCGAAGGCGGAGATCGCGCAGGCGATCGCGGCGGCCCTGGATAGCGGGGAGCTGCCTGCGCTGGCGCCTGGAAGCATGTGCTACATGATGTCGAAGGAGCAGTACCTCAACGATGTGGGCCACAACTGGCACCCGCACGTAATGTTCTATGCGGCGGGCGACGTAACCAAGAGCTGGGGCGCGAATCTGCCGGACTCACCGATGATGGGGGCGAGTGATCCGCAAGCGCGAGTGACGACCTTCATGATTGTGGTGCACGACTGGTCGGATGGGACACCGGGCCCAGCAATGAACTAGCGACCGGGCGGCGGTATCACGCGGGATGCACCGTGTTACTCGTGCGAAGTGGAACACGGGACATCTAGTCGGCGAGTCGATCGGTTCGGGGACCGGCGGGATCTCGACGGGCGCGAAATCGCCAACACTCTGGCCGACCGATCGGTATCGCTAAGTCGGCTTCTGTTTGCCGAACCTCGGCGGTCCACTAGGGCGTATAACCGGCTACTCGGCGGATAGGGTTCGGGCAGGTTCCCGCCAAACCACAAGGCACAGGCGATCACTCGGCCGAGTGACTTCCAACAAGGCAGGGGTTGATTGCCTCCAATGCAGCAGGAAACCTCCTTCACGGGTTTCGAACGGCGGCTACGAAGGTCTGGTAAGCTGGGGTCGCTCTTCAAACGAGGTGGGTTCGAGGATAGACAATGCGTATTCGTGCTCTGATTCTTGCAGTTGTGGTGATGGCGAGTGGTGGTATGCAGATGCGGGCGCAGATGAGTGAGCCCCCGCCGTCGCCGTCGGTGGGTACAAAGGAAGACCCCGCGAAAGCGGTGGACGGGTTGTTCTCCATGATGGAGTCCGAGGTAGTGGGTGCGGCGAAGGCTATGCCAGCCGACAAGTACAGTTTCGCGCCGGCGCAACGCATCTTTGCTGCGGGCCAGACGACGCAGTTCGATACCGTGCGCACCTTTGTGGCACAGGTGACGCACCTGGCACAGGCGAACTACTTCTTTTTCGGCTGGAGCGGCATTAAGCCCGACCGCGACTTGAAGACAATCGGCGCCATTACGACGAAGGACGAGGCGGTGGCTGCACTGGAAGCATCGTTCGTTTACGCGCACAAGGCGATTGCAACCATCACGACAGAAAATGCATTTGTTGCCATCAAGCCGGTCGACGGGTTGAGCACGCGGGCTACGATTGCCGCTTTTGCAGCTGCGCACGGGAACGATCACTATGGTCAGATGGTGGAGTACCTACGGATGAACGGCATTGTGCCGCCGGCAAGCGCCAAGTAGTAGCTGGATAGCGAGCCAGCAAGAAACGGTCCTCGGGCCGCTTCTTGGTCTTTTGGGAGAAACCAGCGCATCCTGAATCACCGAGCCCTAATTGGAGAATGCCTTAGTTACGAGACAGCTTGTGTCTACCAAAGCCTTGGTTCAGGTGGACGAGAAACCGGCTTGCCGGACAGGTGCAGAAACCTTCGTCGGATTCGCCGTTGTGGTGTCGGAGCAATTGTCTGAAATTCGGCCGACAATTGCGGAGATCTGCCTTTCCGGGCCATTTCCCGAACGACGCCCGCGGAGAAGAGCCTGGAGATTGCGGCTAGTTCGTCCGTCGCAATATCGACCGTCTTCTGTGCGTGAAGTATGTGTCTCATTGCGGCTAATCCTTTGACAATTCCAGCTCCATTTGCCTTCTGTTCGAACCTAAATGTTTCCCATAGTTCCTTTAGTTTCAACCAGATACTCCACGCCGTCAGTAGATCCAATTGCGCTTCTACGCAGCACTTCGGCGCGCCGACGCGTTCGTCATCCCCGAGGATGCCAAAGACAGGCTTCATGAAACCTGTACGGGTGATCGAAGTTCGGATGTGGGGAAGCCGGGTCGGTGCCGTGGCGCCGGATCCGAGGCTCGATTGTTACGCCTTTGCCTATGAGCCAGTATGGAGACGTAAGGACATCGAAGCGGCGCCGCTCACAATGCCTCTCTCAGATCGCCGTGATACGTTTGTATTCCCCGCTCTTCCGAGAGACACGTAACTTCGGCTTCCAGATTACTCCCGAAAAACGCCCTAGAACTGGTTGCATAAATGGCCCCGACGAACGCATGAAGACCACAGGGGTTAAAACCCCTCAGTTTTGGCGCAGTTTTCGGCACGACTGAAGTCGTGCCCTGACACAAAGCCATTTATGCAACCACTGATAGCATCCCGACACATTCTGAAGGTTTATTTACAAAGTAACAACTAGTGTCCTGTCTCTAAAGTTCGTTTGCAAAAGCGAGCTACTGAATCAAGGATTTGGTCGGCAGTTTTGTGCCATACGAAGGGTTTTGGATTCTTGTTGTGGTTTTTGATGAAGGCCGCGATAGCAGCTTGTAGTTCCCCGGTGGATCGGTGGACACCGCGGCGGAGTTGTTTTTCGGTGAGTGCGGCAAACCATCGCTCAACGAGGTTGAGCCAACTGGCCGAAGTGGGCGTGAAGTGCAGGTGAAAGCGCGGCCTTCTGGCCAGCCAGTTGCGGATCTTGGCGGTCTTATGAGTTCCGTAGTTGTCTAGGATCAGGTGAACATCCAGCTTAGCCGGCACGTTGGCTTCGATGGTATCGAGGAACTTGCGAAACTCCTCGGAGCGATGACGCTGCAGGGTCTGTCCGATGACCTTGCCGGTTTTCGCATCTAGGGCAGCAAACAAACTAGTCGTGCCATGGCGGACATAGTCGTGGGTGCGACGTTCGATCTGTCCAGGGCGCATGGGCAACAGGGGTGCGGTCCGATCCAGTGCCTGAATCTGACTCTTTTCATCCACGCACAGGACCAGAGCACGATCGGGCGGGTCCAAATACAAGCCCACAATATCCCGTACCTTGTCGATGAACAGCGGATCTTTGGACAGCTTGAACGTTTCGCTACGGTGGGGAGCCAGGGAAAATGCGCGCCAAATACGGTGAATCGATGCCCGACTCAGGCCCGTCCGCTTGGCCAGCGAGCGCGTGGACCAGTGGGTGGCATCGGAAGGCGTGGACTCCAGGGTTAAAGCCAAAACGCGCTCCACATCCTTGTCGGAAAGCTTGCGCGAAGTGCCAGGGCGCGGTTCATCAACAAGACCATCCAGCCCCTGATCCAAATAGCGCTGTCGCCATTTACCTACGGTCGGCAGAGTTACCGACAGCTGGCGTGCAATCGCCGTATTGCTGTCGCCATGGGCGGCCAGTAATACCACACGCGAGCGCAGCGCCAAAGCTTGCGCGGTCTTCGGTCTCTTGCTCCAGGCCAGAAGCTGTTCTTCCTCTTCGCCGGTTATGGTTAACGGAATAAGCGGGCGCCCCATCGAAGTTCCTCCCACTCTATCCGATTGAACTATCCTCCATAATTATTCAACTTATTTCAGAGACAGGACACTAGACGCTCGCCGACTTCAGGGGACTAGTCCGGGCGAAGCCACGTCGAGGGTGACGGGGAGTGCACTACTGGTAACTGAAGAGAGAGAGGGAAGAGTAGAGGGTGATACGACCGGAACTTAGCAGCAAGCGAAGATATCCGCCAACAGAGCCACTCGAAAACGGCATCGGTCGAGTTGCCGCGAACTCGCCGAACTCAACTATGGCAGTCCGAAGGAGAGAATGTCGCTTCCCGCGGCAACGGCGAAATACTCCTTTCCATCCACGGCGTATGCCATGGGGGAGGCATGAACCAGTTGCCCCACATTGAAATGCCAGAGAGGGGTGCCGCTGCGTCCATCGAGAATCACGAAGTTCTCAGCGTCATCCCCGTAGGCGACCAGCCCTGTCGCCGTCGACATCACACCGCCCCATCCCTTGTAGGGACCAATCTGGAGGTTTCGCCAGGCGAAGTTCAACGTGTTGAGGTCGAAGGCATTGATGTAGCCCTTCCCTGCCTCGCCTTCACCGCGCGTCCCAGTGGAATAGTAGGTGCGGCCCTCCTCGAAGGGCTCGGTTTTCGACTTGAACACCGCGCACGCATCCAGAGAGCGAAAATAAAACATGTGCGTGACGGGATTGTAGCTGGACGAGTACCAGTTGGTTGCGCCGCCTGCCGCAGGGCATACCTTCACGCCATTCTCGTCGGGGACCAGTCCTGTCGATAAAGGGCGGCCATTGCTGTCGATACCTGTTGCCCAATTCAACGTCTGGGCGAATTGCCCGGCGAAGAGGAATTTCCCGTTGGTTCGGTCGAGGATGTAGAGAAAGCCGTTGCGATTCGCAGTCACGACGAGCTTGCGCACCTTGCCCTTGAATTGTGCGTTAACCAGGACCGGCGTCTGAGCGGCGTCATAGTCGTAGAGATCGTGCGGACTGAACTGGAAGTACCATTTGAGCGTGCCAGTATCCGGATCGAGGGCGAGCAGACAACTCGTATAGAGATCGTCGCCCGGCCGCACGCTCCCGTCATAATCGGGCGCCGGATTCCCGGTGCCCCAGTAGAGCGTATTCAGGTCTGGGTCGTAGGTTCCGGGCATCCAGGTTGTCCCACCTCCATGGAGGTAGGTATCGGACGGCCAGCTCTCGCTGCCCTTTTCACCGGGAGCAGGGATCGTCCAGAATCGCCATTTTTCTTCGCCGGTCTCGGCGTCGAATGCTGCCAGGAAGCCGCGCACACCATCGTCGCCGCCGGCGGTCCCGACGAGCACCTTGTTCTTCACGATCAGCGGAGCGCTGGTCGCGCCGTAGTTCCTGTTGCCTGTGGCATACGGTGCGTCCCAGATCAGGTTTCCTGAACGCGCGTCGAGACAAAGAAGATGCGCATTGTCGGTCTCCATATAGACGTGGGTGCCCAGGACTGCAACGCCGCGGTTATGATGCTGGCCTGCGTCATCGACCAGCCCCTGGGTAATAGGCCTGGCATGATGCCAGAGGACCTTTCCTGTTTTTGCATCCAGCGCGTAGGCGTCATTTGCGCTGGTCACGAACATGATCCCTGCAACCACGATCGGGGTGACCTCAAGCGGGCTGACAGTATGAGCGTGAAAGACCCATTGCGCTGCGAGGTGGGACACGTTCTCCGGCCCAATCGGCGTCATCGACGTGTAACGTGCTCCGGTGTAGTCGCCGTTGTAGGAAACCCAATTGCCTGCGGGGAACTTCTGCAGAAGATCGCTTTGCGACACGTCAATCAAACCTGATTCGTTTTGATGGGGCGTTGCGACTGTCTTGCTTTGCGCAAGCGCGTGTATGCGCTCGATTCCGAGCAGGACAACAAGAGCAAGGAGTGGAGTCAGCAGATCACGGCCGAACCGTACGTTCATTGCGTGCTCACTTTGTGGCGGAGAGAAATTCCTGGAGCGAATTCATTAATTCTGGCCTCCATCGGCGCGCGAAACTCGGCCTGCGACCATCAGAAAACCGACAATGTCATTGAGTTCGCTTGTGGAGAGTCTCTGGCGATAGTCGCGCGGCATCAGCGAGCGATCGGAATAGCTCACGTTCGTGAGCGCGCTCCGTTCCAGCAGGTGATAGCGGCCGTCCTCAGTCTGCAAATCGAGACTGAAGCTGTCTTCGTTGCGCAGGACTCCGGTCAGCGTCTGGCCCTCTTTCGTTGTTACGGTGACGACGCGGGCAGTTGGGGCGAGCGGCGAATCGGGGTTGGTGATGGCGCGGAGAATCGATTCGGGGTCGTGGGTTTGCCCGTACGCCGTTAAGTCCGAAGCCATGTATCCGCCCCTTCCCTGGATCATGTGGCAGCTTGCACATTGCGCGTTTCCGAAAAACAAGATGCGTCCGGCGTCGAAGTCCCCTGGGGCCGGTACCTGAGCGGCCTGATTCTTCCTCTCCGATCCGTCCTGAAGAACGCGCAGGAAATGCACGAGGACGCGGATGTTCGCGTCGCCGATTTGCGCGAATGGCGGCATGCCTTCGGTCGTTCCATCACGGATGATCCGAAACAACTCCTCGTCAGAGCGCGCTCTCAAACTGGCTGAGGTGGCAAGGGAAGCGGCTTTGTCTCCCCCGCGACCATCGCTGCCATGGCATGCCGCACAGAATTGCAGATAGCGCCGTGCGCCGAGGATTCCGGTGTCGCTTTGTGCTCGGGCCGGACGGGGACCGGCCGCCAGCAGGCAGATCGCGCAAGCACAAAAAAGCGCATTGACGCGGCGTAGGCGCATCCCGTCAGCAAAGCCCCCCAGGTTCATGAGAGTGACTGGCAAAGATAAAGTTGCTTGTGGCGACTGGAAAAAGTAACCCTGGCTTCGGCCAGCCCTCTAATGGAGATAGAGACTCGAGGCGCTCGCGTTTTTTCGCCGCCAATCGGTTGCAGGGTGGATATAGGTCAGAGCGCCCACCGGAGGGTATCCATGCACACCTCGTTTCGACTCGGTCTTCCCCTTTGCATCGCCCTGGCCACTTATCCCGCGATAGCGCAGTCGCCAATCCCCGCCGGGGCCGTTCGTACCCACATTGAGGGCCTGGATATTCCCGCGGTGCCCAACGCACCCTTCACGGGAAAGATTGTGGTGACATGGGACGAGCCTCTCGTGGGAGGCGGCACGGTTTCGCGCAAGTACTACACGATGGTGGCGCGCGATTCGCAGGGACGTGTTCACCGCGAGACACGCGAGTTTGTACCCTCAAGCTCCAATCTTGAGCCGCAGCTGCGCAGCTTCACGATACTGGACCCCACGGCGGGCACGCGGACAGTCTGCATGCAGGCGTCGATGAATTGCGCCGTGGGAGCCTATAATCCCCGCTTGCTCCTGGCCGATGACGGCGGCGCGCTGCCCACGGGGAATGGGAATCTTACGCGCCTGAGCCTCGGCCAGAAGACCCTGAACGATCTGCCGGTCACTGGCCTACGAGAGACTCGAACCTCGATGGCCGGTTCTTACGGCAGCAGCCGGGTTGCGGTCAGTTCTACAGAAGCGTGGTACTCAGCCGACCTGCAGATGGATCTCTCGGTGGTGCGCAACAGTCCGCAGATGGGACAAGTGACTCTGACGGTCACCGACCTGGTGCGTGGGGAGCCGGATCATTCCTGGTTTGCCCTCCCCTCGGGATACCAGGTGAGGAACGCGCAGTAATTGAAGGACGCTCAGGGTATCAGATGGTAAGTATCCCCCGGCAAAGCCGGGGGTCTTATTGTGTGAGCCGCTCAAAGCGGCTTGAGCGGGGACGCTAACGCGGCCCCGGCTACGTTGGGCCACCTTGACGGTGGCAGGTCACTTCCATAGGTTGAGTTGGTCCAATCGCTTGTCTTCCTGCTCCTGGTTGCGGATGTACTCGCGGATCACGGTTTCATCCCGCCCTACCGTGGTCACCATGTATCCCCGCGCCCAGAAGTGCTGACCAACAAAATTCTGCTTGCGCTCTCCATAGACCCGTGCAAGGTGAATCGCACTCTTGCCTTTGATGAAACCCACCACCTCTGACACCGCGTACTTGGGCGGAATCGAGATCATCATGTGCACGTGGTCAGCCATCAGATGGCCTTCTTCAATTCGGCTCTGCTTCTGCTCGGCGAGGCGCCGGAATACCTCGCCCAGGTGCTGCCGAAGCTCCTTGTACAGTGTTTTGCGACGGCATTTGGGAATGAAAATTACGTGGTATTTGCACTCCCATTTGCTGTGGCTTAAACTTTCGTATTCGTCCATCCGAGATCTCCTCCTCGTGTGCTTGGCGGCTCACGATCTGGAGTTTCTTGGATGGACTCCCGCAAATGTCAAACTTCTACTGCCACCCCGCCAGAGGCGGGGGGCCTCCCATGGGTAGCTAGCTCGCCGCCCGTCGTCCGGACGCTGACCGGTCTATGGATGCTCATCAAGCAGGGCGATCGATGGTCTTGCCTGATCGGTCGCAAGCGATAGGCTGAAATCGGGCGGAGCCTGCTCAAGGGCCGGCTCAAAGGGGCGAGAGCTGCGCGGTTGCAGACCGTAGAGAGCTGCCACATGGGCCAGCGGATTGCGAGCGATGTTGATCGCCGCAGTCGCCGTGTCGCTCGGGACCGATCCGCTCTCGCCCTTGCCGCGCGCATTGGCAAAGAGCGTGGTGCAGCTCAAAGAGGTTGCCGCGTTGGAGTTGATGCAGGAAGAGAGGATATTTGCAAGGGTATGAATCTTGGCGCGTGGAACCTTGCTGTCCGGTTTGGCAGGCACACTTAGATTGGCAAATCCGGTTGCGACGCTGACGAGATCGGCAGAGTCTGGAGCAGCCCGCAGGGGATCGGGAACTGCGGGACTGGCCACATGCGTTGCATCGAGGGCGCGGTCGGCCATTGCGTAGGCCGCGGCCACGGTCGTGACCGCGTTGACCACGACGAATGGCGCAGTTTTTGAGAATGAACCTGCATCCGGGCAAGGGCCAAGCGAGGCCATGAGTCCTATTGCCGGATTGAGGCCGTCGGCGCCACTGTTGCCCCCCCGCGCAAGCAGATAGACTTGCTTCCCCGGAGTGCAGGTGTAGTCACCCGCGATGGAGAACCCGCCGAACTCCCCTGTGCGCACGTAATGGCCGATGGAGTCGGGCGGATTGCCGGTAGCCGAGGTCAGTAGCGAGACCGATGCGTTGTTCTGTCCAGACGAATTCACTTGCAGGACGTAGACTTTCGCGCCGACGACAGATCGAGACTCGCCGCCGCTGACGAGCCCCTGCACCGGCAGAAACGAGGCCTGGGCGTAGGAGCCCGGGGTCCCATCGTTCGACGCCGTCTCGGAACCATTTCCCGTCACGACCGCTCCCGATCCTCCGGAACCGCCAGAGCCTCCCGATCCGCCAGAGCCGCCTGTACCGCCTGAGCCTCCCGTGCCACCGGAACCCCCAGTCCCTCCGGTTCCTCCGCTGCCCCCGATCCCGCCTCCTCCGGTCCCAGTGCCGCCGGAGGTGCCGATGCCGACCCCACCGGACGTACCGCCAGAACCGACGCCCCCGGAGCCGACGCCACCCGATCCGCCACTTCCCACGAGGACGGGGCCCCCTTCTGGGACCGAATGCGAGCAACCGCTCAAAACAAAGCTGGCTACGACGATCGAGGAGAGAGTGTAGGCGAGAGGGCGCATGGGATTCCCCGGTTTGGAGCACACTTACTAGACCGTTTGACGGGGTGGATGGTTGCTGCCCCTGGGAAGAATCGATGCGCTAGCCCGCATATGCGAGTTGGCACAGTCTTTCCAACAGAGTGCGTCGGTCTCGTGCTTCTGACGAGTTCTGGCCTCTAGGCTGTTTCCTTCTTTCTTGCTCTGAGCATTGCGGCACGCTGCAGGGCAAGCTTCCCTCGAAAAACCCGTGCCTTCACGCCGTTTGGGTCCTTACCTTCAGCTCGCGCGCGGCAGCCATATGCAGCGACCTTCAAGAATGCAAAGCTCAAGTGCTCGTCGGCAGGGCAGACACAATTTGCTGATCTCCAATCGCGGCATTTGTTCCATTTCCTGCCGCCCGAGCTCCTCCTCGGGCGTTTGGCGGAAATCGGGAATGCCCTGCACTATGCTGTCCGATCCGTCATTGTGTGAGAACTCAATCGACAAGAGAGGCACTCTTTTTCTGCCGCGCAGATGGCGGAATGGCTCGGGAGATAAGTTCTCTCGATCTGACTGAACGTTTGACCAGTCCAACCTTGGATCGCATGAAGGCAGAGTTTAAGCCGGGTCCCAAAGCTCTCCTTTCTCTTGAACTTCTTCGTTATTCTTCCTCATTCCTCGAGCTGCCCCCTGCTGAGATCCCAGAACAAGCACCCCCCGACGCTGCAGCCGAGCTTTCGATCATGAGTGCGGCCAAGAATTTTGCCGCAACGACGCTGCGCCATATGCCGGATTTCCTCGCTACGCGCGTTACACGCAGCTTCGACGACAGTTCCACGGCAGTTTCACATCGACTACCGGAATTGAAATTGATGGGAACCATGAGTCACGAGATCGCCTATTGTGACGGTCGAGAAACGGTGCTGCGGATCACCAGTCAGAGTTTCAAATCAAGTCCAGAAGAGGCGGAGCCAGGACTTACTTCTCAAGGCGAGTTCGGGCCGATCCTAGAGACCGTCTTAGGCGACTCTTCCAAGGGCACGGTGACCTGGAGTCATTGGGGGAAGCTCGCAGTCGGTTTGGCCGCTGTTTTTCATTACATGGTTCCCGGCAATGTTTCCCATTACGCCATGGACTTTTGTTGTAAGAACGATGAGTTTCCCGATTCTCCCCGGCAACTCCTACCACGGGACGCCGCCCTATCACGGCTCTCTGTACATCGATCCGACCACCGGAGCTATCCTGCGCGTCACTTTCGAGGCGGAGCTGAAACCACCCAGCCCGCTCATCAGGTCCGCAGCCTCCATAGAATATGGAAACGTCGATATTGGCGGGAAGAGTTACATCTGCCCGGTCGAAAGCGTCGCCATCTCCTCATCACGAATCTATCTGGCAAAAGAGAAGCGAGACACGACGATTCTCCGCATCAACGAAGTTGTGTTTGCGGATTATCACCGCTTTGGCTCTGATTCGATCAACGCGCGCTCTCGCGAGCGCGCCACAGACACCTGTGCTTTTCTCTTGACTTTGACTTACATAGATGTGGCCAACCCTGACCTTACCAGAAACGGCGCACCGTCCAGTCTCCGCAAGCAACGTGGTGGTGGATACCTGCGCCTCAGCACGAACAAGAACCTAATCAGCAAGAAGAGGAACGCCACTCCGAAGACGTCGCGTTTCGAGTTGCGATCCACGCGTGGTCATGGAGAGAGTATCCTTCCGCTATGCTTCCCCGGAGCGAGGTATCGGCAGTCAAAACGGAACTCCGTGTGCGCGGGAGAGGCAATAACCGCGCAGAGAATGTCTTTCTTGTCTGCCTCTTGCTTGTGACGTTGGCGGGCATCAGGCTGCCCGCACAGACCTTCAGCCTGATAAGCGGCCGCGAGCCCGTGACCTCGCTCGATGGCCTGTGGCGGTTCCACACGGGAGACAATCCGGCTTGGGCCGATCCGAGCCTTGACGAGTCAAATTGGCCGCTGGTGCGCTCCGACGAGAGCTGGACGAAACAAGGCTATTTCACATACTCAGGTTACGCCTGGTACCGCTTCGCAATTCAAGTTGTGGATGGTAGTAAGCCCGTAGGTTTGCTGCTGCCCCGGATATATACCGGCTATCAGGTCTACGCTAACGGCAAACTGATTGGAGGCTCTGGCTCAATCATCCCCACTGTTGCCCCCGCTTTTGCCGCCAATCCAAAGCTGTTTCGGTTTCACCCTGGAGAAGCGGGCCCACAAACCGTTCAGATCGCAATTCGCGTCTGGGAATACCGGCCAATTGTCTCCTGGGTTGGCGGTGGAACGCTGCGGCCCGGCAGTGCGGCCGGCGATCCAGAACTCCTCGAGCAGCGGCTGCACTGGATTGCGGCAGAGCAGCAGAGCCTGCTCGTGAACAGCTATGCATATGGTCTTCTTGCCACGGTCGTTGGCCTTACGATCCTTGCACTCTTTCTGCTCCATCGCGAAGATCGCGAATATCTCTGGTTTTCGATGTTGCTCCTCGCAGGCGCAGCGGATGCCATGTTGAATGTCCAGGGATTCTCAGACGCATATCCATTTCTTCTCTTCCGCCTGACAGATGAAGTGCTCGTAGCGATCAGCGCGCTCGCCGCGCTGCTGTTTTTTTCCACTGTCTTGAAGACACATCGTTCTTTCTTTTGGTGGGTTGTCTGTATTGCATCCGCGATTAGCCCACTCTCCGTAGCGGTCTACTATCTGCAATGGGCGTCCGTGGGAATTTCCTACAGCCTCCAGCTTTCCTGCCTTCTCCCGGCTTATCTCTGGATCATTACCGCGCTCTCCATTGCATTCCTCAAAAGAGACCACTCTGCCCGGCTGCTGTTGGCTCCCGCGGCGCTGCTATATGGGGTCTACATCTTCGATAGCATTGTCTATATCGAGCAGAGCCTGGGATGGCAGAGGCTGCCGTCGCGCCACACTTTTCTTCTGCAGCATCCCTTTCCCGTTGATCTGTTAGATGTGGCCCGTTACATCTTCATCATCGCGCTGCTGATGTTTCTTGTCCGTCGTTTCTCACTTGCACGGCAAGAAGAAACCCGGATGTCCACGGAGATGGCGGCTGCGCGGAGCGTGCAGTCGCAGCTGATTCCAGAGACCGCAGCCGTCACCCCCGGGTTCGTTGTAGAGAGCGTTTACCTTCCCGCCAGCGAAGTGGGCGGGGACTTCTTTCAGGTCCGCCCTGGAGACGACAGGTCGCTGCTGATCGTGATCGGCGACGTGAGCGGCAAGGGGCTGAAAGCAGCCATGACTGTGAGCGCCATTGTGGGTGCACTTCGCGGCTGCGCACTACGAACACCGGCGGAGGTGCTCGCATATCTGAACAGTGCATTGCACGGTCAGGTGAGTGGCTTTTTCACATGCTGCGCGGCACGTATCGATGCAGAAGGCGAAGTAACGATTGCCAACGCGGGCCATCTTCCGCCCTATCTCAACGGCGAGGAGTTGGCTGTGCCGCATGGTCTGCCGTTAGGAGTTGCCGATGAGGATACTTACGCAGAGAAAACCTGGCTGCTAGCCGCAAGCGATCGCCTTACCTTTCTCTCGGACGGAGTTGTAGAGGCACGCGATGCAAGCGGTCAATTGTACGGCTTCGAACGTACGAAGAGCATCAGCGGACAGCCCGCTGAGACAATCGCTCGGACTGCGCAGTTGTTCGGGCAGGAAGACGACATCACGGTACTTACCGTGAAACGAGTGGCTGCTCTCGAGGCTGTGACAGCGTGAGCAGCGAATGCTCCTTCCCCTGTTTCCCTGGTTTTCTGCGAGCGCGGCCCAGCGGGACTTCGACGACTCGAAGCGGGGAACAGTAGATCTTGCGCCAAGGACGACGGCGACTGCATATCCAACTGCTCGTCGGTCTTGATCGGCACGAAGCGCATCGACGGCCGGCTCACTGCTTCGGCAATCGCCTCGGCATCGATGAAATCGCTCTTGTTGGTCTTCACGAACGGCTTTACATACTGCGCGGGCATGAGACGCACTTCATGACCCCGTTCGCGCAAAGCCTTGCCGAGGAAATGAGAGCCCAGCCCGCGCACACTTCCATCCCAATCAGATCAGCCTCTACGTTCGCAGTGAAGCGAAGGAGTTGAGTGCGCGAGAACTTCTTCCGCACCTGGATCTCCCCGGCCTAGTTCAGTCCAACAAGGTGAAAAGTCGTCTTGCCTAAATCGATGCCGATCGCGTGCAGGTTCATGGGACGCCTCCTTGCTCACCGTCAATACTTCCGACTGAAGGAAGTCAAAAGGCGGCGGACCATCCCATTAGTTACTAGTTAAGTAATAAAGCCGCCCGTTCGGATAGCGTTGGCGAGTGCCGGGATCGATGCAACATGAGTTGATGAATCGGGATCCGGTCACAAAAGTCCGGTGAATTTCGCAACAAATGAGAGACCGGTTCGTCATCTCTGTGTATCCTTCGAATGCCCGGAAAAAGTCGGTGATGGGCGTTCTCTGCGATTTCTCATGCACCGGTGCGGAAGGAGATGTTTTGCCATGAGGACGAAGCAAACAAGGTCTGAGATGGGTATGGGCCAGAAACCGATGGGCGGGCGGTTGGGACTCGCTGGCGTTGTAGTTGCAGGACTGATGACGGCGGCCGGAGTGTCTGCAGGGGCACAACCTCCTGCGGCTGCGGCACCGACAACGCAGGCTGCAGCTACCGGACAAAGTGCCGCGGCGACGGCGGCTTCGCCGACGGACATTTTGGGGATCTGGCAGGGAACGCTGCACATTGCGCAAGTGAATCGGGATCTGCGCATTGAGAACAAGATCACGAAGGACGATAAAGGTAATTTGAAAGTTGCGGACTATAGCATCGACCAGGGTGGGCGACCCATGATGGCGGATAAGGCCAGCTTTGATGGCAAGGTGTTCAAGTACTCGATCAATGCCATCGGTGGATCGTACGAAGGAACGATGTCAGCGGACGGGAAAACTCTGAATGGCAAATGGACACAGGGCCCAGGTTCGCTCGATCTCAATATGGTGCGTGTCACGGAGGATGCGGCGTGGCCAATTCCTGAGCCGCCGAAGCCGATGGCAGCGGATGCCAATCCGGGATTCGATGTGGTGACCATCAAGCCAAGTCAACCGGGCGCACGCGGCAAGGGCTTTGGTTACCAAGGAACTCACTTCAGAACTTTCAACACCAACATGAACGACCTGGTCGCGTTTGCCTACGGGTTACACGCAAAACAGATCATCGGCGCGCCCGATTGGTTTGGCACCGATCTGTTTGACATTGACGGCAAACCGGACGTCGAAGGCCAGCCAAGTTTGCACCAGATGGAAATGATGGTGCAGAAGCTGCTGCCTGACCGGTTCGCGCTGAAGTTCCATCATGAACAGCGCGAGCTGTCGGTGTATATCGTTACGGTTGCGCCGGGTGGCCCGAAGATGACCAAGACAACGGCCGGACCGAACGACCCACAGGGTTTTGGATTCAGAGGACTCGGCGACCTTGTGGTGCGCAACATGAACATGAAGGAGTTCGCGAGCTGGATGCAGTCTGGCGTCATGGACAAACCCGTGGTCGATCACACCGGGCTTACCGACAAATACGATTTCACGTTGAAGTGGACGCCGGACGATTCGCAGTTTGTCCAGTTCCGCGGGGTGACCGGCCCGGTCACGCCGCCAGCGGGAGATAATCCCAATGCGCCTCCGAGCCTGTATACGGCAATGCCCGAGCAAACTGGGCTAAAGATCGAGGCCGGCAAGGCGATGGACGACGTGATTGTGATCGACCACGTGGAGAAGCCGTCGGCGAACTAGGGTTGGCATCGCCGACCAGGGAAAAATTGTCGCCACAGCAGCGAACGAAAACTATGGTCGAAGCGTCTGACATGTGACGTCCTTCAAAAGACCAGACGTACAAGTCGGCTTCCCCGGCCGGTAATTCGCGGAAACTACCTCAACTCGGGCTAGGCGCAGGATGGACAAAGCAACCAGATCTCCGGGGACCTGTGCAATCGCGCTTCTCACCGCCAGTGTTTTTTTTGCGGGGCGCGGTTTGCAAGCACAGGTGGGCGCGACCGCTCCTCCATCTTCGGCCCCACAGGTGGTCACCAGCCAGAGCCAGATGGCGCAAACGCCAGCGGCCGCCGTAACGCTGCCCGCATTCGATGTGGTGTCGATCAAGACGCACAAGGACGAAGGAGTGGGAATGATGCGGATGGGGATTTCTGCCACTCCAGACGGAGTTCTGGCTAATGGAGTGCCGCTGCAGTTGCTCGTCCGGCAGGCCTTTGGAGTTTCAGACGATCGAATCCTGAACGAGCCGGATTGGGTGAAGTCAGCGCGTTTCGACCTTGAAGCGAAGGTTGCCCCCGAAGATGCGCCGTCGTTGAAGGCACTCAGCATGCAAGAGCGGTTTGCGATGTTCTTGCCGGTTTTGGAGGATCGCTTTGGCCTCAAATTCCACCATGAGCAGAAGGCTCTGCAGGTGTACACGCTGGTGGTGGCAAAAGGTGGGCCGAAGCTGAAGGAGGCAAAGCCCGAAGACGGTGGAAAAGGGGATCACTCGCCACGGGCGAGCGCGGGTATGGGCGCACCACCACCACCGCCCATGCCACCTGGCGCGGGCGGCACGGCAGGATCGCAGATGGCGGCGAGTCCCGGCTCTGCCAGCGGAGCTCCGCCCAGAGGGCCGGCGATGATCATGAGCATGTCAACGCAGGGGATGACATTGAATGCGAATGAGACGCCGATCGCATCGCTGGCGCAGATGATTTCGCAGCAGATTAGCGCCACCGTGGTGGACAAGACAGGGCTGACCGGGAACTACGATTTCACACTTTTGTTTATGCTGGACATGGCCATGGGCACTGGACCGATGATGAGGCCGCCGTCGCCGGACGGCGCCCAAACGCAGGAGCCGGCCGGGCCATCGATCTTTACCGCTGTGCAGGAGCAGCTCGGGTTGAAGCTCGTGGCGCAAAAGGAGTCGGTCGACGTGATCGTGATCGACCAGATCGAACAGCCGACGGCGAATTGAAGAAGACAGGGAGTAAGCCGGGGCCGTCGCTTGTCGAGGCACCGAAGGAACAGTCAGACCTCAAGCTGGATTCGCAAACAGGACAGGTCGAGTAGATCATCGTGGATCGTATCGGCCATCCTTCGCCGCACTAGCACGAGACGGGAACGACTGAATGCACTGGCGGAGCGTAGTCAAAATTTCTGTCTTTTGCCTGGGGTTGTTGCTTTGCGGCGCCGCAATCGCTGTGGCGTCGGAGTATCGCGGAGTGGTGACCTTTGGAGGATTGCCGCTTCCCGGAGCAACGATCGCTGCGACCCAGGGTACGACGAAGCTCACATTAGTTTCAGACCCGGATGGCGTGTACAGATTTGACGATCTCAAAGATGGACAGTGGACGATTGAGATCGAGATGCAGTGCTTCGAGACAATCCATACCGAAGTGACGATCGCCCCCAATATGCCTGCGGCAGCCTGGGAGCTCAAGCTTCTGCCGATCGATCAATTGGTTGCGAAGTCGCAGACTGCGCAACCGGCGCAGGGATTGCCGCAGGCGCCGGCACCGAAGACTCCGGATGCGCAGAAGCCGACTCAGGCAGGCGTGCCCACTGAAATTCCCAAGGCACCCGAAGAGAATGAGCAGAGTGCCGATGGCTTTCTTGTGCAGGGTAGCGTGAATAACGCGGCGACATCGCAGTACGCGACCAATGCGGCCTTCGGCAATACGCGCTCCAAAAGCAGGGGGATGTACACGGGCGGCGTTGTGGTCGGCGAAGATAATTCGGCGCTCGATGCGCGTGCATATTCGGTTAGCGGCATCGAACCGGCAAAGCCGACTTATAACAACTTCACTGGTGTTGTTTTGCTGCAGGGGCCGTTGAACATTCCGCACCTAATGCTGCGCGGACCAACTTTTTTTGCTACGTATCAGTGGTCGCGCAACAGCAACGCAGCGATCGTTACCGGCCTTGTGCCGACTAACGATCAACGAAACGGTGACCTGGCCGGCTTGCTGAATGCGCTGGGGCAGCCGGTAACGATCTCCAATCCTTCGACTGGCACGGCGTACCCCGGCAATCAGGTCCCGGTCAGTAGCCAGGCCGCTGCGCTGCTGCAGCTTTATCCATTGCCTAACATCGCCAATGTTTCAAATTACAACTATCAGGCGCCTGTGCTGAACAACACGCACCAGGATGCGCCGCAATTTCGGCTGGATAAGAATATTGGACGCAAGGACGAGGTTTACGGAAATTTCAGTTTGCAAAGCACACGATCCGATAGCGTGAACCTGTTTGGCTTTGTGGACCACACCGGAACCCTTGGCATCAACTCCGGCGTTCACTGGTCGCATCGCCTGAAGCCACGCGTGTTTCTGTACACCAACTATACGTTCAGCCGGATCAGGACCGAGATCGCACCGAACTTTGAGAATCGCGTCAATGTCTCAGGCCTGGCGGACATCGCCGGCAACGATCAGGACCCTGCCAATTGGGGTCCGCCGGCGCTGAGCTTCGTGTCGGGCTTTGCCGGTTTGAGTGACGGCAACAGCGCATTCAACCGCAATCGCAGCGACTCATTGACCGCGTCGGCGCTGATCTACCACAGCAAACATAACATCACGATCGGGGGCGAATTCCGGAAGCAGGAGTACAACGAATTCGCTCAGCAGAATCCGCGCGGCACTTTCACGTTCACCGGCGCGGCGACGCAAGGAGCGGCTGCGAGTGCGGCCAGCGGTTCCGATCTTGCCGATTTTCTGATCGGCATACCTGACACGAGTTCCATCGCCTACGGCAATGCGGACAAATACCTTCGCGAGACAGTGTATTCGGGATACTTCAACGACGACTGGCGCGTGCTGCCGATTCTGACCATCAATGCCGGAGCGCGTTGGGATTACAGCGCCCCGATGACCGAGTTGTTTGGCCGCCTCGTGAACATCGATGCCGCAAGCGGATTCACAGCAGTGGCGCCGGTGCTGGGCAGCGACCCGGTGGGACCAGTGACGGGCCAGCATTATCCGGCATCGTTGATCTGGCCCGATCGGCGGATGATCGAGCCGCGCATCGGCATCACATGGCGGCCGATACCCGCATCGACGGTAGTGATCCGCGCGGGCTATGGCGTTTATCCCGACACTGCGGTATATCAGAGCATCGTGTTGCAGCTTTCGCAGCAGGCGCCTCTCTCAAAGAGCGTGAATGCACAGAACAGCGCCGCGTGTCCGCTAACGCTCGCCAATGGCTTCAACCCGTGCTCTGCCGTCAGCAACGAAGTATTTGGCATTGATCCCAATTTCCGCATTGGTTATGCGCAGAGCTGGAATCTTGCCGTGCAGCGTGACATGCCCTTCGCGCTGCAAATGACGGCCAATTACCTTGGAACAAAGGGAACGCACGGCCCGCAGGAGATCCTGCCCAACAGCTATCCGCTGGGTGAGGCCAACCCCTGTCCCACTTGCCCGTCAGGATTTGCATATGAGACCTCGGGCGGCAACTTGATCCGCAATGCGGGGCAATTGCAGTTGAGGCGCAGGCTGCGCAGCGGATTTGCGGCGTCGCTGACCTATACCTACTCGAAGTCGATTGACAACGATGCGTATCAGGGCGGCATGGGTCATACGATCGGAGGCGGAGGCGGGATCCAATCGGCGAACCTGTCGTCTCCATCGGCCGCAGTCGCGCAGAACTGGCTCGATCCGCGGGCTGAACGCGCGCGCTCGAGCTTCGACCAACGTCAGCTGCTGAACGTACAGGCACAATACACCAGCGGACAGGGTCTGGAAGGCGGGACCTTGCTGGGCGGCTGGAGGGGCAGGGCGCTGAAGGAGTGGACCGTGCAGAGCACTCTGTCCTACGGAACAGGAATGCCCGAGACACCGATCTATCCGGCCACTGTTCCGGGTACGGCATATTCCAATATCATTCGGCCCAATCTGACCGGTGCCTCGATCTACGACTCGGGTACGAATGCCCACCTGAATGCCGCGGCATTCACTGCGCCAGTTGCGGGACAGTGGGGGACCGTCGGAAGAGATTCGATTACCGGGCCTGACCAGCTCACCTTGAATAGCCAGTTGGCGCGCACATTTCGTCCCCATGGCAAGCTGTATCTCGATGTTTCGGTGAACTCGACCAACACATTGAACCACGCTGCCTTCTCCAGTTGGTACAACTATGTGACCAGCACGCAGTTCGGCCTGCCGACGTCAGCCGGCACCATGCGCGACCTTCAACTGAACATGCACTTGAGGTTCTGACGATGCGCAACCTGAGCCTTCTCGTTCTTCTGTTGACGGCCGCCGTTGACCCAGGTGCGCAGCAAGTGGGCCAAAACAGGAGCCCCGGCGAAGCGCAGGGCTTTACCCTCACCATCAAATCGCAGCTTGTGATCGAAGCAATCGAAGTAAAGGACAAGCAGGGCAATTTCATCAAGGGGCTTACGGCCAAGGATTTTACGCTCACTGAAGATGGCGCGCCGCAGACGATTCGTTATTGCGAGCCGCAGAATCTGGCGGAGATCGCCAAGCCCCTGCCTGTCGAAACGCCTGCCACTGAAGATGTGAGAATTTACAACCGCCTGGCATCCGCGCAGATTGCGCCGGAAACGATGGAGGACGAGCGCTACAAGAATCACAGGTTGCTTGCGCTCTACTTCGACATGACGTCGCTGCCGCCGGCCGACGAGATGCGCGCTCTATCGGCTGCCGAGCAGTTCGTGCGCACACAGTTGACGACCGTCGATCTGGTGGCGATCATGCGTTACGACGGTGGCGCAGTACAGATCCTGCAGGATTTCACTTCGGATCGCAACCGCTTGTTGAGCATTCTGGAGACGATGGTCGTCGGTGAAGGGCAGGGCTCCGCGGACACCGCAGACGACGCCAGCAGCGCCGACACGGGTGCGGCATTCGGGCAGGACGATAGCCAATTCAACGTCTTTAATACAGATCGACAACTCTCTGCTTTGCAGACGGCGGCCTCGATGTTGGGACATGTGAACGAGAAGAAGTCGCTCGTTTACTTTGCCAGCGGTTTGCGATTGAACGGCATTGACAACCAGGCGCAACTGCACGCTACGGCGGATGCCGCGATCAAGGCGGGCGTTGCTATCTGGACGGTGGATGCGCGTGGATTGGTGGCGCAGGCGCCAATGGGCGATGCGACGCAGGGCTCACCGGGCGGGCAGGCGATGTATACGGGAACCTCGGCGATGACGCGAACCTCGAACTTCCAGCAGTCACAGGACACTCTCTATGCGCTGGCCGGCGATACGGGCGGCAAGGCATTTCTCGATAACAACGACCTTTCACGCGGCATTGAACAGGCGCAGCAGGCCATTTCGAACTACTACATTCTTGGCTACTACACCACCAATACGGATCCCAACGGCAAGTTCCGCCGTATCCGGATATCGCTCAACGGCAACCAGGAGGCGAAGCTCGATTATCGCCAGGGCTACTACGCCGACAAGGCATTCAGCAAATTCAACGATATTGACCGCGAGCGCCAGCTTGAAGATGCGCTGATGCTTGAGGATCCCATCACCGAACTAACGATTGCGATGGAGGTCGACTACTTCCAGCTGAATCGCGCTGAATACTTTGTTCCCATTGTGGTCAAGATTCCAGGCCGGGAACTGGCGTTGGCCAAGCGCGGCGGGGCGGAACATACGCTCATCGACTTTGTGGGCGAGATCAAAGATATGGTGGGGGGAACGACGGTTTCAAACGTCCGCGATAACGTGAATATCAAATTGTCTGACGCGACAGCGGCCGAGCTTGCCAAACGGCCCATCGAATACGACACCGGATTTACATTGCTGCCCGGCAAATACATGATCAAGTTTTTGGCGCGCGACGATGAGACGGGAAGAATCGGCACATATCAGACCACGTTCGTGATTCCTAACCTGAATAAGGAAGAGAAGCGCGTTCCGCTCAGCGCGGTGGTGCTGAGCAGTCAGCGCGTGGATTTAAAGGACGCGATTTACGATGCCGCGAAGGCGAAAGAACGGGCGAAGGATGATGCGGTGAATCCGCTGGTGCAGGAGGGAAAGAAGTTTATCCCTAGCGTGACGCGCGTGTTTGGCACGGGCCGCAGGATTTACGTCTACTTCCAGGCGTACAAGCAACATCCACCGCAGATTCAGCCGTCTGGTTCGCCGACGCCAGCGCCGACTTCGCAGCAGCCGCTCTTTGCGTTTGTGAGTTTGTATCAGGGTGGGAAGAAACTCTTTGAAACGCCGCCGAAATCGATCGCTCCCAGCGCGACGACCCGGCTTGGCACAATGCCGTTGACCTTCGAATTGGGCGTGGACACTCTGCCGCGCGGCGAGTACGACTGCCAGGTTACGATCCTCGATCCCGTGACGCAAAAAGCGGCGTTCTGGCATGCGCCGATTTTGCTTGTCCAGTAGCTGAAGGATCGGCCCTGAAAAACGCCCAAGCGTCGGGAACTGAAAATCCCGCGGCAGCACGCCTACTACCCGCGCAAGATTTCCATCAATGTTGATCTCCCTCCCAATGATCTGCCGGTCGCCGCCGTAATGTCCCTGCCACGTGCATACGAAATCATCACCACCGGTGGCCTGTGCGGCACATCTTCCTCCGGTAGAAAATTCCTTCCTAGCACCGGCGAAATCCCTAGCATCGGGAGCATCCCTGCCTGAAACGTCACGCACTCCAGCTCTGCCGGATGATTCTCCACCAGGTCGCACGGATGCGGCGCATCGCCCTGGCTGGCAATCGCTGCGAACGGCTTGTCGTTCGCCTGCCAATCCAGGTAGAACCTCCCCGTCATAAACTCCTCGGGCTGCGACGCGACTGTGAACCCTGCCGAAACCAGCTGTCCCGCATCGGCGTACGGAAGTGCGCGAAACAGAATCGGGTCCACCACGCTGAACACTGCGGTGGTCGTTCCTATCCCCAGCGCCAGCGTAAGTACGGCGCTCACGGCAAATGCCTTCGACCGCCGGAATCCGCGCAGCCCGTAGCGCACGTCCTGAAGCAACGTGTCTATCCACCAGCCGGGTTCCTGTTCCTGGCACCGTTCCCGCGCCTGTTCGACTCCTCCGAATTCGATCAGAACGTTGCGGCGGGCTTCTTCTGGCGTCATCCCTTGAGCCATTTTTGCCGCGATCGCCTGCGTAACATGAAATTGGAGTTCTTCATCCAATTCACTCGTGCGTCTCCGCGCGAGCAAGTCCCGGCGAAGGAAAAATCGAAATCGACTGATCCATTCGCTGATCATGACGAAGCCTCTGGAATCCGCCCGAGCACCAAGGCCACAGCCGCTGACAGACGGTCCCAGTCTTCTAGTTCCGTCTGCAACCGTTTCTCACCCGCACGCGTCAGGGAATAGAATTTTGCCCGTCGATTGTTATCCGAATTGCCCCAGTCAGCACGTATCCATCCCTTGTATTCCAGTCGGTGCAAAGCCGGATACAAGGATCCCTGCCCAATCTGCAATATGTCCTTCGACACCTGCTGGATGCGTTGTGCGGCGCCCCATCCATGCATCGATCCGGTAGCCAAGGTCTGCAATATGAGCAGGTCCAGCGTGCCTTGCAGGAGCTCGGTAGATGTCGGCATCTTACCCCTCGATAGTCGACAACAGAATGGCGCGCCCACCTGTCGACTGTCAAGGAAAGCTCACGGCCCCTTGTCAAGCGAGCCAAGCTCGGTACCCTGAAACGTTAGGTTCCTAGCGCGACTGCCCCTGGAGGCGAGGGTGGATTGTGCCCGTTTGTGTGCGGGGCAGTTTCGATAGGATCGTTTGAACTGAGCCTCTAGCGTTTGCGGCGGACGCGGTGATCTAGCTATGCATTTTCAATGTCGCCTGCTTTCCGATAGTGGCGATTGAGAGCACGGAACTGAACCAGCGGGATGGGATTGCTCCATCGATGAGCGAAGCTGAGTGCTGCATCGTCGCGGCGCTGGTGCGGAACAGCAGATCGTAGAGCAGTCGCTTGTTCTGGTCGCGCGGATTGCGTGGGCTGTGCTGTCGAGTGGACAAGACTACCGGCCGATAGCAAATAAGATTGCCGCATGAAATAGCGTGGAAAACCCGATCGGATGACCCACACCAGGAGTGGTTGTTCCTATATTGCGCAGATGATTTGTGCGGACCATGGATTCAACACCGATCTAGTCCCTATAGAACAAACCGCGGATCCTGCCGGTCCGGTGGCATACCGTTCATTCATGAAGGACAGCTGTACCGGGTTCTCGTCGCTTTCCTCAGTTGCCCACTTGTTCCAGAATTCCCACATGTTAGTTGCCGGTTTAGGTACATTCGCATTCCTTACGGTGGCGGCGATAGAGCTGCAGCGCCATATGATTGCCTCTTTGATATTGGGCAACATCCTAACACTCATTGCACGCTGGAAGGCTTGCCGCCCTGTAATTCATCTATTTTCTATTGGGGCGGCTAGTGGGGATCGAACCCACGACATCCTGAGCCACAGTCAGGCGTTCTGCCTCTGAACTATAGCCGCCGTATACCCTTTCGATTGTAGCATCGAAAGAGATTGGAGACACCGAGGGTTCCTTGTGCCGATGCCACCTGCCAGCCCCAATCCGATGCGTAAAAACGGCCCGGAATCCGGTCCGAATCCGGTTGTCCTTGAGCCCGAGCGCTGGACGAAAGGGGCGTGGATCTTCCGCGATCGGACCTTGCAGCGGCTTGAAGTTTTGCTCGATGAAGCATTCCGCATTCCCGGCACCAACGTGCGCTTTGGAATCGACGGAATCATCGGACTCATACCGGGTCTGGGCGACGTGCTGGCCGGGCTGCTGTCTCTGATCATTCCCGTGGCCGCGTGGATTCGCGGTGTACCGTACATCGCGCTGGTGCGTATGGCGGTCAACCTGGGCATCGGTGTTTTGATCGGATCCATTCCCGTGTTCGGCGACGTGTTCGATATTGCATGGAAGGCGAACCGCCGCAACTATCAGCTGATGTGCCGTCATCTCGGCGAACCGCGCCGGCACACCTGGAAGGATTGGGCATTTTTGTTCATGCTGGCGACAGCGCTTGCAGTGGTCTTCGCGATCCCTGTGATCCTCGTGGTTTGGCTGCTCAGTCTCCTCTATCGGTCTTCCTGATGTGGCGAGCAAGCGGGACTGGGGGATCGGAACAGAAATCGATTCGCGATACAATCAAGAGAGCGTCGGGGCGTAGCGCAGTCTGGTAGCGCATCTGCTTTGGGAGCAGAGGGTCGGGGGTTCGAATCCCTCCGCCCCGACCATCGTAAACTTCAGATACTTAGTGTAGTTAGTGACGGGTTCAGCCGCGGATGTGCTTTTTTTGCCGCTTCGGCACCTGCTACGTCGATTGTGCGTCTTTCTCTATTAGCCCGCCGTACCCAGAAGGTGACTAGCGTTCGGGCATAACGCCCACGTGCGCGTGCTACGCTGCGACCAGTTGTGGCTAACTTCGAGAAAACACCGGCAGAGGTTCAAGAGATCCTCTCCAAGCCGATCCAGCAGCTCGGCTTGAAGCTCGAAGGCTCGCCCCTCGAGCGTTTCGTCCAGCAACTCTACAAAGAACTGGACGCCAAAGGGCTCAAGAAGTTTCGCCCTAAATGCTATCTCACCGATGAGTGGGGCTGCCCGAACATGGAGCCCGTAATCGGCATCCCGTTTTATCTCTCCGACCCAAAACTGCAGCGTCTCGAAGCGGAGATGAATGACATCGAAGATACGCGGCAGATCATGATGTATATGCGTCATGAGGCCGGCCACGCGTTCAATTACGCCTACGCGCTCTACAAGACGAAAGAATGGCGCGACCTCTTCGGACCCTTCCGGCGGCCTTATCGCGAGAACTACAAACCGGTTCCTTTCTCGCGCCAGTTTGTGCGGCACATGGAAGGGTGGTACGCGCAGAAACATCCCGATGAAGACTTCGCGGAGACATTCGCGGTATGGCTGACACCTCGCTCCAATTGGCGCAAGCGGTACAAAGATTGGGGCGCGATGAAGAAGCTGCTCTACATGGATCGCATGGGCCGCAAGCTCGGCGACGCCGACCCGGTGTTCGCGCACGGCTTTACGGATATCACCGTCGACGAAATGGATGTGACGGTCGGGGAGTTCTATCAGCGCGCGCTGGATCAGCAGCTCATGCCTGGCGAGCTTCCTCTTGACACCGATCTGCGTGACATCTTCAACGTGTCGAGGCGCCGCAGAAATAATGTCCGCCCGGCGGTCGATATTCTTCGCGAGAATCGCAAGGTTCTCGTCGACAAAGTGAATTACTGGACGGGCGTTCAACGTCCGCTGGTAAAGAAGCTAATCGAGGCCATCGAAGCAAAAGTCACCGAACTCAACCTGCGCGCCGATATGCAAAGTGAGCGAGAATATTTAACAGAGGTCAGTGTGTATGCAACCGCGCTGGCGATGAACTACATCACGCGGGGCAAATTCATTCTGCCCTAGTGACTCTGCCCGTCGGTCCTGGTGACCGGTGGGAGGCAAACGGAGAAGTGGTAGAGGCAACATGGCAAATCTAAAAGTAACGATCTTGCACGACGTCTGGGAAGAAGGTCCACCGGAGCCTGAGCCGGAGCCTGTGAAGGCACCGCGCAACAAGAACGGGAAACGTCCGAAGAAGAAGAAAGACCCACTGCATGACCGCGAGGAGATCTTTGCGGCGTTGACAAAGCTGGGACACGAGCCCTCGTATCACGTGCTCGATGGCAAGAATCAGTCGCTGCACGCGCTGGCAAAATGCGGCGCCGACCTTGTCTTCAATCTCACGGAGTCGTACGCCGGCAACGATACGATGGATAAGAACATCGCTGCCTATCTGGAACTGCTGCACATTCCATATACCGGCGGTGGACCGCAAGCTCTCTATCTTGCCCAGGACAAGTCCCTCGCAAAGAAGATCTTCGACTTTCACAAGATCAAGACTCCTGATTTTGCTACCTCGTATAAAGGCCGCACCGATCACTCGCACGACATCGAGTTTCCGCTGATCGTGAAGCCGGTTTCTGAAGATGGATCGATCGGCATCGACAATGGTTCCGTGGTTGACAGCGTGAAAGAGCTGATGGAGCGCATCCACTACATCCACGAGGAATTCGACAGCCCGGCGCTGATTGAGGAGTACATTGAAGGCCGTGAGATCTACGCTGCCATTCTTGGGAACGATAACGCCGAGGTTCTGCCGCTGATTGAACTCGACCTTTCGAAGCTTCCCAAGGGTACTCCGCGGATCGCAGGTCAGGACGTGAAGTTCGATCACGAGACTGAGGCGTACAAGGTGACGAAATCCGCGCCGGTAGATGACCTTGACGAGGAGACCACGAAAAAGCTTGGGGATACCGCACTCGCCGCCTATCGTGCCTTGAAGCTGCGCGACTACGGCCGCGTCGACATGCGATTGAACAACAAGGGCGAGGTATACGTCATCGAAGCAAATCCGAACCCCTGGCTCGCCAGTGCCGCCGAATTTGCCATGGCAGCCAAGAAGGCCGGCTACTCCTACACGGACATGATTGAGAAGGTCGTGGAACTGGCCCGCGCCCGGTCAATCTAGTTCAGACAAAACCAGGGATCAACGCTGGTTCTACGCAGGCGCGATTCTTCAGCGTATCTTAAGCCGCTTTGACTATAGTTCAAGGGATGCGCGGTGTTCGTATCCCATTCTTCTTTCTATCGGTTGGACTTGCGTGCGGGGCCGGGTTATCGCAAGCGCCCCCGCCCAGCCCCGGACCCAAGCTCACGGTCGAAGACGCCATCAGGCTCGCGCAGAACAACGAACCTGGCTTTGTTGCAGCTGCGGCCGAAAGCCGGGTCGCATCGCTGCAACGAGCGGACGCCAAGGCCGGCCTCTTGCCCTCCGTCGTCTTTCACAATCAGTACCTCTACACCCAGGCGAATCACGCGAAGTCGACTGGATCGCAGGGAATCGCCGGAGAATCCTTGCCGGTATTCATCGCGAACAACACCGTTCACGAATACACCAGTCAGGCGTCGATAAGCGAAACTCTCGGTTTGGCAGGAGTCGCGGCCGCCCGCGCTGCCAGTGCCAACGCCGCGCGCGCACAAGCTGAGTATGAAATTGCACGGCGCGGCCTGCTGGCAACGGTGATCGGGCTTTTTTACAACGCGCACTCCAGTGGGGAAAAGCTCGCCGTAGCGCGACGCGCACTCGACGAGGCGAACCACTTTGTCGACGTGACGCAAGAGCGGGAGCAGGCTGGAGAGGCTGCTCATGCCGACGTGATCAAAGCACGCCTGGGCCAGCAGGAGCGCCAGCGCGAGTTAGCCGACGCGGATTTGGCGAAAGAGAAAGCCTACGTCGAGCTTGGCGTACTCCTCTATCCCGACCCGCGAACAGAATTCACGCTTGCCGATGAGCCGACTCCACCTGTGCTGCCGGAGCGCAAGGATGTCGAGGCTGCGGCGCAAACCAATAACCCCGAGATACGTAGCGCCCTTGCCTCTCTGCAGGCCAGTCAGGCGAACACCTTGACTGCGTGGGCCGGTTTGCTGCCCGACCTCGCGCTGAACTACACGTACGGTATCGATGCTCCGCAGTTCGCCAGCTACGGTCCCGATGGAGTGCTCAACCGGGGGTATTCGGCAAGCGCGACCGTCGACCTTCCGATCTGGGATTGGATGACTTCGGAGCGCAAGGTCAAAGAGGCTCGCATTCGAGCCGGCGCCAGTAAAGTCGCGCTGAGCGCTGCGCAGCGGCGTCTGCTGGCCGACTTAGCCGAGTTCTACCATGAAGCGGAGACAGTACAACAGCAGCTTGCTTCTCTTGATGCCAGCGTTGCCGATGCGCGCGAAGCCCTCCATCTGACGAATTTGCGTTATGTGAACGGCGAGGGCACGGTGCTGGATGTGGTCGACGCGCAGAGCACGCTCGTCACTTCGGAGAATGCCCGTGCCGACGGACTGGTCCGCTATCATCTCGCTCTTGCCCAGCTTGAAACACTTACAGGAAGGCTATAGGTCCATGAGATTCAGATACTCTCTGGCTGCACTTTGGTGTCTCATGTTGGCGATAAATCTTGGCCTTAACGGGTGCAAGAAAGCCGAAGAGGCACCCGAACCGACGGTTGCTGTACAGGCAGAGCACCCCACAGTTGGCCCCATCTCCGAAGAGATTGCGGCCGACGCTGTACTCGCTCCGCTCGCGCAGGCAGCGATTGAACCGCGCATCAGCGCGCCGATCGCAACGGAAGTCGTCCAACGCGGAACGCGCGTACACAAAGGACAGCTGCTGCTGACCCTCGAAGATCGCGATCTGCGTGGCGCTGCTCTCGACAGCAAAGGTAACCTGACTCAGGCGCAGGCAGCCTACACAGCGGCGACACTGGCAACGATTCCTGAGGATGTTCAGAAAGCCGAACTCGATGTGGCTGAGGCAAAAGCAAATCTTGACGTGGCAAACCATACGGCGGAAGAGCGGAAACGCCTTCTGGACCAAGGCGCAATCGCACGACGCGACGTAGATACGGCGGTCGCGGCGCAGGTGCAGGCCCAGGCCGCCTATGACACGGCGGCAAAGCACCTGGACAATGTGAGAAAGACGACGCAAAAGGCCAACATCGACGCGGCTCAGGGGCAGCTGACATCTGCGCAAGGCAAGCTCGACAGTGCAGAAGCGCAGGTGAGCTACACCCATATCGAAAGCCCGATTGACGGTGTCGTAACCGACCGGCCATTGTTTCCAGGAGAGACCGCCGCGGCAGGTACGCCCGTGGTCACGGTGATGGATACTTCTTCCCTGTTGGCAAAGCTGCATATCGCGCAGCAGGCCGCGCAGGAGCTGAGAGTCGGAGGATCGGCAGAGATCGCAATTCCCGGTGTCGAAGATCCGCAACACGCAACGATCTCGCTGATCAGTCCCGCCCTCGATCCAGGATCGACGACAGTGGAGATCTGGCTCAAATTGCCGAATCCGGTCGGACGATTCAAAGTCGGCACGCCGGCGCACGTCATCATCCATGGCTTCACCATTCCCAACGCCATCCAACTTCCCAAAGACGCCATCCTTCCTGCTGACGATGGCAGCACCAACGTACTGATTGTTGGTAGCGATGGAGCTGCCCATAAGCGATCAGTCAAGGTGGGCCTGCGTACCTCAGAGAAGGTCCAGGTTCTGAGCGGAGCCAGTGCCGCGGACATGGTGATCACTGAAGGCGGCTATGGGCTTGACGAGGGCACAAAGGTGAAAGTGGGTGCGAAGGACGACGATGACAGGAGCGGCGACGCGCCTTCTGCGATCGGGAGCAAAGACTGATGCCCGAACCGGCTCTCTCTCACGGCGCCACTACGGCAGAAAACTTCTGGCTTCTACGTTGGCTGCGCACGATTATCTTCGTCGCCTGCGCTTTGACTGCTGTTGGAGTCTTCGCTTTCTTTCGCACGCCGATAGCGGTCTTTCCGGAAACCGATTTTCCGCGCGTCGTGATTGGCGTCGACAACGGCGTGATGCCGGTCGAGCAGATGCAGGTAACGATCACCAAACCGATCGAAGATGCGATCAACTCAGTTCCCGGTCTGCAGACGATTCGGTCGACAACCAGCCGTGGCTCGGCTGAGATCAGCCTGTTCTTCGACTGGTCGGTGGATATGTTTCGCACGCTTGAACTGGTGAATGCGGAGATCAGCCGCGTGCAACAGGAGCTGCCTGCAACGGCGAAGATCACCACGCGGCGCCTGACATTCGCTACGTTTCCAATCCTGGGCTACAGCCTGACGACGACAAATACCGCCATCTCGCAGAGCGACCTCTGGGAGTTGGCGACGTACACTCTTAAGCCGCCCTTGAATCGCGTGGATGGTGTGGCGACCGTGACCATCCAAGGCGGCCATATTCCCGAGTACCATGTGATCCCGAATCTTGCGCGGCTCCAGGCGTCCGGCGTGACGATTCTCGATCTCGCCAACGCGATTGGTGCTGCCAACACCATCGACTCGCCTGGTCTCTACGCAGAGAACCATCAACTGGTTCTGGCTCTGGTTGGCTCGCAGGCGCATGACATCGATAGTCTGCGTCAACTGAATGTAAAGACTACGCCCAACGGTGCGCCGATTCGCGTTGCAGACCTTGCCGACGTTGAGCGCGCGCCTCAGCCGGTGTACACGTTCGTGTCGGCCAATGGAAGGCCGGCAGTGTTGCTCAACATTGCCCGCCAGCCTTCGAGTAATACTGTCGCAGTTGCGAATGCTGTCGCTGTGGAGGTGACACGGCTGCGCGAAAGTCTACCGACTGGGGTAACGCTCGAGCCGTTTTATGACCAGTCTCAGATTGTCCGCGAGAGCATCGCGAGCGTGCGCGACGCCATTCTGATCGGGCTCTGCCTTGCGTGCGTCATCCTCTATCTGTTCCTTCACGACTGGCGGTCGTCGCTCATCGCGGGGATGGTCATTCCAGTCACGGTCGCAGTTACGGTTCTCGTGCTTTGGTTGATCGGACAAAGCTTCAATCTAATGACGCTGGGCGGGCTTGCCGCTGCGATCGGGTTGGTAATCGATGACGCAATCGTCGTCGTTGAAAACATCGTCCTCCATCGGGATAGCGGCGAGACACGCGTCGATGCCGTCCGCAAAGCCCTGCACGAGATTTCCCGCCCGCTCATCGGATCGACCATCACACCGGTCGTAGTGTTCTTGCCGCTGATAGCGGTCACGGGTGTTACGGGGAGCTTCTTCCGCGCCCTGGCAATCACCATGGCAGTTTCGCTGCTAACGTCTCTTGCGCTCGCAGTGACCTGGACGCCGGGACTCGCAATGCTGCTGCTGAACACCGACCGCGCAGACGCCCGTCACGAAGCGGAGCCGCCCGACAGCGAGTACCCACATGGCCGTTTCATCGCTCGGCTCACCGGGTGGCACCACGTAGCTCTCGATTGGTCACTGCGCAAACCCTCGTGGCTTGGGGTCATCTGCGTAGGCCTCGCGCTCGTGAGCTACTTCACGTACCAAAGGCTCGGTTCGGACTTGCTGCCGGAGATGGACGAGGGCGGCTTCATCCTCGATTACGTCATGCCAGCGGGTAGTTCGCTCGAGTCGACAGGCAAGGTTCTCGACCACGTCGAGAAGATTCTGAGAGCTACGCCTGAAGTGGAAAGCACGAGCCGTCGCACTGGCCTGCAGATGGGCTTCGCCGCAGTCACCGAAGCTAACACGGGCGACATTACGGTAAAGCTGAAAGAGAAACGGGGCCGCGGAATTGATGAGGTCATCGCCGATGTGCGCCGCCAGATCAAAGAGACTGAGCCCGAACTGGACGTGGAGTTCACCCAGGTGCTGCAGGACAACATCGGGGACCTGTCCAACGCTCCCGAACCTATCCAGATCAAGCTCTTTTCACCGGATGCTGCACTTCTTTCGCAGATCGCACCTCGTGTCGGTACAGAGATTGGCAAGATCGATGGCGTCGTCGATGTAGAGAACGGCATCGACAATACGGTCAGCGGGCCGGCAACAAACTTCGAGGTAAACCCGCAGTTAGCTACGCGGCTTGGCTTCACAACGCAGGAGGTGGCCGAAGACGCTACCGCCATCCTCGACGGAGTGGAAGCGCCGAACCCAGTGATCAGCAACGGGAGACCCTACACCGTGCGCATACGGCTCGGCGACGAGTCGCGGCAATCGCTGGAGACGATGGAAAACACCGTCTTCAACTCCGGCACGGGTCGCACGTCCTCCCTGGGATCGATGACGACCGTGACCCAGCTGCCCCCTCAGAACGAGATCCTTCGCGAAAACCTGCAGCGCCTCGTCGTGGTCACCGCTCGGCTCGAGGGCACAGATCTCGGCACAGCGGTCGCGCGTGTTCAGCAACGCGTCCAATCGATGCACCTTCCTTCCAGCGTACGTGTCGTCTACGGCGGCACCTATCAGGAGCAGCAGAAGTCCTTCGCCGAACTGGCGCGCGTCCTGGTCATGGCACTCGTCCTCGTCTTCGGTGTGCTTTTGACCGAATTCCGCAACTTTGCCGCGCCGATCGCGATCTTGTCCTCTTCGGTACTCTCCATCGCCGGCGTTGTCGGGGCGTTGCTGATCACCGGAACCACGTTCAATGTTTCCAGCTTCATGGGATTGATTATGGTGATCGGCATCGTGGCCAAGAATGGCATCCTGCTGCTCGATGCCGACGAGCGATACCGCGGGCAAGGCGCCGACGCGCGCACTGCTATGGTGCATGCCGCACAACGCAGGCTGCGGCCCATCCTGATGACGGCGTTAGCTGCGGTCACAGGCATGCTGCCCCTGGCCCTGGCGCTTGGCGCCGGCTCTCAGATGCTGCAGCCTTTGGCCATCGCCGTGATCGGCGGATTGCTGATTTCGATGCTCCTCAGCTTGGTCGTCACCCCGGTCGTCTACTATCTGCTCACACGGCATGAGGCTCCCGAGAAAGAGGCCGAGGCTTGAGATACAGGGGTAGTATCC
Organism: uncultured Acidobacteriaceae bacterium; assembly: GCA_963778705.1. Taxonomy (GTDB): domain Bacteria; phylum Acidobacteriota; class Terriglobia; order Terriglobales; family Acidobacteriaceae; genus Telmatobacter. Next base: position 47,375 of record CAVZVM010000007.1, read on the forward strand.
AACACTCGCAGGCGCACGATGCAATGACTATGCTCGGTCGAACTGCGCTCTGACCAAAGTGCCTCCGCCTTTCTTGCTTCGGAGCTCAAGCGAGCCTCCGGCTCTTTCAACGATGCTTTTGCAGATCGACAGCCCCAGACCAGCGCCTCCAGTTTCGCGGGAGCGCGACGCGTCCTCACGAAAAAAGCGTTCAAAGACATGCGGAAGATTCTGTTCTGCGATACCATCGCCGGAGTCCCGAACTTCAAGCACGACCTTCGGGCTCTCGGCACGAACGCTCACCAGAACTTCCGATCCACGAGGGCTATGTTGAACGGCATTCATCACCAGATTGGAGACCAGCGTTTCAAGCGCCTCTGGCGTCATACGAATCTTCAGAGTGGGTGAGCAGTCCCCGATCTTCAGCGATACTCCTCTCGATTCTGCATACGTGGTAAGACCTTTCAGCGATCGCGCCGTCTCTTCGGCCAGATCGATCTCGCCGTCGAAGGATGAGCCCTCCTCGTCAAACCGCGCCAGCGTCAGCATGCGCGAGACGAGGTCCTCTACGCGCTGGTGATCGTCGAGAATCTGCTCGATCCCGCTTCGATATTCGTCCTCGGATCGCGTCTTCATTCCCAACACTTGAATCGTCGAACGGACAACTGCGACGGCTGTCTTTAATTCATGTGCCGCATCGCTAATAAACCGCTTCTCCGCCTCAAATGCGTCCCGAAGCCGCACCGTTGTCTGCGCCAACGCCTCAGCCAGGGGCCGCAATTCTTTGGTCCTCATGGCCGAGAGCGGTGGATTGAACTGAAGCACAGCTGGCTGGATCGATGACGCTGCGGCCGCAAGCTCATGCAAGGGGTGCAGAAGACGGCGCGCGAGAAAGATCAGCAAAACAGCACTGAGTGCCACAGAACCCAGGCTGAGCAATACGTAGAACCGCGTCGCCTCCATGACTTCGTGCCACACGTGGTCGCTGCGCACCGCATAAACCACGATGACGGGTCGGCGCAGGCCAACACCGCCGGTCTCGAATCGATCTATGATCCTCATACCTCGCCGCTGCAGCACACGGAACCAACGCCTGCCCGAGTGAATATTCTGGATTCCGTCCCTGCTCTTCAGCACGACTACGGCAAGGTCTCCACTCGAAGTGCCAACTGTCTTTCCGTCCGGGTTGTAAACCGCATACTCATCGCCTGCAGGCGGAGAGAATTCATCGGGATCGATCTTCACGTTGTCCTGAGGATCTTCGGCATCCTGCACAGCTCCAATCAGAGAATCCGCGCGTCCTCCCAGCGTCTCATCGAGCGCATGCAGGCGCGCCTCTCTTTCATGCCAGATGGCCGTCGATGCCAGACCTATCGCACAGGCCAATTCGATGCCGAGCACAGCGATCGTTGCACGCCGGACAAGAGAGTGGTCCTTCATAGGGCACTTTCATCGCGGGAGCTGAGCCTATACCCGCGACCACGCATGTTCTCGATCACCGGATATTCGAGGGCCGCGCGCAGCTTGCGACGAAGGTTCGAAACGTGCGCCTCCACGACATTGGAGTGATGCTCCCACGCGAAGTCGTAAAGATGCTCCAACAACTCGCGTTTCGAAACGACCTTCTTCGGGTGGTGCAGAAGGTACTCCAGAATCCGGAATTCGGTGGGAGACAGCTCCACCAACTCGCCGTGCGCTTCGACAATCTGAGATGCAGAATTAAGGACAAGGTCACCGAAAGTCAGCGATGTCTGCTTTACGCCTTTGCCGCGGCGGATCAGAGCTCGGGATCGAGCAACCAGTTCGCCAAGATCGAAGGGCTTCGTCATGTAATCGTCTGCGCCCAGATCCAGGAGATTGATCGTGTTTCTCACTTCTGAAACTGCCGTCAGAATGAGCACAGGGGATGAGCAGGCCCGTGCGCGGAGGGTTTGCAGGACTCTGGTCCCATGAAGCTTCGGAAGCATCAGGTCGAGGATGAGCAGGTCGTACTCGACGGCGTCGCAGGCAAGCAGAGCCTCTTCGCCATCATGGCACTGGTCGACCGCAAAACCCGGTCCTTCGCGCAAGGCTATGGCGATGTTCTCCGCCAACCTTCGTTCGTCTTCAACGACCAAAACGCGCATCTCGATTTCGACGCTTCCTTGCGAGGCGAATGCATCAGGCGCCAGCATGTCGCATTCCGGCGGAGTCTGATTCAGCCTGAGCCTTTTTGACCCTGAAGCTAGGATTTGCGCATCGCGTCGAAGACTACCTTTCCCGGCTTAGGGTCGTGCCACGACAACAATCATAAATGTGCCTGGCTTAGCCTTGGGCCGTGCACCTTGTACAGCGGGTTCAAGCTCCGCAGTCGGCAGATAGATCCGATGTGTAGCGTGATCGAAGCCCATCGTACGTGCGCCTTCGGGAGTTTTTACCGCCTCGTCCAGTTCAAACTTGCCGGACTTTTCGCCGAATTCGAACAGCGACCCATCGCGGCAGCTCACAAACGCTTGTCCTCGGTCGAATGCGGTCGCGTCGACGCCCGCGCCAATGGGGAAAGACGCCTCAATCCTACCGGTGTCTGTATTCATCACAATCATCTTCTGCGGACTGCGACAGCCGATGAAGATGCGATGTGCTGCGGGATCGATCGACATGCCGACCGGTTTGCCACCCGGAACCACAGGCCAGCGTGCCACGACGCTGCGCGAATTCAAATCGACCACAGCAACGACGTCTTTGTCCGCGAGATTGACGTAAACCTTTCCCGTCCCATCCGCGGCAAGAAACTCGGGCGCCCCACCTAACATGATCGGGGGATCGATCTTGCCGTTGTTGGGATCGATGTCGGGCTTGAACGTCATCAGGGCTCCTCCGTCTCCGGAAACCGCCAAGACGCGATCGCTCTTTGGGTCGTAGATGATTCCATCCGAGTCGGGCATGGTTTTAATACGGCCCAGGACGGCGTAGCTCGTCAGATCGAAGACAACGATTGCCCCGGTCCCGCCGCCGTCGGTGATGAAGCCGCGGCTCAGTTTCGGCACAATGGCGACGCCATGCGCGGTCTTCTGTCCCGGGATATCCCCAAGCACCTTGCCAGAATCGGCGTCGATCACTTGTGTGTGCGTGGTTCTCGTGACAAAGAGGCGATGGGTCTGCGAGTCCACCGTGACATAGTCCCAACCGCCCTCTCCACCGATGTGCAGCGTGTTCTTGACAGACCAGCCAGACTCGGCTTGAACGATCGATGCAACCACAAAAAGCAGCATTGCAGCCAGTGCTCGGTATCTCATGATGGAATCGCGTCTCCCCTCGAAAGCACTGGAAGAGCTCACAATGCTTTCTTCGCAGTGCAGGAGCAGGATAGAGCAGGTTGCTTAAGATTAGGTGAAGCTCACCGCCCATCGAGAGCAGACGCGACAAAAGGACCCGGATGTCACTCCTCGACGGCGGGACTGTTTCGGCAGGACTCGCGTTCAGAAGAGATTCCCAGCTACTTGTTCAGATGCGGTATAGATCCGGGCCTTGAGAGCCTCCCGCGTCAGCACGGAGTCGTCCTCCACCGATGTGACAAACGCGATCGCGAAGACTTGGTCACGCACACGGCCGACAGCGCGCTCGCTGCGCTGTCCGTGGCTCTCCTCTCCGGTGCAGAAGATGGCTTCGTTGCCGATGGCATGCATGGGGGCGGGGTCGGTGCCGCAGGTTCGTTCGGCCTGCGCGAGCCGCGCCTGCGGATCTCCTGCCACCTGGACTGTGATCTGCAGTGAGCGCTCACCCTGCGCACTCTTCTGCGTAAAGGTACAAGTCGCGGGCCTTTGCTCTGTATCGGCAATGTAGACTCCAGTTGCATCGCCTCCCAGCAGGCTTGAGGCCGTGGTTTCACTCATCCAAGGACAGTTGTTGGCTGCATGTGCCTCCGTGGCCGCTATGCCGAGAGACAGCACAGGCCCGAAGAGAGCAATCATATGTGCCAGACGTCTAGCGCAGAAGAGACTACTTGCCATGCTCTGTGCCTCCGTCGCGTGGCAGCAGATCGGAGTGCATGTGCCAGGGGACGCTCTCCGTCGCAATCTCGGGGTGGAGGCGCAGATAGTTGAGTGAATAGGTTGGTGCGCCCGGATCGACCTTCTTGTCGACGAACATGGCCTGTTGATCGGCAGCCTTGTCTTTCATGCCCATGCGCCGGTAAAGAATCGAGAGGTTGTAGTGCGCAGCCAAATCATCGGGATCGATGCGCTGAAGGGCCTCGAACTGCTCCAGCGCTTTGTGCTCATCGTTCTGCTGATAGTAGGTAATTCCCAGTTCGCGACGGGCATCGCGCGATTGCGGAAACATCTCCACGACCTTGCGAAAATCAGCGATCTCCTGTTCGGTGTTGCCTGCGCGGCGCTGTAACAGACCGTCATAATAGATGGCCCGAGCATTGTTGGGATCAAGCGTCAGGGCTCTGCGAATCGCAGTGCGTGCAGAATCGTATTTCTCCCAGACGATCTCGGTAAGTCCGACATTGGTGTAGCCGTCTACGTAATCATGGCGGAGCTTGATCACCTCGGTGAATGCCGCAACGGCTTCCGCGTATTGGAACTGGTCCAACAGCGCGATGCCGAGATTATTCCAGCGCATCCAGTCGGGGTTGTCTGCTTCGTCCGGTGCAGCCGGCAGATTCTCACCGATATTCAAAACGCGCGTACGAGAGGCGAGTTCCACGACGGGATAGGCGGGGTGATCCTTGCCAAAGATATTGTTGAGGTAACCTTGGCGAAGATGCCGGTAATTCACCCTAGCCGTAATGCTGATGGGGCCGGTAACACGGGCCGGAATGCGAAACTGATAGCGCACCAGAACCGAACGGCCCGCCTGCACGGTGTTGTCGTACGCGACTGAATGAATCGTCCACACCTTATGGTTTTCGACAAAATCGCCTTCATCTGAAACGGGGCGATTGGTGAAACTGTGTGCACGTGGCTCGAGCATGCCGTCCGGGTTCAGGAAGCCACTGTGATAGATCTCGTTGCCCGCGGTGTCCTTGACCGTAAACTCGACCCACGCTTCATACAGATCGCGGATCTCGGGAATGAGCGAGTGCCCGATGTTCTTGTTCTGGATGACGACGTACGTCTCGACAATATCGCTGGGCGCGAGACTGAACGCGGTGCGGCCGAGCGGAGCGATTAGCTTATCTTCTCCCTCTTTCCGCAGAGCAAAGATATCGACATTGAGGTAGTTTCCTGAACGCAGGAATTCAATCGTTTTCTGCAGCTGTTCGTTGTAACCGTAGTAGAATGGCACCGCCGTATTGCCGGCCAGCCAGCGATGCGACGCGAAGGTCCCGTCCTTTGCGCCGTAGTCCGTGTGCGTGGCCATGCTGCGCGCCATGTGGCAATCCTGGCAGGTCTTGAAGCTGCTCGTATAGAACGTGAGCGGATTGCGCTGCGAAAACTTCGACTGCTGCCACTCGTCGAAGGCCGTAAATGCGCGAATGAATTTGTAGTCGTTGAGTGTTGCCGGGAGGTTGGCCTTGTGGCAGGCTGCGCAGAACTCCGGGGTGTGCATAAAGTCGTGCATGACCGCCATCGAATGCCGTTCCGGATGACGCAGGATTTCGGCAAACGGAACTTGTCCGGGAATCCGGTTACCCATCTCGTCCACGATCACCGCCGGCACAGCGATCTTCACGCTCGAGTTGCCGTTGGTCGAGTCGAGCCCCACCACGGAGTGACACGTCATGCAGGTTAGGCCGTCGGAATCGATTTTGGAACGATCGACCTTCGAATCCTCGGTCAAGCCGCCACTCAGTACTGCTATTGGGTTATGGCAGCTGTCGCAGTGCCGGGCAAGAGAGATGCCACGCGTCTGATCACGGATGAGGATGTTGACGCTGGTGCGGTAAAACGGCGTGCGAAACGCATTCGAGTGGAGCGCTTGCCGCCATTGCGAGTAGGCCTCCTGATGGCAGTGTGCGCAATATTCGGCGGTCGGAAACGCGCCCGGCTGGAGGAAGCCTTCGCCCTCCACCTGAATGTTGCCCGGTGTGAAGGGGTTCTTCTTTCCGTAGTGAAAGTCGTACGTCGGAGTCACCCTAGCGTTGTGTGCCTCGCGGTCTGCCTCAACATCCTCTTCGTTCTTCGCCTTCAACGCCGCCAAGGCCTCACGTTGCGCGGGCGTGTCTTGTGCGGGCGCGGCCCCTGCGGCCGGTGGCGTGTAGGGGGGCGGAGTCGGCAACGGCGCTGCATTTTGCTGTTGCTGCTGCGCACAAAGCGCGGGCGGCACCCACGCACCCGCGGCCAGCAGAAGGGCAACCACGCTCAAGGTCTTCAATTCTTGCTCACCGGCTGGCTGGGCTTGGGCTCGGCTGCTGCTCTCTGCAGCACGCGCGTGCCCGAAATGTTGTCGTAGACGCTGGGCACAAGGCCCTTGCCCTCTTGAATCGCGTAATAACGGTCGATGCCGGGCAGCTGATAGGTGTCCTTCGCACCATCGGGCCAGCGGATCTCGACCTTGTCGACGCTTGTCGCCTGGCCTAGCCCGAAGTGCAGCCGGAAATCGTTCGAGGACTCGAAGCTGCCCCCGCTCATCACGTCACCGCGCTGGCGCAAGCCATTAGCCGTCAGATACACCGTTGAACCCACAGCATCGCGCGGGCTTTTCGGACCGCCAATCAGCATCAGCCCCACCCAATGGTTGTGTTCGTCCGTCACATTGCGCAGCAACACCGGCGGGCGGTCGAGACAATTGATCACCACATCGATCTTGCCGTCGTTGAACAGGTCGCCAAAGGCCGCGCCCCGCGCCGGTATCACATCGGCCAATCCTGTCCCCTCCACTGGCGGGATCACCTCGAACTTCTTGCCCCGATCGACGTTATGGAACAGAAGCGGCCGCTCGGCAAACGACGTACCCCAGTTGTGCTGGTCCACCTGCGGATAGACATGGCCGCTCACAAACATCAGGTCCTTCCAGCCGTCGTTGTCGTAGTCGAAGAACTCCGTACCCCAGCTGAGAAACGGATAGGTCGCCTCGGCAATACCCATCTGCGGCGTGATGTCCACGAAGTTGCCATCTCCATCGTTGCGGTAGAGCGTCTTGTAGTCGTCCGAGAAGGTCGTGGTGTAGAGATCAAGGCGGCCATTGTTGCGATAATCGCCCACCGCGAGCCCCATCGAAGCTGTTTCTCGTGCATCCTGATTCAGCGCAAAGCCTGAGTAAAAGCTCGCGTCCTGAAAGGTGCCGTCTCCCTTGTTCAAATACAAATAATTGGGCGACGAATCGTCAGTCACGATCAGATCGACTTTGCCGTCGTCGTCGATGTCGACGAAGGTCGACGAAAATCCGTAGTAGCGGCGCTTATCACTCACGCCAGCCTTCTCACTGACATCGGTGAATGTGCCGTCGCCGTTGTTGTGGAAGAGATGGTCGGGCTCACCCTGCAATCCACGGGGTCCGCACAACGTCTGAGCACCTCGGAATGCGCAATTCGCAAACCCTACAGCTTTGCTCCCCGGAGCTGGCAGATTGTTCATGTCCCAGTGAACATACCCCGGCACAAAGATGTCGAGCCTGCCGTCACCGTCGTAGTCGCCAAAGCTCGGACCGGTGGACCAGTTACCGAGCGTCACTCCCGCAGCTTCGGCCACATCAGTGAATGTTCCATCGTGGTTGTTGTGGTAGAGCCGATTTTTGCCGTAGTTCGCAACGTACAGATCTGGCCAGCCATCGTTGTCGTAGTCGCCGACTGCTACGCCAAAGCCCCAGCGGCCGTTTGTCACTCCTGCCTGCTCGGCCACATTGGTGAATGTCCCATCGTGGTTGTTATGGAACAGAGCCGCATGCGGAGGCTCGACCTTTCCGTCTAACGCGTCATAGGTTGACCCGTTGACAATGTAGATGTCCAGCCATCCGTCGTGGTCGTAATCGAGCAGCGCGACACCGGAACCAATCGTCTCGAGGAGGTACGACTTCTGTGGCGTACCCATCTTGTGCGTCCACTTTGTCAGTCCCGCCTGCTGCGAAATGTCCTTGAAGACAGTTGGACCGTCCTTGACGAACCCACCTGCAGTGATAGGACGCTTCTCCGAATCCAGCACGGGGGCAAAGACACCAGCGGTTGCCGAGCCGCTCTGCTCACTGGCCGGCTGATTGGAACTGTTGCCGCCATAGAGTGGCGCCTGGGAGGGCTGCTGGTTCTGAGCGCTAAGATTCGGCGCGCAGAGGAGAAATAGCGAAAGAACGGAGACGCCGGACAGACACGCAGAGGCGCGCTTCAGCTGAAATACCGACAAGGGTGACCTCACAATGGGAAAGACAGCTCGGTAACGTATTGTGCCCAGCCGATGGGGGCATTGTCCACATCTCAAGGTTGGGGGTGAAGCTCGTCCGTCCGATGGAGGGCTCTAATTGATTGGAAACACAGATCATCTCCCCGGTATTCGCAGATGGAACCCGCTCGGCGCAATCGGCTGCTCAGCGAGGAAACTTTCATGGCCTTCGATCATGGAACTGGGCGGCTCGATGACGATCTCGATCTGCGCCAGCCCTCCACTTCGTAAACGCATGAGGCCAGCCACACAGCCAAGCCGGTAGGCAGGACCATTGGATGTAGATCCGAAGAGGGAGAAAGCGAACAGTTGAGGGAATTGGTGGACGCGGTAGGAATCGAACCTACAACCTGTCGGTTAAGAGCCGAATGCTCTGCCAGTTGAGCTACGCGTCCAGATGAGCGGAAAGCCGTGCGGCGGGGAAAGATTGCGCACAGCTCGGGCAGGGAAAACCCATCACTGCCACTTAGAGAATATAGCACACACAGTGTTGTCGCGAGAATGCGCAGATCGGAGTTGAATCGTCGCCTGAAAGAATGTAAGGAGAGAAGCTAGAAGGTGAAAGCCAGGCCGGCGCTCATGCCACGTTGCTCCTGCGCGAAGAGCAGAATCGACCCGTCGCTCAACATGTAGGGACGATAGCCTTGCGCGAGCATGTTTCTCACATCAAGGAGGGCTTCGATGCTGCCGGATCCCTCGCAGTGGACACAGAGTGGCTGACGCAGATGGAGGTTCAGATAGGGCTCCACCGCATTCGCAGCGAAAGGCGCGATAGCGGTAACCGTGTCCTCGGGCTGCCATCGATAGCTCGCCCGCCACTTCGTACCGGTGCCATCGAGAGTTCCAGACAGCGACAGAGAGTAGGTTTGCACGCGACGCGGCCTCGCCGTTGTCAGCACCTGCGTGAATAGAGCGGGTCGCCCGCCGTCTGGCATTGCCAAAGCATCCCCATTGGCATAACTGAGACGCACAATCTGTGCACCCGGCAGACGGCGCTCGACGGAAGCCGTGATCCCTGTGGTCGCAAAGTCTGGTCCGGCAGCCTGCAGCAACTGGCTCGCTTGATCGTAGAGCGCACCGGCAAAAGCAGTCGGCCCCGTATCGCCACTCGTCAGACGGTAAGCCGCTTCGACGATGGGATTGCGCATGCTGTCCGCAAAGAAGGAGACCGATACGGCAGACTTTTCTGTCTGACGCTCCCAACCAATCTCCTGGTGCAGACCGTGCTCGATGGCAAGCGCGCCGTTACGCATTGCGACTGAAGGAAGGTAGTCGGCTGCCTGCGCCCCATCGCCGCCCCCACGTGCATGAGGAACCGTGGTCATCTGATAGCGGACTACGGAATTGCCATTGCGCCATCCAATCGAGGCAAACGGTAGCGCCGCAACAATCGTGTTCGGAGAGTTCTCACCAAAGCGAGCGACAACCTGCTCCGCGCCGACCTCTCCTTCAAATTCGTCTCCCAGATTGATCGTCTCAGCAGAGCGGATCGCTGCTTCCTCCATCCCCTCCGAGCCGTCCGCGTCGATTTCGGGGTGAATTGCAACAGCAGCCAGCGATTGCACCGACCCTGCAAAGCCGAGATCCTGGCGGAAACCCAACATGGACTCCATCCCGGCATCGGAACCTGGTGCAAAATCGACTCGCGCCAGTAGTTCTCGACTATCGGAAGGTGTGTCTTCAACGGCAGCAGTCAGGCGCTCTCCGCTCTCGCCGAATGTTCCTTCATTGCCCGTCGCCATCAGACGCGCCTTGAGCTTGGGCCGAGAACCGGAGCCATCCGACACGACAAGCAGCGGACCGTCTTCGAGCCAACGCAGCAAGGGACGGTTTGCCGCTGATCGAAGTGTCCACGCCCAGTCGTCTCGGCGAGCGTCGGCGGCACGCGGTTGCGCAGGCAGCCACTGCATCACCTCATACAGGGTGTTCAGAGTGAGATTAACGACAGTATCGCGACGGACGCGTACATTTTCGCGCAGAGACGGTAAAAACGAAGTACCCAACGCCTTCAGTGCATAACGGCCGGGCACAACGGATGCGATTGAGAACTGTCCTTTGTCGTCGGTGTAGACCACGGCGAGAACGCTGAGGTCGGGGCGCAGGAGCTGGACGACCGCCCCAATCTGCGGCACACCAGCCGAGTTGCGTACCACGCCAGAGATAGAACCGGGGGCAGCTCCCAGGAGAGGAACGGCGCCCAGCACAATCAGCGTGACGAAGAAGGCGGAATAAAGCCTGCGCATCATCACTCTCTTCGACAGTTTGGCGGCGTCCCTGGCAGATCTGTTCCTGGAGAATCCCGCGCGAGCTTCCCGATCTAAGGCCGGATGGCTTTGTTGCGCTGGGTACATACTACTCCACTACAAAAGGTGCAGATTGCGCAATCTCTTGTTTCGAGATTCCGTCGTTGACCTGGATTGTGACCTTGTATTTGCCGGGCGGAAGGCCTGCAAGCGGCACCGAGTTCTCCACCGTCAGCTGGTCGCTGTGCGCACCCAGATCCTTTGAATCCATGCGTTTCTCGAATAAGACGGCGTTGCTCGCCTGATCGACGATCCTGTAGGTAACCTGCGCCTCGTTACTCTTGGTGTTTTCGTTGATGCCCAGGTTATAAACCTGCATCCAGGAGTTCAGCTCCTGAGCTCGCTTAAAGCTAACCGGCGTTGCAGGATTAGCACTGACTCGAGGACATATCTTCGTGTTGCCTAGAACACAGTTGCCTTCGCCGATCTCATGCGACGAAACGGGGTTCATGTGGTCAGCCAAAATGAGAGACGATGTTGCCAGTTTTTCGTCGTGAAACTCGGGGACTTCAAGGGCCCGGCCATAGATACCGATGTGATCGGGGTTGTTGACATCCTTGATTGCGATGTCGAGGCGGTAGAGTCCAGGAAGCAGCGGAACCGCCTTCCAATAGATCGACTGACGGTCAAGCGATTTCTCGAGCAACTCAGAAGGCTGCTCAACCTGCACGGTCTCTTCAAAAGTTTGGACTGTCTTGTGGGTTATGGTTGTGACCTTGCCCAGGATATTGACGACTCCTCTGGCTACACCATCCTTTGTCACGAACGTGATGTCGCGGTTCTTAATTTGAACCGTGATCGGAACCAGCACCGTATTGTCAGTGACTTTCACGAGATCGGTCCGGACATCGAAGGGAAAGATAGGGCCGTTGATGAGTTTGTGCTCGGTGATGAAATTATCGAGGTCTTTGAATTTGACAGGGGGAGGCGCAAACAACTTGGCAGCCAGTTCGATGCGATCGAACTCTTTCGATCCTTCGCCGGAGCTCATGGGTCCTGTGCCCAGGTTTTCAAAGCCTCCCTTAAATCGGTCGGCCTTCTTCGCCATCCCCATCTCTTCCCACTGAGTGAGGCCCATGCCGGGTACGTGCATCAGCGCATCTTTTTCGCCGCGATCGATGGTGAAGTGATAGTCGCCGCACATGCAGGTATCGACAAACTCGATGTCAATGTTTTCGCCAATGCCCTCGAGATAGCGGTAGTGCCAAGTTTCGAACGGGTAGGTAGACGTCTGGCCGCCGCCCTCATCCATGGGGCGGTCATAAGCGCCACCGGAGGGATGGGACTCAATTGAATCCGGGGCGCCAAAAGAGATGTAGATATGACCACGATCGGTCTTCCACCCGGGTTTTCCGGCAGCGAAATGCTCGTTCGCATAAGCGATGCGACGGTAGTGCTCTTCTCGGAATTCGTTGTCGGGAGAATCAGGATTGGGGTTACGGCGAAGCCAGAACTGCTCGATAAATGCGTCGCGCTCTTCGTCGTTGCTGAGATTCCTGAACGCCTTTCGCTCTTCGTCGGAAATGATGTAGGCGACGTCCTGATCGAGCCAGGATTTGTAGGCGCCTTTCAGTTCCTGACGAACCGCTTTCCTCGCCTCGATGGTTTCCTTATCGCTGCGCGGCCGCTTCAGAGGATCGATTTCTTGATCTTGCGCAGAATCCGCCTGCTTGGGCTGATCACCAGACTGAGCTCGAAGAACGGATCCGGGAACAATCGCCAGACTGCAACCCAGAGCAAGATAAAGGAATATGCAACCTTTTGACTTCATTGCCTCAAAGACACTCCTGCGGTGCCCTTATTCTACGAATCCAAACGGGCCAGAGCAAGGATTTGCATGGAAACACCCAGGATTTGGACGTTACCGACCGGGAAAGGTCATCTGGGCCGGACTTCCGATCACAGGACCGAATGAGTCCCGCGCGCGAGTTAACTGAAAAAACGATTTTGTTCAATCATTCGCACTCGTTTCGGAGGCCGGAAAATGCGTCCAAATGCGAGTGCGTGGAACCATCTGCGCAAGCCATACGTAGATTAAACTGAGAAGAGCCCTGGAGCAGCCACCCACGATGAAAAAGGTACTTTTGATTGTTCTGGCCGTAATTGTGACTGCCGGTCTTGTTGCCTTTATGGTTTACAAGCAACAGTCAGGCTATACGAAAGTCCTGACTGCCAAGCTGGTGCGGCAAAACCTGTCCACGGTCGTGAGTGGTACCGGTCAGATCAGGCCTAAGACGTTTGTCAATCTGGGCGCCACCGCGATGGGCCGCATTACCCACCTCTACGTGAAAGAGGGCGACCACGTGAAAAGGGGGCAGCTTGTGGCCACCGTGGAGAATGTGACCCAAGAGGCACAGGTAGCAGGCCAGGAAGCGGCAATTTCAGCAGCCAGAACCGATATCGCATCCTACATTGCCGCGGAGAAGACCGGCGAAGCGAACGTAGAGCACGCACAGGCAGACCTGGAGCAGAAGAAGCTCGACTGGGATCGCGCCCAGGGCCTCTATAAGGCTGGCATCATGGCCAAGCAAGACTATGACGCCAAGAAGGCCGCCTACGACACGGACGTTGCTTCAGTCGCACAGGCAGTCGCACAGCTGAATCAGGCGAAGGCCAACACCGCATCCGCGCGCGGTCATCTGGACACCCAGGTGGCCACCCTGCGGGCCAATCAGAACGCCCTATCTCTGACCCAGGCCATTGCGCCGTTCGATGGCATCGTGACCAACCAGCCCGTGCGCGAAGGTGAAACGGTGGTGGAAGGCATTCAGAACACCGAGGGCTCGACGTTCATGACAATCGCTGACATGAGCGTAATCACGGCAGAAGTCAAGGTGGACGAGACCGACATCGTCAACGTAAAGATCGGTCAGCCTGCGGACGTGACGGTGGACGCAATTCCGGGCAAGGTCTTTAAGGGACACGTCACACTGGTCGGCGATCAGGCTCTGTTGCGCTCTACTGGCCAGGCAACTTCGACGTCGACAACTGGAACCGAAGAGGCCAAGGACTTCAAAGTCGTTGTCACTCTTGACCACCCGTCCGATGAGCTGAGGCCCGGTCTATCCACAACCGCCAAGATCACAACTGCTCACAAAGCCAGCGTCCTCTCCTTGCCGATCCAGGCGCTGACGATGTATGCCCCACCCGCGCCGGACAATAAAGATGGCAAGGTTGAAGCTGCCTCGACATCGACGTCCAATCCGGCAGTGCAACCGAAACAGGGCGTTTTCGTCGTGGAGAAGGACGCGCACGGCAGGCAGCGGGCAAAGTTCGTCCCAGTGACTACGGGGATCACAGGCGCGACCGATATCGAAGTGCTCACCGGATTGACTGAAGGACAGGAAGTTGTAACCGGCCCCTACAAGACGCTTCGTGTTCTGAAAGATGGCGCCTTGCTGAAACGCGATACAGAGAAGCCCGTGACCCCAGGGACCGGGACGACGTAGACAAGCGGGCGTCGGCCTGCTTGTGTTTCCGGAAAAAGTGGGAGTGGTTTCAGCCCGCTTTGAAGGGCAGGCTCGACGCAAGCTGCGGCAAGACAAGCTTCAAATGGTTGGACGATGTCTCTTCAACCTCGCCGCAAGCGGCGTGCCCTGAGATGGTTTTCCGTTTGGGGTGTCTAAGCAGGGAGAAGGATTCCAATGGCTGTGGAGAGCATGACGATGACCGAGGTCGAAACGCAGAAGGTTTCACCGTCCCCCAGCGACGTAATCGTCGTCGAGGATCTTTGGCGTACCTATGACATGGGATCCGAGCAGCAGGTGCAGGCGTTGCGCGGAGTCAGTCTCCGCATCCGGCACAACGAGTATGTTGCGATCATGGGCCCATCCGGCTCCGGGAAGTCGACACTGATGAACCTGATCGGCTGCCTCGATACACCGTCGAAAGGAAAGTACTGGTTGAACGGCCAACTGGTGAGCGAGTTGGACGACGACGAACTGGCCAGGATCCGCAACAAGGAGATCGGCTTCGTCTTCCAGACCTTTAATCTCCTGGCCCGAGCCAGTTCTCTACACAATGTGGAGCTGCCTCTCATCTACAACGGAACCCCGGCTGCGCAGCGAATTGAGCGGGCGAAAGAGTCACTCACCAACGTGGGCCTCGAGAGCCGGATGTATCACAAGCCAAACGAGCTCTCCGGCGGCCAACGGCAGCGCGTCGCCATTGCGCGAGCGCTGGTGAATAGTCCTTCGATCATCCTTGCCGATGAACCGACGGGCAACCTCGACTCGAAGACCGGTCTCGAGATCATGGCGCTCTTCGACACCTTGCACTCCAAAGGGAACACCATCGTTCTCGTCACTCACGAGCCGGACATTGCGGATTACGCCCACCGCGTGGTGCACATCCGCGACGGACAGATCTTCTCCGACGAGCCGTCGAAGCGTTTTCGCACGACCCCTGCACACGCATAGAAGATCATTCTGGATGCAACATGAGCCGGAGAGTGCGATTCTCTCCGGCTCATGTTTTTCTGAAACCAGGCCGATGAAGGTGCTGAAGGCCCCGCAAGACCCCGGGGCTGTGGAGGCACGGCACGCCCATGGCCACGCATTATGTTGCGCCTCAAGGCCCGTTGAACGGGACCGATTCTGGTTCTCAGCACCTCGCGATGGAAGTGCCAGCCCCGGCCCAGATTGTGGGCGTGAATTCGGGCTGGCGCAAACTCCTTCTGCAAGCTGAAGTAGTCGCGCCACACCTGCAACTTGGAACCATTGAAGGGGAGAGCGGTTCAGGAAAGCAGACGCTGGCTCGGTATCTGCACAGTCGTACGCTTGTGTCGAAGGCGGCTTTTCAACGCCACGATGCGCGGGAGTGGCTGGTCACGGAGGCCGATCCGGCAATGCTCGCAGGGTTCATCTACCTGGACCGGGTCGACCTGCTCGCTTCGCCCGGTCAAGGTTTGCTCCTCGGCGTTTTGAAAGCCATGCAGGATCGTCCGCCCGGGCGCGCCGTGCTTTTGACTTCCTCGGAGGTTTCGCTGCGCCAGATGGCGGGACGAGGGCTTCTGATGCCCGATCTGGCGTTCCGGCTGACAGCTGTGCGATTCGCTGTTCCTCCGTTACGCGAACGCCGTGAAGACATTGCTCCGCTGGCTCAGGAACTTCTGGCACGCATCTGCACACGCTATCAGCAGCGGCCGGTTTCATTGGGACCAGGCGCCCTGGCGCGTTTGTTACAGCACAATTGGCCGGGCAACATTCGCGAGCTGGCGAGCGTGTTGGAGGCGGCTCTGCTCGATGCGGAGAACGGAATCATTCGCCCCGAACACCTGTCTCTATCTTTCGATTCTCCCCTTCATGGCATGCAGCCGACGGCGCCCAACATCGAAGAGTTGTCCCTCGACGCCGTGATCCATCGCCACGTGCAATACGTACTCGACTTCAATCACGGCAACAAGCTGCGCACCGCGCGCCAGCTCGGCATTAGCCGCTCGACGCTGTACCGGATTCTCGGCAACGAAGCGGTCCTGGCGCACTGATGGCGGACCGCAACCCTCCATCGCGAGCCGGAGGCGCAGAGCCTCCAGTGTTCTACACTCGATAGAACGACCGTTGGCATTCCTGTTTCATCGAGGTACTTCCCTTTGCAGACCCGCTTCTTCCCCGCTATGGCAGTTCTTGGCGTTCTCCTGTCCTCGACGCCGCTTACGTCCTGGTCGCAGTCCACACTCGCGCCTCTTGAAAACCGCCGCCACGCTCTGAACGAGCTGTTTCATGAGTACTGGGATGCCAACCTCGCCAACTCACCTGAGTTTGCCTCAACGATCGGGGACAAGCGCTTCAACGACAAGATCAGCGACAGCTCGGTAAGAGCCATCAACGCCTGGCTTGCAACCGAGCAGGACTTCCTGCTGAGACTGGCGGCGATCGACCCAACCGGATTCAACGATCAGGAGAAAATCAGCCGGGACCTGCTGCTGCGCGACCTGGCCCAGGATGAGGAGGCCGCTGAGTTCAAAGAGTGGGAGATGCCGGTGAATCAAATGAGTGGCATCCACTCCTACTACCCGCAGCTGGTCGCTGAGCTCGACTTCGCCACAGTCAAGGACTACGACGACTGGATCGCGCGGCTTCACGCGATTCCCAGGGCCTTCGAGCAAACCACTACAAACATGTCGATCGGCATGGACGATCATCGGGTGCCACCGAAGTTTCTCCTCGAGAAAACCCTCGAACAGGTGAAGCAGCTCGCGAATCAGAAACCCGAGGACTCACCGCTCGCGATGCCGTTGAAGAAGTTTCCGGCGTCGATCCCAGCAGCTGAGCAAGAGCGTATCAAGACGGAAATGCTGGCAGCCATCTCTAAAGAAGTGCTGCCTGCCTATCAACGCTTCGCGCGCTTCCTCGAGGTCAGCTACATCCCTGCCGGCCGCGAACAGCCTGGCCTGTGGGCGTTGCCCGATGGAGACAAGTACTACCAGTTTCTCGTTCGTCGAACGACGACAACCGATTTGACTCCCGACCAGATTCACCAGATCGGGGTCGTCGAGGTGAAAAAAGACGAAGCCGAGATGCTTGCCATCGCGCAAAAACTTGGCTTCAAGGATCTAAAGAGCCTACAGGAAAGCATCAAGGCGAATCCCAAACTCAGACCGGCGTCGGGAGAAGCCCTGCTCGCTGCCTATCGAAGCTATTTGACCCCGATGCAAGCCAGGTTGCCACAGCTTTTCGGCCGGCTTCCTAAAGCAGGCTTTGAGGTAGCGGCGGTTCCGGACTATCTCGAGAAGACCTCAGCAGGCGCTTACTACGAACCCGGCGCGCCCGATGGCAGCCGGCCCGGCCGCATCCGCATCGACACGTACAACGCGTCCGACAGAAACCTCGATCAGGTAGAGAGCACTGCCTACCATGAGGGCCTCCCCGGCCACCACATGCAGATTTCGATCTCCCAGGAACTCCAAGGCGTGCCGGAGTTTCGCAAATTCGAGTTCTACACCGCCTACACCGAGGGCTGGGGACTCTATTCGGAGCGGCTCGGCAAGGATGTTGGCCTCTACCAAGATCCCTACTCCGATTACGGCCGCCTCGAAGGCGATATCTGGCGCGCTATACGTCTTGTGGTCGATACCGGCGTCCACTCCGAGCATTGGACGCGTCAGCAGATGGTCGACTACTTCCACGATCACTCAGGCATCGACGAAACCGACGTGCAAGCCGAGGTGGACCGCTACATTGCATGGCCGAGCCAGGCACTTGCGTACAAAATCGGTCAGCTCAAGATTCTCGAACTCCGCGACCGCGCGAAGAAAGCCCTGGGGGACAAGTTCGACATCCGCGCCTTCCACGACCAGGTCCTCGATGCCGGAGCGCTCCCTCTCGACGTGTTGAGTGCGCGCATCGACGCTTGGATCGCAAGCCAGAAATAGGTCGGCCTGTGGCTCGGAGTTGAACGATGCGCGTATTCTAATGAGTTAACCCTCACTCTTCACTCAAGACAAGGAAGACCATGACCGAGATCGCAGTTGAGGCCGCGCGGACGCCTGCACAATTGCCGAACGTCCGCGTCGCTGTGCTGGGCGCCGGCAAGATGGGCGGCATTCTGGTGCAAGCGTTTCTCAAACAGAACCTCTTTGCTCCCGACCAGATTCACGCCACGATGGCGCACGCCGAGAAGGCTTTGTCGCGCAGCGCGCAGTGGGGCATCGACGTCAGCACCGATAACCTCGCCGCGGCGCAGCACGCCGACCTCATTCTGATTGGCGTCAAGCCGTTTCAGGTGCCCGATCTGGTCGCCGAGATTCGTCCCGCGCTCACGCCGAAGAAGACGCTGGTCTCGTTTGCCGCATCCGTCAAGACGAGCGCCATTGAAGACGCAGCCGGAATGGAGATTGGCGTCATCCGCGCCATGCCCAACACGCCGTCGGCTCTCGGTGCGGGCGCAGCCGGCCTGTGCCGCGGACGCTTCGTCACGCCCAGCGCAGATGGAACTGGCACAGCGCATCTTCGAGACCGTCGGCCGCGTCGTCGTCGTCGACGAGAAGCACATGGACGCTGTAACCGGGCTGTCGGCTTCCGGTCCGGCGTACATCTACATCATCATTGAGGCTCTGGCCGAAGCGGGCGTCAAGGTTGGCTTGCCCCGCGATACGGCGACCCAACTGGCCGCGCAGACGGTATTCGGCGCAGGCAAGATGGCGCTCGAAACCGGCTATCATCCGGCCCTGCTCAAGGACGAAGTAACGACCCCTGCGGGCTGCACCATTGACGGCATCCTCGAGCTCGAAGAAGGCGGTCTGCGCGTCACGCTGATCAAAGCTGTGATGCGTGCAACGGAACGTGCCAAGCAGCTGGCTGCCGGATAACCCACCAACAGGCGAGATTCGCGGCTGGAAGTTTCGCCACCACCTCAGCTCACTTGACGCCCCAGCGCCCAACCTGGCTGCCGAAATACCTGCCGGAGCTCGACGGGCTGCGGGGGCTCGCCATTCTCGCGGTTATTCTCTACCACTGCCATCCGAGGCTCGCGGGCACGCCGCTCTATCCGGTGTCCCTCTGGGGATGGTCCGGAGTGACGCTCTTCTTCTTCATGAGTGGGCTGTTGATCACCGCCGGCCTGCTCGAAGCACGAGACCAGCCGCGCTACTTTCACAACTTTCACGCGCGCCGCGCCCTCCGCATCTGGCCTGTCTATCTGTTGTTGCTCGCCTTCGTCTACGCGGAGGCGCCTTGGTACGTCGGCCAAAGTGTCTGGAACGCCGTGCGCACAGCGCCGTGGTGGGCCTACCTGCTTTTCCTGCAGAATCTGTTTCCACTTGCGCTGCCCCCGGCACTCGGGCCAACCTGGGCGCTGGCGATCGAGGAACAGTACTACTTTGTCTGGGCACCTCTAGTGCGCTGGCTGCGAACGCCCGCATTGCTGGCTGTGCCTCTCGTCGCGGCACTCATTGTGTCGCCGATCTTTCGTCGCGCACATCTAAACTGGATCACGCCGACACATACTCTGATTCATCTCGACGGCATCGCACTCGGCAGTCTGCTCGCGATTGGCCTCTACACGGTTCGCCTGTCGCGGCGCACATGGCTTTGGATCGGCCTGCTAAGTCTCATCGGCGGTGTCGCCGCTGCCGGAACCATCGCCGGGGGCACAGCCTGGCTCGACACAGCCCTCGCCTTTGCCTTCGGCGGCGCAGTGCTCGCCTCCATCGCGTCAACAGGAACCAGGACGCCGCTGCACGCAATCCTCCGTCGCGGCCCTCTGGCCTTCTACGGCCGCATCAGCTACGGCCTCTACATGGTTCACATCGCCGTCTTTATATACTTTGGATGGTTCGATCTGAAGATGGACCGCTACGGCATCCAAGGCAATCTCGCTATCGTCGCCTTCCGCCTCGTCATGGCGACCATCGTTGCCTCGGCTCTGTGGTACGGATTTGAGAAGCAGATTCTCAAGCTCAAGCGTCACTTTTGATCCGCAGCAACGAACCCACTTGATCGAGAACGCGCGCTGCTCCCATTGTTACGAGCCCATGAAACTCTGCCCAACGCTCATAAAACTCCGGATGCGATACCTCCGGGATAGGGTTAGCATCTGACTCAAAGAATCACGCGCGACCTGTGTCGTCGCGTCCTTCGTTTCTTCGTCGTTTGTGACATCAATCACCCTGCTTTCAACCGGCGGCTGCTAGCCTTGAAGGTCAGCAGCCTTGCTCCCCGAGGTGCCCTATGAGCATTGCGACTACAGAACTGAAGGGTGTCGACCCCCTGAGCCCCGACCAGCTCGCCAAGATGGATGCGTACTGGCGGGCCGCGAACTACCTCTCCGTGGGCCAGATCTACCTCAAGGACAATCCGCTGCTCGAGCGCCCGCTCACCATCGACGATGTAAAACCGCGGCTGCTCGGCCACTGGGGCACAACGCCGGGACTCAACTTTCTCTATGTGCACTGGAATCGCCTGATCCGCGAACGCGATCTGGACATGATCTACATCATCGGGCCCGGACATGGCGGCCCCGGCCTGGTGGCAAACACATATCTTGAGGGTTCCTACTCCGAGATCTATCCGCACATCGAGCAGAACCGTGACGGCATCAAACGGCTCTTCCGCCAGTTCAGCTGGCCTTACGGCATCCCGAGCCACGTCGCGCCCGAAACTCCGGGTTCGATCCACGAAGGCGGCGAGCTTGGCTATTCGCTTGTACACGCCTATGGCGCAGCCTTTGACAACCCGAACCTGATCGTGTCCTGCGTCGTCGGCGATGGCGAGGCAGAAACCGGCCCGTTGGCCACGAGCTGGCACTCGAACAAGTTTCTCAATCCGGCGACCGATGGAGCGGTTCTGCCGATTCTGCATCTCAACGGCTACAAGATTGCCAACCCGACCATCCTCGCGCGAATTCCGCACGCGGAGCTCGAAGAATTGATGCGCGGCTACGGCTACGAGCCATACACAGTCTCAGGCGACGATCCCGCGCTCATGCATCAGCAAGCCGCAGCTGTCTTCGACGCCATCTTCGACCGCATCGCTGAAATCCAGAAAGCTGCGCGCGAAAACGGCTCGACCGATCGTCCGGCATGGCCCATGCTGATCCTGCGCACGCCGAAAGGCTGGACCGGACCGAAAGAAGTGGACGGCAAGCCTGTAGAGAATACGTGGCGCGCGCATCAGGTACCCTTCAGCGAGCTGCGTGAAAAACCGGATCATTTGCGCCTGCTCGAAGAATGGATGCGCAGCTACAAGCCGCACGAGCTGTTCGACGAGAAGGGCGCATTCCGTGCCGAGTTCGCCGAGATCGCACCCAAGGGCCGCCGTCGCATGGGCATGAATGCGCACGCCAACGGCGGATTGCTGCTGCAACCACTGAAAGTTCCCAACTTTCGCGACTTCGCGGTCAAGATCGAAGGCCGAGGCCAGAAGGATGTCGAGTCAACCCGCGTCCTGGGTCACTTGCTGCACGCCGTAATGCAAGCCAACGAGGACAGCAAGAACTTCCGCGTCTTCGGCCCTGATGAAACCGCCAGCAACCGTCTCCAGGACGTTATAACGGGAACCGGCAAAGCCTGGATGGCTGAGACGCTCCCCGTTGACGAGAACCTATCGCAGAACGGGCGCGTGATGGAAGTCCTCAGCGAGCACATGTGCCAAGGCTGGCTCGAAGGCTATCTGCTCACTGGCCGCCACGGCTTCTTCTCGTGTTACGAAGCCTTCATCCACATCGTCGACTCGATGGTGAACCAGCATGCCAAGTGGCTCAAAGTCACGCGGCAGATCCCATGGCGCAAACCGATCGCCTCGCTCAACTATCTACTCAGTTCCCTTGTCTGGCGTCAGGACCACAACGGCTTCTCGCACCAGGACCCGGGCTTCATCGACCACCTCGTCAACAAGAAAGCCGACGTCGTGCGCGTCTATCTGCCGCCCGACGCCAACACCCTGCTCTCGGTGGCCGACCACTGCCTGCGCAGCAAGCACTACATCAACCTGATCGTCGCCGGAAAACAGCCTGCGCCGCAGTGGCTCACCATGGAAGAAGCCATTGCCCACTGCATGACGGGCATTGGCGCGTGGAACTGGGCGTCGGACAACGAAGGCAAAGATCCCGATGTGGTCATGGCGTGTTGCGGCGACGTGCCCACCATGGAAACACTGGCTGCGGTCATGCTCCTGCGTGAGCGCATTCCTGACATTCGCGTCCGCGTGGTCAACGTGGTCGACCTCATGACCCTGCAACCGCAATCGGAACATCCGCATGGCCTGCCCGACGAGGACTTCGATCGCCTGTTCCCGGTTGGCACACCGGCGATCTTTGCGTTTCACGGGTACCCGTGGCTTATTCACCGCCTCACCTATCGCCGGCGCAATCACGACAATCTCCACGTGCGCGGCTATAAGGAGGAAGGCACCACGACCACGCCGTTCGATATGTGCGTGCTGAACAACATCGACCGGTTTCAGTTGGCACTCGACGCCATTGTCCGTATCCCCCGGCTCGCCTCGCAAGCAGACGCGGCACGCCAGTGGTACTCCGAGGCCATTCAGCGCCACAAACTTTATGTGTCTGAAAACGGAGACGACCTGCCGGAGATTCGCGATTGGCGGTGGTCGGCGGAACAGGCGCATTGACTTCAATTCACGCGTAAGGGGTTCTTCATTTCATGGTGTCTTTGCCGGTTTTGGTTTTGAACAGTGGTTCGTCGTCCATCAAGTTTTCAATTTACGAAGCAAGCAACGGCACGCGCACCAAACTGCATGAAGGCGCCGTCGACGGCATCGGCACCGATCTGGGCAAGTTCTGGATCAAGGATGAGAGTGGGAAAAAGTTGGTGGATGAGACACCGGCTCTTCCGACCCGTGCCGTTGCCTTCAAACTCGTAGCCGATGCGTTGCACTCCGCTGACTTCCCCTCCCCGGTTGCCATCGGCCATCGCATGGTCTCCGGTGGACCGACCGTTCAGGATAACCAGCTCATCACGCCCGAGTTGATCGATGAGATGGAGCGTTACACTGCGTTCGCTCCCCTGCACACTCCCATCGCCGTCTACATCATGCGGGAAGCGCTGCGCCTCTTTCCAGGCATTCCCAACTTCGTCATCCTCGATACCTACTTCCACCGCACCATGCCTGAAGTCGCGACGCGCATGCCGATTCCCTCGGAATACGCAGAGATGGGAGTACGGCGCTACGGAGCACATGGCATCTCCTACGAATCGATCGTCTACCAACTGCAGCCCAACATTCCGAATCGGCTGATCGTGGCCCATCTCGGCAACGGCGCGTCGATTTCGGCGATTCGCGGCGGCAAGTGCCTCGATACCTCCATGGGCCTCACACCAACCGGGGGCATCATCAGCGGAACGCGCACCGGTGACATCGATCCCGGTGTCCTGCTCTTCATCCTTCGTCAGATTGCCGAGAAGACCGAGAATACATCGAGTGCGGCCGATCAGCTCGAAACCATCGCCAGCAAGAAGGCCGGCCTGCTTGGCGTCAGCGAGCTCTCCAACGACATGCGCGACCTGCGCGAAGCGATCAAGGATGGCAACGCAAAGGCGCGTCTCGCTGTCGACAAGTTTGTGTGGACGATCCAGAAATGGATCGGGAGCTTTTTCGCAGAACTGAACGGGCTCGACATGCTCGTCTTAACCGGCGGCATCGGCGAAAACGATATCGCATCGCGCGCCGAGATCTGTACCGGCTTGGAAGCGCTGGGCATTGTGCTGGACGCGCAGCACAACAACGTACGGGGCGCAGCCACAATCTCGTCGGAGAAGTCCAACGTAACTGTGCGCGTCATCCCACCCGCTGAAGACCTCATCATCGTGAATCACGTAGTGCGCCTGCTCGGGCAGTGAGTCGATGTGACGACGTTCCGAGGCGCCGCGCGATTCTTCTGCGCGGTTTGGCTGATCTACACTAGGGTCGGAGCCTCACTGATGACTCTTGCCGCTGCATCCGCCACCGAACACAGGCTCCCGTCCCCTGCGCTGCGCCGCTTTTCGTGGGGGGTACTCGTGTATTTCATCGCCGTGATCCTGTGGGGCGCGCTGGTACGTGCAACCGGATCGGGCGCGGGCTGCGGCGATCATTGGCCGCTGTGCAACGGCACCTTGATGCAGCACTCGCCGCGCGTCGACACGATGATTGAATTCACCCATCGCATCACAAGTGGAATCTCTTTCTTCTCTGCCGTCGGCCTGCTTGTATGGGTTTTCACGGGCACCGTGCGCGGACACCTAGCTCGCTCTGCTGCAGTCGCCAGCGTTGTTTTTACTCTGATCGAGGCCATCCTGGGTGCGCTGTTAGTCAAACTCGGCCTCACTGCGCAAAGCCAGTCGCCGTATCGGGCGCCGTATCTGGCTCTTCACCTCGCCAATACACTACTTCTGCTCGCCGCGCTCACACTCACCGCGCATTTCCTGAGCCGCGAATGTGGCTATCGGCGCGAAACCGTATCGCTCGTTGCTCCCGTCCGCGCATCGCTTGGCATTGTCGTCTTGCTCGTGGTCGGGGTCACAGGTTCGCTCGCTGCCTTAGGTGACACGTTGTTTCCTGCGCATTCGCTCAGTTCAGCTCTTGCACAGGACTTCGCCAGTGGCACCAACTGGCTGGTTCGCTGGCGTTGGACACACCCCACTGTGGCGTTTCTCGCGGGCATTTTTCTCATTTGGCTCTTGGTGCGCGCCGCCCAGCACAGCAGTCATTGGGACAACCGCTCGCTCTCTGCGCTCGTGCTCATCCTGCTCGCCGCGCAGTACGTTCTCGGCGTCCTGGATGTATTTCTACTTGCGCCTGTATGGCTGCAGATCGCGCATCTGCTTGGCGCCGATGCCTTATGGGCCGCGCTAGTGGTGCTCACCGCGCGGCTCACGTTGCAGCCGAGGACGTCGTAGGAACAGCAGCACGACCTGACAGGTGTTTCTATTTCACCAGCACTCCCGCAGCGGGATAGACCTTGCCGTTGACGCTGGCCTCGATCACGGGTAGCGTTGGCGTCGCGGTCAGCCACTCGATCTTGCCATTGCTCAGAATCGCAGTGTCCTCAGCTTTGCCACCCCGAATGCTCGGATTCCACGCGAAGGCCTGATTGTTGACGACAGTCTCCGTACCATTCGGCGTCGCCACCCACTCGCGCTCGCCGTAACCAGTCGGTCCGCCCTGATGATGGAAACGCTCTTCGCCCGGAAAGCCCTCGGCAGTATACGCGTCCTGCGCCACTTTGAATAGCGCGGCCGACGTCGTGCCCACTCGGGATGCGTCGAGCAGTGCAGCATTTACCTGCGCAGCGGACTTGAAGCGCGCCGCGAGTTCCGCAGGCAAAGCCCCGAAGTGGACAAACCGCGTGATTGAGATTGCCAGTCCCCACTTGCGCGAGCAGAGATTCAGCATGGCGTACTGTTTGAGCCGTTTTCCGCGCGCTACGGCGTGCTTGTATTTGTAAATGCGCTCGTCCACCGCATAGAGATAGACCGAGGGCAGAATACCGCGTTTGAGGAGATTCGCCGCAGTGAGCGCCTCGAGATCGTACTCGCTCAAGCCCGGCTCAACCTGGTGCAACGACTCAACCGTAGCCGCCGCGGTCTCCGCGCCGAGCCATCGATAGCGCGCAATCTCCGTCTCCGAGAGCGCTGCGCGCAACGGAAACAGATTCACTTGCGTCAGACCGGGCACAGCAGTGTCTGACCCGAGTGCCCCGCCTGCGAGTTTCTGGGCCGCGGCAAGCGTGTTATCGGCAACCCAGGGGAAGAGCACGGGCTCAAAATCAAGCAGACCGAACTCTTCGTCGTGCAAACGCGGGGCCTCGTTCTCCGTTGTGAAGTAGTAGCGCTTCCCCTCCGCTGTGACGAGGAGCGAAGCAACACCCGTCTCGCACGGCGTCAGGACGCGCAGTTCCACCGCGCCGCCGGTGACCCAGGCAACGTTTTCGTTGCGCCGCAGCAAAACGCCGGACAAATGTTGCGCACGCAGCCACTCTACCAATCTCTGATGCTTTTCCTCGAGCTCATCATTCCATGCGGCTTCCGTTACAACCGTTGTGCCGCCCGCTACGAGGCTCTTCCCGATTCTCTTGCTCATGAATGCGCTTCCTCTCCCAACAGTGTCCTAAAGTGCGTCGGGCGCTGACATATGCCGTCAACGCCCAATGCAAAGCTCGTCTCTGTTAGTCCTCGAGCGAGGGATGATAGTGGCTCTCCCAGCCGAGATAACGGGCAGCCTCGTGAATGGACTTCGAGACATCGCTGAAGTTGGCCGCTACGTGATGTTCGAAGCCCTCACGGCAAATGTACTTCAAGAGTTTTTGCAGCTGCGGAATCTCTGCCACGCCGGCGCCACCAAAGGTCTCGAGCGGATCGTCGGTGAAGCGCCCCGCGCCGGTGTAGCCGCGGACGATGCCGCGCCGGTCATCGGTCGAGTAGCGGGCAAAGGTCATTGCCCCAGCCTTCACGCGGCCCACGCAGGTGCCGAAGGTGTTCTCCTTGCCCACGGTTCCGGCGATGATCTCCTGATAGTCCATGCGCACGTCTTTAAAGAAGTGCTTGGGGAGGTTCGAACAATGGAAGCAGACGCACTTGTTCGGATCGCTTCCGTAGTTGTTATTCCAATCCAACAGCGCCGACGGCGTTCTGCTGGCGAGGGCTAGCATGTACATGCTCAGCGTACCTGGCACATCCACTTCGCAGGCAGAGGGAATTAGATCATTCGACATCATGCTCATGATGGTGCACGGCACTACGCCAAAGAACTCCTCCATCGAAGTCCAGCACTGTACGGCGCTAATCGTCACGTGGGCCTGCTTCATCCATCCGTCGATCACCGCACCCAGCTTGGCCATCTTCAGCAAGGCCGCATCGGCGATGCCCGCAGTCGTCACATACTTCTTGATCTCCGCCAGCTTGCCCTGCGCCGCATCGTCGTTGTCCTTCATGCGATTAATGCGGCCGAAGATCTCCGACAGATCGATCGTCTCGATGGTGATGCCGCTGGTCTCGAAGATGCGTTCGGAATAACGGACGGTATTGAATGCGGTAGGCCGCGCGCCGATGGCGCCGATTCTCAGGTTCTTGAGGCCCTTCAAAATGCGGCAAACGGCCGAAAACCACTCCAGATCGGCCTTGAACTCCGGCGAAGTTACCGCTTCGGTGTGCAGAGTAGTAAGCGAGTACGGAATGCCGTACTGCATCAGGTTGTTACACGCACTCATCTTGCCGCAAAAGCTATCGCGCCGCACCGCGATGGTCATGTTGTCGGAACGGTCCGGCGTAGCCTGCACCAGAACCGGAACTTTCAGGCCAGACAAACGAATGGCATCGACGATCCCGCGCTCTTCGCCGAAGTTTGGGAGGGTGACAATGATGCCGTCGATCTCGTCGGCATGCTTCTTGAATAGCTCGGCGCAGCGTTGCGACTCGGTGTACGTTTCCACCGCACCGTACTTCGAGTCCTCAGGGCCGAGCACGATGGGCCGCGCTCCCGCCGCTTGAAGAACGGAGATGATCTCTTCGCGGCCCGTCTTGGCTAAATGGTCCGGGAAGAATCCGCGATTCCCAACTACTACTCCAAATGTCATCGATTTCTGCGCAGCCATTTCTTTTCACTCCTTCAGAAGCTTGCCGCTGGTGCGGCTTGTTACTTGTACCGGAGTTCTTTACCCGAAGCTCTCCGGCAGAATGATTGCCATGCGCAGCGCATCATCAGAGCCGCGCGAATGAAATCTCGCCGGGCTTACATTGCCTTCCCCGGCCGGAATTTAACCACATAAAACAGCCCCAAAAGGAGGAGGACCCCTCCCCACCAGATCGGCGTGTGCAGGTTCGTCAACTGCACCCCGGGTGCGTAGTCGCCGCTGATCGCTTCATACAGCCCATACCCAAAAATCAGCAGGCCGTAGATCGCAAGCTGCAGTCCGATGAAGAACCAGATTGGAATGCGCGAACCATGCATAGTGCTTCTCCGTTACCAGACCAGGACGTTGAGAATGACAAAAATGACAGCCACGATCGCCGCCCAAAACCACTCCCGTTTGTAGAGCGGCACCCATTCTTCGGCGGGCAGTTTGGTGGCTCCGTAGACAAGGCCATCGAGTTCTGCGACAGGACGCGGTTTGGTCAGCAAGCTTACGACGAAGATCACGATCGCAGTAAAGCAGAACGCCCACAACGCACGGAAGACGTTTTCGGCCATCGGCTTGGCTGCATCAGAAAGGGCAACGTATTTCAGATTGCCTGGATTCAACTTAACCCACATAAAGAGACTCGCCGAGAAGACGATCCCCGTGAGCAGTCCGATAAACCCTGCGAGCTTGGTGGCACGCGTCCAGAACATGCCGAACAGGATTGCAGCCAGCAGCGGCGCAATGAAAATGGAGAACAGCGCCTGCACGTAGTCCATGATGCCGTGGAACTGCTGCACCAGGTAGGCGGCGCCGATTGACACAATCACACCGACCAGAATCGAAAGCCGTCCCACCAGCACGTAATGACTGTCGGAACCCTTCTTATTGATCAGCGGCTTATAGATGTCGTAGGTCCAGACAGTCGAGAAGGCGCTCACATTGCCAGCCATTCCGCTCATGAACCCTGCGATCAGCGCGGTGATGCCAAGACCAAGCAGACCAGGCCCGAGATAGCGGACCATCATCAGCGGCAGGGCCTGGTTGTAGGTATGTAACTCGGAATCGGGTGCTCCACTGAGTACCTTCTGCTGAGTCCCCGCCGTCAGATTCGTCTTCGCCATCGCTGCAGAGCACGCCGCCGGATCGGCCGGTTGGCCGGTCGAACTTGCTGCGCATGCTGCGACCACATCCTCTCCCACGAGCTGGCGGCGCGAGCCATCCGGGTTCTGCAGCAGCACCAGACCCAGCAGCCCAGGCAGAATCACGATGAAGGGAACGGCCATCTTGAAGAATGAGCCGATGATCGGCGCCATGCGCGCGGCACGCAGGTTATGCGCTGCGAGTACGCGCTGTACGACCAGAAAGTCCGTAGTCCAATAGCCGAAACTGATGGCAAAACCAAGGCCGAAGACAATCCCCGTCCAGTGCACACCCATCGGATTGGCGGAAAAACTGCCTGTGTCACGCCACAGGTGAAAGTAACTGTCGGAGCCCATGTTGGTGAGGATCTTCGCCTTCAGCCCCGTCCACCCGCCGGTTTGGTACAAGCCCAGGATCGGCACCAGCAGCGCGCCGCCCCAGATCAGGACGAACTGGAGCACCTCATTGAAGATTGCAGACCGCAATCCCCCCAGGCCTACATACAGCGCGACGGCGACTGAACTCACGATGATGCTGAAGTTGATGTCCCACCCGAGCACCACCTTCATTACCACGGCCATGGCGAACATGTTCACGCCGCTCATCAGGATCATCTCGGTCGCGAACGAAATCGCGGCCACAGTGCGTGCCTGACCGCCATAGCGCAGATCCAGATATCCCGGGACCGAGTGGGTCTTCGATACGTAATAGAAAGGCATCATCACCAGACCCAGGAACAGCATGGCGGGAATGGCGCCGATCCAGTACCAATTCGTTGCCAGGATGCCGTATTGATACGCCGAGCCGGCCCACCCCATCAGCTCAAGGGAGCCGAGGTTGGCCGAAACGAAGCTCAAACCGGCAATCCACGCGGTCATCTCGCGGCCCGCCATGAAGAACTCTTCGCTGGTATTGGACTGGCCCTTCAAATAGAAGCCGATCCAGATCACCATCCCGAAATAAATGGCGATTATGGCGATATCCAGCGGGCGCAATTGCGCGAGCGGAGAGGAGGCCAAGGCGATCAGCGAGGGCAGCGATCCAATCGGAGCTGCGTTGGTGGAAACTGGAACCAATCCGAACATTCCGTCACCCTAGGGGTGCGATTCCATTTGCAGGTGCTGCAGACGGTCGCACTAAGTAAATGGGTTTACTGCAAGACCTGTCAAGTGGCTAGCTGGCAGACCTCCGGCAGATTCTTTCGCCCTTCGCCCCTCTCAAACCAAGAAGCGAGGGCCGACGGGATCAAGGCCGGTAAGCGTTTTCCCGCCGAAGTGTACCACAACGCTCCGCCGCGACGCTGCCTGAATCGCCACATCCCGGCGTGACCATCTGCGCGGGGACGACTCGGGCCGCTCGGCGCGCGAGGAGCCCTGCGGAACCAGAAATCACGCGGGAACGATCCGTATAAGGATCGTATAAAGCCGCGCCCCTTTCTTGCTTGTCTTTGCCGCGCGACGAGAATAACTTGAGACATGGGGCATCTTCCCGCTGTCTCATCCACAATCATTCTGCTGACCTCGTCGCGCAGTACATTTCGCCGCGATCTTTCGCCCTACCTCAACTTTCTCCAAAGGAGTCAAGTTCATGAGTACTGCTGAAGGCCCTGTCGCTTGTAGTGGCTTCTCCCGTCGCAGCTTCTTCCGCTATGCCGCCGGCGCCTCCGCGCTTGCGGGCGCTGTCCCTCTTTTGACCGAGTCTCGTCTCGCGCTCGCCGCGCGACCCCACTTCGCCGATCCCAACATCGGAATTCACATCGACGCCAATGAGAATCCCATGGGGCCCTCCGATGGGGCGCGCAAAGCGATCGTCGATATCGTGCCGAGGGGTGGGCGCTATCTGTTCACCATGGAAGAGGAGTTGGCAGAGATCTTCGCCAAGCAGGAAGGCCTGAATCCTGAGTCTGTGATCCCCTTTGCCGGCTCAACGGAACCCCTGCACTACACGGTGCTCGCCTATACCAGTAAGGATCGCCCCCTGGTCATCGCGGACCCAGGCTACGAGGCGCCCATGTGGGCCGCGCAGATCGCCGGTGCTCCCATCATCAAAGTGCCTCTTGCGGACCCCAAGGGTGCAGCTAAGCATGACATCGATGCCATGCTGGCCGCCGCAACCAATCCCGGCGTGATCTACATCTGCAACCCGAACAATCCTACGGGCACTTGCACCCCGCACGCCGAAATCGAGAAGGCCGTAGCGAATGCGCCGAAAGACACTATCATCCTGATCGACGAGGCCTACGTTCATCTCTGCGATGAGCCACGCTCGCTGCACTTTGTGCAGGAAGGCAAGAACGTCATCGTCCTGCGCACCTTCTCCAAGCTCTATGGCATGGCCGGCATTCGCATGGGCTTTGCTGTAGGTCGGCCGGACCTGTTGGCCAAGATGGCCCAGTTCAGCGGCCAGAACTCCCTACCCATCACCGCGGTGGTGGCGGCTAAGACCAGCCTGCTCGATCCCGATCTCGTCCCGACGCGCAAGAAGATCATCGCCGACATCCGCAACCAGACGCTCGCCTGGCTCAAGAGCGAGGGCTACTCGTTCACTCCTTCCGAGAGCAACTGCTTCATGCTCGACGTGCGTCGCCCCGGCAAAGAAGTGCAGGCTGCGCTTGCGAAAAAGGAGATGTTCGTGGGTCGCATCTGGCCCGCCTGGCCGCAGAGCGTCCGCATTACGGTCGGAACGGCGGATGAGATGGCAGCGTTCCGCAAGTCATTCACCGAGGTGATGAGTTCGACGACCGCCGGACTCGAGCCGGCACCGCTCCCGCGGCGTCTTGTAGATCACCCTTTCACGCACCTTTCCTAATCACAGAGTGCTCCAAGCGAAAGGCCCTGCCAGCTCGGCAGGGCCTTTTTGCGTCTCAGTCCCGTCAGACTCACTTCAACTGAGCGAGCACTGTGTAGGAACCCGCCGCAAACTCATAGCCGCTCCTGCCATCGCGTGCCGCCGTCTGTACAAGCGGGCTCCCGGAGAGGGCTTTGCCGTCGATGCTGTATCGCTCGGCCCCGGCTGTGTCGATCCAGCCTACGGTATTCGCTGGCAGAGTGAGGTGCCAAACCGCGGTTGTCCCGCTGACTTTCCAATCGGAATGAATCGGGCCGTAGGCAGATTGGTAATCCAGCGCCACCGAACCCAGACGCGCACTGAACTCAGGATGCAGGAGAACTGTATGAAAGCCTGCATCGAGCGGCGTCGTATCAATTCCTGCGGCATAGCGATACACCCAGTCATCGACTGCTCCATAGGCATAGTGGTTATACGAGTTCATGGAGGGGTCGCCTTTCATCTGATCTCCATTCCACCGCTCCCACATCGTTGTCGCGCCGTGCTCTACAAGGTAACCCCACGACGGATACGCCGTGTTCAGAAGCAATTTGAACGCAAAATCCGAATGTCCGGACTTTGTGAGCTCCTCCAGAAGATAAGGGGTGCCGAGG
Source organism: uncultured Acidobacteriaceae bacterium (assembly GCA_963778705.1). Taxonomy (GTDB): domain Bacteria; phylum Acidobacteriota; class Terriglobia; order Terriglobales; family Acidobacteriaceae; genus Telmatobacter. The sequence continues at coordinate 79,592 of CAVZVM010000007.1, forward strand.
AAGCCCGTGCCGAGCAGGCCGTGGTTCGCCTCGATCTTTTCGACGAGTCGTTTGGCGGCCTTTGCCCGAAGTTCTTCCGGAAGAAGATTCATGTGCAGCGCGAGGACGTAGCCGGTCTGGGTATCGCCGCCGTTACTCTTTGCGTTAGGGTTATTGATCTCGCCGAAAGGCGACGGGCTGTTGTCCGCGCCGGCGATGAATCCGTCGCTTCGCACAAACTTCCTCTGAAAAGCAGCGCGGACCTTCTCGAAGAGCTGGGCGAATTCTTCCGCGTCTGCGGTGCGGCCAGTGGCGAGAGCCATTTGGCGCATCAAGGTCAAATCGTAGGCCCAATAGGCCGTGGCGATCAGAACGTAGTCTGTTTTGCCTTCGGGGGAGAGCCAGTCGCCAAACGGCGTGCCGTTCTGTTTTTGCCAGAGACCATCGGGGTTCGCAGCGTCGATCGCGTGCAGATAGCTCTTCATTGCGTCCCAGTTCTGATCGATGACACGCATGTCGCCGGTCTGAAGCCAAGCCGTCCACGGAATCACGATGCCGGCATCACTCCATCCGGCTCCGTACCCCATATTGGGCTGGGCTGTACCGGGGGAATAGATCCCATAAAAAGCCGTCCCAACTTGGGTGCCTCTCATGTCGGCGGAGAACTTTCTCGAGAATGCAGCGAGATCCATGTTGTAGCTGGCCGCGCGCCAGAACACCTGTGCGTCGGCCATCCAGCCCAGGCGCTCGTCACGCTGCGGGCAATCGGTGGGCACGCTCACGAAATTAGAGCGCTGTCCCCACAAGATGTTGCTCCAAAGTTTGTTCAGCATCGGACTGCCTGTGGTGAGCTTCGCCGTGAATGGCGCATCGGTGTGCAGAACGATGGCTCTGACAGCGTTCTTTCCCGGCGCCGACGGCAACCCCGTGAGCTCTGCGTAACGAAAGCCGTGAAATGTAAACTGCGGCGTGAATTCCTCTACGCCGCCACCCTTCAGAATGAAGTGATCCGTCGCCTTCGCGGTGCGCAGGTTGTCGGTATAAAGGGTGCCGTCGCTGTTGACGATTTCTGCAAAGCGCAGGCGCACATCGGTTCCCGCAGCACCCTGCACGCGAATGTTTTCGACTCCGACAAGGTTCTGACCGAAATCGTAGATGTAGACACCGGGCTTGGGCTCGCTCACAGCCACTGCCGTAACCGTGCGCTCCGCTCGCACGGGCGGAAAGCTTTGCGCTTCGATTGCGATCGGTGCGGGCTGAATGATTGACGCATGGCTCCAGTTCGAGAAGCCGGCGCCGGCGGTGGTCCAGCCCGATACCGCTGCTCGCGCATCTTGTGTCTCGCCGTCGTACAGTTCCGAATGCAGAATCTCAGATGCGTGGGCCTGCCAGCTCGAATCGGTCTGCACCCATTCGACTTTGCCGTCGTCGTATTCGATGCGAAGTTGGGCAAGAAGTGCGGGAGGCGTAACCCCGTAGTTGTTCGGCTGCTGAAACCACTCGAGCGGTGTCTCGTACCATCCCGGTGCGAGCAGCGCGCCAATCGCGTTCCGTCCCTGCGCGAGCAACCCGGTCACATCATAGCTTTGATACACGACACGCTGTCGGTAGTCGGTCCAGCCCGGAGCGAACATGGCGTCGCTCACGCGCTTGCCGTTGACGAAGACTTCGTAGGTGCCCAGCGCCGTCGCATACAAGCGCGCCGATCGAACTGGACTCTTCACGCCGAACTCACGACGCAGCGCCTTCACGGAGTCCGGTATCCACGGATTGCCGAGCGGAGAGCTCTCCGGACCGGAACCCTGCTTCCATATCGACGCGTTCTTCCACGATGAATCGTCGAAGTTAGCGCGCTGCCAGCCCTCTGTGGCATGAACAGCGGCTTTCCATGTCGAACCGCTTGCGAATGTCTCCGATGTGCCGTCGCTGTAGGCCACGAACAGTGTGGCGATCATCGGCGGGAAGTCGTCTTCCACCATTCCGTTGGGATTGACGACATAGTGCACAGCCTCGATGGCAACGGCGTTCTCACCGCGCACGATTTGCGATGTCACGTCTGCGCTGACAAACTTCTTCCACGGCATCTGCTTCCATGGGGGCAACGGATTTGCGATGAGGACTTGCTTGCCGTTGAACCACGCCGAGACAGTGTCCTGCCCAGTGGCAAACAGTTCCGCACGCACCACTGACTTGGTCAGCCGGACTGTGTCACGGTAGGCGAATCGCTCCTCGGATGCTTTCTCAACAGCCAGAGAGTGGGCGTCAGGACTGCAAATCCATTGGGCTCCCGCGCTTCGAACAGCTGCTTCCTCCGCGGTCTCGAAACCTATCCATTCGCCCCGCCAGGCGTCCTGTCGCAGCAACCCTGTCTCCCACCAAACCGGCTTCGAAGCGGGATAAGGCTTGCCATCAGCACCCCAGGCCTTCACTTGCCAGAAGTAGCGCGTCGATGGCGCGAGGGCTGGCCCAGCATAACGCACGTTGAGCGATTTGCCCGACTCGATCTTCCCGGAAGACCAAAGAGAGCCCTTGTCCAGCTTCTCTTCGGAAGCGGCAACATCGATCTCATAGGCCGTCTGCCTTGCGCCCCGCGCTGGATCGTTCAGATTCCAGGAGAAGACGGGTGTCGGGTCGTCGATACCCAGCGGATGATCGAGCCTGTCCACCTGGAGTCTCGCCGGCCCCACGCCAGCCGAAGCCGTTGTTTGAGCACTGGCTGGAAGCGTGCCAAGGAGGCTCATTGCTACAGCAACGCAAAGAAAACGAACCGAGAAAACCATCTGTTCTCCTTCAAAATTGCCGTAGCCGTTTTCGACAGCCGTACGCCAGAGAACGATGTCTCGTAAGGTTTGTACGCTATCGAATTCACTTCCGCGGCGCTCAGACGCTGGAAAAGGCACGGTTCCGAGCGATTTCAAAAGGCAACTTATTTCTATGCGAGATTATCGACCGGTCAACGGGCTGTCAAGGACGAACACCGAGAAGGATGCGGTCCAAACGTAAGAGCAATCGCATCTCGCTCGCGCAGGCGTGAAGCGTATCAGCGTGAGGTTCGTGCGTTTGGAGATGTCGGGGAGGTTCGTAGATGGATTGAGCGCTTGCGGGGTTTAACGATTTCAGCCGGGGAAAGAAAATGCCGCCGGCTCACCTGAGCCGACGGCACGTGTATTCCAGTTGGGACAGCCGCTCACCAAGCCAATCGAGCTAGAAGATCAGCTTGAGTGCGAACTGCGTGTTGTAGGGTTCGCCGGCACCGATGCCGGGGGCTCCGTTGAAGTTGCCGATGGTGGTGTAGAGAGTCAATGCGTCGGTCGCTGAGTACGACGGGTTGTAGTCGTTCAAAGGCGGCGCATAGTTGGTCTTGTTGAGGAGATTGAACATCTCCACGCGGAACTGCGCGGTGACGCGCTCGCCGATCTTTGTGTTCTTGAAGACCGACAAATCGAGGCTGCCATAGCCGGGGCCGACGAATTCGTTGCGGCTGGTTGTGCCCCAGGTTCCAGCGGGCGTATTTGGAACAAAGGCCGCCGGATTGAGCCAGTCAAGCCCGACGCCGCCTTTGCGGAAGCCCTGATACGGATCGACGCCGGGGACAAGATCGGCGCGCTGATTGCCGTCTTCGGTTCCCGACGTATCCTCTGCGCTATAGACGGAGAACGGCGCGCCACCGTGGAAGGTCATGAGGCTGTTAATCTCCCATCCCTTACTGAGGGCGGGCAGCACATGCGAACCTGGAACGTCGTAGGTGAGCAAGCCGGTGTAAATGTTGCGAATGTCGAAATCGGACGGACCGTAGTCGCCCTTGAAGTTTGTGCTGTCCTGCGGAAGTGCGCCGCGATAAGCGGTAACTTCGTCCATGCTGTGCGACCAGGTATAGGCGCCCTGTGCTGAAAACCCATGCCAGTTGGAAATGCGCAACGTAGCCTGCAGCGAGTTGTAGTTTGAGGTTCCGATACTTTGGACTTCATTGATGAAGGAGTAGGGATTTCCGTTGAAGTCCGCTACCACTCCGTCGTATGGCCGGGCACCGCCGCCAAGCGCTTCCTGGTTGATATCGCGGATGGAGAGCAGGTGACGGCCCTCGCTGCCTACATAGCCGATTTGAGCTACGACCTTGTTCGTGAAGCTTTGTTCAAACTGCAGGTTGTAGTTCATGTTATGCGAAGGAACAAAGTTCTTTGCGATTGAGAACAAGCTGAACTGACCTGGCCCGCTTCCAGCGTTGAAGACATCGACGCCGTCCTGAATCTGCGCGCTGTTGATGGTGGTGGTATGCACTGAGCTCGGGTTTATTGGATTGGCTTCCACGCCGTTGGGGGCACCGTTGCCGGGGCGGTTGTCAAGGAAGGGATTCAGGTTGGGGGTGTCATAATAGAGACCCGCGCCGAAACGAACAACAGTAGTGGGCGTTGCCTGATAGGAGGCGCCGACCCGCGGACTAAAGTTGCTGTATACCGGATCGTAAAGGTTGCCGATCTGATCTCCCTGGATGGCGAGACCCGTTCCACCAAGACTGGGCCGGAAAACGGATAGGTTCTTCCATTGATTGTGCAACGGGCCCTCGTAGTCCCAGCGGAGTCCGTAATTGACGTTCAGCTTGTGCGAAACCTGCCACGCATCCTGTGCAAAGAGATCATAGGTGTTGACGAAGACCTGGCGATCCGGATCGCCAAGCGCGATCGATGCGGTATAGACCCTGCCGGAAAGGAAGTCGGCCAGGGCATCGATGTATAGATAGTTTGGGGTAGCGGTGCCCACATCCCAGGTGTCGCCCGACGCGATCGCGGCAGCGCTCTGATCGGGACCCTGAGAACCATCAAAGGTAAAACTGCCGAGCGCGTGGCGATGATAGAACTCGTCGAGCTGCGCTTGGCGGAACTCACCGCCGAACTTGATCTCGTGTTTACCAATAATCCACGAAAGGTCATCGGTGAGGTGGCCGGTGATATCGTTACGGCCCTCCGGCGGCGTCTCGCCGATGGGATCGAAGCTGCCTATGTTGATGTTGGGCGAACCGGGAAGTACGGAGCCGGTAACAAGCCCGAGAGAGCTGACGTCAAAGGAAGCGTTCTCATCGTTGAACACCTGGTTGAAGTAATTGACGCCGGCCAGAACCTGGTTGGTAAGGTTGGGCGCGAAGACGTGGTTGTATACCAGCGCATAGTTCTGCACGTGGATCGGGGCGACTTCGTAGTACCAGGCGAGCGAGGAGCCTACTGGAGCAACCTGATTGCCCTGTCCAACGAACCAGTGGGCGGTCAGACTGTTCTTGTCGTTGATGGTGTAGTCAATCTTCGCCAAGCCGTTGTAACTGTACCCGTACTCAGGGGTGGAGCTGACGTAATTGTTGAGCGCTGGGGCGCCGGAGCCGCCACTGACGGCCTCGGCGGGCCAGAGGGTCGTGAGCAGCTTCTGGGTAACCGAACTCGGTGAGACTCCATTGGTGGAGAGAGCAGCCAGGGCGGCCGTCTGCCAGGGCTGATTCGGCTCGGTAGCGGTTTGCGGGACGCCGATCGTGAAACGCTGGTGCTCGTAGGTCGTGAACCAGAAGAGCTTGTCCTTGATGAAAGGACCGCCGGCGGAGTACCCGTAGTTGTAATTGCGCACTTCCTGTTTTGTGGGCGTGAACGGATTCGTGGCTCCAAAGGCCTCGTTGCGATTGTAATAGTAGGCTGAACCATGCAGGCTGTTGCCGCCCGACTTGAGCGAGAGGTTCACACTCCCGCCAGGATTGCGCCCCGATTCCGGTGCCGCCTGCGTCTGCGCCGAAAACTGTTCGACCGCATCGATGGGCAGGATGATACCCGCGATACCGGAGACGCCACCCTGGTTGACCGCCGGGATGTTATGCCAAAGGTCGTTGTTGTCGATGCCGTCAATTTGCCAGTTGATTTGATTGGCGCGCGTACCATTGAGCGAGCCGTAGCCGCCGGCCCCGGAGTTCGAGAACCCCGGCGTGAGAATGATCAGCTGCGTAAAGTCGCGGCCGTTCAGAGGCGTGTCCTGCAGCTCCTGGCCGCCCACTTCGGCAACCTGCGTCGTCGAAGTCGTATCCAGCGAGAGCTCTGAGGCCGATACCTCAACTGTTTCGCCTGTGGCCTGAACCGATACCTTAACGGGTAGCGTGTAAATCACGCCCGCCTGCACGGGCACGCTGGAAACGACGGCGGTCTTGAATCCGGTCGCATCGACGGTGACCTTGTATGTCCCCAGCGGCAGATCCTGAAAGCTGTATTCGCCCGCGCTCGTGGAGACGGTCTTGTGTGAGACGCTTGTCGCCGTGTCCAGGGCTTCGACCTGAGCTCCTGCAACCACTGCTCCTGACTGATCGGTCACGGTGCCGTTGATCCCACCGCGAAACGTTTGCGCCTGGCTGACGACTGGTGCCGCAAGTACGGCTATCGCCAGCAAAACTGCACTGAATACACTTCGACTAAGTCGATAAAGCATCTCGGCTGCCTCCGCGAGTTTCAAATGAAGTTGTTCAACTAAGTTCGCGCCAGAAAAATGCAAGAACAGACACCAGCACAAGCGCGCAGGAACGCTCAAACGTCTACCTTTTTCTTGGGGACTTACAGGTATGACAGGCTGTGAGGATGGATTCCATTACCCAACATAGTCGGCGAACGCGTAAAGATGCAATAAGGAAACGGCAGAAAGTGTTGGGGACAGCTCGCACAACTGATCTAGCTAGATTGGGCTAAACGGCTCTCCTGGCAGAGATATAAGCCGGCCGATCCGCGCGCCCCCCAGGGTTCGTGTCGTTCTCGCCTCACAAGACCTGCATCAACACACTCACCATGATCTCGCCTGCATCGTGACGGAATGCGACTGCCACCGAATGCCGGTTGCGCATCGCACCGCAGTAGCGCTCGCGGGCCACCTGCGCCTCGGGCACGGTCATCGCACACGGACGTGGTAAGGACGACTTAATCACGCCAGCAATCATATTCGTGATTTCTTTGGCGGCGTCGAGAGCATCTGCCTCTCCCACGGCGGCCAGGGGTTGCATCAGCATGGCCGCAGTCGCATGGTGCGAGAGACCTTCATCCATCCGAATCTCGATGCACCCGTTCCAGGCGCCCGACAGATTGACCGACCCCAGTACATGCCCCGATCCGAGGCAGAATTCGTCCGGGGTGCTCATCGGATCGAGTTTCATCGCAAGCATCTGTTCCCAAAACTGGGAGTTGGCTTTGATGATGGAACTCTCATCGACTTCGATCTGCATGCACGGCGCCTTTAGACCCCCCGCTGTACGGAGCAAGCCCTCTCTAGGCTTATCGGGCAAAGGCCTTCGGACCTTCACAATGTTCGCCGTCCTCCATGTCGCGCAAATCCAAAACAGCGCTTCTACCGCGGCGGATCGAGGTCATTCCTGTCTTCAGAAGAGGAATTCCAAAACTCGATGAGGTAGGGATTCGGCAGGGCGGGACATCTTGCTCGATGGAAGAACTCGGAGGAGGGAAGGTCCTTAGGCGGTAAGACGCTCGAGCTGCTCGGGCTTCACAATGGTCAGGCTCGATCCTTTGATCAGGATCCATTGATCGCGGCGAAACTGATTGAGCAGCCGCGTCACTGTCTCGCGCGAGGTCCCCGCCATGTTGGCGATCTCTTCGTGGGTCAGCGCCATTGTGAAGCGGATCTCTGGCTTCCCGTTGGCTGCCGAACGGCCCCAATCGAGAAGAAGGCGCGCCAGTCTCCCTGCCGCCGACCCTGAAAGAGCCAGCCGCTTGGCATCGTGAAACACTGTCAGGTATTCGCCCGAAAGGGCCTGCGCTGCATGCATACTTGCAATTCCATGCCGGCTGAGAAACTCGACAAACTCCTGCTTGCGAACGGTCTTCACCTGGCAGGGTTCAATTGCCTCGGCAGTCACTTCGTGCGGAACGTTTGCCAGGACTGCGCTCAGTCCCATCAGGTCACCCGGCCCCGCGATCTTCAGGATCATCGTTTTGCCGTCCCGCGAGGTCGACGATATTTTGACCTGGCCAAAACAGATGACGAACACATTCCGAGCAGGATCCCCTTCGGAAAAAAGCTTCGCGCCGCGGGCGTGGCTCATCATGATACCGATGCCGTCATAATCTCTGAGGGCTTCCGGAGTGAGATTGCAGAACATCCGAAGATGACGATGCTCGCAATTCAGACAATCTTCCGGTGGGTGATGAGAATGGAGTGCAGCCATACGATTCCCGCTACTCGATTGCCTTTGTAGGATCTATAGCAGTATAGCGCATCCTCGAGAGGCGAAGCGGTGCGAAATCGACCCGGGTTTCCCTCGAGTCGGTGTTGTTGAGACACTTCGGGGCTCAGAGGCGGGCAGTCGCAGAGCTGGCGACGCGGCGACGAAGGCCTGCCATGCGCGCCGAACAGCACGCGACATAGGCTCGCGAAACTTCGCGGGCCAATTCCTCCAACAACTGCATGCGCAGCGGTGGATGCAGTCGAAACGCCTCCTCGAGCGTGTCTATGGGAATCATCATGAGTGAGCCGACCGACTGCGCGACTAGGGTGTAAGTATGGGTACCATCTCCCAATGCAGCGGCAAGTTCCACAATCTCTCCGGCATGAATCGGCCCCAGGATCAGTCGCGTCTGCGATCGATCCGTTTTCCGCTGTAGTTGTCCAGAAACCACGAGATAAAGCCCGAGGCATTTTGCGCCCTGGCGGAAGATGGCCTCGCCTGTCGCAAACTCCAGGTACTTTGCCGATGCGTTCAATAGGGTTGCCGTGGCCGCGGGGCAAGCCAGCAGTTCAGCCAGTGGACGCGCTGCCGCTTGACCACGCTCTGGTGCTGCCGCCGATTGCATGGCTACCTCTCCCTTGCCTGCACCCGACCTGCGATTCCCCACGATGGGCGCGGTGGATGCTCTTCACACGAACTTATAGTCCAATTCAACGCGCGAAGGTGGCTCCAAAACATCGAAATTTCGCGCTCGTATCGACACGGAGGCCACATTGCGGACCCCCTTCCACTCTCGGTGGCGGCCTGAGTAAGCAACAGCTCCGAAGTGCCTCATCGCACCATCGCCGGAACCGCAGTTTCTCCCTGAGAGAGTTTGATCTCTCGTTTCGACGGGACACAAAGCACGGGCACACGAGAGCTTGCCAGGAGCGAGAACGCCGTGCCATGGGTTCCACCCGATTCGCTGATTCGCTTCACCCCGAGCACCAGAATGCTCGGGCGGTGTTGGGCAATGGCGTCCGACACCGCATCGATCGGACGACCGTCCTTGACAAGGAACCGCACCTCGTATTCTCCGGTAGCGTGGATATCGAAATCCCTCAAACTCGTCGCACACGGATTCAGGAACGCCGAGGCTTCCGCCGCGGTACGGGCGTGCACGACGAGGAGAGGGCGGCGGAAGGTCTTTGCAAGCGATGTTGCTGCTTCGGCCGCTGCCTTCATGGCTTCATTCTGTTCCATTGCCAGCAGGATGGGACCACCCGGAGTCGGGCGAAACGCTCCCGCATTCCAATCAGCCGCGACCGCCAAGACGGGACAAGGCGCGAGACGCACCAATTCCTCCGCGATCGCGCCTACAATGACCGGTCCAGCTCCCTGCTTGCCCTCGGTACCGACAACGATCAGCCCGGCATCGTACTGCTTCGCAACATCGAGCAGCGTCCTTACCACCGTACCCTGGCGAACCTCGGAATGGCTGTGTATGCCCTCCCGCGCGAGTTCCTCACTCATCTTGTTCAAGACCGCGCGCGCCTCTTCGGGTAACTGGCCCAGCAGAGGGCCGGGCACCCTATCCACCGCAGCATAGTCGAGTGGATCGAGGCCATAGGAGAGCACGATACGAGCTCCATACGCACCGGCGATCTTGCGCGCGTACTCCAAGGCCGCTTCCGAGTGGCCCTCGAGATCCGTCGCAACCACGATCGTCTTCAATTCGCTTTCAAAGCCCATGCTTGCCCCCATCCTGCAGGTGCCCTTCGAGATCGGTCCTTCCAACCTCGGCCCGCCCATCAACGTGAAATCCGCATGGGACCTTGGGAAATAAGCCAAGCGTCCGTGGACACCCGTAAGCCGCCGCCTGCTCGAAACCGAGTCTGCGCGCTTGGCAACCTGTGGGCAGTGACATTTTTCACCCCCGCCTGTGATTGATGTCACAGGACATCGCAGTCAAGTGCCTCTCCTTGGAGCTTTTCCTGCTCTCGTTGCTCCGAATGCTGGGTCAAGGTGTACATCGCACGCCCCAATCGGTTAGCCTTTCCGGCGTCATGAAAACCCAAACGGAATTCGCCGGTCGCTCAGCCGCTTTTTCTCACTGCACGGCACTCATCGTATCCCTGCTCGCCACGCTGGCACTGTGCGCGGCATCATGCCCGGCACAAGCCCCCAAGCCTGACTCGTCCGAGATCGAAGGGCAGGCTCACGCGATGCTCGCCAAACTCACACTCGAACAGAAGATCGAGCTGATCGGAGGCGTCGATGAGATGTTTACCCATGCCGAATCGTCCATCGACCTGCCTCGGCTCAAGATGTCGGACGCCTCGGTGGGCGTGCGCACCTGGGGACCAACGACCGCCTACGCTGGCGGCGCTGCCCTCGCGGCTACATGGGACCGCGACTTCGCGCGCAAGCTCGGCGAGGGTCTCGGCAAAGACGCCCGGGCGCGCGGCGTGAATTTCCTCCTCGGGCCCGGTGTCAACATTGCGCGCTCCCCGGTAAGCGGGCGCAACTTCGAATACCTGTCCGAAGATCCCTTCTTGAACGGAGCACTCGTGGTTCCGTACATCGAAGGCGTACAGTCGCAGGGAGTGAGCGCCACGGTAAAGCACTACGCTCTCAATAACCAGGAATACAACCGGCACAACGTCGACGTGGACGTGGACGAGCGCACCATGCGCGAGATCTATCTGCCCGCATTCGAGTCCGCAGTCACGCGCGGACATGTCGACGCAGTCATGGACTCTTACAACCTCATCAATGGGTCCCACGCGACCCAAAACGAATTCCTGAACCTCAAGGTTCTGAAAGGCGATTGGGGATTTCAAGGCATCCTCATGTCCGACTGGGATGCCACCTACGACGGCGTGGCTGCGGCCAATAACGGCCTCGATCTCGAGATGCCCTCACCACGCTTCATGAATGCCAAGGTGCTACAGCCGGCTGTGCAGAGCGGTGCCGTAAAGGAATCGACTATCGACGACAAGGTTCTCCGCATTCTGCGCGTCGCTCTGCGCTATGGCTGGCTCGACCGCCCGCAGCTCGACCTGGCCCAATCCACCTACTCGGTCGCCGATCGCGCCGTCGCTCTGCAGGGTGCTCTCGAGAGCATAACCTTGCTCAAGAACGAAGGCCACATCCTTCCGCTTGATTCTGCCAAGATCAAGACCATCGCGATCGTCGGCCCCGATGCATGGCCCGCAGTCCCAGGTGGCGGCGGTTCGTCGCAAGCCACAGCCTTCGATCCTGTCAGCATCGTCACGGGCATCGCCGCGCTCGTCGGCCCCAATGTGCACGTCCTTTACACACGCGGCCTGCCGGAGATGAACGAGGTGTTCTGGCGTACTCACTGGGCAGATGGCGTTGAGCAGTCGACCTATCCAAGCAAGGACTTTACGGGATCTCCCGAAACAGCGAAGCTGCCTCTGATCGCGGACTACAAAGAAGAATGGTGGGGACCGGAAGACAAAACGCCGCGCAGCATCCGTTACACCGCGTCGTTCAAGGCTGATAAGGCTGGCAAATATCTTGTACTCGCCGCCGCCGCCGGCAGCGATCACTACAAGGTCAGGGTCGACGGCAAAGAGATACTCTCGCAGGACCAGGTCGAGGGGCAGCATCCTGAGTCGGCATCCATCGACCTCACCGCCGGTCAGACCATCCAGGTCGTCGCCGACTATCTGCCCGGCTTCGTTGGCAATCGCTTCGGTCTCGGCATCGTCAGCGAAGCCGACATGATCTCGTCAGAGGTGAAAGAGTTCGCCTCGGCCGCGGATGTCGTCATTGTCTCGGTCGGTTTCAATCCCTCCAGCGAGAGCGAGGGCTTCGACCGCACCTTCACTCTGCCCTGGGGCCAGGATGCCCTGATCGAAGCTGCGGCAGCGGCCAATCCGCACACCATCGTCATGCTCACCGGGGGCGGTGGGATGGACACGCACCGCTGGCTCGACGAGGTTCCGGCGCTCGTTCACACCTGGTACCCGGGTCAGGAGGGCGGTACAGCAGTTGCCGAGATTCTGTTCGGCAAACACAACCCCGAAGGCAAACTTCCCGTCAGCTTCGATCGCAGCTGGGAAGACAATCCTTCGTTCAAGGACTACTACCCGACTCCCGGCGCCGATACCGCATTGCACGTCACCGAGGTCGGACATCCTGCGGTCGACTATGTCATTCCGCACGTGAACTACGGCGACAAGCTCATGGTCGGCTATCGCTACTGGACGACGACGGGCAAGCACCCGCTCTTCCCGTTCGGATTCGGCTTGAGCTACACAACGTTCAGCTTCTCAAAGCTCGAACTTCCAGCCACCGTTGCTTCCGGCTCAACGGTCAAAGTCGCCTTCGACGTAACCAACACCGGGAAGGTTGCGGGCGCCGAAGTAGCCCAACTCTACGTCTCCGACCCATCTGCCAAGGTTGACCGCCCCGAGCGTGAACTCAAAGGCTTCGAGAAAGTTCAGCTCGCGCCGGGAGAAACCAGGCACGTGACGCTCTCGCTCGATGCCCGTGCCTTCAGCTACTGGAACGAATCGGCCCACAAATGGGCGATTGATCCCGGCAAGTTCGTGATCCGCGTCGGCGACTCAAGCGAAAACACGCCGCTAGCGGCCGGCCTCACCTTAAACTAGCTGTATTCCTCTTCGCTTCACCGGCCCGTCGCTCCAACGGCGGGCCTTTCCTTTTCGCGCATGTACCATAGCCAAATGAAGCGCGTTCTTCTGTCATGGAGTAGCGGCAAAGACAGTGCGTGGACCTTCCAAGTTCTCCGCCGCGATCCTTCGATCGAAGTCGTCGGCCTACTCACGACATTGAATGAGGAGTTCCAACGCGTCGCCATGCACAGTACACGAAAGACAGTGCTCGAAGCGCAGGCCGCAGCCGCCGGTTTGCCTCTGTGGGTCGTGCCACTGCCCTGGCCTTGCTCGAATGAGATCTACGAACAGCGCATGGCCGAGGCTTGTCAGCGCGCGATCCGCGAACGCATCGATGCCATCGCTTTTGGCGACTTGTTCCTCCAGGACGTTCGTGATTACCGCATCAAGCAGCTCGCCCCCACCGGTCTCGAGCCGCTTTTTCCCCTGTGGGAGATTCCGACCGACCGGCTCGCCCGCGACATGATCGCTGCGGGACTGCGCGCCCGCCTCACATGCGTCGATCCGAAGCAGATCTCCCCTTCCTTCGCAGGACGCGAATTCGACGCAGATCTGCTGGGCGATTTGCCGCCCTCAGCCGATCCCTGTGGCGAGCGGGGCGAGTTCCACACCTGCGTCTATGCGGGACCAATGTTCGACGCGTCAATCCCTCTCGAAGCCGGAGAAGTTGTAAAACGAGACGGCTTTGTCTACGCCGACTTCTGCCTGCTCCAGGATCAGATTCCTGCCCTGGAAACGCACTGAGGTTCTACTTCGCGGCAGGGATCCCCACTTCCGATGCGGGAGGCAGGGTGTGCGTCGTATCCCAGCCGTCGATCACCGAATCCCATTGCTCGCCGCGATTGATCCAGAGCTGCGTAGCGGTTGCGAAATGCGCCGTGTTGTTCGCCAGCCAGTACGGTCGGTTATCGCGCAGCCACGCCTTCTCATACAACTGCCCAAGTAGTGCATACCCATCGCGAATATCCTGCATTCGTCCATTGTTGGAGCCGATGGTGTAGAGCAGATTGGAGACCTCATCCTCTCGGCTCTTGTCGCCGGCGATCGTCCGAGCCTGCGTGTAGAGGCTTCCGCAGTCGGCGGCGAATTGAAACTTCAGACCGACGAAATCGATGCGCCGTGCGCCAAGCTCCATCGCATCCAATGCCTCCTGGTTCTCCAGTGTTGCTGCCGTACGCGCCTGCGCCAGCAACGTCAGCGCACGTTCGGCGTCGAGCCGCAGTTCGCCCGCTACCGGCAGCAGTTTCGCTGCGATCTCTTGTCCTTTCGGCGAAAACGGATCGACCCAGAAGTAGCTGTCCTGGGCATCTTCCAGGCCGGCCTTCTTCAACGCCTCATGTGCGGCCATCAGCGCTCGCTGCGCCTCGCTGATCTTCCCTGTCGGGTCGCGGTGAAATGCCTGCCCGAACGACGCGGTGAACTCCTGCTCCGAAGCTTCGCCCGGCTGCCATGCCGCGGCCGCTCCAAAGAGCACACCAAACCAGTTCTCGTCGAAGATTCCCTCGCCGTCGTCGTTCCACACCGTGTTCAGCATGCCGGTCGCGCCCAGCTTCTGGCCATCCCGCACAAAGACGCGGATATTGTCCAAGGCTACGTTGTTATCCGGGTACAGGCGGCTCCAATTGCTAACTCCTGGCGCCACCCATGTTTCGAGTCCAGCCCTGATGAACGGCTCGATCGCCTTGGTGAAATCTGGTTTTGCATCGTAGTGCCACGGCACGGCGATCATGTCCTTTGGCAGCGTCCCCACCAGCTCCGGCTGGTTTTCCGCAATGTCGCCCCAGAAGAGCAGACGCTTGTGGTTAGGCTCCAAAGTCTGGTGAATACGGCTGAGAAAGTCGAGATAGACCTTACCCAGTCCCTGCTGCTTCACCTCGTCGCGCGTGCGTCCCAGTCCCAACTCGAAGGTCTCGTCGGCGCCGATATGGGCATAGGGCCCCGGAAACACCTTGGCTAACTCACCGAACCAGCTTGAGATCAACGGCAACGACCCGGGATCGCCCGGCGCGAGCACCGATCCATGCGGCGTCTCCCCCAACGGCGAGTATTGCTCGAACTTCAGCACATGATGCAGGTGCCCAAAGGCCTCCTGCTCAGGAATCACGGTGATGTGATACTTCGCTGCGTACTCCACCAGCTCGCGCGCCTCGTCGGGAGTCATCGCACCGCCGGGAAATGCTGCAACCGGCGTCGAAGAATACGCAAAGGTGTGCTCGAAGTAGGGCGAGAAGATGTTGTACTTGTAGGCCGCCAGCGTGCGGATCTCGCGCTTCAGAAACTCCATCGACGGCAGCGGTCCGCGCGACCAGTCGTCCGAGAGACCGCGGTGCACCATCGCCGGCCAGTCGCGGACGGTGGGCACGAGAAGCACGGCATCCTTGCCCGAGCCTCGTACGAGTTGTTTGACCGTCTGCACACCATAGAAGATCCCCTCCGGGGTCTCTGCAATGACCGCAAGAGAGTTCTCGCCCATGCGCGAGAGCACGTAGCCCTCGTCATGCATCGCATGGGTGAATGTGAGGTCGTGATTCTTCAGAAAAGTTCGGATTGCGGGCGCATCCGCGCGCAGGAGCTCGATCCGTGCGCCGTGCGGCGACGCGACACGCACACCGAGGCTCTTGAGTGTGTCCTCGATGTCTTTGGCAGCGAACTCGTCGTCGACTCTTTTCGCTGCGGCAACTACAACTCCTTGCTGCCCAACCGGAACACTGGCGACAGAGGTGCATTCGCGTACAGCAGGCACAAGATGGAGGTCTGCACAGGTGGGAGTTACAGCAGGCTGCGCTGGAGCGATCAAGCACACAGTGCAGCAGATCCACACAAAGGAAGCCAAGGAAGAAAGTCGACGCATAAGCCTCTCACGGCAAAGCAATTTCTCCGCAAGGCTACTGCATGACCTCCCCGCGTGTACATCGGAAAGTAATCATTTGAGCCAAAAATGATCAAGTCAATGTTCTTGGATGGCCTCAAATGCTCGGCGCATCGGCTGCTCGTTCGTCGCAGATTTCCTTACTCGAGGCTCTTCAACGCCGGATACAGCCTCCGCCAGTGCGAGTAGCCGGCCTCGTAGGCCGCCAGATCGGCCGGGTCAGGCGCGATCCTTTGTGCCACTTCAATCGCCTGGCCACAGGCCTGATCGAGGTTCGCCCAGTGCCCGGTTCCTACGCCTGCCATCAGCGCACAGCCAAACGCTCCACCTTCTTCCGCCGTGAGCACCTCGACCGTCTGGCCGTACACGCCCGCCTGAATCTTGCGCCAGAGCGGACCGCGCGCGCCGCCGCCACCCAGCCGCACCGCACTCACCGGAATGCCCAACTCCGCAAAGAGTGTGAACGTGTCCTGCAGCGAGTAGGCAACGCCCTCCAGAACCGCACGTACAAAATGCGGCGCAATATGGGTTGGACCGATCCCGACGAAAGCCGCGCGAACTTCGGGATCCAGATGCGGCGTGCGCTCGCCGAGCAGATACGGTGCCCACAGCAGCCCTTCGCTGCCAGCCGGGAGTTTCGCCGCCGCCTCGCTCATCCTGTCGTAGTCCTGCCCGGCGAAGAACGTATCCTTCAGCCAGCGCAGACTCAATCCGGCAGACTGTGTCACGCCCATCACGTGCCAGAGGCCCGGCACCGCATGACAGAAGGTGTGCAGACGACCCTTGGGGTCCTTTGTGGGATTTGCCGTCGCCGCAAACACCACACCCGACGTTCCGATTGTCGCCGACACCGAACCCGGCTGCAGAATCCCCATGCCCACCGCGCCGGCACCTTGGTCTCCGGCGCCCGCAACAACCGGTGTTCCCGCGGCCAATCCGGTCAACCCCGCTGCAGTCTCCGAGATCTTCGCGCAGACCTCCGGCGATTCGAAGACCTTGGGTAGCCAGCTCACCGGAATCCCTGCAGCTTCGGCCACCTCCTTCGACCACCGCCGGTGCGTGACGTCCAGCAGCAGCGTGCCCGACGCTTCCTGCACGTCGATGGCGAACTCGCCAGTCAGGCGGTAGCGTACGTAGTCCTTGGGGCACATGATGTGGCGAATCTTCGCGAAGATCTCGGGCTGGTGCGTCTTGACCCACAGCAACTTGGTCAGTGTGAAGTTCGGCAACGCGGGATTGCACGTGAGTTCAATCAGCTTTGCGTAGCCGATCTTCTCGTGCAGCCAATCGCACTCCGGCTGCGTGCGCGTGTCGCACCAGATCAGCGAGGGCCGCAGCACCGCGCCGTTCTCGTCCAGCATCACCGCCCCATGCATCTGGCCCGTGAGGCCAATTCCGGCAATCGGCTGCTTCGGTTCTGGCGCGGCAGTCAGTGCGGCACGAATCGCCTCTTGCGCAGCGCGCCACCAGTCCTCAGGATCCTGCTCGGCCCATCCAGGATGCGGGGTGCGAAACGGCGCATGCTCGCTCGATGCCCCGCCGATGAGCTTTCCGTCCGCGTCGACGATCACGGCCCGCGTCCCGCCCGTACCTACATCCATCCCAAGGAACCACATCGTTGCACCCCTCATGTAAATCGCTTTTTCCGGCGCTCGCAGCATAGCAGCTTTGACCCGCGCCTAGCAGTTCCTCGCCCCACCTCCACAAGGCCCGCCTCACAAAACTCTCGACCGTATACACCGGCTCTCTGTACACTCCATCCACCTACTGCTCCTGCCGGTATTCCCCAACAACCTGAGCTTCATGCAAGACACGAAAGGAACGCACGACCATGTCCCATAGCGCTGCTCCCACGCCCGATCAGATTCTGCAGATCGGCCTTGGATTCTGGGCCTCAAAAACTCTCTTGAGCGCCGTCGAGATGGAGGTCTTCACCGAACTTGCTAAACACCCGGAGGATCTCAAGACTCTTGCCGGTCGCATCGGCCTGCATCCGCGCTCGTCACACGACTTTCTCGATGCGCTCGTCGCCCTCGGCTTTCTCGATCGCCGCGATGGCATCTACTCCAACACACCGTCCACCGACCTGTTCCTCGACAAACACAAGCCGTCCTACATCGGCGGCATTCTCGAGATGGCCAATAAGCGCCTTTACGGCCATTGGAACCGCCTCACCTTTGCTCTCCGGACGGGTGAACGGCAAAGCGAGGAGCCGGGAGAAGAAGATGTCTTTGCAGCTCTGTACGCCGACCCTGCGCGTCTCAAGGGCTTCCTGCGCGCCATGAGCGGGGTCAGCCACGGCGCCAACCTCACCATCGCCTCTCAGTTTCCCTGGGCCAACTACAAAACCGCTGCTGACTGCGGGACCGCGCAGGGCGATCTCATCGTCCAGGTCGCGCTCAAGAATCCTCACCTCACGTGCACCGGATTCGATCTTCCCGAAGTGGCGCCCATCTTCGAGGAGTATGTCGAAGCCAACGGCGTTGCCTCTCGGGTGCGCTTTCAACCAGGCAATTTCTTCCGGGATCCCCTGCCCACAGCGGACGTGATCATGATGGGCCACATCCTTCACGACTGGAGCCTTGCCGAGAAGAAAGCACTCATGCGCAAAGTCTACGAGGCACTTCCACCGGGCGGCGCCTTCATCGCTTACGACGCGATCATCGACGACGATCGCTCCAAGAATGCCTTCGGACTCCTGATGAGCCTTAACATGCTCATCGAAACTCCAGCCGGATTTGACTACACCGGCGCCGACTGCGTCGGTTGGATGAAAGAAGCGGGCTTCCGCGAAACGCGCGTCGAGCATCTCGTCGGCCCCGACTCGATGGTGATCGGCATCAAGTAAACAGAGTCCTCACCCGCAGTCCCTCGCGTGATTCAGCCATTTCGTGGAGTGAGCCATCTCACTCCACGGTGTGACCAACGGCTGAACCGTTTTTCCCCTCCAGGCGTACCCTCTCTAAGACAACTTCACACTGTCCGCATTCATCTCTGACCGCCAGGAGGACTCGGCATGGCGCATCTTCAAGAACAGTTCAAACTCGTTCTCCGGCGTCTGGCGCGAGCTCCGCTCTTCACAGCCATCATCGTGCTCACATTGGCCATCGTCGTCGGCGCTAATACCGTAGTCTTCAGCGTCATCAATGGTGTTCTGCTCAAGCCGCTCGATTATCCCCATTCCGAGCAACTGATTGGCGTCTGGTACAAAGCGCCGGGTGTTGGGCTTCCTGAAATCATCAATGCATCGTTTCTCTACTTCATCGCTCGCGAACAGAACACGACATTTCAAGACGTCGGCGCCTACAGATCCGACGCGGCCAACGTAACCGGGATCGGACAGCCGGAACACCTTCCTTCAGTGGATCTGACTGATGGAACCCTGCCGCTTCTGGGGGTCAAGCCGGCATTGGGCCGGCTCTTCACGCGGCTCGACGACTCAGCCGGAGCGCCTAAGACCGTCATCGTCTCCTATGGCTATTGGCAGCGACGACTCGGCGGCAATCGCTCTGCAATCGGCCGCACCCTCACCGTCGATGGATCGGCGCGGGAGATCGTCGGCGTTCTGCCGCGCGATTTCCAATTCCTGGACGAGAGCGACACTTCTCTTTTCGTGCCGATGCAAATGGACCGCAGCCAGGTTCGCCTTGGCAATTTCAACTACGAAGCACTAGCTCGACTCAAGCCCGGCGTCACTCTCGAGCAGGCCAGTGCCGATGTCGCCCGCTTGGTCCCGATATCGCTTCGTAGTTTTCCTCCACCAGATGGCTTCAGCGCCAGGGTTTTCGAGACCGCGCAGATCCAGCCCAATCTCAAATCGCTCAAGAAGGTCGTCATCGGTGACATTGGCAATGTGCTTTGGGTGCTGATGGGCTCCCTGGCCATCGTTCTACTCATCGCGTGCGCCAACGTCGCAAATCTTCTCCTTGTACGCGCCGAAGGCCGTCGCCAGGAACTCGCCATTCGCGCCGCGCTAGGCGCCAGCAGATCGAGCCTTGCTTCCGAGCTTCTGCTCGAGAGCCTGATCCTTGGCGTAACCGGAACTCTAATTGGCCTGGGAGCCGCATTCGCTGCTTTGCGCATCCTGGTGGCGTCTGCTCCCACCGGCCTTCCGCGCCTGCACGAGATCGGCATCGGCCTTCCTGCGCTGCTCTTTGCCGTTGGGCTGGCGCTCTTCGTCGGCCTCCTCATCGGCCTCATCCCCGCGCTCAAATACTCCGGAGTACGCGCCGGCACAGGTCTTCGCGAAGGCGGCCGCTCTCTGAGCCAAAGCCGCGAACGTCATCGCACCCGCAAGACCCTCGTCGTGATTCAGGTCTCGCTTGCCCTGGTCATGCTCATTTGCTCCGGGCTCATGATTCGCACCTTTCGCGCCCTCATACACGTGTCTCCCGGCTTCGCCGATCCGGCTTCGCTCGAGACCTTCAGCGTCTCCATCCCCGACACCCAGATCCCCGATGCGCAGAAAGAACGCGTCCTTCGCATGCAACAGGCAATCGCAGACAAGCTTGCCGCCATCCCTGGCGTTCAGTCCGTGAGCCTGTCTACGTCGATTCCCATGAACGGAGATATGAACTTCAACCCCGTTGCCTCGGCTGACCGCTCGTACAAAGAGGGTGAACTGCCGCCGCTCAGGGCCTTCAAATATATTGCGCCCGGTTTCTTTGCTGCGATGGGTACACCGCTCGTCGCAGGCCGCGACATGACCTGGGCCGAGGAATACGAGAAGAGACCGGTCGCGATCGTCTCTGAAAACTTTGCACGTGAATATTGGGGCAGCCCCGCTGCCGCGATCGGCAAACGTATTCGAGAAGTGCCCACAGAAGATTGGCGCGAAGTCATCGGCGTCGCACGCGACGTGTACTACGACGGGGCGAGCCAGCCGGCCCCCACAATTGCCTACTGGCCCTTATTCCAGGATCGTTTCAATGGGGACAAGGAGATGATGCGGCGCTATGTCAACTTTGTTCTTCGTACGCCGCGCGCGGGTTCTGCCGCCCTTCTCATCGAGATGCAGAAGGCAGTCTGGTCGGTCAACCCCGATCTTCCGCTGGCCGACGCAAAAACACTGAACGGCCTCTATCGCAGATCCATGGCCCGCACTTCGTTCACGTTGGTCATCCTCTGCGTCGCCGGCAGCATGTCCTTACTTCTAGGCGTCCTCGGCATCTACGGTGTCATTGCGTATGCAGTCTCGCAGCGCACGCGCGAGATCAGTATCCGGCTCGCGCTGGGCGCCAGTCATGAAGCCGTTACCTCGATGTTTGTCCGGCAGGGACTGGCGCTTGCCGCAATCGGCGTCGGGATCGGACTCGTTGTCGCGTTCTCCACCATGCAGCTCATGTCCTCGCTGCTCTTCCAGGTGAGCCCTGTCGATCCGTGGACCTATGTCCTGACCACAACGTGCATTATTGCTATTGCCTGCCTGGCGAGTTATGTCCCTTCGCGGCGCGCGATGGGGGTGGATGTTGTGGAAGGACTGCGTGCCGAGTGAATCGATCAGGTACCGCATTGCGCGACAGGCGCCCGTACTGTGATCGATCGCACATGTGAATCGCAAGCCTCGCGTAAGAATGAAGGCGTCAGGCCGGATGCACCACTCCAACTCCGGCCCGGAGGCCCGCACCATGAGCGATCTCGCCCCCATTGCCGAAGCCGTAGCCGTTGACCCACTCGTGAGCCATCCGCCTGATTTTCACGTTTTTCACAAGTTTTTGGCCCGTTGCAAGTCATTGCCTGCCATCACGACGGCCGTCGTCTGGCCCCTCTCCGAGGTTGCTCTAAAAGGGGCAACCGAAGCGGCAGCAGAAGGTCTCATCGAACCCACCCTCATCGGCGACGAAGGTGAGATGAAGGCGCTGGCAGTAAAGATCGGCGTCGATATCAGCAGGTACTCCATCCTGCAGGCCGACAGCGAATCCAAAGCGGCCGAGCTTGGCGTCGCCATGTGTCGCAGCGGAAACGCCCAGGCCATGATGAAGGGCAGCCTGCATACCGACGAGTTAATGAAGACTGCCATGCAGCGGGACACCGGCCTGCGCACCTCGCGCCGGATTACCCATGTCTTCGTGATGGATACACCTGCCTACGCACGCACGCTTCTGATTACCGATGCGGCCATCAACATCAAGCCGGAGTTCGAAGACAAGATTCACATCGTCCAGAACGCGATCGACCTCGCGCACGCGCTCGGCATCCCGGAACCAAAGGTCGCTTTGCTATCGGCTGTGGAGACGGTTAACCCGAAGATCCCCTCCACGATGGAAGCTGCCGCTCTGTGCAAGATGGCCGACCGCGGACAGATCACCGGCGGCATCCTCGACGGCCCGTTGGCCTTCGACACTGCCGTCAGCCTGAAAGCCGCCAAGATCAAGCACCTCAACTCGCCAGTCACCGGACAGGCCGACATCCTTGTCGTGCCCGATCTCGAAAGCGGCAACATGCTCGCCAAGCAACTCGAGTATCTGGGGGGCGCACAGCTAGCCGGCATCGTCCTGGGTGCGCGCGTTCCCGTGATTCTGACAAGCCGTGCCGATTCTGCAGAAACACGGCTGACAAGCTGCGCCGTTGCCGTACTGCTTCACAATGCCAACCAAGCGGAACAATCTGCCTGAGTCTCCTTCTTTCTCCAAAATGGGCGCCTACTCGAATGGCGCCCTTCCTTTTTCAACAAGCATCTTCAAGAACCCTTCGTGCACGCAGCGCATCCTAACCAAGTGGAAGTCGCCCCGGCTGTTCTGACTTCCCGAAGGAGTGGCATGTCGACTCATACAAGCGTGCAATCCAAGGCCGCAAAGACCAATGTCTCCGATGGCTTCAGCCCCGAAGACGTGAAGAATCTCTCCAGCGTCCTGAATGCTGTTCTCGCAGACGTCTTCTCTCTTTACCTCAAGACCAAGAATTTCCACTGGCACATGAGCGGGCCGCACTTCCGCGACTACCATCTGCTTCTGGATGAGCAAGCCTCCCAGATTTTCGCGATCGGCGACGACATCGCCGAGCGAGTCCGCAAGATTGGCGGCACAACCATCCGCTCAATCGGGCACATCGCACGCCTGCAACGCATCAACGACAACGACCAGGAGTTCGTCCCCGCTCGCGATATGCTTCTGGAGCTTCACTCCGATAACAAGTCCCTCGTCGAAAGCCTGCGCGCGGCGCACGAAGTAGCCGCCAAATCCAACGACTATGCAACCACCAGTCTGATCGAAGTGTGGATCGACGAAGCAGAACGCCGCGCCTGGTTTCTCTTCGAATCCACACGCTGACTCAGCGAACTTCTTTTCCCTTCCCCAGACGTGACAAAGGCCGCCACTGGCGGCCTTTCGTCTCTTTCTCTGTTCTTTGACCCGTTGCTCTCCGTCCTTTAATCCATCGACAGGCTCAACTGGTGCCGAACGTCTGCTCCACGTATCCAGAAGATGACATCCGTCGCAATATTCGATGCGTGGTCGGCGATCCGCTCCAGGTTGCGTGACACCATCAGGCCGTTCATCGCCTGCTGCGTGTATTGCGGCTGGTCCTGGATCAGTTTGAGCAAATCGGCATTCGCGCGCCGGTTCATCCGGTCAATCTCGTCGTCCATCTCGCGGACCGTATCCGCCAGCCGCGCGTCGCCATCCAGCAACGCCTGGATCGCCGTCCGGATCATGCGAGCGGCATACTCGCCCATCGCCGAATAATCGACCGGCAACTCCACGGCGCCGTGCTTGAGCAGGTCCCGGGTCCGGCGCGAGATTGCCATCGACTGGTCGCCAATCCGCTCCAGGTCGCCGTTGATCTTGATCACTGCCAGGATGAAGCGCAGATCGATGGCCATGGGCTGCTCTTTGGCCAGGAGCTCATACGCCATCTCATCCAGTTCCCGTTGCGCGGTGTTGATCGCCGTCTCGTTCTGCTTCACGTACTGGCAAAGGCCCTGATCCCGCTGCAGATAGGCGTCTACTGCTGACTCGACCGCCAGCTGCGCAAGTGCAGCCATGGCAAGGAGCTTGTCTTTGAGCTCGGCGAGTTGAAGTTGAAAATGAATACGGGGCACTTCAGAATTCTCCCACACTTGATTGTGCATCAACGAGTGTTACGCGTCTGCAAATTTCCCATCATGCATCTCGTCCGTCACACACCAAAGGCACATTGTCCAGGGCGATCTAAAATAGTGCCGCGATGTGGTCAGAATCAAGCCGGACAGCTCGAATGTACTTGATCGCAGGATCATTGACGGTTTTCCTCCTCGCAGGCTGCCGGCACAGCACCGCGCCGCCGGTCGAGAGTGACGGCTCCGATTCCCTCGCCCTCGCCAGCGCAAGCGTGCAGCGCGGCCGCTTCCCTCGGGCGCTCACCTGCGATGGCGCAAATACGTCTCCCGAGCTTCACTGGAAGGCGCCACTCGCGGGGACCAGGAGCTTCGCTCTGATTCTCTACGACCGCGACACACCCAGGGGAGGATTTGTGCACTGGGTCTTCTTCAACCTGCCTCCCGAAACTCGATCTCTAGCCGAAGCATTTCCGACCGACGCGCAGAGCCCCGATGGCACGCTGCAGGGCCCCAACGATTTTGGCCAAACCGGTTACGGTGGCCCCTGTCCTCCCAGCGGCACGCACCACTACGTCTTCACTCTGTTTGCGCTCGATACAAGTTTGAACCTGCCGCCAGGCGCGACTCGCACCCAGCTGGACAGTGCGATGCAGGGACACGTGCTGCAAAGGGGCACGTTCGTCGCGAGTTACAGCCGCTGACTCCCATGACTCAGACCGCGCTCATCTCCGCACCCTTCGCCTCGTGCCCGACGGCGGCCAGAGCCGCGAGTGTCAATGCGACCAGCACCACGGTGATCGCGAGCACCGGCGGGTACGTGCCCCAGCGCTCCGCCACCAGCGCCTGCGCCTTCCCGTTCCACGACGTAATCAAACCACCCAGCTGATACGCCAGACCCGGCGCGGTCGCGCGCACTGGGGCCGGCGACAACTCGGTGAGATAAGCCGGGACCACACCCCACGCGCCCTGCACCATGAACTGCATCAGGACCGCGCCCGCACCGAGCAGCACCGGCGAATGCCCGTAGGCGTAGAGCGGGATCACTGGGATAGACAAAAGTGCCGCCGTAACGATCGCTCGCTTCCTGCCCCACTTCTCCGAAAGCGCGCCAAAGACATAGCCGCCAGCGATCGAACCAAAGCCGTAGAGCACACCAATCAGGCCCACCGTCTGCGGCGAGAGCTTCATCTGCACTGTCAGAAATGTCGGATACACATCCTGGGTTCCATGCGAGAAGCTCATGAACGCTGTCATCAGCAGTACAAGAAAGAGGAAGGTCGGGACGAAGTGCGCGATCTGGGCCAGTCTCCCCGCGCCTTCCTTCGCCTTGGCCCGGTGGCTCGCGCCTGCCAGCCAGACCGGCGACTCCTCGACGCGTGTCTGCACATAAAGCACGAGCAATGCCGGACTCGCCCCCACCATAAACAGGCCCCGCCATCCGATCAGCGGAAAGAGCAGCGCAAACGCCGCCGACGCAAGAATCGATCCGAACGCATAGCCCTCCTGCAGAATCCCGGAGAAGGTCCCGCGTCCCTCCTTCGGTAGAGTCTCGAAACACAATGCCGCGCCCACGCCCCACTCCCCCCCCATCGCGATTCCGAACAGCGCGCGCAGTACCAGCAGCGCGTTGAGTGAGGGTGCAAAGGCACAGGCCAGCTCGATCACCGAGAAGCTCAGGATGTTGAAAACCAGCACGGGACGCCGGCCGAACCGATCCGCGAGGAGCCCGAAAACCACGGCGCCCACCGGCCGAAAAGCCTGCGTGAGAAATACCGCGCCCAGCACATCCGAAGGCTTTCCATGAAAATCGGTGGCGATCGCCTTCACGCAGAAAATAAGCAGGAAAAAGTCGAGACTATCGAGGGTCCAGCCTAGAAAGGAAGCGACAAAAGCGTGACGTTGCGAGCGGCTCAATCGCCGAAAGTCGCGGACGAAAGACATGATCCGGAGCATAGCAGACGATTTTGAGCGCGCCGATTGCGTGTCGGTCGGGCCTTTGCAGGCTCATTCGCCGGATTCTGTGACAGGTGCGACAGAATGGGTGACAAAGGAGCGATATTTGTTGCAACGAATACTCCGGCTCGTGCGTCTCAAGACCAGGCAGCTTCCTGCCTTGGATCGCAATTGAGTTGAAGCGACCAGATTCGGCGCGAGCCCGCCATCGGCTCGGTCAACAACCGCAGCGGCCCGGTGGGCCACTTCTCCAAAGGATCGATAGCATGAAGCGTTTGGCAATTCTGACTGGCATCCTCGCGCTCACTGGCCCCTGGGCCATGGCGCAAACCTCCACCTGGGTCCCGGACAAGGCGCACAGTGAAGTTGACTTCTCCATCCTCCATCTGGGCCTGTCGCACGTAAACGGCCGCTTTGGCAACATCGGCGGCTCCGTCACCTGGGACGAGGCCGACATCACAAAATCCGTTGTGAACGTCACCATTGATGTCACTTCAATTGACACCGGTGTCAGCGCACGGGACGCCGACCTCAAGAGCGCGAATGTCTTCGATGTGGCGCAGTTCCCTACCGCGACTTTCGTCAGCACCGGCATCGCGAAAACCGGAAACGGTCTCACTGTGAGCGGCAATCTGACTCTTCACGGCGTCACGAAGCCAGTGACACTCGCTGTAGAAGGCCCGACTGGTCCGATTCAGGGCATGGACCACAAGCCTCATGCCGGATTCTCGGCGACGACGACGATCAGCCGGAACGCGTTCGGCATCGCATCGAAATACCCGACCGCAATGCTCGGCGATGACGTCAAGCTCACCATCGAGTTGGATGCAGCAAAGCAGTAAGCGGCCGCGGTGCGGAGCCGCCGAGAACGGCTCTGTCCTGCTGGTCGCCAGGGAAGTCTCGGGGAAACGCAGATGGCAGCCTTGAAGCATGAAATCGTACAGGAGCGCCCCTTCGCCAGCGCAGAGGAAGAAGCGCTCCTGAACTTGCTGCGGACCGCCGATTGCCTCCAGCGCGCATTTCAGCGGATGAGCCGCGAGTGGGGTGTGAGCAGCACGCAATACAACGTGCTCCGCATCCTGCGCGGCTCGCATCCGCAGGGGCTCACGTGCTCGGCCATCGGCGATCGCATGATCACTGCCGAGCCGGATATCACTCGACTGCTCGCTCGATTGAAGGCTCAGAAGCTCATCCACCAGCATCGAGATCGCCATGATCGACGCGTCGTTTGGACGCAGATCTCTGAAGCCGGCCTGGATCTGCTGCAACAGATGGACCCCTTGATCCAGCAGGAGCCCAAAAAACTGTTAGGGCATTTGCCGGAGCGCGATCTTACCGAGCTGACGCGCCTGCTGGAACTGGCGCGCAAACCATGCATCGACGCGCAAAACGCAGTTGGTTGCAAGGGTCACGCTG
Source organism: uncultured Acidobacteriaceae bacterium (assembly GCA_963778705.1). GTDB lineage: Bacteria > Acidobacteriota > Terriglobia > Terriglobales > Acidobacteriaceae > Telmatobacter. The sequence goes on from CAVZVM010000007.1 coordinate 106,678, forward strand.
CTTCCGAACCTGTTTCATGCGATGGCAAGACGAAGGCGCACTAAGGCGCCTCAACGAATTGCAGGGATTAAGGTTGGAAACCGATCGATTCGATTGGGGCCTTAACGGCTTACGACTTTCTTGGCTACCGTCTCTTCGTCGACATCGGACTGAATAATCTTGTTATGCAGGCAATAGAGAGCCAGCTCGAGCCGATCCGAGACGCCTAGCTTGTCATAGATCTTTCTAAGATAGTTCTTGATGACCTGTTCGGTGGTCCCCAGCTGAAACGCGATCTCTTTGTTCCGCTTGCCCTGCGTGATGCAGGTGATGATCGCCATCTCTTTGGGCGACAAACGGGGCTGGCTGCGCGGGCTCACCAATGCAGCAGCCTGCGACCGGTAGGCATCGATCACCCAGTTCACAGACTGATTGTCGATCCAGGTTTCGCCTGCGGCGATACGTCGCACGCAACGCACCAGAAGGTCGGGAGAGATCGAGCGCGAGATGATTCCGCGGACTCCACGACGGTAAAGTTCCACGGTCTGTGATTCGTCGGCGGAGACCGCCTGCACAATCAGTTTCACATCCGGAGCAATCCGCAGCAGGTCGGGAATAGCACCCGTCGAGCCAACCAGCAGACCACCCTCGAGCAAAACCACATCGGTTGGATAGCGTTCGATTGCGGCCTTTAAATTTTCGAGGGAGTCGGCCTGCGCGACCACGCGAAGATCGTCTTCAAGCGCAAAGATCTTGCGGATGCCGACACGATAGATCGCCTGGGAGTCCGCGAGAATAATTCGGATCGCACCCGGCCTAACCGGTCCGTCCGCTACTTCACCATCAGGTGTTTCGTCCAAGAATTCCATAAATAAGCTGCAAAACCGCCAGCGCGTGCCTCACCGCTCCGCAAACCGGTATTCATCGATTGTTGCAGCAGCCTGGTACTGACCCTGGCTTACCGAGCAGCGTACCACACGTCCATGGCAACGAACCATGACATCGCTGGGCGAACCGAGGATATCTCCAGGCATGCGAATCGAAAAATCGATGCCCTGCCCTACTTCGAGCGGATCGTGTACCTCAAGCAATACACCGCTTGCCGAGACATTCCGCGTCAATGCCTTGGACTCCTCGCGGTCGGAAGAAAGAACCGCCTGGAGAGAGAGAGGAAAGCGGACGGCACAGCGAACTTCCTTCCGCGAAGAGGCCGCGGGTGCGTGGCCTTGTTTTGGCGCGAGATTGATCTTCGAAGTGTCCTTCATTCTGCTTTCCGGAGTGCAGTTTTTGAAAACCTAATCGACACTGTAACCGAATTCCTAGAGGAAACGTAGGGCACGAAAGTTTTTCGATAGGTAATCGATCATGTTCCGCCCCATCTACGACTTGCGTGGGACTGCCCAAGGCGGCACCGCGAGCGGCGCTCAGTGCGGCGGAAAGAATGCCGCCGATGCGCCAACCCAGGCCTGATTCTTGTTGTGATCGACTCCCATCATCTTTCCCCGGCCCAGCCGAACCAGCGACAGCGCGGGGGCGAGGCCGCCACCATCCGGCCACAGATATAAGATGCGGAACTCAGCCTGGGTCATCCCGCAGGGCGTGTCGATCGTCGGTACAAAAGTCATGCGTTGTTGCAGCAGATACTCCCCACGGCGTTCCACCGGAATCGCTTCTAACTGCGCCCGCGTCGGATCGAACTGGATCCCTTTTCCCGCAAAACTGAAAAGCGGCTTGAGTAGAAGATCGTTGTATACCGCGTCATGCGCGCTCTCGATCGGTAGGGGCACGCCTGCGGCAGCCAGTTTGGACCTTCCTTCCCCTTCGAGAAAGTCACTCAGAAAGACAGCCGGCGGAACCACCGATTGGGGATTTGCGGAATCCCACAGCCACGGCAGCGAGAATTTGCTGATCAGGAAATACCAGTTCGGATGCCCTGCCCACTCCACGTTCCACGGATAGGTCAAATCGAACGGCAACCGGATTTGGCGCGCTATCAGTTCGTCGGCGATGGCCCGGTTGTAGATACGCTCGATCGGCACCAGCTTTCCACTCGCATCGACATAGTGCAGACGGTCGCCGACGGGCTTCAGATCGGCGATATCGACAACCGCGATCCCCAGCCTCTTCGCGGTGCAGTAGAAGTCTGGCCTCGTCTTCTGCCGATGCGGATCCACCTCAGTCAGGACAACCGTCTGCGGATCATGGCCGCCCAGCACCGTCCGCGCAAACAACTTCCAATAGGCTTCTTCGTCGAGGCCGCCAAGAAATACGTCGAGCGCGTGCGGCAAACCATAGGACTCGCGATAGGCGGTGCCAAGCAATGCCTGATAGGCAAAGACCGATGGAAATGCCTGGATCTCCACCAGTCGAGGAACAAGTTCGCCGCCGGCGTTCCTCACGAGCGCGAAATCGGCCGTCAGGAAGTGCGGATGCGGAGTTTCGTTTGCAACGCAGTATCCCTGAGGAATCGCGAGCCGCGCCGCGGCAAGGTAGGCCGTGTCGCAAATGAGGCGATCGGCCAATGCTCGCCCTTCTTCCGCCATCTCGTCGAGCATCGACCTGGGCACAAAGACAGGCGTCTCGGCGACTCGAAACTCGATTTCAACCCCACTCTCTTTCGCCAGCTGAGAAAGCAAGGCAGCATAACAGCTCTCGGTGTAGCTGCTGTTGAAACGCTCACGAAGTTCACGGATCACAGGATCTTCATCTCGGCATCAGGACGATTCTCTCGTAAAGATAGCTCTCGACGGAGCACAGGGCTCCGCAGATTTCGCCCGAAATCGCTCGCTCAGGTGCTGCAATTACCCCCGTCACTGGCCCTCTCCCTGGACTGAATCCACTAGCTGGAGCCCTCCGAGCTGACTTTACACGCCGCCGACCCCGTCATTGTCGGATTCTGCTGCATTTTGAGACGAATCCGCGGCGGGAAAACTGCTTCGGGTTTTACCCGTTTTCACGGTGATTTAGCCGTGGAAAGCCGATTGCCCCGCGTTTAGTAGCGGGCCAGAGCCAGGCCCCCGAATGCCCTCGGAGAAATTCGTTCTTCCCGGTACTTTTGTTGTAGATTTCGTGCACCTTTTCGGTTAGTCTTTCCGTGCGTACTGAAGTAATGGTCGCAAGGGGTATACGTTCATGCGCGTGAAGACTTTGTTGGTGGTTGCCGCTCTCGGTGCAGTTTGCGCAGTTTCCGCTCAGGCCATGCCGAGCAATCCGACTCCAACTTTGCCGGGAGGGCGCGGTCGCCTGGCTGCAATGCCCAGCAATCCGACTCCCACTCTGCCTGGAGGTCGCGGTCGCCTGGCTGCCATGCCGAGCAATCCAACTCCCACACTGCCGGGGGGCCGTGGCCGTTAGGCCGCTGAGCAGAGCAATCCAACACTGACCCTGCTGCTCTACAGTGGCAGGTGTTTGTGTGCCTACACCACGCGGCGGTACTGAGGAATGGACTCCAAAGGCGATTCGTGGTCGTGTTGCAAGACTCGCTGCTAGACTCGATTCATCGCATCACGCTGCTCTAATTGGATGCGGATCATGAATCTGGATAACGGACTTTGGATCGGTAGCCTTTTGGTCGAAGCAGCGCTGGTTGGTCTGCTCCTTTATAGGCGTGCCTGGCGATCCTTCCCGGTCTTTCTTATCTTCTGCATCTGGGAAATCCTGTCCAGTTCAATCGCCTTCCTTGTACTGCACTACTCCGAAGCCAGCTACCCGACCTACTACCTGATCGAGTCGATCTTAGGTTATTCTCTGGAATTCGGCGTTCTGGTGGAACTGGCCTGGTCGGTGCTGCGGCCGATTCGCGCCTCACTCCCACGGCACATTCCGTTTGCGATCGCACTCATCGTATTGGCTCTGGGTGCGGCTATCTGGCCTTTTTCTGGACTTCAGTCGTTCGATACCCTGCCGCCGGCATTTCGCGCAATCGCCCACACAGAGCAGACCACGTCGATCCTCAGGATCCTCTTCTTCCTGGTGCTCGCAGGCGGGAGCCAGTTTCTCTCCATCGGCTGGAAGGACCGGGAGCTTCAGATCGCAACGGGGCTCGGTTTCTATTCTTTGTTCAGCCTGGGAACAGCGATGCTCCGCACCCACCAGGCGACCTGGGATCAGTTCCGGCACCTGAACCAAATCCTGCTCGCAACCTATCTTGGCTCATTGGCCTATTGGGTCTTCTGCTTCGCCCAGAAAGAAGCCGCGCGCCGCGAATTCACTCCGCAAATGCAGAACCTGCTTCTGGCCGTCGCTGGCGTCGCCCGCGCCGAACGAGCCGCGTTGACCTCGTCGACAGGGCGACGTCCGGAGGAGCAGTAACCTATCCTCTTCTCTGCCCTTTCTCGTCAGCCCCTGCTGATCGACCCGAATCCGTTCCAATTGGGCCCTGTTTTTACTCCGCATAAATAATTGAAATAATAAGGCTTACGCATTCAGAGTGACGAATACGTGCCTCACCGAAAAGTATCATTGACCCTTGCAGAGCGTTACTTTAAGTTACTTGTGTGCGAGAAAACTGTGGGTACTCTTCGCAGAAAACTTGGTCGGAATCGGGCGGTTCAGGTTTCCACAAGGCGGTCTTTCTGCTAAGAGTAGAAGAACAGTTGGAACAAGCGCCGGGGATAGCCTTCAAAGAAGGGCTTCCGGTAGTCCGGCCTGATGAGGACGGCAGATGATGTTTCCCTTGGTTCAAGTTGCCACTCTCGCGGTTGTCGCTCTCTACCTTGGTCGGTGGCGAGAAGGAGTTCGTCGGCGCAATAATCAGTCGTGGGATTCTCTGATTGTGAGGCTGCGGCCCGATTGGAGTGCCCGCGACTTGAGTGATCACTTCCTCTGGAAAGAAGGGGTCAACACCACGCCGGAAGAGACCTGGAAGCGCATTCATGGCGCTCACGGGTTATGGGCCATGTATCAGAATTCCCGTGTCATGTTGGAGATGGCCGACTACGCTGGCCGGCACTGCCAGGCGGTCGATCGGGAGCTGCTCGAAACCCTGCGCAGCGACGCGATGCAGATTCGAGTCTGCGTGTTGATGGCCCTGATCCAGTACGCGTTTAGCCAGGCCAGCGAAGGCGTTCGCGTTAACGCGTTCCGCGCTGCCTCCATGTATACCGGAATGGCGGCTCGCATGACGCAGCTGCTCCAGGAAAACGCCGCTATCGTGGTGCCCGATTTTGTTGCAGCCATGTAGTTCGAACCCGTTAAAGAAGACCCCGGCTGCGGCCGGGGTTTTTCATTGCTCAAACTCGTCGCTGATTCAGCCTGCGTTTGCTGCCAGATGTTCGTTGATCCGCGAAAACTCCGCGTCGCTCAGACGGAAAGTGAGGGCCGGTGCGAGGCCATCGACCTGCTCATCGCTGCGGCCGCCCACAATTGCCGCAGTGATCGCAGGATGGTGCAGCGTCCAGGCCACAGCAGCGACGCCCGGCCCGACGCCGCGACCCGCTCCAATCTCGCGCAGCAACTCAACGAGCCGGAGATTTCGGCTCAAGCGCGGCTCGTTGAACTCCACAGCACGCCTTCTCCAATCATCCGCCGGCAAGGCTGCAACCCGCTCCGCCGTCATCTTTCCCGTCAGAAGGCCCGAAACCATCGGCGAGTAGTTGATCACGCCAATGCCATTGGCCTTTGCAAATGGCAGAACCTCCTGTTCGATCGCACGGCGCAGCATCGAATACGGCGGCTGCAGGCTCGTAATCGGAGCAATCTTCTGCGCGCGCTTCATCTGATCAACCGAGAAGTTGGAAACACCCATCCAGCGAATCTTGCCCTGCTCTTTGAGCCGCGCCAGCGTCTCCCAACCCTCCTCGATCTCCTCCTCCGGGTTCGGCCAATGAATCTGGTAGAGATCGACAGTCTCCACCCCCAGCCTGCGCAGCGAATTCTCCAGCTCCTCTCGAACCGAGTCTGCCTTCAATGAACGATAGATCGAGCGATCGGCGTTCCATCGCATCGAGCACTTTGTAAACACATAGGGCTTGTGGCCCGTCGTCTTCAACGCTCGTCCTACCATCTCTTCCGAGTGGCCGAGTCCGTAGATCGCAGCGGTGTCGATCCAGTTCACCCCGTGATCGAGCGCCCGATGGATCGCCACGATCGACGCATTGTCGTCCTGCGGTCCCCAGGCAAACTCCCAGTTGCCTCCGCCAATAGCCCACGCGCCAAAGCCAATCGGCGTCAGTTGAAGATCGGAATTCCCAAGAGTGCGAAGAGTCGGTGCAGAGGAAGTCGTCGTCATAATCATCAATCCCTTGGATGATATCGTTCGCTCGGGGTCGCAAGAATCAGCGAGTTGGAGCGCGCTCAAGCCGCCGTTTTTTCTATTTCGAATCGCGCGGATTGCGCAGGCCTGCAGCCCACGCCTTAGGGGTCGCGCCAAACAGCCGCCGAAACGCCTGCACAAACGCGCTCGGCTGGCTGTAACCCACGGCAAACGACACCTCTTTCACCGATGCGCCCGCGATCAGCAACTGCATGGCCTTCGTCAATCGCGCCTGACGGCGCCACGCATCCAGATCGATTCCCACTTCTCTCTGGAAGATCCGTTGAACGGTCCGGATACTGACACCGGCGTTGGAGCACAAATCCGCAAGTGTCGGAGACTGCGCCTGCGCACTGAGGATCGCCTGCGCCACGGCGCGCGCTCGTGGATCCGTCGGCATGGTCACAAACGTTGGAGCCGGCGTGGCCTGCTCTAGCTGATGGACCAAAACGTCGCGCAGCGCGGCCTCATACGCGTTTTGCACGCGCAGCTTCCCCAGGCGCACCGCCTCGACGATCAGCTCCCGCATGAAGGACGAGATGTGAAGTACGGTGCCATGAGCCGGTCCTCGAGTGACCAGACCGGGCCGGAAATAGAGCGTACGCATCCGCACGACACCGTCCATCCGGATTCGATGCGACGTTTTGGCTGGGATCCAAAGCGCGAACTCAGGTGGAATCACCCAGACGCTCTGTCCGGAAGTCACCTCCATGATCCCCTGCGTTGCATAGATCAGCTGATCGGATGCGTGCGCGTGTTCAGGCACCTGGGATCCGCGCGGATATTCCCAGTCCAATGCCGATACGGAAGCTCCGCGTGGCGGATCGTATTCCCGATTGATCTCGTCCTGTCGCACTCGCGATAGAATATGGCGCCCGGCACCCCTTGCGCCAACCGAAAATGCCAGCCATCATGGCGCATGACTCTGAAGACCAACCTTGGCAAGCACAATCTCGTCGCGTTCGTGACCGTCGTCGAAGTCGACAAGGCGCGGGCCTTTTACCGCGACACGCTCGGGCTGAAACTTGTCCGAGAGGATCTTCCTTTTGCATTGGTCTTCGACGCCAACGGCATCATGCTGCGCGTTTCAATCAGTAAGCAGCGGGCCGCGCTACCCGGCACCGTGCTTGGCTGGGATGTCCCTGATATTGGTGCGGCGGTCAGCGATCTTGTTGCAGCCGGCGTTCGCTTCGAGCGCTACGACTTCCTCGAACAGGATGAACAGGGCATCTGGACCTCGCCGACCGGAGCCAAGGTCGCATGGTTCAAGGACCCAGACGAGAATCTGCTGAGTCTCACTGAGTTCTGAATCGCCGTGACGAACCGCGGCCTGAGATCCCTCAGGGCCGTCTGCCTCGGCCGCCGCGGGCTACGCCGCGATCAGGAACCGTCCATCACGCATGATCTGCTCGGAGCCCGTCTCCGACTCGAGCCAGATATTGAATCGCAACCCGACCACGTCGATGTGCGTGCCAGAGCGCCAGGGCGCGCCGGTGTGCTCGCCGTAGGGATTGCCGAAAGCGATGTGAATGCCGGGAAACTTCTCGTCCTGCAGAATATTGCCGATCACGCGCTCGACGCCGAGATTGGTTCCGATGGCAAATTCGCCCACGCGATCGGAGTTTTCGTCGGTGTGCGTGTAGGCCCAGAAGTCGGCCTCCAGCTGCTTGTTCTCGCTCCGGCAGGACACGATACGATTGCCGCGAATCTCAATCGTCAGCGGAGTCGACTCGAGCAGCCCGTAGCGCGCGCAGAGCCAGTCGCCCACCACTCCGTCCACGACGAACGTGCCGTTCACTTCGCCGGGCGAGGTGAAGCACTCGCCGCCCGGAAGGTTGCCCCACTTCTCGGGCGAGATGATGCCCGATGTCTTGAACCATTTGTAGCCTGGGTTCATCTCCGCCGTGATGTCGGTTCCGGCTGCCGTCGTGGCGCGAATCCGCGTCGCCTTGCGCGCGCGGTCTAATACTTTCTGGCTCAGACGATCCACGAGGTCGAAGTCCGCCCTCATGCCCTGGCACATGATCTCCGGCGTGATGTTGACCATGTGCGCGTGACGCATGTGGCGGCGATTGACGACGTCGGTCATCTGCATGCGCGAGCGCAGTTCGTTGGGCTGCACCTGCACGGCAAAGATCGAGACGTGCGAGGTCTCCATGTCGGCCAGCACCGGCGCGGGCATGTCAGTCAATGGGCGCGTGGCAAGATCTTCCAGCACGAACGCATTCCATTCGCAGCCGTTTTCGGCCAACTGCGCGGCCAACGATGCGGCGATTGTCTCGGTGGAGCGATCGGCGATGAGCGTGACTTTTTCTTCCGGCTGGATGCGCAGGCAGGTGAAGACAGCCGAGCGAGCGCCTGGTGTGAATTCAGTCGGATAGGACGTGGAAAGCAGTTGCGATGCGGCCTGGTTCATTCGGCAGATTTCGTGCTCCGTTCAAGCGACGCCCGCAGATTTCACAGTTCCGCAGGCCCATTGTTTGAGGGTATCGGAAAAATTCGCAGAAATGAAATGGGACCTCCTGGCTAGTGGTGAGGAGGGGGGTGGGTGTGAGGGAGGGGGGGTAGGGGGAGTCCTCCCTCGAACAGTTCGCACGCCGGTCACCGATTGCGATCGCTGGTCGGGCGTTTCGGCATTTCAGAGAGAACAGCCGTGTGGACGTCGTATTCAGTTTTTGGGCTAGTTTCAAGGTAGCAAATTCGCAGAAATAATCTGCAAAGGGCTGAGATATCCCAGAAAGTGGCTCCAAGCCAGTCGCACCTCGTCGCCGTAACCGGCATTGGGGGAGGCGCACCGCCTCGCAGGAGTACCGCTGCTGCTCTCTTTGGGCCGGAGCCCTCTTGCAGCCGCCAGTGCCCTTGGGGAGCGAGCGGCCAGTTCGTCAATGAATCACAGTTCCGCCGATTGTTGGAACGGATATGCCGAACGAAATACGGTAAGTCTAAGAGGACTAGAATCCATTCGGTTGAGGAGCAGAAGAATGTTTGAGCGCTATACCGAAAAGGCACGCCGGGTTATCTTCTTTGCGCGCTACGAGGCGAGCCAGTTCGGGTCACCCTACATTGAGACCGAGCATATGCTGCTCGGCCTGCTGCGCGAAGACAAGGCTCTGACCAACCGCTTTCTGCGCTCGCTCGCTCCGGTGGAGTCGATTCGCAAACAGATCGAAGCCCACACGACGGTACGCGAGAAGGTTTCCACAAGCGTCGATCTTCCCTTGTCCAACGAGGGCAAGCGGGTCTTAGCGTACGCAGCCGAGGAAGCTGAGGGATTGGGACACAAACATATCGGCTCGGAACATTTGCTGCTTGGACTGCTCCGCGAAGAGACATGTTTTGCTGCCGAAATCCTGAAAGAGCGCGGCATTCGACTGGAAGCCTTTCGCGAGGAGATCGCGAAAGCAGGAACCGAAACGCCCGCTCCCATCTCCGCGAGCCCGGCGGCGATGCGTGGCCTGAGTGCGCCGCAACCGGGAATGTTCAAAGACCTGACCCAGGCTGCGATCGAAGGCGCGCTCCCAGCTTTGATCGGGCGCGAGATGGAGTTGGAGAGCGTGATGGAGGTGCTGTGCAACCAGCGCAGAAGAAATCCTCTCCTGCTTGGAGAACGCGGGGTGGGAAGATCGGCGATCGTGGAGGGTCTGGCAGAGCGGATCGCCGAAGACAAGGCTCCCTCTGCCCTGCACGACAAGCGTGTTCTGGCCATCGAGCCCGATCTTCTGGTGAGTTGGACGTGGGATCGGCATTTCGACGGATTCCTCAAGCAACTGAGTTCCATCGCGCCTCTCGACAACCTGATCCTCTTTGTTCGTGGATCGGAGGGCCTTTTGCCCGCGACGATCAAGAGTGGGATGCTCAACATTGCTGCCATTATTCGGTTCACATTGCAGGCCGGCATTCAATGTATCGCTGCAGGCCGCGCAACCGAATACGGCGCCGCGTGCGAATCCTCGCCGTGGCTGAACGAGTTTTTCCGACCGATTCACGTGCGGCCAATGGACGAGGCTGCCACACTGCTTGTGCTGCAGGCGCGCAAGGAGGGACTTGAGAAGTTTCATGAGGTGGTCTATTCGGACGAGGCGCTGGCATTCGCGGCGGAGTGGGCAGGCGAACCCGTACTTGAAGGATGCTTGCCCGGAAAGGCCTTGGAGTTGCTCGATGCCGCAGGCGCGGCGGTGAGACTGGGCCACGCTGAGATTCCGGAGATCGCCGATATCCAGAAGCGGATCAGGTTCATCGCCAAGAAGGAGGAAGATGCGATTTCAAACCACGAGTTCGAGAAGGCCCGCTTCTATTCCGATGAAGCTCGCAAAGAGCGCGAGAGTCTGCGAGCCCAACTGGAGCGGCACGGGCAGAACGAAACGACGGCCGCCGCTGTAAAGCAAAGCGATCTGGAGCAGATGATCGCCCAATGGGCACAGTATCCGTATTCGATTTGAATGTCCGGCCATCAAGAACAGTGCAATCTCGTTGTTTGCCGTCAGCCGATGCGCTCCGCGAGTTCGACGATGATACCTTCGGGGCCGCGGACGTAGCAGAGCAAGTAGCTGTCCTGGTAGCGCTCCAACTCGCCGACGAGCGAGAAGCTGCGGGCGCGCAGGCCGGCAACGATGGACTCGATGTCCTGGACTGCGAAGGAGACATGGCGGATGCCCGGTGTGTTGGCCGGTGCGTGGCGGTCGCCGCTCGGAGACGAGGGCGCATGGTACTTGGTCAGCTCCAGCCGTCCATGGCCGTCCGGGGTTTGCAGCATCGCGATGTCGGCGCGCACGCCGTCGAGCCCTACGATGCGGTCGACCCAGCGGCCCTCGACCGGCACCTCAGCCTGCAGCTCGAGTCCAAGTTCGAGGAAGAACTTCGTTGCGGCGGCGAGATCGTCCACAACGATGCCGACGTGCTCCATGCGTTGAATTGTCATTGGCCCTATCGTACCGAACACGGGCTTGCGGATCTCATTGAGTGCAGTCCCGACCCGTCGTCGAAGAAGATCTCTACAATCCCGCCTTCGTCTCCGCGGCCATGTAATCGACCACGGCTTTCAGGTCACCGTTCGTCTCTTCAAAGACTTTGAGCTGGCGATCCGCGCCTGTGCCCTTCTCCAATATCCTGCGCACACCACTGATCGCTTCGCGTGAGCCAAGTTCGTCGACTTCCCTGTCGACCAGCACAAGATATTCCTCGATCAGGTCGCGCTCGGGGATCTCCTGCTGGCGCCCGAAGTCGATGAGCTTGCCATCGAGCCCGTAGCGCACCGCGCGGAATTTGTTCTCCATCAGCAGCGGGCGCGCGTACTGGCGAAAGTCCTGGTTCGACTCGTGGAGACGGTAGAGATAGGCAGCCGTTGCCTGGATCAGCGCGGCAATAGCAACCGTTTCTTCGGCGCGCAGCGGAATATCGCAGGCACGCACTTCGACGGTATTGAAGAACGGATGCGGACGGATATCCCACCAGATCTTCTTCGCGTTGTCGATGCAGTTGGTGCGGACCAAAAGGCTGACGTAGTTCTCAAATTCCGAGTAGCTGGAGAAGGCGTCGGGGATGCCGGTACGGGGGAAGTTCTCGAATACCTTGGCGCGGTAGCCCTTATAGCCGGTGTTGAGTCCCAGCCAGAACGGCGAATTGGTGGCCAGAGCCATGATGTGGGGCAGAAAGTAGCGCATCGAATTCATGATGCGGATGGCAGCTTCGCGGTCTTCGATGCCCACGTGCACGTGGAGGCCGAAGATTAGATTGGCCCGTGCGACCAGCTGCAGATCCTTGACGACCTGGTGGTAGCGCGGATCGGGGTAGATTTGCTGCGTGCGCCAGTCGGCAAAGGGGTGCGTGGCGCCGGCGACCAGCTCGAGGTTGTGTTCGTGGGCAAGCTTGATCATCTCGCGGCGCAGGTCGTAGATGTCCTCGCGTGCCTCGTCGATGTTGCGGCAGACGCGCGTGCCCACTTCGACGACCGAGGTGTGCATCTCGGCCTTGACGCGCTCCTGCAGGCGCAGCTTGCCTTGCGCCAGCATCTCCGTCTCGATGTGGGAGCGCAGGTCGCGCGTGACCGGATCGACAGTCTGATATTCCTCTTCAATGCCCAGTGAGAAGGATGGCCGCATGAGTTTCCTGGAACAGCTTGCGGCCATTGTACCGACACATTGGTCTTGATGGCGTGAAATCCGATTGCGGCCGCCTGCCGTTTCGCACTGCGCGCGTCTTGATTCCGTGGTTTACTGTTTCCGGTTTTGTGAGGAGCGGCCGGCAAATGGTCTACCAGGATCGAAGAGCCGCAGGAAGAATTCTGGCCGAGGCAGTGGGTGCGCAGCCAGACTTTGCCCCAGCAGTGGTGCTCGGACTGCCGCGCGGCGGCGTGCCAGTGGCCTTTGAGGTGGCGACGGCCTGCAGCTTGCCGCTCGACGTGCTGGTTGTTCGCAAGCTCGGGGCTCCCGGCGAACCCGAACTGGCCATGGGCGCAATCACCAGCGATGGAACCGTTGTGCTCAACGACGACATCGTGCGTGAACTGCGCATTCGCGAGGAGACGGTGAAGACCGCGATGCGGCGGGAGCAGGAACAAGCCCAGATGCAGGAACGGCTCTACCGCCAGGGTCGTCCGCCACTCGTGCTCGACGGCCTGACTGTCATTCTCGTGGACGATGGCCTGGCCACGGGGGCAACGATGCGGGCTGCTGTTCGTGCAGTCCGTCCGCGCGCCCGCCAGGTTATCGTGGCTGTTCCGGTAGGCGCTGCCCATGCATGCGAGGAGCTGGCTCAGGAAGCAGACTTCGTGATCTGCCCTTACCTGCCACTTTCTTTCGGCGCGGTGGGGCAGTTCTATCAGAGCTTCGCGCCGACCAGCGAGCAGGAGGTCTGCACGCTGCTCGCTGAAGCTCAGTCTGCAAAGCCTGGGACGCTTAAGCCGCCGGACCGTTGAGAAACGCGGCCCACCTCAACTCATTCGGCGGCTGGGGCGCGACCTGCGCTTTGGCGATGGCGAGATCCGCCATCTCGCGCACAATCCAGTCGAAGTTCGCCCGCCCTACCGACTCCAGACCGGCATCGGGCGCGGGGTTCATGAAATCGATGGCGTAGGGGATGCCATTTTCCACGGCGAATTCCACCGTATTGAGGTCGTAGCCGAGTGCGCGGCAGAGGGTAAGCGCATCTCGCTCAACCCGCGCGAGCAATGCGGGATCGTACGCCGGCGGGTTCTGGATATAGCGCTCGTGGTGGGCCCGCCGCGGATCGTAGGGCATGATGTGCACCTTCTGCTGCCCTACGACATAGCAGCGAAAGTACTCGCTAAAATGCACGGCTTTCTGGTACATCATGCAGAGCCGGTGCGACTGGTTATAGGCATGGAAGAACTCGTCGCGATTGTGAATATGGTAGACATCCTTCCAGCCGCCGCCGTCGACAGGCTTCATGAACCCGTGCTCGCCGACATAGTCGAACACCGCGTCCCAGTTCAGTGGATACTCGAGATTCCGCATCGAGCGGTCGGTGGTGCCTTCGGGATGCTCCTTGTGCGGCAGGATGACCGTGGGCGGGACGGCGACGCCCAACTTCTCTGCCAGCGTGTAGTTGAAAAACTTGTCATCGGCCGACCACCAGAACGGATTATTGACGACCGCCGTGCCACTCAACGCGGCGTGCTTCAGATAGGCGCGATAGAACGGGATGTCGTGCGAGATGCGATCGACAATGACAGCATAGTCTGCCGCTTGATGGAGAGAAACAGCGCCGATCTTGACGAACTCGGCATGGATTCCCTCGACACCGCGCGCATTGATCTCATCCACGAGCGCACCGGGAAAGCTCTCTTCCATGCCGAACAAAACGCCGATCTTCTTCATGCCGCCTCCAGCAGACACGATCGCGAAAGAATCCGTGTGCCTGCATTTGCCTCATCAGTGTAAGGGACGGTGCGGCGGATGCCTTGGTTCGTGAGAGCGCACCCTAACCATCACTCCCTCCGGACTGCCCCTCTAAGCCTCTCATTATTAATGCTTTGTCGATACGACGAGGCCCTGTTCTCCGCGACAGTTGTGCGCTTCGGCACTGCGGTTCTCGAGGGCGGGACGTAGATTGTTGTTGTTCGCGGAAATGGAGGCGAGTGTGGACTACCGGGTGTTAACGGTTTCAAGGGAGTTCGGAAGCGGCGGTGGACGCATTGCAAAGATCGTGGCCGAGAAGCTGGGATGGAAGCTCCTGGACCGGGAACTCATCGAAGAGATTGCCAACGCGGCACGCGTCGACCCGCGCATTGTGACCAAATTCGACGAGCGGCCCGAATCGTGGATGGGCCGGATGAACCGCCGTGCCATGCAGGGCGCTGCCCTTGCCGCAGGTGTTGCCCCGGAAGAAGAGAACTGCTTCGACTGCGACGTGATGGCGGACCTGACTCACAAGGTGATTGAGCGGGCGCACACGAAAGGAAACTGCGTGATCGTCGGGCGCGGTGCGCAATGCATTCTGCAGCACCCGAAAGACGTGTTCCATGTTTTCGTCTATGCGCCGTTTCACGAGCGGGTCAGCCGGCTGCGCAGCAGGCTCGAGAAGGGCGTCAACATCGAGGAGCGCATCCATGCGGTTGACGGCGCGCGGGCGCACTACCTCAAGCAGTTCTATGGCAAGACCTGGAACGACCGGCACTTGTACGACCTGATGATTTCTTCGGGCGAGAATGAGGACGCAACGGCCGAGGTCATTCTCGCAGCGATGAAGGCGCCTCGCGCGGTCGCATCGGAAAAGCAGGAGCCAGTCGCGATCCGCTAGCGTGATTCGATGCTGGTTGCAAAGGGCGCCACTGCGCAATCCGGCGAAACTCGCCCATGCGGCGCCCCGACTAATCCACGATGCGCTTGAGTTGGCCCAGGTGATTCAGGTCGTGCCCGGCCATGGTCTCGACGATCGTCTGGAAGGTCATGGTGCCGCGCTCAGGATGCGTGACCGTGCGTCCCGCTGCAGCAGGCAACGATTTGCGGATCAGAGCCAGATTCCAGTTGCGCATGGCGGCGAATGTGGTCAGCGCATCCGAAGCTGTAATACCTGCATACGTTGCCGCCCATTTGTCCTGATCGAAGGGCTGGATTACGGGACCGTCTTCGGCAAGCGTCTGGCGCAGGCGAAACGCAAACACCAGCTCACAGTCGGCGAGATGCGCGACGATCTCGGCAGCCGACCACTTGCCGGGCGCGGGAGCCTTGGTCGACTTCTCCACGCCGATCTTGTCGAGCAATGAGGATAGCGTCTCCGGCGTGGAGCCCAGAATCGCCTCCGGCGGCCGTCCATCCAGAAATTTGTCGTAGGGATTCGCTGCGCTCATCGTGACCTCCAAAGTGCCTTCCTACTCTCTCGTCGATTGTCCTCAGTCGCTCGTTCTTTCGCTCCGCTGCCCTTTGCGAAGAATTACCCGCTTTCGTCCTATGCTGGAAATATGGCAAAGAATCCGAGCCGACACGGGGCAAGGGAGCCGACGCTATCAAGCCTTCGAGTGGTCTGACCACGGACCACTCACCCCTCCCCATTAATAACCAGGGAGTCAATAACCGTAGTGCGCAAAACTTCTACGTACCTTGCAGATTATTTCGCCCCTGTAGGACGCACCGCGATCTTCACCGTTCACAGTCCACGTTCCTACAAATATTCGCGAATCATCGCCTGCCATGTGGGCCAGTCGTGCGAGTTCCATGTCTCCCACGTGTAGAGCTTGTGGGGAATGCCCTTGGCGCTCATAATGCGGTCCAAATTCTGGTTCTGCCCCAGACACTGATCGTCCCAACCCGTCCCAAGAATGTAGGTGTTGCGGCGATAGCGCTCGAAGAACCAGGGATCGCTGAGGTTCGGCAGAGTAGTGCGTGGGCAGATTGAAGTAGCAATCCTGGTCATAGTAGCCGCCGAGGAAATTCGACATATCGAATGCACCCGACATCGAGAGCAGCCCGGTGAATACATCGGGGTGTCGCAGCGCGATGTTCGTCGCGTGATAACCGCCGAAGCTGCAGCCGAGCGAGACAAAGTGCGGGTCGCGATTTTTCTGGCGCACAAGAGGCACGACCTCGTGAATCAGGTAGTCCTCATACTGCACGTGGCGCGCGATACGCCAGCGCGGCGGCACGTTGCGGTTGTACCAGCTCTCCATGTCGACCGAGTCGACGCAGTAGAACTGCAGATGTCCCGCTTCGACTTGGCTACCCACCGCGCCGATCATGCCGCGGTCTTCAAACTCGTAAAAGCGCCCGCCCGACGTGGGAAAGACCATCACCGGCAAACCGCTGTGTCCGAAGACAAGCAGTTCCATGTCTCGGCCGAGGCGGCTGGAATACCACTTGTGATATTCGCGGTTCATGGCTTGCTCCCAATTCGCGGAACGGCGGGTTTCCTGTTACTGTAACAGCCGCAGCATTGGTTTTTGGGACGCAGGCAAGACCTACTCTGTTCTGGAATTGCTTCTTTGTCCAATTGATTGTTGCGATAGAGCCCATCTTTTTCGGAGATGGATTGTCGATCGACACGAGGTCTCCAAAGAATTTGGAATTCGAGGAACAACCGACTGAGAGTCCGGCAACGGACAACGAAGCAACACTCCATCCCCGTCTGCGCCTGCACAGCCAATTCTCCAGCGTCTACCTTCCGGATGCGCGCGACATCATCGTCTATCTGCCGCCGGGCTACGACGAGCAACCGGAGCGAACGTACCCCGTCCTCTACATGCACGACGGCCAGAATCTCTTCGACGGCAGAACCTCATTTATCCCGGGCCGTACCTGGCAGGTGCGCGAGAACGCCGACGCCGCGATCGAGGCCGGCGAAGTGGAACCGCTGCTCATCGTGGGCCTCTACAACACCGGCGAACATCGCCTGGCCGAGTACACCCACGACGAAAACCAGAAGATGGGCGGGGGCGAAGCCGACTGCTACGGCCTGATGATCACGCGCGAGCTGATGCCCTGGATTGCTTCTCAGTACCGCGTTCGGCAGGACCGCGGCTCGACAGGCGTGGGCGGCTCGTCTCTCGGTGGTTTGGTGTCGCTCTTTCTCGGGCTGCGCCATCCAGAGCATTTCGGCAAACTTGCCGTAATGTCGCCGAGCGTCTGGTGGAATCACAAGAGCATCGTCGGCTACGTCAACGAACACTCCCCGCAACTGTGGGAGCGCCCGCGCATCTGGCTCGACGTGGGCGACCATGAGGGACACAAGACCTTGCGTGACGTGGAACTGCTTGCCCGGCGGCTGAAGGCCAACGGCTGGCGTCCCGGCGAGAATCTGCACTTTGAGAAGGTGCACGGCGGAACGCACGATGAGGCCAGCTGGGCGACGCGGGTGCGGCCGATGCTTCGGTTTCTGTTTCCGAGCAAACTTGCCTGAAAGGCCCGTTTTCAGCGATACTTAGATGTTGAGTCTTGCCGAGGCCGGACTGCCTGTAGCATTTTTCGAGTTGCTGTAAAGCGAAGCCTGGATGATAAGCCGAAGCGACCCCAAGGAGCGGCGGCCCAGTACAAGCTGACAATGGCTCTTAACTCGAAAAATGCCGGAGGCTGGCCTTTCGTTTGCGCTCGCCGCTCCAAGGTGCGCGGGCCATCCCGAAACTCCAGACAGGCTCCAACAATGGATTTGAAAGGAACTGTATCGCCGTGGTCATGATTCGTTTGGCGCGCGTTGGCGCCCGCAAGCAGCCCTACTACCGCATCGTTGCGATTGAGAAGGACCGCGCCCGCAATGGCCGCTCCATCGAGGTCGTCGGCACCTACAATCCCCGCACCAACCCCGCTTCGGTCGAGCTGAAGCACGAGCGGATCGCCTACTGGCGCAGCGTGGGGGCGCAGTTCTCCCCGACCGTCGCCAAGATCGTCGACAAGCATCCGGCTCCCGTCGCGGCCTAGTTTCACCGATCCCTATCCTGCCCGCTCTCCGGTATTTGCCGTGGAGACCGTTGCTGACGGCAGCGCACAGGTGTGCTACTATTCGGCACGATCCAAACGGGTGATTCCCGGTTGCAGACGGTCAGAGGCAAGTAGATGACCCAACACGATATGGTCGCAGTCGATGAGCTGGTCCGCGAAATAGCGCGAGCCTTAGTGGATGAGCCAGGAGCAGTCGAGGTTCAGGCCGTAGGACGGGAAGAAAACACTGTGTTGAGGCTTAAGGTGGCGCCTCAGGATGTGGGCAAGGTGATCGGCAAGCAGGGTCGCACGGCTCGCTCCGTGCGCACGATCCTGGGAGCCGTCAGCATGAAGCTGCACCACCGATACACGCTCGACATTCTGGAAGAAGACGACCTGCCTGAAGCTTGAGTAACGGTGCATCGGCCCACGGCTCAGCGGAGAAAACCATGACCGCGGCAGAGCAATGGGTGTGGCTCGCTCTGATCAAGCGAACCCAGGGGCGCAAGGGCGAGGTCTTCGCCGACATTCTCACTGACTTTCCTGAAAAGTTTGCCGAGCGAAAGCGCTTGTGGCTGCTTTCGGATGAGACTGCGCGCCCCCCAACGAATTCGAGAGGGCCCGTGCCGGGGCGCTCGGAGCCGCGCGAAGTCGAGCTCATCGCGCATTGGCTTCATAAAGGCGGAATCGTCCTCCATTTTGCAGGCGTTGACTCGATTTCGGCTGCCGAGGGATTGATCGGGCTGGCCGTGGCCATTCCGCGTGAGCGGCGCGCAGCACTGGGTGAGGACGAAGCCTACATCGGCGACCTGATCGGCTGCACGCTGGTCGATGTGGCTGGGGCTGAGCCTGTTTTGGTCGGCGCGATCGAAGATGTGGACACCACGGCCGGAGCAGCTCCGCTGCTGATCGTGCGTGGGTCTGCAGATGATCCGAAGAAGAGCCGAGAAATTCTGATTCCGTTTGCGAAGAGCTACCTGCGGCGGCTGGATGTGGCAGACAAGCGTGTCGAGATGGCGCTGCCCGAAGGGCTGGTCGAATTGAACGACGCCAAGTAGGCTCGGTCCCTTGGTTTCGGATTAGTTTGTCGCCAGCGGCTTCCACACGCCGTTGTCCTTCAGCGCGAGCTGAATGGGCCGCGGCGGACCGTGCGGCGGAACCGTCACCTCCACCCAGAGCTCCTGCCCCGGCTTCGCGGGCCACGGGTTCTGCGCGTGTTCGTCGATGTAGAAGTTCACTGGGCTATTGAGGCGCATCTGATCGCAGGGAGCGCCGGCGTTCGCAAAGACACTCTGTCCGCGCGCGCTATCTTCGGTGTCGGGAATTCGAATCGCGACCAGCTTATTGTTGCGGACTGCCAGCTTCGCCGGGAAATAAACCTGCCCTGCGGCCACAGAGAAATCGCGCCCATTCGGTACGCCATCCAGATTGCGCGGGAACTGCGCTTGTTTTGCCGAAGGCAGCGTGCTCTGGCATCCATCGACCATGAGCTGCATGCTCAGGTAGCGCCCGCGCATGATAAGGTCGGGATCGTACATCGCGGTGCGCGTCCACACGCGCGGGCAGTGCGAACGCTGGTAGAGGTACTTCGCAGCGACTGACGACACGATCGCAAGCTGAATCACGAGGACCGCCAGCGACGCTCCCGACAACGAAGTCCTGGCAAGCTTCATGCCCTGGCCTCCTCGGCTTCGGTCATCCCGGCGAGCAGCCGTCGCCGCATCTTTTCGAGGCCCCAGCCGCCAGCGAGAAAGAGAATGCCCATTGCGATCAATCCTAGAGACCGACCGACCTTGTCGAAGATGTTGCTGAAGAAGAACCAAACCACGGTAATCGCAAAACCGACGATGCCCAGATTGACCAGCGCCCGGCTCAACTGGCGCACTCCCCAAGCGATGACGAAGATCGAAAATGCCGCCACGAGTGCGTATGCCAGGAGATTCGGCTCGCTCTGGGTATAGGGGTGGGATTTGCCGTTGCCCCATTGCATCTGCGTCACCCAGGTTCGGTTGCACCAGGGCAGCAGCCCGCATAAGACGCACGCAGCCGCAACAGGGACAACGCTCTTGCCGAATCGGAATAAGGCGAAGAACAGCGGCAGCGCAGCAAACGCGATCCAGGCCCAGACTCGAACGTGCAGTGGAATCGCGACCATCTTGCCCCAGGAGACCCAGCTTGCGAGCATGAACACGACGCCGGTCACTGACGCGACGGCCGCTGCTGCGAATAGAATCCCCTGCGCGGCTTTACGCTTCGATCCCAAGAATACCGTGAGGTAGAGCACCGCCCACACGAACAGAAAACGGCCGAGATAGACATCCTGGCCGATGTGTTGCTCGGTCGCGTATTCGAGTTCCGAGAACAACCACGCCGGAGCGAGCAGCAGCGTGATCGTCTGCTGGGCTTCATCATGGAGCAGGATCCATCCGGCCAGCGCCGCCAACGCCCACAACAGGATCGCGGCCGGCCAGTGCTCCTGGATGTTGAAGATCTGGCCAACGAGAGCGATCGCCGCGCCAGTGGCCGCGGTCCCCACGGAATGGAGTGCCGTCGACATGGCCCGGTAGCTCGCGCGTGTGGCAGCCCCAGCCGTGTGGAAGACGCCGACCATGGCAAGCACCAAGGTGAATCGTGCGCCGGAGCCGAGCTCGTCCCAATGCGCGGAGACAAACAGCACGACACCACTTGCGAGCAGAATCGCTCCGAGGATCAGAGCAACCACACCCTGCCAGCGCAGACCCGTCGGGCGCTTCTGGCCTGCCTCCCAGCCACGGATACGGTCCGCCGCTGCTGTGTCCAGAACGCCTGCTGACTGCCAGCGGGTGATCAGCGATTCAATATCGGGCATTTGGGTCGGGCATACTTTGCTGCGCGTATTAGACCACACCCGCGCGAACCCGGCAGTGCGGTCGTCCCACCTGCAGTCTCCGTGCTCTGACAGGCGGTCGCGCCCTCTATCATTGACGGAAGATCCATGCGCTTCGACGTTCTCACCATCTTCCCGAGTTTCTTCACCGGCTTTCTCGAGCACGGCATTGTGCGCCGCGCCCAGGCCGATGGCCTTGTCTCGGTTGGCATCCTCGATCTGCGCGCATTCACGCACGATCGCCACCGCACCGTCGACGATCGCCCGTTCGGCGGCGGCGAAGGCATGGTCCTGAAACCGGAACCTCTTGCCGAAGCTATCGAGAGCCTTGGCATCGGGCTCAAAGCTCGGCGTGAGCAAGCGCAGCTGGCCCCAGCGCGGGTGATATTGCTCTCCGCGCAGGGCCGGCCGTTGAGGCAATCTGTCGTCCGGGAATTGGCCGCCTGCGAACGACTGATCCTGATCTGCGGCCGTTATGAAGGAGTGGACGAGCGCGTCAATGACTTGTATTGCGACGAGGAGATCTCGATTGGGGATTACGTCCTCAGCGGCGGAGAGCTCGCAGCCGCGGTCGTCATGGACACAGTGATCCGGCTCGTTCCCGGCGTGCTGGGCAACGAGGCCTCCAGCGAGTTCGAGAGCTTCGGCGCGGAGGATGCTTCCATTGCGGTCGAGGAGACGGGTGTGCCGCGCTCGCAGCATGGCTCGGGCGGACTGCTGGACTACCCGCACTACACCCGGCCTGCGGACTTTCAGGGGTTGGCCGCACCGCAGGTGCTTCTCAACGGCGACCACGCCCAGATTCGGCGCTGGCGCCGGGAACAACAACTGCGCAAGACGCTGGCCAACCGGCCTGACCTGCTCGAGCGGGCCTCGTTAAGCGACGAGGACAAGCGCCTCCTTGCGTCGTTAGGCTGGCACGAAGGGGCTGGCAGCCGCACTGGCGCGCCCGATTAGGCGCGGGAGTCGATTCTCTGTTAAAATTAGAGACTCTGAGTTCAACGTAGGAAAGAAACCATGTCAATTCATCCAGTTATGCAGCGCCTGGCCGACAAGCTGAAGCGCACCGATCTGCCCGACTTCGTCCCCGGCGATCAGGTCCGCGTCCAGGTCAAGATTAAGGAAGGCGACAAAGAGCGCCTCCAGGCCTTTGAAGGCCTCGTCATCGCCATCAACAAAGGACCCCAGGGCACCTTCACCGTACGCAAGATGAGCTTCGGTCAAGGCGTCGAGCGTATCTTCCCCTTCAACTCCAAGGTTGTGGACAAGGTCGAGAAGATTCGCAGCTACAAGGTCCGTCGCGCCAAGCTCTTCTACATCCGCGGACTGCGCGGCAAAGCTGCCCGCCTCAAGGAAGTGGATCGCCCCACCGCGCACGCCTAGTTTTCAACAACGGATTGAGTTCCGAAGCCCCTGGCCCATCCGGCCGGGGGTTTTCGTTTCTATACTGAGACCGATGGCGAAGGTCGCAGTCTCGGATCGCAGATCAAAAGGTCGGCGCATCAAGTCGCCCGCGTGCAGCTGGAAACTGGAGAACGCTGCGCTCAAGTCCGGAGCCCTTCGCGTTGCCGGCCTCGACGAAGTCGGCCGTGGACCGATGTTTGGCCCGGTCGTGGCAGCGGCCGTGATCCTCGACCGCAACACACGTTTTCATGGCCTGACCGACTCCAAGAAACTCTGCGAAGCCAAACGGATCGAGCTCGACGCGCAGATTCGTGCCAAAGCTGTCGCCTGGGCCATCGCCGCGGTCGACGTTGACACCATCGATCGCATCAACATTCGCCGTGCATCGCTGCTCGCCATGCGTCTCGCCGTCGAGCAGCTTGGCGTCGCGCCCGACTACCTGCTCATCGACGGCATCGACACCATCGACTGGCCCTGCCCGCAGCAGTCCGTCATCCAGGGCGACGGGACGAGCTACTCTATTGCCGCAGCCAGCGTTCTCGCCAAGGTCTATCGCGACGCTTTGCTTGTCGAGCTGGATCGCCAGTATCCCGGCTACGGCCTGGCCAGCCACAAAGGCTACTGTTCCCGCGAACACATGGACGCGCTCGCCAAACTCGGCCCCACGCCACTGCATCGGAAAAACTGGAGCCCTGTCGCACAGCGGATGCTCGACTTCGGCGACGAGGTGCTGTCGCTCGAACTGGAGCAAGATACGGTCACGCTGTGACAGTGGGTTGGGCCTTCCGTCTCTGGATCCACGCCAACGCGGGCCGCGCCAGCAGCAGCACCGAGAGCACAATCGTCAGGCGCAACGGGCTCAAGACCCCGGGCTTCACCTGCCACCAGTAGTGCACAATCCCGCAGACTGCCGCCAGATACACCAGCTTGTGCAGCTGGTTCCAGCGTTTGCCGCCGAGATTACGAATCGCCCACGTAGTTGACGTCGCCGCCAGCGGCACCAGCAGCAGCCATGCCGCGACACCCACGGTGATGAATCTACGCTTCGCAACATCGGCCAGCATGGTGTTCACATCGAAGCCAGCATAGAGCGCGACATACGTCAGCAGATGGACGGTGCCGTAGAAGAATGCGAACAGCCCCAGCAGCCGCCGAAACTGGATGAGCCAGCTCAGCTTCGACCACACGCGCCGCAGCGGAGTAATCGCCAGCGACAGGATAAGCAGCAAGAGGGTGTTGTAGCCCGTGGTCAGCTCGATGTTCGCAGTCGGATCTGCCCCAAGCGTATTCGTGACTGCACCGTAGACGAGCAGACCGAACGGCCAAAGGCACGCTATCCATGTCAGAACTTTGAGCAGAAGAATCGTCGATCGTTTCATGTCAGCCTGGCGCGAAGCGCTGCTAACAACGCTAACTCCGCCTTCGTTTCAGTAGTACTTCCTCAAATCCATCCCGTTATAGAGCGACGCTACCTGATCGCCATAGCCGTTGAACATTAGCGTGGGCCTGCGCTGCGCATAAAACGGCAGGCCGATACGGCGCTCTGTCTTCTGGCTCCAGCGCGGGTGATCGACATTGGGATTCACGTTGGAGTAGAACCCATACTCGTTGGACGCCATGTCATTCCAGGTCGTCGGCGGCTGCTTGTCGAGGAAGCGCACCTCGACGATCGACTTGGCTGATTTGAATCCATACTTCCACGGCAGAACCACACGCACGGGCGCACCATCCTGGTTCGGCAACACCTCGCCGTAGAGGCCAAACGTGAAGAGCGCCAGGGGATTCATCGCTTCATCCATGCGCAGCCCTTCCGAGTAGGGCCAATAGATCGTCGATTCACCCGCCCACTTCTCCACCTTGCTGTTGTAGTAGGAGAGGAACTGCACGTATTTCGCTTTGCTCAGCGGGTCGCACTCTTTGATGAACTCCGAAAGCGAGTACCCCACCCAGGGAATGACCATGCTCCACGCTTCGACGCAGCGATGACGATACACGCGCTCCTCAAGCGGTCGCAGCTTCAGCAGCGCATCGATATCGAATGTCTTCGGCTGCTTCACCGCGCCGGTCACTTTCACCGTCCATGGCCGCGTGGGCAGTCCTCCGGCATTCTGTGAGGGGTCGCCCTTGTTCACGCCGAACTCATAAAAGTTGTTGTAGTGCGTGATGTCTTCGTAGCTCGTCAGCTGCTCGCCCGTGGTCGAAAGCGGGCTCTTCACTGTTTCGAGCTTGGCACCTGCAAATGCCTTTGTGCGCGGCGAAACCAGGTCCACTATCCGCGCGGCGGCAGCCGTAGCAACACCAAGTGCCGCAGCACCTTTCATGAACCTTCGCCGATTGAGATAACGATCCCTGGGAGTAATGGCCGAAGAGGGGATATGGGGCGGCTTGCCGATGAGCATGGTGCAACCTCGCTGGAAACAACTTCACTAATTAGACATGAGCAGGCCGGAACAAGTTACAACGCGACAGCTAATCCCTTTTGGCGCGCGGGCCGCCGATCGTCGCGGGGAGGCTCCCGCGGGGGAACGCCGACGACTGCCGTACCACCAGACGCGTCGAGATGTGCCACTCACGCTCGCCGTGCTGGGGATGGTCAGTCTCGATGCCCGCGCGAAGGCCCTCGACAGCCGCCGCCGCCAGGTCTCTGCAGGACATCTGGACCGTTGTCAACGGCGGCAGGATGAACTGTGCCAGGTGAATATCGTCGAAGCCCACTACAGAGATATCTTCCGGAACCCGATGCGTGGTGCGATAGAGCGCGTGCAGTGCACCGATGGCGGTCATATCGTTCGAGCACATGACGGCAGTCGGCAGCTCGGGTAGCGCGATCAATCGCTCCATGGCCGCGATGCCACTCTCCATGGTGTGGCTGCCTGCGACCAGGTGTTCCGCTGGCACCTTCAGCCCCAACTCCGCCATGGCACGGACAAAGGCGTCGCGTCGCGCTGTGGGCGAACGTTGCGACAAGGGACCACCGATAAATGCGATGCTGCGATGGCCGAGCGCGGCCAGATGCTGCACACCCTGCCGGATTCCTTCTGCGTAGTCCACCTTGAGGATGTGAATGTTGGGCAGGTCGGGTCCTGCGTCCACGAAAACGAGGGGAAACTCCCGCTCCACCAACTTCTTGACTAACTCCTCTTCGACACCGAACGTCATCACCGCAACGCCATCGACGTTGCGCTGCAGCAGACGCCGCATCAGGCTTTCGGTACGGGCTGGGTCGTAGTTGGTCGAGCCAATCAGCACTTCATATCCTTGCGCTACGGCCAGGTTCTCGAACTCCTGTACCAGTTCAGGGAAAAACGGATTCGTGATCTCCGAAACGATGAGTCCCAGCATCCGGCTCTTCCCCGACACCAAGGCACGCGCCTGGGTGTTGGGCAGGTAGCCCACCTCTTCAATCGCTTTCCAGACGCGCTGAGCCAGCTCCGGGTTCACAGTAGAGATGTGATTGACCGTGCGCGATACCGTGGCGATGGAGACGCCGGCCCGTTGAGCGACGTCGCGAATGCTGACGGCACCGGGACGTCTGCGCTCAGCGGAGCTTTCTCTGGGAGAAGTCACGATGGAAGGAATTCTACACGATTTTCTCGTGTTTCTCAGCCTGGATTCGCCGCATAAGCAGCCTGCGCAACGTAGCGAAGGCTATGCAGATCAGAAGGTTCGGAGAATATTCTCTCCGAGGTCCACAACCGCATTCGAACCCCGGAAAGGCGGTTTCCTGAAAGCGTTTGCTCCCTGAACTCGATTTCGCTCGGCTCGCTGACTCGCTCCCTATCTGTGCTTTTCCGTTCCCGCAATCGTTTCGAGTCCGTGTCGCAGCAGCGGCAGAATCGCTGTCAGGCTCTCCTGCGCTCCGCGGAGGCTACCGGGCAGATTCACGATCAGCGTATTGTCTCTAGTCCCCGCAATACCGCGGGAGAGCCATGCCATCGGATTCTTTTCCGCGCCCGACGCACGCATCGCTTCCGCGATCCCTGGCGCTTCGCGATCCAGGACTCTGCGGGTGGCTTCAGGCGTTCGATCACGTGGGCCAAGACCGGTCCCGCCCACGGTGAGGATCAGGTGGATTCTCCGCTCTGCCCATTCTGTCAGTAGAGCGCCGATGCGGTCAGGCTCATCGGGCACGAGCGCCGTTTCGATCTCGGCCTCAGGCCACGCCTGACGCAGCAAAGCGACCACGGCGGGGCCAGCGGTATCCTGTGTCTCGCCGCGCGAGCATCGATCCGAAACAGTGAGAACAGCGAGCAGCATGGGCCGATTTTAGCCCCTACGGCAGCACGTGAATTGTGTGCAGCCAGACCTCGGCACTCTGCGGCCAGGTCGTCACGGGGAGTTCGGTCCGGCGCAGGCCATACCCATGCCCACCCTGCGAATAGATGTGCAACTCGGCCGGTACCTTCACCTGCTTTAGCTGTAGGAAATAGTTGGTTGCATTCTCGACGTGCACGGGATCGTCCTCGGCCTGCACGATGAACGAGGGCGGTGTATCCGCCGTCGGCCGGATCTCCGGGTTCGTCGCCATATTCTGATCCGCCAGTGCCAGGTAGCCGGGATAGACAATCACCGCGAAGTCCGGCCTGCAACTCAGCTTGTCCGCGTCGTCGATGGAATCGTAAAGCCGCTTGTCGTAGTGGGTGCTCAGCGCAGCAGACAGATGCGCGCCTGCCGAGAACCCGAGAACGCCGACGCGCTTGGGATCGATTCCCCACTCCGCCGCGTGTTGCCGCACTATCCCCACCGCCCGCTGTGCATCCTGCAGCGCTGCGGGCGACTTGGGATACGGGCCGGTATCGGGCACGCGATACTTCACCAGAAGGCAAGTCACGCCGATCGAATTGAGCCAGTCGCAGACCTCCGTTCCTTCCAGGTCGATGGCAAGAATCTTGTATCCACCGCCGGGAAAGACGACCACCGCAGGCCTTGCGCCGTAGTCGGCAGCCGGCGCTTTATAGAGCGTCAACGTCGGCGTTGCGACATTCCCGAGACGAATGATCGGCTTGCCTGCAATGAGCGGATCCTTCGCGGTCGTCATGTCGGCTTCCGGCGGCAGGTTCGCAGCACCGCCGGGCACGCCGTTGGGCCACAGCGGCAGCGTGAGATGCCCTGGCGCGGGCTGCCATGCGGGTTGTTGGGCGGAAAGATTCATCGAAAAGAAAACCATCGAAAGAAGAACACGGCTCGCGCGCATCGGATCGACTCCTCAAAAGCCAGCAGCGATCATTGCAGTTGCCCGCTGGATTCCGCAAGTTTCGAGCCCACTCGAATCCTCAGGGAGGGTTGCGAAACTACGGCTTCGCCCCTTGTGGAATCAGAAGCGTCAGGGTTTGATTCGCAATCTCCATCCGCGCCGGCAATGTACCGAGTACTTCTCCATCTGCCTCGACGTAGATCGTTTTCTTCGACCCATTCAGAGTCTGGCACTCAACGGAGGCCGCTTCGAGCAGTTCGACATCGTCGGTGAAGGTGTGGCGGCCTGCGATGACCGCCAGGAGAAAACGCATATAGCGAAACCGGTTCCGCGTCTTGAACGTAATCAAGTGCAACGCATCGCTGCGCAGCGTCGCGCCCGGCGCGAGAGTTCCCAATACGCCCCCAAAGGAACGGACGCGCACCGCGAGCAGTTGCGAGATGTCGGCCTTGCGCGTCTCGCCACTGCCATTGAGCGAGAACAGTGCGCTGAAGAGCGGGAATGGATTCGTTGCCCAGATTCTCGTTGCTTCGATCAGATAGAGCGCATATCCAAAGCGCCGCTTGAGCCCCGCATCGAGACTTGCCATCAGCAACGCATCGGCTCCGATTCCTGCCGCGACCGTGAAAAAGCAGGACCGCTCGAGGCCATTGTTGTCGTGATAGAAGACGCGTCCCACCGGCACCTGCGTCGGAGTGGCAGTCAGCAGTTTACGAACCGCGTTGACCGGCGATGTGCCCAGGCCGAGATCCTGCGCCAAGGCGTTGGCGGTGCCGAGCGGAACAACACCCAGCGCCACTTCAGACCCGACAAGCGCCTGCAGGGCTTCATGGACCGTCCCGTCTCCTCCGCAGGCCAGAATCGTGTCGTAGCCGTTGCGCATGGCAGCGCGGGCAAGATTCCGCGCGCTTCCCGGCCCGTCGGTCTCCAGTGCGTCGGCCTCGACGCCAGCCTCACGCAGTACATCCACTGCTCGGCTGAGGGCCTTATCCCGCGCAAAGAAACGCTGTCCGGACTGAGGGTTGTGAATTAGCGCTACGCGACGCATGACCGGCTTCCTCGCACTCGACACGCCCTCGCAAAGTGCGCTCATCCTTTCATTCTCTCAAGATGAAATCATTCTGCGCCGCGATTGCCACCGTAATTCCGTGACCTTGGTATCAAATCCGGCAAACACGAGCGGAAATGCCACGTGGGCACCGAGGACGACCTCTCGGGATCGGATAGGGTCAAGACGCGGCAAGGCGGCAAGTTCCACTTCGCGCGCGATCAGGTCGAGATCAAATAGGCCCATCGCCGCGTACGGCAGCTCGTCCGGTTGCTTGGACGACCTGCCGTACACTGAGGGGCATGAGCGCCGCCATCGAGTTCCGAGCCGTCTCCGTGATCGCCCCGCAGGGACGGTCGCTGCTCGAGAACATCTCTTTCTCTGTCGATTCGGGCTCCATCACCGTTTTGCTCGGCCGCAGCGGCTCGGGCAAAACCACCCTATTGCGCACGGTCAATCGTATGGTGGTTCCGACGCGGGGTGAAGTCCTTGTTGACGGAACCTCAAACTCCGGCGCGGATCTCATCCTGTTGCGCCGCAGCATTGGCTACGTCATCCAGGAGACGGGTCTCTTCCCTCACTTTACCGTTGAGCGCAACGTCGGCATTGTCCTTGAAGCCGACGGGCATTCGAGAGCCCGGCGCATTGAGAGAAGCCACGAACTGCTTGGTGCGGTCGGCCTCGATCCTGCCGTCTACGCCCGGCGCCTGCCCCATCAGCTCTCCGGCGGACAACGTCAGCGCGTCGGTCTGGCCCGCGCACTCGCTGCCGATCCCAGCATTCTCCTGATGGACGAGCCCTTCGGCGCACTTGATCCTCTGACCCGCTCTGAGATGCAGGACATGCTGCGCGATCTTCTCTCCCGCTTTCGGAGGACCGTCCTGCTCGTCACCCACGATCTCAACGAAGCACTCTACCTCGGCGACCGCATCGCACTCCTCAGCGAAGGTAGGTCGGTCGCGGCGCTCACACCGCATCAGTTCCTCGCCTCCGACCGGCCCGACATCAAAACCTACATCGATGCCTTTCAACGGGGCGAAAAGGTTGCGCGCCGATGACATCAACCTTCTTCGCGCGCTACGGCGGAGAGATCGCCACGCTCACCGTCGAGCACATCTGGCTGACCGCGGCAGCCATGCTGTTCTCTGCGAGCATCGCTGTTCCCGTCGGAATCTGGTTGACACGCGCGCCACGCTGGGCCAGTCCGATTCTCGGCATCGCCAACGTCCTGCAGACGATTCCGTCGCTCGCGATGTTTGGCTTTCTGCTGCCTCTGCCGTGGCTGGGCGAGCGCGCCGCGCGCATTGCCATCGTTGCACTCACGGCCTACGCTCTGCTTCCCATTCTGCGTAACACTTACGCCGGTATCCGCGGCATCGATCCTTCGGTCATCGAAGTAGCGCGCGCCCTGGGCCTCACCGACGCGCAGCGTCTCTTCAAGGTCGAATTGCCTTTGGCCGCATCGTTCATCCTCGCCGGCTTGCGCACTGCAACAGTGACCTGCATCGGCATCGCCACCATCGCGGCGGCCGTCGGCGCCGGCGGTCTTGGAGAACTCATCTTCCGCGGCGTTGCCTCGGTCGACAACCGCCTCGTGCTCGCCGGAGCGGTGCCGGCAGCCCTGTTGGCTTTGGCTGCCGACGGAGTGTTGGGAATGATCGAGCGCCGCCTCAAGGTTGTCGCCCAATGAGGGGCATCGCGTGGGCTGCTCTTGCTTCCTTTCTCTCGGTCGCGTTGATTTCCTGCTCTCCGCCACGCCCCGATCACCCCATCATCGGCGCAAAGAACTTCACCGAGCAGGTTGTTCTCGGCGAACTTCTCGCTCAGGAGATCGAAGCCAAATCGCACCTCAAAGTCGAGCGCCGCTTCTATCTCGCGGGCAGCTACATTTGCCATCAGGCGCTGATCTCGGGCCGCATCGACGCCTACCTCGAATACACCGGCACCGCACTTACCGCGATCCTCAAGCAGCCCCTGCAGCGCGATCCGAAATCGGTGCTTAACACCGTGCGCCGCCTCTACGCTTCGCAGTACGGCGTCACCGTTGGCCCCCCTCTCGGCTTCGAAAACACTTTCGCCATGGTCATTCGCGGCGACGATGCGCGCCGCTTGCATGTATCGACGCTGACTCAGGCCGCTCAGTACACGCCACAATGGCGACTCGGTGTCGGCTATGAATTCGAGCAACGCCCTGACGGCCTGCCCGGCCTAAGCGCGGCCTACGGCCTACACTTTGCCGAGCCGCCGCGAACCATGGACCTGGGTTTGCTCTACCGCGCGCTCAACGCGCATCAGGTGGACATGATCGCCGCTAACTCGACGGACGGCCCCATCCAGGCGTTCGGGCTGACCGTCCTCGACGACGATCGCCACTATTTTCCGCCGTACCAAGCGGTTCCACTGGTCCGTGACGATGCGCTCAAGCGCTGGCCGCAGATTCAGTCCGCACTCGATGCACTCGCTGGGAGAATTACCGCCGAAGACATGCGCGCGATGAACGAAGCGATTGACGGAGGCCATCGCGACCCTGCTGAAGTAGTCAGTGAATTTCGCAGGAGTAAGGGGCTCTAACCCCAGGCCTGAACATCACTCCACCCGCGCCAGCTTTTCAAGGAGCAGATCGCGCCGGGAATTCGCCAGCGCATCGGCCTTACTCAGCACGACGACCCACCCCAGCACCGCGACGATTGCCATGGCAAGAAAGATGGGCACTGCAAGCCATATCCTGCCCCAGAAAGTGCAGAAACTCATGACGGAGGCGCCAGCGCCAAGAATCGTCGTTTGAATCAACATACTCAGCAGCGCATTCGCCTGCGATCCAGATTGGCGGCCGATACGGCCGAGATTGATGCGATACGGCATCACGATCGACAAAACATTGCCCGCCGCCAGATTCGCGGGCAAGGCAAACAGCAGCCACGCCGCGGTGATGGCGACGACATCCGGATCGGGACGGCCGAGACGAAGGGTCGTGAATAACCCGGCAAGCACTGCAGCCAGAAGGTACAGTGCGCCATGAAAGAGATTCTTCGCCAAGAGAATCGTGCGCACGGGCAGCGGAAATAGGAACACCATCTGGATCGCTCTTCCCTCCGCGCCGAGGCTGTTGTAAATCAGTTGCGTGAATCCCAGCAGCCCATAGGCCACACACACCGGCAAGGCCAGATGAAAGACATGGCGAGCAAAAGGCGCGCCGCTTCGGAAGAGGCTGGCAATGATGACCACCATAATCGGTGGCACGCAGATGGCGTAGATCTGCGTCATCGACCGAAACAGCGTGATGAGCTCCTTTTCGATCTCGGCAACAATCGGTCCACGCCCGGCAATGAGCCACGGTTCCTCCCGCTTCGCACCTTGTCCGGTGCTCGGCGCTTCTCCAAGGCTCTCGCCTCGATAGACGGCGCGAAGTCGAATGCCCAGCAAACCCGCTGCCCCGAGCGTGTAGATGCAAAGCAGGCCGAGAGCGCCCGCTTCCAAAGGTCTGTCATGCCGGTCGGCGCTCTCCAACACCACGTTGGCTAATCCCGGTGGCAGCCAGCTCTGCCAAGCTGCAGCCTTGCCGAGCAGGGACTCCGCATCTCCCGTCATCTTCTGCGCAGCAGCTGAGCGCCGGTGGGGATGGTCGCGCCCATGCCACGTCTCGTCGCGCAAGACAGGGTTGAGCAATTGCAAGCTCAGCATCGACACCAGGAATACCGCGCTCACGATCTCGCGCGATCGCCTCTTTGCCAGCCAGCGGTCCAGCCACGCAAAAATTGCGCGGACCAGGAAGATGTTGAACGCGGCAAATCCAATCAGAGCCGCCAGGGTTGCGCCGAAGAGATCCGGACGGGCGAGACTTATGCCGATCAGAACTCCCGCGCAAGACAGGCTCCCGGCCAACGTGGAAACGTCGAGGAAACCAAAGACGAGATGCAACAGAAAGAACGATCCGAAGTCGACGGGAAAACGGAGGAGGCTGCCCAGATCGAACTGCTCCAGAAACGATGCGAGCACAATCGAGATCGCCTGCCAAAGCAGGAAGAGAACCCAGAATTCGATCGCGAGGAGATGCAGTTCATGATTGGAGACCAGCGAATAGGCCGCAGCGCCCGCACCAATCCCTAATCCAATTCCGATGACCGAGTAAACGAAAAAAGAAATGGCACGAGCGCCGAACTCAAAGGCGCCCGATCCGGTGCGAAAGCTGTTTGCGAAAGCATTGGACCGCATCAGCGCCAGAGCAACATACTGCTTTCGCGCGAAACGATTGAAGGGACCTGCGCTCTTGGGCTGAGGCCGCTGATTCGGAGCCGCAACTAGGTCAGCCACGAGAGCTCCTGCACTGGCTCTCCGCCGTTCGCACCAACGATCGATAAGAATATCTCTTCGAGCGTGAGCCGTTGGCTGGTCTCTGAGCCGGGTAGACTCGACGCCACACCCGCGCGCAGGGCCTCGATCGAACCGTTTGCCACCAGTCGCCCCTGATGAATGATGGCAACGTGGCTGCACAACCGCTCCACAATTTCCAGCACGTGGGTGGTGAGAAAGATGGTCGCTCCGCGCTGAATCATCCCCTGCAACATCGTCTTCAGCATGCCTGCCGCCACGGCATCGACACCCTCGAACGGCTCGTCGAGGAAAAGCACCTTCGGCCCGTGAATCACGGCCGCAGCCAGGGCCAGCTTCTTCTGCATACCATGTGAAAAGTCCGTGACCATTTTGCGGCGTTCGTTCGCCAACTGCATGAACTCGAGCAGCTCCTCTGTCCGGCGAGTCACGGTCTCGCGATCGAGCCCATACATTCGTCCCACGAAGCGCAGGTACTCCGACGCAGTAAGCCTTCCCAGCAGCGCCATTCCCTCCGGCACCACGCCGATCTCGCGTTTCAGATCGAGCGCGGCGGCGCTGAAGGGGCAGCCCAGAATCTCGATCGTCCCGGCGCTCGGCTCAAGCAGCCCGGTCAACATTTTGATGGTGGTGGATTTCCCTGCTCCATTCGGCCCGAGGAAGCCGAAGAACTGACCCTGCGTCACGCGGAGAGTCACGTTCTCCACGGCTGTCATTTCGCCAAAGCGTCGAGTCAATCCGAGGGTCTGAATCGCCGCTGTGTCCATCTGGGCAAGAATAGCAAGCTGAATCCCTGGTGGCCAACGCACGTGCGCTGCCGGTCACGCGACAGTAACACGCCGGCTTCACGATTTTCGATCGCGTTCTTACCCGAGCGGATCATTGTCCCGGTCCGTCACGTCCACAAGCGCGGCCAGCTCCGCCGCGAGCTCCGGCGTCCAGCTTCCCTCCGGGGCACGCCAGCTCCAGTTGCCGTTTGCGACCGCAGGTGTGTTCATGCGCGCCTCTGAACCGAGCCCCAGCAGGTCCTGCGCGGGGACCATCGCCATCTCCGCGACGCTCGCCTCGACTCCACGAATCATCGAACCCACCGGCCGTTCCTGTACATCGCCGACATACGCCTCGATCGCTGCGCGCTCCGCTTTGCTTTGCACTGCCCACCACCCTTGTGTGGTGTCGTTGTCGTGCGTCCCGGTATAGGCGACCGTGCCGGGGGTGTATCGGTGCGGTAGATGAATATGCGCACCCTTGTCGCTGAAGCCGAACTGGATGACCTTCATTCCTGGAAAGCCCAACTCCATGCGCAGCGCGTCTACTTCCGGCGTAATGAGCCCGAGATCCTCCGCCACCAGTGGGAGCGGTCCCAGCGCTTCCTCCAGCGCCCTGAAGAGCTCCAGCCCCGGCGCCTTGATCCACTCTCCGTTGATCGCCGTATCCTCGCTCGCGGGGATCGACCAATAGGCCTCGAAGCCGCGGAAGTGATCGAGCCGCACGATGTCGTAGAGCTCGCGGGAGCGGCGAATGCGCTCGACCCACCAGTCAAATTGCCTCTCTTTCAGCACGTCCCAACGATAGACTGGGTTGCCCCACCGTTGTCCGGTCGCCGAAAAATAATCCGGAGGCACGCCGGCGACGCGCGTCGGCTTCAGGTCTTCATCCAGTTCAAAGAGGTCCGGATGGACCCATACGTCCGAGGAATCGAGATTCACGAAGATCGCCACGTCACCCAGAATCCGAATGGCATTGCGTGCGGCGGATTCCCGCAGCCGATTCCATTGGACTGAAAATGCAAATTGAAGCGCCTGCTCCTGTGCCAGAGCGCGTCCATGCTGTGCCGCGATCTCTGCCAGCGCCTGCGGATCGCGCCTGCGCAGCGGCTCCGGCCAGTCCGTCCATGCACCCGTGTTTTGCTGCCGGCGCAGCTCGGCATAAAAGGCATAGTCATTCAGCCAGCTCTGTTGTGCCTGGCAAAACTTCTCGAAGTGCTGCCACTGTTCGGCCAGCTGCGGATCGCTCAGGCCGCGATCGAGAAAGTTACCCGCCGCCTCATACAGGAGCGGCAGCTTCCGCTGCTCCACGTCCTCGAATTTCACGCTGCCGTCCTTGCCGGCCAACCCTGCAATTCGCTCCGCAGCGATCCATCCCCACTCCGCAAGAAACTCCAGGCTGATCAGATAGGGATTCCCGGCAAACGCCGAAGATCCCGCATAGGGCGAATTCCCGTACCCGGTCGGGCACAGCGGGAGCACCTGCCACACGTGCTGCTTCGCAGCGGCGAGAAATGCCACAAACTCATGGGCAGCGGGACCAAGATCGCCAATCCCGCCATAGGAGGGCAACGAACTGATGTGCAGAAGAACGCCGGACGAACGCTGGAATTGCATATCTGGATTATCTCCGCGCGCGGTAGGCTGTCACATTGGATTTGTCCAGCCAGAAAAACGAAAGACCCGCATTCGGTTGGAATGCGGGTCCGCTGAAGTCGTTACAACCGGCTACGCTCCGGGTACCTCTTGGTTGCGCGCCTTGGCGTTGAAAAGCACGCGCCGATGTTTCTTGTAGTCGTCCATGATGTTGCTTGCAAAAATCTGGAAGGCTTCGCCGCGTCGCTGATCGAGAAGCTGATCGCGCGTCTGATCCAGATTCTTGGCAATCTCGTCGGCGCTCGGCTCTTGCTTGTCGACCAGCTTAGCCACAACGCCGGTGCGCCCGGCATTGATGGGCCCGCTGATATTGCCAACCGCCATATCGAACAGCTGCGGAGCCACCTGGCCTACGTCGCCGAGTTGCGGTACCTGCCCGGACATGCCGACGAGGTCGCTGGTTTTCACCTCAGCGCCGACCGCTTTGGCCGCTTTGGCCAAATCGTTCGTGTTGTGCGCCTGCGTCGCCAGGTCATTCGTCTTCTGCCGCAGTAGAGCGGGAACCTGTTCGGCACGATAGTCGTCGAGCACATGACTCTTCCAGTCTGCGAAGCTCGGCGCATGTGCCGGCGTGATACCGGTGACCTGGAAGATCGCATAGCCTTCGCCTGTCGGCGCCGATTGCGCCGGGTCACCCTGCTTCGATCGGAAGGCTCCCGCTAACAGCCCCGCGCTGTCGGGCAAGCCCGCAATCGTCCCCTGCTCGCTCACCGGCGGCGTGGTCACCAGTTGCAGGTGATGCGCCTCGGCCGTTTTCTGCAGCCCGTTCTTGATGGCCTCCGAGGTCAGCGCCTGCGCATAGTTTTGCTGTGCCGCCGCCGTCTTCTGCCGGATCAGTGTCGCCTGAATCGTCGGCAGCACTTCGTTCAGCGACTGCGCGTGCGCGGTCTGGCGCTCTTCCACCTGGACAATGTGGTAGCCGTACTGCGTCTTCACGATCTTGGTATCGCCTATTTTCTGCGTGAAGATCGCATTGTCGAACTCCGGCACCATACGTCCGCGCTGTGCAAAGCCGAGCTCGCCGCCCGAGTCCTTGCTTCCCGGGTCGTCCGAATTCTTCTTGGCCAGGTCGGCGAAGTTCGCGCCTGCTTGAATCTGCTTCAGCAGCGCTTCAGCCTTGGCCTTGGCTGCCGCGTCCGTCTTCGCGTCCGCACCCGCAGCTACCTTGATCAGGATGTGCCGCGCGCGCGCCTGCTCCGGCACCGAATACTCCGACTGATGCGCGGTGTAATACTGCTGGATCTCCTGCTGCGTGGGTTGCGGAATTCCTCCGGGCACATCGCTGCCTGTAAACGCGAAGTAGGTGATCGTGCGCTCTTCCGGCACAGCCGTCGCATAGCGTGCCGCGTTCTTCTTGAAGAACGCTTCCAGATCGGCATCCGAAGGATTGATCTGCTTGCTCAGATCGTCCGAGGAAATCACCGCATAGTCGAACTTGATCTTGATGTTGTTCTTGCGGTAGGTGTCCCGCACTTCCTGATCGCCGACCGTCACCCCGGCGGTAATCAACGATTCCAGCCGCCGGATTGCGATGTCCTTCTTCACGCTGTCTTCAAAGTCGGCAACTGTAATGTCGAACCGGCTCTGAATGAGTGCGGCATATTTGTCCTGGCCGATGAACTTGCCGCCCGGAAACAGCACCTGCCCCGGAGGCCCTGTCTGGAGATAGGTGCGCACATCCGCATCGGTCACGTGAATGCCCAGCTGATCCGCCGCGTCAAGCAGCACCTGCTGCTGCACCAACTGCTGGCCCACCTGCGGCTCGATCATGTTCATGATCATCGGATTGCCGGCGTACTGTGGATACTGCTGCTGCACCCGCTGCGTCGCCAGCTGGGCCACTTTCTGCTGGCTGATCACCTCGCCGCCCGACAAGAACTTGCTGTACCAGTGCGGATAGACCACCGCAAACGTGTCGGCGCCCGACGCGCTCTGGCCTGTGAGCCCGGGAATGAGATAGACCACCATCGACACGGAGGCCGCTGCGATGATGACGACAAATAAAGCCTTGGTGAGGCGATTTTCTTTTTGCAGGAAACGAATCATGGAGGTACGTGAGCCTTCTACTCTCTCGGCGCGTGCTCAGGAAGCGTGCTCAATCAGGCAAAAAAACAGCTTCCCCGACGCGCAAATCTCGCTCGGTGCGATCTTTGACATTATAGACGAGCGTGCACACAGCGTCGGGGCGCGGCTGCGCGTTTCGCCCTCTGCAAACAAGGCGGGCGCCCTTTTCAGACGCCCGCTTCACTCAATCTAATAATGCCGATTTATCGCCAGTAGTAGTACCCGCCCGAGAAGTAGTACGGACGGTAGTACACCGGCGCGTAGTAGTAGGGATACGGATACGGCGCGGGCCCGCCATAGTAGCCGGGGCCGCGCCGATAGAGGGTGGGCCCGCCCGGATACAAGCCCTGCGCGAGACGCGCCGCTTCCTGCGGGTCAACTGGATTCACGGTCACCGGCGCTGCCAGGTGGAACGTCACCAGCGCCTCGGCCGGAATCCATGCCCGCGGTCCAGGAGTGGCTGCCGAAGCCGCCGTCCCCACCGTGCCGCCGGCTGCCGCACCGATCGCAGCACCGCCTCCGCCACCGGCTGCGCCGCCTATCAACGCACCAATTAAAGCGCCACCGATGATGTTCTCCGCGGTACGGCCGCCCTTACCGGGAGCCTTGACCCGGAACAGGTCCGACTGCAGCGGATAAGTCTGTCCGCCCAGATCGAGCGAGGTCAGCTGCAGGGCCAGCTCCGAGCTGCCTTCCAGCGTGCCCGAACCCACATTCTTCGCGTCTGCAATCACCCCATGCACGGTCGCGCCGCGCGGAATCGCCAGAACGCCGCCGTAGGTCACGTCCTGGATCACTGTAAACTGAACCGGCTCGCCACCCTTTGCGCGCTTGCTGTCGACCGGCTCACTGGTGCGCAACTGGATCATCGTTCCCTGCGGAATCGTCACCGGTTCCTTGGCATATCTGTAAGGCGGCGCGGGAGCTGCAGGCGCGTACCCCGGTCCCGGCCCGTAAGGGCTGTTGTACTGCGGCCGCTGACCATAACCCGGTGGAGGCGGCGGAGGCGCCTGACCGTACTGCCCCTGTCCGTACGCGGGAGGAGGAGCGGGCTGCCCATACTGCGGCTGCTGCTGCCCATATTGCGGAGCCTGCTGATTGCTCTGCGACCCAGAGTTCTGCCCGTAATCCGGAGCGGGCGCGGCACTGGGAGGAGGCGCAGGTTGACCGTTGTCGGCCATGTCCTGTGTGTCGTCGCTCTGCACGTTTTGGCCGCCTTGTGCATTCGGATCGTTTGCAGGATTGCCGACATTCAGATTGTTCTTCACGCCGGTCACGCCTGGTACGCCCTTGACGATGGACTCTGCCAGATTCTTCGAGTCCTGGCTCGAAACCGTGCCGGCCAGGGTCACTTGACCCTGAATTGTCGCGGCGGTAATCAGGTCGTTCTTCAACGCGGCCGACTGATCGAGCGCATGGACAACGTCCATCTCGATCTGCCCGTCGGTGCGTTGTCCGCCGGCGGGTGCCGCGTCTTGCGCGAGCGCCACCACGCCGCACAGAAGGGCCATGGCGGTCCACGCCACGGACCGCGCAACCACACGCTTCAACAAAGACCGATTCATCGTAAATCTCCTGCCATTCATTCCGGCTTGGTCTGCTCCCATTAGACGGGAAAGCCCAAAGCCTGTCATGGGGTTCTAACCCGGCCCCGGGCGAAAAGTTCCGCCCGGAGTAACCCCAAACATCGGGTAGGTTCACCCGCTATTTGAGATGCTCGCGAGGTCGAAATGGAACCGAAATTCGCTTTCAGGCCCGGCAGAGAGCGTCGCTCAACGCAGCAGCGATCTGACGCCCATGAAAACGGCCATTCTCGATGAAAATCTCGTTGGTCCGCGCGCCGGCCACGATCACCCCAGCCAGATAGATTCCCGGCACATTGCTCTCCAGCGTTACCGGATCGCACACGGGCAACCGGTCGGGCCCGTCGAACCTCACTCCCATCCGTTCAAGGAAGGAAAAATCCGGATGATAGCCCGTCATGGCGAACACGAAATCGTTCTTCAGCGTGACTTGACCGCCCGGCGTCTCCAGCTTCACGGAGTCCGGCGTGATCTCCGTGAGCTGCGACCCAAAGTACGCCTTGATCTCGCCGTTCTTGATCCGATTTTCGATGTCCGGCTTGATCCAGTACTTCACGTGGCGGTGAATCTCTGCGTCGCGATGGATCAGCGTGACCCGGGCGCCGTGCCGCCACAGCTCCAGCGCAGCAATCGCCGCCGAATTTTTGCCGCCCACGACCACCACATCCAGCCCGAAGTATGGGTGCGGATCGTCGTAGTAGTGCTGAACCTTGCTGAGCTCCTCGCCGGGAATCTTCATCAGGTTCGGCAGATCGTAGTAGCCCGTCGAAATCGCCAGCTTGCGCGCGTGCAGAATGCCAGCACGTCCGAACCTGTCTGTCGTATGAACTTCGAACGATCCGTTGGCGCCCGCGATGCGCTCGACTCTCCGATACTGCCGCACGTCGAGCTTGTAGAAGGCCGCGACCTGCCGGTAATACTCGAGCGCCTCGTTCCGCGACGGCTTCGCATTGGGGCTCGGAAACGGAATGTCGCCGATCTCCAGCAGCTCCGACGTCGTAAAAAACGTCATGTGCGATGGGTAGTGATAGAGCGAGTTGCACACACAGCCCTTGTCCACCAAAACGGCGCTGAACCCGGCTTTCTTCGCTTCAATCGCGCAAGCCAGCCCTGTCGGACCCGCTCCTACCACCAGCAAATCGAAAACGGGATCCGAGGTAGCGTTGGAGTTCTGTTCTGGAATCGAATGCGGCGTTTCGGGCGGCAACGCATCGGCAGGAAAATCGCTCATACCCCTAGATTAGGGCATGGGCAGGCGCGACGACCTGATTCCACACGGCAGCGACGCCCGCGTGGATCCGCCCGACGAGACCTATTCCTGTCCAGTCGCCCCAGTGGGCTTGGCCGGCTTTGCGGCCTGTAATTTTGCCAGCGACTTGTTGAGCCGATTGCGAAATCCGCGCTCGTCCGAGTTGTCCGCGCCCACCTGCAATATGGTCAGCTTCATGGCGCAGCCGCTGTCATGCGCCGCAAGCGCAACCATGTCCTTGTATGGCGTCGTTTCGCCGACGACAACGAACGAGGCTTTCTGCCCAGCATCATCGACGACGAGGATGTTGAAGTCGTTTGGATTTCCCAATGTATCCATGACGGCGGCCCAGAGTACGTCGCACGAGACCGGAAAGATGTCATGGGATTTAGCGAATGCTGGAACGGATGAAAAAAGTACAAAGAGAATTGCGGCCAACGCCTTGTGCATAGCTTCCCTCAGCGCCCCAGACACAACACCGTTGCGCAGTCCCTGAGGCACCCTAATCCGGAACGGATTCTACGCCTGCAGGATTCAGTCCGAATGTGACGGCCACCCCAACCGTCGAGCGCCGCCCGCTGACTCGCCACACGCCGACTAGGCCAACAGCTCGCCCGGCCGACCAACCCCGCTGGCCTTTTGCCTTTTCGTAAGTAATCCTCTCGCAGACCTGAAACACGAGCCTTTAAGTAACTCGAAGAATCGCCATGAGAAAAGCGATTTTTCTTTACACTACGCCGCCGCAAGAACGACACTTTCTTTCGCACAATGATGACCGGCCTTACGGCCACGAAGGCGGACGGAACTCTACACATGATGTGAAGGCGCTCCTCATCCAACTCGGAACCGAAGTACCAAACGCAACGAAAGATCGGACGGACAGACCCATGTTCCTTCGTGCCTTGTTCACTCGTCTGCAAGCCCTGGTGCCCGCAGTACTCTTGGCCGCTTTGCCCGCGCTCGCCGCGGACATGCAGATGAAGGTGACCGATGGCGGCTATCTCGATGCCCGGGGTTTCAGCGTAGTCCTCTATCAGAACACCTATCACCCGATCTTCGTGGACGAGAAGAACGCTGCCATGCAAATGATTCTCCATGGTCAGCGCATCGCCACCAACGGCGACGTGCACCTGATGCCGACACCTGAGCAGTGGGATCTTGTCGCCAAACTCAAGAGCCAGAGCGCAGACAAGGAACACAACCGCCTGACAGCCGACCTCTCCTTCCCCTCCTATCAGATGGACTATCAGCTCGTGGTGAGCCCCGAGCCCGGGGGAGTGCGCGTCAGCGTGAACCTCGACAAACCGCTGCCTGAAAAGCTCGCCGGACGAGCAGGCTTCAACCTCGAGTTCCTGCCATCCATCTACATGGGCAAGACCTACGCTGTCGACGACAAAGACTTCGGCATGATTCCGCGCACTCCGCAGGACCCGATGCAGAAAGTGCCGCCTCCCGCCGACGACCCCAAGAAACTCCCGTATCAGGAAGAATGGGATAAGGCGAAGGGATACACGCAGCCGCTGCCCATTGTCACTGGCAACAGCATCACGCTTGCGCCCGAAGATCCGCTCTTCCGCGTCGACGTCAGGTCGGACACCGCTCCGGTCTCGCTCTACGACGGGCGCGACCGCGCGCAGAACGGCTGGTTCGTCCTGCGCAGTCTCATTCCCAACGGCAAAACCGAAGGCGCCATCGTCTGGCACATTCGTCCCATCGACATTCCCAACTGGACCCGCCCACCGATGATCGCGCACAGCCAGGTCGGCTATCCGCCCAACTTCCCCAAGGTGGCGATCCTCGAGCTCGATCCCAACTTCGACGCGCCGAAGACGGCAAAAGTCCTCCGCCTCACCGAAGACGGCTCGTACAAGCAGGTCTTCGAGGGACCGATCTCCGCATCCACACCGTGGCTGCGCTATCGCTACGCAAAGTTCGATTTCTCCTCGGTCCACGAGCCCGGCCTCTACGCCATCGAATACGCAGGCGAGCGCACAGCACTCTTTCCCATCGCGAACGACGTCTACAGCCATGCCTGGCAAAACAGTCTCGATGGATTCCTCGCGGTCGAGATGGATCACGTCTCAGTGCGCGAAGGCTATCGGCTCTGGCATGGAGTCTCGCACCTCGATGACGCGCGTCAGGCGCCGCCCAATCACGACCACTTCGACGGATACCGCATGGGCCCCAATCTCGACTCACCCTTCAAGCCCGGCGAGCACATTCCTGGTGTCAACGTGGGCGGCTGGTTCGACGCCGGCGACTACGACAACATCGCCTTCAGCCAATACACCGTGATTCAGAATCTCTCGCTCGCCTACCAGGAGTTCAACCTCAAGTGGGATAACCTCTCCGTCGACGAGACCACGCGCGAAGCCGAGATGCATCGGCCGGATGGAATTCCGGACGCGATCGAGCAGGTGAAGCACGGCGTGCTGCAGGTGCTCGGGCAGGTGCACGCCTTCGGTCATCCTATCCTCGGCATCATCGAGCCCACGCTGCGCCAGTACACACACCTCGGCGATGCCGCCTCCAACACCGACGGCCGCATCTACTCACCCGATCTCGGCCCTAACGAGATGAACGCGATGTACTCCGGGAAGCCCGACGATCGCTGGGCCTTCACCACCAAGATGCCATTCCTCGAATACGGCGCCGCAACGTCGTTGGCCGCTGCGTCCGAGGTTTTGAAGGGCTACGACGATCCGCTCGCCAAAGAGTGTCTCGACACGGCGATCAAACTCTACGAAGAGGAGCAGGCGCATCCCACGCCGTTCGCCGGTCCTTCGTTCGGACCTCCCGGCATGGCTGCGCTTGGCGAATGGCGCGCCGCGCTCGAACTCATGATCGCGACCAACGGCGGCGAGATTTACAAGAAGCGCGTCGTCGAGCTCTTCCCCACGGTCCGCCAGCACTTCGCTTTTGGTGGATGGGAGGCCGTGCGCGCCCTGCCCTACATGGACGCAGACTTCAAACAGCAGCTCGAAGGAGCCGTAAAGGTTTACAAGACCGATCTCGATCGACAGCTGGCACAAACACCCTTCGGTGTTCCACCCAGCCTGCGCAGCTGGGGCGGCTCATCCGCCGTCGCCCAACTCGGCTATCAGACCTACTTCCTGCACAAGGCATTTCCGCAGATCGTCGGGCCGGAGTACACGTTGCGCGCCGCCAATTACATTCTTGGCACACATCCTGTCTCGAGCACGTCGTATGTCTCTGCAGTCGGCACTGTCTCCAAAATGAAGGCCTACGGCAACAACCGCGCCGATAACACCTTCATCCCCGGCGGCGTCATTCCCGGTTACATCGTCATCAAGCCGGATTTTCCGGAGTGCATCGACGACTTCGGCTTTCTCTGGTTCGAGGATGAGTACGTCATCAACGTCGCCAGCGATTGGGTTCTCGCCGCCAACGCCGCGGATGCGATTGTGAGAGAAGGCGCGGGTGGTCAGGAAGGAATGAAGTAGCGGTAGTCCGCGCCGTGATGGCGCCCGTCCTTGGGCCTTCCTTCGGGCTCAAGGGTGGAGCGCAAGAACCTGACGCACTGACTTGAGAACAACGTCGGCCGTACCAAGGGCGAACTCCGCGCAACCTCGGTCGCTTCACTCCCCCGCGAGCCGTTACCCTAAGAACGTCTACTTTTCTCGGGAGCCCCCATGACCGTCATCCGCCAGGAAGACTTCATCGCCACCGTCCACGGCGCGTTGCAATACATCAGCTACTACCACCCGGTCGACTACATCAAGAGCCTCGCCAAAGCCTTCGAGCGCGAGCAGTCGCCCGCCGCGCGCGACGCCATGGCTCAGATTCTGATTAATTCGCGGATGTGCGCCGAAGGCCATCGCCCCATCTGCCAGGATACGGGCATCGTGAACGCTTTCGTCAAAGTCGGCATGAACGTCCACTTCTCCGGTCCTGCGGACGGCAGCCCAACGATGGATCTTGCAGGAAATGGTCGAATGAGGGCGTCCGCCGCGCTTATCTCGATCCCGAGAACAAGCTCCGCGCTTCACTGCAAGCCGATCCTGCTGGCGCGCGCAAGAACACCAAGGACAACACGCCCGCGGCCGTTTTTGTCGAGCTCGTCAAGGGCAACAAAGTCGAGATCACCGTCGCCGCTAAGGGCGGAGGCTCCGAGGCCAAATCGAAGTTTGCCATGCTCAACCCCTCGGATTCGGTGGTGGAGTGGGTCCTGAAAACCGTGCCTACCATGGGGGCAGGCTGGTGCCCTCCCGGCATGTTGGGCATCGGCATCGGTGGCACAGCGGAGAAGGCTATGCTCCTCGCCAAGCAGGCTCTCATGGATCCCATCGACATTCAGGATCTGATCGCGCGGGGCGCGCAGACTACGGCCGAAAAACTTCGCGTCGAGCTGTATGACAAAGTGAATCGCCTCGGCATTGGCGCGCAGGGATTGGGCGGTTTGACGACTGTGTTGGACGTGAAAGTCCTCGATACACCGGCACACGCCGCGAATCTACCTGTCGCGATGATTCCCAACTGCGCGGCCACGCGGCACGCACATGTCGTGCTCGACGGCTCGGGGCCTGTGTATCTCGATCCGCCCTCGCTTGAGGACTGGCCGAAACTGACGTACGATGTCTCCGGGGCACGCCGCGTCAACCTCGACACCGTTACGCGCGACGAAGCGGCCACGTGGAAGCCTGGCGAAGTGCTCCTGCTGACGGGAAAACTACTGACTGGGCGCGACGCTGCTCACAAGCGGATGACCGATATGCTCAATC
Source organism: uncultured Acidobacteriaceae bacterium (assembly GCA_963778705.1). Taxonomy (GTDB): domain Bacteria; phylum Acidobacteriota; class Terriglobia; order Terriglobales; family Acidobacteriaceae; genus Telmatobacter. Next base: position 151,676 of record CAVZVM010000007.1, read on the forward strand.
GCGGCGAGAAATTGCCCGTCGACTTCACCAATCGCTTCATCTACTACGTTGGCCCGGTCGATCCCGTGCGCGGCGAAGTCGTCGGCCCCGCCGGCCCCACTACAGCGACACGCATGGACAAGTTCACCCGCCAGATGCTCGCAGAGACTGGCCTGCTCGGCATGGTCGGCAAGGCCGAACGCGGGCCGGCCGCGATTGACGCCATCAAAGAATTTGGCGCGGTCTACCTGATGGCCGTCGGCGGCGCTGCGTATCTCGTCGCCAAAGCGATCTATGGATCGAGATTGCTGGCCTTCGAGGACCTCGGCATGGAAGCCATCTACGAATTTGACGTGCGCGATATGCCGGTCACCGTCGCCGTCGATAGCAAGGGCACGAGCGTCCATCAGACGGGCCCCGCCGAGTGGCAGCAGCGGATTGCAGGGATACCAATCCTGCAGTGATTTGTCGCCAGTGACTCGTGTCCCTCTTCGCTCAGGCTGCCGCCAGCGAGTTGTGCCGCGGAGTCCAGAAAGGCGAAGAGACGGTGAATCGACCCCCCGGGGGGGGGCAGATTCAATCTTCAAGTGAAGCGGATCGTTGTTGGCGCTGACCCCAGGCAGAACTGCTGGCGGCTACGGCGGGGTTGGAGTGGGCAGGGGCATTGTGAGTCGCTTCGGGCATAGGGCTCTCCGATGGTCTAAAGATAGTGTGCGCGTTTCGAGGGAAATTCTTTGCAAAAGTGGATGAGGGATCGATGCACGGTTGTACCCACGCGCGGGCAGCCGTCGCTGTTGGTTCATTTGTAACTGGCGGTTAGAGGGATATCCGACCACGACTCGCAAAAGGCTTAAGAACTCGCACATAGTAGGGAGGGGCCCAAAGCATGACTCTCCTTGACGCTCAGAACCTGCAAGGTTCCAACGAAGTCGGCGAGGATACGTGGGAACTGTTTGAGTCGATTGAAGAATCGTTCGGCGTTGATCTCGGCGATTACCATGATCTAGCCGGGATCAGCATCCAGGAATTGAGTCAACGCATTGACTGGGTTGCGAAGTATCAAGTCGGGGACTCGTGCCTATCGATGGTGGCATTCAACAGACTGCGCCGAGCTTTTCAGAACGTAACCGAGACACCACGCTCTTCTGTCCAGCCAGCCACACGAATTCACAATTTGCTGCCGTGGCGGACCCGCCATTTGCAATGGGCTTCCCTTCAGGTGGAGCTTGGATTGGAACTACCTCAATTGAATTTGCCATCATGGCTTCTGGTCTTGTGTCTTGTCTTGCCTGTGTCTCTCCTGGTTTCTGCGCGTGTTTTCCTGGGGCTTCGGATGAGCGGTGGCATCATCGCCATAGGTTCAATTGTCTTGATCCTGCTCGCGCTTCGTGCGGCAACGGTGTACCCATCTAGGGCCATTCCAGCAAGTATCGAAACGGTTGGCGATCTCGCCAAGGCTGTCATCGCACGCAACTACAAGAGCTTTGCCGTCGCGCATGGGAGTTCTCGCGAGCGCAGTATCCTCCCAGCTCTTCGGCTCCTTGTTGCGATGCAAACATGCATCAGCATTGAGAAGATTCTCCCTGAGACACGCATCCCATCGGATCTCAACATCTACTGAGTCGGCTGGCTACATCGCTGTCGTTCCCGTATCGTGGCCAATCCGGAACTTGCTTTAAAGTCCCAACCTGTTCCGCGTCGAAACAACCGCTGCTGAAATAGCCGACCAACGAAAACGGCCCACGCGTCTCCGGCGTGAGCCGTCTCTGTGATTGGCTACTGTTTGTCTTTTTCTCTGTCTCTACTGCTTTCCAAACCGGTATACGAACCCGTAGTTGAATCCGAATCCGTTCTCGAGAGTGGACCCGAACCCCGTGCCGACATACTCGCCTGCGAGCCGCAGCGAGAGGTTCGGGCTAAGATTCGCTTCGCCGAAGACGCCGCCTTCGAAAGCATAGGTCGTCGAGTCCGGATACAGCCCGAGCGACTGCGGGCTAAATCCGCTGGTGTCGCCGGAGAAGTTCCCAATCGCCACACCGCCTTCGCCGCGCACCCCCACCGAATACTTGGGATGCAAGATCAGGCGGTAGGTCGGCCCGAACAGCGCGTCGTACTGGCTAATCGCCGGACGGGTGATGTTCGACGGGTTCAGCCCCACGTAGGCTGTCCCGTAGTATCCGCGCCCGTCGACCGTCGCCCCAAGCCGCTCGCCAAAGAAGCGGGTCACGGCAGCATTCCACGAGTACTCCGTCAGCTTCTGCAGGCCGGGTCCCGGCGTGGTCCGCAAATAGCCGCCGCCGACGTAAGCCTCATAGAGATGCAGGTAGGTATCGCGGATCGCCTGCGCACGCCGCTGTTCCCGGCGCGCCTTGATACGGGCCTGGACGCTCACTTCACCCTGGTTCGGATTGGCCGCGGGCTGTTGCGCCTGATCCTGCGCGGCGGGGGTCGAACTGCTCGATCTTGAATCCTGTGCCTGAAGAACCTGCAACGCCGGCAAACTTAGGGCCAGCAAAAACGCAACACGGCGAAAAGAAAACATCGCTTTCGGGATACCTCCACCACTTTACGGAAGCACCCGTTCAAGAAAGCGCTCCCCCTTAGGTATTAAACCATCCGGAGGCGGCGTTGTGGGCGGGTCCGCTGAAGGTTTGGACGCAGGCGAGGGCCATTCGGCGCGCTGGTCCCGGCAGGCCATGCACTCTCTTACCATCGTCAGATCGAGATGTGACCTGCGAATGCTCACGGGATCAGTTAGAGGCTGCGCCCAGCGAATCGAATGCACTACGATGGAACTCATCGGAGGCAACTTCATGGGTCGTATCCTGTTCGGCTTTATCGTGGGAGTTGTGCTCCTGCCGGCCGTCGTTCTGCTCTGGCTCTACAACGGCAAAGTGCCGGTTGCTGTCGCCGATCCGCCGTTTCCAGCGGAGAGGTCCATCGCCCACTCCGCTTTGGACGCGCGCATCCAGCGTGAAATGCCGCCCCGTGCTGCCCTCGATCCCGACGAACATAACCTGGTTGCCGGAGCGCATGTCTATGCGGAAAAGTGCGCCGTCTGCCACGGCTATCACGGCAAGCCCGCGGGGATCGGTCAGAACATGTATCCCGATGCCCCTCAGCTCTGGGAAAAACACGGCACCAGAGGCGTAGTCGGCGTCAGCGACGATCCAGCGGGTGAGACCTACTGGAAGGTCGCGAACGGAATTCGCCTCACCGGCATGCCCGACTTCAAAACGCAGTTGACCAACGACGAGATCTGGCAGGTGAGTGTGCTGCTCGCCAACGCCGATAAGCCTCTTCCTCCGGCGGCATTGAGCCTTCTGCACGGAGAAGGGGGTCCGGCAGCGTCCGTTGCCAGGCCCGCGCACTCCTCTTCCTCGTCCGCTCCAGCAGAGTAGAACATGAGAAGATCGACCTCATGAGCGTGATGGAATCCCTGCGCAAAGGACTGCGATTCTTCCTGATGAGCTTCGGCGTCTCCAGTCCTGACAAGAAGCCAAAGCCCATGGCTGCGAAAGAATCCACTTCCACAGAACCGCGCAAGTAGCAGCGCGGCGAGGGCGCCTTCCTCGGTTTTCGTTTTACAAACTGGATTCGCCAAGGCAAGATGATCGGCGGACGTTTCTCGGGAGCCGACTGATGCTGAAAACCCTTCCTCGCCTGATTCTTCTTGCTGCCTTTGCCGCAACATCGACTGGCAGCGTCGCACAGTCGAACGATTTCTTCTCGGACTGGCCGGCTGGCACATCGCCGCAGGAAGTAGGCAAGGCTCTCGCGGATCACTTCGTCACCAGCCCGCATCAATACTCCAAAACCATCCACTACTCCGAGGCCGACACCTGGTATGGCGCGTTGACCTTCGCCCAGCTGACACACGACGACGCATTACGCGATGCGCTGATCCACAGATTCGAACCGCTCATGCCCGGCGGCGCCGAGGCCGATCGCCGCCCCCTCCGCCATCACGTCGACGACTCGGTCTTCGGTATCGTGCCTCTCGAGATCGCGATCCAGACAAAAGACCCCAAATACCTGGCCGAGGGCAAATACTGGGCCGATCGCCAATGGGAGAACCCCACGCCCGACGGCCTTTCCGGCGAAACACGTTTCTGGGTCGACGACATGTACATGCTCACCATGTTGCAGCTGCAGGCCTACCGCGCCACCGGCGACCGCATGTATCTGGACCGAGACGCGAAGGAGATGGTTGCTTATCTCGACAAGCTGCAACAGCCTAACGGCCTCTTTTATCACGCGCCGGACGTGCCCTTTTTCTGGGGACGCGGCGACGGTTGGTTCGCCGCCGGCATGGCCGAAATTCTGCGGGACCTGCCGGCCGATCATCCGCAGCGGGCGCGGATTCTCGAGGGCTATCGCCTCATGATGGCCGCGCTTCTGAAATACCAGGGCAAGGACGGTATGTGGCGCGAGCTGATCGACCATGATGAGGCCTGGCCCGAAACTTCGAGTTCAGCCATGTTCACCTTTGCCCTGATCACTGGGGTGAAGAACGGATGGCTCGATGCTGCAACCTATGGTCCAGCAGCCCGCCGCGCCTGGATCGCCGTCGTCGGCTACATCGACCAGAATCACGATGTGACGAACGTGTGCGAGGGCACGGGCAAGAAAAATGACCTCGCCTACTACCTTGCACGCCATCGCCGCACGGGCGACTTCCACGGCCAGGCGCCGGTCCTTTGGGCAGCATCGGCCCTGCTGCGGTGAGATGCTCGCTCGAAGGCCGTACGCGTCCGGCACACCACGAAATTCCTGCAACCTTCGACGCTGGTAAACGCTCGAATGGCATGAGAGGCTGGAGAGGGATGGCAGCGGGGAGTCTCGAAGGGAACGGCGCAAGCTTTAGAGAGAGGCTTCGGTCTTTCTGGGACTTTCTCATCCTCTTCAGCGGCATCTCCACCGCGCGCAACCTCTCGCGGACGCGAAAAGAGCCCATTCAGCAGCGCGGGCTCTTCCTTTTTCGCCGCCGCCGTCCCTCGACAAACGGGGTTGACCGCTGAGAACCGACCAATGATCACGGATCCCTGTAAAATCGAACCATGTCGCTGACCCGCCAACAGGCCCTCGATTCCTTCGCTTCCCCTGACCTGATCGGGCTTGGCTTCGAGGCTGACTCCGTCCGTCGCCGTCTCCACCCCGAAGGCGTGGTCACCTACATCATCGATCGCAACATCAACTACACCAACTTCTGCACCGAGTACTGCACCTTCTGCGCCTTCTATCGCCCGCTCCCCAAGGCCGGGAAGAAGGACCCCAGGGCCGACGAAGGCTACATCCTCTCGCTCGAAACCATCTACGACAAGATCGCCGAGACCGTCGAGATGGGCGGCACAGGCGTCCTGATGCAGGGCGGCATTCATCCCGACCTGAAGATCGATTGGTTCGAGCGATTGTTCACAGGAATCAAGCAGCGCTTTCCGCAGATATGGTTGCACTGCTTGTCGGCGTCGGAAGTGTTGGCCATCGCAGAGTACTCGAACCTCGACCTGCGCACCACCATCGCCCGCCTGCGCGACGCCGGCCTCGATTCCATTCCTGGTGGCGGCGCCGAGATCCTCGACGACGAGGTGCGCTTCCGCATCGCCCGCCTCAAATGCCGCACTGAAGACTGGGTCAGCGTCCACCGCACGGCGCACCAGCTCGGCATGAGAACCACCGCGACGATGATGTTTGGCGTGGGCGAGAGTTTTGACCAGCGCATTAATCACTTCGAGGTCGTGCGCCGCCTGCAGGAAGAGACCGGCGGCTTCACGGCATTTATCCCCTGGAGCTTTCAGCCTAACCACACCGCTCTGGGCGGCCGCGGTTGGGACGAGGCCACCTCCGTTGAGTACCTCAAAGTCCTCGCTATCGCGCGCCTCTATCTCGACAACATCGAGAATGTACAAGCCTCGTGGGTCACGCAGGGACTCAAGGTCCTCGAGCTCGGTCTCCACTTCGGCGGCAACGACGTAGGCTCCGTCATGCTCGAAGAAAACGTCGTCAAAGCGGCTGGAACATCGAACTGCACGACGGAAGAAGAGTTGCGCCGCATCATCCGCGACGCGGGGTTCAAGCCTGTGCAGAGGGACACGCTCTACCGCACCATGTTTCTGAATTAGACACGCAAGTCCGCAAAGCCAGATACGGTCGCCGGCGCAACTCGAATTGGCACATCTGCCGGACGGCCATGCCCGCCTTCAGCCTCTTCACATCGCTCAACAGCCGCATGGGAACATCGCGCTGTGCCTGGTCTGTCTTTTGCTGCCATTCCGAAGTTAACCTCATTTCCAATGAGCCGGAACCGCACCCAAGAGCAGGCCAAACGCAGCACGAGCCCGGGGCAGATGATCTTTGCGGCAATCCTGGTCGCTCTCGGAATCCTCGGCATCGTCAAACACGACTTCACTCCTCTATGGAACCCGGTATCCGACGGTTTACCCGCACGCTCGGTACTCGTCTATCTCTGCGCTGTGCTCTCCCTGACTTCGGGCATCGGTTTGCTCTGGTCGCGCACTGCTGTCCTCGCTGCTCGCGTCCTGCTTGCCGGTCAGCTGCTTTGGTTCCTGTTTCTCAGGGTTCGCGACGTCATCCTGTCGCCTACCTTTGGTGTTTTTTGGCCTGCGTTTGTAACTGCAGTTCTCGTAGCCGCGGCCTGGGTGCTGTATCACCGGCTCGCCACTGAATGGGATAGACGGCGCCTGGGGTTGATTGCCGGCGACACGGGGCTGCGCATTGCCAGGGTGCTTTATGGTCTCTCCACAATCTTCTTCGGATTGGCCCATTTCATCGATCCCAAGGACACTCTGGTGCTTGAGCCTCATTGGCTGCCCTGGCACGTCTTCTGGGTCTATTTCTTCGGCTGCACCTTTATCGCCGCAGGCGTCGCGGTCCTCACCGGCACGCTTGCGCGACTGGCCGTCGCGCTGTCGGCCGTGCAGCTGGCCTTGTTCACATTTCTGGTGTGGATACCGATCGTGGCAGCCGGCTCGAAAGATGCCTTTCAATGGAGCGAAACGATCCTATCCTTGACCCTAACCGCCGCCGCCTGGGTGGTGGCGGAATCTTACCGCAGCTTGCCCTGGCTCACCGTAAGCAGGCGCTAAGGCCTTCTCACGTCACGAACCTATTCTCCAGTGCCCTCAGCGGCGACTGGTTCTCACTCTCACTACCTGTAACGTCTCTGTCGCACCCCGGCATCAGCCGCCGATTTTCTCTGTTAATTCAACCCAGCGCTCATACGTTGCATCGTGTTCGGCTCGCGCCTGTTCCAATTTCGCAAGAGCAGCGGTGAGGGCAGCAGGGTCGGTGACGATCTGGGGTGCTTCGATGCGCTGCTCGGCCGCGCGAAGGCGAGCGTCAACTTCCTCAATGCGAGCTTCCAGGCCGTCGTACTCGCGCTGCTCCAAGTAGGAGAGCTTCTTGCGCGCCGAAGTCGCGGCTGGCGTGGGTGAAACGGCACGCGGCCCTCCTTCCGGCGCGGCTTGAGAAGGAACTCTCTCCTGCTCTTCACGCCAGGCCTCCCATTGCAGGTAGTCCGCAAAGAGGCCCGAGTTGCCGCGACCATCGAGACCAAGCACGGCGTTGGTGACGCGGTCGAGTAGATACCGGTCGTGCGTGACCAGAACCAGCGCTCCGGGAAACTCGAGTAGGGACTCCTCAAGAATCTCCAGGGTTGGGATATCGAGGTCGTTGGTGGGCTCGTCGAGAATGAGGACATCCGCGGGCTGAAGCATCAGGCGGGCGATGAGGACGCGCGCCCGCTCGCCGCCGCTGAGTCGCTCCACGGGCTGATTCAGTTGCTCGCTCGAAAAGAGAAACCGCGAAGCGTAGCTGGCGACGTGAACGACGCGATCCTGGTAGATGACCGCATCGGAATCGGGCGCGAGCGCCCGCCGCAGAGTCAGCGACGTGTCCAGCTCTCGCATCTGCGAAAAGTAGACGATGCGCAGCCCGTTGGCGCGGCGAATCTCCCCCGCACTCAGCGGAATCTCGCCAGTGATGGCTCGAAGAAGCGTGGTCTTGCCCGATCCATTCGGTCCGGCGAGTCCAAGCTTCAAGCCGTTGGTCAGGATCAGCGAGACATCGTGAAGGATCTCGCGATCGCCCAGCGTGACAGCAGCGTGCTCGACCTCGATCAGCCGCTTGGTCTGCCGGCCGGTCGCGTCGAATGCGATTCCGGCGGTGGCAGCGCGCGACCTGCCTTCGGAATCCCTGAGCTCGGCGATCAGCGCATTGGCATTGTCGATGCGGGCCTTGGACTTGGTCGTTCGCGCCTTCGGGCCACGTCGAAGCCACTCAATCTCGGTGCGGACGCGATTGCGCAGACTCTCCTGAGCACGCTCCTGCCACTCGACATAGGCTTCCCGGTCTTCGAGAAATTTGGAGTAGGCGCCTTTCACCCGCAGCAGACCGTCCGAATAAATCCGATTGAGCTCGACAACCTCGGAGGCAACGTTCTCGAGGAAATAGCGGTCGTGAGTCACCACAACAAAAGCAAACGGGGAAGCGCGCAGCAGACCCTCGAGCCATTCGATGCCCTCAAGATCGAGGTGGTTCGTCGGCTCATCGAGCAGGAGAACGTCAGGTCCGGTAACAACGGCCTCGGCAATCGCCAGGCGTTTGCGCCAGCCGCCGCTCAGGCTGGCAGCTTCGCGGTCCATGCCGGGATTGTCCGCGGTCTCTTCCTCGCTAAACCCCGCGCGTCCGAGGGTCTCGCGCAGCCGCTGTTCGCGATCCAACAAGGGAACCCCGACGCGATCCAGCGTCGCTTCGATGACCTGGCGCGCCGTGATCCCAGGGGCAAAATCCGAAATCTGGTGCACATAGCCGACGCGGGCCCGCTTGCGGAACGAGACTTCGCCGGAGTCGGGCTCTTGCTCGCCTCCAAGGATTTCCAACAACGTGGATTTGCCCGCGCCATTCGGACCGATGAGGCCTATGCGATCGCCGTCGTGCACCGAAAATGAGAGGTTCTCGAACAGCGGATTCGCGCCGAATCGTTTTGAGATGTTCTGCGCGATCAGAATTGGCGGCATGTCTCCAGTGTATGAGGACTCTCCTCCCTGCCCCTTCATGCCGGGTCCTGTCCTGGTGGGGTCCTTGCGACTCGCATTCAGAGTTAGCGTCAACGAGACTACTCCTGTTTCCGGTTCCCGAGCTGGTATCCTTCACAAAACCACTTCATCTTCTGAAGTCACTGGCAGCCCGTCTCGTGGTTGGGGTGCCGGAACTCATTTCGGTCAGGACCGCGATTTGCCCCTCGAAAGACTCCTCATCTGTCTCATGTGCGCGCTGACTCTCGCGTGCGGCGCCAGCGCAACCGATGCGCCGGGTGACTCGCCCGCAAGCAGCAACCCCACTCCGCAGCGTTCCATCGAGGATCTAAACCTGAAGGGCGCGGTGGCGGATGACCCGCCCTTCACCGATTCGCTTCTCGGCGTCGACACACCGCTTCGGCGCAGTCTCTTTCATCACGGCCTGTTGTTTCGCATGGGCGCAAACGGCGCTTACATCCAGAACACGCTCGCGGCTCCTGTCGCTGCGGATGCGCAGAACTACACAGGCCAGCGCGAATTCGGCTCCTACTCGTTCAACCCCGTCCTTACCGCCGATCTGCGCCAACTCGGCCTGACGAGGACGCAGTTGAACATCAATGGCCAGATCCAGCAAGCCAGTTGGGATCCCGCGCAGCCGTTCGCAGCGACGATGAGCAACCTCTATCTCTACAAAGAGCTGGGCGAAGACCGCGCCGAACTGAAGGTCGGCTATCTCACTACGGATTTCCAGTTCATCGGTCTCCAGATCGGTGGGCAGGTCGCCTCTGGGGCACAAGGCGTCTACGCTGTCTTGCCCTACGAGGTCGGGCTCTCGTACTCGCCGCTGCCCGCGCCTGCCGTCACGCTGAAATACCGTGTCATGCGAGGCTTCTATCTAAAAGGCGCAGCACAACGCGCGCAGCAGCCCGGCTCGCTCGAAGACGCATTGCACCGCGACGCTCTCGGTCTTCGTTTTTTGCCGCATGGCGACAAGCTTGTTCTCGTAGGCGAAGCCGGCCTCAAAAACGCCGCGGCAGCCGGCAAGCTCTCGGCGTGGTATCGCGCGGGCTATATCGCGAACAATACGCCCTACAAAAGCCTGCACACAGGCCTCGCGAAAACCGGCAACTACTGCGCGTACCTGCTCGCCGACCACCAGATATGGCAACCGCAGACGTCGAACCCCGGACGTGGCGTCTTCGTCGGAGGATCGGCTATGGTCGTTCCTGCCGATCTCGATGTCTATCGCCTTTACTACGAAGAGCGCGTCTACTACGCCGCACCCTTTCGGAGCCGCCCCGACGACTTCGCGTCCGTCGTCGCCTCCTATACCGCCTACAGCCAGGACACTCTGCGGTCTCTTGCGGCCGCCGGCAAGACCTTCTGGCGCGCCTCCGATTCCGTGACCGGCAGCTATACCCTGCATCTCGCGCGCGGCACCTATCTGGGCCTTGGCCTGAGCTACGTCAACGGCCCATCCGTGACGCCGAGAGTCCCCTCGGCCCTCACTTTCACGGCCCAGACCAGCGTGTTTTTCTAAGAATCTCTCCACGTCATCCCTTTGCCTGCGCACCTCCTTCGCGTGGCTAGGCGGCGGTCCGCCGGGTGCCCAGAGCGCCTGCGTGAGCGAAGCGGAAAGGGGCGCATCCCGGCCTGGAAAGGCGGCCCAAAGCCCCTACACGCGAGTACCTTGCACTTCTTCCGGCACAATGCTGCCGCTCCCCTCACCAAATGGTCACTTAAAACTTCGGGGCTCGACTGCCGATAGTGCACTTGAAAAACTGCGTTGCGACACTTGTTGACGAAGTGTTCTCGGGGCCTCTATCGGAGTAAATCAAGGGGAAGTGCTGCCGATTGACGGAAGCTGTCGCTCGCATTCAACGCAAATGGTCTCTATTACAAAACACGCATGGCAGCTTTAAAGCGAAGTCCTGAACGAGGAAGATCTTGTCGGTTTCTATAGACGTAGAGAAGGGGCAAGCACAGATCGCACAAGTCGTTTCGAGTGTCTTTGAAACGATGCTTGGGCTCAAAGTCGATCCAATCGTCGACGGTTATACGCCGCTGAAAGGCGAAGGCTTTACGGCGAGCGTACAGTTCATGGGAGAAGAGAAAGGCTTGGCCTCCTTGCATTGCACGGTCGACCAGGCCCTTCGCTTCGCGGCCGCGATGCTGGGCGAAGAGCCGTCCGAAATTAACAGCGATGTGTGGGACGTTCTTGGTGAGATCGCCAACATGGTCGGCGGTAACTTGAAATGCCTCCTGGCACCCGGAGGCTCGCTGTCCGTGCCGCTTGTCGCTCAGGGCAAGGATTACGTGCAGCGTCTTTGCGAACCTAGCTGGACGACGACTGTGGGCTTCGTCAGCGAGTACGGGAACTTCGAGTTTTCTCTCGTACGTGTCATTCCTTCTTCTGCGAAGCATCCTCACGTTCGCCGCTGAGTTCGCACCAAGCTCGCGACGCGGCCACCAACGCCGTCGAGCGAGCCGCCTCGCGAGAATGTCCACCGTGGAAGACACTGTGGGAACCAGCACAGTTGTTCGGCGCGATCATCCAAGCTAATGCAAAGACAACCGATCTAGTCGGACAAGTCCCGCCGCACGCCTGCGTCAACTTGTCTTAGCGAACGGCCATTGTCCCAACCTTCGCGCGCGGACAAGATAGATCAGGCTTCCGCTGCAGGCGATGCCCGCCGCCACAAGGATGCCGGCAAGAGCGTGACGGCGATTCATCAGCATAAAGGCGAAGCCGGCCATCGCTACGATGGGCGGCAACGGATAGAACGGCATGCGGAAGGGTCTCTTGAGGTCGGGCCGCTTGACGCGCAGCACGATCACGCCGATTTGCTGCAGAAAAAACTGCAGCAGGATACGCGTAATCACCAGCATCGTGATGACCTGCTGAAGAGAGAAGAAGCAAAAGCACGTGGCAATAAGTCCCAGCGCCACCAGAGATCGATGCGGGATGCCGTAACGCGGATGAACCTTGTCAAGGTAGCGGAAGAAATTGCCGTCGTGGGCGGCAGCAAATGGAACGCGCGAGTAGCCGAGCAGCAGCGAAAACACGGAGGCAAACGCGGTCCACACGACGAGAGACGCCACAAGCCGTCCCATCCAGGCGCCAAAGGCCGAGCCGGCGATCTCCGCGACCAGTTGCAAGTGCAGCCCATTCGTGGCGCCAGCCGCGGCCGACGAGGCCATGTCGCGAATTGCCGGAAGCGCCGCGAAATTCATCGTCACATAGAGCAAGGTCACGAAAAGGACCGAGAGCAGAATGGCGCGCGGGATCGTCCGCTCCGGCTGGCGGACTTCGCTGCCGAGAAACGTGATGTTGTAGTAGCCCCAGTAATCGTACGTGGCGATCAGCGTGGCCTGCGAGAGCCCGGCGACCGCGAGGCCCGCGGAGACTGCAGGTGCTGCAGGAATATGCCAGCCGCCGGCCGTCAGAGCATGTGCAAATCCAGATGTGATCACGCCGGCCATCGCCGCCATGACACCGGCGAAGAGAATCCAGGCGAGCCGCGTGATCGAGCTGAGGTTCCGGTAAAGCAGCGCCGTCACCACGAGGCATGCTCCCGCCGCAGCGAAGTTCGAATAGTGCAATCGCTGTAACGCGGCGATCGGCGTGCCGTCAAGACCGGGCCAGAACCACGCGAGAAAGCTCGACAACCCGATACAACCGGATGCGATCGACAGCGGGGCCGAGAAGCTCAGCTGCCAGACGTAGAGGAAGCTGAGCCAGTTTCCCGCCCTCTCGGGTGAATAGATCTCACGCAGGAAAGCGTACGATCCGCCGGCACGCGGAAATGCAGCACCCAGCTCCGCCCAGACCAGCCCGTCGGCCACGGCAACCACCGCGCCCAGCAGCCATGCGACCACCGAAAGCCTGTACCCTGCTGCTGCAATCACCAGCGGCAGCGTGATGAACGGGCCGACGCCGATCATCTCGAGCATGTTGAAGAGCACGGCAGAGCGCAGGCCTATGCGCCGCTCAAGGGACGCGGACCCTTCGGCACTGGAAATGGATGAAGTCACCGACTAGCCTTATTCTTTCGACGCCACTCTGGCGGATTGTACACTGACGAAGACCATGATCCTGAACCGGATGGCTCTTCGCGAAACGTTGTTGGCGGTCTTTTTCCTGGTAGTTTTGCAGCGCGCCGTGGCGCAAGAGCCAGCGGCGCTGTCTGCCGATCTTCCGGCAACACAACCGAGTTCGATCGCACTGCCGCTGCCTGAAGACCGCGGCCAGGCTGCCCTCGAGCAGTCCCTGAAGCGGCTGCACACAACTGCGAGCCTGATGATGATTGTGGCTCATCCCGACGATGAGGATGGCCCGCTGCTCACCTATCTCTCGCGCGGTCTCGGTGTGCGCTGCACACTCTTCACGCTCACCCGCGGCGAGGGCGGCCAGAATGCAATGTCGGCGGATTCCTATGATGCTCTGGGCATCATCCGAACGAACGAATTGCTGCGCGCGGATGAGTTTTATGGAGCGAAGCAGTTGTGGGGCACGGAGGTAGATTTCGGCTTCTCGAAAACGCAGGAGGAAGCGTTCGAGCGCTGGGGCCATGACCGCGTTCTGTATGACGCCGTGCTTGCGGTGCGCCGCGAGCGGCCGCAGGTCATCGTTTCCACCTTCGTCGGCGGCATCACAGATGGGCACGGTCAGCACCAGGTCTCAGGCGAGATTGCGCAGGAGGTCTTCAAGGCTGCGGCCGATCCGAGTGTCTTTCCGGAGCAATTGAAGCCGGTCAAGGACGGCGGCCTCGGTCTTACCGTCTGGCAGCCGAGCGCGGTCTACTCGATGGTTCCGTTCGCCCCCGTGACCGAGAAAGGCATGTTCGATTACGCGACTGGCAAGTGGGCGCCGGCGAGATTTCACAACTACGTCACCGATGCGTGGATCACTGGCGTTCCGTCGACGGACGTCTCGATTCCGGTGGGAGATCTCGATCCAACACTGGGTCGTAGCTACGTGCAGATTGCCCGCCAAGGATGGGGCGAACAGAAGTCGCAGAACGGCGGGGCAAATCCGACACTGAGCGGACCTTCGAGTACGAGCTATCACTTGTGGGCCGTCGCGCCGAATGCCAAAACGACATCGGCCGATCGAGCAGCAGACGACAGCCTCTTCGAGAACAGGCGTGTTCACATTGACACCCGTGTCGCGGGACTCGCGCGGCTTGAGAGCACTGAGGCCCCGGAATGGCTCGGTTCCGAGTTGCGCGGAATCGATGACGCTCTTGGAAAGCTGCAATCGCATTGCCCGTGCGATCGCCGCCTCGATCTGGCTCATGAGATCGCCGCGATCTACAAGCGGACTCTCGACCTCCGGACCAAAGTCGGCAGCAGCACGCTTGAACCGCATTTGAAGGCCAGTCTCGGGTTCGAACTCGACACGAAGATCGATCAGTTTCAATCGACACTTGCCGATCTTCTCGGGCTGGACGTTATCGCGTTTCGGACCAATGAGAGCAGCGCGCAGAGCGGTGGATTCCGGGGCAGCTCGGCCGATGAGACGGCGGGCAGTGTTTCGCCCGGAGAGACGTTCAAAGTGCACGTCCATGCAACGAACGCCTTCGCCGACGCACGCCTGGTGAAGACCTGGTTCGAGACCCAAACCCATGAGCCGTGGCAGCAGGGCGAACCGATCAGCAGCAAAGCATCGACTCAGGTTTCCGATGCGGTCTTCAGCCTCAAGGTGCCGGAGAACGCGGAGTCGACGCAGCCCTTCTTCACAAGGTCCTCGATTGAGCAACCGTACTACGACATCTCGAATCCGGCGTGGCGGGAGCGCTCTTTCGCGCCGTGGCCGGTTGCCGCGTGGGTTGAGTTTGCCTTTGACGACCTGCCGATCCGCGTTGGCCGTGTGGTGCAGACCCTTCATCGCGTGACCGGCCCCGGAGGTATCTACGAGCCCCTCGCGGTCACGCCGTCTATCGGCATAGGAGTTGCCCCGGACGCACGCATTCTCCCCCTCGATGGCAGTCCGTTGCCGGTTCGCGTCACGGTCCATACCCAGGCAGCAGCCGACGGGACCGTTGCGTTGAAGCTTCCCGAGGGCTGGCGAGCCGAACCGGCTGAGGCGAAGTTCCATCGTGCCAGCGCCGGCGAGACCGAACCGATTCTCTTTTCCGTGACGCCCACCTCAGCGGCTGCGGGCGCGTTCACGATTCAGGCTGAAGCACACTCGGATGACCGAACCTACCAAAGCGGCTGGACGAGCATCGGTTATGCAGGGTTGCGGCCATATAACCAGTACCGGCCTTCTGCTCTGCGCACGGAAAGGATCGACGTAAAGGTAGCCCCAGGACTTCGCGTTGGCTACATCATGGGTACGGGCGACCATGTACCGGAGGCCCTTGAAGGGATGGGCGTGCCCTCGCACCTTCTCTCCGCGGAGGAAGTTGCGTCCGCGGATCTTTCTCGCTGGAATGTCCTGATCGTGGGCATCCGTGCCTATTCGGTGCGGCCGGAGTTGGCTGCCGCTCAGCCACGTCTGGATGAGTTCGTACGAAATGGCGGCACGCTGATCGTGCAGTATCAGAGCGCCAACTTCCCCGCGCCTCTGCCGCTGTCGATGGGGCGGATGGCGGAGCGGGTCGTGGACGAAACGGCGCCCGTGAAAATGCTCGATCCGAAGAACCCTCTGTTCACCTCGCCGAACACCATCACGCGCGCAGACTTCGATGGCTGGGTCGAGGAGCGCGGCCATTCCTTCCTGGACTCGTGGGATGGAGGCTATACCGCTCTGACCGAGACCGCCGATGCCGGCCAGGATCCGCAGCGCGGGGGTCTGCTGGTGACTCACCCAGGCAAAGGAACTTATATCTATGTTGCTTACGCTCTCTACCGCCAACTGCCCGAGTTAGTACCCGGCGCCTATCGCCTGTTAGGCAACCTTATAAGTGCTGGAAGTTCGCGGTGAGAGCCGGACTTCTGCCTTTTCGATCGAACAAAATGAAGCAGGGACTCAGATCGGATTCGCACAACTCATTTATAAAAATGCGATGAATTCTGCGCGCATTTACTGAGATATCTGCGAGAAACACCTCTGTTAAAAATATGTGAATTAGTCAAATATTCATCAAAGTCTGCGAGCCTTTCAGGTGGATGCGGTCGGGGAGAGCGGGCTGTTTGCGTTGCATCCCCGGGCCGTTCAGATTTCCTTTCGCAACTCTGCTGGAGTGACGCACTGATACTGCTAGACCTTCCGGTGTGCGAAAGAAACGCGCGCTCGTGCGGTTGGCGAGCGCAGGCAAGTAACCACCGAGGTAAAAGAGAGGCCCAATGAACTTCAGATTCAATACTGCTGCCGCAGTCGTTTTGGCAGCCAGTCTTGTCGGCTCGTACGCCTACGCAGGCGATCCCCCCGCGCCCGCAAAAAAACATGTAGCCAAGAAGCCCCCCAAGCCAACAGTTGAGGAGCAGATTCAGACTCTGCGCCAGGAGTTCCAGGGTCAGATTGACGGCCTGAAGAGCGATCTTGCCGCGAAGGATACAGAGTTAAAGCAGGCGCAACAGACAGCGGCCGACGCGCAGGCTGCAGCGGCCAAAGCCGAGGCGGATGCCACAGCGCAACAGCAGGCCAACACTGAAAACACAACGGCGGTCTCGACCCTGAAGAGCACTGTGGACGACATGAGGAACGCCAACGCTTCGGCGGTCTCATCACTGAGTGATGAGGCAGCAGCGATCAAGAAGGCGATTGCCAGCCCTGAGGTGCTGCACTACAAGGGCATCACGTTGTCTCCTGCCGGAAGCTTCCTGGCGGCGGAAACCGTGTGGAGGCAGGGTGCAACGGGCGGCGACATCAACACGCCGTTCACAGGCATTCCTCTGGCCAATGCAGACGCAGCGAATATCAGTGAGTTCTTTGGCTCCGGACGTCAGTCCCGCCTGGCGCTTAAGGCTGTCGGCAAGCTTCCGTGGGGCACGCTGACCGGCTACTACGAGATGGACTGGCTCAGCGCAGGCGTGACATCCAACAACAACCAATCAAACAGCTACACAATGCGCCAACGCCAACTGTGGGCGGACGCGAAGCTCGCGAGCGGTTGGGATTTTTCAGGCGGACAGGGCTGGTCACTCGCCGCAGAGACAACGCAGGGCCTTACCAGAGGAACGGAGATTCTGCCTGCAACGATCGACGCGCAGTACGAAGCCGGCTTTGTTTGGGCGCGCCAATATAGCTTCCGCATGTCCAAAGACATCGGCAAGAAGTTCTTCATCGGTGCTTCAGCCGAGAATGCTGAGACTCTGAACCCTGGTGGCGCCAATCTGCCAACCAATCTTCTAATCGGCTCGGCTGGAGTCGGCGGCGGTCTTTACAATCTGAATGCGAACTACTCCTTCAATCTCATGCCGGACCTCGTCGCCAAGATCGCTGCCGAACCCGGCTGGGGTCATTGGGAACTCTTCGGCATTGGGCGCGGCTTCCGCGATCGGATTTATCCGGCGACCGGCACTCCTTATAACGACACGGAGTTGGGCGGCGGCATCGGCGGCGGCTTCCGCGGACCGCTGGCGAACAAGAAGGTCACCGTCGGTCTAAAGGGCCTGTACGGCAAGGGCGTGGGCCGGTACGGCTCGTCGGGACTCGGAGATGTCACGCTTCGCCCGGACGGGACGATCTCGCCGATCCACGGGTTCTCCGCGCTCAGCACGATCGAGTTGAATCCCACCCGGCGCATGATGATGTACTTCAACTACGGTGGCGACTACCTCGACCGCGACTATGCGATCAGCGGCGGCAAGGGCGTAGGCTACGGCACATATGACACCAATATGTCGGGCTGCAAAACCGAAGTTGCGAGCGGAGGCTCTTTCAGCCCAAGCACTCCGAAGAACTGCGGCGGCAACAACAAGGATGTCCAGGAGTTCACAGCCGGCTACTGGTACAACATCTACAGCGGCCCCAAGGGCCGTCTGCGCCAGGGCCTGCAGTACAGCCGGTTCGAGCGCGACCTTTGGTCCGGTGCAGGTGGAACGACCAATCCAGGCGGCGGCGCGAACGGAACCGACAACATGTTCTTTACGTCGTTCCGCTACTACCTGCCGTAGTTCGCACGACGGCTTCAACCAAGAGGGCAGCTCAAGCGAGCTGCCCTTCTTTTTTTCAAATGATCTTCAATTGTTGCTAGTGTCCTGTCTCTAAAGTTCGTTTGCAAAAGCGAGCTACTGAATCAAGGATTTGGTCGGCAGTTTTGTGCCATACGAAGGGTTTTGGATTCTTGTTGTGGTTTTTGATGAAGGCCGCGATAGCAGCTTGTAGTTCCCCGGTGGATCGGTGGACACCGCGGCGGAGTTGTTTTTCGGTGAGTGCGGCAAACCATCGCTCAACGAGGTTGAGCCAACTGGCCGAAGTGGGCGTGAAGTGCAGGTGAAAGCGCGGCCTTCTGGCCAGCCAGTTGCGGATCTTGGCGGTCTTATGAGTTCCGTAGTTGTCTAGGATCAGGTGAACATCCAGCTTAGCCGGCACGTTGGCTTCGATGGTATCGAGGAACTTGCGAAACTCCTCGGAGCGATGACGCTGCAGGGTCTGTCCGATGACCTTGCCGGTTTTCGCATCTAGGGCAGCAAACAAACTAGTCGTGCCATGGCGGACATAGTCGTGGGTGCGACGTTCGATCTGTCCAGGGCGCATGGGCAACAGGGGTGCGGTCCGATCCAGTGCCTGAATCTGACTCTTTTCATCCACGCACAGGACCAGAGCACGATCGGGCGGGTCCAAATACAAGCCCACAATATCCCGTACCTTGTCGATGAACAGCGGATCTTTGGACAGCTTGAACGTTTCGCTACGGTGGGGAGCCAGGGAAAATGCGCGCCAAATACGGTGAATCGATGCCCGACTCAGGCCCGTCCGCTTGGCCAGCGAGCGCGTGGACCAGTGGGTGGCATCGGAAGGCGTGGACTCCAGGGTTAAAGCCAAAACGCGCTCCACATCCTTGTCGGAAAGCTTGCGCGAAGTGCCAGGGCGCGGTTCATCAACAAGACCATCCAGCCCCTGATCCAAATAGCGCTGTCGCCATTTACCTACGGTCGGCAGAGTTACCGACAGCTGGCGTGCAATCGCCGTATTGCTGTCGCCATGGGCGGCCAGTAATACCACACGCGAGCGCAGCGCCAAAGCTTGCGCGGTCTTCGGTCTCTTGCTCCAGGCCAGAAGCTGTTCTTCCTCTTCGCCGGTTATGGTTAACGGAATAAGCGGGCGCCCCATCGAAGTTCCTCCCACTCTATCCGATTGAACTATCCTCCATAATTATTCAACTTATTTCAGAGACAGGACACTAGAAGTGGTTGCATAAATGGCTTTGCGTCAGGGCACGACCGGGGTACCCACCCAGTGGGTGGGTCGCGTGCCGAAAACTGCGCCAAAACTGAGGGGTTTTAACCCTTGTGGTTTGCAAGCTTTCGTCGGGGCCATTGATGCAACCAGTTCTAGTTTCCCTTCGGCTCGCCAGTGGGAGCGAAGGCCTCACCGGCATATACGGCGCCAGAAGCAAATACATCGCGCAGACGCTCAGGATTCGCGCCTGTGTGCGCAACTGCTTCTCGAATGAGATGCAGTGCAACCTCCGGACTTGTTCCGGACGGAAGGCGGAAGATCCATGGCACGTTCGTGGATGTGAGCATCTTGTCGTCGCTCAGGGCAATCACAGGTACGAAGGCTTTAAGCGCAAGCTGTTCGGCCAGATGAGCGGCATTTCGATCGAGGGCAATGATGGCCAGAGCGTGTTGGTCCCAGAGTGCATGCACCAGTTGCGTTGAAGCGGCTCCCCAGTTCTGATCGCTCGCGACGGGGACGATCTCCCACGATCTGGCCTCTGAAGCACCACCAGCCATCTGCGCTTTCACCTCGGGCGAAGTAGCAACCGCATCGGCTCGGGGGCCGAAGAGAACGATGTGGAGCGGGCCGTTAGGAACGTCCGGGCGCGAGGGACCGGCATAAGCCACACCATCTTCACCGACGCGCGCGTACGGCACGATTGATCCGGAACCTGTCTGGCCGACCGCAGCCGGCTGCGGGGGCGCTAGGGTTTTCTCCATCGTCTGGACGCGATAGGTGATCGTTCCGTTGTGCACCGTGCCCAGATACATGGGCGAAACGTTCTTCTGATTGGGATCGAAGACCATGTGCCCGGTGACACCGTCGTAGTCCTGTATGTCGGCGAGTGCGTCATGAATGCGCGCGCGGTTCAGGCCGGCCTTGCAGATTGAATCCAGCAGGGCATTCATTGCGTCATACGCAAGAGAGGCGAATTGTTCGGGCTTTTCCTGGAACCGCGCTTCGAAGCGGCGATTGAAGTCGAGCCACTTGGGATCTTCGCGCGAGGGATTGTAGGGAAAGACAGCTTCGAAGCCCTCGGCGGCTGGCCCTGCCTTCTCCAGCAGCTCCGGCCCCAACGTACGATAGGCGCCGAAGACACGCTGTTTCATGCCCAACGCGCGCATCTGTTTCAGAATGCCTGCCGCCTCCGCTTGATCGGCCCAAAGCACAATGGCATCGGTCCGCGAGTCCTGAATGATCTTCAACCCGCGGGAATAGTCCGTATCCCCGGGCATGAACTTCTGTTCGATCACGATTGGGTGCCCGAGCCGGCGCGAAGCGTCTCGCAATTTGAGTACGCCAAACCGACCATAGCGGTTGTTGACGCGCAGCAAGGCCACGCGTTTCATGCCAAGCTCAGTGAAGATGCGCCGCGCCAGGGTGAGGCACTGTACGCGATCATCCTGAAGATCGGTGAAGTACCAGGGAATGTAAGTCTCCGGGATGGTGGGGTCGGTGGACGCCGAGTTGACGATGGGAATCTCGGCCTTGAGGGCCAGGCGCAAGACTATATGCGTTGATTCCGAATTGATCGAACCGAAGATGGCCCAGTCCTGGTCGTCGTAGACCATCTTGACCCCTTCATTCGAGGGCGAACCCCAGATGGTCGGATCGGTCGGACGGTCGTCGCCGTAGACAGACTTTGCCTGCCAGTTGTCGTAGTCGTTGTGGAGCATCAGGCGGAATGGCTTGCCGCCATAGCCACCTTGGGCGTTGGCTTCTTCGACAGCGAGCTGTGCGCCATGGAGCATGCGTTGCCCGAAGACCTGATCGGGCGTGTGCTCGATGGGCCCGAAGAAGCCGATGCGGACTTCAGAAACGTCCTTCGGCTCGGGAATATCGCGGCCAGCTCCGGTGTAGATATTCGGATGGATATAGTTGAGGTCGTAAGGTTCAGCGAATTTCACGTAGGGGCTCATATCTTTCGGCTCGCCCGCGTACGGCTCAAC
The DNA here is from genome assembly GCA_963778705.1 of uncultured Acidobacteriaceae bacterium. Classification (GTDB taxonomy): domain Bacteria; phylum Acidobacteriota; class Terriglobia; order Terriglobales; family Acidobacteriaceae; genus Telmatobacter. The sequence continues at coordinate 172,978 of CAVZVM010000007.1, forward strand.
AACGCGATCCTGCGGCGGACCCGGCGGATGCACTCCGCACGCGCACACGTGCTTCCCTGGCGCCGCCGGCCCAGCCGCAGGCGCTTGCGCGGCCGCCCACGCCGTGCACACAAGCACGAGCCACGCACAACTCCACACCGATCCCGTCTTCATGAAGCTACTCCTTGTGGCAGCAGGCCTTTTCTGTGCGGAACATGGCGATGGCCTCGATCTCCACGAGCAGTTCAGGGCGGCAGAGCTTGGCCTCGATGCCAGTGGACGCGGGCAGCGGATCGAGCCCCTGCTCCTTGAAAAAGACGGTACGCTCTTCGTTAAACGCCTCGTAGTCGCGATCGATGTCGCGCAGATAGCAGCTGGTACGCACGATGTCGTGCCAGGTGCAGCCCTCGCTCTCCAGCAGCCTGGTGATGTTCTGATACGTGCGGCGCATCTGCGCGCGGAAATCGCCGATGTGAACGCTCTTTCCCTCCTCATCGATGGACGCCGTGCCAGAGATGAGCAGAATGGTCAGTCCATTCAGGTCGATTCTCATGCCGCGCGAAAACGAACTCGGTTTGGCGTAAGCGTATGCTTCGTTGAGCGTCCTCAAGTTGGTCATAGCGCGCTTTTGAATGGGCGCATGGGCGATGGTCTCCAAAACTTCGGTCAGATCGATCATGATGAAGGCTCCTTATTTTGCTTGTTGAAGAATTCCGTGGCTCAGCCCCTTTGCCGTGGCCACCCAGATGTCTTTCCCCTGGAAATCGATGTTGAGAATGTAGTGATGCGATGGCGCTGTCGTGACAGGGATCTCCGTAACATTGCCTTTCGCGTCGCGCACCGTCATCTCAGGCTTGCCGGTCGTGAGAGAGGGGCGATAGACGACCCAGTTGGCACCATCGTAGTACGCCAATCCCTTGTCCGTCCCGAACCACGCGCGATCGGCGTCGACTCCCTTGACGACGTTGGTGAAGTTCGAGGGGAGGCCGCTGTCTTTGGTGAGAAAGTTGTGCCAGTAGCGCCCGTCGTAGCGGCTGTCCCCAAAGTAGGTCGCCACCCAAACGACGTTGTCGACATAACTCACCGAGGTCGTGATCTCGTGAATGAGGCCCTGGTCCTTGAACAGCACCATCTCGGTCTCGCCGTCAGGGTCGTCGTACTTGTCCCAGACTTTGGTCTTCTGGTTGTATTCGAGCAGGCCGCTGCCCCACACTGCGTAGTAGACCTTGTCCGCGGCCGCGGCAACTCCATACACCCAGATCTCGTTCATCGGTGTGTTGCGCTCGTTGTAAAGGGACCACTCGTTGGTGGCGAGATTGAGCCGGCTCGCTCCTGCTGCGGTGGCCACCCACACGTTTTCACCTTCTATGGCGACGCCGTAGACCACATCGTTGCTGAGACCGGAGTTGAGCTGGGTATAGGTGTCGATCCGGCCGCCCGAGATGCGACTCAGTCCGCCCATGGTGCCGGCCCACACGTCGCCGGTGCGTTTGTCGAGCGCGAGTGAAAGAACGGCGCGGTGCGCCAGGCCATCTTTGGTGGTGAAGGTCTTCCACTTGCCATTCTCATAGAGACCGAGACCGTTGTCGGTCCCCGCCCAGATACGATCGCCGTCGACGAGGACCGAGTAGACATGATTGTCGGGAAGTCCATTGGCTGTCGTGAAATTTTCGAACCGATACTGCGGCGCCACCTGCGGTGGGGCCACTCGCGCTGTCGCGCCGACTTTGGCCGTACCGGCGGAAGGGGCCTTCGACTTGGAGCTCGATGGCGGAGCGGCCGCGAGCGCAACGCTCGAAACGAGCAGCGCTGCGTTGACCAAGATTGCGAGGGTAGAGTTCTTCATCGCGTCCTCAGGTACTGAATCAAATCGTTCAGCTCGTCTTTGGTCAGATCGTTGGTGCGGCCGTGTTTGTCCTCGGGGTTGAACTTGGTCCAGATCTCCTCGAGGGTTGCCGCGGAACCGTCGTGAAGATACGGAGAAGTGAGCGCGATGTTGGTCAGCTGCGGAGTATCGAGCAAACCAGTGTTGTCCGTCAGCTTTTTCGTGCCCACATCGAACGAACGTTGGCTTGTGCCTTTCGGGCCACTATGGCAGTAGGAGCACCGGTTCGACTCTGCGATGACATTGCCAAATTTGTCGGTCGCGCGCTCAAACAGAGCCTTGCCGCGCTCCTGCGGCGGTGACAGCTCGCCGTTCGTAAGACGCCATCTATTTGGACGCGGAGGCAGGCTGCGCACATAGACGACCAGATCGGTGAGCGTGAGATCGTCGTAGTTCTCCGAACGCCAGAAGTACTTCTCGGTGCGGGGTCCGCACTCAGTGGGTAAGTTTGGATTAGTGCCGGTCCACTTATATGGCTCCGTTCCCTTGAGATCTTCGATGGGACGGTTATCCACGATGTCGCGACCGAAGCCGTCTGGTTCGAGATCCCAGGTGAGGCCGTCGAAGGTGGAATCGATGTGGCAGTTGGCGCAACCGATCTGTCCCTGGAAGGAGTAGCGCGCCGTGTAGAACGTCTGCTCGCCATGGCGCAGGACGGAGAGTTGTTTTGGCCCTTCCAACGCGATCGTAGAAACGACCTGATCCGTGTGTGTGTCGATCACGCTGATCGTATCGTCGAGCCGGTTTGCGACAAGGAGTTTCTTGCCGTCTCGAGTGAACGCAACTCCGCGCGGATCGGCGCCGACTGCGATGCGGGTGACGACGTAGTTCGAACTCGCCGAAAGGTCAGACGCGAAAGGCGGCTTGCGGGTGCGCACGAAGCGCAGGAGTTTGGGAACGTCGATGACCGTTACGATTTCCGAACCGCCGTGCGTCACATAAATGCGCGATTTGTCCGGCGCAATGGCGACAGCGAAGGGGCGTACAGCGTAGCGTTCGAGCTCGTCGAGCGGGACCTCGATGGGAGCAGGACCAATGTCGGCGCCGAACAGCTCGAGCGTATCTGCGAAGGCTCCGCTATGTTCAAGGTGTGCGAGCGGCACAAGGTTCTTGGGATGCAGTGTAGCCGCAACGCCGAGCTTTCCGTCGCGAGAGAAAGCGATATGAAAGCCGTGGGCGATGCTGTGCAGCGGAATGCGATCGACGACCACGGCGCGCGCCGTGTCAATCACTGTGATCTCCGATTCGGGGGCGGTCCGATGCGCAGAAGGATTCGGATAGACGTGCGTCACGTAGAGGCGACTTCCGTCCGGTGACGGCGTGATGTAACTCGAACCACGCCCGGCCGCGAGCCGCTTCTCTTCCTCGCCGGTCTGCGCATTCAGGACAGCGACATCGTTGCTGATGCGGTTGGCGACGAAGAGATACTTTCCGGCGCGGTCTTCAACGACGCTGGAAGGTTCGGCGCCGACGGGCCATGTGGCAACGACTTCGAGCGAGGCGGTGTCGATGACCGAGAGCGTGTCGTCCCAGGTGTTTGTGACAAGCAGACGTGCTCCGTCAGGCGAAAACGAGAAACCACGCGGTACGTGGCCCACGTGAATCGATTTGGTCTCCTTGTACGTATTCGCATCGAGGACGCGGACCTGGTCGCTGCCCTGGCAGAGCACGTAGAGGCGCGCACCATCGGGCGAGAAAAGCACTTCAACTGGAGAGGCATAGGTGAGCCGTTCGCCGGACCGGTCGACTTCAGCATGCGCGCGTGGATTCGGCGACAGGCTCACGCAGGCGACGACAACGCTCAACGCGGTGAGAGCCGCGACGAGGCTTGCCTTCACTGAAAAGACGCGGGCCGATGGGAGACGACCGGTCATTTCGGGTCCTTATTGACCGAGTCCGCACTCGCCGATTCGGTGATAACGAGCACGCGATCGACGGCCTGCTTTTCCAATCTCTGCTCGCGGCCGCTCGGCCAATGGACCAGGATTTTGTCGACGAAGGTAGCGGGGCCGAGGCCGAAGTGCAGGCGCTCCTCGTTCTGCGAGAGATAGCCGGAGTCCGCGACGCGCTCCTGCATCCAGTGTTTGTCGCTAGCAAAGACTTCGACCTTCGCGCCGATGCCGTCACGGTTGCTCTTTGTGCCCCTGAGCCTGATCGCAAGCCAGTGACCGGTGTTGGCGGAGACGTTGTGAACCAGCGTACCTTTGGCGCCGAGATTGACGAGGAACGCATCGACCTTTCCATCGTTGTCGTAGTCGGCAAAGCAGGCGCCGCGCGCAACGGTGCGGGTGCTGAGGACGGAACCGGCCTGGCGCGATACGTCTTCGAACTTGTCGTTGCCGAGGCCGCGAAAGAGGGTGTGCTCCTGCGGGATGAGATGGATGAGGCCGCCGTGGAAGATGAGGACGTCGAGGAGGCCGTCGTTATCGAAGTCGTAGACACCGGTTCCCCAACTGACGTACTGCGCATTGGCTTGCGACACGCCATTGGTGGCGCCGATGTCGTCGAAGCCGAGTGCGCCGCCCTTCGTTCCCGCCGATGTATTACGCAACATGCGGTTGTAATGGCCATCGGTGACCCAGAGGTCGAGAACGCCGCGGCCTTCAAGATCGGCGAAGACCGGACCCATCGAGGAAGTGGATTCGCCGTTCTGGCCAAAGGCTGTGCCAGTGTCGTTACCGATTTCTTCAAAGGTGCCGTCGTGCTTGTTGTGAAACAGGAAATTTTCGGTGCGGTCGTTGGCGACGTAGATATCGTCCCAGCCGTCGCCGTCGAAGTCGGCTGCGGTGACACCCATGGTGCGGCCCACGTAGGCGCTGATGCCTGACTTATCGGAGACATCGGTGAAGGTTCCGTCGCAGTTGTTGTGGAAGAGCTTGTTGGTCTCGCCTTCGTAGTCGAGCGGGCCGGGATAGTTGTCGGCGGCGTAGTAGGCGCGATACTTGGGATCGAACTTCACGTAGCGGCCGACAAAGAGATCGAGGCAACCGTCCTTGTCGTAGTCGAGCCACGTGGAGCTGATGGCCCAGCCTTCGACCTTGATGCCCGACTTTTCGGTTACATCGGTGAAGTGGCCGTTGCCATCGTTGTGATAGAGGATGACCTTTCCATAGCCGGTAACAAGCAGGTCGATATTTCCGTCGTTGTCGTAGTCGGCTGCAGCGACAGCCATCCCGTACATGTCTGGATTGAGGCCCGCCTGGTCGGTCACATCGGTGAAGTGCCCTCCGCCATCGTTGCGATAGAGATGGTTGTGCGGTAGCGGATTCGGCTTCACCTTGAGCGGGTGCGGATGCATGGTGTCGTCGAGAGGTCGGCCATTCACTACGTAGAGAGAAGGACGACCGGAGTTGTTGTAGTCGAACCAGACGCAGCCCGCACCGGTCCCCTCAAGCAGCGAGCCGAGCTGCGCCGAGCCGAAGCTGTGCACGTAGTCGATGCCGGACTGATCGGTGGCGTCTTCGAACCGAATGGCAGGCACCTGCGCCGCGGACACCTGCGCTGCGGCGGACTTTTCGGGGGAATTCTCGGCCAGACCAGGCGCGGGGGCGGCGGGTGGCTGGTCCTGAGCAGTTCCTACGAGCGACGCGGCGAGGGTGCCGAGCATAAGGAACGAAAAGAGACGAAGGCGAAGCATCTCAGCGGCCTCCTGCAGATGCGGTTTGGTTCGCAACGGCTGGCCCAGTCAGATCGACCGGCGTGGTGGTGCGAAGGAGAACGGCAGGAACACGATTCTCCGATGCGCGTTCGGGTCCAGCGTGGCAGCCGACACAGATGCGCTGCTCGCCTCCACGCGCCCAGAACCAACCACGCTCCTGACGCAGAATGGAACCCTTCGCGTCGAGCACTGCGAAGCGGATCGGCTTATCGCCGGGGACCTTCACAAAATAGGAGCCATCCGATTCGATCGGCGCGGCGCCGAGTACGACAGGGTGGCCGGTTCCATCTTCCGCTTCCACGCGCACTGTTGCAGGAATGCCTTTCAATGCGCCGTCGCGTGAGATACGCGCGTCGAGCGCCAGTAGGTTGGCGTAGTCCCATGGGTGCAGCCCGGACGGATGGCGCTTCGGCGTGGGACGCGGAGCGACTAGGACAGGTTCAACAAGTTGCTTGCCGGATTCGGACAGGACGGTCTGCAGGGCCGCTTCGCCAGGTTTCCACACCTTGATTCCGTAGTTCTTTTCTGCGGCTAGTTTTGCGCTCACCAGCCAGTCGCCGGATTTGGTCTCTGCGATGGCGCCGGCGTACCCTGCACGGGGTGCGGCGATGTGCTCCTCATGGGCCAGCGGCGAGGTAAAACGAGCGAGGGATGCACCGTGCGTGAAGACGACGTCGCCGGACGCCAGCTGCTTTCCGCCCCAGCGGGCTGTGCCGTGGTCGCAGCGGTAAGACTCCACACCCGATCCATCGGAGTAGACGAGGTAAAGTTCGGGCGTCGCACCAGAGCCGAGTGGAAAGCCGGACTCGAAGAGGATGCGCCCGTCGGCCAAGACATCCACTGGGACGGCGCTGGCATCCACGTGCGTAAGTTGCATCGCGGTAACGTCGACCTCCGCATGAACCTTCTCCGCGCCCTCCGATTCTCCGAGCGGTTCTGCGCGCAACTGAAAGCCTGCAGGCGTACGCTGCGCGTAGACAAATCGGCCATCCGGAAGATAGAGCGGCCGGATCGCGTCTTCTTTCTCCGACGTGAGTTGGCGCAGCGATTTGTCCGCGAGTGTCAGCTCCCACACCTGCCATGGATCTGAGGCATCCTTCTTGCCGGCGAACAGGACGCGTTCACCGTGGAAGGAGACGTTGGCGTCGGCGGCTACCGCGAAACCGCTGATGAGGGGTTCGGACTTGCCCTGGTGTACAAGCAGGAGCTGCGCGCCGCGTGGGAAGCGTTCCTGACCGTGCAACGCCGCCAGCGGCTGGTACGCAGGCGCCGCAGTGACGATGAAGTCTTCGCTGACACGCGCGCCAGAATCGGGACCAAAACCGCAGAGAGGAAACATTGCAATGCAGGCTGCGAACACGAGAGCCTTGGCCTGTGAGGTCATCCAACGGCCTCCAGGGCGCTTTGGTTCGCTGGCTCGCTCCAGCCTTGCGATCGGATAGCGAAGTAGGGCTCGAGCGACTCCATCATCTCGTCGAACTCAGCGAAGGTGAGCGACTGTTCGCCGTCGCTCCAGGCGCGGTCGGGATTTGGGTGCACTTCGACGAGCAGCCCGTCGGCGCCGGCAGCCACGCCAATGCGCGCGAATGCTGGCACAAGATCGCGATGCCCGGCGGCGTGACTGGGATCGGCAACGATCGGCAGATGCGAGATCTGCTTGACGAGGGCGATTGCTGCAACATCGAAGGTGTTCCGGGTCGCAGTTTCAAACGTACGAATGCCGCGCTCGCAAAGGATAACGTTGGGATTTCCGTTGTCGAGAATGATCTGGGCCGAGCGCAGAAAGTCCGCCAGCGTCGCCATCATGCCGCGCTTGAGCAGAATGGGCCGGCCTGACTGCGCCGCAGCTTCGAGTAGCGTGTAATTCTCCATGCTGCGGGAGCCAATCTGCAGGATGTCGGCATAGGCGGCAACGAGAGGCACGTCGCACTCCGACATCACCTCGGTGACAATAGCGAGGCCGGTTGCCGCGCGAGCGCGGTCCAGCATCTTCAGGCCTTCAAGACCGTGACCTTGAAATGCGTAGGGAGAGCTGCGCGGCTTGAAGGCGCCGCCTCGAAGAATGCGGGCGCCGGCCTGGCGCACATGGTGAGCGGTGGTCATCAGCTGGGACTCGGTCTCAACCGAGCACGGCCCAGCCATGGTGATGAACTCGTCCCCACCGATCGCAAAATCCAGCACAGGGACGAGGGTCTGCTGACACTGCAGACTCTTCAGGACCCCGGGGCTTTCGGCAAAACGTTCTTGCCAACTTACGCGCACCTCTGCGCTCCAGTCCGCCTCCATCTATAGGGAAGCGTCAGACTACTGCGATGGACTGCACGACGCCTCCACCCAAGGATGGAGACTCAATGACGTGTGATCTGGCTCACGTTCACTCTCGTTTTACCGAGGTGCTGAACACTTGTCTGTGACGGGTGAACTTGATTTTGGATTGATCTAGTCTGAAAGGGCGATGGGCGGCGGACGATAGCCGAACGCCGCATCGACGACGGATGCGACACCGAGGGCTATTTCATCCTCGAATGGCCGCGCCACGATCTGGACGCCGATGGGGCCCTCCGCGCTCTTGGCCACTGGGACGACCGCAGCCGGACAGGCAAGCACATTAAACCATTGTGTATGTCGCACAGCATCGAGATACTCGACCTTCTGGCCGTCGATGGTCCAGGCACGCTCACCGTGGCGCCATGCGGGAACGCTGGCGACGGGACACAGCAGGACAGGGTAGTCTCTCAACTCTTCGAGGGTCCTGGCACGCAGAAGATCGAGCTCCGCCCATGCGTTGAGTAGCTCGGGAGCGGTGATTGGTGTCTGCGCACCGGCGACTTGCAGGAACTCGTTAAAGATGGGGCTGAGTTGGCCATTCTTGCCGGCGATGGTTGACGCGTAAAACATGGCGCCGCATTGGACAAAGAATGTCATCCACAACTTGCGGAGTTGTTCGAGTGTGCGTGGGCGGAACGGCTCAACACGAAAGCCGGCGTCGCGCAATGCGGCAGCGGCTGCGTTGACGGCTGAACGAGTTTCCGGCGTTACGGGTACCAGGCCATCGTCTTCGAAGAAACCGATGGTGATCCGGCGTAGATCGCGGGGTGAGTGCCCGCGCAGTGGAACTGGAGGGCTAGCAGGATCGTTGGGGTCCTGTCCGCTGAGCGTGCGAAAAAGCAGCGCGACATCCTCCATGGTGCGGGCCATGGGGCCGATGGCGCCGAGGACGGAGAACGGTCCAACACAGGGCGGCAAGTGACCTGTTCCCGGAACGCGCCCGGGCGTCGGCTTCAGCGAGCAGATGCCGGTGAAATGAGCGGGCACCCGCACAGAGCCGCCACTGTCCGATCCGAGCCCTGCGGCCGACATGCCCGCGGCGATCGCAGCCGACTCCCCGCCGCTCGACCCACCTGGCGTACGCGTCAGGTCCCATGGGTTTGCCGTGCGGCCGTGCAGCAGGTTGTCAGTCTCGTAGGCCATCAGGAATTCCGGACAGTTAGTGGTGCCCAGAATCAGTGCTCCGGCAGCGCGCAGGCGCGCCATAACAACCGCATCTTCGCGCGGGATGTCGCCCTTGTGGATGAGGCTGCCGATCTCGCATTTGTAGCCGGCCGTCGCGATGGAAGACTTGATGGTGACCGGCAGGCCGAACAGCGGCCCACGCAGATCCTGCTGGGCATCCATCTGCACGGCCTGTGCGCGCACGCGCTGGGGATCGAAATCGGCGAACGCATTGAGGCGCGGATTGAGGCGCTTGATCTGCGCGATATGTGCCTCGGCGAGATCGGAGACGGAGATCGCTTTGGAACGCAGCAGTTCGAGCTGCTGCGTCGCCGGCTTGAGAACAACGTCGTTCATGGTCTTTTTGACGGGACTGCGGTCGACTCGTCGTCGGCCGGGGTCGACGGAAGCATCCGATAGTCGAAACGATACGACCGAACCGGCTCACCGGAATCGAAACGATCGTTCCAGTCGAGCTGGTAGGCCAGCGCATCCGCATCGTCCGGGTATCTTTCTGTCTTCGGATAGGGGTACGTCGACATGCCATGGAACGGCAGCTGCGCCACGGTAAAGGGTGAAGCATCCCACCAGTCCATGTCCTTGACGTAGCCGTTGGCATAGAAGAAGTAGTCGCGCTTCCAGTGCGGAGGCAGAGCGGGCAGCTTGTTCGCGTCGAACTCGGCTGCGATCTCGTCGCCGCTGCCAAAGATGGCAAAATGATCGTCCACACCTTGCACCAAAGCCGTCACGTCGCCATAGCGCGTGTAGTTGCCGCGCTGATGCTGGAAGGGCCCGGTGAGGCTGACGCGATCGTAATCATAATCGAGATCGCCGGGGCTCTTGCCTTCGATCTGGGTCGGGTAGCCGCGGAAGTGCTCCGCTGCATGCTCGAGCGGAACTTCCGTGCTGCGTGAGGCTGCTTCTGGCGCGTTATCGATGAGCACCTGATCCCAGTAGATCTCGAGATTCGACATCAGGCGAATGCGGCGCGCTCCCTCCGGCAACTTGCCCGTGAGATCGACCACGATGGTCCGCTCCAGGCCTGCTGGGAAACCAGCTTCGCCGGCAATTCGCTGCCATGTGCCGTTGGGCAGTTGTGCTTCCACATAGGGCGAAATCGGCTTCATGCCGGCCTGCCATGCCGCATACAGCGAGGTCGCGCTGAAGTAGTTGACATAGCCAGTCATTAGCAGCTTGAGCGGCGACTTTGCGTCCAGCGGTCCCAAGTCGAGAGTCAGGGCATGCAGGTTCGCGAAGCCATCGTAGGGTGAAGGCGTGAAGCCACTGGCGAATTGATGATCTCGGTGGCTCAGCGTATCGAGCACGTCGTGGCCCTCGCCATCCCATGCGCCAACAGGCAGCCGCGCGCTTTGCGATGCAACAACACGACCGGAAGCGAATGGAGGATCGTCGAGGAAGCGTTCGTCTGGATTCACTTCAACATTGTCGGGGTGATCAACGGCAACGAGCCGTAGCTGGTCGATGTAGTTGACTTCTTCCATCGGCTCGATGAAGCGCAGGCTGAGCTTGCCGTCGACATTGGCGAGCCGATCGCCATCGACCTTGATCCATTCGCCGGAATTGGGGATATTGCGCCGCGTCGGCGTGAACCAGTGCCCCACAACGGCCGCGCCGATCACATCGGTCACGAGGCGATACTTGTGGCCGTCCCAAGCGAAGAGCACCGGACACGAGCTGCCGCGGCGATCGGCTTCTTTCATGGCAATCACTTGCGTGCGAGGCAAATCGATCTCATCCTGGAGCACGCCCGTGGGCCAGAGGATGCGCAACAAGTCGATGCCTTCGGCTTTGCCCAGCCCGACAAGCACCTGCGGCGCGGACTGCGTCTGGTAGCCTGACGCGCCAGCCAGCTCCCACTTTTGCCACTGGCCTGCGGCGAAAATCTCGATCTTTGTGCCAATGGCCGTCTTGTTGTCGGCGAAGCCCGTCAGGTCGAGGCGAACGAAGTGGTTTTTGTTGGCTCCGATGTTGCGCAACAAGACCGGCGGCGCGTTGAGCTGCGTCACGATGAGGTCGGCTGCGCCGTCTCCGTCCACGTCAGCGGCGATGAGGCCACGCGGAGCCTGCAGTTTGACCGCATCGAGCCCAAGCGCGTGGCTCACATCCTCAAAGCTGCCGTCGCCGCGATTGCGCAGCGCGCGCACTTGCGGGCCGGCACTCGTCTCAACGATTGCGGCGAGGTCGACCCAGCCATCGTTGTCGATATCAATCGGCGTCACGCCCCAACCGCGCAGCGCGCCCTTCAGTGGCAGAGAGACACGGTCAAATCGCCGGCCCATGCTGTTGGGTCCTGCGACGTTACGCCACAGGGTGAGGCCGGGTTCTCCATCGTGCGTGACGGCGATGTCCATCCAGCCGTCTTTGTTGTAGTCGAGCACGGCGATGCCCGTGGTCGCCGGCAGCTTTTCGTCGTAGAGGGGCTGTTGCGGGTACTTGCCCTCCCGCGGATTGACGAACAGAATGGGCGCAGGGCCGTCGCCGGTCACAGCAAGATCGACCGCACGGTCATTGTTAAAGTCGGTCAGAATCACGGCTGCTGTTTTCCCTGAGCCGCCGAGACCCGTGGGTTCGGTCCACTCGGTGAAGGTCTTGTTGCCGTTGTTGCGCCACAGGACGTTCGGCGCATCGCCGGCCTTCAGAGGTTCGCCGGTGAGCAGCAGATCGAGATCGCCGTCGTGGTCGTAGTCGACAAACGTGATGCCTGTCGGATGATTGCGGGGCGCAAGACCGGCCTCCGCAGTCACATCCTGAAACTTGCCCTTGCCCAGATTGCGGAAGAGCATCACCTTGTCGTCGAAGGCCACGGCAAGATCGTTCAGCGTGTCGGCATCGTAGTCTCCCACGGCGCAGGCAATGGCATGGCCCGAGACCTGCAGGCCAGCCGCAGCTACATCGAGATCGCTGAAACTTCCGTCTGCTCCACGATGCAGCACACGAATCGCCTGCGGTCCGGATTGGAGCAGCACGAGGTCCATCTGGCCCGATCCCGTCGCATCGATCATGCAAGCCCCGCCCGTCTCAGTGCCGCCGCTCTCGCTCGCTAGCAGAGGTTGCGGCTCAAGCTTGACGGGGATCATCTCGGGCTCGCGTGTCTGCGGCTCTTCGACCGGGGTGGCCACGGAGTAGTGGCCTTGCTCGCCATATGCGAGGCCGATCGCGGCGGAGATCTTGGTGCTGGTCATGTGCTGGAAGAGTCTGAAGTGCTCCTTGGCCTCGGGTATGCGGCCGGTGCGTTGCAGGGCTCGCGCCAGCTGGAACTCGGACGACGCGTGGAGCGGCTGAATGGCGAGGGCGTTTTTGAGGACTTCGATCTCTTTGTCGAACTCCTTAAGCTCGCCGTAGGAGAAGCCTTCGTAGTACAAGGAGTCAACGTCGCGCGGATCGAACTTGACGGCATTCTGAAAGCTGGCCAGCGCGGCATCGATCTCGTTGTCGGCATGCTGCGCCAAGCCAAGGTTGTACCATGCCTGCGGATTGCTCGGGTCGAGCGCGAGCGCTGCGTGCAGAGCTTTCTTGGCCTCATCGAGCTTTTGCAGCGTCATCAACGCGATGCCTTCGTTGATCTCTGCCTGCGCCAGTTTCGGATCTTTCTTGAAGGCCTCGGCGAAGCTTGCAGCTGCCTTCTCTGTGAACTGCTGGCCCATCTGGGCGACGCCCTGGTTGTTCAGGCGGATCGCCTGAGGGTCGAAGTGCGTTTGCGCCAGCAGGTTTGCACAGGCACACCCAAGGCTTGCAGCCGCAACGAGCCTGCCCAGGTCCATCCATCTCTTGCTCAAATTTCTCTCCGAAACGCTCGTGGGGTCTCTCGAACCATCCAGTGTATGCGAGCAAGCGGACCTCCTGCGCCCTCCAACGGGCTGGTACTTTGCGAGGAATCGCCAATTTATACTTCCTTTTGTGATCTCATCGCTCGGGGGCATCGATTGGCGCAGCTTTTTGGGGCGACCACCCATGCCCGCCCCATCGGCTGAGGCCCTCGGGACAATCGCCCAGGAGAGAATCCTGATTACGGGAGCCGGCGGTTCGATCGGATCGGCGCTCGCGCTGCGTCTCGCTCGCCTTGCTCCCCGAGAGCTGCTGTTGCTCGAATGCTCGGAGAGCGGTCTCTTTGCTCTCCAGAATCGCCTGCGCAAAGTGGCTCCAAATTGCCCGCCAAAGCTGGTTCTGGGCAGTGTTCTCGATCGCACTCTGCTGGAGGAGAGCTTCGATCTCCACCAGCCCAGCCTTGTCTTCCACGCGGCGGCCTACAAACAGGTCCCTCTTCTGGAAGAACACCCCTTCGCCTCGATCGAAACTAATGTTTGCGGCACCGACACGCTTGCACAGGCTAGCGCGCAGAGCAAGGCCCGCTTGATTCTGCTCTCGACCGACAAGGCCGTGGAACCTGCATCGGTGATGGGAGCAACCAAGCGTGTCGCCGAGCTGATTGTCCTGGAGTCCGGCGGAACAGTGCTTCGCCTGGGCAACGTGCTTGCTTCGAGCGGCAGTGTGGCCGAGGTCTTCGCGGCGCAGATTGATGGGGGTGGCCCTCTCGCCGTGACCGATCCGGCAGCGCGTCGCTACTTCCTTACCGTGGAAGAAGCCGTCGACCTGCTGCTGTCGGCTTCCATGGAGCCTGGGCACGCGCAGGTTTTCATCCCCACACTCCCCACTCAACATTTCGTTGCCGATCTGGCACGATTCATGGCGCGGGCTCTGGCGCCAGATCGCAAAATCAACATCGAGTTCACGGAGTCGCGGCCCGGCGACAAAGAGTCGGAGAGATTATTTGGATCGGATGAAAGAACCGAGGCGGTCCATGCATCTGGACTTCAATCGCTTTTCTCTCCACGGACCGACGCTCACACCCTGCGCCGGACATTGAGCCATCTGCGCGGTTCGCTGGACGCGCGCGATCTGGCTTCTGCGTTGGCCGATTTGCACTCGCTTGTCCCTGACTACGCTCCCAGCGCTACTCTTCGGTTGCTCGTCGAACAAAAAACGTCGCGGGCGACGACATGAGCGGCACGAAGAGGCGCATCGGCGTTGTCACTACCTCGCGCGCCGACTATAGCCATCTCTACTGGCCGCTGCGGGAACTTCAAGCGCACGCCGAGATCGAGCTGGGCGTCTTCGTGCTCGGACCGCACCTGTCGCCGGAGTTCGGCCAGACAATTCATGAAATTGAGCGCGACGGCTTTCCGATCGTCGCGCGCATCGAGTGTCTGCTCAGCTCGGATACCGATACAGGGATGGCGAAGACCATCGGCGTCGCGATTCTGAGCCTTGCCGATGCGTTCACTGCGTGGCGCCCAGACCTGCTCCTGCTGATTGCTGACCGCTACGAGATGCTTGCTCCCGCGGCAACGGCACTCGCATTGCGCATCCCCATGGCGCACATCGAAGGCGGCGAAGTCAGCCAGGGCGCCATCGACGACCAGGTCCGCAATGCCCTCACGAAATTGGCGCACGTGCACTTCACGTCGACGGACCTGGCGCGCCGGAGAGTGATCGCCATGGGCGAAGAGCCGTGGCGCGTGCATCGCGCAGGCGCCCCCTCGCTCGATCACTTGAAACGATCGAAGCTGCTCGATCGTAGCGGACTCGAAGCTCGCCTCGAGCTCAGGCTTGGCCAGCCATCGATTCTGGTTGCATGGCATCCGGTGACGATTCTCAAGGACACGAACGCGGAGGCCGATTCTCTTTTTGCCGCGTTGGCGCAGGTTGCCGGCCAGCTCCTCTTCGTCTACCCCAACACCGACGCCGGCAGTTACGCTCTGATCGAACGCACACGCGCACTTGCCAGCACGCGTCCCGACACGCACGTCTTCGTCAATCTCGATGCCGTGACCTACTGGAGCTTGCTCGGACAAGTCGATGTAATGATCGGTAACTCTTCGAGCGGCATCATGGAGGCAGCATCCTTTTCTCTTCCAGCCGTCAATGTGGGCATGCGCCAGCAAGGCCGCGAACGGGGGCCCAACATCATCGACACGCCTGCGAACGTGTCAGCGGTTTCGGCCGCCCTCAAGCAGGCTCTCAGCCCCGAATTCCGTGCGGGATTGCGCGGCATAACGAATCCCTATGGCGACGGCGCGGCAGCGGCCACGATCGCCGGCGTTCTGGCCAGCGTTCCTCTTGATGGCCTGCTGATCAAGCAACCGGCGCCCGTGCCGGCTCAACCGGAGTCCGCAGGATGACGGGCATTCCGCTCTCGGCGCCCGACATCACGCAGGCAGAGATCGACGCCGTCACAGCCGTGTTACGCACGAACCGGCTGAGCCTCGGCCCGGAGCTCGAGGCCTTCGAAGCAGGGGTGGCTGCCTACCACGGCGTTCCAGGGGCGGTAGCCGTCAGCTCGGGAACTGCTGGGTTGCATCTTGCGCTATTGGCGCTGGGCATCGGCGAGGGCTGCGAAGTCATCGTCCCGTCCTTCACGTTTGTCGCGGTTGCGAATGCTGTCCACTACGTGGGCGCGACGCCAGTCTTCGTGGATATCGATCCGATCACTCTCAACCTTGACCCGTCGCTGATCGAACAGGCCATCACATCGAGCACCCGCGCGATTCTCGTGGTTCACACGTTCGGTGTTCCGGCTGAGATGGATCGCATCCGGCAAATAGCCGAGCGACACGACCTCGCGGTCATCGAAGACGCATGTGAAGCGATTGGCGCCGAATACGATTCCCGCAAGGCCGGCACGTTCGGGGATCTTGCGGTCTTCGGCTTTTACCCCAATAAGCAGATCACGACCGGCGAGGGGGGGTGCGTACTCACCCGCGACCCGAATCTCGCGGAGCGGCTGCGCAGCCTCCGCAACCATGGCCGGCCAGCCCAGCGCACGCCGTCGACTCCAGATGATTGCGGAAGCACCCACGACTCGAACTGGCTTGAACACGTCGAAATTGGCTACAACTATCGGCTCTCAGAGCTGGCTTGTGCTCTGGGCCGCGTCCAGCTCAGCCGCATCGAGGAGATCCTTGCTCTGCGCCGCGCCGCTGCCGAGCGCTACCGGGAGCTATTGGGTGGGATTCCCGGCATCGAGCTGCCACCCACTTCGCTGCCCCGCCGCTCCATCAGCTGGTTCATCTATGTTGTTCGATTGAGCGACGGTCCCGAAACCGCCGAGAGACCTTCGGCCTTGCGCGACCGGGTTCAGGCGACCCTCGCCTCATCCGGCATCGCGACGGCGCGCTACTTTGCGCCGATTCACCTCCAACCGGCGTGGAGCGACCACCCGGCTGCGCGCGGGCTCCATCTCCCCCATACCGAAGCCATAGCCGCCCGCACGCTCGCGCTACCCTTCTTCAACCGGATTACGTCAAAGCAACAAGAGCAGGTTGCGGAGGCTCTGAGCGCCGCGATCGAAGAGTTGAGCGGCTCCTAACTCGTCCTACGGTGAGTTAGTCGTTCTGCTCCTTGGCGGAAAGATGGCTTCATCCAGTTTTCACGGAGTCCACCCGCCCGATATGCTGCGGAGTCCAGCAACTTAGCCAGTGCGCCGAGCATCTCATAGCTAGTTGCATCGATTTATCGGGACTTTGTTCGGCCGCTGCTTGACAGGGAAGAAAAAGCAGCGCACTATCGACCCAAATTGGTGCTTCGACCTTGCTGAGTTTCATTGTGGGAAGCACCCTGCGAATCGCCGAGACGCAAACCGTTTTCGGCTGACCAGGCTACCTAAACTGAGATCATTCAACCCCCTGAGAGCAGGCACATGGTAGTCAAAACACAAAGCAAGGGCCGCGGAGTCACCGGCCTTAATGTCGGCACAACCAACGTTCAGCGCTACTTTCACCGCGGCTTGCCGTTCGTGGAACTACAACTAGATCATCTGCAGATTCAATGCGATCTAGCGCCGGACTTCTGGGACGATCAGCCTGAGATCTTCGATCCCCGCCTCTGCGCCTGGCTTGAGTCCAAACACTTGGCCGGCAATTCTGCGCGGGGCCCAATCAATCTGGCGCTCATTCCTTCGGGAAAGAACTCGTTTCAGCTTCGCATTGGTGCGCCCAACGATCAGAAGACAAAGTTACCGGCATAACTCGGCAGTAAGCTGCATATCGAGAGTGCTGTTTTGCTGTGGATCGACATGAAAACGATTACTTCTTGTCTTTTGCCTCCCTTCCTTGCTCTATAGCTCAGGCATAAGTTCCTTCTGACCCTCAGACAAATCGACTTACTGAGCCAATCGGATACTGCGAATCCAGTTTCTGGTTCGAGGAGACTTATGGTCGCCCCAGGGCCTGGAAGCCTGCAAATACCGGCCTGGCCTAGTCCTGATTAGCCCCGATTGGGTTGATAGACTCAGATGGAATGACGACAGAGGAACTTCAGAAGGCGGTCGAACTCCATTTTGGCGCTGGTGCCGCCGCTACAGGCGATCCGGAAGCGATGGCGGTCTTCCTCGAACTCCGTTCGGCCCTCGAACGGGGCGAGGTGCGGGCGGCCTCACCGGATGCCACGAACCCCCTGGGCTGGCGCGTGAATGCGTGGGTCAAACAGGGCATCCTGCTCGGCTTCCGAATCGGCGCGCTCAAGGATTATCCCGGTCCCATCCTCTCCTTTGTCGACAAAGGCACGTATCCCGTACGAGGCTTCAGCCATGCGGATGGAGTCCGGCTGGTTCCCGGCGGATCTTCGGTTCGCGCCGGAGCCTACGTCGCGCGCGGGGTCGTCTGCATGCCCCCGATGTACATCAACGCCGGAGCATGGGTGGATGAGGGCACCATGGTTGACTCCCATGCCCTGGTTGGGTCGTGCGCGCAGATCGGAAAACGGGTCCACCTGAGCGC
This sequence comes from uncultured Acidobacteriaceae bacterium, assembly GCA_963778705.1. GTDB lineage: Bacteria > Acidobacteriota > Terriglobia > Terriglobales > Acidobacteriaceae > Telmatobacter. The sequence goes on from CAVZVM010000007.1 coordinate 190,787, forward strand.
CGCAGCGCAGATCGGCGGCGTGCTGGAACCAATTAATGCCAGCCCTGTGATCATCGAAGACGATGTTCTGGTGGGCGGCAACACCGGCGTCTATGAGGGCACGATTGTTCGCAAGGGAGCGGTGCTGGCTCCGGGGACGATCCTGACCCGAGGTACGCCTGTGTTCGATCTTGTGAATGGCAGCATCCTTCGGGCAACGCCGGAACAGCCCTTGATCGTCCCGTCAAATGCCGTTGTTGTGCCGGGCTCCCGCGCCGTCGCGAGGGGTAAGGGGCAGGAGTGGGGACTAAGCCTTTACGCTCCGGTGATCGTCAAATACAGAGACGAGAAGACCGACCTGAGCACGACTCTCGAAGACCTACTACGTTAAATTCGCGCGTTCTCGCTCGGTATCTGAGTCCGACCCTGCCATCTTCTCGGTGCGATAGGCCACCCGGATCGCTCTACGGAAGCAGGGGCCCGTCAGCAGATGCCCCAGCCTCGCGCGCTGGCAAAGAGCAGCGGCTCCTCGAAGGAAATGGAACCGCATAGGACCGCGTGACGTGGAAGCGGTCCATGAACACATAGCGGATGCGAAGGCCCTCGATCTTCTGCTGAAGATTGGCAGGAATCTGCTTGCGATCGACGTAAACCACCAGCGCCGGCTCCAGTGGATTATCGAGACTTTGGCCCACACCAACACCGAAGATCGCCGCATTCCCCTGCATGAGCTTGTGTGCGATTTGTTCCTTCAGTTCCACAGCGTGGCTGAGCGCCGTTGCAGGGAGTGCCTGCATGTCGGAGAGGGAGACGAAGCTGGGCGCAGCCCCGGTTGCAACGGCGTGGGTGTTGGTTGGCACGACGACTGTACGCACTCCGGCCACCGCCGCAGGGATCTCGGGCGTCTGCCCTTCGGCTACATAGACGATCACGGCTGCCTCCCCTGGAGAATCACTACTCTTTCCAGCAGCAACGCCCAGAATTCCGGCCGACGGATCGACAAGTTCCCGGGCGGCGTTGAGAGCACGTTGCGCCCGCTCAATTTCGGCGTCGGTCAATGGTCGCTCCTGGGCCGCAAGAACAGTGTTGTCCCCATAACTGAGGCAGCTGACGGGGTGATCCTGCCCCCCGACAAACGAATAGGCGGTGCCATCGCCTATCTGATCGCTCAGCTCGTGCAACACATCGCTGACGGGATTTGCAAGTCCTTGTGCCACTCCCAGCTGATCGGACCCTCCGGCAAAGTAGAGCCCGACAGGCTCCGCGTTTTCCGTATCAACCAGGACGGCTCCCGAATCGCCAGCATCGCTGAGATGATTGCCGCTGACTCCGATCTGGCGAGTGAAGGTTTTGGTGAGGTAAGGATGCGTTTCAGCGCAATCGCGGTAGTAGTCCACCGAGACGTCCACATCGATTGCGGAGACGCTCCCGCATGTCAATCCCGTAGTGCGGCCGCTCTTGGCCACACGCAGCTGCAGCGTTGCGGACTCGCCCTTCCCTCCCGTTGACGAGATCCCCAAAGGTGCTGCCGCAAGTGTGCCGTCGGACTGGCGCGAACCGAGTTCCTGAATGCTGCCCAGCGGGTCAACCATGTGCGAGCCCACCTCGGCAATCGCGGCATCGGCATTCGTCGAATGCGCACTGAGCGGCAGCCAGCCGGTGAGCGAACCCACAGGCTGTGTTCCGGCGCCATCTCCATTTGGCGTGCAGTTGTTGTCGATCAACCCCGGCTGCACAACGGCGTCGCCCAACGAAGCATGATCGCTGCGCGCCAACACGTGGTTGTTGCTGAGCAGATACTGCCGGCCGCGTTCGTCTTGAACCAGCGCTCCCATTGTTCCGGCACAGCAATCGACGATCCGGTTGCCCTTCGCATCGAAGTCATTGTTGTTGCCGCCGGAGCTGCCGAGGAGCATCGGCGCCAGAAACTGGACCTGGTGATCGGCGGGATTGCTCGTCACTCCGGCGGTGTTCAGCAGGACTGCCGTCTCTGTTTTGGCCGGCGAATCGCCCGCGGTTGCAACGATGTAGGTGACCGCAGTGCTCTGCAGGTTCGGCGGCGCTGTATATGTCACAGAGCAGGAGGTGAAGGCCCGGTCGTCGTGCTGGCAGATGGGCAAGCTGAGTGTCCCGAGACCGCTCCCTTTTCCGCTGGCTGAATCTGCCAGAGCGAAATGGATCGCGGTCGCCCCACCAGCTTCGGCCAGGATTCCGGTCACGGTCACATTGCCATTGGCGCCTAGAGCGGCGTTCTCGGGGGTGAGGGGCTGAAGAAATCCTGGCGTAACCGAAAGCACCGAGGTCGCCTTGATGCTTGAGTCGCTCTTCAACGTTGCAGTCACCGCGACTTGAACTCGATCGGTGGTGAGATAGCCCGGTGGCGAATAATGCCCTTTGAGGTCGATGGCGCCTGCACCAGCGGCTGGATCTCCCCCAGAGACCGACCAACTCACATCCGCAGCGCCGCCATGATTGAGCATCGCGGTGAATCGATGCACGGCATTTCCGCGTGCGTCCGTTGCGTTGCAGCCCGTACAGTTGGTGTCGATCTGTGCCGAACCCGGTGTGAGGGTGAAGACGCTGTTGGTCTGGTTCGCGGTGACAGTCGTGCCTCCGCAGCCGGCCAGCAGAGCGGCGAACAGAGCCATGGCAGCCAGTGCACCGGAGAGTCGCGCCCGGCGCATGGCCGCCCATGTGCGAACAGGACGCACCGCTCGCTGAGGATTCGATGATGGCTGGGGGGAGATCAAGATCCTTCGGCTCAACTCAAGGAAAAGAAACGCTCTTTCCTTAGACTCCAGATTAAAGTTTAAGGCGTTTAGGGGCTGATTGGAGACACGAAGGAGCTGCGGTCGATCCTAAGCGGGGTCCGGAGGTAATCCGCCGCTTTAGACTGGGTCCTCGATAGCCGTCGGAGGATTTGATATGGCTCAACTCATCGCGGTAGAGGGCGACATCACGACCTTCAAGGTCGATGCGATTGTGAATGCGGCCAACTCTTCGTTGCTTGGCGGCGGTGGTGTGGATGGAGCGATTCATCGCGCTGCGGGACCGGACCTGCTGGCAGCGTGCCGGAAACTGGGCGGCTGCGAGACGGGAGACGCCAAGGCGACACCCGGGTTCCGGCTGCCTGCGAAGTGGGTTTTTCACGCCGTGGGACCTGTGTGGCGCGGCGGCAGCCATGGCGAGCCCGAGTTACTGGCAAGTTGCTACCGCCGCTGCCTGGAACTGGCGCGCGAGTACAACGCGGCTTCGATCGCATTTCCAGCGATCAGCACGGGCGTGTATGGCTACCCACGCAATGCCGCAGCACAGATCGCGGTTCGCACCGTCCGAGAGAGCGCCGAATCCAGCGGAGTGTCGCTTGTGCATTTCGTGTGCTTCGACGCGTCCACGCTCGCGATCTACTCCGGGCTGTTGACCGTCTGAATGAGTGTTTTTCCTTCCGCAGCTGGTAGAGACAACCACATCGGATACACAACACATCCCACATCCGGTGAGTAGGGAGGGAAAAACATGAAATTCGCAGGATGCACCGTTCATAAGTGCGGCTTCGTGGTGGGGTCGGCAGGAATTCTCAGCGTCGTATTCATTGCCGCCGGTTGCCAACACGCAACCCACCCAGATGAGAAAGCCGCCGTCAGTAATTCGCTCAATGCAAATAATCTGAATTCGGTCGACGTATCGCAAGATCGCGACAAAGGCCTGATCACGCTCACCGGGAATGTCGAGTCCCAGGATATGAAAAGTCAGGCTGAGAATCTGGCCAAACAAGCTGCTCCCGATTACACGATTGCCGATGAGATCGGCGTCCGTCCGCCCGACGTGAAGCATGCCGGCGCCGTCGCGTCCGATGTCGATAGTGCGATCGAAGACAACTTCAAGGCGTCGATCAAAGCACACGAGAATCTAAACGATCAGAGCATCTCGTGTGCGGCTAAGAACGGCACACTGGTGCTGAAGGGCAGTGTAAAGACAGCAGCGCAGAAGAAAGAAGCTGAGAAGTTGGCGAAGTCGGTTCCCAATGTGCAACAAGTCGTCAACGAGCTCGATGTGAAACCGACCAAGCATTCGACTTCGAATTCCTGAAGCCATCTGAGCGGCCGCCGACGAGGCGCACGAGACAAGAGCCGAGACGCGCAATCCGTCCCGTAATTCGAGGAATTGCGCGTCGCCTCAGTCGATCGTCACGACCAGCTTTCCAAAGTGATCGCCTGCCTCCATGCGATGGAGCACTGCGCGTGTTTCAGCCCACGGACGGCTCTCGATCACTGGGCGCAGACCCGCCAACGCAATGCACGCATTCATCTCCTCGAAGTCGCGCCGCGAGCCGACGTAGATTCCACGAATGTGCGCCTGCTTGTGCAGGATCATCGGCAGGGGAAGTTGTTCACCGGGCCCGGTGAGTACGCCGATCTGTGCGATCGTGCCTCCCATACGAATTGCCCGTAGGGAGCGCGGCAGAGTGCCGACGCCGCCGACTTCGACCACCAGATCGACGCCTTCGCCATCGGTCTGTTCCAGAACCCAGCGGTCCCATTCCGGTGTTTGGCGATAGTTCAACCCCGCGTGCAGCCCTAGAGCGCGTGCGCGCTCCAGCTTCTCATCGCTGCTGGACACGCCGAGTACTTTCATCCCCATGAGCCGCGCGAATTGCAGTGCAAAGATAGAGACGCCTCCAGTGCCCTGGATAAGAACGGTGGCGCCTGGCTTCAAGTTGGCCACAACGAGAGCATTCCAGGACGTCACCGCAGCACAGGGCAGCGCGGCCGCTTCCTCGAAGCTTAAGTGCTTCGGGATCGCCACCAAACCAGCCTCGTGCAGTATGACCGAATCGGCAAGCATGCCGTCGATGTCGCCGCCGAGCGCGCCTTTCACCTTCGCTGGAGTTGCGAGGCCGTCGATCCAGTTCTGCATGAAGATGCCGGCAACGCGATCGCCCGCTTTCCACGTGGCAACGCCTTCGCCGACGGCAACCACTTCGCCGGCGCCGTCGGAGCAAGGGATGCGTGGCAATTTCAGCTTGGGGTTATAGAGCCCCTTCACCATCAGCAGATCGCGGTAGTTGAACGAAGCTGCTCGAACTCTGACTTGGACTTCCCCCGGCCCTGGCTTTCTGTCGGGCCTCTCTGCAAGCTCTAAAGAATCAATGCCAAACGAAGGAATCTGCCATGCGCGCATGTTACGTCCTCATCTATCAAAAGCGGTTGCGGGGCCATTTTGCGGTACGCAACCGCATCAAGCGCCCGTAGAATGAAGATATGGCCCGTGGATGGGAAAGTAAATCGGTGGAGGAACAGATGGCATCAGCCGCAGACCGGGCTGTAGAAACGTTCGTTAGTGAAGATCAGCGAAGGATCGCCGCTTTGGAGGCTGCCCACCGCGCACGCCGTAAGCAATCGCTCGACCTGCAGCGGGAGCAGATCTTGTCGCAGCGGACCTCGAATCCTGGACGCCGTGCCGCCCTCGAAGCAGCGTTGAAAGACATCGAAGCGCAGATCGCTACGCTGAGCTAGCCGGCTCCTGAAGAGCGACGACTCCGGGCTACTCCTCGCGATGAAACAAGATTGAGTTTGCCTGCTGCACCGGCGTGAGCAGAACGCGTGCGATGTTGACATGTGCGGGCCGGCTCGCCGCCCACACAATCACCTCAGCGACATCCTCCGGAGTCAGTGGCTTCACTCCCTTGTAGACCTTGGCCGCACGCTCATTATCCCCGTGGAAGCGCACCAGGCTGAAATCGGTCTCGACCATCCCCGGATCGACGCTGGTAACGCGCACTGGCGTTCCCAGCACATCCTGGCGCAGCCCGTCGTTGATCGAGCGCTCGGCAGCCTTGGTCGCACAGTAGACTGCGCCGTTGGGGTAGGTGAGTTCGCCCGCTGTCGAACCCAGATTGATGACGTGCCCGCGGCCGCGTACCACCATGCCCGGCACCACCGCGCGTGTCACATAGAGCAGACCCTTCACGTTGGTATCGATCATCTCTTCCCAGTCGGGGATCTTGCCCATGTACAGCTTGTCCAGGCCACGGCTCAAGCCGGCGTTATTCACCAGAATGTCGATCTCTCCCCACTCCGCAGGAAGATCGTCGATAGCTTGTTGCACGGCGCGGCGATCGCGCACGTCGAGGTCGACGGAATGAACGGCAGGTGCACCGCGCTCCAGCGCTTGCGAAGCGATCTCGGCCAGCTTTCCGGGGCGTCGTGCAGCCAATAGCAAACGAGCGCCCTCCGCCGCGAAGGCCAATGCTGTCGCCGCGCCGATGCCCGCGCTGGCTCCGGTAATGAAGACAATCTTCCCCTTCAGGCTCATGGAACCATCCTAACGAACCGTAGAGACAGGCAACGTGACCTGCACTACGTGTGCTTGAAAAGCGATCGTACCGATTGATCGAGGTGCGGGGTTGAGCCTATGTTACGACACTGCGCTGCTGCGCCATGCGATATTGGCCGACCGCCCAATCCTCGCCGCCAAGTCCTGCCTGTTGCGCCTCGGCAAAGATCGCAGCCAGTGTTTCGGCAAAGCCGAGGCGTGTGTTCCGGCTCGCCGCAGCCTCGCGCAGCAAACGATTGTCTTTTGCGCCGAGGGCGATCGTGGCTCCGGCAACTTTGGGCGGATTCAGCATGACTTTGCCATAGGCAGCGTAAAACGGCGATTGAAAGAGTGCGCTATTCACCGCTTCGAGGAAGACATCCGGCGCGATCCCTTGCGACTCGGCGAAGACAAAGCCTTCGCTGAGCGAGTGAATCATCGCGCTGATGAGGAAGTTTCCGCCCAGTTTCAACGCGTGCGCCTGGCGCGGCTCTTTGCCGACAATCGAGATGCCGCGCGAGAGCGGTTCGAGGATCGGGCGAGCACGTTCGAGGTTGTCGGCCGGGCCGGCGGCGACGATCCAAAGTTTGCCGTCCTCGGCGACGTTGGGACGGCCGAAGACGGGAGCAGCGACGAAGGGAATCCCGCGCCGTGCGTGCTCCTGAGTGAGGCGCTCGGAGTACGCCACGCTGATGGTGCTGCAGGAGATATGGAGGGTGGCGGGCGTCAGTGCGTCCATCAATCCGTTGGGGCCAAAGAGCACGTCTTCATGCGCGAGATCGTCGAAGAGCATCGTGATCACGGCATCGGAACCCAGTTCGGCTTCCGCCGGGGTTCCGGCGACGATCGCGCCTTCGCGCGCCAGACGCTCCGTTCGACCCTCGGTTCGGTTCCACACCGACAATTCATGTCCGGCGCCGATCAATCGCAACGCCATCGGCGTTCCCATCTTTCCCAGTCCTAGAAATCCAATTTTCATGAGGGGATTGTAGAAGAGCACACGACTATGCGTGCGCGAAGCATCCTCGTCAGCGACTGCAACCGGCCTTAGCAGCGTTATTCGCCGGCGAGGCCAGACAGGCGCCCGGTCTTAGGTCTCTACTGCTTCGCGGCAGCTTGCAGCAGATTGCCCAGCTCGCGAACATCGGCGGAGTTCGCGTCGCTAATAACGACGTAGCGGAGCCCGTCCTGAGTCCAGCTCTCCACGCTGAAGCCATTTTCTCGAGTTTCGGATTCACCGGTGGAGAAGGCGCCTTTTGCCTCCTGAGCGATGAAGACCGAGAGCTCATGCTTGCGCAACTCGAAGAGTAGCTGCGCGGCCGGCTGGTCATGGATGTAGACGAGTTTGCCCCCGAGCAGCTTGAAGGGCGAGCCTGCGAGCTCCGGGATATTGAACGTGAACGGAAGCTTACCCTGGAACCACGGCTTGACCGTGTGACGATCGGTCGAAACGACGTCGACGGGATTGGGGCTCGCGAGCGCGGCGACATGCAGATCGACGAGTTGGACGACGGCCTGTTGCTGAACCTGATGGCGATCCCAGAGGACAACCGAAACGACAATGAGCAGTGTTGCGATTGCCGCGGTGAGGCTCGGAATCCAGAGGATGAACCGGACCGGGCCGCGTTTGGTTCGAATGCTCTTCTCGACCCGGGCGCGCAAATCCGGAGACGGCGTGTAACGCGCAGCCGCTACGCGGGTCGCGCGCTTCAGTTGCACACGGCTTAGAACCTCAGCCGTACAGGAAGGACACGAACGCAGATGCTCCTCCAGGCCGGCGAAGTCGTCCGAGGCGCCATCCACATAGGCATCGAGTTTGTCGCGCCACGGTTCGCAGTTCATGGACGTGCCCCCTCTGCTTTTGTCGAGAGCAACGAGCGCATCGCCTTGCGTGCACGGAACAACCGCGACATCACCGTGCCGATGGGGATCGAAAGCGTCTGCCCAATCTCCTGGTAGCTCATCTCTTCCAGGTCGCACAGCAGGATCACTTCGCGATAGTGGACCGGCAGGGACTCCAGCGCCTGCTGAATCGCTTCAAGCTCCACACGCGCCATCAGGATCGACTCGGGAGTCGCCTGCGTAGCTGGTTCAGGCGCTGTCTCGTCCTCGGCATCGATCGCAACTACCGCCTTCAGCCCGGTCTGCGAGGTAAGAAAAGTGTTGCGCAGAATCCGGTAGATCCAGGCGCGGAAGTTCGTCCCCTGCTGAAATGAGGAGAAACCACGCAAGGCCTTCATGTACGTCTCCTGCACGAGGTCTTCAGCCACCGTCGTGTCGCGCGCGAGCCAGCACGCGAAGTTGAAGAGCTTGGCGAAGTGAGGCATCGCCAACTCCTCAAACGACCCGAAATCGCCTGGATGCTCGGCCACAGCCTGAACAGTGTATCTCACGCCTGGATACGCAGAGGCTCTCTGCCACGGTTAACCGGCAGGGGAGGAATCTTATTCCCGACGATGCAGGTTTTTGGGCGTGAGAGAGATGAGCCCCGACGAAATCGCGGCGCGGGGAGCCGCTAGAGGCTGGATCTACTGCTGTGGGGTGACGAGATGGTGGGCGATGGCGAAGAGGGCCAGCTCGAGACGCGTCGAAACGCCGGTCTTGTCGAAGATGTTCGACAGATGCCGCTTGACAGTCTCTTCGCTCAAAGTGAACTGCTTGGCGATGTCCCGATTGCTGCAGCCTTCAACGATGCAGCCAACGACCTCGAGTTCGCGCGGAGTCAGTCCGTAGGTCTTGGGCTGTGGCGGAGTCGCCTGCTGCATCAGATCGTGCAGTGCGGCCATGAGGTTCACGACTCGCTTACCGCCAATCCAATAGTCACCGGCCGTGACGGTGCGAATAGCCGTCTTGAGGTGCCCGGCCAGCGCGTCTTTCAGCACGATGCCGCGCGCCCCGATGTGCAGCGCTTCGATGATCTGCTGGGTCGTGATGGTGGAGGTGAGGAGAAGAATCTTGACCGAAGGCGAGCCCTTCATAATGGCGCGCATGGCCTCGAGTCCCGGCAGACGCGGCATCGCCACATCCAGCAGCAGAATGTCCGGCAGAAGTTCGAGCGTCTGCGTAATGGCCTCATCGCCGTCCTCGGCTTCGCCGACAACGTCGAATCCTTCTTCGTTCGTGAGCATATTGCGCACGCCAATTCGGACCACGGGGTGGTCATCGGCCAATACGATTCGTGTTAACGCTTCCACTCGAGCTCCCAGTAATCAAGTCTGTAGAACCATTCTGCACTAGTTGGCTACCTGTCTGATTCTACAGAAGCTAAACCTAAGTTACCTTGGGAATTCCACTTCCAGCATACGCTCCAGGTTTTCCCAGGCCAGTTTCAATTCATGGCGGATTGCGCCGGAGTTATTCAATTGGTCACTCTCGGACTCGAGCAGTGCGCCGAGGCGGGCGGCCTGACGCGCACCAGCCATGCCACAGCCGCCTTTGATGGTGTGCCCGATGCGCCTCACCTGGTCCACATCCCGATTGGCGATCGCCTCGTCCAATGCGTCTCCTCGCTTCTTCAGGTCCGCAATCACGGCGACGTATACCTCGCGTACCGTTGGTTCCGGCATCATCTGCCGGAACTGGCTGAGGATCTTGGGACTCACCACAGGCTCCTCTGTGCTCAGGTCCGACGCGGGCGGCGGCTTGTGATCATCGAGCAGCTTCTGCAGCTCCTCGGGACTGAATGGCTTGAACATAAAGCCGTCGACCACCAACTCAAGTTCTTTAGGAAGGCTGCTGCCGCTGATGGCGTAGATGCTGGCCTTGCTGCGTTTGCGCAACTCTCGAATTAATGGCACGCCGTTGAGGCCAGGCATCCGTACATCGACAAGGATGACCTGCGGCTCGCACTTTTCCTCATCCAGCATCTTCACGCTAGCCGAGCCGTCGACGGCCGTATGGAGCGTGTATCCATTGAGAGTGAGGATTGTCGCGATCACCTCGCGGCTGATCATGTCGTCGTCGATCAGCAACACCGTTGCGAAACCGCGGTCCCCACCTATGCCAAGCATTGCGTTCCTCTCCCCTCGCATAAGGGGACCTATGTATTATTCCTCGGATATCGAGACTTCATGCAGCCATCCCGGTGCCTTCAGTAACTCCCGCGGTCGCGATCCATCGGCGGGGCCGACCAGCCCATCCCGCTCCATCAGATCAATCAGGTGCGCGGCGCGGCCATACCCGACGCGCAGACGGCGCTGCAGGAGCGAGGTTGAAGCCTTGCCGAATTCGAAGACCAACCGCACTGCATCGTCGAACATCGGATCGCTTTCGTCCTCTTCGCCGCTTCCGCCGCCTTCCACGCTCGCCCGCTCATCCTTCGGCGACTCGAGGAACCCTTCGGCATACTGTGCAGCGCCCTGTTCCTTCCAGAACGTAACCACGGCTGCAGTTTCCTTTTCGCTGACATACGGAGCATGAAGCCGCATGAGCCTACTCGTCCCGGGCGGAAGAAAAAGCAGGTCGCCCCGGCCCAGTAGCGCTTCGGCACCATTGGTGTCGATGATCGTGCGCGAGTCCACCTTGGTAGCGAGCCGGAAGCTGATGCGCGTAGGAACGTTGGCTTTGATCAGGCCGGTAATGACGTCGACGCTGGGACGCTGGGTCGCCAGGATCAGGTGAATGCCCACAGCGCGCGCCATCTGCGCCAGCCGCGTAATCGACTCTTCCACGTTGGATCGGTCGAGCATCATCAGGTCGGCCAGTTCGTCGATGATGATGACGATGTAGGGCAGTGGCTCTTCGTTCTCGCCCTCGTCAAAGAGCAACGGCATCGAACCTTCAAATAATTTGTTGTATTGGTCGATGTTGCGCACGCTGCGGCTGGCGAGCAGCTTCAACCGCCGTTCCATTTCGCGCACGGCGTTGCGCAGCGCATTGGCTGCCAGTTTCGGCTCTGTAATGATTGGAGTAAAGAGGTGCGGAACACCCTCGTACATGCCGAGTTCGACGCGCTTGGGATCTACCAGAATCAGGCGAACCTGCTGCGGCGTGGTGCGGAAGAGCAGGCTCATGATCATGGCATTGATGGCGACAGATTTGCCCGATCCGGTCGAACCGGCGATCAGCACGTGGGGCATCGACGCAAGATCGGCGGTCACGATGCGGCCGTTGATGTCTTTACCCATGGCCAGTGTGAGCCGCGACTTTGCCTTTGAGAATGTCTCGGATTCCAGCACATCGCGCAGGTGAATCGTCTCGCGCTCGTGGTTCGGTACCTGGATGCCGACAGTGCTTTTGCCTGCCATGCGCTCAATCAGAATGCTCTCGGCGCGCATCGCCAGGCACAGATCTTCGGCCAGTCCCGTCACACGGCTGTATTTCACACCAGCCTCGGGCTTGAATTCGTAGGTTGTGACCATGGGGCCGGGATTGATCTGCACCACCTGCCCGCGCACATCGAATTCGGCACACTTCTCGACCAGCACACGCGCTTCTTCGCGCAGTTCGTCTTCGCGAACCGCCTGCGGTCCGGTGCCGGCGTTGAGTAAAGTGCTTGCCGGCAGCTTGAAACCGCTGACATGCTTGGGCGCCACGGTCACGGTGCGAATGTCGGCATCGGCACGTTCGTGAATGGCAATCGCCTCAGTCGCAGCGGGCGCGGGAGGAACCGATTGTGGTGGCGGCATGGTGCGCACCGGAGCCGGAGCGGGCCTGGCTTCGACCGGGCGTAGCGGAGCAAGGGGCGTTTGTGTTGCGGCAGGCACAGGGACGGGAACGGGGCCAGCTGGAGCCGGCGCAGCTTCAGTCGCCGCTCTCTCCCAGATGCTCTGCCGGCGCACCTTGATCTCCGGCAGCGACGGGGCCGCCGCTGGTTGTGTGGCAACTCTCTGAAAGGCGGGAATCTCCTGCACCGGATCGGGGGATTCGGATTTTGCTCGCCGCCGCAACAGGTCCCACAGCTTGAAGCGATGCTTCTCCGGTGAATCGGCTGGATCTTCGGCGGTCGCCCCGATCGATCCCGCGAAGAGCCTCTGGTCGGGTCCTGGAGCCTGCTGCTCGGCGAGCGCCGCTTCTCGCTCTTCTCTTTCCTCGGCACGTGCTTCGCGCCAGTTGCGCCAACGGTCGTTGAGGGCCATGAGATGAATCCATCGGTCCTCGAGAAACTGCTTAACCGCCCAGAAACTGACGGCGAAGGCAAAGTAAACACCGGCGACGGCCAGCACCGAAGCGACCAGCCACGCGCCCTGCGTATTGAGATAGACCGCGAGTGAGCCGGCCACAATGCGGCCGATCACGCCCTCAACCGGTATGGCATGGAGCCAGCGCCAGTGCCAGGGCAGCAGCCCGAATACTGCTGGCACAAACAGAAGAGCCAGAAGCGTGCCCACGGACCGCAGCCAAATTGACCCGCCGGAGCGGGAGCGCATCCAGCCCCAACCGATGCCCCCCATCCACAAAGGCAAGAGAAACGCGGTGATGCCCAGCAACTGCAGCATCAAGTCGCTGGTTCCCGCACCAAACAGGCCGATCCAGTTATGAACTGCGCGCGGCAGCATCGCATCCGCCGAGGTATTCAGCGATGGGTCGGTCGGATGATAGGTGGCCAGGGAAAGGAAAAGGAGGATCGAGGCCAGCGCCAGCACCAACCCCAGAAAAACGTTCAGGGCGTGGCTGCGCGTCGGTGAAAGAGCGATCGGTATAGCCTTCATGAAGGGATGTCTCGGGTCGATCGGCAGAGTGCTACCGTCAGTCCGGTCGGACAAATCCCAGAGCAGCCTTCATTATCCCGTTCACACGGGCCGATCCTGGCCAAAAGCATGGGGGAGGAACCACGCTGTCTACCCCCGCGCCTTTGACCCAAAATGCCTATTGGGCTCCGAGCAACTTGCTCCCCCAAATCAGCAGGATCGTTCCCACAATAATGCGGTAGATCGCGAAGACAGCGAAGCCGTGTTTGCGTACCCAGGCCAGAAACCACTCGACTACACCGAACGCCACAATGAATGAGATGACAAAACCGATGGCGAGAACGATCCAGCGCTGACCATTCATGACGACGTGCGCTGCGGCCTCTCCTGCCGCGGCTGCAGCCTTGCTGCCGTGCAGTTCTTTCAGCAGGTCGTAGCCGGTCGCAGCCAGCATGGTGGGGATCGAGAGCAGAAAACTGAACTCCAACGCGGTCGGCCGGCTGAGCCCGCAGATCTGGCCCGACGCAATTGTCGACATGGAACGGGAAACGCCCGGAAAGATGGCCGAGAGGGCCTGACAAAGCCCGATCCAGATCGATTGTCCCAGGCCCATCTCTTCGACGTTGTTTGTTATCGGATCGAAGCGGCTGGCCCAGATGTCGACGGCCCACATCACGATTCCACCGACCAGCATCGCGATCGCAATTACGGTCAAGCTGCCCAGGTTTCTGTCGCTCCACTTCTTCAAGGCGAGTGCGGGAATCGAGGTGCAGACGAAGGCAAAGAAGGTCATGGAGATCGGATGGTTCAGCCAGGTGCGGTCGCCGTTCTCGCCACGCGGAAATGTGCGTACAAATCCGATGATGCGGTCGAGATAGAGCAGCAGCAGCGCGAAAATCGCTCCCGCCTGGATGACGATCGTGTACATCTTCCAATACGCATCGTCGAGCGGAATATGCATCAGCGCTTCGGTGATGCGAAGGTGAGCCGTCGAGCTGACGGGCAGAAACTCGGTCAGGCCTTCCACAATTCCCAACAGAATCGACTGAATGTAGACGTTCAAAAAGCCTCCGGAACACAGCCGCGGGTTATCTTGTTTGCGCCATCGACTGCGCCGCGCTTAGGGGCGGTCGATGCCGTAGACCGGTACGCCCTGGTCCAGTTTGTAGACGAGCGCAGCCGCCCGCCATGTGTAGTCCGACTGGGGAAACTTGTCCTTCAACCTGGCCGCAAGATCGCGCGCATGATTGTGCGCTTCGTCCTGCCTCTTGTCGTTGCCGTCGGCAGCATACATGTCCGAGAGCGCCGACTGACGATACGTCGCCTCATACAGCGCCTTTGCGGCGCGCGGGCTGTCGGGATGCTCGGCTGCATACTTCTCGAAGATCTCCGACTCTTTCTCCGGGCACTTCTCCGATCCCTGCCAGTCGCCGCAGAGCTTATTGTCGATCAGGTCATAATCGGCGAGATCGGCCTGCCGCGTATGCGGGTACATCTTGACGACCTTCTTCAGTTCGTCCTCATCCATCTGCTGGCGCAGGTAGGAGTCGCGTTCTTTGGCCGAAGGCAGTGCGCTGAAATCGCTCTTCTGAATTTGCCAGAGAATGTCCGCCGCACGCCATGCGGCCTCCGGCGCGAGCGGCGAGTTGGGATACATCTCCACCAGGCGCCGATAGAGCAGATGCGCGCTGCGCGCCGCGTTTGCCGGGCCCCTCGGATCGCTCGCCTCGGCCTCCTGATTCGCAGCCGCACCCATGATCACCTGATCGCCATTGGGCGCGTCCTCGACCACTACGCCTTTGGCTTCGATCCATCCCGAGATCGGCGGAGGTATTTCGCTGGCGCCAAAAACCGGCTGATCGCTGGTGTGCTCTTCTTCGATGTCGGTATTCGCGTAGACACGCAACCACGGGCCGCTCTTCTCGGCCACGACCATCTCGCGGCCGATCTGGACGCGATCGACTTTTTGCGCACTCTTGTCCGGCGACACATAGAGCCACGTGACGCGCAGAGCCGTGGCACGCGGGCCGGCCAGCGGTTTCACCAACTGATCTTTCTTCTTATCGGCATGGGCGCCTGCGGCTGCGCACAGCAGGAGCAGGCAGGCTGTCAGCAGTCGGAATGAGAGAGCCCGGAACTTCATCGCTGAAACGATCATAGTGCAACGACGTTAGGCCCCGGCTTCAGTGAGCACCTGACCCAACTGCTCTATAGAAACGTTACCCCCGCTGACAATCGCCACGGCCTTGCGGTAGGCCGGCAGCTCATCGGCATGGAAGAGCAAGGCCGCTGAAGCAACCGCGCCGCTCGGTTCTGGCACGAGCCGGGATGCCATGACGATGGCGCGCATCGCCGCGCGGATCTCGGCTTCGGAGACGGTGATGATCCCGTCCACGTAGCGCTGGATGTGGCGCGAAATTGCGGACGCCAACACTTTGCGTGCGCAGCCCGTCGGCAATCGTGCGGCTGGTGAGCTCGGCGGGCCATTCGACGATCGAACCAGTGCGGAAGCTCGCCGCGGTGTCGCCCGCGAGTTCGGGTTCAACACCGAAGACCTTCACCGATGGCTTCAATTGCTTGACCGCCGCGGCCACGCCACTCAGCAGTCCACCACCGGAGACGGGCGATAGGACCAGATCGACGTCAGGCAGTTGCTCAATGATTTCGAGACCGCAGGTTCCCTGCCCGGCAATGATCTGCTCGTCGTCGTAGGGAGGGATGACGATGTAGCCGTGTTCGCGGACGAGTTCTTCCGCCTTGGCGAGTCGCTCGTTGGAAGCCGGACCGACGTCGACGACCTCAGCGCCCAGGGCGATCGTTGCGGCGCGCTTGATGGCCGGCGCGTTCGACGGCATGACGATGACAGCCTTTGCGCCCACAGCCCGTGCAGCGTAGGCGACGCCCTGTGCGTGATTGCCGCTGGAGTAGGTGATGACCCCACGGCCGATCTCTTCCGGCGAGAGCTGCAGAATCTTGTTGGCCGCGCCGCGAATCTTGAAGGCGCCAATGGGCTGCAGGCTCTCTGCCTTGAGCCAGACTTCTCTGCCTGCAACACCGGGAAACGGCGCGCGGACGAGGGGCGTCTTCAGGGCGATGCCGGCGATGCGGGCCGCTGCTTCACGAATGGTGTCGAGCGAGACGAGGGCTTCCATTTCGATGCTCAAAGCAATCGTCCCAGGATCATTGCTGCAAAGACAGACGCCAGTATCTTGACCTGCTCAAATCTCCAGAATCACCGGCATGATCAGCGGCCTGCGCCCCGTCGTCTTCTGGATCAGGCGCTTGAGCTCGACGCGCACCTTCTCCTTGACCATGCCGTAGTCCGACTTCTCTTCATCGGTCAGGCCATCGAGCGTGCGCAACACCACTGCGCTCGCTTCGTCGCTGATATCCGCGCCGCCAAAGCCGCGCACAATCAGCTCGGGCGCGCGCTCCACACGGCCGGTACGTTTGTTGATCGCCACCACCGCCAGCACAATGCCGTCTTCGCTCAAGATGCGGCGGTCGCGAATGACCAGATCTTCGACGACATCAATTGACGAACCGGAATCGATCAGGATGCGCCCGGCAGTCACCTTGTCCTTCTTGACCGCGTCGTCCTTGTCGAGCTCGAGCACGTCACCGTCTTCCATCACAATGGCGTGCTCCACAGCGCCGGTCTCCATCGCGATCTGGGCATGACGCCGGAGGTAGCGATAGTCGCCGTGCACGGGCACAAAGAACTTGGGCCGGACAAGATTGATGAGCAGCCGCATCTCCTCCTGGCTGCCGTGGCCGCTGACGTGGATCAGGCCGTGCTCGCCATCGTCGTAGATGACATTGGCATCGCGGCGGAAGAGATGGTCGATCACACGGAAGATGCCTTTTTCGTTGCCGGGGATGATGCGCGAGCTAAGGACGACGGTGTCGCCCGGATCGATGCGCGCATGCTTATGGTTGTCGACGGCGGCGCGGCTCAGCGCGCTCATGGGCTCGCCCTGCGTGCCGCTGATCAGAATCATCAACTGCTCAGGCGGGTAGTCGCGGATCTGGCCGGGATTGATGACCAGCCCCGGCGGCAGGTCGAGATAGCCCAGGTCCTGCGCAATCTCGGTCGACTCCATCATGGAGCGGCCGAGCACGACAACCTTACGACCATGCGTGCGCGCCAGTTCCATGGCGATTCGGATGCGATAGATCGAGGACGAGAAGCAGCTGAAGAAGAGCTTCTTCTTGGTGCGTGCAACGATCTCGTCGAGGCGCGGCTTCACCGCCGCTTCGCTCGGCGTGTAGCCGGAGCGTTCGACGTTGGTCGAGTCCTGCAGCAGAGCCAGCACGCCGCGCCTGCCGTATTCGGCGAAGGTATGCAGGTCGAAGGGCTTGTCGTCGAGAGGCGAGAGGTCGATCTTAAAGTCGCCTGTGTGGATCACGACGCCGACGGGTGTCTCGACGGCGAGCGCCACGCAATCCACGAGCGAGTGGGTCACGCGGATCGGCTCGATGGTGAACGGCCCGATGGAGAACTTCTCCCGCGGCGCGATCTCAATCAGCTCGGTTTCGTCGAGCAGTTCGTGCTCTTCGAGCTTGCCTTCGACGTACGCCAGGGTGAACTCGGTGGCATAGACCGGAACCTTGATCTCGCTCAGAATCCACGGCAAGCCACCGATGTGGTCTTCATGCCCGTGGGTGAGGATGATGGCCCGGACATGCGCCTTGTTCTCGATCAGATAGGTGATGTCGGGAACGACGATGTCCACGCCCAGCAACTCGGATTCCGGAAACATGAGGCCGGCGTCGATGACAATGATGTCGTCTTCCCAGCGGATGGCGAGGCAATTCATGCCGAATTCGCCCAGTCCGCCGAGGGGGATGATTTTCAGTTTTTTGCTTTGCATTGGTCAGTTCCAATGCTAACAGGAAGAGCGATCCGGTTCTTGCACGCGGACAGACCCGCTCGGCGCACTCAGGACTGTCCCGCGCGTTCCAGCGCTGCGATGTCCAGCTTCTTCATCTGCATCATGGCCTGCATCGCGCCGGGGCGCTTCAGGAGTTCACCGATACGGGACGGCACCACTTGCCAGCAGAGACCGAATTTGTCTTTGAGCCATCCACAGGCGATTTCACTGCCTCCGTCTGCGAGCTTGCCCCAGTAATAGTCGATTTCGCTCTGATTCTCGCAGGGAATGACGAACGAGACCGCTTCATTGAATTTGTGGAACGGTCCGCCGTTCAGGGCCGTGAACGGCAGTCCTTCGAGCTCAAAGCCGATGGTGAGGACTGTCCCTTTCGGCCCGCTGGGATCGTCGACCTCGCGAATCATCTTGGCTGTCTGGCGCGAGTTCTTGAAGACGCTGAGATAGAAGGCAACGGCCTCCTCGGCGTTTGAGTCGAACCAGAGAAACGGCGTGATGCGGGGAGACTGTTCGGATGCGCTCATGGGACCTTCCGGGGAAGTTGGGTTTGGGCAGGGCGACTCGACGAATGCGCTGCACTCGCTCGAATCGCGACAACCGCATCACATCACAAATAGATTGCAAAATGCAAGCGAACTGGGTAGGTTGCACTGGTGGCGCGAACATCGAAACCGAATGCCCGCTCCGGATGCCCGGTTTGCATCTCCCTGGAGCGGTTCGGCGACCGCTGGTCGCTGCTGATCATTCGCGACTTGATGGTTCGCGGTTACCGCACCTTTCGCGAGTTCCAGAACGCCGGTGAAGGAATCGCGACGAACGTTCTCTCGAATCGTCTGCGCAAGCTGATCGAGTACGAAATCATCACCGCCGAACCAGTCGCCGAAGACCGGCGCAGCGTGCATTACCGGCTTTCACCCAAAGGCATTGCGCTCGCGCCGGTCATGCTCGAACTGCTGATTTGGGCGGCCCACCATGAAGACACGGCAGCGCCATGCGCCTTCATCGACCAGATGGAGAAGGGACGCGAGGCGGTGCTGGCCGAAACTTATCGTCGTTGGGAGCAGCGGGATTCGACCCCCTTGATTCCTCCGTTTCCATCCCCATCCAAACCTTCCCCCACCAAATCTTCCCCCACCAAATCTTCAAGGAGACAAACTTCCCGATGAAAACGCGACCTTATTTGAATTTCGGCGGAAACTGTGAAGACGCGTTCCGCTTCTACGAGAAACATCTCGGTGGCAAGATTCAGGCCATGATGAGCTTCGATCAGATGCCGCCGCAGCCGGGCGCACCACAACCGCCGATGAAGGGGATCCTGCATGCAAGTCTCATCCTGGGCGACATCGACGTCATGGCAAGCGACGTCCCCGACGGTCGTTTTCAACCGATGCGCAGCGCCTATCTTTGCCTGAGCGTTGACACCGATGAGGAAGCCGAACGCACCTACAAGGTGCTTTCCGATGGCGGAGAGGTCTTCATGCCGATCGGGGAGACTTTCTTTGCCACGCGCTTCGCACAGCTCCGCGACAAGTTCGGCACACTGTGGATGATCATTCACGAAAAGCCGATGGGGCCGCCAAGGCCATAGCGTTCATCGATTCGATTGAAAGATACACGTCCGACGGAGGTCGTCGACTTCGCATGAAGAATCTCTACGACGCTGCGCGTGTCGCCGAAGTGAAAACACGTCTGTCGCAACTTCAAGCTGAAAGTCCGCGACTCTGGGGCAAAATGAACGCGCCCCAGGCCGTGGCCCACTGTTCGATTGCCATGGAGTGGGCGCTCGGCGATAGCCATCCACCTCGACTCTTCATCGGGCGTATCGTCGGGCATTTCATCAAACCATTGGTCATGCGGGATGACGAACCAATGCGCCGGAATTCGCCCACGTCGCCGGACCTCGTCATCGCAGACCTGCGCGATCTCATCAAGGAACGAGAGCGGCTTTGTGGTCAGATCGACCGCTTTGCCGCCGGCGGTCCGTCAGCCTGCTCCTCAAGCCCCCATCCCTTCTTTGGCCGTCTCACTCCCCAAGAATGGGCAATCCTGATGTACAAACACCTCGATCATCACCTGCGCCAGTTCGGCGCCTGACCGTCCTTGGGTCTGTCGAAAAGCCTGGAACCTGTCGATGGATGGGCTGTGTGCCGCTATGGCTCACCGGTTAGCGCGCAGGCCAGCGAGGCGAGATGCGCATCAGGTCGAGATCGCCGAGATCCTGCACGGCAAATACGGGGGACGATGCGGGAACGGCGACGATGCCGCGCGGGGGCAACTCAATCTCGCCGAAGCTTGGGCTGGTGATACGCGCCGAACCCGCCGCGGCGAAGAGATACGCCAGTCCTGGTGACCCCTCGTCCGGCGAAGGTAGTGTTGTGCTCGAACGGCTGAACCTGACCGGGATGCGTTCGACGCAGAAGTAGTCCTGATCGATGAGGATGGTGCGATCGCCCAGGACGCGGGGAGAGACCTTGCCGGCGCGCGTGGTCAGCTTCGTCGCCTCCAGAGACTTGTCGACGTGCAGCTCACGCGGCCGCCCATAGTCGTACATACGGTAGGTGAGGTCGCAGTTCTGCTGCGTCTCCAGCAGGATCGAGCCGGGCCAGATAGCGTGCACTGTGCCCGCATCGACGAAGATCATGTCTTCCGCCGCCACGGGCAGCACCTGCAGGTCATCCTCGAGCGTGCCGTCACGAATCCCAGCCCGGACATCTTCAATCGAGACCCCAGGTTTAAGTCCGAGGGCTACGCGTGCACTGTGCTCGGCGCTCAGTGCGTACCAGCATTCGGTCTTGCCGCGAGGTTGACCGTACTTCCGTGCCATCTCGTCGTCGGGGTGAACCTGCACGCTGAGCTTCTCTCGGGCGAAGAGTACTTTGATCAGAAGCGGCGAGTCGGTCCATGGAGCGTTCTTGCCAAGCAGGGGACCGGGCTGTTCAGCGAAGAGCGCGGCCAGCGTCTTCCCCGTGTGCGGTCCCGTGGCAATCCGGCAGGCGTCACCGGTCAACCAGGCTTCGCCGATCGGCAACCGGTGCGGGCCCGCGGCCTGCCCCTCGGGGGCGTCTGCCACCACGTAGTCGAACCAGGGGCGCAGATCGCGGAAGCCCCAGACCCGCTCGTCGAAAACTGGCTCAACACGGAAGGGGCAAAGGGCAGCAAAAAGGGATTCCGCTGCATGAGACGTCGGATTGGGCGCCAATCTCCGAAAAAGTCCTGTCTTTGCCATGTCGACCGTACACAGGGCTCGCTCCGATCGTGCACGGGGGCCCGGCAAGTCCCACTCTAGCAGAACCTTGGCGAACCGCGACGGGGTTCAGAATTGTCCCGGCCAGGTTCGTGACCTGCCGATTGTCGATTGTTATCCGCAGTGTGTAAAGTTCTTGTGCAAGTTCTCTTGCCTTTCGCGGCGTTCGTCCTGTCCAACGTCGAAGAGAAGCGATTTTCTTCCGCTGAACTTCGCCACCGCGGTCGCTCAAGACGTCTCTTCATGATGCAGAGTAACCGCAAAAGCCCGGGTGGTTCATGATGCGAAGGCTGATGCTCGCAGCTTTGATCGGAGCTAGCGCTTTGTCGACATCTGCGGCGCGCCGGGTGACAGTTGCGCAGCTTGACGAAGTGCTGGCTACGGACGATGCCGCCCATCGCCCCGATCTCGATGCAGCACATCAGATTGGCGAACTCGAAATGACGGAACGGCTTACGGAGCACGCCCTCGGCCGTTTCGTTGCCGCACACAAGCTGGGACCTCGCACCGCGCTCGCCTTGCAACTTCTCTCGGACCAGTCGGCGTTTCTTGATCCCCCGGCCAACGAGCTTCCGGCCACCGCTTTTCCCGGCACGGACGCTCAGGAGCACATGCTCGACGCCGCGCGGGCGTATTCGGTGGAAACCTGGTCTCGAATGCCGAACTTCTTTGTCACCCGCGTCACGAACCGGTTCGACGATGGTCCTCACGTGCTTGTGAAGGGCGACTGGCCGGTTCGGGCAGGCCTGCAGCCTGTGGGGTCCTTCAGCCGCCAGGTCACCTTCCGCGATGGCAAGGAGGTTCAGGATACGCCCGCGGATGCAGCGGCACCGGCCCAGGGCGCACAGCAGGAACTCGGTTTGCGCAGCTGGGGAGAATTCGGACCCGCCCTGTTTGTAGTCCTTTCAGACACAGCCAAGGGCAAGATCACCTTCAGCCACTGGGAAGAAACGGACCCGATTCAACTCAAGGCTCGTAACGGGCCAGCTGCGGTACAGCCCGGCCTGGTCGCCGTTTTCCGCTACTCCGTGCCCCAGGCAGTTTCTCATTACGGTGTGAACTACTGCTGCATTCGCGACGCAGAATCGATCGGCAGCCCTCGCGTCAACTACAGCGGCGAGCGGGGCAGACAGGGTCCGTCTCCCTACTTGGCCAATTCGGTCAAGCTCCGTCCCTTCGTCGAAACACCCGGCTACCACGGCGTTATCTCGATCGATCCGGCTACTGGAACGGTCGTGCGCATCACCATCGAAGCGGAGTTGGACCACTCCGATCCGCTATCGCGCGCAGCTACGGCAATCGAGTATGGACGGGTGTCGATCGGTGACCAGTCCTACTTCTGTCCGGTGCATAGCCTTGCGTTGTCTATGGAGGACGGAGACCTCGCAAGTCTCAATATGAATCGGTCGAGTGGCGGCCCAAATCAGTCGGAGGGCCCCGTGTGGGCAAGCCCCGCAGCGGGCGGCGAGAAACAGCCCATCTTGCTGATCAACGAGACGCGTTTCGCGAACTATCACCGTCTCGGCTCGACGGTGCGTATTTTGACCGACGCGGCAAGCTCCGCAGCAAGCGCTCCTCCGGAGTCGGCAACCGGACCAGCCGATGCCAACCAGCCGGCAATGGGCACGAACCCGGAATCGAGCGCGGCTCCTGCACCTCTTCCCGCCGGCGCAGGATCATCCGAGCCACTCACCGCTGCTTCTTCCCAGCCCATCGCGCCGCCTCCGGCACCGCCCGCCCCCGCTGAACCTGCGATCCCCGAGGTCAGCATGAGCGCTGCGAGCGGCGTGCCCGATGAACCTGCCAATACGCCTCAACCGGATGCCAACGGCTATTCGCTGAAGGTAACGTCGCGGCTCGTCGATGTGGGCCTTGTCGCTTATGACAAGAAAGGTCATCCGGTCACCGACCTGAAGCCGGACGACGTCGAGATCTTCGACAACGGTCATAAACAGGAGCTCCGCTCCTTCGGCCTGGCGGACGCTGGATCGCTCCCGACACCCAAACCGACATCCGATGCCCCCGCGACAGCAACGCCGGAAGAGCAGGAGCCGAGCTTCTCCAACCGGGCGACCGAGGCAATCGGCGCATCCCAACCGTCCGCGTCGGACATCGGGTCGACGATTCTCGTCATCGACGAAGGACACATCGCCTGGAGTGACCTCAGCTACACGCGAGGCGCGATTCTCAAATTCCTCAATTCCCTTGCTCCGGGAGAGCGGGTTGGGCTCTACACCATGACCCCTCTTGGTTTCCGTGTTCTGACCGAAGTGACGACCGATCACGCAGCCCTGATCGCGCGCATGCAGAAGTTCATGCCCTCGGCGCAGTCCCTCGCACAAGCCCAGGAGGAGGAGACACGCAATCGCCAGCACTTCGACGAGGTCCACAATGTGGCCGACCTCAACTCCGTCAACGGAAACCATAACGATGTCGCGGATGCCGACCAACCGGTCGATCCGCAGCTCTTGAAGATGGGCGACGATCCGACACGCGCGTCGTTCATCATTCTCGCCCAGGTCGCGCGCCATCTCGCGTCGATCCCGGGTCACAAGAAACTGGTTTGGGTCTCGAGCGATAACGTCCTGGCCGATTGGCAGGACCAGAACGTCGGCGTCGACAAGTCCTCGAAAGACAACTCCGCCTACGCGCTCCATGCCCAGGAGGCGATGAACGAGGCGCACGCCGCTGTTTATCCCTTCGATGTTTCTCAGCTCGAGGTCGGTGGGGTCAGCGCCGATCTGCAGCACAGCAATGTGCAGCTGGCTCCCGCTACGGCCGAGAATGCAGCCACCGCGGCGTCGGCTGGCGGAGGCGGCAGTGCGGTTGCTCCCGTCAACCGCGACACCTCGCCGGGCCGCATCGACGCTGCCGTGAGCCAGGATCTGCACCCGGTCCAGGGTCCGGTGCGAGAAGTTGCCGCCGGCACAGGCGGACGCGTCATCCGGCGCTCCGGCGACCTGACAGCGCAGCTCGACCGGATCGTCGCCGACGGGCACGCTACCTACATGCTGAGTTTTTCGCCGCAGGGACCGGCGGACGGGCAATACCACACCATCAGCATCAAACCAACCGGAAGGCGCGGGCTCACACTCAGCTACCGGACCGGCTATGTCTTCGAAAAGGAAGCCGTCACGCTGAAGGAACGCTTTCAGCAGGCGATCTGGCGCTCGGGCGATGTCAGCGAGATCGCCGTCTCGGCGAATGTGTCCGCTGCCAGCGACGGCGCGAACGTCAAGATCAATATCGCTGCAAAAGATCTCGGCCTCCAGGAGCAAGCCGGCCGTTGGATGGACAGGCTGGACATTTTCTTTATCCAGCGCGACGACGCGGGCCTGCACGCTCACGTCGTCGGGCAAACACTTGGCTTGAAGCTCAAGTCTTCTACCTACGAAAAGCTAATACCCGAGGGCGTGCCGTTCGAGCATTTTGTTGTCGCCCGGCCAGGCATGGCTTCACTGCGCGTGCTCGTGGTCGACGAAAACTCGGGACGCATGGGCTCTGTCACCATTCCGTCGTCCGCAATGAGCGGTCAGGGAGGGTGAAACCGAATCGGAAATGAAGTCGGATAACATGCGGACATTCGCTCGCCGAAAGAGTCCGCCTCAGAACTACCAAGGGAGGAATCGATGAAACATTGGGGAATGCTCTTAATCTTGGCCCTGGCAACTATGCCGGCTTGGAGCGCCAAGAAAGTCACGGTTGCGGAACTCAAAGAAACGCTCAGCAGCATGCATCAATCCGGGAAGAGCGATGCAGACGTAGCCAATGCCCTCAAACAACTGGAACTGAGTGAAGAACTCACCCGAACTACCATGAACAGCTTCGTTGCGGATGTGCCCGGTCCGCTATCCACGGAGCAGATCTACGTGCTTGAAGCGCGCAGCGCGATGCTGGCGCCTCCCGCGTCCGATATTCCCACCTCCGCGGCGCCCGACGCCGCAGCGCAGAAGGCGATTCTGGACAAGGCTGCAGACTATGTCGCCAAAACATACACGCAACTGCCTGCACTCTCGGCCACCAGGACCACTATCCGCTTCCAGGACAATGTGGAGGCCGCCGCGGCCAGTTCAGGAATTCATGGCAGTGCGACCGATGTAACGACCGGCTCCGGTTTCGTAAGTCCCTATCAGTTCATTCACTACATCAACTCGACCGATTCAAAGGTCGGGAGCGAGCATGGTGCAGAGAAAATGCCCTCGGAGAAGGACAAGACACCCTGGGGTGCAAACAAGATGATCGCACTGCAGACACCCGATCCGAGCCTCGCGAGCGTCTTTGAAGAGGCACAGGGTTACGGCGACATCAAATTCGTTCGTTGGGAGACGATCAACGGCAAGCCGGCGGCGGTGTACTCCTTCGATATTCCGAAGAAAAAGGCGCGTCTCGCCGTCGACGTCTGCTGTTTCCCCGACGTCAGCCAAACCGGCGTTGCGAATTTCTCTTCCGCGTCAACAGCCAGCGCGCACGGCTCAGGAGGCGGCGGGGCGTCCGGAAACTTCCAGACCAACACGACCTATGACATCCACTTCAAAAACTCGTCCATCCCATATCGCGGAGAGCTCTTCATCGAGCCCGACTCAGGCGCTGTGGTTCGCTTGATCACCGAACTGGAATTGAAACCCTCCGACGTTGTTCATCAGGTAGATGAACGGATCGACTACGGCCCCGTCACCGCCGGCGGCAAAACCTTCGTCGTCCCCGTACGGACAATCGTCGACACCGAAGTGGTGCCCAACGGGGATTCGGGCTCCGCCGGCAAATATTCGGTGCGCCGTACCCTGTTTACGTCGGAGTACAAGGACTATCAGGTAGCTGGTCAGTAACCGGCATCCGGGGGCGCGGTTACGGATCACATCCGGCCGCGCCGTTCTCGTGAAAGGATGAGAGCGATGAAATCTACCGCCCTTATCTTGACTCTTCTCCTCCTCGCACCGAATGCCTGGTGCGCAAAGAAGATCTCCGTGGCTCAACTCGAAGATCTCCTTCGTTCCATGCAGGAGGAGAAGAAATCCGACACCGAGATCTCTGTCGCGCTCAAACAGCTTGAACTCAGTGAGGAACTCACGCGCAGCCGGATGGTCGGTCTGGTCGGCCATGTGCCCGGCCCTCTCTCAACCGAGCAGATTTATGTTCTTGAGGCGCGCAGCGCCGATCTGATCCCACCGGAATCGGACCTGCCGCCCGCACCAGCGCCGGACAGCGCGGCGCAAAAGGCAATCCTCGATAAGGCCGCCGCCTATGTGACCGGAACCTATGCTCGGCTTCCCAGCCTGACGGTCACAAAGACGACCCTCCGGTTTCAAGATAATGTCGAGGCCTTAGCCGCAAGCTCAGGCATACAGGGTGGCGCCGCCGATGTAGTCGTCGGTTCCGGTTTCTCAAATCCAGCCAGCTTCGTGCACTACATCAACTCATCCGAAACGCAGATCTCCCTGAGCCACGGGGCCGAAAAGCTTCCCGACCAAAAGGACCGCCCCGCATGGGGCGCCAACAAAATGATCGCCCTCATGAATCCGGATCCTAGCCTTACCGAAGTGTTCCACGAGGCGCTCATCGCGGAAAACATTCATTGGCTGCGCTGGGAATCAATTAACGGCAAGAGAACTGCCGTATTCGCGTTCTCCGTGCCCTACAAAACCTCCCATCTCAATGTGAACATCTGCTGCTTTCCCAACATCAACCAGACCGGAATCGCAACTTTCTATACCTCAACCTCGGCACTCGCGCTTGGCGGAGGTGGGAACGGGGGAGGAGTAACCGGTAATTTCCAGACCAACACCAATTGGCATGACTTTAAAGCCACGGCTCCCTACCACGGCGAACTCTTCGTCGATCCCCAGTCGGGAATCGTCGTTCGCCTGATCGTCCAGGCCGAACTGAAACCGTCTGACGTCGTACATGAAGTGGATACGCGCATCGATTTTTCACCGACAAGAGTGAATAACCAGATGTACATTCTTCCAGTCAAAACCTATGTCAATACCCTGGTAGTTCCCAATGGAGACTCGGGCGCGGCAACGTACACAACACGCCGCACACTGCTCACCTCGGAATACAGGGACTACGAGTTGCAGGCAGCAAAGTAGCATCTTGCCTCACTTCTGACTTCGCGAAGCCGCTGCCGCGACGGAATGGAGAAGCAACGAACGATGAGCATGCAAAGATGGCTTTGTCTATGTCTGTTACTTGTCACAACATCGGCCCAGGCAGCAACCAAGATGACTGTGGAACAGCTGAAACAGGCGCTTGTCTCGCTTCAGCAAGCCGGCAAATCGGATGACGAGTTTGCAACGCGTCTCAAAGAAGTAGAGCTAACCGAAGAACTGACGGCCCGCGAAAAAAGCGACCTGATGCAGTATCTTCCGGGCACCGTGTCGCTCGAGCAGTTGTCCGTTCTCGAGGGCCGCAGTGCCTTCCTGCCTCCGGTTGCCAACCCTGCCGATCCACCTGCGCCCGATGCCGCCGCCCAAAAAGCGATCCTCGATAAAGCCACGGGATATGCGGCGAACACGCTCTCCCAATTGCCTTCCTTCTCGGCGACGAAAACGACCGCACGCTACCAGGATGACGTCGTGAACACCAGTACCTCTGTGGGTCTCACGGTGAACGGCCCCAATTCCTTCGCACGTCTCGCGGACGCGCAAACGGAGGCAGTGGACATGGACAAAGGCGTGGAGAAGCCGCCGGCGAAGACCAAGTCCTCCTGGGGTCAGAGTGGCCAGATTTCACCCCCCGGCCTGCTGATTCCTCTGAAGGACCTGGTCCACGAAGCCTCGGAGGGCGGGAACCTTAAATGGCAACGGTGGGAGACCGTCGACGGAAAGCGGGTGGCAGTCTTCTCCTTCGTAGTCGACAAAAAGAAATCGCACTACGACGTGAGTTACTGCTGCTTTCCAAAAACCGACACAGCCACCGGTGTGGCCAATGCGGGGGGAGCCTTCAACCCTGTGCCCGGCGAGATTCAATCCGTTACCACCTGGAGGCCCTTCAAGAAGACCGTGGGATACCACGGAGAGCTGGCCATCGATCCCGATTCTGGCGCCATCCTCCGGCTCGTCGCGTTTGCCGAGCTCAAGCCGTCCGACTATGTCCATCAGGAAGCGGTGCGCGTCGACTACAGCGCGATCGTCGTCGATGGCAAAGAATACGTGCTGCCTGTTGACAGCTTCATTCTCAACGAAGTCGTCCCGGGTGGGGATAGCCAGACCATCGCCTACTCCGTGCGCCACGGACTCTTCGAGATCGCCTACGGAAGCTACAAGGTCCACTGAACAAGAATCGGGCGACCCAGGCAAGCGCCCGACACGCCTTACTTTCGTCCTGAAGCGGTGGTAGAAATTCATTGGGATACGTCGGCGCTTTGCTAAGCTCGGCACAGAATGACCCGTATCCCCCTACAGTCGTTGGCCGCGCTTCTGCTCGCCTTCGCAGCCTTGTCGTCTCTCGGCCAGAACTTTCAGCCCAAGTCGATCCGTTTCACGGGAGCTCCTGAGTACTCCGATCAGGAGTTGATGAATACGGTGCATCTGACGCCGGGCACCCTTCTGAGCTACGCGGAGATGAACAACTACGCGCAGAGGCTCGTCGATACCGGCATGTTCTCCTCTGTGTCCTTCAAGTTCGATGGACAAGACCTCATCTTCCAATTGGCGCCCGCGTCAGGGCTTTTGCCCATTCGGCTGAACAATCTTCCCTTCCCCGCCGGCAAAGACCTCGACGACAAACTTCATCGCCAGCTTCCGCTGTATCACGGCGTACTTCCGGCGCAGGGTGCACTGACAGACGGCATTCGCGCTGCACTGGAGCAAATGCTTGCGGCGCAGAACATCAAAGCGTCGGTGGCGACCTCGCTATTCAATGACCCGGTGCTTCATAAACCCGTCGCCGTCTCCTTCTCCATTGTTTCTCCTTCGGTCCTGGTGGGCGACCTTCGCACCGAAGGAGCCATCGTTGCGCTCGATCCAAAGGCCTCGGCGATCCTCGTGAAGTTTCCAGGGACTCTCTACGATGCGGAGAACACGCCCCGCGAGATCGAATCTGATTTCACGGCGTACTACAAAGACCAGGGCTATCCGGAACCTGTGGTCCACGTCGCTGCGAATCTGAAGCCGGTCGTGACGCCGACTATTATTCGTATTCCGTTGCGGGTGTCGATCGTGCCCGGTGTGCAATACAAGCTCGCGGGCATCCAGCTTGCTCCGGGACTGCTGGTCGCCCAGGCAGACTTCGACCGCCAGTTCCACTTCCGGCCCGGCGACGTTGCCGACGGCGCACGCCTGCGCGAAGCCTGGAAATTTATCGAGCAGACCTATCGCGACCACGGCTACATTAAAGCCGAGATTCAACCGGCTCCAACCGTCGACCACGCCAGCAAAACCGTCCGCTATCTCGTATCGGTCGATCCCGGCCCTGCGTACACCATGGGCAAGCTCAGCATCGACAACGTGACAGACGATCTGCGTGCCGCCATGCTGGCCGCCTGGAAGATGCCCACCGGATCGGTCTTTAACGAGAGCGCAATCTCCGGGTTCTTCAGCATGCATGGAGTCAATCCAGCCCTGGAACAGGTATTCTCCGGCGTCAGCTTCAAGTACACGCTGCACCCCAACGACGACGCGCGCTCGGTCGACGTAAATTTGACACTGGAGAAAAAGCCCTGACTCCGGCTATGCTCGGGGCCATGGCCACCCCGCAGATCTTCGACCATATGTTTCAGCTGCCGCTTCCCTTCCTCGAGAAGCTGCTTCGCCCTGTCATCGTGTACCTCGTGCTCGTGCTGCTCCTTCGCCTGTTCGGCAAGCGTGAGTTGGCCCAACTCAATCCTTTCGACCTGGTTGTTCTGCTCTCACTCTCGAATACAGTCCAGAACGCGATCATCGGAGATGACAATTCCGTCACCGGCGGCATCATCGGCGCCTTCAGCCTGCTGGGGATCAACTGGGTGGTCGTCCGCATCTTGTTCCGATCGCCTCGCCTTACCCGAATGTTGGAAGGCCGCGCCGCAGTCTTGGTTCACGATGGCCAAGTCGATCGCAAGATGCTGGAGCGCGAGTCGCTGACTCTGGAGGAGCTGATCGAGGTCATCCATCGCCAGGGATTTGAGCACGTACACGAGGTCAGGCGCTGCGAACTGGAGCCGAATGGCACTTTCTACGTCGAGGCATTCGATCCGTCGATCGCCGACAAACGGCACGCGGAACTGCTGAGCAAGCTCGATGCACTGACCCGCGAGGTTGCAGCACTGCGAAGCTAGCGCGCTCTCGTTTCTCTGGCAACGCCGTCTCAGACGGTACATACTGAACTTTGGAGTCTTCCCCTCATGCCGTTTTCTGTTGTTCGTCGAACTGGCCTCGTCCTGGTTACGGCCGCGATAGGGTGCCAGTTCTTGTCGCATGCGCAGACGCTGCAGCATCGCCCGGACCAGACTCTCGAGCCGGCTCCTCGACAACAGCCCGCTGCGCCTGCGAGCCGGGAGCTCCCCAAGGGAACCTCCTTGCAGGTGGAAACCTTGCGGCATTATCCGATGCGGGCCGGCGAAACGATCGAAGGAAAGCTACTGCACCCTATCTACGCAGATGGCAGACTTGTCGTCCCTGAAAACACCACATTGCACGGAACAGTCGTAGCGCTTGACCCGGACTCGAAGACCCGCTGGCATGCCCGCCTGCGCGGCGATTTCACGCCGTTCCATACTGCCGAAGTTCGCTTCGATGAATTGACGTTGCCGACGGGTCCTCAAAAGATCGAGGCGGCCATAGCGACTGGAGGAGCTCCTGTGGTGCACCTGACTGCGCCCGGCGTTTCACCGAAGCGATCGTTCTTCGCCAAAGAATGGGCACAAGCCAGGAGTAACCTGCATGATCGTATTGCGTATTTCACCGCGCCCGGAAAAGGCGATCGTGCGCTCCAGTTCCTGTATCACCAGCTGCCATTTCACCCCGAACGTATTGAAGCGCACACGGCATGGTCTTTCGAACTGACCGCGCCTTTCGAACTGCCTCCGCAGACTTCCCCCGCCAATCCGGCTCCACAGCCGTCAGTTGCCGCAGGCAGGCACGAAGTCTGGTCCGTTCATGCCCAGCTGACGCGCGACCTGACCTCGGCAACGGCGCGGTCAGGAGACTCCGTGCAGGCGCTCGTGGTCGAGCCCGTCTACGACAAAGACAAGCAACTCGTCGTCCCACAGGGGGCAACGCTCATCGGCAAAGTGACCGCTGCAAATGCGGCCCGCTCCTTTGGCAGAAACGGGAAACTCCGGTTCACGTTTCAGCAGGTGCGGTTCCCCGAGGGCTTCAACCGTCCGGTCGAGGGTGCGCTGGCCGGGGCGGCAACAGAGAAGACGCAGAATCTCTCGCTCGATGCGGAGGGCACGATAAGCCCCAAAAAACAGTCCAGCGTGATCGCTCCGCTGCTGTTGACCGTGCTTGCCGGTCGAGCTCTCGATCAGGACGGAAACATGACGGTGGACAATGGCGTGGCTTCCAATGGTTTTGGCCTTGTTGGCCGTATCGTCGGCCTTACCGCCTCCAATCGCAATCTGGCTGCCGGACTGGGCTACTACGCCGCGTCTCTCTCGCTCTACGAAAACTTCCTTCGCTCCGGACGCGATGTGATCTTTCCCAGAGACACCCGGATCGAGATTGATACGACCCCTTTGCGAGCGCCGGTGCTGTCGCCGGCTGGACGCTAGACCGTGGTTCGACAACTCTCTTTTGGAAGCCGGACATGAATGGACGGCTCAAGCTAACCGCAGTGGCCGTATTGATGCTTGCGGCGACATTCTCCTGGTTCTTCATGTTCGCGAAACATGACCCCTCGCTCGCGCCGATTGTTCCTTTCGGTGACGACCCCTGGGACGCAATCGGCTCCTACTGTTACATTGCGACCTTTCTCATTGCGGGCCTGGTTCTGTTCCGCACCCTGCGGCTGGGCGCACGACACGGAGCCACGGGCGCAAGCTCCCTCTATCTCGCGCGTGCACAAATGGCCTTGCCCGCTGGCATCCTGATCACCGTCGCCGCCAACTCGCTCGCGATGGCACGTCACTCTGCACAGTGGTTGGGGAAACCGGAATCCCGCCTGCTCGTCCTTCTTCTTGGAAGTTTGGCGGCATTCGCGTTGCTGGTCGCCGTTATGATCCGGCGTTCGGCCAGCAATCTGTCGGGCGCTCCGCAACCCGGAGCAATGCGGAGAACCCTCGTTACATTCGTCGTATCGATCCTTATCCTTTGCTTCTTTCCTGAGAGCATCATCCAGTCGGTACCACTTCATTTCCTCGCGATCGTTCTCGGATTCGTGCTCATTGCGGCCCCGCAGGCCGGCATCGTCGTCGCGTTGCTTCCCGACGCCGATTCGACCTTCCCCAATGAGCCACGAGCAATCGCCCAAATGCGTCCTGCGCTCGGGTGGATGCTTGCAGGTTTGTCTGGCGCTGCGATGGGTGCGCTGCTGGTCGCGGCAGAGTTCATCGAGAGTCACTCGGGAAATGCGCCCATGAGCCGGATCGCCCTGGTGGCAGCTCTGTTTATCGGTTCTGGAACAGCTCTGCTCCTGGTCGCCTATGCGTTTCTGCGGAAGCCTCTGGGGCTCTTTCCGCTAGAGCGCCCCAGCTGAACTGGCCCGGTTCGCTTGGCCGCATACTCAACCCGAGTTCGAACCGCGCCGAAGGCGCAGTGGACGGCCAGTCCCGCAGTTGGCCCCACCACAGGTGGTTATTCCCACTCGATGGTGCCGGGCGGCTTCGAGGTAATGTCGTAGACCACGCGGTTGATTCCGCGGACCTCGTTTACGATGCGGCTTGAAATGCGTTTCAGCACCTCGTGAGGCAATGGAGCCCAGTCGGCGGTCATCCCGTCTTCAGAGTGCACAGCACGGACAGCAGCGGTGTACGCGTAGGTGCGTTGATCGCCCATCACGCCCACACTCATCACTGGCAACAGCACGGCAAAGCTCTGCCAGATCTTGTTGTAGAGTCCCGCTGCCTTGATCTCGGTGACGACAATGTCGTCGGCTTCCTGCAACAGCGCGATGCGCTCCGGGGTGACTTCGCCGAGTATCCGCACGGCAAGTCCGGGACCTGGGAACGGCTGACGTCCAAGAACCTCCTCCGGCATACCGAGATCGCGGCCGATGCGCCTGACTTCATCCTTGAACAGGTCACGCAGCGGCTCGATCAGCTTGAGCTTCATACGCTCAGGCAAGCCGCCTACATTGTGATGGCTCTTGATCGTCTGGCTCGGGCCCTTCACGCTCGACGATTCGATCACGTCGGGATAGAGCGTGCCTTGCACCAGCCAGTCGACACCCCCGGTTTCCTTGGCGATGCGATTGGCCTCGTCGTCGAAGACCGCGATGAACTCCGCACCGATGATCTTTCTCTTTTTCTCGGGATCGGTGACTCCGGCGAGTTTCGACAAGAACCGCTGGCCGGCATCCACGGCCACAATATTCAGGCCCAGTTTGTCGCGCAGATTCTTCTGCACGCTGGTGAACTCGTTCTTACGAAGCACACCGTTGTTCACGAAGATGCAGGTGAGCTGGCTGCCAATCGCTTTATGCACCAGCACCGCTGCCACGGAGGAGTCCACTCCACCTGAGAGCCCGCAGATGACATGCCCCGAGCCGACTTTCTGCCGAATCGAGTTGACCGTTGACTCAATGAAATGCGCCGGCGTCCAGTCGCCTCGCCCGCCGCAGATGGCGAAGACGAAATTCTTGAGGAGTTGCGGACCGAGCGGCGTATGGTGCACCTCGGGATGGAACTGAACTGCCCAGATACGGCGGTCTTCGTTGGCGATGCCGGCCAGGGCGTTCGAGGTGACCGCGGTTCGATGGAATCCAGCCGGCAATTCAAGTGCCTCGTCGCCGTGGCTCATCCAGACATGCATCGATTCGCCCAGGCCCGCGAAGAGCGGCGTACCAGTATCCTCAATAGTTACGTCGGCGTGCCCGTACTCGCGCTTGGGCGCGGTGCGCACCTTGCCGCCCATGTGGTGCACGATGAAGTGCAGTCCATAGCAGATGCCGAGCATGGGCGCGTCGAGCTTGAGCAGAGCAGGATCGGCCGCCGGAGCATCCGCGTCATAGACCGACGAAGGCCCGCCGGAAAGCACGATACCGATCGGCTTATAGGCCTGGATTTCGTCGAGTGGAGCCGTGCAGGGAAGAACAACGGAGAAGACGTTCTGTTCGCGAATGCGCCGCGCAATCAGCTGCGTATACTGCGAGCCGAAGTCGAGGATGACGATTGTTTGGGTGTCCACTCCCTAGTGTGGCAGGACGGCGGCGGCGCTGTAAAGATAAAGGACACCGAGCAGTGTAGGAGATTGCCACGACGCCTACGGCAGCTTCGCCGCTTCCGCCTCCGGGTTCCAGCGATCCTTGCCGGAAAGAAAAATACGTGGCTCATATTGCGCGGCCTCACGCGCGGTGAGCTGATGCGACCACGGCACGCGAGCCTTCGGATTCGCACCGGGCCCGGTCGAGTGGAACTCCGCGTAATAGGCTTGCGGCGTCTCGCCGGTACGGCCCCAGAGATTCCAGCCCTCGGGAATCACATCGGCAGGTAATTCCGTATCGATATAGACGACCCGCGCATAAGGTCGCCACGGACGGCCCAGGCTGATCGTGTCGCGCGACGCGGCGCGATCGATGCCGCTGGTGATGCGGCTGTTCAGGATGACATAGCCAGTCGCCTGATCGGGCGACGTCCGCGATTGCGCAGTCAGATAGCCGGAGCCGTTGGCGTGAATCTCCGAGCGATCGAAGACCGCCGCAGCATTGCCAAAGATGAAGTCGACGCCGCCCTCTATATAGGAGTCGAGATAATATTGCCGGCCATAGTCGGCAAAGAGCGTGTCCTGGTGGCCGAGAAACCGGCAATGTTTGAAGACGACCCGGTCGGCACGCACAGCGGCGGCGACGGCCTGTCCAGTGTTGCCGGCAGTGTTCTCGAACGTGAGGTTGTCAGCCTCGAAGCCGTCGCCGTTGATCTCGACTGTCTCCGTGAAAAAGGTCCCACCGGCCTGTTTCGCATTCAGGCTGTTGGTGATCACGACATCGGCGGGCGATTTCCCCATCCCCAGCAGCGTAATGTTGCGGTGATTCTGCGTCACGATCACTCGCTCGTGATAGGTGCCAGGCGCGATCTCGATGTAGACACGGCCCAAGTTTCCGTCTGGACCGACACTTGGGAACGGATGGTGATCCATCGCCATCTGGATCGTCGGGAATTCGGTGGTGCCCTCGATGCCCGTCTTCACATCGGGCGAGACGCGGATATGCACGTCCTGCGCGCTAAGCGAGGTGCACAGAGCGATCCACGCGATAAGTCGCAATCCGATGTGCAGATGAGTTCGCATCGACTTTTGCTGACCGTGGAGAGACAGCGAGGGGAATTCCCGCCTACGGCTTGCCGCCTTTGTACACCACGCCAGCCTTCATCACAAACTTCACATCCTGCAGCACGCGAACGTCCTCCAGCGGATTCTTCTCCACGGCGATCAGGTCGGCCCATTTGCCGGGCTCAATCGATCCGGTCTTCGCACTCCACCCCATCAGGTCCGCGGCATTCAGTGTGGCCGTCTGCAGTGCTGCCAGCGGGCTCATGCCCATCTGATTGACGTAGACATCGAGCTCGTGGGCGTTCAATCCGTGCGGATAAACGGCCGCATCGGTTCCCAGAGCGACCTTCACGCCAGCCTGAATAGCGCGTTTGATGTTGCTCTTGGCGACCGCGCTTACGTCGACCATCTTCTGGTGATAAAAGGCCGGAAGATGTCCGGATTCGATCATCCAGTCTTCGAGATAGAGCGTCGGAACCAGATAGGTGCCGCGCTTCTTCATCTCCGCAATCCCCGCGTCGTCGATGTAGCTGCCGTGCTCGATGGAATCGACGCCCGCCTCTGTCGCCCATAGGATCCCCTGCGCTCCATGGGCGTGAGCCGCCACCTTTCTGCCCAGACGATGCGCATCGGCGACAATCGCCTGCATCTCCTCAAGCGTGTATTGCGAGGCCTGCGGATCGTCGCCCTTGGAGAGTACGCCGCCCGTGGCGCAGATTTTGATTAAATCGGCTCCGTATTTGATGTTCTCCCGCACTTTATGCTGCACTGCCGCGATGCCGTCCGCAACGCCGTCGCCGACGGCGTGGTATCGGATGGGCAGCAGATTCTCATCGCAGTGGCCGCCGGTGATGCCGATCAAAGGGCCGCTGACCTGCATGTGCGGTCCGGGCACCTGACCCGCGTTGATCGCGTCGCGCAAATCGACGTCGACGAAGCCCGACGCGCCCACATTGCGCACCGAGGTGAACCCAGCCAACAGGGTCGTGCGCGCATTGACGACGCCGCTAATGGCGTCTTTGGCGTCGGTATCGATGACTTCGCGGAAGGGATCGAAATCGGGATTCATGGTGAGGTGGGTGTGGACGTCGATCAGTCCGGGCAGGAGCGTCATCGCCCCCAGATCGATCACGGTATCTGACGGTTGCGCGGCAACGGATGCTGAGGGCCCGATGGACTGAATGGTATCGCCGACCACCACGACAGTCTGATCGTCGAGCAGTCGGCCGGACTTCACGTCGAGAAGATGGCCGGCTCGTACCAGAGAACGGCTTGTCGTTTTCTTCTCCTGCGATTGAGTCGGACCGATGGCCACGCACACAGCCAGGAAGAGAATCAGAATGCGTCCCCACCTCATCGACGAACCTCCTGTGAACAGTAGGTGGAGTGTAGCAAGCGAGCGCGATCGGTTGCACGGATGCGCATGAATTTGAAGGCCGCACTGGACAACTGCTCGCCATTCCGGCACTACAGTGCATCCCCGATTTGCCGATGATCTCTTCAGAAGGAAAACCATGGCCGAATACTTCGTCGACAAGCAGCCGCGACCGGCTCGCTATGCAGCCCGGCAGCCCATTCTTGCTGCGGATGAGACCGTCATCGGCTACAGACTGCTCTTCCGGACCGGGGTGGTCGATCATTTCGCCTGGAAAGAAGCGGAAGGAACCAGCCGCACGGCCATCGAAGTATCGAGTCTTCTGGGGCTGAACGTTCTGTCCGATGACCGGCTTGCCTTCATCTCGTGTTCGCGCGACCTTCTGCTCGAAAGGAGCGTGACTTTTCTCCCCGCGGACAAAGTTGTGGCGGGAATCGGCCCCGACACCCTTCCGGACACGGAAGTCGAAGCGGCGTGTCGTGACTTGAAGAAGGCGGGCTACAAAATTGCATTTGAGGGATTCGCGATCGACGATCCGCGCGAATCCTTGATCGATCTCGCCGACTTTCTCGCCGTCGATCTGCGGCGGACCTCCTGGGACCACATCCAGCGCATAACCCGAATCCACGGGAATCAACACACCGGCCTGCTGGCCGAAAACGTCGAAACCCGAGAGAGCTTCGAGGACGCACTGCGAGCCGGCTTCCACTACTTTCAGGGGTATTTCTTTCGCAAGCCCGAGATGATTTCCACAGCGGGTATCGCCTCGAACCGGATTCTCTACCTGCAGCTCTTACAGTCGGTCGCCCGCCCCGACTTGCATTGGGATGAGGTCGAGGATCTGATCAAGAGGGATGCAGCCCTCTTCTATCGGCTGCTTCGGTATCTGAACTCGGCGCTGTTCGGTATTCGCGGAGAAGTCCGAACCGTCAATCAGGCGCTTGTGCTGCTGGGTGAGAACGAATTGCGCCGTTGGTGCCGGCTGGCTGGGGTGTTCGAACTCTCCAGCGGGCGCCCTTCCGATCTGATCCTTTCCGCATTGGTCCGTGCCCGCCTCGGCGAGCTGCTGCAGCCCCATGTCGAGCACACTGGGGCCGACCTTTTCACTGTCGGTCTGCTCTCGTTCATGGATGCCATCCTGCAGGTTCCGATGAGCGTCGTGCTTAACGGCTTGCCCCTGGACCCCGATTCGACTGCGATGCTCCTCGACAACGAGGGACCCCTTCTGCCCTTCTACCGCCTTGTATGGGCGATCGAGTCGGGAGCATGGGGCGCCGTGGTTCGCGCCTGCGACCAGCTCAAATTGTCGGAGGAATATGTCGCCGGTTGTTTCTCAAGCGCCATGGGATGGGCCCAATCGGTTTCTTCCGGCTTCTAAGACGCGACGATCGAATCGACTCTTTCGTGTATCGATTGCTCGGAAGAAAATACGTGCCTCCCCTGAATGGGCCATGCGTTGACACCCAGGAGCCATCTGCCCTTCACCAAAGCCGCATTGTCCATGACGCCGATCGACCCTAATCTTCTTGGATACGAGAACGGAGCGGCACCTTTCTCTTCGTTCGAAAGAGATCTCGGAGGCACGGTCATGGTCGAGACAATCCTTAAGAACAACTGGCCGACGCCTCTGGCGAGCTTGCCCTCTTATGGATTGATGCTGGTCTCCGCGCCGATCCTCAGCTTCCTTGCCATCAAGCTTCTGTCGCTGGCCAAGGCAGCTTCGGCGAAGAAATCGCGTGAGTGGGTCTTCACGCAGGAGAGGGATGAGAACGGAATGCCGACGCTCGCCCCGGTCAAGGTCCGGCGCTCGCGCGCGCCCATCCCGCGGGTACGCTGAACCATCCCGAACCTCGTCGAATTCACTTCCGTGAATTCCATTTCCTCCTCCGATCGCCGCACCCCAACCGGCCCCACCCGCCAACGCTTGCCCCATTCAACCCCGGCCTCGTGATAGCCTGCTAGGCGACGCAGCTTGTGCCAGATAGGCTGTTCAGGTACCTCAAGGGCTCATCTTCCGGCTCGCTCGCCCGCCGACGACTTGCCTGCGGACCTCTCCGAGGACATCCCATGAAACACTTGTGTCTTGTATCCGTTCTGCTCTTTGCAGCTGCCGGTGCGCTCGCGCAGGCTCAGTCGACCAGCGCCAACAACGAAAAGCCTGAACCCCCTGCAGAAATCAGGAGCTTCGATCCGACCGCGATCGATAAGACCGCCGATCCCTGCACCGATTTCTACCAGTACGCATGCGGCAACTGGCTTAAGAACAACCCCATTCCCTCCGACCAGACGCGCTGGGTTCGCTCGTTCTCGCTTCTGCAGGAGCGCAACCGCTATCTTCTCTGGCAGGAGCTCGACGCAGCCGCCAAGGATCCGAAGACTCCTCTGCAGACGCAGTACGGGGATTTCTTCGCCGCCTGCATGAATACCGGCCTCGTCGAAAAGAAGGGGCTGGAGCCTCTTGAACAGGCGTTCCGCCAGATCGCCGCCCTCGACAGCCCACCGAAGGTCACCACGGTCATGAGCGAACTCGAAGCCGAGGGCGCCCCGGCGCCGTTGTTTAGCTTCGGAGTGACCCAGGACGAAAAAGACTCGTCCAAGCAGATCGCGCAAATCTCGCAGGCCGGCCTTTCGTTGCCGGATCGCGATTACTACCTCGTCGACAATCCGCATTTTCAAGAGATCCGGAAGCAGTATGTCGACCACGTCACCAAGATGTTCGTGCTGGCGGGCGACAGCCCTGCAAACGCCGCCAAAGAGGCTGCGGCCGTGATGGAGATCGAGACCGCGCTCGCCAGGGCATCCACCAGCCGCACCGATCTGCGCCAGCCGGAGAATCACTATCACATTTACACGGTCACAGACTTCCAGAAACTCGCGCCCGATTTCGATTTCGGCGTCTATTTCGCGGATGTGAAGATCGGCGGCTTCGACAGCCTCAATGTCGCCACACCCAACTTCTTCAAGGGACTGAATGAGCAGATCGCGAAAGAACCAGCCGGCGCGTGGCAGGCTTACTTCCGCTGGCATGTGATCCACAGCAACGCGACCAATCTGCCGAAGGCTTTCTTCGACGAGAACTTCGACTTCTTCGGAAAGACCCTTGCAGGCCAGCAGGCGCCTCAGCCGCGCTGGAAGGAGTGCACAGCCCTCACCGACCGTGCCCTCGGCGAAGCGGTGGGCCAGGACTGGGTCAAGCAGAACTTCCCCCCTGACGCCAAACAGAGCATGGACAAGCTGGTCGCTTCGCTTGACAAGGCGCTCGGCGAAGACATCAAGACCCTGCCCTGGATGAGCGAGAACACGAAAAGGGCCGCCGAGGAGAAACTCGCGCTCTACCGCAACAAGATCGGCTACCCGGAGAAGTGGCGCAGCTATGCGGGCTTGAAGGTCGAACGCAACGACCTGATCGGCAACGTGGAGCGCAGCACGGTCTTTGAGCGCGAGTGGAACTACGCGCATCTAGGCAAGCCGGTCAACGAGAAGGAGTGGGGCATGACTCCGCCGACCGTCAACGCGTACTACGACCCGTCCATGAACGACATCAATTTCCCGGCCGGCATTCTCCAGCCGCCGTTTTTCGATCCCCACATCGATCCGGCGGTGAACTACGGAGGCATCGGCGTCGTTATCGGCCACGAGATGACGCACGGCTTCGACGATCAGGGATCGAAGTACGACGGCAAGGGCGATCTGCGCGAATGGCAAACCGAAAGCGACCGCAAGCAGTTCACCGAACGGACGAATTGCGTGGCTGACGAGTACAGCGGGTTTGAAACCGCGCCCGCCCATGGCGATGCACCGGAGCAGAGGCTGAACGGCAAGCTGACGCTGGGCGAGAACACAGCCGATAACGGCGGCCTGCGCATCGCCT
Organism: uncultured Acidobacteriaceae bacterium; assembly: GCA_963778705.1. Classification (GTDB taxonomy): domain Bacteria; phylum Acidobacteriota; class Terriglobia; order Terriglobales; family Acidobacteriaceae; genus Telmatobacter. The sequence goes on from CAVZVM010000007.1 coordinate 231,437, forward strand.
ACATGGCGCTGCTGGATGCCCTCGCGTCCCAGGGCAAGTCGATCGATGAAAAAATCGATGGGTATACGGAGGCACAACGCTACTTCATCGGCTTCGCCCAGGTCTGGTGCCAAAACCAAACCGAGCAGGAGGCGCGGCGCCGGGCCCTGGTCGATCCACATTCGCCGGGCAAGTGGCGGGTCAACGGGTCAGTGCAGAACTTCGACGAGTTCGGCAAGGCATTCGGCTGCACCAAGGGGCAACCCATGTACCCCGTCCACGCCTGCCGCGTCTGGTAACCATCTCCTACACCCCGGAGTACCGCTCGCCGTGCGTCTCCGGGCTGCTACACTCAAGATTGCCTTTCGTCGCAAACAGCCGGAATTCAGTCGATTCCGCGCCGGATACCGTTGACATTTCGTTCGTGAATTGCGTCCAAAGGACAACTGCGCCAGAGAGACTTGAACCGCCCAATTGACGCACTCAACATGGGTTCGCGATCGCGGCAGCTAGCTCGATGTGGCGCAAAAACAAGCGGAAGCCAAACTAGGCACAACCTGCCTCCGCCTTTTACAATGCAGCAGGGACCATCCCAACCCAGCTCTGCTGCGGAACAAGCCACCTTGGCGGCCTGGCCGACCAGGATGAAGGAAGCGCATGAAGTTTACGAAATCCGGCAAGACCCTTCTGATGATTGCCCTCTCCGCCGGCGTCATCCTGGGAATTACGTCTTGCGTCCAGAGTTACTCAGTCGGTTATCTGTGGGTCACGGGAACAAACAATTCGGGATCCAGCAATAACGGAATCATCAGCGGCTTCAAAATCGATCACAACAAAGGCCTGCTCACCCCGATCAATGGATTGCCCATCAGCTCCGGTGGCGCCAATCCAGGCCGGGCCGTGCTCCTTACCGGCGGCCGCTTCGTCTATGTGCTCAATCGGGGCGAGACCGCCTCGAAAACGGCGAATTGTACAGCCGCCGATCCCTGCAGCGGCAGCAATATCAGCCTCTTCGCAGTCGGCGGCAACGGTGTCCTCTCGCCGCAGGGTCAGACCTTCTCTTCCCAGGGAATCAACCCGTTTCGCATCATCTCTGACAGCTCGGGCAATTACATTTACGTGCTGGATGAAGTCGCCCCCGACAGCTCGACATGCGCTCTTGCGCTCGGCGCTGGGGTCACCTCCTGCGGCGACATCACTGCCTTCAAAATCGATCCCAACACAGGTCGCCTGACGCTGATCGTCAACGCCCAAGTCACATCGGCCAGCGGACAACCGTTGCCTTATTTCCCGGTTCCCGCCAATCCCATCGACTTCGTTCTCTCGTCGAGCTACATCCTCACTTTGAGCGGAACTCCCGCCATCGGCGACTCGGTCTTCCCGTACACCTACAGTGCCGCAAGCGGCCAGCTCACGGTCAACCAGAACAGCGCGCAGCCGTTGAACATCGCACAAGCGACCGCCATTGTGAGCGCAGGCGGTGACGCGTACGTACTGGACAACGAGCCTGGTACGTACAACGTGGGCAGTTCGAATACACCCACCACCGCGCCGGGCTGGATCTTCCAGTTCACACTAGGGGCAAACGGCGCCCTGCAACAGACGTCGGGAGGCGCCGTACCCGATGATGTCGCCCTCACCAATCCGGTTTACCTCGTGCTCGAAAACAAGGGCAAGTTCCTCTACGTGCTCAACGCCGGCACGAACAACACCGGCTCGACCAACTCCCAGAGCGGAATTGCCGGCTACACACTCGATCCCGCATCCCATATTCCGAGTGAACTTTCCGGCAGTCCCTTCGGAACGGGGTCTGGACCGCAGTGCATGCTCGAGGATCCATCCGACCAGTACATCTATACGGTCGACTTCAATGACTCCGCCGCGAATGGCCGCCTGATCGATCAAAATTCCGGAGTTCTCAACAACCTGAATGGTTCCGCGAATAAGAGTTATCCGCTCAGCGGTCCCGCAGCTTGGTGCATAGCCTCTGGCCGTACGAGCTGATGTTTCCGACTTCAACGAGGGCAGCGTGCGCAGTGCACTGGGTTCGCTGCCCCAGGGTATCCCGATACCGGAATGCCCGATGACCTAAGCAAGAATCGTTCACGGAGTAATTCGGACTGTTGAGTCGATTCAATTTCTAAGTCAGGACTTTGTGGAGCAGCAGTCTTGTTCCACCCAACGAAAGATGCCCATGAGGTTGAACAGGTCGAGCCAGCTTGTGCTGGCCTCCATGGTGAGCTTGACGGCAGCTGGATTTCTCACTGCCTGCAGCACACTCACCGTCGATTTCGTCTACGTAACCAGCGCAAGGGCGGCCGGCGCCAATAGTTACGGCGAAATCGACGTCTACGAGGTCAACTCCGAGTCGGGCCACATGCGCAACATTCCCGCATCGCCTTTCCCTTCGGGTGGACGCAACCCCGTTGCCGAGGCCGTATCGCCCGACAATACGAATCTCTATGTCGTCAACGAGGACGATAACTCTATCGTTCAGTTCACCATCGGCAGCGACGGCAAAGTCTATCCGCAGAACACACTGAACACTCCCGGCGTCTTTCCGCTCGCCGTCAGCATCGGAGGCAAGTTTCTCTTTGTTGCGGACACGTATCAGCCACTGCCTTCTTGCTCTACCGCTGCGCCGTGTTCGGGATCTGTAGCTGTATTCCCCATCGGCTCCAACGACGCGCTGGGCTCTCCTGTTGTCAACACCGGCATCAGTGCCAGTTACTGGCCCCTCTCTTTGCCCGCGCATCCCACCGATGTGCTGACACCGACCGCGATGACCACCGCGGCTTCCGGCGCCAATCTCTATGTGACCGCCTTTGATGCCACCGCAGGAGGTGGATACATCTTCAGCTTTACGGTCAACGGCGATGGAACGCTCTCGCCAGTGAACGGAGGCATCCCATTTCCGGCGGGATCCGATCCTTCCGCAATTGCCAGCGATTCCAGCGGCAGCGTGGTCTATGTGACTGACTCGGCCGGCAACAACATCTACACCTATTCGGCCAATGCCGGGGTTCTCACAGCCGTCGCCGGAAGCCCGTTCCCCACCGGGAACGCACCGGCCGCCGTCGCAGTCGATGGGACCGGGAATCACGTCTTCGTTGCCAACTCTCTCGACTCGAACTTGACCGTCTATTCGTCGAATGGCGGAGTACTCACCGCGCAGGGCAATTACTCGACCGGCACGCAGCCGATAGCCATCGGAATCGATCCGTCGTTGAACGAGTACGTGTATACGGCGAATTTTCTCGGCAATACCGTCTCCGGTTTTCAGCTCAACACCGGCACCGGCGCATTGTTGAACTCGCAGTCTTCTCCCTACGGCGCCAACGCAAACCCGACCGCGGTTGCTGCGATTCCGCACGGAAAACCCAAGACGTAGCGATCGCCGTTACGCAACAGCGGTTTCATCAGTACCCTGCAGGTGGCTTTTACAATACCTGCAGGCATCAAAACCAGAACGATTCGGGCTTGGTTTACGCACGGCCCGCTATGAAGGAAGCGCATGAAGTTCAGCAAATTTTCGGGGTCCCCTGCGACAGGTCTTCGTCGCTGGGGTGGCTCATCGGGCTCCCCGGCGACAGGCCTTCGTCGTCGAGGTGGCTTGAGTCAGTTGCTTCTGGTCTCTGCCATCGGCCTTCTAGTGGCTACGCTTCTGGCTGCCTGCCAGCTCGTCACCATCGACTACGTGTTCGTGGCCAGTTCCGCGCCGACCGCGAACAGCCCCAACGGACAAATCGACACCTATGCAGCGGACTCTCAATCCGGCGCGCTCCGCAAGGGCGCCGCGACCGTCTCCTCTGGAGGCGTCGATCCAGTCGCGATGGCAGTCTCTGCCGACTACACTAACCTCTACGTCGCCCATGCCGGCAACAATGCGGTCGTCCACTTCGCAATCGCCGCCAACGGCGTGTTGACGGCGAAAGACACCGTCACCTTGAGCGGCCCCCCCACTGCCCTGGCGGTCGACTCCACCTCCACCTATCTGTATGTTGTCTCCGGCACGACGACAGCCACTCTGACGGAGTACGCGCTTTCTTCGGGAACGATTGGTTCACCGACCACGCAGATCGACCTTCAGATTCCCGGATACACCACAGACGCGGTCGTACCGACGGGCGTGATCGTGCTGGCCAACAATAGCCAGATCCAGGGCCATGCCCTGTACGCCACCGTGTACGACCAGTCAGCCTATAATCCGGGCGGGACAACAACCAGCACGGCGCATCCAGGGTGGGTCTTCGGCTTCGCAATCGGCTCAGGAGGCGCGCTCACTCCAGCGGCAGGCAGTCCTTACCAGGCCGGTGTCAAGCCATCGGCTCTCGTTTCAGATCCCACCGATCGATTTGTGTATGTCACGGATTTCGCGTCGAACCAGCTGATTGGGTACGGCATCCAGGGCGGCAGCGTTCTCAACTTCCTGATCAACGGTCCATTCAGAACGGGGAACGAGCCTCAGGCGGTCGCCATCGATCCGCGCGGCAAATACATGTATGTCGCGAATTCGCTGGACTCGTCGGTGTCAGCCTACGTGATCGACCTTTCTACCGGGACCCCCTCCGCTGCCATCAATCCCACGGGGAGCGCCATTAACTCCACCGACACGCAACCGCTTTCGATCTCCGTCGACCCGGCTCTGGGACGTTTCGTCTACACGGCCAACTACCTCGGCAACTCCGTGTCAGGCTTCCGGCTCGACCCGAATGCGGGCAACCTGAGCCTGGCCCAGGCAACCCCCTTCCCTAGCGACGCGAAACCGACCGCGATTGTGATCGTTCCCCACGGCAACCATTCCATGCAGTCGGTCACGCCGTAAATCTCAGTCGAACCCAACCCCAGGAGCCCGGCGCAACGCCGGGCTCTTCTGTTTCAGTTCCTTTGCCTTTGTCTACCCCAGCGCGTGCATCCACTTGCGCAGTTGCCGCTGGACAGGCTTCTCCACGAAGTGCAGCGCCAACAGCGCCATCAGAACGAGGAGCACATAGCTGATCCACGGATCGAATCGATTCAGGCCCACACGATCGAGTACATGCGTCTCGTGGATCAGGTTCCACATGTTGAAGTGCAACAGATAGAGGCAATAGCTCGCCTCGCCCACGAACACCAGGGGACGTGCTCCGATCACACGCGACAACGAGTTCTCCCCTGCAAGGCCGAGAATGATGCAGCCAAAGCAGGGCATGAGCAAACCATCATGCAGCAGTGCATAGGGCATGACTCCCGATGCGAGAAGGCCGAAGAGCGCCGCAAAACCGAAGCCGCCGAGCAGCAGCCTCGTCCAGCCCGGCCTGGGCATCACCGCGTCCACACCTGCCAACAAGACACCGAAAATGAAGCTCGCCAGATGCGGCAGCGGAGTATATTTAAGGGCCTGCAGCCATGGTCCGTAGCTGAATCGATTCGGGTGCGCTATCCCGTCTGGCTTGAAAAGAATGTAGAGTGTCCCGGGAATCAGGCCCGCGATCCACACAATGCCGAGCTTCCAAAGATGACCTTTGACCCGATCCGGCTGCTTCCATCGCGCCATCCACGGAAAAGCCAGGTAATAAAACCACTCGGCGGACATGGTCCACGCCGGTGTATTGAGGAAAGTCGCAATCTCCGGGACCCACCCCTGCAAAAGCAAGGGCGTCAGCACCATGCCCGTCCAGAACATCCCGTGGGTATGTGAAGCCCACTCCTGCGGCAGCACCCGCCACGACAGCAGCAAACTCAGAAAGTAGATCGGATAGAGCCGCGTGAAGCGCGCCTTGTAATAGCGAATCGTGTCAAACTCGCCCGCCCGCGCACGTGCCGAGTAGTTGTAGGCCATCACGAAGCCGGAGAGCAAAATGAAGTAGCTCACCGAGGCATAGCCGGCGTTCACGACCGGCGCCAGCCAGCCGAACCAATCGGGATTGGAGAAGTGGAAGAGAACGATGTTGATCGCCGCAAAGCAGCGCAGGCCGGTGAGCGCTTTCAGCGGGGCTGGCTTGGGGCTCTCCACCAATTGTTAGACGACTCCGTGCCATCGACTGGCGCAGTCATCGGAATCTGAGTCGCTGCCCGGCCGTACTGGAATAGAAACTTCGCTTCTGGGAAATGAACTACGCCGTCACCAGCGAACCAACCTTTTCGCCCTGCACCACGCGGCGAATATTCCCCGTCTGGTTCATGTTGAAAATGATCATGGGCAGGTTGTTGTCCTTGCAAAGGCTCACCGCGGTCAGATCCATCACCTTCAGCCCCTGCCGCAGGATGTCCATGTAGGTGATCTCGTCGTATTTCACCGCATCCTTGAACAGCACCGGGTCGGCATTGAAAACTCCCTCGACCTTGGTGCCTTTCAACAGCACATCGGCTTTGATCTCCATGGCGCGCAGGCTGGCCGCAGTATCGGTCGAGAAAAATGGATTGCCGATGCCCGCCGCAAAAATCACGACGCGGCCTTTCTCGAGATGGCGCACCGCGCGGCGGCGAATGTACGGCTCGGCGATCTGGTTCATAAACACTGCGCTCATCACCCGGCACTGCACGTCGCGCGATTCCAGGGAATCCTGCAAGGCAATCGCGTTGATCACCGTGGAGAGCATACCCATGTTGTCGGCCGAAACGCGGTCCATCTTTTTAGCGTGCTCGGCGACGCCGCGAAAGAAGTTGCCGCCGCCTACCACTACGCCAATCTCCACGCCCAGGGCGTGCACTTCGGCCAATTCGCCGGTAATCCCGGAAACCTTCTCGGCGTCGAGTCCAAACCCTTTCGGGCCGGCAAGCGCCTCTCCGGAAAGCTTGAGAACGATCCTCTTATACATGCCTTTTGAGTATCGCATGGACTGGCCGCCGGACTGGCCGTCCAGCAGCCGCTTCATGGAAGGGGAGGGCAACTCGGCTCGGCCTGAAATAGCGAAGGCCCGGAGCATCGCCCCGGGCCTGCTGTTCTGCATCGCAGAGTTGCTCTTATTCGGCCGCAGCGGCCTCGACAGCCTTGGTCTGGGATACGGTCCAATCCGGCGCACCGACCTTGAACCGGGCAAAGCGGCGGACGGTGATGTTCTCGCCCAGTTTGCCGACCTTCTGCGCGATCAGTTCCTTGATCGAGACGGTCTGTTCCTTGATGAAGGGCTGCTCCAGCAGGCAAACCTCTTCGTAGAACTTCGCCATCTTGCCGTCGACAATCTTCTCGATGACTGGCGCCGGCTTGCCGGTCGCGGCAGCCTGCGCACGATAGATCTCTTTCTCGCGCTCCAGATCCTCGGGCGTCACGTCTTCCGGCTTCACATAGCGCGGATCGCTCGCGGCGATGTGCATCGCGATATCTTTCAACAGCTCCTGGAAATCTTCCGTACGCGCCACGAAGTCGCTCTCGCAGTTGACCTCGATCAGCACGCCGATCTTGCCGCCGGCATGGATGTAGGTGCCCACCGCGCCCTCGTTTGTCGAACGAGCCGCCTTCTTCTGTGCCGACGCCATGCCGCGCTTGCGCAGCACAACGAATGCATCCTCGATATTTCCCTTGGCCTCCTGCAGAGCCTTCAGGCAGTCGCCCATCGGCGCGCCCGACTTCTCCCGGAGATCCTTTACCAGCTTTGCATCGATCTTGTCAGCCACAGGTGTCATCTCACTTCCTTCTTGTTTCTAAGTCCCAGGGGCGGTCCATTCGTTGCGATCGTGTCGCTCGCCATAGCTAGACCCACCGCAGATGCGGCGAAGCCGCAGTACAACCCACCGAAGGTGGCACAAAAGAAGAGCGTGGCTCCCATTGTTGCGGCCACGCTCTCCTCAGTATGCGCGCCGAAACGCGCAAGAAAGATTAAAAGCCTTCCGCTACTTCGGCCTCGTCCAGCGCTGCAACAGCCGCGGGGGCTTTGCGAATTCCGCCGCCCAGTGCCGCCTCGAGATCTACCTCTTCAGGAGCCGACGCTTCGATCGCAACGCTCTCCGCAGCCGCGGGCTCTGCCGGTACTTCCTCGACGAACGCCTTGTCGCCCACCAGGTTCACGCCTTCGGCGGCCGAATCGGCAATCTTGGACGTAAACAAGCGGATCGCGCGCAGCGCATCGTCATTGCCCGGTATCACGTAGTCCACAACCGTCGGATCGCAGTTCGTATCGACAACAGCAACCACCGGGATACCCAGCTTGCGCGCTTCCTTCACCGCAATCGCTTCGTTGTTCGAATCGACCACGAAGATGGCGTCGGGCAACCGTTTCATGGTCTTGATGCCGGCAAGGTTCGCCTGAAGGTGCTTGCGTTCGCGCTCCAACCGAATCACTTCCTTCTTGGTCAGCAGCTCGTACCGCCCATCCGTGGCCATATCGTCGAGTTCCTGAAGGCGCTTCACCGACTTTTGTACCGTCACCCAGTTCGTCAGCAGTCCGCCCAGCCAACGCTGGTTGATATACGGCATGCTGGCGCGCGTCGCCTCTTCGGAGATGGCGTCCTGTGCCTGGCGCTTGGTGCCGACGAACAAGATCGTCTTGCCGCTGCCGCACAGTTCGGTGACAAACTTCGACGCGTCCTTGAACAGCTTGAGCGTCTTCTGCAGGTCGATGATGTAGATCCCGTTGCGCTCGCCGAAGATGTACTCCTTCATCTTGGGATTCCAGCGCTTGGTCTGATGCCCGAAGTGAACACCCGCTTCGAGCAGCTCCTTCATAGTGATCGTGGCCAATGGGCCTCCTTCGTGGATTGCATCCGGAGAATACTGCCGGCTCCGGATTGAACCCGCTCGCGCGGGGATTTAAAACCAGCTGTCAGCTTTCAGCTTTCAGCTCTTAGCCCTCTCCGTGCGCACCTATGCGGCCTGAAAAGGCAACGAATTTACTGATAGCTGATGGCTGACAGCTACCAAGCGCTTTAGCGCTTCGAGAACTGGAACCGCTTACGGGCGCCCTTCTGACCGTACTTCTTGCGCTCTTTCTGACGCGCATCGCGGGTCAGAAGGCCTTCGGCCTTGAGCATTTTGCGCAACTCGGGGTTGAAAACTATCAACGCACGGGCCACGCCCATCTTCACGGCATCTGCCTGCGAAGAAACGCCGCCGGAAGAAACCGTAGTCAGCACATCGAAGCTCGACGCCAGCTCGGCAACCACCAGGGTCCGCTTGGCCGAGACACGCTGTTGCTCGGTGACGAAGTATTCGTCGAAGGCCTTGCCGTTCACCTTCCACTCGCCCGTGCCCGGACGCAGGAAGACGCGGGCAATCGCCGACTTGCGGCGGCCCGTTCCGTAGTATTGAACCAGATCTGCCATTCGTTCCTTAGCTCCTAGCTTCTAGCCTCTAGCTCCTAGCTAGAAACCAGCGTGCAACTCAAAATCTGTCAGGCTAGCGGCTAGAAACTAGCAGCTAGCGGCTGCTGTTACTTAATCTCCAACGCCACGGGCTGCTGCGCCGCGTGGGGATGCTTGTCGTCGCGATACACCTTCAGCTTCGATCCCATCGCCCGGCCCATCTTGGTCTTCGGCAGCATACCTTTGATCGCTTCTTCCAGGACCTTCTCCGGCCTGCGGTTGATCAGGCGCGTGAACGACTCTTCGCGAAGACCACCGGGGAAACCCGTATAGCGGCGATAGAGCTTGCTCTGCGCCTTGAGACCGGTCAGGCGAACCTTCGCCGCGTTGATCACGATTACGTGGTCGCCCGTATCGATGTACGGCACGTACTGGGGATTTAACTTACCGCTCAACACGCTGGCGGCCTTGGTCGCCAGACGGCCCAGGGTCTGCCCGTTGGCATCTACCACATACCACTTGCGGTCAATCTTGTTGCCGCTTGGAACAAAGGTCGACATTCTCTTCTGCCTCGTACACACTGCAGCCCAAACAACGGCCACAAAAATTTTCGGTCGCGCAAAACGCGTTGCTGCCCGTGCAAAAACGCAAGGGCTTCAATTCCACCCACTGCCAAACAATTCTGTTCGCGTGAGGATGCGGGGCTTGCCCCTAAAGGGCGTTGGCCTGCTCGGACCGATCAAACCACTCCATGTCCAGCAGCCGTCTGCCTGTTCCGAGAACCTCAACTGAAGAGGGAGCCCTCAGCCGAAAAGATTGACCGGAAGGGTCAGGTGGTGCGCACAGACCCCAGGCACAACACCGCGCAAGGTCTCTAGAATAACCGAACTAGAATGTAGAGTCAACGAATCCTGGTGTTTGGTAGTGGATCGGTTTGGTCTTTTGCCGGTCTCGCCAGAATTGCACCTCGGACGTTACATTCGGGCCTCTCCCCCTGGCCACTGTTGCCGTTAAGCCATTGCCTGCGTATTACATTGGTCCCCATGGGCTTAAGCCGACTCGCGATCGCACAGTCTGCCCACGGAGCCATCTCGTGCCAATAGCGGGAAAACCTGGTCGCATTCTGGCTGCTGGCGGCATCATCCTCAGCGGCCTGGTCCTGCTGGGCGCCATCTTCGACCTCAGCCTGACCGAGCAGAGTGCGGCTACCCGCGACTTCATTGGCTACTGGGCTGCCGGCCAGCAGATCGTGCACGGTTCCGATCCCTACAACGCCGATCAGGTGCTGCAACTGGAAAAAGCCGTCGGCCTCGGCAACCTCCAGATCAAGATCACCCCCAGCCCGCCCATCGGTTTAGCGCTCGTGCTGCCCCTCGGGTTCCTCAGCGCCAAATCCGGCCTCGTTCTCTGGATGCTGGTCGAGCTTGCCTGCCTGTCTCTTTCTCTCTGGGTCGTCTGGCAACTCGAAGGCAAGCCCTCGTCGCGCCTCCATCTTCTCGGTTATCTCTTCGCGCCGGCATTAGCCTGTTTCATGGCCGGACAGGTCGGCATCTTTCTGCTCCTCGGCCTCTCGTCTGTTTCTCCTCTGGCGCGAGACGCGGCCCTTTCTCGCCGGCGCAGCGCTGCTGCCCATGACGCTGAAGCCACATCTCTTTCTGCCGATCGCGCTGGTTCTCCTCTTGTGGGCAATCCTGCGGCGCCGACCGAGCATCTTCGCCGGCCTGCTCACAGCCATGGCCGCCAGCTTCGCCCTTGTCCTCGCCTTCGATCCTCATGCGTGGTCGCAGTACAGCGCCATGCTGCACTCGAACCTCATGGGAGACCGATTCGCCCCCACCCTCAGTGCCTATCTGCGCTGGGACATCGCCCCCGCTGCGGTCTGGCTCGAATACCTGCCGACGGCGCTCGCGGCAGTCTGGGCGGTCGGATACTTTTGGAGCCGGCGCGCTCGCTGGGACTGGCTACAAGATGGCCTGCTGGTCGTGCTCGTGGGAGTGATGTGTGCGCCCTATGCGTGGCTCACCGACGAAGCTGCCCTTCTGCCGGCCGTACTGATCGGCGTCTATCGCGCTCGCTCGTCGGGCCGATCGTTGATCCCGATTGCACTCTTCGCAGCCGTCGCTCTGGTCGAGCTCTACGCCAACGTACGCATCACGTCCTGGTATTACACGTGGACCTCGCCCGCCTGGCTGGCATGGTTTGTGTATGCAACGCAAGGGTCCGTGAAATCAGGCGATAGGCCCACCGAAGCTCGGCCGAGCGCATAGTCCCGCTCAGTCTCGACGGACGTATCTCGATTGACCCCGTTGCGTCATCCGCGCGTCCGGCAACCCATCCGTCGCTTCAACTCCTGGCCGACATGAGAAGCGAAGCGGCGCAGGCAGCAAGACCCTATTCGGCAGGCGCCAGCCTGCGCTGCAGCGCTTCCAGCGTCTCGCCCTTGGTCTCGGGATAGACAAATAGCACCGTCAGAAACTGAACAGCGGTCATGATCGCGAAGAAGACAAACGGTGTCGCGGTGCTCATGGAGGTGACGATCACCGGGAACTCAAGCTGGATCAGCGTATTCATCAACCAGTGACTGGCGCTGCCAACTCCCTGCCCCTTCGACCGCACCGACGTCGGAAACACTTCGCCGATGTAGACCCAGATGACCGCTCCCTGCGACAGAGCAAAGAAGGCAATGTAAATCACCAGCAGACCCAGCAGCATGCCCTGATGCGAGTGGGTTGCGAACACCCACGCTACGCCGGCCAGGCAGGCAGCGGTGCCCGCTGCCCCGATGAGCAGCAGCGTCTTTCGGCCCAACTTGTCGATCAGCGACATGCCGATCAGCGTGAAGACAAAATTGGTCGCCCCGATCGCGATCGCTTGCTGGTCGCTCGAGATTTGGCTGAAACCGGCCGACCCGAAGATGTTGTTGATGTAGTACAGAATCGCGTTGATCCCGGCCAGCTGATTGAATGCGCCGATCGTGATCGCAAGAAACAACGGATAGCGATACTTCCACTGAAATACGCGTTCATGCGCCGTTGCATGTTCCTGCACCAGAGCAGCTCGAATGTCGGCCAGTTCCGCTTCAGGGTCTTGCTCCCCCATCATCTTTAAAACGGCAAGCGCCTCTTCGATCCGATTCCTAGATGCGGACCAGCGTGGGCTGCGCGGAATTCTGAAGAGCAAAATGAGGAACCCCACTGCTGGAATACCGGCGACACCGACCTGCCAGCGCCACTCCGCGGCCCCCAGATGCATCAGGCGAATCGCGTAGTTTGAAACATACGCCACAAGAATGCCGAAAACCACGTTGAACTGAAACGTCGCAACCAGGCGCCCGCGCCATTTCGCAGGGGCCAGCTCGGCAATGTAGACAGGGCCGAGCACCGACGACGCGCCGATACCGAGCCCGCCGATGAAGCGGAAAACAAGAAACGAATTCCAGTCCCATGCCAAACCGCAGCCAACGGCCGAAACAACGTAAAGGATCGCGGTGATTCGCAGCGTTTCGCGGCCACCCAGTTTCTGTCCGACCTGGCCCGCAGCCAAAGCGCCGATCACCGTCCCAACCAATCCGATAGCCACTGTCAGCCCCTTGTTCTGCGGGCTGAGAGCATAAAGGCGAACAAGCGCGTCGATAGCCCCTGAAATAACTACGGTGTCGAAGCCGAACAGTAAGCCGCCCAACGCTCCCGTCAGCGTGGCTTTCATCAGATTGAAATTGGGTCGCATCGATCTAAACCCCTTGAAATCCAACTCATCCTACAGACAGATACCTTGGCCTGCAAATCGCGCATCTCACGTGCGAGGGTCACCTCAACTTGTTACCATCATGCAAGGCTCGAAGCGAGTTGTGGGCCCCGTTTGGCCTCGCTCGGCTCATCGTATTTCATCGACAAGGATCTCCCCCCCATGGCCCAACGTTCTTTCCTATCCGCAATCTCCGTCCGAAAATCGAATCCACGATTCACCCTTCTGCCCTTGCTCATGGTTCTTTGTGCGGCATGCACCTGCTTCGCGCAAAGCAAGCCGGCGTCCGATCCCGATGTCCTCGTTCTGAGTAACGGCGACACGCTACACGGCAAGTTCGTCAACTCGGTTCAGGGCAAGCTGACCTTTCACAGCGACGTTCTGGGAGACCTGTCACTCTCCTGGGACAAGGTCAAGGAACTCCACACCACCGAGAAATTCGCGATGGTCGACAAGAACCTTAAGCTGTACGGCCGCAAGAGCACCGGTCCGATTCCCGAGGGAAAGGTCGAAGTCGAGAGCGGCGCAGTCACGCTTAAATCCGACCAGGGCGAACCGCGTCCGCCACAACCGGTGAAAGATGCGCTCTTCATCATGGACTCCGCCACGCTCGACAAAGCGCTGCATCAAGAGCCCAGCTTCTTCAGCGGCTGGAATGGCGCTGCGACTGCGGGTGCAACAGTAGTGACCGCGACCCAGAAGCAATACACCTTTTCCGGCGGCATTGGCCTCGTGCGCGCTATTCCCACAGTGGACTGGCTCAATCCACGCAATCGCACCTCCCTTGACTTCACCGGCTCCTTCGGCAAAATCACCCAGCCCGGCTACACCGACCCGGGTCCTCCGCCGGCCTTAGTCGCAGCAGTGACCACCAAGTCCGCGATCTACCACGCCGATGCCGAGCGGGACGAGTACTTCTCGCCGCGCTTCTTTGCCCTGGTGCAAACGGCCTTCGATCACAACTTCTCGCAGGACCTCGACCTGCAACAGGTCTACGGCGGCGGCATCGGATGGACGATCCTGAAAACTCCGCGACAGGAGGGGGATCTCAAAGCCACGGTTCAGTACGAAAAGCAGGCCTTCATCAGCGGCGCATCTACCGGCAACCAGAACCTGATCGGTTCAACCTTCGGCGCCAGCTATTTGCTCAAAACAAAGCTTGTCACCTACACCCAGGGTCTGGCCTTCATTCCCGCTTTCAACCAGCCCCGCGCCTACTCGGCCACAGAAACCGACACCTTTGCCTTCCCGGCCTATAAGAACCTGAGCTTCTCTTTGGGAACCAACGATTCCTACTTGAACGATCCGCCGGTTTCTCTCCCGCCGACAAAGCGAAACTCCTTCCAATTCACGATGGGCTTGACCTACGCATTGAAGTCAAAGGAGTAGCCGAGCAACGCAGTCAAAGGTCGCCCTTTAGTAAACCGATAAAGCTAGCCAGGAGAGGCCTCTGCCCTGTACATTCTGTGAGGGCCTCCCTCGTTCTCTCCTTCTTGATCGACGCCATCGGCTTGCGTCTCCCGCTCCGGGAATCGAGGGCCGTTCGCCCAGGAGGAACAATCCATGCCGGTGCGTCGTCTCATCGTTTCGTCAGTCCTTTTGACTTCGATTACCCTTTTCGCCATGGCCCAGCAGCCTGCTTATCTCGACACCCATCTTTCGCCGCAGGAGCGGGCCCACGACCTGGTCAGTCGCATGTCGCTCGACGAAAAGGTGAATCAGTTGGAGGATTGGGGCACCGCGATTCCTCGCCTCGGCGTTCCTGACTATCAAACATGGAACGAGGCATTGCATGGCGTTGCACGCGCAGGCTATGCCACCGTGTTCCCGCAGGCCATCGGCATGGCTGCGACCTGGGACCCGCAGATCGTACAGAGCATGGGCAACGTCGTCTCGCAGGAGGCCCGCGCGAAATACAACCAGGCCCAGCGCGAAGGCAACCACCGCATCTTTTATGGACTCACCTTCTGGTCGCCGAACATCAACATTTTTCGCGATCCCCGCTGGGGCCGCGGCCAGGAGACCTACGGCGAAGATCCCTACCTCACCGGCAGACTGGGCATCGCCTTCATCCAGGGCGTACAGGGTTTTGACCTGAATCATCTCCGCGCCGTGGCCACCAGCAAGCACTTCGCCGTGCACTCAGGGCCCGAGACGTTGCGCCACGGCTTCAACGTCGATCCCAGTCCGCGCGATCTTGAAGAGACCTACTTGCCGGCCTTCCGCGCCACCGTCACAGAGGGACACGTACAGTCCGTCATGTGCGCCTACAACTCCATCGACGACTTTCCTGCCTGCACCAACAAGATGCTGCTCAAGGAGCATCTGCGCGACGCGTGGGGCTTCAAGGGCTTCGTCGTCTCCGATTGCGGCGCCATCGTCGACGTCTACCAGGGCCACAAGAAGACCTCCGACATCGTGCATGCGGCCGCGATGTCGCTCGACGCCGGCACCGATCTCTCCTGCAGCATCTGGACCCCGGGCTTCAATACACTTGGCGAAGCGGTGCATCAGGGTCTCGTATCCGAAGCATTAGTCACCCAGGCCGCCGAGCGCCTCTACACCGCCCGCATGCAACTGGGACTCTTCGACCCGCAAGGCGCGAGCTCTCTCGACAAGATTCCCTTCGCCGATGCCGGCTCTGCTCCCCACCGCGCTACGGCACTCAAGGCGGCCGAAGAGAGCATCGTACTTCTGAAGAACAACGGCGTGCTGCCCTTGAAGGGCGCAGTGCAGCACATCGCCGCTATCGGCCCTACCGCAGACCTGCTTCCATCGATCCTCGGCAACTACGTCGGCACGCCAGTCAGACCGGTGACTCCGCTCCAGGCGCTGTTGGACGGCTTTCACGGCAAAGTCGACTATGCGCAAGGCTCGACGCTCGCTGTCGGCGTTGGCGTCCCTGTCCCTCGCACGGCCTTCGGTCTGAAGAGCGGTCTCAAGACCGAGTTCTTCGCGACCCCTGACTGGACGGGCCGCCCCGTCGCCACGATCAAGGAGCCTCTCGTACAGTCCGATTGGGAAAATGCCAAGCCCGTTCCCGAGATCGAAACAACGAATTACTCTGTGCGCTGGTCGGGCACGCTCACGCCGCCCGCGCCCGGCCATTACGTCTTCTCCCTTGAGACAGGCGACAGCTTCCCCTATTCGCCTAAGGAATCGTATCGGCTGCTGCTCGACGGCAAAGTGATCGGCGAAGGCACGCTGCGCGAGGGCCACGATCTCTCCGCGATGGGCAACTTCAAAGCCGCGCCCGGCGCTTCGCCCACTGCTCCTCCCGTGATGGACTTCCCCAAGGTCCCCTCTCTCCCCGTCGACTTCGATGACACGAAACCTCACGACTTTGTCCTCGAGTATTCCCACTCCGGCGATCGCGCCGGCGGCGGCGTCACACTCAAGTGGGAAGCGCCCGCGCAGGCCCAACTCGACGAAGCGGTCGCGGCTGCAAAGAACGCCGATGTCATCGTGGCCTTCGTCGGCCTCTCGCCGCAGCTCGAAGGCGAAGAGATGCGCATCAAAATCGACGGCTTCGATGGCGGCGACCGCACCAGCCTCGATCTCCCCCAACCGCAGCAGAAGCTCCTCGAAGCCCTGGCTGCCGCCGGCAAACCTCTCGTCGTCGTCCTGCAAAGTGGCAGCGCAGTCGCGTTGAACTGGGCCAACGAACACGCGGCGGCCGTTCTTCAAGCGTGGTACCCCGGTGTCGAAGGCGGCACAGCAATTCGCCAAACTCTGGAAGGAATCAACAACCCCGCAGGTCGTCTGCCCATCACTTTCTATGCAAACCTCGACGGGCTACCTGCTTTCACGGACTACTCGCTAAAGGGCCGCACCTATCGCTACTACTCCGGCAAACCGCTTTGGGGCTTCGGCTACGGTCTAAGCTACTCGACCTTCAAGTATGGTCCAGTGAAGCTCTCGTCCGACTCGCTGAAAGCCGGCGATCCACTCACCGCGACCGTCTCCGTGTCCAACGCCAGCGCCATCGGCGGCGACGAAGTCGTTCAAGCGTATCTCAAGACGCCGCAATCCGACGGGCCAATCCACTCGCTCGTCGCCTTTAAGCGCCTGAATGTCGCCGGAGGCACCAGCAGAGAGGTTACGCTGGAAATCGATCCCCGCTCTCTGTCCAGCGTCGACGACAAGGGCAATCGGGCCATTCTGCCCGGTAAGTACAAGCTCAGTGTCGGCGGCGCCCAGCCTCAGGACACGCAGGACAAATCGGAGATCGAGTTCACCATCACCGGCTCGGCATCGCTGCCGAAATAGGGCCGCCTCGCGTGCAAAGAAAATGGGCGGCAGAGTTGTGCTCTGCCGCCGCCCTGTCCCTGGGTTGTCTTGAAATTACCGCAATCTTGCTAAACCTGATCTCGAAGCAACGCGTCAGATCTGCTCAGTTCCATCCCCTCGCCCCGCATTCCCGGCTTACTGCAGCAGCTTCGTCACTTCCTGCTGCACGCTGTTGGCCTGCGCTAATGCGGCAATGCCGGTCTGGCTCAGAATCTCGTACTTCGACATGTTCGACGTCGCCGCCGCATAGTCCGTGGCCTGGATCGCGTTCTGTGCCGAGACCACGTTCTCCTGCTGCGTGCTCATCACCTGGCTGATCGAATTCAGCGTGTTGATCTGCGCTCCGATGTATCCGTCCATGGCCGCCACATCGGTAATCGCCGTGTTGAGCAGATTCAGCGCGGCCTGCGCGCTCGCTTGCGAGCCCAGGCTCGTTCCTGCGAGCGATACCCCAGCTGCATCGGTGTAGCCGATGGTTGCGATCTGTCCCGCCGAGTTGATGTCCATCGTGATTCCGGTGTTGGTGGTGCCGCCGTAGGCGGGAACTCCACCGATCAGCATCTGCGTGTTCATGTCCTGGATAGCGGCATTGGAGATCCCTACACTGTAGTAGTCCTCGGCCGTAGTGACCGGGCCCGCCGCGGCATAGTTGACCGTCCCCGTTGCAGACGTTTGGTCTCCTCCACCCGCCGAAGCGACATAGCTCGCAGTCAGCGCCGAGTTCGACGAAGTGAAAACGATGTTCTTGTTGGTCTGGCTATAGGTCGCGGTCACGCCGTAGTCGCCCCCATCGATGGTCTTGGCCAGATCCTGCAGCGTATCCGTGGTGCCGGCTCCGCCCAGCGCGATCGTGTGCGTCCCGATCGTCAACGTCCCGTTCAGAACGTCGGTGACAGATGAGCCCGCGCCGCCAAGGGCCAGAGTGCCGATCGTGCTTGTGCTCTGCGTGCTCGTCATCGGCGTTCCTGTGATAGACACCGAAGTTGGAGAGGCCGCGGTCGAATCGGAGCTCGCGCCGGCCAGTGTCAGAGCCGTCGTCACGCCGCCCGCACCGCCGCCCGCGCTGGTAATGGTCAACGTTGTGGCGTTGGTCAACGTCGCTGTGACGCCTGCGCCTGCACCGCCGCCAGCGGCCCAGTTGTTGATCGTTTTGGCCAGGTCAGTCAGATTGTCCGTCGTGCCTGAACCGCCCAGCGTGAAAGTCTTCACAGCGCCGGCCTGGCCGGTGATCGAAAGTGTGCCTCCCGTCAGGACGTCCGTCCCGTTCGTCGTCAGCACCGTGCCGATCGTGCCCGCCACATTGCCGGCGATCCCTGTCTGCGTGGTGTTGGCGATGGCGCCGCCCACCTCGGGTGTCAGCACGGTATCGGTCAGATTGGCGCCGCTCACGCTCGCCGTCGGGCTCGCCGAAGTGAAGGTGAGCGTGCCGCCAACAACTTTCGCTGTGATCCCATATCCAGCTGCATCGATCGTCGCCGCAAGGTTGGTGATGTTATCCGTCAGATCGGCCAATCCGAGTGTGATCGCGTGGCTCGCGCCATCCGAGCCGGTAATGTTCAGCGTCCCGCTCAGTGGATCGAGTGCCGACCCGACACTGAGCGAACCCACTTCGCCAGGACTGCTCCCCATTCCCAGCCCTGCGCCCGTGATGATGATGCCGGTATCCGCGCTGCTGCCGCCGCCGTGCAGCGCCGCATTCGCCGTCGCAACCGCACCGGTGCCGGCTTGCTGTGCCGTGCCGAAGCTCGCCGTCAATCCCAGTCCGGAGTTGTTGATCGCGCTGATCAGGCCCTGCACAGAGTTGGCGTAGTTCGTACCCGCGCCTACTGTGATCGTCGATGACGTCGGGGTTACCGCGCCGTTGGCTCCGTTCTGCAGATAATTCACCTGAATCGAAGTCGTCGCCGTGGCCAGTCCAAGGCTGTCACTCGAGGTCGCCAGAATTCCGTCCAGCGAGAGATCGACGAACACATTTGTGCCGTTCGCACCGTTGCCGTTGCCATACGACATGGCTCCGCCGGTATCTCCTACGCTGGCCTGCGAGATAGTCCGAATATTCAGTGCATCGATCGTCGACCCTGCAGTCGAAGAGTCGCCGGTGTAAATCGCTACCGTCTTCCCGCTGAAAACCTGCTGCTGGTTATAGGTGGTCGTCGACCCGATGTTGTTCACTTCGGCCAGAATCGACTGGAACTCCTGATTGGCAGCTGCATCCTGCGAAGCGTTCAGTGTGCCGTTCGAAGCCTCGGTGGCCAGCGTCACCGCGCGGTTCAACAGGTTGGTCACCTGCGCGAGCGCACCGTCGGCCACTTGCAACAGACCTACACCCTCCGTTGCGTTGGTGCCCGATTGTGTCAGTGCAGCCGAATTCGCCGCCAGCCCATTCACCAGCGAAAGACCCGCCGCATCGTCGGCGCCTGAATTGATGCGCGAACCCGAAGATAACTGTTGCAGGACCGTCTGCAAGCTGCTGTTGGTGTTGTTGAGGTTGTTCTCTGCGTAGATAGCGGAAAGATTGTTCAGGACACCGAGGGCCATGGGAAATGCTCCATTTCCGATGCCAGTCTGAGCGCCCGAGCCCCGGTGTTTCTCGTTGCCACCAGTTCACTACTTCCAGGAGGGCGTTCCTTGCATCTGCACTGTTCATCGGTGCGACACTCCAGGACTTTAGTCATTTCTCGAGAATTGTTTTTCGCCTCGTCTGACCGCTCCACTGCAATGTTGATCGGATTCGCTTCATGCTTGTTCTAAATCGCTCCATTCTGTGTTTCTTTGCGCTTCAGTCATCTGTCTGATTCCGCGACAGAATTCCCACCGTATCCCTCCGATCCACCGCCCCTGTCTTCCTCTGGACAAAAAACGGCGGCAAGAGGATCGCCCCTCGCCGCCATCGGTGTGAACTGCAACCGCAGTTGCTCTCTGCCAAAACTCTCCGCGTAACCGCCTTACTGCTGTGCGCCTGGTGCGCCCGCATCTGCCAGAGCCTGTGGGCCGCCCTCATCGTCAAGCATCCCTTGCGGTCCTGGAGCTGGGGGCGCGCCACTCGGCCCATCTCCACCAGGTCCGCGCCGGCCCGGTCCCATACCTTCGGGACGACGTCCATCCGGACCCCAGCCTTCACGGCCACGGTTCTTGCGGAAATCCTGCACCTGCTTCCACTGGTCCGGCGTCAGTTTGCTGCGTAACGCCAGCAGGTAGCGGGCATTCGCCTTCTCCAGTTCCGCCCGTGCCTGCGCCACTTTGTCGATCTGCGCCAGAATCGCGGACTCGTTGGGCTGATCGTTGCCTACCAGCGGCTCCATCGCCAGCTCCGCCTTCTCCACGTTCGCACGCAGGTCGATCAGTTTCTCGCGATGCTCCAGCAGAATCTGATCGAACGCCTTGCGCTGATCGTCGGTCAGCTTCAGCTTCTCGACAATCCTCGGATTGTTCCACCAGCGGCCCTCAATGCCATGACCACCGAACGCTCTCTCGAAAGGAGGTCTATGCTCCATGCTCTGCCCCGGCCCGCCCATCGGTCCCGGTCCCTGCGCGAACGCCGCACCTGTCATCAGCAGCGCACCGATCGCCAATCCCACCCGCACTACCATCGAACTCTTCATCCCGATTCCCCCTGGTACAACAAATGAACTTCTCAGTTGCGTCACTATCTCGACGTGCTCTCTTCGGAGAGCTGAGCCAGCGGCTCCATGGCCGCCGGTACCTCGCGTGAAACCGCCGTATCTACCGTGGCCAGCATCTCCTCGTCTTCTTCTGCTTGCTTCTGCGCCTGCTCCAGGGCTGCCTGGCGCTGCTGCGCGGCGGCACGTTCGGCTGCACGCTGGGCGGCCACCACCTGCTGATGATGCTCGTAATACCCGCCCGACATGGTTCCTGCAATCAGCACGGCCGCCAGACTCCACCCCGCTGCAAGCTGCCACGACTTCCGCACCACCGCCTTGCTCACCGAGCGTGGCCGTGCATACGCCGCATCGCTCCACGCGTGCACACTCGCCTTGAAGTCCCCCAGCGCCTGCTTCAACGCGGGATCGAGTGATTCCATCTCCACCGGCTCTTCGGCTCGGTTTGTCGCTTTAGGACCCATCATCGCCTTCCCCCCAACTCCGTTCGTACCCGGGACAAAGCCCGCGAAAGATGCGCCTTTACGGTTCCTTCGCTCAGCCCCGTCGTCGCCGCAATCTGCGTCAGCTCCAGTTCCTCTACGTAGCGCAACAGAAACACAGTCCGCTGCCGCTCGCTCAGACCTTCAACAGCACGCCACACCTGTTGCACGCGCTCTCTCGCCAGCAGCCGGTGTTCCTGCGAACTCTCGCCGCTTGGAAGCCACTCGCTGGCTTCATCCAAATCCACGGCGTTTGTGCGCGTCAGCCGCCAGAACTGCATCCGGCGGTTGCGCCAGTGATCCTTTTGCAGATTGATCGCGATCCGCATCAACCACGTCATCGCGCTCGACTCGCCGCGAAAGCTGGACCAGTTGCGATGCGCCTTGAGGAAACACTCCTGCGTCAACGTCTCCGCCAGATCGATGTCGCGCGTCGAAGCCAGCAGAAAGCGGAAGATCTGCGGCCGATGGCTCTGCACTACATCAGCGAATTCCTGCGCGGCGTTCTCTTCCGCTCGGGCAATCGTCATCGCATCGAGTGTCGTGCAGGCTGCCATCACACTGGTAGACGCCCGCTTGAATCTGAAGTTTACAGAGGCCGAGCTTCTCTTCGTCACGGAATTGTCCAGAGGTACTGTATGTATCTAATAACCCGAGGATAATCGGAAAGTTCTTTGCTTTCAGGGAATAGACCTGTCTAGCCTTGCGTTCGCCGGCGGAAGCAAAGCTCCCACGAGGTGGTCGGCTGGCCGGCCTGTTCTGCGATCGGCCGCAGCGTGACAGTTCCCGGCTGATCCGGATACTCCGCCTGCGCGTAACGGAATCTCATCTCCGCCGCGGGAATTGAAAAAGCATGACCGCGCCGATCTCTATCGCTCGTCACCGGCACGCCCTCGTCGAGAAGCTGATTCTCCGTCGTCAGCTCGTTGAAGTAGTCGGGATTCTCGGCGGACGAAGCTCCCAGGAGCCATGGCCCATACCAGAATGACCGGCGCCCCTCGCCGCTCGATTGACCCCGCGATTTCATCCCGTACCGAACCAGCAGGACATCGCCGGCCTTCCACCGCCGATACATCCGCTCATACCCCGACGGAATCGGACCCGACGATTCGGCTTCCCTCGTTGCGAACTCCTCGCGCGCGCTGCCCTCCACTCGACACTCCATCGCGTCCGCCCAATCCGGCTTCCGAACGTCGATCGCTGCCGGCTCATCTCCCGCACGCAGTATCCGGATTCGCGCCGAACCGTTCTCCGCGAGTGTCGCTTCCGCCACCGCTGAAAAGCCCGCAGCATCGACGCGCCCATCCACAGGCAGGTCATAGCTCACGCCATTCTCCGTCTGTCGAAATGCGCTCTCGTAAACATCGGGAAAACAGCGCAGACCATGCAGCGTGCAGCACCACCATGCGCGTACGGCACCCGCAGCCGGCAACCCCGTCTCCGTGTAGACTCGATGCCCGAAATCGCCCGTCGCAAACTGGTTGAACGCAAATTCGTTGAAGATCGCCCGTTCCGCCATCGCGAGATACTTCGGCTTTCCCGTCGCCTGCCACAGCGCAAGATTCAACCGAACCCAGTCCGCCTCCCCGCATCCTTCGGTCCGATGATTGTTTGGACTCCATCCCTCGGGAACTCCTCCCGTGATCAGCAGATCGCGTGACGCCGTAATCTCCTGCCAGGAATCCTCGCATTGCCGCAACAACTTCTCGTCCTTCGTCAGAACGTAGAGATCCAGCGCACCGCGCAGGCTGCTGAGGTAGCCGTGCACGTGGTCACCCGCTCGGCGCTCCGTGACCGCGGCGATACTCTCGGCCAACGTGCGATATCGCTCGTCCTTGGTCACGGCGTAGAGTTTCGCCAGTCCCTCGGTCTGCTGCGTCCAGCAGATGTAGCTCGCCGCGAAGTGCTGCGCGCCGAACGCGTCACGGATCTCTTTCGAGAGCATGAACGGGCTGATGCGCACCAGGAAGTCCCCAATGCGCCTGCTCGCTGCCAGAACCGGCTCCGACGGCTTCCATTCGTTGTACTCAAGCAGTCCCACCAGAAGCCGCCCGTTCCCCCACAACAACGCCATCTCGGCGTCAGTCGGTTTGTCGAAGTGGAACGCTCTGCCGAAATACCCTTCCGGTTTCTGCAGTGCGATCGTTTTTTCCACCAGCGCATCCAGACCGGGCACGCTGACGCTGTAGACACGAGCCGCCGTGGCAAGCGCTCCAATATATCGCCCTGACAGGTCGCCGCTGAACTCTGTGAACCGCCGCTCCGCCGTCGGCCGCACATCGGCCAGCAGGAACTCTTCGCTATAACGCGGCCCATCTCCTTCAAGAACCCGGCGCAGGGTGAGATTGAATCTCCGATCGAGGTCTCCGTGTGCTGGAAAGCTTCCCAACGAATGGCCGACGGCAGCAGTCTTATCACTTGCCGCCGACAGACGCATGCCAACCGCGAGCGGTACGGACGCTGCCACTCTCACAAAACTCCTGCGATCGATCTTCATTGTCTGCACTCGCCTCAGTTTTCGGTACCCATTCTCGACTCCCGTCGAACCAGCGTCAAACGAGCTTGCGGCGATCGACCCTGGATCGCTCGCCACCTGATAAACTCACTTGGTAAACGCTTTCCAGCCGGTCAGGAACAGCACATGCTTCTCGAATCCCTTCGCCAACAGGTCCTCCACGCCAATCAGGAGATTGCCCGCCGCGGTCTCGCCCCGCACACCTTCGGCAACGCCAGCGGCATCGACCGCACTGGTTCCCAACCACTGGTCGTCATCAAACCCAGCGGTGTCGACTACGCAACGTTGACGCCCGCCGACCTTGTCGTCACCGATCTCGACGGCAAAATCGTGGACGGTACGCTCCGCCCCTCCAGCGATCTCGACACGCACACGCTGCTCTATCGCGAGTTTCCCCAGATTGGCGGAGTAGTCCACACTCACTCGGAGTTCGCCACCTCCTGGGCGCAGGCCTGTCGCCCCATTCCCTGCTTCGGGACCACCCATGCCGACTACTTCCACGGTCCCGTACCTGTAACCGAGCCGCTGACGGCCGAAGAAGTCTCGACGGGCTACGTGCGCAACACCGGAGCCGTCATCGTTCGCCGCTTTCGCACCGAAGGGCTTGACCCGATTGCGGTCCCAGGGGTCCTCGTCGCCGGCCACGCTCCCTTCGCCTGGGGTAAAACTGTGGCCGAAGCCGTCGAACATGCCGACGTCCTCGAATACATCGCCCGGTTAGCGTTCCGCACCGTCCTGCTCAACCAGTCCGCCACCGAGGTTCCCGAGCACGTCAGTCGACATCACTACCTGCGCAAGCACGGGCCCAATGCCACCTATGGGCAGCGTTAAGGGACTCGAGGAGGTTTCACTCTCAACGGGACTCTCGAGCGGCGAGGCATGCCCCAAAAAACCACCATTGGGAGCGAATCGCAGGCGAGTCTATCGTTTCCCGTTTCTGGAAGGGCTATTCGCTTTAACATAGGAATGTTCCTTTTTCTGTATTTTCCACATGAGACGCGATCACATTTCTTCGACGCTTTCGTCTCTATCTTCAGCTTGCTCAATTGATTAAGAACGCACTGCCTTTCGTGGTACGCAGCTTTAGTCATGGCAACCGACGTGCACTTCTATCTTTGATCTAGGGTGCTCCTCCCATGGAGACGAACCTCTTCAACCGATTGCAAGCGACGCTGCTGGCCGTGGCCACGGTCGGCTTGGTGTTGCTTGCCGTCTTGAATCTTCGCCAGGAGCGCCAGTTCCAACAGCCCGACGACGGCGTCTGGTGGGCTGAGGCCGGCTCAGGCGCAGGCTTGCAGGCGAACAAGGTTCTCCCCAACAGCCCAGGCGAGCGTGCAGGCCTTCGTTCAGGCGATCTGCTCACTGCGGTCAACGACGTCCCCGTTCATCGTCTTGCGGACTTCGAGCGCGAACTCTATCGCAACGGCATCTACACCAAGGCGCAGTATGCGATCACGCGCGACGGCATTCAGCTCGATTCGCCGGCAGTCGTCATCCCTGAGCCACCCGACCGCAGCGTTCAGCAGGCCCTGCGGATCATCGGCCTCATCTACCTTGCCATCGGCGTCTATGTTCTCTTCCGCCGCTGGACCGCACCGCGCGCCACTCACTTCTACCTGTTCTGCCTGGTTTCGTTCGCCCTCTATGCGCTGAAGTACACCGGCGCTTTGAATTCCGCCGGCGAATGGGACTGGATCGATAAGATCGTCTTCTGGACGAATGTCCTCGCTGAATCCCTGCAACCGGCGCTCTTCCTGCACTTCGCACTTAGCTTCCCTGAAGAGCGGCTCAAGAACCTTCGCCGCCGCCTGCTACTGCCCCTGGTCTATGCCCCCGGCATCGCCCTCTTCAGCCTCTGGGTGATAGCGATCAATCGCTGGCAGGCGACGGAGCTGCTCAAGCATCGACTGGAACAGGCTGGTACCGGCTACGACGCCGCCTTCTACGTGCTCGCGTCGGTCCTCTTCCTGAACAGCTATCTCCAGGCCAAAAGCCCCTTACAACGCCAGCAACTCAAGTGGCTCTGGCGCGGCGCATTCCTTGCCGTCGTTCCATTCACGCTGCTCAACGCGGTGCCCTTCCTGCTCGACATTCACATGCCCGGCCCGCTCAACAAGCTGGCAGGCTTGTCGCTGGTCTTCCTGCCGCTCACCTTCGCCTGGGCCATCGTGCGCTATCGCCTGATGGACACTGACCTGATCTTTAAGCGCGGCGTCGCTTACACCCTTGCCACCGGTCTAATCCTGGGCGGCTACTTCGGCGTCATCGCCATCATCGCCGAGCTCGTTCACCAGCGTTTGCCTGAGACAATGCGCGAGTGGGCGCTGGTTGTCGCGATCCTCGTCACCGCGGCCGTCTTCGATCCCCTCAAACGCCGCATTCAGGCTTGGGTCGATCGCGCCTTCGATCGGCAGCGCTATGACTACCGCAAAGCTCTCGTCGAATTCGGCCGCGGCCTCAGCTCCGAAACCGACCTCCGCGCCTTGCTCGAATCCATCGTCGACCGCCTGCCCAACACTCTGCTCGTCGCGCGCGTCGCTGTCTTTCTCGCCGACCAGCCCGGAATGCTGCGCCTCGCTGCCGCACACGGCTTGCCTGCCGAGCTGCGGGCCACGCCCAATGCACAGCTGAGCAGTTCGCTCGACTTGAGCTTCCTCGACTTCGACAAGGCCTCCGATCACTCGCACATCTTCCTCGAAAACGCCCAGCAGGCGCTGCACCTGAGCGAAAGCCAGCGCGAGACCGCTGCCCAGCTCGATCTGAACTACTACCTGCCCTGCCGCGTACAGGATGGTTCCGCCGCACGCACCATCGCCGTCATTGGCCTCGGCCGCACCGTCGGCGGCGATTTCCTCTCCAGCGAAGATGTCGAGCTTCTCGAATCCCTGGCCAGCTACATCGGCATTGCGCTCCAGAACGCGATCCTCTACGCCCAATTGCAGGAAAAGATCAGCGAGTTCGAACGGCTGAAGGAGTTCAACGAAAACATCGTCGAGTCCATCAACGTCGGCATCCTCGCCGTCGATCTGAACGACCGCATCGAGAGCTGGAACGCGCAGATGGAAGCCATGTACGCCCTGAGCCGCGCCGAAGCCATCGGCCAGGATCTTGGTTCCGTCTTCCCCGTCGAGTTCGTCGATGCGCTCAATGCCGCCCGCAACGAATCCGGCGTGCTCAACCTCTATAAGTTCCCGCTCACCACGCGCGCCGGCGAACAACGCGTAGCCAACATCGCCATCGCCCCGCTGCTCTCGCGCGATTTCGTCGTGGTGGGCCGCATCGTTCTCGTCGACGACATCACCGACCGCGTCTCGCTCGAAACACAACTCGCTCAAGCCGACAAGCTCAGCTCCATCGGCCTGCTCGCCGCCGGCGTCGCCCACGAGATCAACACGCCCCTGGCCGTCATCTCGTCCTATGCGCAGCTTCTCTCCAAGCAGATGCGCGGCGATGCGCGTCTCGGCCCCGTGCTTGAGAAGATCACCCAGCAGAGCTTCCGCGCCTCCGAGATCGCCAACGGTCTGCTGAACTTCTCGCGCACATCGACAACCGAGTTCCGTGAGACCAACTTGAACCAGGTCATTCGCGACACGCTCTCGCTCCTCGAGCATCAGTTCAAAACCGCCCAGATTCAGCTTGAGATCGAGTTGGCCGGCGAGCTGCCGCCCATCCACGGCAATCCAGGAAAGCTGCAGCAGGTCTTTCTCAACCTTTTGCTGAACGCCAAAGAGGCCATGCCCGCCGGCGGCCGCCTGCGCATCTCCACACTCGTCAATGGCCACGTCGAAGCAGTCATCGCCGACTCCGGCTCCGGCATCGCGCCTGAGAATCTCAAGCGCATCTACGATCCGTTCTTCACCACCAAAACCATGCCCAAGCCCGGAGAGCGGCGTGGCACAGGTCTTGGCCTGTCGGTCTCCTACGGCATCATCCAGGAACACGCCGGCAAAATCCATGTCGAGAGCGCGGTCGGCGCCGGCACCACGTTTCATCTTGAGTTTCCCCTGCTAAGGAAGACCGTTAATGTCTGAGGTTGAGCAACCGTTGAACCTATCCGCCTCCGCCCCGGCGCTCTCTGCACTTGGCGCCGGAGCCAGCATTCTCGTCATCGACGACGAAGCGGGCATCCGCGAATCGCTCGAAGTCCTCCTCACGCTCGAGGGCTACGGCGTCCGTACGGCCATGGATGGAGAGCAGGGCCTGCGCATCCTCGAAGTCGAGAACTTCGATCTCATCCTGCTCGACCTCGCACTGCCCGGCCAGAGCGGCCTCGAACTGCTGCCCCAGATCAAGGAACGTCAGCCCGAAACGCCGGTCATCATGATCACCGCCTATGGCACCGTCGACAACGTCGTCGAGGCGGTCCGCGCCGGAGCCGAGAACTTCGTCCAGAAGCCCTGGGACAACGAAAAGCTGATGGCCGACATTCGTTCGGCAGTCGCCCGCCATCGTGCCGAAGAAGAAAACCTGCAGCTGAAACGCACCCTCAAGCAGCGCTACAGCTTCTCCAACATCGTGGGCAAAAGCGACTTGATGCTGCGGGTTTTCGATCTTATCGCGCAGGTCGCTCCTAGCCGGTCGACCGTCCTCATTCAGGGCGAAAGCGGCACCGGCAAAGAAGTCATCGCCAAGGCCATCCACGCCAACTCGCCGCGCAAAGACAAGCCCTTCGTTCCCATCAACACCGGCGCCATGCCGTCGGAGCTGCTCGAGTCCACGCTCTTCGGACACGTCAAAGGCGCATT
The DNA here is from genome assembly GCA_963778705.1 of uncultured Acidobacteriaceae bacterium. Classification (GTDB taxonomy): domain Bacteria; phylum Acidobacteriota; class Terriglobia; order Terriglobales; family Acidobacteriaceae; genus Telmatobacter. The sequence goes on from CAVZVM010000007.1 coordinate 260,031, forward strand.
CACTTCGGCAGTCGCCTCCAAGAAGGGTTTGTTTGAAGTCGCCAACGGCGGCACGCTCTTTCTCGACGAGATCGCGACCATGGGCATGGACACGCAGGCCAAGATCCTGCGCGTTCTACAGGACAAGCGCTTCATGCACCTCGGCGGTATCCAGGAGATTCAGGTGGATGTGCGCATTCTCGCCGCCACCAACATCGACCTTCGCCAGGCCGTGCGCGATGGACGCTTCCGCGAAGACCTCTTCTACCGCCTCAACGTGATCACCGTCGACCTGCCGCCGCTGCGTGCGCGCCGCGAAGACATTCCCCTGCTCGCCCAGCACTTCCTCGACTACTACGCCAACGAGAACGCGCTCGCGCCGCGCCGCCTCTCGTCCGACGCCATGCGAGCCCTGGTCGACTACGAATGGCCCGGTAACGTCCGCGAACTCGAAAACTGCATCGAACGCGGCGTTGTGCTGAGTTCCGGTCCGGTCATCGGCTCCGACCTGCTGCCCGGTCACATCACCGGCCGCAGCTTCCAGGATGCGCTGCTCGAGCACAACCCGAACGCATCTCTCTTCGACATCCTCGAAGACATCGAGCGCCGCATCATCGTCGAGAAGCTCGAGCGCTGCAACGGCAACCAAACCGAAGCCGCCGAGCAATTCCGCATCCCGCTCTCCACACTGAACCAGAAGATCAAGCGCCTCAACATCGAGATCCGCAAGCGCGGACGCGACTAGCGATCATCGCTCCCAGCAAGGACCCTGGGGCCATTTGCTGCATCGTTCCCTCAGATTAGTTTCAGCACCACCGCATCGTCCGAAGGCCGCTGCTCCGGCATCTCCACCGTGAGTCCGTCCGGCGTCCAATCCCAACGCAACGCCTGCGGCACCCCAAGCAACTCGACTTGCCTCAATGTCCCAAACGGCAGCGCCGTCTCTTTGCGCAGCGACATCACGCGAATCTGCTTCCCCGGCGCACCCAGCACGTGTACGTACAAAAAGCGCCCGCGCGTCGTAAAGCGAATGTCCTGCGCCGTGAAATCCGCCTTATGATCCGCCACATAGGAGCCTTCTTTGATCCGCGTCGGCCCCTCCCCAAAATGTTCCCAGGGCCGCGTCTCATAGATCGCCTCGCCGTTCACCTTCAACCAGGCTCCGATCGTGCGCAGCCGCTTCACAATCTCTTCGGGTAGGGTCCCATCGGGCCTGGGCCCAACGTCCAACAGCAGGTTTCCGTTCTTGCTCACCACGTCAATCAGTTGGTGCAGAATGCGCCCTGCCGATTTGTAGTTAGGCTCCGTGAGATAGCCCCACGAGTTCCAGTCCATCAGATCGTCGGTCTGCCACACGAAGCTTGCCTTCTCCGCGAGTTGCCCTGCCTCGAAATCGCGCAGTCCCGATCCCGATGCGAAATCTTCCTCCTTGTAGGTGATCGTGACGTCCCGCCCGCGGTCGTGGCTCGTGTTATAGAAATGCGTCAGCATCTCGATGCGGTAGCGCTCCGGAATAATGAAGCTCCGTGTGTCGAAATAGATGACGTCGGGATGATAGCGATCGACGACCTCATTTACCTTGTCGCGCCAGATCTCGCAGAACCGCACCGACGGCGCTGGATCGGGATGCGCATAATTGAACGCGCCCGGCGCATCGAGCTTGTATTCGCGCGGAACCGGCTCGCCCATCGTGTACTTCTGTGGCCAGTACAAGTCAGCAAACTGGGCATCGTAGATATCCGCGTTCGCGATCGGGCTTGTGTACCACCCCCAGAGCCACTGATGATGAAAGCTCACATAAAACTTGAGTCCGGCATTTCTAACCGCGCGCTCCAGCAAACCCACAACATCGCGGCGGGGGCCCATGCGCGCCGCATTCCACCTGTTGACCCGGCTCTCCCACATCGAGAATCCATCGGCATGTTCGGCCACCGGCCCTACATAGCGTGCGCCTGCATCCTTGAACAGCGCCACCCACGCATCCGCATCGAAGTGCTCCGCCGTGAAACCGCGGGCGAAGTCTTTGTAGCCGAACTTGTCCAGCGGGCCATAGGTCGCGAGATGGTGTTCGTACTCCGGCCGGCCCGGCAGATACATGTAGTGCGGATACCACTCGTTGCTGAAGGCGGGAACCGAGTACAAGCCCCAGTGAAAATAGATCCCGAACTTCGCGTCTCTGTACCACTCCGGGCAGCGATGTTGAGCAAGCGAGTCCCACGTGGGCTCGTACGCGCCGGCATCCGTCAGCGAAACGGCGCGCGCCACCGCCGGCAGACCCATCGACGCAGCGGAGAATGCACCAAGCCCTTGCAATGCACGACGGCGATTGATCTGCATGATGCCCTCTCAGAGACCTGGATCGTGAACGACAAAGTATCGCGCACGCGCTCCAGCCTCGTCCATCACGCGCTGCGGGCCTCAATCCATCGCTTCAGAAATATCCGCAACTCTTCCGGCGGCCTCAACCACACATCCGCTTCCGTCTTGCGCTTCTCGCGGCGCATTAGGACACTCAAGTGCGGCCCCTTCGCCTCGTTGACGGCGACGAACGCCGCCTCATCCGTCAGATCGTCGCCCAAGTACGTCACCGGCATGTCTCCGCCCGACTCGCGTACGATCTCCCGCACAGCACCACCCTTGTCACGCCCGGCGCGCAGTTCCAGGCCCGACTCGAACTTCAGCAAACGCAACCCATCCATCTTCGCCAATGGCTCGAAGAGTTCTCGCGTTCTCCGCTCGATCTCGCGGGACTGTTCCGTAGAACGTCCACGCCAGTGCATCACTGCGGCATTTGGCTTGTCTTCGAATAATCCCCCCAGCGCATCCCCATGCAACTTGCGCCGCAGTTCTTCGAGAGCACGCCGCACCGCGGGTGCTTGCTTCTCCATCGCGCGCCGGCCATCGGGATACAAACGCTCCGCTCCGTGCAATCCCCATACCTCCGGCGGCGGATCGAGCCCCAGCATCGCCGGCACCTCTTCCGCCGGTCTGCCGGTAACAACGGCAATCCGGGTACGACCTTGCGCCTGAATTTTGGCGAGCAGCTCTCGCACCCCGGCCCATGGCTTCGCCTTGAATCGATCGACGCGAAACCCCGCCAGCGTTCCGTCGTAGTCGAGCAAGAGCAGCGCCTTTCGCGCGCCTGCAACCGCGCAGAAGAACTCATCCAGCCTTTTCGCCGTTTGTCGATTCAAGAAGGGATTCTCTCGCTCACGGCATTTTCAGTGAAACTGTGGTCCTTCTGATTTGTGCGCAAGATCGTCGCTCCCTGTTGGTCGCGCCGATTCGGCATCTCGGCTTCGGACTTGTGTATCTCTGAAAATGCTCTAGGCCAGTTTACTTTGCGCGGTTTCCGGCGCTACGGCGCGCTGGAGGGCGGCGCGGCCGCCTCTCTGCCTACGCTGTCGTCGAGCCTGATCCTGCGCAGCGCATCCAGCACGCTTGCCGCCCAATGGTAGATGTTGTTTTCCATCACCTGCCGGCGCATCTGCTGCATGCGCTCTCTTCTCTCGTCGCGCCCCATCTCCAGGCCGCGATGCATCGCTTCAGCCACGCCGGCAATGTCATAGGGATTCACCAGCAGCGCGTCGCGCAACTCCACCGACGCGCCGGTGAACTTGCTGAGGATCAGCACGCCATCCTCATCGTCGCGCGCCGCCACAAATTCCTTGGCCACAAGGTTCATGCCGTCATGCAGCGACGTCACCAGGCACAAATCGGCCGCACAATACCAGCGACTGATCTCGTGATGATCCGCCTGCCTCTCGATCAGTACAATCGGCTTCCACTTGGCCGTCTGATACCGCTGGTTGACGCGTGCCACCTCCTGATTCACGCGGCGATGCAGCTCTTCGTATGCCGGAATCCGCGTACGGCTCGGCGAAGCCACCTGTACCAGGGTGAGCCGCTCGCGCTGCCACGGGTGCACATCAAGCAAGTACTCCAGGGCCAGCAGCCGCTGCAGAATGCCTTTCGTGTAGTCGAGGCGGTCGACTCCGACTGCCAGCGCCTCTGCGTGCAGGCCGAACTCATGCAGCAACTGGTCGCGCAGCACAGCGCGCGTCGCTTCTTCCGCAGCCGCGTCCGGCGGCGTCCGGTTCGCCGGGCTGCCCGTAAACGCCACACTGATTGGATACGGCCGCACCGTCGAAACATGCCCGTGGCGGCTGACCGTCGCGTGCTCGCGATCCGTACGCGCCTCGAAGACCCGGTCCACGGCCGCCAGAAAATTGTTGCAGTGCAGCGGAATGTGGAAGCCGATCAGGTCCGCGCCCAGCAGCCCGTCCAGAATCTCGGCGCCCCACGGGCAGATCAGAAACGCCTCAGGATTCGGCCAGGGAATGTGCCAGAAGATTGCCACCCGCGCATCCGGTCGCGCCATCTTCACCAGTCTCGGCAGCAGCGCAAAATGATAATCCTGTACAAACACGATCGGCTCGATGCTGCCTTCCATCTCCTTCAGCAGCGCAGCCGCGAATCGCTCGTTCACCCGGCAGTAGCACTCCCAGTCGGCCGGGCGGAAAATCGGGCTCGTATGCGCGTTGTGGCACAGCGGCCAAAGACCTTCGTTCGCGAACCCGTCATAGTAGCGTGACTCCTCCTCTTCCGTCAGCCACACACGCCTAAGTGTGTAGCGCGGATCGTCGGGCGGGACGCGCAGGCGATCGAACTCGTCCACCGTCTCCCGGTCCGCGCTGCCGCTCCCGCTGGCAACCCACACGCCTTCGCAGGCCCTCAGGACGGGTTCGATCGCCGTCACCAGACCGCTCGGCGGAACAAGGCACACGATCTCGCGCCCCTTGCGCACGTGCACGTAGGGCTCGCGATTCGACACCGCAAAGATACGGCTCGATCCAAAATGGTCGCGCATGTGGACGGAGAGCCGCTCCGCCGTCCAAACGCTATCCCGCGCAGCACGCAGCCGTGCTTCCGCCTCGGCTGCCGCCCGCGCGGCGACCAGGCTCTCCGCCATCGTCTCCACTTCGCGCGCCAGCGGCGTGAAGAGGTTGAACTCTCTCGTACCTACATACGGCGCTCCGTCCCCATGACCGCTGCGTAGCTTGCGCAACCGTTCGGCGACTCGCAGCATCGGGCTCAGAAGGAACCACCGCACCATGACGAAGGTGATGACGCTGATCAACAACACTAACGCCACAATCCGCACAAAGCTGCGCCGCCACAGATCCCATCCTTCAGCGCGGATGTACCCCGCATCCGCCATGACGATGAGCGCACCCTCCAGATCGTTCCCTTTGTGCAGCGGAAACGCCTCTTCAAGCCATTGCACGTCGCCTGAATGTCCAAAAGCCGACTGCTCCGCTCCTCGACGCAGCGCTTTCTCCACCAGGGGGCGAGGCAGGCCCTGCAGAAGATCGGAGGCTCCGGCCAGCGCCAGTGGCCGATTCTCCCGATCGAAAACCGCCAACCCCAACACCCCCGTGCGCGCCCGGAACGATGCCAGCAGTCCTGGCAAGGCTGCCGCGTTCCCCGAAGCCAGCGTCTGCTCCAGGTAGGGCTGCAATTCCACGCCCTCCCGTTTGGTGCTCTGCTCCAGATACTCGCGCAGAAAATGTTTGTGCGCCAGCACCTCGAAATACGTCGAGGCGACCGAGACCAGGGTCACACTTGCGACGAGCACCAGAATCAGGCGCAGGCGAAATGAGTGCATATTGTTCCTTCTCGTGCCTTAGATGCAGGCAAAAACCCTCGATGCAACACGATCATCCCCAAAAAATCGCGTCTTTCGGCATCCTTTTCCCGCTTAAAGCGGCCACCCAGGCGTTTCTCCTACCATGCGATATGCTGTGGGAGTGAAGCGAATTGCCTGCACCCCGCGTTTCACCGTCCGGTAAACGAATGGCCTTCGACACGATCGACAACACCGTCAAACAACTCGTGCTCACCGTGCAGGACTATTCCCTGTTCGCGTACCGGGCTCTCATGAATCTGTTTCGCCCCCCTGTCTACTGGAGTGATTTTCTCATCCAGTCCGACATCATTGGCGTCGGCTCGCTGTCGATCGTTGTCCTCTCCGGACTCTCGACGGGCGGCGTGCTGGCCCTGCAGTCTGCGGCCACACTCTCCGCTTTCGGCGCAACCGCGGTCACCGGGCAATTCGTCAGTTTGACAATGATCCGCGAACTCGGTCCGGTTCTCACCGGTATCATGGTCTCCGGCCGCAACGCTTCGTCCATGGCCAGCGAACTTGGCTCCATGGTCGTCACAGAGCAAATCGACGCGATGCGCGCCCTTGGTGTTGATCCTATCCGAAAACTGGTCACGCCGCGCATCTTCGCTACTGTCGCCATGCTGTTTTTTCTCACCATCGTGTCCGACGCTTTCGGCATCGCTGGCGGGGGCCTCGTCACCGTCTTTCTCAATCACCAGAACGGCACCCAGTACCTCAATATGGCCTGGGAGCACCTCCGCCTGCCCGACATCGTCCAGGGATTGATGAAGCCCATCTTCTTCGGATACATCCTCTCCTCGATTGGCTGCTTCTATGGACTGCGCACCACCGGCGGCACGCAGGGCGTGGGCCGTTCGACCATTCAGGCCGTCGTCACCGCGTCGGTCCTCATCATCTTCGTCGACTTCTTCATCACCAGGCTCCTGCTCAACGTCTTTGCCTCATGGATGTGAGTTCCTTCTCGATTCATCCTCTCCGCGGTCCGGCGCCCAAGGATCAGTCCGAAGCCGTGCTCGCGTTTTCCAGAGTCTTTCTCTCCTTTGACGGCCCGCTGATCCTCGAAAACATCTCCTTCTCTGTCGCTCCAAACGAAACCCGCATCCTGCTGGGGCCGGCTGGAGTCGGCAAGAGTGTGCTGCTGAAACTCTGCAACGGCCTTCTCAGGCCCACCGAGGGCCGCGTGGTTCTCTTCGGAGAAGACATCTCTCACGTGAAAGAAGAAGCCCTTTTCCCGCTCAGAACACGCACCGGCATGGTCTTTCAGGAGGGCGCCCTTTTCGACTCAATCACTGTGCGCGACAACGTCGCCTATCAGCTCATTCAGGAAGGTCTCCCCGACGAAGAAATCGATGTGCGCGTGCGGGAGGCCCTTCGCTTCGTCGAACTGGAGCAGACCTTCGCTCTCTATCCGTCAAGCCTCTCCGGCGGCATGCGCCGTCGCGTCGCCATCGCCCGCGCGCTCATTCACAAGCCCGACCTGTTGCTCTACGATTCACCCACCGGCGGCCTCGATCCCGTCACTTCCACCACCATCATCGAACTCATCGTCAAGCAGCGCGATGTCTACCATTCTCCATCCCTGCTGGTCACGCACCGCCTGCAGGACGCCTTCACCATGTGCACCCATCGCTTCGATCCCCAATCGGGCCGCATGGTCCCCCTTCCCAAAGGACAAACCGACCCCAACACAACGTTCCTCATGCTCTCCGAGGGCCGCCTGATCTTCGATGGCTCGCTCGCCGAACTCGTCAACAGCCAGGATCCATTCGTCCGCGAGTTTCTGGCGTAGCATTCCCTGCATCCAACCTCCAGATACCGTCTGCAGCGCGCTGCGAGGTCGAATCGTTTGAGAAAGTTCGCTCTATTCCCGCTACTCCTGGTGCTGCTCTGCCAAAGACAAGCGGCTGCCTATTCCGTCCTGACGCACGAACAACTGATCGATCTTGCCTGGAAGAACTCCATCGTCCCCCTATTGCTCAGCCGCTATCCGAACCTCACACCCACCCAGCTCGACGAAGCCCGCGCCTACGCTTATGGCGGATGCGTCATCCAGGACATCGGCTACTACCCCTTCGGCGACCAGTCCTTTTCCGACCTCACCCACTACGTCCGCTCCGGCGACTTCGTCGTCAACCTCTTCCGCAACGCTCAGAATGCCGATGAACTTGCGTTCGCGGTAGGTGCGCTCTCCCACTACATCGGCGACTCCGTGGGCCACCCTCTCGCCACCAATCGCGCAGTCCCGATCGAATTTCCCAAACTCGCCGCGCAATACGGTGCAGTCGTCAACTACGCCGAAGGCGAACATCAACACGTGCAAACCGAATTCGCTTTCGACATCGATGAGATCGCGCATCATCGCCTGGCTCCGGTGCGCTTCCTGCGCCACATCGGCCTCCAGGTCCCAACCCGGCAGCTCGCGCTCGCCTACTACCAGACCTACGGCCTTCAGGAAGACTTCACATCAAGACGTGGCCGCCGCTTCAATATTCGCAACTATCGCTTCGCGGTGCGCACCTTCATTCCGCGCGTTGCCTACGCGGTCACGCTTCTTCATCGCAAGCACGAACCACCAGAACCCGACACGCCCGAATGCAAAGAAATGGCCGCAGAAGCAGCGGCCCTCGACCAGGAGAATAACTGGGATGCCTATCGTCGTAAAGCTGGCTTCGAAACCTACGCTCTGGCCGGACTGATCTTCATCCTGCCAAAGATCGGCCCTTTGAAGATGGTCTCCGTGAAAGGCCCAACGACTGCAACCGAGGCTGACTATATGCACAGCCTCGCGCTTTCGATCGCCATCCTGCGCCGTATGCTGCACCGGTTCACGCCGCCGCAGACGACTGGCGCGAACGCCGGCGCCAACGCCCCCCCCTCGGCGATGCTCGCCATCCTCGCTGCCGCAAGTCCCGACACGCTGCTCCTCTCCCATGACACGAAACATCCTCTCCCCAATCGCGATCTGGATACCGGGCATGTCGTCCAGCCGGGCGGCTATCGCCTGACGGATGTCACCTACGCCTTCCTTTTGCACCGGCTCGTGGAGCATCCAGACCAGGCGATTCCTCCCGGCATCAAGCGCGACGTCCTCGCCTACTACGCCAACCCGGACGCCCCAATTTCGACGAAGAACGATCCACAGCGTTGGGCACAGGTACAGGCCGATCTAATCACCCTCGCCGGCATGTCCACCAGCTCCGAGCCACAACCCTACCCGACCTACGGCGATGACGCCGCAAACAGCCAATAAGTATCCTCCGGCATAGCTGGAGGCTTTATGGTTGGGGGTCCTCAAAGGGGCCTGTGTAGAAGCTTCATGCCGGCAGCAGCTCGTCGCCCGCGCCGTAGGCGCAGTGGTGTTTAGCCCGGCGCTTCAGCGTGGGGTTGGCTTTATGGTTCGTGGTCCCTCAAAGGAGCCAGTGTAGAAGCTTCCTGCAGGCAGCAGCCCGTCGCCCGCGCCGTAGGCGCAGTGGTGTTTAGCCCCGCGCTTCAGCGTGGGGTTGGCGACAACAACAATTCACACAGAGTCCCGTAGGGACGGCGCTCATCCTCGTCTCATGTTTTCTCGAGAAGAATGAAGAAACACAACCCGGGAGCCACGACCGTAAATGTCAAACTTCTACTGCCGCCCCGGCAAGCCGGGTGTTCTCCCAATCAAATAGGAACAGTCGTGCCACAGAGTCATCTCGAACCGTCACCATTGCCAACGCCCTGCCGCGCGACGACTTGGCGAAGAGCTGAAGGGTGCCTTGATCTGCTAGCCTTGCATTTTCATTCAAGGAACGGCAGGTGCTCTCATGGGTTTCAAATTCCAGGGATTTGATTTTCTCCATCTCGATGCGAACTTCAGTGAAGACGAACTGCTCGTGCGCCGCACCGCGCGCGACTTCGTCGAAGACAATCTCATTCCCATCATTGAGGAATGTTTTCGCACCGAGCGTTTTCCGCGCGAGCTCATCCCGACCATGGGGGAACTGGGCTTCTTCGGGGCTAACCTCGAGGGCTACGGCTGCGCAGGAATGTCCAACGTCGAATACGGCCTCGTGATGCAGGAGCTTGAACGCGGCGACTCCGGCTTCCGCAGCTTCGTCTCTGTGCAGTCCGCACTTGTGATGTATCCCATCTACACCTTCGGCTCCGACGAGCAAAAGAACACCTGGCTTCCGGCTCTCGCTACGGGCGAAAAGCTTGGCTGCTTCGGGCTGACCGAGCCCGGATTCGGGTCAAATCCTGGAGGAATGACGACCACAGCGCGCAAATCGGGCGACGAATACATCCTCAACGGCGAAAAGATGTGGATCACCTCCGGCAACATCGCTGACATCGCCGTCATCTGGGCCAAAGTGGAAGACGAAGACAACAAGGTCCGTGGCTTCCTCGTTGAGACGGACAGGCCCGGCTTCAAAGCACATGAGGTGCACGGTAAGTGGTCGCTCCGCGCCTCCGTCACCAGCGGCCTTTCTCTTCAAGACGTTCATGTGCCTGCCGCGAATCTGTTGCCCGGATCGGGCGGACTGAAGAGCCCGCTCATGTGTCTGAACCAGGCGCGCTATGGCATCGGTTGGGGTGCAATCGGGGCGGCGATGGCCTGTTATGACACCGCGCTCCAATACTCCAAAACGAGAAAGCAGTTCCACGGGCAGCCCATCGCCAGCCATCAACTCATCCAGGAAAAGCTGGTTTGGATGGCCAGCGAAATTTCAAAAGCCCAGCTGCTCTCTCTGCACGTCGGGCGCATGAAAGACGCGGGCACCGTCGGCCACGAGCACATCTCCATGGCCAAGCGCAACAACGTCTGGATGGCTCTCGAAACTGCGCGCGCCGCGCGCGACATCCTCGGCGCCAATGGGATCACCGACGACTATCCCATCATGCGTCATATGATGAACCTTGAATCGGTCAAGACCTACGAAGGGACGCATGACATCCATGCGTTGATTCTCGGCCAGCACCTCACCGGAATCGCTGCCTATTAACCGGTCGCGTGGCCACGACCGTTGAAAAAACCTTCAAAAAACTAATCGGCGCGACTTGGTGCACTTGAAGCACGATCGCGCCGGTTCCTCAGCCCATTGGAAGCTCGCCCGCGCGTTGACCACCGCGGAGAGGCCTTCATTGAACTTACCCTTGATGATGTGCGGTTGAAGTTTCGCGCGAACGCGTTTCTTCCAGCTGGTGTTCGTGGCTGTCGGCCACGCTGTCCGATTCGGCGACTGGCTTGGGACTGGAGACAAATGGCGCAAGAGACTCAAGCAGCTTGTCGAGCATCTCGCCTCGCGTGAGCAGCTTTTCGATCGCAACGCGAACCTCTACGCGATCGTTGCTGGCCTGTTCGAAGGCAACATCGTAGCTGTTAGTGGGCATTTGTTGGAACCTCGGTGCGATAGTACCACGCAGATCGCTGCGCGCAGAGAGCGACTTATCGAAAGACTTGTGAAAAAGAAGGGCGCGGCACAAGAGTGCACGCTGGTGCGAAAATTCTGATTCCGATGGAGATGCGCAATGATTACCGATTGGGGATGCCTGCTCAAGTCACTCGGCAAAGTAACTCGATAACTGCGATCCGCAGTAACTCATAGTCACGTGTCCTCACTAACTCTGAGGTCCTCGCACTCGCGCTCTCCACGACAAACTGCTCAATCGGACTGTGCTGCGATTCAATTCGTTCGTCGATATTCAAGCATGCGGCGCACCTCCGGCTCGCTCAATGCCGCCATCAGTGCCGCCACATCTCCGATACGTGTCCCCAACGCCGCCGGCAACAACTCGCATGATGCCGCAGCCTGCGGCAAGGCCTCCTCCGCGATCACTCTGCGCGCAGGGCCCAGAATTCGCTCACCGAGCGCGACCCCCAGCGAACCGAACACAATCACCTGCGGATTCAGAGCGTCGATCAACAGCGCGAGACCGCGTCCCATCCACTTGCCTGCCTCCGCAGCCACTTCCAAAGCGTCGTGATCGTTCGCGATCATCGCTTCGACAACTTCGCGAATCGGCGTCTCCGTCGTCCATCGCTCGGGAAACATCTTCGTCGCAAGTTCCACCAATCCAGCTCCCGAAGCGAACGATTCCCATGATCCTCTCTTCCCAAAGCCAACGGGACCATCTTCGGCCAATCTCCAATGACCTATTTCGCCGGCTGTATCGCTCGCTCCTCTTACGATCTGTCCGTTGACGATGAAGCCTCCCCCGACTCCTGTCCCGAAGGTGAGAAAGATGAGATGCCGCAGATTGCTCCGTCCCCTGCCCACACCGAATTGAAACTCGGCCAGGGCCCCTGCATTGCCGTCATGCTCCACGTACACGGGAAGACCCGGAAACGCCTCCATCAGTTGTTGTCGCAGCGGCACGCCATGCCAGCCCGGAAGATGCGGTGGATTAATCAGGAATCCCTCATCGATCTTGAGCGGACCTCCCACCGAGACGCTGATCGCTGCGATTTTCCGGCCATCCTTCTCCGCGCTTCGAACCACTGCGCGCGCCTGTTCGACAATCTCCGGAAAGATCTGGCCGAATGGCTCCGCCGCTCGCGTCGGAATCTCGATGCGCTGCAGAATCTCGCCGGCGATGTTGCCCTCGACGCAGGCTGTCTTCGTGCCACCGATGTCGAAGCCCAACACCGTTCGCATCCCTGATTGCTCGTCCTCCCTCAACGCACTCTCCTCGCGTGGCGCGGACCGATTCCGCAGGCCGATCACCCGCATCCTGTACCGTGCGAAGAATAACCCAGCGTCTGTCGTCCATGCATCCGCAATTGCTCCGTCGAATCTTTGATCGACAAGAGCTGGCCACAAGTCCGATATTCATACGTATGCGGACCTTAATCGGGCAACTCTCTCGCCTCGTACTCCGTGCGATTCCCGCACTGGCGCTGGCTGTCTCTTTATCCAACGCCTGCTCGGCGCAAACTGACTCAAGCCCTATCGTGCTGCACGCAGCGCGTCTTCTTGAGGTCGACACCGGCAAGATCCTGCAGCCCGGCGAAGTGCTCGTTCAAGGCGATCGCATCCGTGCCATCGGAACGAGTGTCGAACATCCCCGCGATGCCCAAGTCATCGACCTCGGCGACCGAACCTTGATGCCCGGCCTCATCGATGCGCACGTTCACCTCTTTCTTCATCCCGGCGCCGAAGATCTTCAGACCGTTCAAGAATCCGTTCCATGGCGCGTCATCCTTGCTGAACAGGCCGCAAAGGCCGATCTGCTCGCCGGTTTCACCGCAGAACGCGACATGGGCACCGAAGGCGCCGGCTCAGCCGACACCGCGATTCGCAACGCAATCGACCAGGGCCTCATTCCTGGTCCCCGCCTTCGCATCAGCGGCAACGCCATCGATATCCTCGGCGGTCATGAAGACGCGAATCACTTCAACCCCGCCCAGCACGTGTTCTCCAACGCCGACCGTGCCAACTCCGCCGAACAAATCGTGGAAGTCATGCGCGAGCAGCACAAAGAAGGCGCGGACTTCGCGAAAATCTATGAGACGGGCCCGGATCGCATGATTGATGGCGTCCTGCGAACGCCCTACCAATACACCGCAGCCCAACTGACCGCAGCAGTCGAAGAAGCCAGGCGCCTCGGCACGACAGTCGCCGTACACGCCATGGGCGAGCCCGGCACGCTCTACGCCGCGCAAGCCGGTGTCGCCTCCATCGATCATGCCACCCAGCTGAGCGACGAAACCGTGCGCCTGATGCGTGAGAAGGGCATCTTCGCGGTACCCACGTTCACCATCTTCGACTACTTCGCCCATCACCGCGAGTCACAAGACCAGGCTGCAGCCGAGGCGGAGATGCTCGACTACAAGATGCGCGAATTCAAAAAGCAGATTGCAGCCGGTGTTCCCTTCGCCGTGGGCTCCGACGTCGGTCCATTCCCGCACGGCACGCAGGCGCACGAACTCACTCTGATGGTGCAATACGGCATGACACCCCTCGCCGCGCTGCAGGCCGACATGCTCCATGGTGCGAAGTTGCTCGGATGGGAAGGCCAGATCGGCGAACTGAAGCCCGGCTACTACGCCGACATCGTTGCAGTTCCAGGAAATCCGATCGACGATATCGGCGTCGTCGAGCACGTCAGCTTTGTCATGAAGGGCGGCATCGTCGTTCGGCAGTGAATGTGGCTAGCCTGATCGCGTTGTACGGCCACGCTCGACTTCTTCAAGCGTCTTCCGATAACGCGCCGACTTTTCAGATTGCACAGAATCTCTCACGCCCGCCCGATAGCCTGCCAGATAGATCGAGTACAGCAGCACGAGCGCGCAGCCGACTCCCCAGATCAGTCCAATGCAGAGTCCGATCAACGCTGCCTTGCCGAATACGAGCATGGCGCTCGCCTCGTTCCAGCGGAATCACACCGCCACGGTAAAGCTCGTCTCGTCGCGCGTCACTGCGTGGTAGAGCGTGTCCCGCTCCACAGGCACGCGCCCCGCCTCCGTGATCAGCCGGCAGAGTTCCTTGCGAGTCATCCCCTGCGGCGTGGTTGCGCCGGCATCATGATAGATCTTCTCTTCAATCACTGTGCCGTCCAGATCGTCTGCCCCGAACCGGAGTGCGATCTGCGCAATCTTCGGCGTCATCATCTGCCAGTAGGCTTTGACATGCGCGAAGTTATCCAGTAGCAAGCGACCCACTGCAATTTGCCGAATGTCCGTCAGTCCTGTCGTCACCGGCAGATGGTCGAGCGGCGTGTTCTCTGGATGAAATGCCAGGGGAATGAAGGTCTGGAATCCACCCGTCTCATCCTGTAACGCGCGCAGCTTCAGGAGGTGATCCACGCGGTCTTCATCGTTCTCGATGTGTCCATACAGCATGGTTGCGTTCGAACGGAAACCCATCTTGTGCGCCAGCCGCGCCGTTTCCAGCCACTCGTCGCCGTCGATCTTGTGGTCGCAGATGATCGAGCGGACTCGCGCCGAGAAGATCTCAGCCCCGCCGCCGGGCATCGAATCCACGCCTGCATCGCGCAGCTTCAGCAGTGTCTCTTCCACGGTCAGCTTGGCACGGCGCGCAAGAAACGCAATCTCGACCATGGTGAACGCCTTGATGTGAACCTTCGGGAAGCGCTCCTTCAATCCGTGTACCAGATCGAGAAAGTATTCGAGCGGCAGATCGGGATGCAGCCCGCCGACGATATGAAACTCAGTCACCGCTTCCGAGTAGCCCGATGCCGCAGTCTCCCACGCCTCTTCCAGCGCCATGGTGTAACCGGCTGGATCGCCCTTTTTCCGCCCAAAGGCGCACAGCTTGCACGCTGCCACGCACACGTTGGTTGGATTAATGTGGCGATTGACGTTGAAGTAGGTCACATCCCCGTGCATCCGTTCGCGCACATAATTCGCCAGCCAGCCAACCGCCAGCACGTCCCGCGAACCATACAGCGCAAGCCCATCGTTGAAGTCGAGCCGCTCCCCGGCCATAACCTTGGCGGCAATCGGCTCAAGTCGCGGATCGTACGTCCGGAAACCGGCGTTCTGTCGAGGATCGGAGCTCTCACCCTGCATATCTCGATGATACCGAACCTTCCGCTCGAATCGTGAGCCGGGAAGGTCCCCGCGGGCCTGGGCCCCTTCCACCGCACTTTCCCGAACCAAAAAATAAGGGGGCGCCTGTTGCGCCCCCTCGGCTTGCTTAGTTGTTCCCGGCTTACGGCTTCTTCGCCGCTGCCTTCTTCTTCGGCGCTGGAGCCTGTTCGCTCAGCAGCGTCTTGGAATCGGCCGCATTGAACGGATACAGCTTGACCGACTGCTGCCCCGTATTGTTCAGCGTGATGTCAACACGGCGGTTCTGCGCCAGGTAAATCACCAGCAGCCTGCGATCCATCTTCTTCTTGTCGGCATCGCTTAGCTCAGGATTCTGGTCGACAAGTGCCTTCACCTCATCCTTCGACAGCTGCTGTTCCTTGCCAACCGCGCGTGTGTCAATGGCGGACTCTGGCACCCCTTGCTCCACCAGATACTGCTTGACACGGTTGACGCGGCGTTCCGTCAACGCCTGGTTGTATTCGGCAGATCCGCGTACGTCCGCATGGCCCGTCAGCGTGATCCGGCCATTCGACTTAATCGCCAGATAGCTCTTGAAGTCGGTTGCCAGTGTGTTCAGAGTCTGCTGCTGGCTCTCCACCAGTCCGCCCTCCGGATGCTTCTCGCGCGGCTGAGCCGTCGGGAAGAAGACGCTGTGCAGCGCCAGGCGAGCCTCAAGCCGGACCTGTTCCGGAGAAGGTCCCGGCGGCGGTGGCGGCGGCGCGATGGTGAGCGCAGCATTCGCCGTTGCCGAGTGTCCCTTGTCGTCGGACACATTGCAGGTCACCGTCGTCGTACCGGACGGCGCCCCAGCCGAGCTATAGGTCGCAGTCGAACCCGATCCCGTGATCGTTCCGGCTGTCGCCGTGTAGTTGTAGGTTAGCGGCCGGTTCTGCGGGCTCACTGCGGTCGCGGTGATCGTCGCGCTATCCCCGGGATTGATAGTCGTCGGATTCGCCGAGCAGCTAATCGTCGGCGGCTCGAAATCCTTCACTGTAAATGTGGTCGACGCATCGGCAACCTGCCAGGGCTTCAGGCCTTCCTTGCCCGGCTTGCCTTCCTTCACACCGCACTTCACGGTGTAGGTCCCAGGAGCCAGCGAACCCGTTGCGACCGTAGCACTCGTCCCGCTTCCGGTCACGCCATCGCCACTCCACGTGTAGATCGCGTTCTCTTTAGGGTTCAATCCGTTCGCCGTCGCCGTCACGGTCACCGGATCACCCGGGAACACTGTCGTCGGGCTTGCGGAGCAGGCGATGGTCGGCGGAGCCGGAGGAGCGATCGATCCTGCATGGAACACCACGCCGCCGCTCAAACGAGCCGCATTGATATTCGCCCGACCGCCTTGAACGCCCGGCCCGAAGTCGGCATGCATGTACTCGTAGTCCACCTGGAAAACACGGATCGCCAGGCGGTGGTTGAGGAACGGCGTTTCGTAGTCGATACCGCCGCCGGCTGTAAGATCGGGTCCAAACTTCGCGGGGTTCTTGTCCGGACCGCTGATCGACGCTCCGCCTACTAGACCATGGACGAACGGAGTAAGGTCTTCCATCGGGAAGCGGAAGATGATGCCTCCGGAAATTGTCTGGAACCCATCGTCATTCCCCTTGGTTCCATTGTTGCTTCCGTTCGGATTCGCTGCGCCCCACTCGTGAAGCCCGTACTCGACCTGACCGCCCACCCACTTGTTGAAGTAGTACGCGCCGCTGAAGAGCCCGCCTACATTCACGGCGTTGTAGTTGAAGGGAAGTGTAGTGACCCCGTCGGGCTGAAGAACATTGACCGTACCATGAGGGGCCAGATAACTGTACCCGGCAAAGATATCCCAGCGGGACGCGTAGTCCGACGGACTCGTCTTAGGCGCCGGGCTTCCGGAATCCTGCGCAGCCAGCGCTACTGGCGCGAGCGCGAGACTCGCAAACGTGAACGCCCGGAAAGCGGACTTCAACCTTTGGAAGTACATAGTTTTTCTCCTCCGCAAATCAAACTGGTTTCTCTGTTTGGAAACGGCACCTTGCACCGAATTCAGTGGTCCAATTGGCTCGTAAAGGGTTGGGGGCGATTCAAAACGACACTATTCACCGTACCATAGCGATGTGCCTTGAACAGCCTTTTTTTGTTGAAGTTGCCGCCACTCGCACCCCCTGGCAACTCGGGCCCGGCAAGCGCGTTTCGAGCACAACTAGCTCAGGATCAGTAGCTTCGCAAATCCCGGCTTCATCCTGCGTTCAGGGTCTTCAGCAAACTGCGCGGCTCACGCTGAATCTTCTCCTGAAGAAGCGTAATTGCGTACATAAGTTGCTCGGGACGCGGTGGACATCCAGGTACATACACATCGACCGGAATCACCTGGTTCACTCCCTGCACGATCGCGTAGTTGTTAAACACGCCGCCGGAGGTCGCACAGGCCCCCATCGAAATCACCCATTTCGGCTCCGGCATCTGCTCCCAAAGCCGCCGGATCACCGGCGCCATCTTCTGTGAAACGCGGCCCGCAATGATCATCAGATCCGCCTGGCGCGGCGACGGCCGAAAGACCTCAGCCCCAAATCGCGCGATATCGAACCGCGACGCGCCCATCGACATCATCTCGATCGCGCAACACGCAAGACCGAATGTCACCGGCCAGACTGAACTCTTACGAACCCAGTTCACGGCAAAATCCAGCGACGTCAGCAGCACGCCCTCTGGCTGTTCAAAGCCGTAGTTGACCTCTTTGAGCTTCGCACGGTTCACGGCACTGCTCTCCAGCGCCCCGAAGACGTAGCGATCTCGTTCCTGCACAACCGCCATGCAACTACTATAACTCGATACCCGCCGTCAGCCTGATCCAAACTGCTCACAACGGTCTCCACGACAGAAAGGGCGGCTTGCATGGATTCTTCATGCCCCGAACGCCAGAGTGCGTTATTCTTCCATGTTCACCCGTCATGCAAGAGAGCACCATGCGCAATCCGGCGCCCGCGCCATCGCCGCTGTTCGGCCTTCGGCGTTTCGCCGTTATCGCTTTGCCCAGGGTTCTCTCTTCCCGGTGAACGAGTCTTTCAGTTCCGGGGTCGTCCGGAACTCGCTCGGAGCGAAGTCACAATGAAGTGTCGTAGCACGCTGCTGTTCGCATCTGCCCCCTTGTTCTTTCCAGTTCTCTCCCTCGCACAGGCGTCTCCAGCACCCTCCACACAGGCCCAGATCGCCGCCCTGCAGCAATCCGTGCAGAATGCGCAGATGAACGCCGACAACGCCTGGATGCTCGTCTCCGCAGCGCTGGTCCTGCTCATGACCGGTCCTGGCCTCGCCCTTTTCTACGGCGGCCTCGTCCGCCGCAAAAACATCCTGGGCACCATGATGCAAAGCTTCGCCATGATGTGTCTCGTCACCATCCTCTGGGCTGTTCTGGGCTACTCGCTTGCGTTTGGTCACGGCAACGCCTTCATCGGCGGCTTTGAGCACGTCTTTCTACGGGGTGTCGGACTCACACCCAACACCGACTACGCCGCCACCATCCCTGAACAGACCTACATGATCTATCAGCTCATGTTCGCCATCATCACGCCGGCCCTCATCACCGGCGCCTTTGCCGAACGCATGAAGTTCAGCGCCATGGCGCTCTTCCTCTCGCTCTGGTCGCTCCTGGTCTACAGCCCCATGGCCCACATGGTGTGGGGCGTCGGCGGGCTGCTCAATGCCAACGGTGGACACATCCCCAGTCTCGACTTCGCCGGCGGCACCGTCGTCCACATCACCTCCGGCGTCTCGGCTCTGGTCACTGCCCTCTACCTAGGCAAGCGCATGGGCTATCCCCACACCAAGATGTCGCCGCACTCGCTCGTCCTCAGCTTCATCGGAGCCTGCCTGCTCTGGGTCGGCTGGTTTGGATTCAACGCCGGCAGCGCCCTCGGCTCCGGCCCGCTCGCCACCAGCGCCTTTGTCAACACCCACTTCGCAACGGCGACAGCCGCTCTGGGCTGGACCATCTTCGAGTGGCTGCACAATGGCAAGCCCACCGCACTCGGCGCCATCTCCGGCGCCGTCGCCGGCCTCGTCGCCATTACCCCCGCCTCCGGCTTCGTTCAGCCCTTCGCTGCCCTGCTCATCGGACTCCTCGCCGGGTTCTTCTGCTCCTTCATGGTCTTCAAGGTCAAGTCGCTCTTCTCCTACGACGACTCGCTCGACGCCTTCGGCGTGCACGGAGCCGGCGGAACCCTCGGCGCTTTGCTCACCGGCATCTTCGCCACGCAACTGATCAACCCCGCCTTCGGAAAAAATGCGCCGACCGGCGCCATCGACGGCCATTGGTCCCAGATCCTGAACCAGGCAGCCGGAATCGGCATCTCCTGGAGCATCTCGATCGTCGGCACCCTTGTCCTGCTCTTTGTCGTCGACAAGGTCGTCGGTCTGCGCCTCTCGCCCGAACAGGAACACGAAGGCCTCGACCTCTCGCAACACGGCGAAGAAGGCTACGACTTCAACACGTAGTTCTGCGCGTTCGGAAAAGAGGCAAGACGTCGCCTCCACCGATCAGACCCATGCTCCGCTCTCTCAGCGTCCTTCGCCGAAAGCGCGGGAGAACCTTCCCTGGTTCCCTTCTGCCCTCGTCTCTGTTCAAAAAGATTTGCGCCCGCTCAACCCAGAGACCCAGCCACGACTGATACGCTGTCAAACGAGGCTTTTCTCCAATGCTCAAGATCGAAGCGGTTCTCCAACCCTCCAAGCTCGATGCAGTCAAAGACGCCCTGCTCGAAGCAGGTATCGAAGGAATGACCATTCTCGAAGCCCGCGGCCATGGCCGTCAGAAGGGCCACACCGAGTTCTATCGCGGCCGCGAATACACCGTCGACCTTCTGCCCAAAGTCAAAATCGAATTGGTCGTCACCGACGACCGCAAAGAAAGCGCCATCCAGGCCATCATGAGCGCCGCCCGTACCGGCCGCATCGGCGACGGCAAGATCTTCGTCTCGAAGATCGACGAAGCCATCCGCATCCGCAACGACGAACGCGGCGAATCCGCCCTCTAGCCCACATCTCGGCATCCGCACCATTTCGGGTCCTGCCGCTCCGCGCCAGGACCCGAAGCTTCTCCTTCGCACTCACGTGCATCTGTAGCCTTACGCAGGATAAGTCGCAAGCAACTTCGCCGGCTCATCCTGCGCGAAAATACTGCCTGGCTTCCTGGCGCAGAAGAACCCATGTGATCAGGATGAAGAAGAGCGAGTGCACCACAAGATTCCGCGGCGCCTCGAAACTGATCGCGACGTGAAAGGCCATCCAGAGCAAAGCCAGCCAGCGCGCCCAGCTCTGCCCGAGGAGCATGAAGATCCCGGCGATCACCGCGAGAACCTCGGTGATCTCTATCCAGAAGAAGTCTGGCTTCCCAAACGCATGTAGGTTAAGAAGAAAGCCGCCAACACCCACGATCAGGTACAAGCAGGCGATCAACACTACTGGCAGCGGTCGTTTCTTTGTATTCATCGTATCGTCGGTTCTCCTGCCAAAGAGTCGGCGATATGGGGGAGCACCGAGTCCGTGGGCACAGATCGATTGAAGATCACAAGAAAAGCGTAGGGAGTGAATAACCTGCCGTCTTGTAAAAAAAGGCCACTACGCTGGAAGAGGGATGTGGTTCCTGCGCTGCGGCGAGTGCGGCCTGTACCCCGAAGGAGTGATGTCGGTCATTTCGCGGAACTCGTGCACCAGGTGCGACTGATCCGTGTAGCCATGCCGCATGGCAAGTGCGCTCCAATCGGGCGCAGGCGATTGGCAAACGGAGCCGAGAACCCGCTGCAGTCGCTGCAAACGGGCGAATCGTTTGGGCGTGATCCCCACTTGGCTCGAGAATCGCCGCGCCAGCGTCCTGGGCAACAGACCTAATTGCTCCGTCACCCGCGCCAGGGGCACGCCGCGCTTCAACGCGCACACGGCGTAACCCATCGCCGGATCGAACCTCGGCATACATTGCTGCAGCAGGAGCTCCTCCAGCACACGAAACTTCAACGCGGGCGTTGGCGCTTCCAGCAACTGCTCCCGCAGCAGTCTTCCAGTACGATCCCAAACGTCTTCGAGCGAGACAATCGCATTGCAGGCTTCGCTCATGGGCATCGAAAAAAACTGCGCGGCTCCCCCGCTCCGAAACTCTACTGCAACCAGCCAGCGCTGCTCTCGTGTGTCGATCACCGTGGACCGGGCGTGCGGCCCTGCGAGCACCGCGCCCGAATGGCGGCTCACTCGATCTGTGCGCTCGGGATCGTAGACCCTGAACTCATCCTCGGCGAGATTGATCATCAGGTGAGCCTGGCCGTTCGGCACGATTCGCTCCAGCATGAATGGCATGTCCGACTCAAGATAATGAAACGATTTGACCGCTGAAGCCAGAAGGGGCGATGTCGGTTTGACCCGAAACGATTTCACTCCGCTCTCCTTCAGCAAGTTCTATCGACCACCTTCTGCGACTCTACCCCAAAAGCACCTGTTCCACGCCCAGAAACTCCAAGCAGGTTCCCGCAATCGGGAGAACCATTTAGCTTAAACGTTTGATTAAGGAAGTTTTCATCTGATACGATTCGTCTGCCGCGAGGGGCCGGCCTCCATTAGCTCCAGCGGAGTGGCCGATCCTCTGCTCCCGCCGTCAAGCTGTTCCG
Source organism: uncultured Acidobacteriaceae bacterium (assembly GCA_963778705.1). Taxonomy (GTDB): domain Bacteria; phylum Acidobacteriota; class Terriglobia; order Terriglobales; family Acidobacteriaceae; genus Telmatobacter. The sequence continues at coordinate 281,854 of CAVZVM010000007.1, forward strand.
CGAGAGTCAGCGAGTATTCTCGCCGTGGCACAGGAGGGCGTCTTGAACCGTCGCCAATTCGTCGCAGGCTCTCTCGCCGCAGCCGCTAGCCCTTCGCTTCTGGCCGCGAATCCCGCTCTCGCCGCAGCACAAGAGATTCCCGGCTCCGTCCCGTCCCCCGCAATCGAGAAAGCACGCTTCCCTGACGGCTTTCTCTGGGGCACCGCCACTGCCGCCTATCAGGTCGAGGGTGCATGGAACGAAGACGGCAAAGGCGAATCGATTTGGGATCGGTTTACTCACACGCCAGGCAAGGTGAAAGGCGGCACAACGGGCGACGTCGCCTGCGACCAATACCACCTCTTCGCACAGGACATGGCCCTCGCCAAGCGTCTCAACCAGAAGAGCTATCGCTTCTCCATCTCCTGGCCGCGCATTCAGCCCACCGGAACCGGCGCGCCCAACATGAAGGGCATCGACCACTACAGCCGCGTGGTCGACGCCATGCTCGCCAACGGTCTCCGCCCTTTCTGCACCATCTATCACTGGGATCTGCCCCAGGCGCTCGAAGACAAAGGCGGCTGGCCCAACCGCGACCTAGCCGGCTACTACGCCGACTACGCCGGCATCCTCGCCAAACATCTCGGCGATCGCATCGCCATCTGGGCCCCCTTCAACATGCCTTGGTCAGTCGCCTATATGGGCTACGGCGTCGGCGCTTTCCCGCCCTGCCGCGCCAACTTCGGCGACTTTCTCAAAGCAGCCCACACCATCGCTCTCGCCCAAGCCGAAGCACTCCGCTCCCTAAAAGCTGCCTCATCGAAAGCTACAGTGGGCAGTGCCTATGGCATGTGCCCTGCTTACCCGAAGACCGACTCGGATGGCGATCGCGCCGCCGCCGATCGCTACCACGCCATGAACAACGTCTTCTTCCTCGAAGCCACGATGACGGGCAAGTACCCCAAGGCCTTCGTCGGAGAACCGCCCTACGAGCTCATGGGCTTCAAACCCGGCGACGAAAAGATCCTGCTTGCGCCGCTCGATTGGGTCGGGTTCCACTACTACACCCGCCGCCTCGTCTCCGACGCGAGCCACGTGCAAGCCTTCAACGGCGGCGGCTTCAGCGGCACCGAAATCGAAGCTGATCCTGCAACAGGCCGCGATCCCTACACCCGCTTCCGCGCCGAGATGCCCACCGAGGGACCGCTCACCGAGTCCGGCCTCGAAGTCTGGCCCCGCGGCATCTACGACCTCGTGACTCGGATCGCGCACGAGTACAACAACCCGATCATCGAGATCACCGAAAGCGGCTGCGGCTACCTCGATGCACCTTTCGAGAAAGAGAACGGCCGGGTCCCCGATACACGCCGCATCGAATTCTTCCGCGAAGAGCTCGCCGAGCTTGCCCGCGCCATTGCCGACGGTTCACGGGTCCGTTCCTTCCACGCCTGGAGCCTGCTCGACAACTTCGAGTGGGCCAACGGCCACACCGAGCGCTACGGGCTCATCTACGTCGACTACCGGGATCAGAAACGTACCATCAAGGACTCCGGCTATTGGTATGGCAAGGTCGCAGCTTCCAATCGGCTCGATGTCTGAGCAATCCGCACACGAGCGTCGGAATCAGGGCCGCCCAGGCTGCCCCGCGCGGAGTACGCATTTCAGTCCGATTTCGCAACATCCCGGCACAACCCCGCCCGCGATCTCTCAACCTTTAGTATTCTGTTAACATTCTTGGCTTTGCCGAACCACCGAAATTCTCACATGAATCCAGTCGCTCTGGCGGTTGACGATCTACGGGAGCAGTATCTTCGCGAGATGGCGCTCGTCCGCCAGACCTGTGAGCGCACCGGCGACGGGACTGCTGCCATTCGCCGCCGCTCCGCCGTCGTCGATCGGATCCTGATTGAAATGTGGCGACGAGCCTTCGCTGGACAAACCCCTCCCAACGTTGCCCTCCTCGCCCTCGGCGGTTACGGACGCAAAGATCTCTTCCCCTACTCCGACATCGATGTCCTCTTCGCCTTCGCCGACGACAAAACCGAGGAACAAGCGCGCGAAGCCGTTCGCGCCATCATTCAAGGCATGTGGGACATCGGCCTGCGCGCCAGCCCCTCCTCGCGCACCGTCAAAGAAATCGGTCGCTTCGATCCCGACAATCTCGAATTCACCCTCGCCACTCTCGACCGCCGCTTCCTCGCCGGCCAGTTCCCTCTCTATCAGCAACTCCACCAGACAACCCTTCCCGGCCTCGTCTTGAGCGAGTGGAACACTATCACCCAGAAACTCGGCGAAGTGGCGCGCGCCCGCCACGCCAAATTCGGCAACACCATCTTTCACCTCGAACCGAACCTGAAAGACTGTCCCGGCGGCCTTCGTGACTACCATCTCGCCGTCTGGTTCGCTCTGCTCTTTCACCTGAAGGAGACAAAAGAGTGGCCGCGCCAACGCGGCGGCGTCTTCCAGAGTGCCCGCGGCGACGCCGAAGCCGCCTTCGACTTCCTCGCTGCGGCACGATGTTTCCTGCACTTCCGCCATGGCCGCGACGACAACACCCTCGACTGGCAGTCGCAGGATGAGGCCGCCGCGAACTCCATCGGTCTCGAAACCCGCGGCACCGCCGACCCTGCCTACTGGATGCGTACCTACTACCGCCATGCGCGCATCGTCTATCGCCGCGCCGCGTTGCTCATGGAGCATCTCCCGGCGCCCGTCAGCTTCTACCGCCAGTTCCGCCGCCGCCGCACCCCCATCGCCGGCACCGACTTCATACTCGACCAGGGCCGCATCGACATCCTTCCCGGCGCGCAATTCTCCGACACCGCTGCGATTCTCCGCATCTTCTCGCTGATGGCTACCCACGGCTACGCGCTCTCCCAAGCCGCCGAAGATCGCATCACCGACGCGCTACCCGCGCTCGCCATCCATATCCCCGAAGGTCCTTATCTCTGGAACGCTCTGCGCGAAGTCCTGCTCGGCCCGCACGCAGCCCATGCCTTACGCACCATGCACGCCCTCGGCGTTCTCGAGATGCTCATCCCCGAGTTCCACGGCATCGACGCCCTCGTCATCCGCGACAGCTATCACCGCTACACCGTCGACGAGCACACCTTCCTCACCATCGACAACGTGCACGGCCTCCGCCAACCCACCCACGACTGGGAGCATCGCCTCGCTCAGTTGCTGCCCGAAATCGATCGCCTCGACCTCTTTCTCCTCGCCCTGCTCCTGCACGATACCGGCAAGGGCCGCCGCAGCGGCGAGCACACCGCACAAAGCGTCGAACTTGCCGACAGCTTCCTCGCGCGCCTCGACTTCGACGCCGAAGAACGCGAAGCCGTCCTCAAACTCATTCGTTTCCATCTCGAAATGTCCAATGCCATGCGCCGCGACATCTTCGATCACGAGAACGTGCGCGCCTTCGCCGACAAAATCGGCAGCCCCAGCCTGCTCAAGATGCTTACGCTCATGACCTACGCGGACATCAAGGCCGTGAATCCCGAAGCGCTCACGCCGTGGAAGGCCGAAAACCTCTGGCAGTTCTACATGGCCACGGCCAACTTCATGGACCGCAGTGTCGACGAGGTCCGTTACCACGCCGCCATCGATCCCACCCTGCTCAACCGCATTCGCGCCATGGTGCCTTCAAGCCAATACGGCGAGCTCAAGCAGTTCCTCGAAGGCCTGCCGCAGCGCTATCTGCAAACCCGCCTTCCCGAAGTCATCCGCGATCACTTCCAGCTCGCCGTCAAACTCGACCAGGATCCCGTCCAGCTCGACCTGCGCCCGCACCGCCAGCTCTTCGATCTCACCGTCATCACCCGCGATCGCAGGCGCCTCTTCGCCGACGTCTCCGGCGCACTCGCCGCCTGGGGCATGAACATCGTCAAGGCCGGCGCCTTCTCCAACGAGGCCGGCGTCATCGTCGACAGCTTCCAGTTCACTGACACCTTCCGCACCATCGAGCTCAACCCCAGCGAGAAAGATCGCTTCCTCGCCTACCTGCATGATGTAGTCGCACAAAAAACTCAAGTGGAGCAGATGCTCGAATCGCGCACCCACGCGAACCACACAAGCAGCATCAAGGTCGAGGTGCCCACGCGCCTCTCCTTCGACAACGAGTCGTCGAGCCACTCCACACTCTTGCAGGTCGTCGCCCAGGACATCCCCGGCCTCCTTCGCCAGATCGCGCTCACCCTCTCCACACACCAGTGCAACATCGAGGTCGCGCTCATCGATACAGAAGGCGAAACCGCGATCGACGTCTTCTATCTCACCAGCCAGGGCGCCAAACTCGGCGACGATACACAGCAAACCCTCGGCGCCGACATGACCGCTGCCCTCGAAGCCATGCGCCTCCCCGCCGCGTAAACCGCGCCTTCGCGCGAACCTTCCACTCGCATTTACACCGTGGGTTCGACGGACCCGCGTCCGGTGATCCCCGCCGCGTCAGCCGTTGCACTTGAATGAGTCCCGCTCAACATCCCATCCAGCACACTCTCGATCGCGTCTACGGAATCGCGCACCGGATCGGTCACATGCTGATGATTTGCGTACACAACACACTCAATCGCCTGCAGCGAATTCCGAATCCGATCGTTCATCCACCTGATCGTCTCCAGACGTCTCAACACCGCAATCTTCTCCCGCCGCTTCGCCTCCTGCCAGCGGAAAACAAAGACGAATGTCAGTACCAGGGAGAGGGCGCTGCCTACCACGCGCACTGGCCCGTGTACGCGCAGCCAGTCGTCGTAGATCAGCCATTGCAACAGCAGCGCGATCGAGAAGACCCCTAACCCCGAGCAAATCGATAGCAAGACGATCGAGGCATGAGTGGGGATCTGGCGCGCAGGGGAAGTTTGTCTCAGGAGCTCCATTGAAGCAGCATGTGGCTCCATCCCAGAATAATCGATCGGGGTCTGCTGCAACAGATCCGCCGATCCTGTCGCCCGAACGTTAAAATTGCCTTATGGCCACCCTCATCGACGCCATCGATATCAGGCGCAAGATGTACTTCGAGTTCGAAAACGCACCCTACTACTGCATGGACGTCGAAGTCTCCACGCCCACCGCGCGCGGAGGTCAGACTCTTGTCCGCTTTAAGATGCGCAACCTGCTCACCCGCGCCGTCTTCGACAAAACCTTCAAGGCCGGCGAGAAATTCAAAGAGCCCGACCTCGAAACCGTCGAAGCTTCCTACCTCTACTCCGACGGCGAAGGCTCGTACTTCTTGGACCAGACAACCTTCGAGACCATCCAGCTGTCGAAAGAAAAGCTCGGCGACGCACTCGATTTTCTCCTCGAAGGAGCGATCGTCCGGCTCGACAAATACAACGGCAACCCCATCGGTCTGCAATTGCCCGCGCAGGTGGAACTTGCTGTCGAGTACACCGAGCCAGGGGTCCGCGGCGACACCGCCAGCGGCGCAGTCACCAAGCCTGCACGACTGGAAACCGGCATCGAGATTCGCGTGCCCTTCTTCGTCAAAGAAGGCGAAAAGGTCAAGGTCCTGACCGAGACCCGCGAGTTCGCCGGGAGAGCGTAATCGGTCCGCAGCTTGCACCTCATGCAACGCTCGCCCGTCGCAATACGTGCAAAGCGCTCCGCCCGAACAGCCTGCCCTGAGCCCGCGAAGGGGCCAGTCCACGTGGGTTTTTCGAGACTCGCCGCTCCGCGCCGAACCTCGAAAAACCCACCCCCTTTCGGATCTTGGATCGTCGTCACCATCGGGCGACCACGATCCAAGATCCGAAACGCATTTGCTCCTCTCCGCCCCTTTGTGCGGAGAGGAGCAAATGTACCACTACGCGTCGTCGTAGTCCTCCGTCAGCGATTGCAGAAACGCCACCAGCGCCGCCACATCGTCCTGCGTCAGCGACATATTGGCAAACTCCGCCGGCGCATTGCGCATCTCGCCCGCCCGTGCCAGTGCCGACATCGCGATGTAGTGATTCACCACATCTGTAAACGTCACCGCACTACCGTTGTGGAAGTACGGCGCCGAGTCCTCCAGATCGCGCAGCACCGGTGTCTTGAATTGCGCAATCGTCGATGCCAGCCCTTGGTCCACCGAGCAATCTTTCCCCGCTGCACATACAAAGCTTTGTAGATTTGCCTGCGGATGCGGCACATCCGGATTCAGATAGATGTTCCACATCCCCAGATCGGCATACTGCGGTGACCCTTCAACCGCCGCATGACGAAACGCCTCCGTCGCATGGGGATGATTCGCCGAGACCGGCATATAGGCATCGAAGTTCGCCAGCCTCATCGCATTCGTCGGAATCGCCAACTGCAGGAACGCCCCAGGCCCATTGGCCGCGTCGTACTCCTCCTGCGACACACCATTGTTGTGAAACACAAAGTCCGAGAAATCCGGCGCCTGGTGACAGGCCGCGCAGTTGCCCGCCCCGCCCGCCGTCGAACCTGCTGCGGCCGAGGCCAGAAAGACCTTCAGCCCCTGCAACTCCAGCGGTCCGAACCGAAACGGCTGGTTGTGATACTTGAACGATCCATCGGCTGGTGTGATGTAGATCGGATTGGTCAGCGCCAGCACCTGTTGATAAAGACGCTGGTTGTACGCCGCCTTCGTCTCGCCCGCCAACGGCGCCTGCGGCAGATGGTTCACCCGCAGAAAGTTGTCATAAGGTGAACCGATGTACCGCCCAAATACGTCGCGCTGAAAGAGCAGGTCCTTCATGTAAGTGGTGATGCACAGCGCCACCTCGTTCACAACCTGCATGTCGCTTGCCGTCGATACATCCAGCCGCTCCGACGCCGGCAAACGAATATCACTTGTGATCCGAGAATCCGTCCCCTTGAAGATTACGGCGTAGCTCAGCCCGTCCAGCCGGTCTGCGGCAAGCTGGCCCGAACCGTCGTCTTCGCGAATCACCCGCGCGATATGCGCGAGGGCCTGCGCATACTCGGCCGGCACCCATCCGAAGTTCCGCCCCGTCATCGTCCCGATCACCAGGTCCTCGCCCGAGGCAAACTCACCGTCGAAATGCAAAAACAGCGGCCCCGAGCGGGCCGTGAACGAATCCACCATCTGCATCGCATTCCGCGGCGTGTGATCGAACGTGCCTTGCACCCGCGGAATCGGGCTGCGCGTCGCGAAGTCCGCGTATGTGCGATTTCCCGCACCCTGCACACCCTCGAACTCCGTCACAAAATGGCAGCTGCGGCAGTTGATCGATTGTCCTGCAAACGGCCCCGGCAGCGGCCCATTCAGCGTCTGCACCTGCTGCACCACCGGATCGCCCACGGCCAGCGGCGCGTTCACACTCGTCATGTTCGCCGCAAAGTACTCCGAGAAGCGCGTATCCAGAAACAGCGCCTCACCGATCGAATCTGCCGCCGGCGTCGCGTCCGACTCTGTTCGCGCGGCAGGAGATTCACCCGCACCGCATCCTGCAACCCCGATCCCAGCAAAGATCCCCAGTCCGATCAACAGGCAGAGAGAACAAAAACATCCATGCGACGACATCAACGCCGCTCCTCCGCGTTCAAACTGCGGATGTACGCCACAATCTGCCAGCGCTCCTGCTCCGGCAGCCCACCCCAGCTCGGCATGCCCTTGTAGAGATTCCCGTTCTTCACGATCCACGCGATTTCCCCGTCCGTGGCGCTCTGGATCCGCTCACTGCGCAAGGACGGCCGCGAGCCCTTCCCCTGTGCGTTCTCTCCGTGGCACTTCGCACAGTTGTTCAGGAACAGATTCCGCCCCGCCGCAATCGCCTCCGCATTTCCCGCATAAGGATTGCTGCGCGCCCGATCGGCGGCACTCACCTTCTTGATCCAAGCCCCATCATGTTTGGACCCGTCACTCTTGGCCCCATCGCTCTCGGCAAGGCACGCAAGCGACGCCATCAACACAAGACCCACCAACCAGCCAGCGCGCTTCACTTCGTCCTCCGGAACCAATCGCGAAACTGTTCGATCTCGTAGCTCACCCCAAAGCGCCACAACACGCCCGCCGCGTTGTCGTTCAGCCCAAACTCGGGCGAGAACTTCAGCGTGATTCCTTTCGGCGTGTTGAAGGCCAGCATCGGCCCGAAATACTGCTCCGTCTGCCGCAACCCGAAGCTGTACCGCGTTCCCAGACCGCCAAACAGCTCTGCGCCCGCCGCGAAATTCTGCCGGCAAAACGTACACCGCCGTGCGCTTCCCTTCACCGCCAGCGGGTGCGCCACGGCCACCGCGTAGCCGAACTCCCATGGCTCAGCTTCGTTCACCGCTTTCTCCGCGATGGTGTTCTCCGAGATGTTCCAGCCCTTCACATTGCTCGACAAAATCAGCTTGCCTTCGATCGCACGTTCAATCTCCTTGTGCAGCTCCGCATTCGGAACCTCCTGGTCGGTAATCGAGTCGTGATCCGTAATCTCGAGGAAGCTCTTGTCCGCCTCGTTGTGGTCTTCGTACTCCACATAGAGCACCGGGTTCACCCAGTACTCGCGCGGCAGCGGCCGAAACCGGTTCTCAAACCGAAACCCCGTAAATACCGCCGAGTCATTCACCGTCTTTTGCCCCTGCACGTACGCCTCGGCCGTCCACCACGCCGTCACGCCGTACTCGAACTCCACCGTCGGCGCAAAAAACGCATTCTGATTCTTCGGCGCAGCCGCAATGTTCTGGTTTTCAATCTCGAGATTCCCCGGCTCTTCCATCACCGAGGAGTAAGTAACAAAGTAAGGCGGCTCCTGTTGAGCCCCCAGACGAACTGAGGCACAGGAGAGCGATACGACAAAAAAGACCAGCACCAAAAAATGCCGTCTTCCCTTCAGCCATGACCCAACAAACACGTCCAATACCTCCACAAGAACAGAGGCCGCTCTAAATATGCGACCAATTCAGTCTGATTTAAATGCAGACTAATTCGGTCGCATTTATGCGTCAATCGATTCGTCTCAGATCGCGGGAGAAAATGACAAAATCGTCATTTTTCTTTCGACGGAGTCACCGCGCGCAGTCAGAAAGGCAGCAAAATATTGAAATTAAACATTTTAGGCCGAAATTCGACGATTGCGTAGAATTATGGGCAGTTCGCGCACAATGGAAGGTATGCGTGCGACAGCAGCTCTCGAGAATCGTTCTCGGAACGGAGAACGGGAGAGGCAGCAAGTCCCCCCGGGGGGGCGATTCGCTGTCCTTTCGCCTCCGACGAGAAGAGGGTCGTCCGGGCAGCCCAAGAGAACGCCAGGGCTGAGATATCGCAGGAGCCCCCTACCCCCCTCCCACCTGTCGATTTTTGCGTAAGGATTTGCGCAATATTTCAGCATGCTCCGTGAATGCTTCGCTGCCGTAGCGCGAAGACGGAGGGAAGCGCGGCCGAATTCGCTCCACAGTTTTGCGCAATTCTCCGCAAAGCCTCTGAACGCCGGTGACAGATGCCGCAAATGTTCCACGGGGAACATTCTTAGTTGGCGATCGCACGACGCAACATGTGAATCCGCCGGCATGGCCACGCGAAGCAGTCGCCTGGACAGCTTGCCCTGAGCGCAGTCGAAGGGGCGAGTCCTAGCCCATCGGGCCGCCGCGACCAAGCCACGACCGCAGATACGCAATCTGCCCCACGTGATAGGTCTCGTGAAACGCCAGAAAGTCGACGATGCCGGAGAGTTTGCCATCCGCGCTCGGCGGGCCCTGCGTTGCAGGGGTGTCGAGCAATTCCTGTGACGCGGCTTCCATCGCCGCGCTGAGCCTGCGGCACGATTCATCCCAGGCTTCCATTGCCACCGTGGGCGAAGGGCAGTCGAGTCCGTCCTCGCACTTCTTGCCGCGTCCATAGATTGCCATCCACGGCGTTGTCCATGGCGCGTCAAGCCGCGTGAGCAGCATCGTCCGCGCCCACGCAACGTGGCCTACGATCCACAGCATGTGGTTGGAATGATCGTTCGGACGGCGAACCCACTCGTCGTCGGGCAGTCCGTCGACGCTCTGCTTCAGGAAGCTGGAGTTCTGGTTGAAGCTGTGGGCTGCGTGCGCAATGCTGCTATTCATGATGGGCGGATTCTACCGCAGCACGCCGCGAACCCGCCCGTGAATTTCTAGTTGACGACGTGCGCTTTGCCATTGGTCAAGCTCTCGTCGATGATCGAGTGGACCTTGCGATCGGCCTCCATCGCCAGCCTTCCCTGCTCCGCGCCCAGCCGGCCTTGTTCGGCTCCCAATCTGCCTTGCTGCTCGCCAAGTTTGCCCTGCTGCTCGCCCAACTCGCCTTGCTTGTCGCCGATCTTGCCCTGCAGGTCACCGAGCCTGCCTTGCAAATCGCCTAACTTTCCCTGCAAGTCGCCGAGTTCATCTTGCGTGATGTTCTTCCCCATCTTGGCCTTGAGCTTCGCCATCGCCGCGTCGATCTCCGCCATTTCCCTCTGCATGTCAGGAGCGGGCACGCTGGCCTGTTCCTGCAGCTGTCCAAGCGCTTCCTGCTGCTTGCCCAACTCCTCCTGCTGCTTGCCGAGATCTTCCTGCTGCTTACCTAACTCGTCAATCGGTTTATACATCGCCTCAATCTGTGCCAGCGTCGCAGGATCGTCGATGTAGTACTGCTTGTCGTCTCGCTCGAACCACAGAAAGTCGCCATGCACAAGCTTGCGGACCTTGTCGATATCGCCAGTGTGCATCTCGCCGGAGAAGGTCATGTTCTCGCCTCGGTCTCCGCGGATAAGTGCGTAGGAGTCACCGTCGATCGAGGTGCGATAGCGATATCCGTGGCGCGCGCTCCTGGGTGCATCGTCCTGCGCCAGCGCATAGAAACGAGCATCTCCGGGCGCGAGGCGAACCAGCGGCGACCTCGGGCCTACGGGACGACGGGCCGATTGGACCGATCGGCTTCGACGGCCCAATTAACGTCATCGACGCGCCCGGCGGAATCACCGTCTCGCCAACCACAGCCGGAGCCGGTGGCGCGGGAGGCACAGCAGGCGCGGTGACGGGTCCTACAACTTCCGGTGCGACGGCTCCATTCGTCTGAACATCGACTGTTGGCTCGTCGACGTCAGGCGCGGGATGGGAGATTCCGGTTGCGGGTGTAGCGATCTGAGCCGACGGCGCGGGTTGAGGTGCGGGCGCCGCGGCCGGTGAAGGAGTTTGTGCGTCCTGCGCGGCCTCCACGCGAATCAGCGCCGTGGCAGCAAACAATGCGACAGGCACGAGCAATACGGCAATAAGCGCGCGACGGCGTCCGCCGGCAAACGCCTGGCGGAACGCGCTGTCATTGAGAAGCCGCTCAATGCGGCGGGAAAGACTTCCACTGCGAGCCATAGCGACTCCAAGCACCGTTGGGCGTGGCGCAGCCGCGAATTCAAGAAGGATTTGGGCGTACGACGTCGTGCTGGCAGCTTGCTCCAGGCCGGCGCGATCGCTGATTGTCTCGGCCAAATCGGAGAGCACGCGTTTCAGCCACCATCCCAATGGGCTGAACCAGACGAGGGCTGCATACAGCCCCGCAAGGAGCTGCAGATAGAAGTCGCCCTGACGGATGTGCGAACGCTCGTGTGCCAAAACGATGCGCAGCTTCTCCGCATCCCACTCGACGTAATCCGCAGGCAGCACAACGGCAGATCCGATCGTCACAGGAGAGGAAACAGTGCGACTGACGCGCAGTGAGATTCCGCCGAGCTGCACACGCTCGTCCGAGGAAATTGGCTCAGCCACGAAGAGCAGATGCAGCGCCGAAACAAGGCCATAAACGAGCCGAAGGAGCAGGGCAGCGGCAACGCCGAGATACAGGAATACCGCAATCGATCCGAACGACACAGAAACGGCCGTTCGCGCAGGCTGCGCAGGAGGGGCCGGATCCTGCGTTCGCATCTCCGTGTTCGTGAGAACCGCGGAAGTCACGTTGAGCGACGGCGCGATCTCCGGAGCCGGTGCCGGCGCCGGCTTTGACAAGTTGCGCGAGGGCGCGGCCAGGCGACTCGCGATTGCGGATTTGACCGGAGGTCGTTCGGCAAATCGGCGCACGGTTCTGGGCTGCGCGATCGTATCGACCTGCACCGGCTGCACGGCACGGCGCAGCGGGAGAGTGACCGAGGCCGCTGCCGGCACGAAACGCGCCAACCACGGCGCGAGAAGTGGCATGAATAGCGCGGATGCCAGAACCAGTCCCCAGGCTGCTTTCAGCGCGAGCACGTTGCGCACGCGGAAGACACGGAGTCCGGCCCAGACGGCAAGCGCAAGAATCAGAGAGCGGAGAGCTGCTTCGAGTACGGCCAGCATCATGACTTTGACTCCTTCTTCGTGGAGGCAGCAGACTTTTGCGCAGCGGCGATGCGCTCTGCCAGCCGCTGCAACTCGGCACGATCGAGCACTTTGGAATCGACCATGCCGACTAGGAGTGCTTCGACAGAGCCCTCGCAGAACCAATCGACGATGCGTTTGACGGCACGGCCGGCCACCCTCTGGCGCGATTCCGCGGGCGCGTAGATGAAGGTGCGGTCCTCAACCGAGTGGGTGAGATAACCCTTCTCTTCGAGTCGACGCAAAACGGTGCGTACCGTTGAGTCTTTCAGGGGACGATCGAGTTCTTCTCGAACCCGCTCAGCCGTGACTTTGCCGAGGTGCCAGACGATGGAGAGAATACCCCGCTCCAGTTCTCCAAGTTCTGCTGGATCGTGGGGTGATGGAGTACTGCCTGTCATAATGTTACTGACTGTAACACACAGTCCAGGTCGCCGAGCCGTGGTATCGAGGAAATAGTGACGAATGGCAGCCGAACCCGAGAGGCCCTTCCGCTCGTGATGGAGGACAAAACGCAAACGCCGGGACTGAACCCGGCGTCGTCGATCGGATGCGCAGAAACCTACGCCCGGCTCAGGTAAGCCCCTTCGCTGGTGTCGACCTTGATCTTTTCACCCTCATTAATGAATGGCGGAACCTGCACCACGAGGCCAGTCTCGGTCTTGGCGGGCTTGGTGACCGAAGAAGCCGTGGCCGACTTGAGACCTGGCTCCGTCTCAACCACGGTCAGCTCGACAAAGGTCGGCAACTCGATGCCTACCGGTTGCCCATCGTGGTAGCTGACCCTGATCTGGAGATTGGGAGTCAGGTACTCGACCGCATCGCCTAGCGTTGTCCCTTTCAGGACGGTCTGCTCGTAGTCCACCGGATTCATGAAGTAGTAGTCATCGCCATCGTTATAGAGGAACTCCATCTGCACTTCGTCCACAACCACCTTCTCGATGGCGTCGCCGGAGCGGAAACGGTGCTCAAACATGGCACCCGACTTCAGGTTGCGGAGCTTGGCCTGGATGAAGGCGCGCAGATTGCCCGGGGTACGGTGCTCGACCTTGAAGACAAGGTGGAGATTATCGTTGTGCTTGATGATCATGCCCGGACGCATTTGGGTGGCGGGAATCGCCATACGAAGAGAACTCCTTGCTATGCTCGCGTTTATCTACGCAAATTTCGGCTGTGCCAGGCTTTATTGTAACTGAGCAACGATACGCTGAGATGCTCTGGCAGAGTTGCAGGGCAGAGCCGCGCCGGATATGGTTTGATTAAGATCATGAAAGATGGGCAAGGCAAAGGGATAAGAGACGCGATACCGGTAACCGGTCTCTTGCTTCTGTGCTTTCTTTGGTCGCTCGGGTCCCTTCGATCCGATCTTCTGCCAGCGCAGTTCGCCGCTGGATTGCCGCCACTGGAACGTGAGGCCCTCCATCTGGGAGCCCTTGCCGTGGCGGGTTGGCTTCTTGCGGGAGTCTTTCATTCGCCTTGGCCCCGCGGCGGGCAAATCTGGGATTCGATGCTCCTCGGTCTTGGAATGTTCGTCGTGCCGGCTCTTCTGGGCGAGGCCGCAAAGAATGAAATTCCGGATTTGACGCGTGTGGCCCTCTACTCCCTGGCGACGGTTTTCGCCGTAGCCTTTGAGCCTTATCTTGGACGACTGACAGAATCGCAAAGCAAAGGTGGCCTGCTGGCGGCCCTGGGTTGCGTCATTGGTACCCTGGGTGTTTTTCCTCTTATGATCCCGCGGACCTGGGAAGGAGCCGGCGGTTTCTTCGCGATCATCCTGGCGGTGGCGAGTGTTGCGGCAACCAACTGCTGGGCAGTGCGGTTCATCTCAGAGCTGCCTGCCAAGTCGGGGGCTCCGGCAGCTTCGATTGCCGGGGCAACGGCAGCTGCGCTTCTGACGGGGGCGAGTCTCATTGGGGAACGGCCGGTTTGGAGCCACGAGATAGTTGGTCCGGAGATTGCCTGGACCACTTCGGTTGAACTGCCCGCGCTCCTGCTGCTCTTCTGGCTGATGCGACGCATGTCGGCAGTCCGGATGACAACGCGGTTTGTGGTCACCCCTCTTATCGTCAATGTCGTGGGACTCATCGCACTGCGGCCATCGATGCGGTTGCGAGCGGGCCTCGGGATCGCATTGATTGCGATCAGCGCAGGATGGCTACTGGCTTCGCACGAAGAGGAGAGCCCCGCGGACGCACTCCCGTTGAACTTGAATCAAAGTTAACAACCTCGAACATAGAATCCTTCCTGCTCAAACGTTTTAGTCAAGACGAAGAGGCTGGCCACTGCAAAGGCAGATCGGCTAGTATTGCCTGCGAGTTTCAGTCCCAACTCAGGAGTGTTTGCCGATGCACTCGTCCCGTTCTTTCAGTGCGCTGCGTGCCGGCGGAGCCGTAGCCGTCGCCTTCGCCGTAGCTGCAGCCTGCAGCCATCCGCAGAGTGGATCTTCCCTTCCCAAGGACGCGCCCTACAAGAACGCCAACTTGCCTGTCGACCAGCGAGTCGCCGACCTGCTGAAACGCATGACCCTCGAAGAGAAAGCCACCATGCTCTCGGGATCGGGGTGGATGGAGTCGGCTCCCATCGCACGCCTCGGCATTCCGGCCATCAAGATGGCAGACGGACCGATGGGCGTGCGTTCGTGGGCAGGCAGCTCGGCAATCACAAGCGCGGCGAATGCGGCAGTGAAGGTGGAGACGACGGCGTTTCCATCGGGCGTGGCCATGGCTGCAACTTGGGATACGGACCTCGTCGACCGCGAAGGAAAAATGATCGCGCAGGAAGTGAAGGCGCTGGGCCGGGACATGATCCTGGGGCCGACTGTAAATATCAATCGCCAGCCTCTATGGGGCAGAAACTTCGAAGGCTACGGTGAGGATCCGTATCTTTCCGGCCAATTGGGAGTGGCCTATATCAAGGGCGTTCAGAGTGAGGGTGTGATTCCATCGTTGAAGCACTTCGCCGTCAATAACGAAGAATATGAACGTCACCGCGTGAACGTGACAATCGACGAGCGCACGCTGCATGAGATCTACCTGCCCGCGTTCAAGGCTGCAGTGCAGGAGGCAGGCGTGTGGAACGTGATGTCGGCCTACAACAGAGTGAACGGCGTGCACTGCGGCGAAAGCGATTACCTGCTCGACCGGGTGCTGAAGAAAGAATTCGGCTTCAAGGGATTTGTCGTGTCGGACTGGGGAAGCACCTACTCGACCGCGCCGACGGTGAATGCCGGCATGGACATCGAGATGCCCGGCGGACCGCCAATGCAGAAGTGGATCGCCAGCCCTCGTGCGGTGGAGGCAGGCAACGGCGATGGATGGCTGGTTCCGGAAAAAGTGCTTGCCGAGGTGAAGGCGGGACACATCGGCGAAGCAACGATCGATGACAATGTCAGCCGCATTCTGCGCGTGATCTTTCTGAGCGGCATCTTCGATCATCCGCATCTTGGCGGAGGCGAAGTCGATACGCCCGAAGAGCGGGCTGTTGCACTGCAGGGCGAAACCGAAGGGATTGTGCTGCTGAAGAACGAAAACACCCTGCTGCCCCTGGATCCAACAAAGATTCATTCAATCGCCGTGATCGGGCCCAATGCGGCTGTGGCGCGCACCGGCGGGGGCGGAAGTTCGCTGGTGCGTCCGAAGTATGCCATTGCGCCGTTGGATGGGATCAAGGAACGCGCGGCCAAGAGTGGGATCGCGGTGAACTACGCGCTGGGAGTGGGGATGGAGGGCGAGGACGCCACGCAGGACACGCCGGAGGCGAGAGCCAACGCGCTCAAAGATGCAGCCGACGCAGCGGCGAAAGCCGATGTAGCGGTAGTCGTGGTCGGCCGCTACAACAAGCTCGAGTCGGAAGGATTCGACGTCAAGACGATGGATCTCCCTGCCGGGCAAGATGAGCTGATCGCCGCCGTCGAGAAAGCAAATCCGCACACCGTCGTGGTGTTGAATACTGGCGACCCGGTGACGATGACCAAGTGGATCGACAAGACACCGGCGCTGCTGGACATGTGGTACGGAGGGCAGGAAGGCGGACATGCGCTGGCTGCAATTCTGTTCGGCGATGCGAATCCGTCGGGCAAGCTGCCGGTCACGCTTCCAAAAAGATATGAGGACAATCCAGCCTTCACCAACTATCCGGGCAAGAATCTCGAAGTGAACTATGCCGAGGGGATCTACGTCGGCTATCGCTATTACGACACGAAGAACATTGAGCCTCAATTTCCATTCGGGTTTGGGCTCAGCTACACGAAGTTCGAATACAGCGACCTGCGGATCCTGCCGAAAGGAAACGACGGAACGTGGACGGTGAGCGCCCAAGTCAGCAACACGGGGGCGCGCGCGGGAGCAGAGGTCGTCGAACTCTACGTGCATGACGGCCACGCAAAGATCGATCGCCCGGCCCACGAGCTCAAGGGATTCAAGCGTGTGGAGTTGCAGTCAGGCGAGACAAAAACAGTGAAATTCGCGCTGAATCGTCCGGCATTGTCCTATTGGGACTCTAAGTCAAAAGACTGGCAGATCGACCCAGGAACTTTCGAAGTACAGATAGGCGCCTCGTCCAGAGATATCCGTCTACGCGCACCGCTCCGCTTCGGACAATAACCGGGACTCGAAGCTGATGCGCGCTACCTCGGCGGCTGATAGGGCTCGACGCTCAGCCAGTTGGAGAGGATGCCGCGCTCTTCGGGGCTGAAGGTGTTCTGATAGCGCGCCGAATTCAGCACCGTCTCACGCTGATCGGGCGGAACGGCGCGCAGGTCGCGAAAAGCATTTCCTACCAAGGCGCGGCGATCGGGCGGCAGCGTCGTAAAGCGGCGTCCGGCATCCTGCACCTGGGCTCGCTGCTGGGGTGACAGACGCTCAAGATTCTCGGCGCGCGCGAGACGCCGTTCGCGCTGCGCTTCGGGCATCTGGTCAACACGATTAAGCTGCTGCATCAGCCGCTGCTGTTGCTCGGAGGGAAGGCGGTTGAAGCTCGGATCGTTGCGCAGCATCCGCTCCTGATCTTGAGCGGAAACGCCGCGATGCGCATTGAGCCACGCGCCCAGATGTCCGGGCGGAGCATAGGTGCCTCCAACGCCGGGATAAGCAGGACGCGCATAGCCCTGGCCTTGGTATGCCGAGCCAGGCATTGCTGGTCGCACCGCCGCCGGTGCATTTTGGGGCGCGAAGCTGCGAGGCATCCGCGGAGCCACGTTACCGTAGGCGCGCGGTTGATTCTGGGCGCGCGGCCGCGACTGATTCCGATAGGGCTGCGCCCGAAAACCTCCAGCGCGCGAGCCAAGGGCGGGACGAGCCTGACCGGGACGCTGGCCAAACGCCGGGAACATAGGCATACAAAGAAGCGCTGCAACAGCTACGACGGACGCTGTCTTGCGCAGCTTCGCTTCAATGCCGGCCTTCAATGCCCCCTTCATGGATTTGCCCCCGGATCGAGCCCCGATCGATCTCCCGATTATTCTGCCTCAGTTCTGGTTGTTGCTATCCGCGCTCGAAAGCGTTTCAAGCTGGTCGAGCAGTTGTGCGTTATTATCCAGCACCTGCAAGTCGTGTACGACAGCTGCCTGAGGAGGAGCCGCCTGGGTCTGATCCCAGTTGGTCATCCCCAGATATGTTCCGCCGCCCAGCAGCAGCACCACCGTCAAGGCCATGGCAGCGATCGGCCTCGCATGAAGCTGCGGCCCATACACCAGGCGCGCACGCAAACGCTCAAACCAGCCGGCAGGCTTCGCCTGGCGCTCCTCGTCGAGGCGCGCCTGCAGGCGAGTCAGGAAGTAGGGGTTGGGCTCAGGTGCTTCCCACGTGTCAAGCAGCGCCATCGTGGCGCGAAGCTCGTCCAGCTCCTTCGCGCAGGGCTCACACTCCGCAACATGAGTCGTCACCTTGGCAGGCGCAGCGTCAGGGGCGAGAAGCACATCGGCCAGCTTCGTCTCCATCGCATCGCACTTGGTCGTCTTCGTTTCCATCGCTACCACCCCACTTCCCTGCCGGTCTCGCTCGAACTTTGGCCCGGCTTTCGATTCCCCTATACAAAATCCTTCAGCTTGTCGCGCAGCGTCTGATAGGCACGAAACAGCAGCGACTTGGTCGCCGACTCACTCAGCTTCAGCACCTCACCGATCTGCTTGTAATCCATCCCCTGGTACTTATGCATCAGCACCGCCATCCGCTGCCGCTCCGGGAGCGCCATTACATGCTGCCGGATGGCTGCCATGCGCTCGTCCCGCAACAGGTTCTGCTCCACATTCGGATCGTCGTCCGCAACATCTGGAGTCGTGCCGGTCTCTTCATCCGGCTGATCGAGATAAACCGTCTGCGCCGACCGTTCGTGGCGCGTATCGCGCGCGTGGTTCACCGCCAGGTTGGTCGCAATCCGGTAAAGCCACGTGGTGAACTTGGCTTCAGCCCGATAGCTCTCGCGCGAGCGGTAAACGCGCAGGAATACCTCCTGCGCCAGCTCCTCGGCAACCGCCTGGTTGTGCACCATCCGGAAAAGAAAGTGAACCATCGCCCGGTAGTGTTTTCCCACCAGGTAATTGAACCCAGCTTCGTCGCCGGCTGCCACACGCAGCATAATCGCGGCATCGCTTCCCTCATCGGCGCCGTAGTTCGTCACGACAGGGTTCGTTCGCAGGCCGGATCGGTTCGACGGGCCAGCTCCCAGTGCCGGTTTGTCCAGGACCAGGGTTGCCATATCTTCACGAACCCCATCGGTCCCGGAAGGTTGCGCCGAAGCCTCGGTTTCCTGAGCAGAATTAGTACTTTCGGGGGATTCTTCGGGGTCGGCGCGGTGAGCGAAGTCACGGGAACGGCCCCCACGCTGCCAGGCGGCCGATACCCCCTTCTGAAAAGCCCACGTGCTGCCTCCCGAAGGCATTTCGCCCAGCCCGGCGAACACCATTCTCAGGCCCACTGAACCCGGCAAAAGGCGGGTGGGCTCCATACCCTTCCCAAGGGCCTTTTCGAGCGCGCGAAACAGTCTGGACTTGCAGGACATTCTGGGCAAATTCGAGCATCTCGGACTGCCGCCATCGGCGCGGCCACGTTGGTCCTCAAGCTTCGCTGGTGTTACTCTACCTTACGAGGCTGTACCGGTCTCATCCGGGCGATTAGCTCAGTTGGTTAGAGCGCTTCCTTCACACGGAAGAGGTCTGGGGTTCGAGTCCCTAATCGCCCACCATCCAAGCACAAAGGTCCTTCTCCTTCCCTTCGTTCAGGCTCGGGATTTCGCCCTGCCTTTTCGGGCTGTGCCCCGTTCATCGCGTCTTTTGCGATGAGCGGGTCTTTGATCGCCCGCCGGGAGGTGGCCCACTCACTTGGCGGGTGCCCCCGGGTCCCTCGCTTTTGGGGACCGGGGATGGACCGATCGTGATCGTCGGCCCATATCTCGGGATGCCCGTCCCACACGAATTCCTGGGTGCCCATAGCCTGCCCTCAGCTACGTCGAAGGGTCTCCCGGTGTTGGAGACGTGGGAGACCACAACTGCCGCATGCCGCGCCAGCTACAATGCCAACAATCAGATATCGGACGGCTTGCATGCCTATGACGCCGCGGGCAACATCTACGCCGACAGTACCACCGGCAACAGCTACCTCTACGTTGGGAGGGCCGCGTTGGCATGGAGCAGAGCATCGACGGACACGACGATGACCGGTTACTCTAGATGCCGAGGGGCATCGTGTGGCGAAAGGCAGCTTGACGCTGTTCACCTGCGACACGAACCCAGCGACACGAGCACCTACAACGGCTTCACCGTCACCAGCGTTTACGTGATCGGTCCTGGCGGCGAGCAGCTGACGGAGATGACGAATACCTCCGCCACACAGACCCCTCGTGGCAGTGGGCGCATACCAACCTCTTCGCGCCAGGCCTCAGCGCTACCTATGACTACGATCCGTCCGGCCAGTCTGCAGGCTGGATGTACTTTCAACTCTCAGATTGGCTGGGCACGCGGCGGCAGCAGACCGACTATGCCGGCAACCCATGCCTGAACTTCACGGGCTTGCCCTACGGCGACGGGCTGACACCCATTCCCATTCCGTGCTTCAGCCCGGCGGAAGACGCGACCGAGCACCACTTCACCGGCAAAGAACGTGATACCGAATCAGGCAACGACTACTTCGGGGCGCGCTACTAGCCAGCAGCGATGGGCCGATTCATGTCGCCGGACTGGAGCGCGAAAGAAGACCCCGTACCATACGCCAAATTGGATGATCCACAGAGTCTCAATCTCTACGGCTATGTTCTGAACAATCCACTCGCGCGAGCTGATGCCGACGGTCATGAGGGGCCGGACGCTGCCAGCATCCATTTGCTCTGCCGTTCGCAGATCCGTTTGCTTCACCTTATCCGCAAGTACAGTCGGACCGGCCCTGCAGCAGCTGTGGAACAACACCGTTGACGCACTCGTTCCGGTTTATCAGAGCGTAGCGAATTCCGTTTCGAACCTGCTTAACAGTTCGAGCAATTCGAATGTACCGGCTTCTGGCGAAAGCCCAGCTACAGCGCCCGCTCCTGCGACAACTTCTACGCCGGATTTTGTGGTAACTCCTGGCGGCACAGCTGTTGCAACAGACCCCAACCGAGTCGCAGGCAGCCTCGCGGGAGCTCCCGGCGTGACTTCAACTCCGATTCAGAGTCCCGGTGGCGAACAAGGCACTCTGCATAGTGGCGTGCAGACTCCGAATGGTCCAGTAGATGTCGGAACAATGAGCGGAAGCAAAACAAACGCACCTCGAACTGTAATTACTCATCCAGGAACGAACAACCCGAAAACTCCGGATGGCAAAGCAACAAACGACAAAGGGCAGAGTCATATCCCCAGCAATTCGAAACTTCCGAAGCCTCAGCCATAGCAGGAAGGTGAAATCAATGATCTCGCAATATACAAAACTCCTGATGCTGCTCCTCCAAGATGCAGTTCTAGTCAACTTTGAATATTGGGGGGAGTTCATTATCAGGCTTCAGAGAGACGAAGCAAAGAGGCTTCCCGAATTGAGAGAATGGTTTGGCGAGCGTCGAATCCCGCCGTTATTTTGCCTTCGTCTTAGAGGGGAGTGGTGGGTCGGACAAAAGGAAAAGTGGGAAATGTCGGTCCAGCAGTTTCCGATGAAGGGGGCGCCGCCAATGCCGATTGAAGCCCCCTTGCAGGCGAGTACTTTGGTGATGCTGCTCGACATCGAAATTTCTCCGGATCTCGAGTTGACCAGAATGGAAACCTTGTTCTCGTTCTTTCTGATGGGCAAATCATCACGGTCCGGGGGACCGAAGAGCAGTGGACCGAGAGCTGGTTCCTGAGCTTCCAATCGACGACCCCGAAAGAGATGAGTGGTCAATCGTGTGCGATTCTCAAGGCCGAGTCAGCGGAAGGTTCCCTGGCTCCGTGAGCGTGTGAAACTACGATTTAACCTTGCGCTCTAGGGGGCATCGTTATGACACTCGCTCCCTTTGCGCAATTCTTACTACGTTCTACCGGGCGGGTGGCCCCGGTCCCGAGGATCGTTGCCAACCACGATGAGGGTGCCCCCGGTCCCTGGCTTTTGGGGACCGGGGATGGACTGATCGTGATCTCTTCCCAGGTCTCAGGCTGCCTGTTCCAAACAGCATTCTGGTGTGCTTCCATAGCCTGCCCCGAGGCTACGTCGAAGGGTCTCCCGGTTTCGGAGACGTGGGAGACCACAACTGCGTGTGCATCGCGCCGCCGGAACCTGAAGAAGGCATCGGCAACCCTCCGCGCCATCACCTCGCAACCGTCGGTCAGCTTGCGGAGAATTAGCCCCATCCGTCGCACAATAGAAACGGGAACAAGCCTAGAGCTGACGGCTGTCGCGTGGCCTCTAAGTTCTCTCTTGAGAGGAATGTAGATCAGATTTACGGCACAAAGAGCTGATTTCCCCTTCTATGTCGCGTCTGGCGGTAAGTTGGATCAAGCTGGGCATCGTGCCGGAGCGCATCCAGGCCGGTCATCCGGAGCAGAACGGACGCCACGAACGCATGCACCGCACCCTCGAGCAGGATCTGAATCCGGCCCAGGACCGGCGTGGCCAGCAACGCGAACTGGATCGGTTTCGTCGCGAGTAGAACCATGTCCGGCCTCACGAGGCGCTCGCGATGCAGACCCCGGCAAGCGTCTACAAACCTTCCCCGCGGCCGTATCCGGCGCGCATCCCTGAGGTGGAACATCCCGACACCATGCTGGTGGACGTTCAGGGTCAGGCCACTGATGCAGAGAGTTCCGAATGTCTCCGCCGAAGGCGCATGTTTGCACGATGCGCCAAAGCGGGGAAATTCTTCGCAACGCTTGAGTGCATCGCAAGAACAGAACCCAGCCCCCCGGAGTACTCTCTTAGCACCCAAACACAAACGGCCGGGATTGCTCCCGGCCGTTCCAATATCGAGCCCTCGAGGGCCAGCTCACTTTGCTTTTGCGGCAGTCTTGCCAGCCTTGGTAGCCGTGGTTGTGGTTCCGATCGCCTTGAGGCGCGCGTTCAGGCGGCTCTTGTAACGGGAAACGGTGTTGGAATGCAGAACACCCTTCTGTACGCTCTTATCGAGGAGAGAAACCGTCGCCCGATACTGCTCGTCGGCGGCCTTCTTGTCGCCCTTGACCAGGGCCTCGCGGAGGGAGCGCAGGCTGGTGCGTACACGCGAGCGATTGGTGCGGTTCACCTCGGTGCGGCGTTCGGTCTGACGGACGCGCTTCAGCGCGGAAACATGGTTTGCCATTGCAATTCCTTCTCTTAAGCCCTGTTGTTCAGGATTGGCCCGGTTCAGGATGGGGCCGAGGGGCTTGAAATGATGCGGGGCACAATGCAGCTCAACCGCATCCCTCGCAGTCTCTTAGTCTACGGGAAAGCGGGCGAGGGGTCAACGCGCGGCCAAGAGCCTTGCGATTGTGCGCAGAACGAAGGACTTGCGGCCCAAGAGGGGCTAATCGGCTAGTCATTTCCCGATCGGCCAGATTCTCCCGCAGAAAAGATCTGGGATGAAGGTTCGCGGCCTTATGGCACCATTCCAAGCGAGACGAGGGGGGATATTCTCATCGCATCCCGCGCGGGAGTGGGTCTGGCGTTTACTATGACCGGCATGACTACGTTTAGGGCAGAGGATGATACCTACGCGGGGTTTGACAGCATTGGCAAGTACTTCGGGTACTTTGGACTGGCGGCGGGCGCGGTAGGCATGACGGGATGGGCGGCAATACACGGGCATCTGCCGGGACTCAAGCCTGCGGACGCCGTGGACCAGTTTTTTCTAGCGGCGATGGAGTGGATCGGAATTGGGCTGTTCGTGATTTTAGGCGTCGCCACGCTGGGTTCGCTTATTCTGTCGAGCAAGTCGCGGGGGACGGTGACCATCGATGACTTGGGTGTGACGCGGCAGATCGGAGAGAGGAACCGGAAGCTGCAGTGGCAGGAGATCGAGGGCTACGTTGTGGTCAGTGGTGGGATCGCGCTGGTACCGCGCGAACGCAGCCAGATGATCGAGATTCCGCAGTTTCTGGATGATTATCGTGGATGCATCGCGGAAATCGAGGCGCGTGGAGTTGGCCGTTTGCCGCCGAGCAGGTTGAAGCGATGTTGATAGGCTCTTGGGCTGAGGCCGGACGCGGGCCAATTACCCGCTAAACGGAAATCACCACTCTGACAACACCCTTCGGCCCGACGATGCTCACTGCGTCATGGCGCGGATCTTTCCCAGGCACGACGCGCCCGCCAGCGCCCCGCTCTGCGTACACCTTAAGTCACTATTACCCAAATCTTTACGTGTGTGCCATTGACGCCGCGCCAGAGCGGCGCTACTCTCTCCCCATATACCGCACTTGGGCGCCTTCGCCAATACGTTCCGGCACCAGACCAACCCCGGTCCCCTATGCGCCTGCACGTCATTCGGTAACAACCCACCCGCCAACATCTTCGAGAATTCTCGGACCCATGTGCCGATGAATCTCGTATCTGCATCGAATTCATCTGACGCTGCCCACGCGGCAGCCCTGGAGGCATCCTGAACGCTGATCTTGAGATCACACCGAATCTTGAGCCCCTTTTTGGGACCCGCGATGAAAACCTCAGACTGATGGAGGATTCACTCGGCGTAAAGATCGACCTTCGATCGGACGCCGTGCACGTGGAAGGGCCGGACGATTCGGTGGCTCGAGTCCAGCGCATCTTTCAGGACTTCGAGGCGCTGCGCCGCCAGGGCATCCATCCCCACAATGGCGAACTGAACGGCATGTTGCGGCTGGTGTGCGCCGACCCGGCCACCACCTTGAAAGCGGTTGCCGAAACCGGTAAGCAGCGTTCCGCCGGTGTGAAGCGCACCGTGCAGCCGCGCTCACTCAACCAGCGACGTTATGTCGAGGCCATCGAGCAGAACGACATGGTCTTCGGCGTGGGCCCGGCCGGCACTGGGAAAACCTATCTCGCCGTGGCTATGGCCGTGGCCGCGATGAATGCCAAGAAAGTCAGCCGCATCGTGCTGGTCCGTCCCGCCGTCGAAGCCGGCGAGAAGCTCGGTTTTCTTCCCGGCAGCTTGCAGGAGAAGGTCGATCCGTATCTCCGCCCGCTCTACGACGCTCTCTATGACCTGCTGGAGCCGGAGCGCGTGGACAAGATGCTCGAGAAGAACGTCATCGAGGTTGCGCCGCTGGCTTTCATGCGCGGCCGCACGCTCAACGACGCCTTCATCATCATGGACGAGGCGCAGAACACCACCGTCGAGCAGATGAAGATGTTCCTCACGCGTATGGGGAACAACTCCAAGGCCGTGATCACAGGCGACATCACGCAGATCGATCTGCCCAATCCGCGCAAATCGGGCCTCGTCGACGCAATCAATATTCTGGACGGCGTCGAGGGCATCCACTTCTGCCACTTCGAGGATGGCGACGTGGTTCGTCACGCACTGGTACAGCGCATTGTCCGCGCCTACGAGTCGGCCAAGCCGCAACAACAGGAACTGCCGCTGGCGATAGGCGACGGTCTGGCCGTGGAACCGGCGACGCAGCAGCCTATGCAGGCACAAAAGCCGCAATAGCGCAGAAGTCGCAAACCGCGCACGAATTCGGGACGCTCAACTACCCAAGGCGAAGCTGCCGCACGGCATCTCGGTACCCATTGATTGCACCTGCCCTGTATACTCCCGCCTGCGTCAAGAGGACCCGACATGCCCGCACTCTACTCCCGCCGCAGTCTGCTCGTTCGTTCCGCCGCTTTTGTTGTCGCCGCACAAACCGCCGGCCTCACCCGCGTTTGGGGAGCGTCGCCCAACTCCAAGCCCGGCGTGCAGCTGTTCATGCTGGCCGATGAAATCAAGAAGGACCCCGCCGGCACGCTGGCCGGCCTGGCGACCATCGGCTACGGCTACGTGGAGGCCTTCGGCATGGGCATCCAAAACATGACTGAGTTCAAAAAGATGGTTGCGGACGCGGGGCTGGCTTGCCCGTGCGGCCACTTCGGGTTTGGATTCGAGGATACGGAGAAGGCGCTGGACGACGCGGCTGCGCTCGGCGTGCGCTACGCGATCAGCTCCGTCCTGCCTCTGGCTCCGCCCAAGAACGGCGACTTCCGCGAGCTCTTCACCAAGCTGAACCACTTGTCAGCCGACGACTTCAAGCAGATGGCTGAGTTCAGCAACCGGATTGGCGAGAGCGCCCGCAAGCGCGGACTTGAGTTTGCGTACCACAACCACAACATTGAGTTCCGGCGCTTTGAGAATGGCGTCACCGGCTACGACATCCTGCTTAAGGAAACCGATCGCGCGCTGGTGAAATTTGAGGTCGATGCGGGCTGGATGGCCGCGGCGGGCGCCGATCCGGCAAGAATCATTGCCGCAAATGCCGGTCGCATACCGATGTTGCATTTCAAGGACTTCAGCACCCTTACTCCTCCCACCACCGAACTGGGTGGCGACGCCAGCAAGCACATCGTGGACCTGGGCACAGGTGTTGCGCCGTTAAAGGCCGCCTTCCAGGCAGCGCGCAAGGCGGGCACAGAGTACTTCATCGTGGACCACGATCCACCCTTCCACAACAAGACCGCGCTCGAGGCGGCCAAGGTGGACTTCGACTACGTGGCGGGGCTTATGGCGTCGTAGGGCAATTCGTTCCGGGCCATGCAGTTTCTCAAGCCTACGGCTTCGGCGCCGTGTCGGCTGCGGGCTGCTTCTCCCATGTGTAGTGGCAGGGACGGCCGATTATGCCCAGGCCCGTACTGCGCTCGCCTTTGCCCGTCATATCCTGAAACTCCGCCTTCAGGTCGTAGCTGTAGTTCTCGCCCTCTGCCTTGAAAGGCCCATGCGTATACTGCGACCCCGCGGTTACACCCGTGGTCGTGAGCTTGGCCTTGCCATCGTTGCCGATTTTGCCATCGATGGCCAGAAACCCCTGTTGCCCGTTGGTGCCGCGTTCCCCGTGCAGCACATTGCCCGTCACCGTCGAGACAAAGTGCCATGTATAGCCCAGGGTTCCACCCTTCGCATCGCAGGTCATGGTCGTGTTCCAGGTCCCGTCAAAGTGGCCCGCAACAGTCTGGCCGCCTGCCGCCAAAGTCAGCAAACAGATTGAAAATAAAAGCGCCTTGCGCATGAGTCTCTTCCTCTCCGCGGCGCATTCTACTCTCGCTCAGCGGATACGACTGTGATATGGCGGCTGGCTCCGGCCTGCGGGTGCACAACTCCGGCGCAGGCCTTCGCGTATCATC
This sequence comes from uncultured Acidobacteriaceae bacterium, assembly GCA_963778705.1. Taxonomy (GTDB): domain Bacteria; phylum Acidobacteriota; class Terriglobia; order Terriglobales; family Acidobacteriaceae; genus Telmatobacter. Next base: position 308,775 of record CAVZVM010000007.1, read on the forward strand.
GAAGCAGACCCGGAGCCGCGCATTTGCTTGAACCGCCGCCCCGCGCACGATGATCTTCCTCGACCCAGACCTGGACCCCGACCCTGTGCCCGATGCGACGCAGGCGAGTTCCTCTGCAGTGCCAGGACCCAGCAAAGCTTCGCGTAGCAACAAGGTCCCTTCCACCCGCACGCTGGCGCGCTTCCTTGGCATAGCGCAGAAAGCAGTCCGGCTGCGGGGGCGCGTCTCGGTGCTGCTCACAACGGACCGGGAGATGCGGCGCCTGAACCGCCAGTTCCGCGGCATCGACAAACCGACCGACGTGCTCTCCTTCCCAGCTGTGGCGTTTATCCAGAACAAGGAAAGAATTGCCGGCGATCTGGCCATCAGCGTGCCGACCGCAAGGCGCCAAGGCATCGAGCATGGCCATTCTCTTGGGACAGAGTTAAAGGTGCTGCTGCTCCACGGCTTGCTCCATCTGGCCGGCTACGACCACGAAACCGACACGGGCGAGATGGCACGACGCGAGCAGCGCCTGCGCGCCCAACTCGGCCTACCGCAAGGCTTGATCGAGCGCGCTGAGCCTGAGCCCGGACGGCGAAGGATTGGCCGCGCCGCAGGTGGCCGCGTAGCTGGTGCACGGGCATGAGCGCCCTCACCGCAGTCCTGCTCATTTTCGCGGCCGCCGTCGTGACGCTGGCCTCCTACATCAGCCGTGTCTACTCCGAGTTCGGCAAGATCTTGTCGCGCGAAGTGCAGGACAACATCGATGCCTGGCAGGAACAGGTCGAGCCGCACCTCGGGCTGAGCCGGGAACACGCCGCGCTCTGCGCCGCCGTTCTGCAGCAGCTGGCGCTCGGCGCCATCGCGCTCGAGTTCGGTGCGATCCTGTTCGATCGTGCCCCCCACATGGGGCGGCCCTCCTACGCGGAGATCACACAAGCCGTACTGGGCGTGGTGCTCGTCGTTGTCTTCTGCGGCCAGGTCGTGCCCACCTTACTCTTCGACCTGACGCGCGGACGGTGGGCAGCAAGGTTGCTCTGGCCGATCCGTCTTCTACTTTGGGTCGCCACTCCAATTACGGTCTTCGTGCGCTTCTTCTACTCGGTCGCCTCGCTCGCCGACACGCCGGTCACCCCCGAGGAGGAGGCCGCCGGCGACGTCGAGGCCTTGCTCGAAGCCGGCCAGGAAGAAGGCATCCTCGAAGAGACCGACCGCGATCTGGTCCGTTCCGCCGTCGAGTTTGGCGACAAGCTGGTGCGTGAGGTGATGACGCCACGACCGCAGGTCTTCGCCGTTCCCGATTCGCTCACGGTCGAACAATTCATCGAGCAGCTCCGCGAGCACAGCTTCTCTCGCGTGCCTGCCTACTCCGGATCGCTCGATAACGTCACCGGCATTGCCTTCGCGCATGATCTGTTGCAGATCACCGACGACGAAGCCCATACGCGAACCGTCGCCGAGATTCAGCGCCCGGCGGCCTTCGTCCCCGAGACTAAACGCGGCTATGAGTTGCTGCGCGAGATGCAGCGCGAGAAGCAGCACATGCGCATCGTGATCGACGAGTACGGCGGAGTGGCCGGCCTGGTCACCATCGAAGATCTTCTCGAACAGATCGTCGGCGACATCAAAGACGAACACGAAATGGACACGCCCGTCGAAGATCCGCAGCGCGAGCCCGGCGGATCGTGGCTCGTGCCGGGTAGCTTCCCTGTCGATCAGCTGGCCGATCTCTTCGGGCCGGTCGAGCTTGACAGCAGCTATGAGGCGACGACCCTCGGTGGCCTGGTCAGCGAGATCGAAGGCCGCATCCCTCTCCGCGGCGAGGTCGTCGTGCTCGATCACCCCGGCTTGCGCATTGAAGTAGTCGCTTCCACCGATCGTCGTGTTGACCGCCTGCGCGTCTTCCCGCCGCCGGTGGAGACTGCCGAAGCACGCGCCTCCTAAACCGTGCCGAAGGCGGTCGGCCGCACCGCAGGTGCCGTACACTCAGTCAGGAGCACGCCCTCTTTTGAAATCGGGATTTGTCGCCATTCTGGGCCGGCCGAACGCCGGCAAAAGCACCCTGCTCAACGCCCTCATCGGCGAAAAAGTTGCCATCGTCACGCCTAAACCGCAGACGACGCGCAATCGCATCGCCGGCGTCGTCGAGATCCCTGCCCGCAAGAAAGTGCACCCGGCCGCACAGATCGTCTTCGTCGACACCCCCGGGGTTCACAAGCCCAGCTCGCAGCTCGACCGCCGCATGCTGCAGGAAGTACACGAAGCGCTCGAAACGCGCGATCTCGTGCTGGTTCTCGTCGACGCCAGCCGCCGTGTGCAGCTTGAAGCCGCAGGCGAACCCGGCGGCGCGCATCAACACAAGTCGTCCACCTGGGCCAGCGAGGAAGAGTTTCTCTTCGGCCTCGTCCGCGGTCTCGATTGCCCGGTCTTTCTCGTGTTGACCAAGATCGACCTTGTCGCCAAGGACCTATTGCTGCCGCTGATCGAAACGCTGACCAAACAGTTCACCTTTGCCGAGATCATTCCCGTGAGCGCACGCAAGCGCGACGGCCTCGACATCCTCGTCCGCAAGATCGTCGACAAACTGCCTACCGGCGAACGCTACTACCCCAAAGACCAGTACACCGACCAGCCCATGCGCTTCATGGTTGCCGAGCTGATTCGCGAGCGCATCTTAGTAGAAACCGGCGAAGAAGTGCCATACGCTGCGGCCGTGGTAATTGAGCGCTATGAAGAGGCCGAACCGCCCGCTCCGCCACGGAAGAAAGGCCAGGCTCCCGCTCGGCTTCCGCTGACCCGTATAGCCGCCGCCATCTACTGCGAACGCGACGGGCAAAAGGCCATTTTGATTGGCAAGGGCGGAGCCAAATTGAAGGAAATCGGCACCGGCGCGCGCAAGCAGATCGAGTCGCTGCTCGGTACTCGTGTGTACCTCGAACTGCATGTCATTGTGGAGCCCGGCTGGCGCGAGTCCCGTCCGTTCATCGACTCTCTGGATTGGCGCAATCAGCTGGAGAAGCTGGCCGAAAAGCAAGGCAACGAACCCACTAAGGATTGACTCCAGGTCGCACGACCCGCCGGTGAAACCTAGGTTCCCCTCACCCGGCCGCGGCCATCGGTCTTCACGTCATACATCCGTGAGTCCGCTGCGCCGATGATGGTGTGAATCGTAGAGCCATCTCCCGGAGCGGTGGCCAACCCCACGCTGGCGCTCACCGTGAGTTCAAGCTGCCCGTTCATGCGAAAGCGCGTCGTAGTCAATGCGCGGTGCAACTCGGTCGCGACCACGTTGGCCTCCTCCACTCCCGTCTCGGGCATCACCACCACAAACTCGTCGCCGCCGTAGCGAAAGCAGAGATCCTGCGGACGGCTCAGCTCCTGCAGGCGCTGCCCCGCGCGCGACAGCAGTTCGCTGCCAATCAGGTGCCCATGCACATCGTTCACTTGCTTGAAGCGGTCGAGGTCGAGGAAGGCCAGGCTCACCGGAATCCGATCCTTGTTGCAGCGCTCGAGCTCCCTGCCCAGCACGTCATAGAGATGACGCACGTTGAAGAGACCCGTTGTGTCATCCGTGATGGTGAGCTGCTGAATGCGTGCCATATCGCGCGCATTTTCGATCGCAATGGCCGCGTGGTCGGCGAGAATGTGCAGAAAGGCGATGGTGTAATCGGTGAGCTGATCTCTGCGGGGATTGAGAATCTCGATCGCGCCCTGCGTCCCCTTGCGTCCCAGCAGCGGCAGCGCAATCACCGAACGGATCTTCGTCAGGCCCTCGGAGCCGGCTTGATACAGCCGGGGATCGCCTTCGGCCTCGGGGACGATCAGAGTCTCCCCGTGTTCGACCACCCAACCGGCAATCCCTTCACCGACCTTGACGCGCAGATCGCGCAGCGCCTCCTCCTCGCCTCCCGATGCAATCGCGTAGTACAGATCGTTGCGCGACTCATCGAGCATCAACAGGCTCCACAGATCGGCCTGGATGAAGCGCTCCATGTTCTCCAGAATTGTGCGCAAAATCGTAGCCAGGTCGAAGCTCGACGTGAGCGAACGAGCCAACTGGTGAAAGACGAGCAAATCGTCGATCGGAATCCGATTTTCGGAGGCCGTGTTCATGCGGGGGACCGGTAGCGCTAGCTTGAATTCTGTCACACCGCAGGGTGCACCAAAGACTGGAATTACAGGGGGATGGTGACCATGGTTTCACAGCCCAATCAAGTTACTGCGTCTCGTTTAGATCGAGCGTGATAGGTCTCGTCGGCAGGCCTGCGCGCCCGGATCGCTCACCCGGTTTGTCTCAGCCCCCGATGTGGACCATCGAGCGCGATGGCTTGAGGAAGCCGGACTCACCGATGTGATGGCGCGCCTCTTTGCCCTGCACTGTGTGTGCAATATAGTCGCGCAGCACAGAGTCATTCTCGCCGGCACGCATGTGCCCATAGAGGTCGTGCTCGATTTGAGAGAACAGGCAGGTCCGGATCTTGCCATCGGAGGTGAGCCGCACGCGGCTGCAGGCGCCACAGAAGGCCTGCGTCACCGGCGCAATGACGCCGATTTCGCCCCGACCGTCGGCAAAGGTATACCTGCGGGCGGTTTCGCTCGCATCCCGACCGGGAAGTGGGGTCAAGGGCAGAACGCGGCTGATGCGGTCGACGATCTCCCGGAGCGGAACCACGATCTCCGGCGACCACAGCCGGCCTTCTTCGAGCGGCATGAACTCGATGAAGCGCACGACCACGTCTTCTTCGCGCGCAAACTCGGCAAACTTTTCGATCTGATCGTCGTTGAATCCGCGCAGCAGGACACAGTTGATCTTCACCGGAGTCAAACCGGCCTCTCGCGCCGCGCGAACCCCGCGAAGCACCTGATCGAAGCTCCCAGGAATTCGAGTGATGCGTTCGAACGTTGCAGCGTCCACGGCGTCCATGCTGACGGTGACACGCTGCAGCCCAGCATCCTTGAGGGGCACGGCCAAATCTTCAAGCAGATGACCATTTGTGGTGAGCGCCAGGTCGAGCGGTTCACCCGTCAGCGTCTGGAGGTTCGCCAGTTCCCGAATCAGATGGAGAAGGCCACGCCGCAGTAATGGCTCGCCGCCGGTCAGACGCACTTTTTCGATACCGAGACCGACAAAAAGCCGGATCAGCCGCAGGTATTCCTCAATCTTTAGCTCGGGGTATTGCGCGCCGACCTCGCCGGTCCGGCAGTAGACACACTTGTAGTTGCACCGATCCGTGATGGAAACGCGCAGATCGTGAATGACGCGCCCGTGGCTATCGGTCAACCGTGCGGGAGCTGCAATTGGGGAAGCGGCGGCCATCGGCAACTTCTAGGCTATATCGTTTCGCAGAAGCCTGCAGCACCGTTCGCTGCACGGAATACCAGGCCGGCTGCTTTCCGCGTCAGGGGCGCAGGCTTGTCGACCGTCTGCGCTGGCTCGACTTTAGTCGAGTCGCGGGGTGCCCCGGCGCAGAACGAGCCCCGTCAGCCCGAAGCCGGAGATCAGGCAGAGGGCAAGGACGAAGTAATAGAACATGGGATGGGCCCACCCCGGTGAATAGGTCAGATCCTGCCCGATCCAGAGCAGGAGAACCGTCGCAATCACCGTGAACTGGCCGGCGATGACCAGGAATGTGTGGCCCAGTTCGCGCCTCTTATCGAGCGCCTCCACCTGGGAAGGGGTCAGATTCTGTTCTTCGGGGGGAAGCAAGGGGTTCGGCATTCTCGATCTCCGGGCGGTCCGATTTCACTGGGAGGCCCGCCTATAGATTCGATTCAATCACATACCGCCGGGGTCTCGCTACCCGTCACTCCACGACCGATGCGTGTCATCAAAGATCCGGTTGCTATTGCGGACCGACTCGCCCTTGCGGTGGGTTGCCTGCCGATTGCGCATCGATCGGCCGCTCGTCTGCCGGAACGCAACCTCGTCTCACTCCGTGAGGAAAGCCAGAGACTGCAGCGCCGTAATCTCGAATGGCTTGCGGCAGCGCACGTTGGCGCAGGACAGTTTGTCATCGCGCCGCACCATGTACGACTGCGCCTTGGCGAATTTTGCCCGGTCGCGCTCATCGGCGTTGCGGGGCAGCTGCGCTTTCTTGCGGCGCACAACCCAGGTGACCTTGTACTCGCCGGCCTGCCCGCATTTGGGGCACGTGAGTGTGTGGGTACGCGCTTCCGTGGTCTCGTTAAAAAAATCCCGTTCGTCCATCGACTCCAGCTCTTCTCCGATGTTCTGTAAGTCCCCACATGGCTCAAGCGCAGGGCTTCCGTTCCGCTTCAAACTATTCCATACTCTTCTTTGCCATGGCGAAACGCAAGCCACAGAAATTCTCTGCCGCGAAGGCGGTGAAGGCCAACGCGCGTGAACGCGTCGGCCAGCCTAAACCCTCGCGCATCGTCGAGGATCAGCCCCGCACTGGGCGCGAGATCAAGCATAAGACCAAACTCCAAGACCTGATCCATAAGGAGGAGTAGAGATGGCCCGTGCAGTGGGAGTCGGCGGTGTTTTTTCCCGAGCGCGAGACCCGAAGGCGCTCTCCGCGTGGTACGCACAGCACTTCGGCATCGCGCCAGCGGACAAGACTTCGATCGTCTTCGACGGCCCCAGTGCGGCCGGCATGACAGTGTTCGCGCACTTCCCCGCGGACACGCAATACTTCGGCCCCGGTCCTCAACAGGCCATGATCAACCTGCGCGTCGACAATCTGGACGAGCTACTGGCGCAGCTTGCCGCCGCGGGCGTCACTATCCATCCGAAGCGCGAAACCATCCCTATGGGCGTCTCGCGTGGATCGTCGATCCGGAAGGCAATCGTGCGGAGCTGTCGGAAGCGTGAGCCATCGGATCTAGCGGAGCAACACGAGGAGGCTTGCCAGCAGTGCCAGGGGCATCGCGATCAGGCCCACTTTCATAAACTCCCACGCGGTGATTTCGACGTTTTCGCGGCGGAGCGCAATCAGCCACAGAATCGTCGCCAGCGAGCCGGTAACGGAGAGATTGGGCCCCAGGTCGACTCCAATCAAGACCGCATGCGCCAGCAGAGGCGGGTGATTTCCCTGCTGCAGCGTGGATCCGCCGATCAAACCAACCGGTAGATTGTTCATCGCGTTCGAGGCCAGCGCGAGGCCGAATGCGGAGATGTTCTTCGCCTCCCAGGAAGGCATCTTCGCCAGAGCCTGAAGTCCGCGCAATCCGGCGTTCAGCAGCCCAGCTCTCTTCAGGGCCTCCACAATCACAAACAAACCGGCCACCAGCGGCAACACCGACCACGACACTCCGGTCGCCACCGTGACCACGATGCGGCGGTTACGCAGCGCGACAACGATCAACGCGATTAGCGCCGCGCAACACGTGGGTGTTCCCAAGGGGAGTCCGAATGCCGAGGCGCCAATCAGCGCAACTGCGCCGAAAAGCAGTCCAGCCAGCGCGAGCTTGCCTTCGGTGGTCAGCGGCACGGGCTGTAGTTCGACCTCGATCCGACGCCGCAAGTCCTTATGCTCGCACCAGTACAAGCAGCCAAAGGTCACCACGATCGAAGCGAGCGAAGGCAGCAGGAAAACGCCCAGCCAGTCGGCCAGAGGCGGAATTTGCCGTCCGAATACCACCAGATTCGCCGGGTTCGAGATGGGAAAGACGAAACTCGCCGCGTTGGCAATAAAGGCACACGCCAGCAGGTAGGGCCGGGGACGCACATTCGCCCGTCTGACAACGGCCAGGACCGCCGGCGTCAGTACGACCGCTGTGGCATCATTCGAGAGCAATGCGGTGACCGCAATTCCGACGCAGTAGATCAGAAAGAACAGCCTTCGGGACGAACCCCGCGCGTGACCGGCCGCAATTCCGGCCGCCCAATCGAAGACGCCTTCCTCGCGCGCTAGTTCGGCAAGGATCATCATGCCGGCGAGAAAGAGATAGACATCGAGGCCCTCGCGGATGGCGTGCGCCGCCTGAGGCAGCGTTACGAGTCCCGTTGCGATCAGCAGAAACGCTCCCGCACACGCCCACCACACCTCCGCGATGCGGCGAGGACGGACAAGCATGGCCAGTAGGCTGGAGAGAGAGATGATCCAGACAGGCACTCTAGTGGGATGCTATCGAATCCACGCCACCGGGGCCAGACGTCGAGGCCGGATCGCGGTAATCAGTGAGCCCAGGCTGTAAGACGCGCCCGGATCGAGGCGAGCGGGGGTCCGCAAGCCGTAAGACGGGGCGCGATCGAGGCCCGCAGGGGGGTCGTCGTTGTAAGCCACGGCGCGACCCGCAGTTCGTTCCCGTCTTACGCCGTAAGACACGCGTAAGACATTTGTCTTGCATGGCCCCACCGAATGTCTTACGCGCGTCCGGCACGCCCTGCTCTGTCAGACAAGCCCGGCTAGGCCTAACGTGTTCTTCCGAAATCAAGGCGAATGTCTTACGCGAGACTTACGGCAGGCTTTCGGTCTGCCCTACGGCTGTCCGTCCAGCCACGTAGCCAGCTCCGTATGCCCCCGCTCCCGCGCGAAATCGGCCGGAGTCTTTCCCTGATCGCTCACTTGGCGAGGGTTCGCCCCGTGATTCACCAGCAGTTCGGCCAAATCCTGGCGGTTGGCTGTTGCCGCCGAAAAAATCGCTGTGAATCCGCCGGCTTGGGTAGCATTGGCGTCGGCCTTGTGGGAAAGCAGCAATTCGATGGCCGACGGATTCTTTCCCAGGGCCAGTGCCGCGTGCAGAGGCTGGTTACGCTGCGCGTTCTTCGACACCGCGTCGACGCGCGCCCCGCGAAAAATCAGCGTCGCCACCGAGAGCGGCGTGCCGAAGGCGGCAGCAAGGTGCAGAGCCGTCCAGCCGTCTCCGGAGAACTCCTGCGCCGCTGAAGCATCTTTACCCAGAATGGCCTGCAGTTGTGCCTCGTTCCCAGTGGCGGCAGCTTCGAAAACATCCTGCGGGATGCCGCGCTGTGCAAGTTTCTTCAAGAGCATATCTCGAATTGCCGTTTGTCCTGTATAGACGGCCCACAGCAGCGCGGAGACACCCTGCGGGTCCCGATACTCGGCGAGCGACGGATTGGTGTCCAGGGCCGCGGTGACTTCCACAACGTGACCGCTTTGGATTTGTTTCAGAAAGTATTGGCTCACGGGTGATTCACACTGTAGGGGCCCGGCAGCTTTGGCCCGGAGTAGAGCGCGTCGACCTCCGGCTTGGCCGGCTGATCGGTGCGTTTGGAATAGATACGAAATTGCACCACGAGGTCTAACATCACCGGCACCGGCTTGCCATCTTTCATCGCCGGCTGAAAGCTGGCCTTGCGAATCGTATCGGCTGCGCTCTCGTCGAGTCCGAAGCCAATCGGCCTGCCCACCACGATCTCCTGCGGCTTGCCATCGGCGCCAATCACCGCGTGATAGAGGGCCATCCCAGCAATGCCGTTCGCTTGCGCATATTCATTCGACGGAGGTTCGAATGTGGTGAGCAGCTTCGCCTTCTGATCCACCGTGCCCTGGCGGTAAATCGACGGATCGGCCGGCGCGTAATCCGCCTGCTTGGCCACCGCGTCGTAGTAGAGCTTCCAGAAGGTCGGCAACGCGGCAATCATGCGGTCGTCCAGCCCAGCAGCAAACATCTGGTCGAGAGCATCGCGTAGCAACCGCGCGGCGTGCGCCGGCGACGTCGTCGTGGTTACCTTCCCAGGGTCGGCAGGGCGCTCGGCCTCAGGTGCGGCATTCATCTCCGCCTTCGCCTGGTCGGCGTCGCTCGGCTCGCTCGCCCCGGCAGCTGGAGTCGGTGCAGCCGAGTCCTTGGCCTGCGTCTCCTCTCCCTTCTTTGCCTTCTTCTTCTTTGGCGTCACCACCAGCTCGCGGTCGATCGTGATCTTCACGAGCTTCTTCTTCGGCGTGATGCGCACCTTGTCTACGGCCTTGGTTGGATCCTCGTCGGGCCGGGCACCCAGGAAATGCAGGCCGTATCGAATGCCGGTCAACTCGACTTTGTGCTTGGCCAGGCGCACGTGATCGATCTGCAACAGGTTTAGTGTGTAGGACCCTTGCGGCGAGTGTCCGATCAGCTTTCCGTGCTCGTCGAAGCTGAGCGAGTTGTCGAGGTATCCGCCGCGCAGATACAACGTCTTCCCCACCAGCTGTTGCTTCAACTCGTCCTCAGTGATCGCACCCGCGTTCGAATCCTTTGCATCGGCGGCGGTTGGCTCTTGCGGCGCGTTGGATGGGCTTGGCGGCGCGGCATTGCCTTGCGGAGGAGCCTCCTCTGCAGGCTGTTGTGCTGCGCCAGTCTGCGCCGGTGCCACATCCGGGGAGGACGGAACTGCGGCGCCGGGCTGCGGCCCTGCATCGGTCGCCCCCGGCGTTGCCGGAGCGGGCTCCTGTGTCGTCCCATTCTGCGGCGTGGGCGCCGGGGTGGATTGCTGCGATGCGTCAGTTTGTTGAGGCGTCTGCTGCGCAGGTGCATCGGCAGCCGGTTGCGTGGAGCCCGAGGCAGGGGCCTGTGCGGCCACCGAGAGCCCAGCCGCGAGCAAAGCGGCCTCTGCGAAGAATCGGAGAAGGGGGAAGCGCCTCATCTGTCGTGCCTTTGTCCAAACTTTATCAGGCGCGTAGCTCATCCCCGGATTGGAATCGGATGAATGCGGGTTACGGACGTGCCTGCGTCTCCGGGGGATCGACCTAACTCTTGCCGGGATGCTGTAAGCGCCAGAGAACGCGCCGGAACACGCCCAGCGCGCGCTTCGCGTCTGACTCTGTCCAAGAAAGCCGCCGCAACAGGACGCGCAGGTTGTGCCGGTTGGCCGCCTGCATGATCTGCGGCGAGTAACCCGAGGTCGTCATCGTCTCTTCGATCATGTCAGCAAGCCGGTCGAGTGCGCCGGAATCCGCACCCCGCTCCGCTTCGGCCATCCGCGGCGGCTCGGCAGGGCCCGGCCCGCGTCGCGTCAGCTCGTACAGGCACACGGCAACAGCCTGCCCTAGATTCATGGAAGGTTGGCGCGTATCGGTCGGAATCTCGACGAGCAAGTGGCAGTGCGAAAGATCTTCACGCGTCAGTCCGCGCTTCTCTGGACCAAACACCAGGGCCACACGCCCGCCAGAAGCGATCTCTTCCTCAACGCGCGACGCGAGCCCTGGAAGCAGCACAGCCGGCTGTTCAGGCTTGCGATGCGTTCGGGTGCCCGTTCCAATCACCAGCGTGTTCCCGACAATCGCCTCGGCGAGTGTGGAGTACTCCTGCGCGTTGGCCAATAAGTCGGGAGCGCCAACTGCCGATCGCGCCTCGCGCCAGTGCGCCTCGAACGGTGCCACCACATTGAGCCGCGAGAAGCCGAAGTTGGCCATAGCGCGTGCTCCCGCGCCGATGTTGAGCGGATTGCGCGGCGAGACGAGTACTACGTCGATGCGGTCGCGTTGGGCTTCGGTCAGCAAGAACTCATTGTAGAAGCGGGCCATCGAGACCAGGCTGCCACCAACGGGTTGATACACTGCACATCGATGGCTTCCCCTCATGCTTCTGGATCAGATTCGGAAATCGAGGCGCTGTGCGCAACGGCGCGCTGGTGTGCGAGCCGCGGCTGGGTTCCAGCGACGAGCGGCAACTTCAGTGTGCGCACAGACGAGCGCATCTTCATTACAGCAACTGGGCTCGACAAAGGCGCGCTGACACCGGCCGACCTGCTCGAAATCGATCTTGAGGGCCGTTCCGTCGCAGGTCAGGGCAGGTCTTCCGCCGAGACCGGACTCCATACGGTCATCTATCGCGATCGGCCCGAGGCGCGTGCGATTCTGCACGTGCACAGCATCTGGAACACCCTGCTCTCCGGACGTTTCGCCGTGCAGGGATACCTCGCGATCGAAGGATTCGAGTTACTGAAGGCGCTTTCGGGTGTGACGACGCACGCCCACCTGGAACAAGTCCCGATCCTCGAGAACACGCAGGACTACGGGGCTCTCTCGGCCTCACTCGCGTCCACGCTGCTGCTCCATCCACGCGCCCACGGGGTGCTGCTGAGCCGACACGGGCTTTATACTTGGGGAAATTCGGTGGCCGAGGCGCGGCGCCATCTGGAGGCGCTGGAATTCCTGTTCGAGGTGGAGGGTCGGCGTTTGTTTGCCGCCGGTCAACCAGTCGTGCCGGACATTCTGGAGTAAGACGGATCGGGAGCCGATCTGCAGATACCGGCTGCCAGGAGCACATCATGGCTGTTCTTCGCTTTCCGCAATTGGATCGGCGCATCGACGGCGAACGCGAGATTGCCGCGGCTCTTGCGCCACTGGGGATCGACTACGAGCGCTGGAGCCTTGATCGCGTGCCCGCCGACAGTTCCGCCGATCTCGTGATGGAGGCGTATCGGGAAGAGATCGAAGCAATGAAGCAGCGCGGCGGCTACGTCACGGCCGACGTAATCGATGTGAACCCCGAGACTCCGAACCTTGAAGCGATGCTGGCCAAGTTCGACAAGGAGCACACCCACTCCGAGGACGAGGTGCGCTTTATCCTCTCAGGCCGCGGAATCTTCTTCTTGAACATTGACGGTCGAGTCGCATCCGTCGAAGTCGGCCCTGGCGACATGCTACGTGTACCACGCGGCACCACGCATTGGTTCACACTGTGCGAAGACCGCCGCATCCGCGCCATCCGCTGGTTCCAGGCAACCTCCGGTTGGACTCCCCTCTATACAGATTCAGGCGCGGAAAGAGGCTATCAGCCGCTGTGCTTCGGGCCGGCGTATCTCGGGCCGCGCGTGAACACGACAATCTCCGCATGACAGATAGCAAGCCACGCGTCTATCTGCTCGATGTAGAGGGCACGGTTGCGCCGTTGTCGCTGGTGACGGAGCAGTTGTTTCCTTACGCGCGCAGGCACTTCGACCTGTTTCTTGAGATGAGCAGAGGCAATGCGGCGGTGCGCGCCGATCTCGCGCTGCTGGCCGAGGAGAATCGCGCGGAGACTGCGCTGGGCATCCCGCGACTACCGAGGGTCGAACATCCTGAGGAGGTTGAGACGCACCGCTTCAGGCTAGACGCGTTTGTCTATCTCAATTGGCTGATGGACCGCGATCGCAAATCGACGGCGCTCAAGTCTCTGCAGGGCAAGATATGGAAGACCGGCTTTGAGCGAGGCGAGTTGAAGGGCACACTCTTTGCCGATGTGCCAGAGGCATTCGCGCGCTGGGCGAAGACGGCGAAGGTTGCGATCTATTCTTCGGGATCGGTGGAGGCGCAGCAGCTGTTGTTTCATTACTCGACGTATGGAGATCTGACGCCGCTGATCTCGGGTTACCTCGACACACGAACTGGCGCTAAGTCGGAGAGCACGAGTTATGCGGTGATCGCAGCGCACTTCGGTGCAGCTCCTGGCGAGGTCCTCTTCTTCTCCGACGCGGTGCGCGAGCTGGATGCCGCGCGCGATGCTGGCTGCGGAACTCGTCTGGTGATCCGCGAGGGCAACGTACCGGTCGCGGACGCGCACGGACACACGGCAATCCGCGACCTGGCGAGCCTTTAGGCCGTTCTGCGCGGTTGTTCCTCCCTTGCAATTATTCCCGCGGCAACATGCCGGAGTATACTGACCGCACTCACAGTGGGCAGTCGAATGGCACTCTTCATCCATAAAGAGGGGGATTTAATGTTGAGACGAGTTGTGTCTTGTGTTGCCTTTGCACTTTGCCTTGGTTGGAGCGGCCGTGCCGCGCTGGCGCAGGAAGTGGTTCACGCGCTGACGGGAACGGTGAGCTCGATCGATCCCACAGACAAAACAATCACGATGTTTCTCGACGGCGGCGGGCAAGGCATATTCAAAGACATGACCAACCAAAAGGTGTCTATGTCCGTGGACAAGAAACTGCTTGCCGACACCACCACGCCCGATGAGTTCAAGAAGAGCGGCGCATACGTGATCGTCTTCTACTTTGGCGGAATCGATAGCCGGACAGCGGTTGCTCTACGCAGTTTGGGTGCTGGGCCATTCACCGCGACCACAGGAACGGTTACCAAGTTCGAGCAACATCACTCGATCTCTGTGCAGGACAAGTCGGGAGCAACGCAGACCTTTGCTCTCGATGCCGATACTGTTGCCGAAGGCATGTCCGGCGCGGTGAGCGGCCCCAAATTCCAGGCCGACAAGGGCGATCACGTGCGCATCGTCGGCGGCACGAAGAACGGCGCTCCGACCGCGCTGTTCGTCAGCGAGATGTAAATCAGCCAGTCAGCCGTCCGCTCTCGCGGATGTGTTTGTGCGTGACCGAGGCCCCGCGTTCCGTGCGTGTGTGCATTCCCGGAAAGTAACTGAGTGTTCTTAAAACCCGCCTAGAAATCCCTCCCCAACAGCCGATTAAATGGCAGGTGCGATCTTACCTTACGGGTCGATCGCACATTCGTCGAGCGGTGGCGTTGCGGATCAGGGCAGTACAGGCTGCGAGATACTCTTCGACACTTAACTACCAATGGCGCGTTCGACAAGCGGTGCAGTTGCGGATCAGGGCAGTACAGGCTGCGAGATCCTCTTCGGCACTTAGCGAACCAATCGCGCATGCGACGAGCGGTGAAGTTGTGGATCAGGGCAGTACAGGCTGCGAGATCTCTTCGGCACTCAGCTCACCAATCGCGCATGCGACCAGCGGCGAAGTTGCGGATCAGGGCAGTACAGGCTGCGAGATCCTCTTCGGCGCTCAACCAAAACAGGCCAGGGACGCTGGCCGATTGGAAGACACGGATGGCGGCAACCTGCTTCGAGGGCAGTCTGTCGCCCCGCTGTCCTGTCTGCGCCGCCGGTCTTGACCGGTGACCGTACCCCCACCCACCCCCCTTTTTGTGTAAATATCTCATTCTATTGGGTTTGCTAAATCAGTAACTTACAATAACCCGTTTGGAATGAATGGGTTGTGGCTAAATATCTCTGCCGGTTGAAGTTAGCGAGACTGGCTCCTTCGCAGGCTCGGGCAGGCTGTCCAGGCAAAGTCTGTTGCCCGATCTCAGTGTGCGCTCAAGGATAGGAATTCTACGCAAGGACTGGCCGGGACCGGCTGCTCAAGCCACCCAGGTTCGTGCAAGGAGCAAATCCCAGGCCGACCTTGGCGGCGACCTGGGATCTCTTGTCCAAGGAATGTTGGGGCAGATTTAGCGACCGTGCGGAGCCTGGCGAATCGAAACGATCACTCCGTCGTGGTTCGCCAGCACGAAATTCCCATCGATCTGACGCCACTCCTGTCCCTCTGGCGGACGGCGAAGGTGGTTCTGCCGGTAATCGACCTTGTCGCCTCGGTTCCAGTCTTCCTGCTGAATCTTTGAGCCCGCTTTCCATTCGTGGTGCTGCTTGTAGGTGTGGTTGTCGTGATGATCCTGGTCCTGATGATCCTGGGCCAGTGCGGGCATGCTGGCGAGGGCGATGGCCAGAATGGGTAGTGCGAATGCTGCGCGAATCATTTTCATGAATTCTCCTGGGAATTGGATTCCGACTGGGAGGGAATCGTTGTAGGGCCGAGAATTGGCGGTAGCCGGGTCTTTCGCCGGAGGTGAAAGACCCGAGACGGGATGGACGCCGGGCAGGGCTGACGCGGCGAACAGCGCGGAGCCGGTTCCGGTCGTTCGCGAAGTGAAGGACCGGCGCTGGGACGGTGGCCGCAACGCAGGGCTTGCGGTGCGTCTGGGTCCTTCGGCGGAAGCGAAGGACCCGAACAAGGAGTCGGGCGCTTGTCGCGGAGGAAGCGGACGTTTCCGAGCAGTCGAGCGCCCGACACGGGCTCCGCTTGCCGAAAACGACGCCCGTCGTTTGATGGAAAGTGGAGCAATTCAGGCGAAGGCACAGAAAGCAAAACGATTGCTGCGAATCGTGCCCTGTTTTGCACGGGCGTACAGATTTTTTGCTTTGGCGAAATTCGAGACTCTGCCATACTTGATTGTGCCCACCAGGTACGTCCAAACAGCACAATCCAAATCAGAGGTTGCAGCGATGTCGGCAAAGTATGTCTTTGTGACGGGCGGAGTTGTGTCCAGTTTAGGCAAGGGTCTAGCAGCAGCGTCGATCGGGTGCCTGCTCGAGAGCCGCGGCCTGCGCGTGAACATGATGAAGTTCGACCCTTACCTCAACGTCGATCCGGGAACGATGTCGCCGTTTCAGCATGGCGAGGTGTTTGTGACCGACGACGGCGCGGAGACCGACCTGGACCTGGGGCACTACGAGCGGTTCACACATGCTCCGCTGTCACGGGATAACAACCTGACCACGGGGAGGATCTACGAGCAGATCATCCTGAAGGAACGGCGCGGCGATTACCTCGGCAAGACGGTGCAGGTAATTCCGCACGTGACCAATGAGATCAAGAACGCGATGCGGAAGGTATCGGCCAATGGCGCGGACGTGACGATTGTTGAGATCGGCGGCACGGTGGGCGACATTGAATCGCTGCCGTTTCTTGAGGCGATTCGGCAGATGCGCCAGGAGCTGGGACGCGAGAATACGCTGTTTGTCCACCTGACGCTGGTGCCGTGGATTGCGGCGGCCCAGGAGCTAAAGACCAAGCCAACGCAGCACTCGGTGAAGGAGCTGCTGGGGATCGGAATCCAGGCGGACATTTTGATGTGCCGCAGCGACCGGCCGCTGAGCCGCGAGATCAAGCAAAAGATCGCGGCGTTTTGCAACGTCGAGGATCGTGCGGTCATCGGCGCGAAAACGGTGCCGACAATCTATGAGGTGCCGCTGGGGTTTGCGCAGGAGGGCGTGGATACGCTGATCCTGAAGTATCTGCACAAGGAGGCGCCTGAGGCCGACCTGAGCAAGTGGCGCGACCTGGTGGACCGGTGCCACAACCCGAAGGACGAAGTTGCGATCGCGATTGTGGGCAAGTATGTGGAGTACGAGGACAGCTACAAATCTCTCAAAGAAGCGCTGACCCATGGCGCGGTGGCGCGCAGCCTGAAGCTGAACGTGACATGGATCGAGGCCGAGGGTCTGGAGTCAAAGACGCCGGAGGATCAGGACTACGAGAGGCAGCTCGAAGGATTCGACGGGATCCTGGTGCCGGGCGGGTTCGGCAAGCGCGGCATTGAGGGCATGCTGAACGCGATCCGGTATGCGCGCGAGAAGAAGGTGCCGTATTTCGGAATCTGTCTCGGCATGCAGACAGCGTGCATCGAGTTTGCGCGGAACGTGTGCGGGCTCAAGGATGCCAACTCCAGTGAATTCGATCCGGCGAGCCAGCACCGCATCATCTATAAGCTCCGCGAATTGCTCGGCGTGGAAGAGATGGGCGGTACGATGCGGCTGGGAGCGTGGACCTGCGTCCTGCAGGAAGATTCGCTGGCGTATCGCGCGTAT
This sequence comes from uncultured Acidobacteriaceae bacterium, assembly GCA_963778705.1. GTDB lineage: Bacteria > Acidobacteriota > Terriglobia > Terriglobales > Acidobacteriaceae > Telmatobacter. Next base: position 326,046 of record CAVZVM010000007.1, read on the forward strand.
GGCCAGACGGAGATCAGCGAGCGGCATCGGCATCGCTACGAGTTCAACCGCGAGTATGAGGCGCTGTTGACGGGCGGCGGTCTGCAGATTACGGGTACGACGCCGGACGCAACGTACGTGGAGATCGTCGAGATTCCCGGGCATCCGTATTTTCTGGGGTGCCAGTTCCATCCCGAGTTCAAGTCGAAGCCGCTGGAGCCGCATCCGCTGTTCCAGGCGTTTATCGATGCGAGCTATAAGAATCGGGTGGAGCGCCTTCAGCCGCAGCTGAGCAAAGAGGCCGTACACTCCTAGGACTGGTTTCGCGAATTGCGCCAGCAACCCGTGCCTCTTACGCCGCATCTGATTCAACGTTCTCAGACCTTATCCCACCTTCGGGTGAGGGCCGATGGCCGAGTAGTTTGTCCAGAAGTGTTCAACAAGTAACAGAGCTGTGATGGACACCTATTGACAACCGAATTTTCGCGGGCCTATGGTGACTGAGTTTTTATTGTGAGAACGAGGAGCTGGTACGATGGCGCAGTTTGAACTACAGCCAGAAGAGTCCGAATTACAGCAGTACGCCGACCAGTGCTGGCAGAAGGCCGGCGAACGGGAACATGAATTGGAGCACGCGGCCTATACGGCCGGCGCAGCGATTCGCGCGGGCGAATACTCGCTGAGCAATCTTGAAGACATTGTGCGTTGGAAGTCGGAGCGCGTGGTGCACTACCTGATCGGCAACAGCGAAGCGAAGATCAGGCAGGTACTGGCAGTTGCTGCCTCCTCGGCAAGCTCGACGCGGCAGTCTGTGGAAGCGCTGATGGAACTACGCGGCGTGGATCTGGCGATTGCGTCGGCAATTCTGGCCGCGATTCATCCGGAGCGGTATAACGTGCTGGATTTCCGGACGCTGGAAGCGATGGGGCACGCACGGCACGATGTTGAGTTTTACACCGAATACGTTGCATTCTGCCGAAGGCTTGCCGACCAGGGGCTGGTGAAGCCGCAAAGCGATTTACCGGGAGCGACACCGTTGCACGCATTGGAGCGGGCGCTGTGGGAGTGGTCGCGGGTGCGCGTCTGAGCAGCGGGTCCTGGCGTAAGGGCCTGCGCGTCCGTTCAGGCAGTTTTCCGGCGCAACTCTCGACCAGGCTTCGCGACACGCGGAGGGGAAGCCAGGCCGATTCCACTCGAGCTATCCTAGAATCGCCTCCCTGAGAATCCTCGTTTGAAAATGCCCCATGCCAGTTGGCCTGGGGCGTTTCTCTTTTGGCCATAGGGACCGCGCTGCGTTTACGCGGCGACAGGTGTGTGCAACTCGATTTGGACGGTCGGAGGATGCATGAGCGTGGCGTGAATCAGGCAGTGATGGACGGCCCGATCGATGCCTGCCCGGTCCACTTCGCTGAGTGCGATGGGCACGTCTACGTCGATCTTGAAGTTGTCGAGCCGTGCCGGCGGGCCGGCCTTCTCTGCCGTCACGCGCACGGCGCAATCCTGGGGCAGGCCTTTCTTTTTGAGGTAGGCCACTGCATAGAACGCCGCGCAGGAACCGAGCGCCGACAAAAAGAACTCGGGCGGGGTCATGCCTTCGTCGCGCCCGCCGTTTTCCTGAGGCTGATCGCTGATGAGCGTGTGTTGACGTGCTTCGATTTGGAATTTCACTTCGCCGAGATGCTTTACATTGACTTCGATCATGCCGTTCTCTCCATAAAACCCTGCCAGTTTCAACGACAGCCGGACCGCGTGACGGCGGGCTGTCTCTCCGCTGTTACAGGCTATGCGGCGCACGGACAGAAATGCTGTGTCGGCTGACCGCCTTGTGTGTAAGGCGATTACAATCAGAGCCGTGAAGCCATCGTTTGAAATCGGACCCGTGCAGGTTGGCGCGGAGCAGCTGTTTCTGATCGCCGGACCCTGCGTGATTGAGTCGGAGGCGCACGTGCGGACGGATGGCAGAAGCCATTCAACGCATTGCCGGCGATCTTGGAATCCCCTACATCTTTAAGGCGAGCTACGACAAGGCCAACCGGACCAGCGTGAAGAGCTTTCGCGGGCCGGGCCTGCTGGAGGGGACGCGCATCCTGGGGCGGCTGGCGAAGGATACGGGATTGCCGGTGTTGACCGATGTACACGAGCCGGCGCAGTGCGAGGTGGCGGCCGAGGCCGTGGACGTGCTGCAGATTCCGGCGTTCTTGTGCCGCCAGACGGACCTGCTGGTCGCGGCGGCAAAGACCGGGCGCGCCATCAATATAAAGAAGGGTCAGTTTGTGGCGCCGTGGGATATGACCTACCCGGTGGACAAGGTGCGTTCGACGGGCAACGAGCGGGTGTTTCTGACCGAGCGCGGGGCGAGCTTCGGCTACAACAATCTGGTCGTCGATTTTCGGTCGCTGGCGATCATGCGGGAGATGACGCCGGTAGTGTTTGACGGGACGCACTCGGTGCAGCAGCCCTCGGCGGCGAACGGGGTGAGCGGCGGGCAGCCGGAGTTCATTCCGCTGCTGGCGCGGGCGGCAGTGGCGGCGGGCATGGATGGGCTGTTCCTTGAGGTGCACGACGATCCGGCCCACGCCAAGTCGGATGGGGCGAATGCGCTGGACTTGAATCTGCTGAAGCCGCTGCTGGAGAGGCTGCTGGCGATACGGAAGGCCGCGAGCTAGCGCATGGGAATGGAAATGAACAGACGAGAGTTTCTTGCGAGCGGAGCAGTGCTTGCCGGCGCAATGGCGACGGGTCGAAACGGAGTTGCGAGCATTGCGGCGGGCGCAGCAGAGTCGGTTGGGCCGAACCTCGATCTGAACCGGCATCGGTTTGGCGTGAACTATACGCCGTCGCACAACTGGTACTTCTGCTGGAACGACTGGAATCCCGATCCGATCCGGCGCGATCTGGACGCGATTGCTGCGCTGGGCGCCGATCACATGCGGATCATGCTGGTGTGGCCGTTCTTTCAACCGAATCCAAAATGGGTGAGCCCGGCGCACCTTGACCGGCTGGACCAGCTGATCACGTTGATGGGCGAGCGGCATCTCGATGCGCTGGTGACGGTGTTCACGGGGCAGCTGAGCGGCTGGTTCTTTCTGCCGTCGTTTAACAGACTGTCTGACGGATTTTATACAGACCCGCTGATGTGGGACGCGCAGGAACTCTTTGTACGCGAGCTGGGGCGGACCTTGAAGCCGCATGGCAACGTGATTGGGTTCGATTTCGGCAACGAGTTGACGACGTGCTGGCAGGGTCCGATTCCGGCGGGCGACGCGTGGATGAAGAAGATGTTCGCGCTGATGTATGAGGTGTTGCCGGATCGGCTGCACGTGAACGGGCTCGATCATAGCCCGTGGTTCAAGAACGATACGTTCTCGCAGGAAGCGCTGGCGGCGGCGCGGTTTCCCGTGACCCATTGCTATCCCTATTGGAGCGAGGCGGTGAAGTATGGCGGGCCGTTCGATCCGCCGAGCGTGAGGATCATGGCGGGGATGACAGCGCTGATTCGCGCCTATGCAGGCTCGCTGGAGAAGCCGGTGTGGGTGGGCGAGTTCAATACCTGCATTAAGGAACTGCCTGAGAAGGGGCAGGCGGAATGGCTGGAGAAGGCGGTGCTGGCTGGGATCGACGAGGGCGTGAACTGGTTTACGTACTGGGACAGCCACGATGTGGACCGCAAGTTCGAGTTCAATCCGCTGGAGTACACGCTGGGACTGCTGACCAACGACGGACGCGTGAAAGAGCAGGGGCGCGTCTTCAAGCAGCTGGTGGCAGCGTATGCCGGCAAGCCAGTTGTGTATCCGAAGAGGAGCCTGCCGCCACCGCCTGCGCCGGCGGATCGAACGCAGGACGGCACGTGGAAGTGGGTGCTGGACTGGATGGGGTGGAAGGCGCCGGCCTTCGCATCGTGAACACCGTGAATCTATGGGGCAGCGCAGGCCGGGAGCCTAGGCCAGCCCAGTTCGACGTGCCTGATACGATGACCGCATGTTCGGAAACGCTCGCTTGAAGGCCTTCTTTCTTTCTGTCTGCCTAAGCTTCTCGTTCAGTCCGATCGCAGGGTATGGAGCGGATGCGCAGAGCGCGTCTACAGATTCGACGCGCATCGAAGAGATCTTGAACAGCCTGAGCCGTGGCCGCAATGTAGCACAGGTCGCCATTTCACCGGACGGCAAGCGGCTGGCGTGGATTGAAGGACCAACCGCGGGCGGCACGATCTGGATTGCCCCCATCGACGACACGAAAAAGACAACGCGCGTCACGGCGGCGACCAAGCCGGGCGAGAGCTGCCGCGAGTCGGAGATTGCGTGGGAGCCGGACTCGAAGGCCCTGGCCTTCTTTTCAGACTGCGCCGCGCCCGACGACCAGATGGACCTGTATCTGTCGCGGCTCGACGGCAATCCCGCACGCCGATTGACCGCGCTGCGCGGCTATGAGAGCTCGCCGGCGTTTTCTCCCGATGGAACGAAGATCGCCTTCCTCTATGTGGAGGGGGCCACGCGGCCAGCCGGTGCGCTGGCGGCGATGAAGCCTCCGTCGGGCGTGATCGGCGAGGACGGGCTCGAGATTCAACGCGTAGCGATGGTGCCGGTAACTGCGAACGCAGCAGCTCCCGAACAAGTGACGCCGGCGAAGCTGCATGTGTACGAGTTCGACTGGGCGCCCGATTCGAAGGGCCTGGCCTACGTTGCCGCCGATCCGCCGGGCGAAAACAACTGGTGGGTCGCCAAGCTTTACACGCAGGGCCTCGGCGGTGAGGCGAAGGCGATTCTGGCGCCGGCTGAAATCGAGGGTCCACTGCACGGATTGCAGATCGCGGTGCCTCGCTGGTCGCCGGATGGGAAGGCCATTGCGTTCATCGGCGGGCTGATGAGCGACCAGGGTGCGACCGGCGGGGATGTGTGGATTATCTCTGCGGAAGGCGGAGCTCCGCGCGATCTCACCGCACACAGGCCGACGTCGCCGGCATGGATCGAGTGGGGCGACGATGAGCACATCTTCGTGAGCGAGCTTGCCGGCGGAAACGCCCAGCTGGTGCGGTTTCGTGTGCAGGGCGATCGAACAAGCGAGAGTGTGGCAACGAGTTTCGGATCACCGATCTTCAGCATTCCCGGCACGGTGAGCGATGGACGGCTGGAATTGAGCCTGTCTTCAACGGCAGATCGCTCGATGTTTGTCTTCGACGCGAGCACCTTCGATCGGCCGATGGAGATCTACGCGGCAAAGCCGGGCACGGTCATGACATCGGGGCTTGAGGGCGTTATTCAGTTGACGCACCTCAACGATGGCATCAAGCCGGCGTGGGGCACATCGGTCTCGCTGTCGTGGAAGAGCGACGCGTTTCGCGTGCAGGGCTGGCTGATGCTGCCCAAGGACTACGATCCGGCCAGGAAGTATCCACTGATTGTGGAGGTGCACGGCGGGCCGGCATCGGCGATTGGGCCGCGATGGGGATCGCGCGGCGGGATCAGCGCACAGGCGCTATCGGCGGCGGGATATTTTGTGTTGCAGCCCAACCCGCGCGGAAGCTACGGACAGGGCGAAGAGTATACGCAAGCGAACCGGAAGGACTTCGGCTACGGCGATCTGCGCGACATTCTGGCCGGTGTGGACACGGTGCTGGCGCGGTATCCGGTCGACCCAAATCGTGTGGGCCTGACCGGATGGAGTTACGGCGGCTTTATGACGATGTTTGCCGTGACGCAAACGAACCGGTTCAAGGCGGCAGTGACGGGCGCGGGGATCTCGGACTGGCTGAGCTATTACGGAGAAAACTCGATCGACCAGTGGATGATTCCCTACTTTGGCGCATCGGTCTATGACGATCCGGCGGTGTACGCGAAGAGCTCGGCGATCGACTTTATCAAGCAGGCGAAGACACCGACGCTGGTGGTGGTCGGCGACCGGGACGGCGAATGCCCTGCGCCGCAGTCCTACGAGTTCTGGCATGCGCTGCGAGATGAGCACGTGCCCACGCAACTGGTGGTCTACCCCAATGAGGGCCACGGCTTTGTTGACCCGGAGCACCGGCGCGACGTGATGGAGCGGGCCGTGGAGTGGTTTGGGCGGTACATGCCGCCGTCTTAGGGCGTATCGACCCAATTCAGGCGGCCGACACGTGGCTGGCCTGCTCGCCAACCCGGGCGCTCGGAGTCTATTCAATATCGTAAAGTTGGACCCGTTAGGGCAGGCAGGACCGGCCGCTTTGCCCTGATACACTTGCCTTTGGAGAAGAATCGAAGCGTTGCGTGGAGAGGGCCAGACGAAAGCGCCACTTTTGCGGCCAATGGCCCGGGTGACTGATGCTCACCGGGCGGACCCACGCCACCTCAAACTCAGATTGCCTGGCGCGTTCAGAACGACCGTTCCGCGGTTCGTTGCGTGGAACGGGGAGGATTCATGCGGCGGTATTTAGCGCTCATTTTCATATTCTGCCTGGCTATACCGGCAGGAGTTTCGATCTCTGGCTGCATCCGGAACCCGGCAGGAAACTATTGCAACGGTCTCGGCTACGGCTTGAAGGATACGCAGCTGTATTCGCTTGACCTGGAGCCGAGGACGACGGGCATCTCCCTGGCATTCGGGCAGACGCGCCAGATCACCGCTCCGACGGGCAAGACATGCAAAGGCGGCTCGGTGACTGTCTCCTCGTACTCTTACGGTACGACCAACAACCAAATCGTCGACCTCTCACCCACCGGGAATATCTGCGCAGGCCGCTGGAACCGTAACTCCGGTGGCGGTATTGCCGACTACACCATCTGCAATATTCCTGCTCCATTGCCGAATTCCGGCGGTTTGCCGTATGCAAGTGCGTACATCACTGCTTCAGCAGAATCGGTCACATCGAATCCGGTGCAAGTGTACATCCATGCCCCGGTCAGTGCGATCACGCTGGCGCTCGGAAGTCAGCAAGCGTGCTACTCCAAGGGCTCGGTCACTCAGCTCGATTCCGAGGCTTGTTATGCGAGCAACGGCCAACAGTATGAGCTGTGCGCGCCGTCGACTGTAACCAACTACTCCTGCTCGGCTGGGCTGCCACCGGGGGTGACGTCGGTTCCGGACTGCACGAATGCCATTGGCTTGGCCACCTACACTGTGGGGACGGCCTCGGTAGCGAGCATCAATGCCGTGACCAACCAGATCACGGCAGACCTGCCGGGGACGACGGCGATCACTGCTTCACTCGCAGGGTCGGGTTCGTCAGCCGGATACTTCTCGACGTGCGCGCCTAAGTCGATTGCGGTCACGCTGGCCAATGGCACGACAACGGGTGTTGTCACCCAGGGTGTGCAGCAGAACCTGACGACGACGGTTATCGACACGGCCGGCAATCCCATCACCGGTCTGACGCTGGACTATCAATCGACGAATCCACTGGAAATTACGGCAGGAGCGGGAGGATCAATCAACGCGACGTTCCCGGGTTCTGCGTCGGTGTATGCGATCTGCCAGCCATCGACTTGCAATCCGACCCCGATCAACCAGGTGGGGGCTGGAGGCGGCACAGGTCTCTCTATCTCGAGCAACGCGGTCAACGTCACGGTTCCGGGAACCGCGAGCGATTATGTATGGTTCTCCGCGCCGGGCCAATCGCAGTATTTTGTCCCGATCGAATTGATCACCGGCACGGTAGGCTCGACGGTGCGTTTGCCCTATGTCCCCAACTCGATGCTGATGGATCAGAGCGGCACCAACCTCTACTTCGGCTCGTCGCATGAACTGATGATCTACGGGACGACCTCCAACGCGCTGACGAAGCAGGATCCGAACGTGCCGGGTGTGGTGCTGGCGGCTGCGCCGAACGGTCAGAACATTCTGATCAACGATCAGGTCCGGCAGGTCTTTTACATTTACGCCACAACGGGCTCGGTAACTGCGACGTTCGGGGGCATGGGCACGGCAGCGCAGTGGACGCCGGACGACAAGACTCTTTACATCACCGACAGCGCCGCGGCGGGGCCGGGACATACCAACACTCTTTATGTCTACAACGCCAATACTGGATGGACGACCTACGATCTAACCGCGTCCGGTGGCGCCGAACATCTGGCGATCATGGTGCCCGGTGTGGGTGCGTATCTGAGCGGCAACCCGACGGTGGCTCATACGTGGTGCCCGACGGGGACGGTGGGCAACTACGCCAGCATGGTCTTCTATCCCCAGGGCGACTCCGTTGCGGAGGAGAACGATGTTCTCGCTGCGACAACAGATGGCCAGCATATCCTCGGCACAACCTACGCAGGCGGCGGCGTGACATTGAATGACCTCTCGGTGTCGATTCCAACAACAACGAGCCCGAGCGGCGTGGCGACTCCCGCTGAATGCTCTGTGTCTTCGGCGGGCGTGCTTTCGCCGCTGACGATCGCACACACGGTGAATGCACCGCAAGCCCTCAACATCAGCGCGACGAGCGTGAATCAGATTTTGACATCGCCTGCCGGTGTGGCACAGGGTTCGACGGCTGCGGCAACGAACCTGAGCTTTATCACCTACAACGGGACGACGCCGGGAGCGACACTCCCCTACTACACGCAGGCCATTGGCAGCCCCGCGCCGGGAACTGTCGGGTACCTGAACCTGACCGGAGCGTCGTCCATCACTGCTCCGGTAGCGGGAGCCTTCAGCCCTGACGGCACACTGTTCTTCGTCTCGACCTCGGGCGACAATCAAATCCACTACATCAACACGACGACCCTGCAGGACACGCAGCAGATCAGCCCGAATCTGCCCGCCTGCACGCCGGGATCCGATCCGAACTGCACCATTACAACGCCACAGACGGGTCCCGTTCCGGCGACGGCGATTGCGGTGAAGCCGCGGTCCACGACCTAGAGTGAAACGCCGCAGGCTTCGGGGCTTTTGTGGGCTTCCCGACCTGCGGCGCCTCGCGGCTCCCGTACATCCCGCACGATAGAATCGAAGCATGATCAAGGCCATTTCGTTCCTGCGCCCAGCCAAGGACAAGGCGGCCTACAACCGTGTGTCGAGCTTTTTGTCTGCGCTGGGATTCGCAAGCGGTAAAGGCTGGAACGAGCCGGACAGCCGGGGCGCAGCTTTCCTGGCGCCGTTGGGCAACTTCGAAGTTGTCGAAGGCCAGTTCCCTTCCACCGCCGATGTGCTGGTGGAGGTGACGGAACTCGACGCCATTCACCAGGCAGCCGAGACATGGATCAAGGCACAGGGCGGCGGCCCCGCACCAACGACGCTCTCGGCGATCACCGAGACCCACTGGAAGTCGCGTATCTTCACGGTCGAGCCGGAGAAGGGATTTGCGTTTAGCTTCTGGGCGTGGAGCGATCCGGTAAAAGGCAAGCCGGTCGCCATCGAGGGCAATCTTTCTGCTGCGGGGATGAAGTTTGCTGTCGTGGTGGCGCGCTGGAATGCGGTGATCACCGAACGGCTGCTGGATGGAGCTCTCGATGCCCTGCTGCGCAGCGGGGCGAAGCGCGAGGACATCGACGTGGTGCGCGTGCCGGGGGCGTGGGAGATTCCAGGGGCGGCGCGCATTATCGCCGAGCAGAAGAAAGTGGATGCGATTGTGCCGCTGGGCTGCCTGCTGCGCGGCGAGACGGCGCACTACGAAGCAATCTATAACGAAGTGGCGCGCGGCATCGGCCAGTCGCAGCAAGAAACAGGCGTTCCGCACAGCTTCGGCGTATTGACCTGCGAGACGCTGGAACAAGCGTTGAACCGGGCCGGCATCAAAGCCGGGAACAAGGGCTTCGAAGCAGCCGTGGCAGCGATCGAGATGGTGAGCCTGAAGCAAAAGCTGGCACGAGGCCCAGCTTGACGGCGGCGACGCGGCGCAAGTCGCGGGAGTTGGCCATGCAGATGCTGTTCCAGGCCGATGTGGGCAAGCAGACGCCCGAGCAGGTGAGCGCCACATTCTGGAGAGCCGGCGACAAAGTCGAACCTGAGGTGCAAGGCTTCGCTGAGGATCTCTTTCGGATAGCGATCGAGAACCGGGAAAAGATCGACGAGCTGATTGTTGCCAACTCCAAACACTGGCGACTCGAGCGCATGCCCGCGGTGGATCGTAATCTGCTGCGCATGGCTGTGGGCGAGATGCTGGGATTCAAAGGAACGCCGTTTCCGATTGTGATCAACGAGGCGCTGGAGATTGGGCGTCGATACTCGGCGCCGGAGTCGATCAACTTTCTTAATGGCTTGCTCGATGCCGTGGCCCACAGCCTTCTGCCTAAATAGCGGATGCAACGGATCGCTCCATCCGGGCGTCCAAGCAACAGGAATTGCGGCGCAGTTATCCTCAGCGCGACACTTTGCGGATTCCGTTGGGTCGTCGATAATTTGCACTGCGGTTTGAGATTACAGGCGTACCATTGAGCCTGATACGTTTCGGCGTTGCAGCAGCGAAAGGAGACATTTCCCTATGGCAGACGATAGCAGGGCACAAGGATTGGCGTGGTTTTTGGCGGGCATCGGCGTAGGCGCCCTGATCGGTATTCTGTATGCGCCCAAGAGCGGCCGCGAGACGCGCGAGGACATCGCGCAGGGAGCCCGCGAGGGAACCGAGTATCTGCGCGCCAAGAGCCGCCAGGCCGCGCAGCAGGTCGGCACGCTGGTGGATCGAGGCAAGGACCAGTTCGGTGACTACGTCGATCGCGGACGCGAAGTGGTCGACCGTGGTCGAGCGCAGTGGGAAGAGTTTGTGGAGCGCGGCAAGAGCCTGGTGGGCGACCAGACCACGCGCGTCGCTGCGGCTGTCGAAGCGGGCCGCGAGGCTTACCGCACGACGACGACCGAAGCTCCCGCTGAGTAGTCCTCTCGAGCCTGCGGCTGCGGGCTGCCTCTTTTCTTTCCGGAGCGAAGCGATTCATCTGCTCGCTCCGGACTTCTCTTTCTGAAGTCAAGTCCGCGGCCATCCTGCGCGCGATCTTCCGGTGGCAAACGTGAATCAAGAAACGCTTTTACTTGTCTTTGTTGCCTGCACGGGTGCGGCCGTGCTGTTGCAGGCGATTGTTCTGCTGGCAATGTTGCTGACAGCTCGCAAAGCGCTGAAGTTCGCTCAGGAGCAGTCCGAAGAACTGCGCTCGAACGTGCTGCCGCTGGTCAAGGATACAAAGGAGCTACTGACCCGCGTGGGTCCCAAGATCGAATCGGTCGCGAGCGATGTTGCGGTGCTGGTTAACAAGATACGAGAGCAGAGCACCAAGGTAGAGGCCTCGGCCGGCGACGTCCTGGAACGCGTGTACAGGCAGACCAGCCGCGTGGACACAATGCTGACCCATGCGCTGGACACCGTGGATCGCACCGGCGCCGTTGTGGCCGAAGTGATCAGCGTGCCGCTGCGCCAGCTGGTGGGATTTGCGGCCTTCGTACGCGCAGCGATCGGCGGTTTTCGCAGCGCCCCCGTGCGCTCCCAAACGACCGAACCCCGGCCCACCCACGCGGCCGCCGACAAAGATCTTTTCGTCTAACCCATAAAACTGACGCAGAAAAGGACGAGTGTGCTGATGCGGCGACTCATGGTTCTTCTGTTTTTGCTCGGCGTGCCAGTGGCAATGGCCTTGGCGGAAACGACACCGAGCACTGCCCTGCTGGTGCTCTCGAAGCAGGATCACACGATCGCCATCGTCGACCCGCACGATTTGCATGTTGTGGCAAAGGCTCCTGTCGGGGACGATCCGCACGAGGTGACTGCGTCGACCGATGGACGCACGGCGTACGTGTCGAACTACGGGTTCGGGCAGTTCCACACCATCACCATAATCGACCTGGTCGGACAGAAGCGCGTTGGGACCATCGATCTAGGCGCGCTACGCGGGCCGCATGGGTTGGACTTTGCCGGCGGCAAGTTGTGGTTCACTGCGGAGGCGGCGAAGTCGATCGGCAGCTATGATCCGGCAACAGGAAAGATCGATCGCATCATCGGGATCGGGCAGAACCGGACGCACATGCTCTACGTGTTTCCCGATAGCAAACGCATCGTGACGACCAACGTGAACTCGGGAACGATCACGGTGCTGGATAAAACAGAGGGCGCAGCGGGAGCGCCGATGGGACCGCCGCCGGGCATGCCGCCGCCACCTCCGGGTGCGCCGGGCACGGGCGGGCAGGATAGAGCACGTCGGCTGCCGGGACCTCCGGGCGGCGACTGGAATGAGACGGTGATCGCGGTGGGCAAGGGCGACGAGGGATTTGACGTGTCGCCCGATGGCAAAGAGGCCTGGACGGCGAACGCGTGGGATGGCACGATCTCGGTCGTCGATCTGACCGAATTGCGCGTGACCGACACAATCAAGGCCAACGTGCCTGGAGCCAACCGGGTGAAGTTCACGCCGGATGGGAAGCTGGCACTGGTGTCGCTCTTGGGAAGTCCGGAGCTGGTGGTGATCGACACGGCGACGCACGCCGTGATCAAGCGGCTGCCGATCGGGCATGGTGCGGCGGGGATTCTGATGGAACCCGGCGGCAAGCGAGCCTTCGTAGCCTGCACGCCGGACAGCTACGTTGCGGTCATCGATCTCGAGACGCTGACAATGGTGGGGAAGATCGACGCGGGCGGGAATCCCGACGGGCTGGCGTGGGCCGTGCAGCGGTAAGGCGTATTCAGAAATAGAGAAGGCCGGGACGCGATGTCCCGGCCTTCTGTTTTTGCGGCTACTGCTCTTCGAATTCGATGACTTGAATCGACAGGCCCGGCACCGTGTGATGGAAGCTGGCGCTCACATCGTGCAGGGTCGACACGACGGGCACGATGCGATCGGGATCGTCAATGGAGTTCGTCTCCTGCGTGTTATTCGCGTGCAGGCTGACGAGCTTGGCCGTCGATGCGAGCTTGGCGCCGTCGATGTGAAGCTCAACCGGCTGCGCGTCCGTCGATCCATTAACGAGCTTCAGGTACAGCTTCTTCTTTGCCGCATTGCCGGTGATGGAGTAGAACAGCTTCGGTCCTGCATTTTTGAGTTCTGACCCCAGCACGCGATCGCCGAGATAGGACCCGAACAGCACCTGCGCGTAGTAAGCCGGTGAGCCGTAGCTCTTCATGCCGTTGTAGCCGATGAGATCGGTCTCCCACTGCATGCCGCCGGGATCGACGCGCACCAGAAGCGGCGCGTAGGCAGCCATCACCACGATGTCGCTGTTGCGTTCGAGGCCCGTCATCCACGCCGCATCGCCCAGAGCCGCGCCGAAGTTGGGCGTTGGAAAGCCTTCGCGCGTGGCCCACTCGCCGACGAAGATCTTCGGGCCGTTGCGTTCGGCCTTGTCGTAGCGGCCCCCATCCCACTGCGGCGCAGGCGAGTTGGGCGCCGGCGGATCGTAATGCGTCGCATCGTGGAAGTTTTGTGTAGCGCGCACATAGAAATGCTCGTCGAGCACATCGGGCTTGAGGCCTTTGACGGGCGCAGTGACGATGAGCTGCAGTTCGGGATACTTCGCCTTGATGGCCTGGTAGAAGGGCGGGCAGCGCTCCTGGTAGCTGCCGGAACGATCAAGCCAGTCTTCGTTGCCGATCTCGACATAAGTCAGTTTGAAGGGCGCGGGATGGCCGTCTTTCACGCGTTCGGCTCCCCACTTGGTGTCGGGTCCTCCGGTGACGTATTCGATCTCGTCGAGCGCGTCCTGAATGTAGGGACCGAGCTGATCGGCAGGAACATGTTCGCCGCGGAGCGAGTAACCGGCATAGACGGCAAGCACGGGATTCATCTTGAGGTCTTCGCACCATTCCAGAAATTCAAGCAGCCCCATGCCGTCATCGGAGTGATACATCCACGGGCTGGGATGCGTGGGACGGTCGGCCCATGGGCCGATGGTTTTCTTCCAGTCGAAACGATCCACGATGCGATCGCCCTCGAGGTAATTGCCACCGGGGAATCGCAGGAAGTTGGGATGCATCGCGGCGAGCTTCTCCATCAGGTCGATGCGGTTGCCGTGGACGCGATCATGATAGGTCGGCGGGAAGAGCGAGACGAGCTGCAGCCAGAGCGTGCCGGCGTGGCCGACGGTGAGAATGAGATGGTTCTTGACCGAGGGCGGCACGTCGGCGGTCTTGAGAGTGAATTCGTATTGCTTCCAGTCCGTGCCGATTGCTGTAACCGTTGTGGTCGTGATGACCTTGCCCGTGTCGTCGCTGACGAGGCTGATAGTGACCGGGCCGAGACCGGATGCACCGGCCTTGGCATAGAAGGAGCCGTTGTAGGTCGTGTTGGGCTGCAAGGCGAAGCCCCAGTAGCCGGGGTTGAGCGCGCCAGCCTGATTCTTCGAGTCCGCCTGCGCAATATCGATGCGGAGACTCGCGGGCAGCGCTGTGCTGGGACCCGTTGACTTATCGAGATTCATTTTGGCGGCGGCATTTCCGTCTTCGTAGAGATACCAGTAGGGGGTACCGCTCCAATCGCTGTGGAACGAGCGGTTGCGCACCATCTCGGCATACAGGCCGCCGTCGTAGGAGTAGTTGATCTCCTCGGTCATGAGGCCATAGAGGGTAGGGCTGACGGCGTGGATGGGCTGGTCGGCGTGGATGGTGAGGGTGGCAGGTTTCTGCGCAGGAAGGAGGGTGGAGGCCAGGGCGAGCAGGGCGCCGGCCGCAAGTCGGGCAAACGTTTTCTCAGGCATCGAAAATTCTCCGGATTTTGGTGACGGGCCAGTATAACGCGGCGGGGGCGCAGGCGGAGTGAAGCGCGCGAAGGCTAGAGAATCCAGCCGCCGCCAACGACTTCGTCGCCGTCGTAGAAGACCGCCGACTGGCCGGGGGTGACAGCACGCTGCGGCTCGTCAAACACTGCGAGCACCTGGACATCAACTTCTCCAGAGCGAGTGCCTGCTCCTGGTGCATCCCCACCGGGCGCGGGCTCAATCGTGGCCCAGGCGGGCTCGTGGCGGTGGCGAATCTTGATCTTGACGCGCATGGGACCGGGGAGCGTGGAAATACTGATCCAGTTGACGCGGTTGGCGCGCAGGGTGCGCGTGGCGAGCTCGGCATCGGCGCCCACGGTGACGCGGTGGCTGGCCGGATCGATGTTGAGCACATAGAGCGGCGAGGGCGACGAAACCTTGAGCCCCTTGCGCTGGCCGACGGTGAAGCCGGAGATGCTGTCGTGATGGCCGATGACTTCGCCATTGCTAGCGACGAGCTCGCCGGCGGTGTCGGGCATCTCCCTTCCCTGCTCTTCCAAATATGCGGTCAGAAACTGCTTATAGTCGCCGCCGGGGATGAAACAGATCTCCTGCGAATCGGGCTTTTCAGCAAGAGCGAGGCCATGCTGACGGGCCACTTCGCGCACTTCGGGCTTGGTCATGTGGCCGAGCGGAAAGAGGGTGTGGGCGAGCTGCTCCTGGGTCAGGCCGAAGAGGAAGTACGTCTGGTCCTTGGCTAGATCGGCAGGGCGCTTGAGGATCCAGCGCTGGCGTGCGGGGTCGTATTCGTTCACCGCATAGTGGCCGGTGGCGATGCGGTCGGCGCCGATGGAGCGCGCGGTCTTGAGCAACTGGTCGAACTTGATGTGGTCGTTGCAGAGTGAGCACGGAATGGGCGTACGGCCCGCGAGGTACTCGTCGACAAAGGGGCGGACCACGTCGCGCTCGAAGCGCTCTTCCTGATTCACGACGTAGTAGGGGATGCCGAGGTGGGTAGCGACACGGCGGGCGTCATACACATCATCGAGGGAACAGCAGCGGCCGGCCTTCGGAGCGTCCGGGATGCCGTGCTTGCCGGCCAGGCGAGTCTGGTCCCAGAGCTGGAGGGTGAGGCCGACGACATTTGCGCTCACGTGGGTTTCGCCGGAGCGGGTCTCGTCGCCGCGAGCGAGAATCGCCGCGACGGTCGAGGAGTCAACCCCTCCGGACATGGCAACGGCGATGGTGTCGGCGTGAGGCATGGGGAAAAAAGCGTTCTGGTTCTATTGTCCCATCATTGGGCCTGCGAGGCGAGTGAGGTCCGGCCTTGAGCCCCAATCGACCGGGGTGCCTTAGGTCGCGGGATTGATGTACGCAACGAGGGCCCTGCCGAAGCAGAGCCCCCGTTGGAAAGAACCGCAATAGCGTAAATTGCGGGATCGTACTTCTTACCAGCCGAAGAAGCCGTCGTCGCCCGGTGCAAGCGCTACTCCGCGGAGGACTTCGCGAACTTTAGCGCTGCGAATGGTGAAGAAGTGTCCTAGATAGCCTTCGCCGGTGGGCAGGGTCGAGTCGCTGACACGATCGGTGACCTTCACCAGCTTGTTGGGATCGGCACCGGTATCGCCGTTGGCGCTAATCGTCGAGGTGATGGCAAAGATGGTCACAGTGCCGTCGAGGTTGTGACGGCCGGCGATGTTGCGGCAGCCGCCCGTCGCCGGATTGAGTGAGGAGGGATAGTCGTCGATGCTGTAAGGTACCCCGATGTTCAACCCGTCCTGCAGCACATATTGCATCACCCAGGTGCCGTTAATCAGACGCCATTTCTGCAGGCCTGCAGTCGCCAACGATTGGGCGTCGGCTACATTTCCGTTCACAGCCGGCGTCACCAGAGTCCCGTCGCCCTCATCGCAGACATAGAGCGTGTTGGCATCGGCGAACCAGATGCCAAAGGGAAAGTTTGTATTGGTGCTGGCCGTCGTGTTGGGGAATCCGGGCAGGATGGTGAGCGGCACGGCGGCGAGATCGCTGGCGGAGCCCGTCGGCAGGGTGCCGGCGGTGCCCGCCTGATACACGGTGTTGACGCCGTTGCCGCCGCTGCCCTTGGCGACGTAGAGCGTGTTGTTGAAGATGGTAATCCCGCGGAAGTTCGTGTCCTTGCCCGGCTTGTCGGTGCCGAATTCCAGACGGCCGATCATGTCGATGTTCGGCGGAACAGGAGGCGTCTGCCCAGGGTAGAGCAGTTCTGCTCCCGTGGCATTCACCAGGTTGATCCCGTCCTGGGTGGTCGACATCTGTTTCTTCGAGAGGTTGCCGGAGTTATCGTTGCCCACCATGTAATAGAGATCGTTGCCGCCCTTGATCGCCCCGCGACCGTTGTCGCCGCTGTAGGCGTTGCCCTCGGTCACGCTCAGATGGCCGTCGGCATCCACTTCCGCGACGCTGCGATAGTAGGCAGCCGGAACCAGGGGATCGCTGACGAATGTGGTGAAGACTGGATTCGTAGGATCGCAGACTGCCGGGGTATTCGATTGCGAAACATCGAGCAGATTCGGCGCGGTGGGCGAAACCGTGGAACCGTCGCAGCCGATGCCGCCGACGTAGCCCATGAAGGTGATCGAGCGCCCGTCGACAGAGCGGTTCAACGCCAGCTCGGATTTCGAGGTGAAGCTGGTCACGATCTTGTCGGTGGGGACGGGGAGGGTTCCAAGCGTCCAGCCATCGGTCGTGATGTCGTCGAGGAAGATGGGGGACGTGATGCCGAAGCTGCCGTCGGAGTTTGCGTTGTTCCAGACATTGTGGGTATCGAACAGGTTCGGGTATTCGCCGTTATCGCTCGCGACGCCGCAGGGGACGGTCACAGTAGTAGTGCCACCGGTGGTGGTCGGAACATTGATGGTGAGCCCGGTTGTCCCGCCCTGGCATCCGAGGGGCAGCGTCTCGCCGATGGTGACGGTTGAGGCCTTTCCTTCGTAAACACTGCGACTGACGACCAACGTGCCGGGCACGAAGTGGAAGCCCCGATCAGAATCCTGGGGATGGTTCTGTTGCGCGTTTAATCTAGCCGATGATCCTGCCGTAAGGGCCAGAATCAAGGTCGGAGCGATAAGCAGAAGTTTATTCAACGGATTGACCTCCGTGGCTAAAAATACAGATCACGGATGCCGCGCCAATGAACGGGGGAAGAAAGAAACATGAGGGCACGGTAAACAATGCAGCACTGGGCGTCGAGGCAGTGGAAATGTAGGCAGCGAGCCGGCCCAGGGCGCCTGATTCACGCCATCGCATGATCCGCTGTCTGTCTCGACGCTGCTATCCCCGTGTGCCGGCGGCCACCGGGGAGATCGCCCGCAGATGCTCGACGGCTTCGGGCAGGACGCGCAGAACATGATCGACATCGGCGTCGGTCGCGGTCTTCAGCAAACTGAAGCGCAGGCTGGCGCGGGCGCGGGTTTTGTCGAGGCCCATGGCCATGAGCACGTGGCTAGGCTCGGTCGCGCCGGAATGGCAGGCCGATCCGCCGGAGACGGCAACGCCCTTGAGGTCGAGCGCGATGACCAGAGCTTCGCCTTCGAGATGATCGAACCAGATACTGGTAGTGTTGGCAGCGCGCGCAACGGGCTTGCCGTCCATACCTGCGCCATTCAGGCCCGTGCCGGAAATGCGCAGGACTTCGGCTTCGAGGCGGTCGCGCAGTCTTGCCAGTCTCTCGATAGTCCCGTCGGCCAGAGAGTGCATGGCAAGCTCGGCAGCTTTGCCGAGGCCGACGATGCCCGCCACGTTCTCGGTTCCGGCGCGGCGGCGACGCTCGTGGCTTCCACCGACAAGGAGCGACTCGACCGGCGTACCGCGCCGCACGAACATCGCGCCGACCCCCTTTGGTCCGTGCATCTTGTGCGCGCTGATCGACAGCAGATGGCAGCCGATCTTGCGCACATCGATGGGAACCTTGCCTGCGCCCTGCACGCGCATCAATATGAAAGTAGGTGCTGGCCGCACGGGCAATGTTCCCAATTTCCTCAACCGGTTGAAGAACGCCGGTCTCGTTGTTCGCCAGCATCACACTGATCAGGCGCGTCTGGGGCGGATGGCCCGCTGAATGTCGGCCGGGTCGATCAGACCAGAAGGCTGCGGAGCCACAAACGTCACCTCGACGCCACGCTCGACGAGCCGCTGCGCTGCCTGCAGAACGGCGGAGTGCTCGATCGATGTGGTGATGAGGTGGTCGCCTGGACGCAGCAGGCCGAAGAGCGCGGTATTGTCGCCCTCGGTACCGCCGGAGTTGAATACCACTTCCGCGTCATGACAGTGGAAAAGCTCGGCCAGGATCTCGCGCGCGTGGTCAACAGCGGTGCGGGCCTGCTGGCCATGGAGATGGATCGAGGAGGCATTACCAAAGTGCTCTATCCAGTAGGGACGCATCGCTTCGACGACCTCTGGTAGCAGAGGCGTGGTGGCGTTGGCATCCATATAGACGCGGGCTGAGGATAGAAGCGGGGAAGACATCGAAAGCCTCTATTTTCAAGGCTAGCACAGGGTTGGATGCAGGTCGGGCGTACCGTGCAGGCGTCTTTTCCGGGGCTAGAGCCGGGCATAATCAGGCAGGGCGGGCGAACGTCCGTGTATGAAACGAGGCGGTTTAGTCTTGCAGTCCCCTGAAAGCAGCAGGGGTTTGTTGTTCCATCCAGCGTATCCTCGGTTATCTTGAAAGCAGCTATTCGCCCGCGGCCCGCACGTGCATGCCCTTGGTGTGCGGGATGCGCTTAACCTAGTTAATTCATGTTTAGAGGGAATCTACGTGAAGAATGATCCGCATCAGCAGTTGACCATCGCCGTGGTCGGTTCCGGATATGTGGGCCTTGTGGCCTCTGCGTGCTTCGCGGAGATCGGGCACCGCGTGATCTGCGTGGATAACGACGAGTCCAAGGTGAAGACGCTTCAGGCCGGCGGCGTCCCCATTCATGAAGACTATTTGCCGGAACTGCTGAACCAGCACCGGGGCGGGCTGCTCGAGTTCACGACGGATTTGCGCGGCGCGGCGCAGGCGGCGCAGGCCATCTTTATCGCCGTAGGAACGCCGCAGAGCAAGACGGGCAGTGCGGACCTGTCGTATGTCGATGCTGTGGCCAGTGAGATTGCGCGGTCCATCGATGGCTACAAGGTGATCGTCGAAAAGAGCACGGTTCCGGTCTACACGAATGAGTGGATCCGGCGCGTGGTGGAGCGCAACGGCGTGCCCAAGGATCATTTTGACGTGGCCTCGAACCCTGAGTTCCTTCGCGAGGGAACGGCGGTCGTCGACTTTCTGTATCCCGACCGCATTGTGGTGGGAGCGGCAACGGACCGGGCGTCGAAGCTGCTGCAGCAGATCTACGAGCCGCTGACTTCAGGCGAGTATTATCGACGCGCGAACCGGATTCCCGGGCCGTTCAGCGAAGATCAGATCCCTCCGTTGCTGCTGACATCGACCAAGGCCGCGGAGATCATCAAGCACGCGTCGAATGCGTTCCTGGCCACAAAGATTTCCTTTATCAATGTGGTGGCAAACATCTGCGAGGCGGCTGGGGCCGACGTGGAGGAAGTAGCCAAAGGCATCGGACTCGACAGCCGCATCGGCAACAAGTTCTTGCGTGCCGGCGTGGGCTATGGCGGCTCGTGCTTCCCGAAGGATGTGGCGGCATTCCGGAATGTGGCGGAGTTGGTTGGCGTGGATTTCGGTTTGCTGCACGAAGTAGAGAAGATCAACGAGGAACAGAAGCAGCGCTTCTTCCAGAAAGTGCGATCGGCTCTGTGGACGTTCCGCGGCAAGAAGATCGGCGTGCTGGGCCTGGCGTTCAAAGGCGGCACCGATGACATCCGCGAGTCACCGGCGATCGACATCGTGCAGAAGCTGTTGAGCGAAGGATGCTTGATCAGCGCCTACGATCCGGCGGCGGAGCCACGCGCGAAAGAGGTGATTCCTTCGGGACCGCAGATGCGCTATGTGGACAGCCCCTATGCGGCCGCACAGGATGGCGACGCATTGCTGATTCTGAACGACTGGAGCGAGTTTGCCGAGCTTGACCTGGCCAAGCTGCACTACACGTTGCGCTACCCCATCATCATCGATGGACGCAACCTGTACGATGCGGCGGCGATGACTGAGGCTGGATTTACCTATCTCAGTGTGGGTCGTCCGGGCCTGTCGCAGCCCATCGATCCGATCACAGTGTTCCATACGCCAAAGAAGAGACCGGCAGCGGGAGAACATGCTTGATGCGTGTCCTGGTCACCGGTGCAGCAGGCTTTCTCGGCTCTCATCTCACGGATGCACTGCTCGCCGATGGCCACTCCGTCGTTGGCGTCGATAACCTCTGCACCGGTTCGCTCAAGAATCTCGAACATCTGCAACGAGAGTCGAAGTTTCAGTTCATCGAGGCGGATATTTGCCGGCCATTCGATGCAAAGAAGGTTGACTACGTCTTCAACTTTGCGTCTCCCGCGAGCCCGGTGGACTACAACCGCTTGGGAATCGAAACCCTGATGGTGGGATCGGACGGCACCAAAAACGCGCTCGATATCGCTAGAGAATATGGAGCCAAGTTTCTCCATGCTTCAACCTCGGAGTGCTACGGCGATCCGTCGGTGCACCCGCAGACCGAAGACTACTGGGGCAATGTGAATCCGATTGGAATCCGCTCGGTCTACGACGAGGCGAAGAGATTCTCGGAAGCCCTGGTGATGGCGTACCACCGCTATCACAAGGTGGATACACACCTGGTGCGCATTTTCAACACCTACGGCCCGCGCTTGCAGAAGAACGATGGCCGCGTCATCTCAAACTTCATGATTCAGGCGCTGAAGGGCGAAGACTTGACGATCTACGGCGAAGGCGAACAGACGCGGAGCTTCTGTTACGTTTCCGATGAGATTAGGGGCATTCTTGGATTGTCGCGCACCGACGAACATCTTCCGGTCAATGTCGGCAATCCGACCGAATGGACAATTCTGGATTGCGCGAAGGCGGTTCTTCGGGTGACCGGTTCGAAGAGCAAGATTGTGAACTGCCCATTGCCGGAAGACGATCCGACGCAGCGCCAGCCGGACATCGGCAAGGCGCGACGGCTTTTTGGCTGGGAACCGAAGATCGATCTTGAGACCGGGCTACGATTGAGTCTCGACTACTTCAAGTCGTGCATCGAGGTGCCGGCTTAGCGGTTCCCTCGACTCCGCCGGCTGGAGAGCAACGTAGATCCATGCAAAAAGACAGCTGCATCTTTGTCGCCGGGCATCGTGGACTGGTCGGGTCGGCCATCCACAGAGGGCTGCAACAACGCGGCTACTCGAATCTGTTGCTGCGCACGCATGCCGAACTGGACCTCACCGATCGTGCAGCGGTTTGTGCGTTCTTTGAGGAGCACAAGCCGGAGTTCGTGTTTCTTGCCGCTGCCAAGGTAGGCGGCATCTATGCGAACGATACATACCCAGCCGACTTCATTCGCGAAAACCTCGAGATTCAGAACGGTGTGATCGATGCGAGCTACCACTGCGGGGTAAAGAGACTGCTATTTCTCGGCTCCAGTTGCATTTATCCGAAGCTTGCGCCGCAGCCGCTCAAGGAAGAGTCGCTGTTGACAGGCCCGCTGGAGTCGACGAACCGCGCCTATGCACTCGCGAAGATCGCAGGCGTGGAGATGTGCCGGTCGTACAACCGGCAGTATGGCACGCGCTATCTCGCAGCCATGCCAACGAATCTCTACGGACCTGGCGACAACTTCGACCTGAAGCTCTCGCACGTGCTGCCGGCGCTTATGCGCAAGGTCGTCGAAGCAAGGCGCGCGGGCGAGCGGAAACTAGTGGTATGGGGAACGGGAACGCCGCGGCGCGAGTTTCTCTATAGCGACGATCTAGCCGAGGCATGTATTCATCTCCTCAGCCTGTCTGAGCCGGTCTTTGACAAGCTGCTCGGCGAAGGCGAAGTACCGCTCATCAATATCGGAACAGGAACGGATCTGACGATTCGCGAGCTGGCGGAGTTGATTGCGAAAGTTCTCGAGTTCCAGTGCGAGATCGTTCTCGATCCGTCTCAACCCGACGGCACGCCCCAGAAACTCCTCGACGTGAGCCGCATCAACGAATTGGGATGGAAGGCGAAGACCAGCCTGGCCGAGGGGATTCGTCTCACCTACGAGGCTGCGCGCGCACAGCTGGAAACCATCGACAAATAGAGACGCGTTGATACAGCGTCGGCCGGTGCGGCGATTCGCGGTTCCAAATCGGAAATCTCGATTCCGATTTGGGAATGATCGCGATTTTTTTTGAAATTCTTGGCCGAAGTGATGGGCAATACAGCGACCGACGGCTGTCCCGCGATAGGACATCTCTTAGGGCAAGAGAAAGCCGATTCGGCGCCGTCGTTTTTCGGAAGAGCAGCAGACGATGCGCCGCCGCATTCGGTCATTCCGCTGGGGCACTTGCTCCGTCAACACGTAGGTTGAAAGAGTTCGTTTATATAGCACGGCGCGGTGACGCCGGGCACAGGATTTCTTTACCCATAGATCGGCGTTTACATCGATAGAGAAATGGGCCCCTATCCTATGGCACCGAGCCGAGGTCGGGACTCTCGACCGTTCTTCGAAACCGGGAGGCGGGCATGAGTTCCCTTGGAGTAGATCGATCCGTTCTGTGCAGCGCTCCGGCGGCGGGCTTCACTTCCCTTCCGGCAACGCGCGCGCGACGCGACCAGGTACTTCCAGCCATCCAGGCTTTCGCCGATTGGCTTGCCGTCACGCTTGTGGTGAGCGGCGTAGAGCTTGCGCGTCAATTCCCAGCGCCGCAACGGTTCTCGGGGACGACGGTGTCTGTGTCCGCGTGCATCGCGGCGCTCGTCGTGCTCTTGCTGGGCAATGACGGAGCCTACCGTGACGACAACGGACCACTCCAGATCAGACAAGCGGAGCGGCCGGTTCGGGCCGTGGCGCAGGCGTCTGTACTCATTCTGCTGGTCAACATCGCGGTCGGTCATTCATTTCCGCGCGGAACGATTGCCATTTCTCTTCTGGCGGCAATGCCGATTCTGATGCTCGAGAAGCTTGTTCTGTTTGTCCTCATCGAAAGGCTGTCGTCGCGTGCCCTCGATGCAAGGCGGGCCGCCGACGGCCATTGGACCCAGCTGATCCTGGAGTTGTCACGTTCGGCTCAGATCAAGACCGAGCCCGAGCTTCGTGGGATTCGCGACGAAGAAGTGAACACGGGCGGAGGCTGGGGTTACGAGCTCTCGAAGCGGGCCTTCGATGCGTTCCTTGCGGTTGTGTTCCTCGCTGCGGCGCTACCTCTGTGTTTGGTAGTTGCGCTTCTCATCTTCCTCGATTCGCCGGGCCCGGTGCTCTTCCGTCAGGAGCGCGTAGGGAGAGACGGAAGGATCTTCAAGATCTACAAGTTTCGCTCGATGCATGTGGAAGCCTCGGGGTGTGCCGTTTCCCCGACAAGTTCTGCCGATCCGCGGATCACGGGAGCCGGGCGCTGGCTGCGCCGATGCAGTCTCGATGAGTTGCCGCAACTTCTGAACGTGGTGAGAGGGGAGATGTCTCTCGTCGGACCTCGGCCAGAGATGCGGTTTCTAGTCGATCAACATCGTTCAGCACATCGGCAACGGCTGCAAGTGCCCCCCGGGATGACGGGCCTTTGGCAACTCAGCCCCGCTCGCTCTGCGAGGATTCACGAGAATCCGCACTACGACCTCTACTACGTTCGGAATCGCAGTTTCTGCATGGATCTTGCAATTCTGCTGTATACCCCCGTGCGCTTGATGCGCGGGGTTTAGTTCTCTGAAGATTGGGCCCCTATGACCGCCGCTTACGTGACACACAACAGGCAAAGAAACATGCAGCCTTGCGTGCATGTCCTTGGAGTGGATGTAAGCGTTGCCGATCAGCACGAGGCGATCCGGAAATGCGACAAGTTGATTTGCTCAGGGGGACGCGGATATATCTGCGCGGCGGACGTGCACTCCGTCGTGGAAGCACTGCGCGATCCTGCGCACCGGAGGGCTCTGAACGGTGCTTATCTCACAGTTGCCGATGGAATGCCGCTGGTGTGGATTGGCCGGCTGCGCGGGTTCGGAGCCATGCGGCGTGTCTACGGCCCCGATTTTCTCCTCGCGATGTGCGAGGCATCGGTGAATCGTGGCTGGCGGCATTTCTTCTATGGGGGCAGACCGGGTGTTGCAGAGGAACTGGCCGCGCGGCTGCAGAAGAGATTCCCCGGACTCTTGGTGGTGGGAACAGTTGCACCGCCGTTTCGTTCGCTCACTCCGACAGAAGAGTTGGAGTTCGCCGAGCGTGTGGATGAGGCGAGGCCGGACGTGCTGTGGGTTGGGCTGGGCGCGCCGAAGCAGGAACGATTCATGGCGGAGCACTGCGGCAAGCTGCGTTGCCATTTGATGGTGGGGGTGGGAGCAGCCTTCGATTTCCATGCGGGCACAGTGAAAGAAGCGCCGCGCTGGCTGCATCCTACGGGTCTGCAATGGCTCTATCGCGTGATGCAGGAGCCGCGACGACTGGGCCAGCGCTATCTCCGCTGCGTCCCCGCCTTCCTGTGGAACGTCGGGCTTGAAGCTGCGGGAATCCGGAGATTCCCTGACCAGCGATTCCTTGGTGAAACGCCGGTTGCGGCGGAGGCACAGACTGCCCTGTCCCTCGGAGGAGAGCTGCGTTGATCTCCGCTGACCGACTGCCGCAGACAGTGCCCGCGCTCGCACGAGCCGATCGCTCCGGAATGCGGAGCGTCCCAACACCCGATGTGGAGCTTCGCGAGGTCGTGCGCATTCTCCAACGGCGACGCCTGGCGATTCTGGGTGCGCTTGCGCTCGGGATTCTAATTGCGGGCCTGTCTGTGCTTCTGAGCAGAAACAAATACAGCGCGACGGCAACGATCGAGGTGAATCGGGAGAGCGGCAGTTCGCTGGGCTTCGCCGATCTGTCTGGAATCGCGGGATCCCTGGGCGACCAGGAGGGGATGAACATGGACCTGCTCACGCAGCAGGCCGTGATCATGAGTGACAACACGGCGCTCCGGGTCATTGAAGATCTGAAGCTCGAAGCGCGTGCGCCTTACGCCATTCCATCGTCCGGGCCAAGTGCTTCGTTCAACCAGGGGCGACGGCTACCTCTGGAGCAAGCGCCGCAGCGCCGGGAACAGGCCCTCCGAGTCTTTCGATCGGGCTTGCGGGTCAACCCGATCAAGGGAACGCGGCTGCTCACAGTGACCTACACCGACACAGATGCCAATCGCGCAGCGGCCATTGCGAATGACCTGGTCGACGCGTACACCAGCGAGTCGACGCGCGCGAGGTTCCAGGCGTCGTCGAAGACGTCGATGTGGCTTGCAGGCCAGCTTGCCGATCTGAAGCGCAAGGTGAGCGACAGTCAGGCAAAGGTCGATGCCTTTCAACGGTCCTCGGGATTAACCGCGATCCCGACGCTGGCTTCGCGCGGGGCGGAGGGCCGGGGCACGCAAGCCGACGATGTATCGCTTGCGCGTCTCGTCGAACTGAACCGCGACTTGACGAACGCGGAGGCAACGCGCATCGCCCGGGAAGCGATCTACCGGATGACGGAGACGCGCGATCCAGAGACCGTCTTGAGCGTCGGATCAAGTGCATTGGCGGGCGGATTGGGATCGGATTCTCCGGTCGCGCCAGCAAGCGAAGACCTTGTTCTCCTGCAGCGTCTGCAGCAGCAACTGGCGCAGGTGAAGATCGAACAAGCGACCGCAGGAACGAAGTACGGCGCGAAAAACCCGGCGATGCTGCAGCTCAAGACCCAGGAAGATTCGATTCGTTCACAAATACTTGCGGAGCTGGGTCGCATGAGAGTACGTGCGAAGAACGATCTCGACCTGGCGATCCTCGATGAAGGCGGACTGCGCCGTCAGGTTGCGCAGCAAGAGCAGGTGGTGAACGCCGTAGCCGAAAACGCAGACAAACTCATCCTGCTGCAGGAAGAAGCCCAGTCGAGCCGGCAGATCTATCAGGACCTTTATACGAAGCTGGAGGAGGCCAGTGTCACGGCAGGCATCAAGGCCTCGAACATCGCATTGGTCGATCCGGCGCGCGCTCCGGCTCAACCCTCATATCCCAAGAAGCGCCTTACGCTGGCTCTCGGACTTTTGGCCGGTCTGGTTTTCGGTTTGGCGGCAGCTTTCACGTGGGACTACTTCGACGATTCGTTGGCGATGCCGGAGGAGGCAGAGCGCATCGCTCAAGTCCCCGTGATTGGTACGATCCCCGATTTTCATCGGAGACGAAATGCCGCTACGCAGTATGGGCTCGCCCGCAGAAGGGCCGACAGTGATGCGGTGCAACCACACGCCTGGTTGTTACGCGCTCCGCGATCGAGCATCGCCGAGGCCTATCGTGCCCTGCGCACGGCTTTACTGCTGAGCCGGGCCGAGCAAGCGCCGCGCATGATTCTGTTCATGAGCGGGTCGGCGGAGGAAGGCAAGTCGACAACCTGCCTGAACACTGCAGCTGCCTTCGCGCTGCAGGGCGACCGGGTTCTCTATCTTGATGCAGACCTGCGGCGAGCCAAGGGGCACGTGCTCTTCGGCTGCACGAATGAGGTCGGACTCAGCAATTGCCTCACGAGCGGGCTCGCGTTTCCAGCGGCGTTGAAACCGTATCCGAAGATCGACTCGCTGTTTCTTCTGCCGGCCGGGCCGCATCCTCCGAATCCCTCGGAGCTTCTCGGATCGAGGCGCTTCTCCGATTTGCTGAACGAGTTGCGGACGCATTTTGACTACATCTTCATCGACAGCCCACCGGTGCTGTTGGTGACGGATGCGCAGGTGATCGCGCCGCTAGTCGACGGATATGTTCTGGTGGTGCGGGCGAACCGGACGTTGAAACGATTCCTCCATCGCTCTCTCGCGCTGATGAGCACCACCCACGCGTCGTTGGTTGGAATCGTGATGAATGCATTCAAGGCACAGGCAGGCACCGCGTCGGCGTACGGGTATTACGGAAATGGAGGCGGCTACTATGCGGACGAAAGCGAGTAGGTTGCGAATGCTTGCGCAGCCGATTCTGTTGCTGATGCTGCCTCTCGGGGCGCTCGGTCAACAGGGCGCTGCTGTTGCGGCGCAGATCGACGAAAACCCCGCTCGGGCCGCACATCTTTCGGCGCAGAACACGGGACCGGTCAGTTCCGTGCCCGAGGGATTCGAGCATCTCACGCTGGCGCCGGGTTTTCTGCTGCAACTCGAGGTGTACGGAGTCCCAGAGATGTCGACACAATTGCGTGTCGATGCCGAAGGCAATGTGACGGTTCCGCTGATCGGGCCCGTCGCGATCTCAGGGGACACGGTTCCGCAGGCACAAGCCGTCCTCGCAAAGACATTCGCCAGTCGCGAGATCCTCAAGGATCCGCAAGTCACTCTGAACGTCCTGCAGTATCCGGCGCGGAGCGTTTCGGTGATCGGCGAAGTACAGACTCCGGGCCGCGTGGCTTTGCTCGCGCCGGAGCCGCTCGGCGACGTGCTGGCACTTGCAGGAGGTGAAACGATCGCCGCGGGCAACGAGATCGCAGTCCAGCATCGCGGAAACAACGGTGAAACAATCCTGCGCCACATTCAGTTTGCGCAGGGCGGAGACCCAGCGATTCTGCGCAGCACCATCATCGAGCCAGGCGATACGGTACTCGTGCAAAGAGCGGGGATCGTCTACGTTCTCGGCGCGGTCAACCGGCCTGGAGGATACCTGATGGTGAACGGCGGCTCGCTCAATGTCGTTGAGGCGGTGTCGCTCGCAGGCGGAGAGACGTTGCTGTCCTCGACTCGCTGGGCCGTGATTGTGCGCAGGCAGGGAGACGATATCGAGCAAATCAAGGTGCCGCTGCAGAAGATGGAGAAAGGCGAAGCGCCCACTGTTGCACTCCAGGTCAACGACGCTCTGTATGTTCCACCCAGCACATGGAAATCGCTGGTCATCAACGGATCCAATGTGCTGAGTGCGGCGGCTGCGGCCTCCATCTACGCCGCCAGCAGCCATCCATAGGTTCCAGAGGGCATGTGAAAGAAGGTCAATGAAACGCGTGTTGCATGTGCTGTACGGTCTCGAACGCTCAGGCATGGAGATCATGCTGTTGAACAGTTGCTATGAATGGCAACGCCACGGCTATGCTTGCGACGTGTTGGCCACAGCGAACACAGCCGGGCCGCTTGCGGATGAGATGCGCAATGCGGGATATGAGGTGCATCACATCCCATTCCGAAGCCGTATCTCTCTTCTGCCACGATTCGATTTTGTCCGGAGATTCTTTCGCCTGTGCCGTTCGGGCTTCGACGTTGTGCACATTCACACCGAGGCTGGCCCACCGGTGTTGGCGTTCCTCGCCCGGCTCGCAGGTGTGGAACGCATCGCACTGACTCCGCACAATACGTTTCGGTTCTGCGGCCTGCTTCGCTGGAGGAAGTTGTGCGAGCGGGCTCTTGTGCGCAGTCTCGGCGGCCGCTACGGCATGATCAGCGACGGTGTGGACGCGTGGGAGCAGAAGCACTTCAGGAACAGAGGCGTGCGTATCTGGAACTGGATCGACACGGCACGCTTTAAGCCGCCCCGGCCACTGGAACGTTCGACAGCGCGAGAGGCTCTCGGATTGTCTCCGGAAGACTTCGTGATTGTATCGGCGGGGAATTGCAATGACGTGAAGAATCACGAGGCGATTCTGCGCGCTCTACCCTTGCTTCCTGCAGCCATCAAGCCGCTCTTTCTTCATATCGGGCGCGAGGAGGCGGGCCACCGCGAACAAGTGCTGGCCGCGGAACTCGGGATTGAGGACAAGGTTCGTTTTCTG
The DNA here is from genome assembly GCA_963778705.1 of uncultured Acidobacteriaceae bacterium. Classification (GTDB taxonomy): domain Bacteria; phylum Acidobacteriota; class Terriglobia; order Terriglobales; family Acidobacteriaceae; genus Telmatobacter. Next base: position 355,427 of record CAVZVM010000007.1, read on the forward strand.
GGGTCTCAGGCGGATATCCTGCCGTTCCTGTGGGCCGCCGATGCATTTGCGATGCCTTCGCTGCACGAAGGCCTCGGCCTGGCGGCGATCGAGGCGGCAGCCGCGGGTGTGCCGCTGGTGTGCGCGCACGTCGACGGGCTTTCTGACATTGCCGCAATCACAAACTACACCATCCTCACCTCGACCACGCCGGAGTCGGTCGCCGAAGGTCTGGCCTATGCCGCGTCGCTTCCGATTGCGGAATTGCGCAACCGCGCTCTAGAAGACAGCCGGTCGGTGCGGGAACACTTCTCGATTCGCAGCGGCGTGGAGAGCATCGTCTGCGGTCTCTATGTCGGAAAAACGCTTGCATTGGCGGAGCAGGCATGGAGGCACTCATGAAGATCGCTCTCTGCACGCCTGCAGACCTGCACGCGCTCGCTCGCTTTTGCGGGCGTTCCACCGCTGGAGTTACTTGTGGCCTGGGCAGCACTGCGATTACGCCGCTCATCTGCGAGTTTCTGAGCCGGGGACACGAGGTCACGCTCTACACACTCAGCAAGGATGTTCTGGAGCAGCGCACCTACGAATGGGATAACCTGCGGATCGTCGCCGGCCCATTTCGTACACGTCATCTCGGGGGAACATACTACTATCCCGAGATTCGCTTCCTTCGCAGAGCGATCAAGGCCGATGCGCCGGATTTCGTCCACGCTCACTGGACCTACGAGTTCGCGCTCGGTGCGTTGCGGTCCGGTGCCCCCACGCTCACAACCATTCACGATCTTCCCTGGAACGTACTGCGTTACTATCGCGATCCACATCGTGCTGTTCGTCTTCTGATGGCCTACGAAGTGGCGCTCCGCGGAATGCACTTTTCTGCGGTGTCGGATGCGGCAGCGCGCCATTTCGCGCGTTACATCAAGCCTGGAGCAAAGATCGCCGTCATCTCCAACGGCCTGCCCGACGCGGTCTTCGCCATGGGACGGCGCGAGTGTCCAGGATGCTGGCCCGGCATTACATTTGCAACGATTTTGCAGGGGTGGTCTCGCCGCAAGAACGCCACAGCGGCACTGAGAGCGTTTGGCATCGTTCGCCGCGAATTGCGTAGCGCCCGTCTGCTGATGTTCGGGGATGGGTACGAGCCGGCCGGCAGCGCCTATCGATGGGCCGCACGAAACATGCTGGATCGTGATGTTGTCTTCGCCGGCCCGCTTGCACACAACGACCTGCTTCATCGGATCAGCGAAGAAGTCGACATTGTCGTCCATCCATCGCGGGATGAAGCCTTCTCGATGGCAGCACTGGAGTCACTCGCGCTGCGCAAGGCCTTAATTGCCGGAGAAACGACACCGGGCATGCGCGAGATGCTCGGCCCTGGCGGGGGCGTTCTCGTGGATGTGCGCAATCCAGGAGCGATTGCCCAGGCCATGCTGCAACTCGTCTCCAACGCTGACTACCGCCGTCATCTTGCCAATCGCAGTTTTGAACGAGCATTGCAGTTCAACCACCTGAGAACAACAGCCGATGCGTACGAAGATCTCTACCGCGAGATGATGCCAACGATCGGCGTCGGCGCTTTCGACATCCGTACGGGATCCACCCTCCCGTTGGACGTGTAGCGATGTCGATGCTGATTTCTGTCGTTGCGCTGTGTCTGGCGTCCGGCTTGATCCTGCTCCTGGTGCGATGGGTCGAAGCGGGGCTGTTCACTCTGCTGGCTATCGAACTTTTCGATCTTGCCTTCGGCGGAAATGCAACGCTCGTCGGGCGTCTCCACCTGAGTCCGCTCGATGCAGTGTCGATGGCGTTGCTGACCGCAGGAATGATTCGCTTTCTACGGAGTCTGCGACGCATCCATCTCGGCCACGTAGTTGTGTGCGCCTACGTTCTGCTGTTCGCGTGGAGCTTCGTGCGCGGATGCGGTGCAAACGGCTTGCTGGCAGCTGCAAATGAGGCGCGCGGCTTCGTCCCCTCGCTGGCCGCCATGCTCTACTTCTCCAGCGCACCCTTCGACGAGCGGTCCCTTCGTCGCTTCGTCAAGCTGTACCTGCTCTTCGGTGCAGGCCTTTGCGTGGTCATGCTCCTCGCTGTTCTGGGTGTGCCGGTCGGCGCAACGTTGAATCTTTCTCCCGATGACAATCGCGTGCTGCCATCCAACGCCGCAGCGGCACTTGCGATTTGCGCCTTCTTTGCCCTCGCTCGGGCAACCTACTTTTCGCAGCGGGTCACGGGTTTTGTCTCGACCGGCATCTTCCTTGCAGCCGCCATCGCCCTTCGCCATCGCACGGTGTGGATGATGCTCCTGGCCGGCGCTGTTGCGCTTTTGTTCGTCGATGTGCGGCTCCTCCGGCGCCTTGTACCGATCGCCGTCTTCGCCTCGACCGCTGTCGCCATGCTGGTGTTGGCCGGCGGCGCCACACAGATGGTGGCGAGTCAGGGTGAATTCGCGCAGTCCTTATCCAACAGCGAGACCTGGCGGTGGCGGGTGAACGGATGGGAGGGATTCCTTCTCGATACCGATCAGACGCCGCTCACAGTGCTCGCCGGCAAGCCGATGGGTAGCGGGTGGTGGCGCATCGATCCGGAGAGCCACTTGCTTCAGACGGCGCCGCCGCACAGCGAACTCGTCACGGAATACCTGCGTGTAGGAGGCCTTGGCTTGCTGCTGGTCGTGCTGTTTGCGTGCAGGCCGTTGTGGGTGATGTGGAGAGACGGCGGGATCGACGGTGCGGTGTATCCCTCCGCGTCGATCTGGTTCGCAGTTGTGGCGATGACTCTGGTGTACGGCATCACCTACAGCATCGAGCCGGAGTCGTATGCCCTTGTCGGCATTGCCAGCGCCATGGCGGCCGGCACAAGCACCGCAGCTCAGATCGAGGTTGACGTCACCGACGACGAAGCCGGTGAATCGTCTCCAACCTTCGCAAGTTAGATCGGGAGGAAATGTGTACCTGCAGACAGCCGCAGTTTTGATCGCCTGCCACAATCGGCGTGATCTGACCCTCGCTTCGCTCGACATGTTGTTTCGTCAGCGAAGGATCAACGATCTCGAGATCCAGGTGTTTCTGGTCGATGACGGGTGCACCGACGGCACCGGTGAGGCGGTTCGATCGCGATTTCCCTCAATTCACGTTTTGCGCGGCAACGGTTCTCTCTATTGGAACGGCGCAATGCGGCTGGCTTTCGCCGTTGCCATGAACATTGGCTTCGACGCCTATATCTTTCTCAACGACGACACGATCCTCTATCAGGATGCGTTGGAGCGGATGGTCTTCTTGGCGCGTGAACAACTGGCTGCAGGTACACCCGCAATCGTTGTGGGAAGCACGCGTTCTCCTCGGAGCGGCGGTCAGAGCTTCGGCGGACTCCGACGGCAAACGCGAGGACTTGCGGTTCACTTCGCGCCGGCAGCAGAACATCCCTCCGAACCGGTCGAGTGTGACACCATGAACGGCAACTTCGCTTTGATCCCGGCCCAGGTCGCCACAACGCTGGGCAATTTGGACGAGCACTTTCGCCACCAATTCGGAGACCTCGACTATGGGCTGCGCGCAAGGACAGCCGGCTTTGCGGTGATCGCCATGCCTGGATACGTGGGGAACTGCAATAACAACCCGTCTACGGATACGTGGCGGGACAGGAACCTGTCCTTTGCCATTCGCTGGCGCCATTTAGTTTCGCCAAAGGGAGTGCCGCTCGGGGAGTGGGCCTACTTTGCGCGGCGGCACCTCGGGTGGAGATGGCTGCACTATGTCTGCTCACCCTACCTGAAGACCATTGCACCAGGGATCTTCGCATCAGAGACTTGGACGCGCTTCAGCACAAATCCGGCCTGGGAGAGACGCTCGTCATGAACGCCGAAGATCGAGGCATCGCGGCTCCGGCGGTCGCTGGTGTCCGGTGGAACTACCTTGGCGGGATCGTCTCCAGCCTATGCTCGCTCGCGATCGGAATTGTTCTTGCGCGGATGCTGGGACCGAGACCCTATGGACAGATCATCCTCGCCGGCACAATCTACGGCTTTGTCAATCTGCTTGTGGATGGCGGCTTCAGTCAGGCGCTCATTCAGAAGCAGGTGCTCGAGGAGCAGGAGGTCCGCAGGACCTTCACCTACCAAATCCTGCTTGGGGCAAAAGCGACGGGCGCCGTGTATCTGCTCGCTCCCTGGATCGCACGCTTGTTTCATGACCCCTCGGCGACTCGCGTCATTCAGGCGATGAGCCTGACGATCGTCCTCCAGTCGTTTGGATTGGTCTCAGCGGCGCTTCTGCGGCGCAAGATGCGCTTCAAGCTCATTCAATACGCGGGCGTAACGAGCTTTCTCTTTGGCTTTCTCGCAATCGGCATTCCACTCGCATTCCTCGGAGCCGGGGTCTGGAGCCTGGTGTCGGCGTATCTTTGCCAGTCGCTTCTGAATTCGCTTCTTCTTTATCGCGCTGAGCGGCATTCTCTGGCGCCGAGTTTCGGATTGCCGTCGCCGTCGACCACGGCCTTCGGCGCAACCATCGTTGCAAACAATCTCGTCAACTGGGGACATGCGAACCTCGACAACCTTGCTGCCGCGCAACTGGGGCCGATCGGACTCGGCCTCTATGGGCGCGGATGCAACTTTGCGTATCAACCTGTCAACACGGCTGTGACAGGGCTGCAGTCCGTGCTGATGTCATCGGCAGCCAGAGCACAGGGGCGGCAACACCTGATGCGCGATCTCACCCTCTGCCTGATGGCAGTTGTCGTAAGCGTATTAGGCTGCGCCTATGCTGTGCTCGCCCTCATTCCCGATACGGCGATTGTGGGCCTCTTCGGCGACAAATGGGTCGGCGTCATCCCCGCGATGCTGCCGCTCGCGCTCGCCATGCCGTTCTATGGAGTCCACTGCCTCCTTGGCCCCATTGTGTGCGGGCTGGGCAGGCCCGCGCTGGAGTTCTGGCCCCAGGCAGTCAGCTGCGCGATTGGGGCAGTCGCATTCTTTGCAGCCGGACACTATTCCATCGAGGCCATCGCATGGGCACTGCTCGGTGTCATGATTCTGCGGCTCAGTCTGATCGCCGCCTTTGCGTTTCCGCTGCTCGAAATTCCATGGTCGCGCGCACTGGCAACTCTCGGGAGACGCATCGTGTTTTCGGCATTTTTTGGCGCACTGGCGTGGTCCGCGGATCAGATTCTTCGCGCCCCGTTTCATCTGGCAGCTGGCCCACGCCTCGCCGTTGTGTCTCTGTTTTGCTGCACGGCGTTGGGATGGACGATCTGGACGGCGGGCGAACTGGTCTTCGGCCACGATGCCATCGCATTCCTCAACAACTATGCCCAGCACCTGCCGGCGGGCTACGCAAGGCAGCTTCGTTTGCAGGCGAGTCGCCGACCAACCGTGGCTGTCGTTGTGCGCCGGGCCGCCTCCGCCGGAGTGGCCGGATGAGAATTGTTGTGGCAAAACGAATGAGCCGGCGAGGCGAGGGGCTAGGTAATGAACTGATCCCGTGGGCCAAGGGGTGGATCGCGAGCCAAGAGCTGAACGCGCGCCTCCTGGGGCCTTCGTGGGGGTTGAATCGACGCCGCTACTCACGCAATTTTCGGACCGACAAACTGGATTGGGTTTTGGAGGATGCTCTCGTTCGACTGCCGCACATTCCGTTCACCGAAGAAGACTATCGCGCGACAGGAGAAATCGACTTCGGCAGGGCGCTCGCGAAGTGGGCGCAGACGAGCGGCCTCGATCGGCGGAGATTCTTCATCGTCAGCGTGGAAGGGATGTGGGGCGGATACGCCGCCATCCGCAACGCGCGGCCGTTTCTCTGGTCGCAACTCCTCGCCAGCCGTGATGCGCTACGCAACGTGTACTCGGTTCTCTCCCGGTTGGATCGCAACAAACTCTTCGTCGCGGTGCACCTGCGCGCAGCTTCGGGAGGATTCGCGCCAACCCTGTCCGGCGAGAACCTGCGGGGAAGATTCAACATCGCGATTCCGGGCGATTGGTACACCTGGGTCTGCTCGGAGATCGAGAAGAGGTTCGGCGATCGTGTTCAGTTCTGGTTCTTCACCGACCGGCGCTGTGCCGACTTCGGCGCAGCTGTGCGCCGCTTCACTCCCGCGCAGAGCGAGCCATCGGGCCTCACCGAATGTAGCGACCTGTTGTTGATGGCTCTGGCCGATCTTCGCGTCTGTTCCGTTTCTTCGTACAGCATGGCCGCGAGCTTTCTGGCCGATGGGCCCTATGTGTGGTACGAGCCGCAGCTCACCCTGAACGATGGGCTCTACACAATGTGGGGCAACGAAGAGAAGCAGCAACGAGCGTCGTCGCCGACAGGGCAAAGCCGAACCTTTGCACAGCAGCTCTGCAATCACCCCGGCAAACAAGCTCCGCAGATCGACTTTCCTGGATCGGCGATGGACATTGGCGATCCGTTACCCGACCAGATGGCCGAACTGCTGGAGCGGCGATTGCGCGCGAAGGATCCGCGAACAAATCTTCTCGAATACGGATGCCTTCCGGCAGTTTTGTCGCATACCGTGGCGCCTTGAAAGTAGACGATGGATCGACTTATACGAAGGACGAATACATATGAAAGTGGCAGTCATATCTCATGCTTATCAAGAGGAGCGCTATCTGAAGGCACTCGAAGCCATGGCACAGTCGCCCGATGTGGAGATCACGCTGATTCATCCAGAGACGTACAAGGGAAAGCAGTATCGTTGGAATAATTCCCACTCGATTACAGACGTCGCTGTGCCGATCGTTTTCGGTTCACGACAAGGCGCGTTCCTCTATCATCTGCCGAAGTTGGCGAAGGCTCTCGCTAAGCTGCGACCCGATCTAATCCTGCATGAGCAAGAAACTTATACGCTCGGTGCATTAGAGGTTGCCACGATCGCGTGGTGGCAATCGATTCCTTTCGTGCAGTTCGTCTGGGAGAACGTCGATCGCACGTTCTGTCTCCCGCGCAGGCTGCTCCGGCGGTATGTTCTATCCCGAGCCGGCGCAATGATCGCGGGCAGTGAAGGCGCGAAGTTGGTTCACGCCGAGTTGGGCTACACAAGGCCCATCGAAGTCATGCCTCAGATGGGCGTGCATGCCACTTTATCGCCACGGCTGGGCAAGCATTGCACAACGACGCTCCACGTCTGCTTCATCGGCCGGCTCGAAACTTGTAAGGGAGTCGATTGCCTGCTGCAGGCGGTTTCATTGCTGCATCGGCGCGGATTCGACACTGCGGTTGCGGTCGCCGGCGATGGCCCAGAGCGTGCGCGCCTGGCGGCCCTGGCCAGGGAGCTTGGCATCTGGGCTCTCGTTCATTTCCGCGGTCAACTGCGAGACAAGGAAGTGAAGAAACTGTTGCGTTCAAGCGACGTTCTAGTTCTTCCATCACGCCGTACCCGAGATTGGCAGGAGCAATTTGGCCTGGTTCTTGCTGAGGCGATGGCCGAAGCAACGGTCACTGTCGGCAGCAGGACGGGAGCGATTCCGGAGGTGATCGGGTGCGACGACCTTCTGTTTCAGGAAGGCGATCCTGAGGCTCTTGCCGAGGTACTGCAGCACCTTCACTCTCATGGGGACTTCTATCTGCGCAGTCAGTTCAATCTGTGGCAGCGCGTGCAAGACAGATTTACCGCCGACACCATCGCGGAGCGCAAGGTGAACTTTCTCCAGCGCGTTCTGACCAAAGCTGACGAAACAGGAACCGATCCGGTCGACTTTCGTCCCGAACTGACCGTGCGGGCGCGATGAAAATTCTCGTTGTCCACAATCGATACCGGCAATCCGGCGGAGAAGATGGCGTCGTTCGTGCAGAGACTTCCCTGCTGGCGCGGATGGGGCACGATGTTGAAGTGTGGGAAGAGAGTAACGACTCCATCGTGGGTTCTCTGAAAGAAGTTAAGACCGCCCTTCAGTGCGTTTACTCTTTCCAGCACGCACGCGAGATGCGGCAAATCATCCACGAGCTCAGACCGGACCTGGTTCACATCCACAACTTCTTTCCACGCATGTCTCCATCAGTCCACATGACTTGTCGTCAAATGAACGTTCCTGTGGTCCAGACATTGCACAACTTCCGGCTAATATGCCCGGCCGCGACATTTCACGCCCACGATTCCATCTGCGAAGACTGCCTGCGCAAATCGATGCCTTGGCCTGCAGTGGTGCGTGGCTGCTATCGCAACAGCCGCCTGGCGAGTCTGGCCGTCACCAATACGCTCGCGTTTCATCGAGCGCTCGGTACATGGAACCGTACCGTCAGCCAATTCATCGCGCTCTCTCAATTCGCGCAGAACAAGTTCATCGCGGGTGGAATCCCTGAAGACAAGATCGTCGTCAAGCCAAACTTCGTCGATCTCGATCCGGGCATCGGCACTGGACAGGGCGGATTCGCCCTGTTCGTCGGCCGCCTGGTCCCGGAGAAGGGCATAGAGACCGTGCTTGCTGCATGGAGCCAACTGCGCGATGGGCCCAAACTCAAGATCGTCGGCGATGGGCCGCTTGCTCAAGATGTCGCGCAGGCTGCAGCAACGAATCCGAGCATCGAATGGCTCGGAGCATGTAGCCGCGAGCAAGTCAGAGATGCGATGGCACAAGCAACAATTCTGATTCTGCCGTCGACCTGGTACGAGGCGTTTCCTTTGGTGATTGCGGAAGCTTTTGCCGCAGGGCTGCCGATCATTGCGTCTCGCCTGGGCGCGATGGCCGAGCTCATCTCCGATGGGCATACCGGAAAACTCTTCGCTCCCGGCAATGCTGCCGAGTTGGCCAGCACTGTGGAATGGGTTTTCTTGCGCCCGGAGCACATGCAGCGAATGCGAATAAGCGCCCGCGCGGAATACGAACAGAAATATACGGCCGAGGCAAACTACACGCGCCTCATGTCTATCTATGAAGCAGCTCTCGGGCACTCGCGGGAGCCGGCGCTCTCGGTTCCTCAACTTGAGGCGATAGGATGAATGTTTGGAGAGAACGATGCCGAGAGTCCTGGACGGTGCAGCCATCGCCGCAGCCATCAAGCAGGAAGTTGCCGCAGAGGCGCGGAAGTTAGCACAGCAAGGAATCCGGCCTGGCCTGGCCGCGGTGCTTGTGGGTCACGTGCCCGCGTCGGAGATTTACGTCCGCAGCAAAGTGCAGGCCTGTGCCGAGCTTGGCCTCTATAGCGATCTGATCGCGCCTCCCGATACGATCACCACCGAAGAGATGATGGACGTGGTCACGGCTCTGAATGGGCGCGATGACATCGACGGGATCCTGATTCAGTTGCCGCTCCCAAAACAGGTCGACGCGAAGGCCCTGCTCGATGCCGTCTCACCCGCGAAAGATGTCGATGGCTTTCATCCTGTGAATGCGGGACGCCTGCAAACGGGCCGCCCGGCGTTGGCGCCGTGTACACCGGCCGGCGTGATCGAGATTCTCAAACGCAGCGGCCTGCCCATCAGTGGGCAACATGCAGTGGTAGTCGGACGCAGCGATATTGTGGGCAAACCAGTCGCGATGCTGCTGCTGCACGAGAATGCGACGGTCACCATCTGCCACTCGAAGACCCGCGACCTTGGCGCCGTCACGCGGCAGGCCGACATCCTGGTGGCGGCAATCGGGCGGCCCGGATTCATCACGCGGGAGATGGTGAAGCCCGGCGCGACCATCATCGATGTGGGCATTAATCGCATCACCGCACGTGAGGAGTTCGACCGTTTCTTTGCGGGCAACGAAAAACGCGAAGCAGCTTTCGCCAAGCGTGGGTCGGTGATCGTCGGCGACGTGCATCCGGCGGCATTCGAGGTTTCGGGGGCATATACCCCGGTCCCAGGCGGAGTGGGACTGCTGACCATCGCCATGCTGATGGCCAATACCGTACGCGCGGCCAAAATGCGTCGAGGGATCGAGTAGTGCTGCGCGTCGGGCTGACGGGCGGCCTCGGCAGCGGTAAGAGTACGGTTGGCGCCTATCTGCGTGAACTGGGCGCCGAAGTCATCGAAGCCGACGAGATGGGCCGTGCCCTGATGGAGCCGGGGCAGCACGTATTCGATGACATTATCCATTCGTTTGGAGCCAAAGTCGTTGGGCAAGACGGCCGACTGAATCGCGCACGGCTCGCCGAGCTCGCCTTTCGCGGCGGGCGCCTGCAGGAGTTGAATGCCATCGTCCATCCGGCGGTGATCGAGCAACAGCGCCAATGGATGAATGGCGTCTTCGCGCGCAATCCCGCGGCTGTGGCCGTCATTGTGACGGCTCTGATCTTCGAAGTGGAACGCGACGCCCGCGCGCGGGGTGAGACCGAGAATGTTCTGGCCGACTGGCGCCGCAGGATCGATCGCGTCGTGGTGGTGACCGCGCCGGAGGAGTTGAAGATCGCACGCTATGTCGACCGGCTTGGCGCGAACCCGGCGGATCGTGCAGCAGCCGAGGCCGACGCACGGTCGCGCCTGACACATCAGATTCCCGATGCGACAAAGGCAGCACGCGCCGATTATGTTTTAGAGAATCATGGAGATAAGAACGCCCTGCGCGCCCAGGTCGAAGCGCTCTGGCAGCGGCTCTCGGCCGAAAGCAACAAACTTGCAGGGCGCGGTTCTCTAGAATAGAGAGTCAGCGGGCTTTGTCCCCGATGGAACTTCGCAGCACCGCGGCCGTATCGCTAAGGAAAGGTTTTTTGGATCGAGATTTATGAAACTGCGTCACTTTTTACTCATTGGACTATTCGTGGGCGGGTTCTGGTACCTGACCACCCATCTCCCCTCGCATTGGAAGGACCTGTCTCTCCTCAAAGACATCCATTCGACGGACTCGTCGCTGCAGCTGACGGAAGCCGACGCGGCTCCGGCCTACGATGCAGAGGAATTGAATAACATCTCGGTCTACAAAAGGGTTCTTCCTTCGGTCGTCAACATTACGTCGCGGCAGGTGGTCTTCAACTTCTTCTATGGGGCGGTTCCGCAGGAAGGCCAGGGATCCGGATTCATTCTCGATCACAGCGGCCACGTGTTGACGAACTTCCACGTCGTGGAAGGAGCGAATCGCGGCATCGACGTGCAGCTGAGCAACAAACACCATTACACGGCCAAAGTGATCGGAACCGACAAGGTCCACGATCTCGCTCTGCTGCAGATTGACGCGTCGAATCTGGAACCTGTGACGCTCGCCGATTCCAGCCAGCTCGCCGTGGGACAGAAGGTCTACGCGATCGGTAATCCCTTCGGTCTCGGCGGCACAATGACGCGCGGGATCATCAGCTCGATCCGCACGCTCGGCGGCTCGGGAGGGGCGCATATCGACGACGCGATTCAGACCGATGCGGCCATCAATCCAGGCAACTCCGGCGGACCTCTGCTGAACTCGCACGGCGAGGTCATCGGCATTAACACCATGATTGCCTCTAACGGCGCGGATCAAAGCTCGGGCATCGGCTTCGCCATTCCCATCAATACGGCGAAGGCTGTTTTGTCGGATTTGACGCGGTATGGGCGTGTGAAACGGCCGTCACTAGGCATCGTTTCCTACGCGATTGGACCGGACCTCGCTCAACAGATGGGCCTGGCGGCCGACCGTGGTGTGCTGATCCAGCGCGTGATTCCTGGCGGTGCGGCGGAACGGGCCGGGTTGCGCGGCGGCAACGAACGAGCATACGTCGGCAACACGGAGATCCTGCTGGGGGGCGACCTGATCGTTGCGATTGATGGGCGCGAGATCGCCGATCCGCAGGACATCGCTGTGGTGCTCGACAAGCATCAAGCGGGCGACACGATCAGCGTGACGATCTTGCGGAATGGGCGGCAAGTCACGTTCAAACTGATTCTGGGCGAGGCGCAGCCGTCCAATACGTAGGGGGCAAGCGATTCTTGTCTGGGCCGCCCCAGGGTTTGGGACGGCCCTTCTGTTTTTTGCGGCTCAGAACTTGATGCCGAGGGTTTTGAGAAATGCTTCAAGCTGGGGCCACACGGCCTTCAAATCGGCAACTGTCTGAACATCCAGTGGAATGTTGAGCGGGTTGGCAGCTGCGCCAGCCAGTTCCGACAGCGGCTTCTCGACCGCACCCACCAGGGTGGCAAGCGCAGCAATGACCGCGGGTGTTGCCTGCATTGCCTTGTTTGCTCCGGAGAGCCACTTGAGCGCGTCTTGCGCGCCGATTTCAATGCCTTTTTCGATATTTACCAGAATATTTGCCATCGATCGATCCTCTCGTTTGCCTCTGCGTGGTGCAGAAGCGTGTTTTTGATCGGCGGTCTTCGGAATTCGAGCTGTGGTTGCAGCAGAACGCGCGAAGGACCGCCCTGCGAACGCAGAAACTCCCGCGCGCCGTGTGAAGTAACGCGGCTTCTTTCGCGGAGATTTCTTTGTCTTAGTTCTCTCTCAAGGGTAGGCAATTTCGCGATATTCTTCGCAAATGCCTTGGCGAGGATTGGCGCTTCTGAATCAGCAGGATGGCAACCGTTGCCGGCCGTCTGCATCTTGACAAGACTTCAAAGAGACGCGCGCCTCACATAGCGCCGCCCGCGAATCTCCCACGCACCGCTGACGACGCGAGCGATCGCCTCGCTATAGGCGATGTGCTCCTCGGCAAGGATGCGCTCAGCTAGAGTGTGCCCATCGTCGTCTTCGAGCACAGGAATCGCGCGCTGCAGAACGATGGCGCCGTGATCCAAGTGCTCGTCGACAAAGTGCACGGTGCAGCCGGTCCACTGCACGCCATACTCAAACGCCTGCTGTTGGGCGTCGAGACCTGGGAAGGCCGGCAGCAGCGATGGGTGAATGTTGAGGATGCGATTCGGAAACGCCGCAATAAAGCCCGGCGAGAGCAGGCGCATGTAGCCGGCAAGAATGACAAGATCGACCCGATGTTGACGCAGGCAGGCGATCACATCGGCATCGTGATCGGCGCGGGGGCGGCCTTTGGAGACAAACACTGCGTGTGGCAGACCCAGTTGCTCGGCGGCCTCGATTCCCTTGGCGTCAGCCACATTCGAGATCACAACAGCGATCTCAACGCCCTGCAGTTTGCCGGTGCGAATCGATTCAACGATGGCGAGGAAGTTCGACCCGCGACCCGAGACCAGGATTCCTAGCCGGATGGGGCCTATACGGACAGGCGCGTGACCTTCGGCTTTTGACTGGCTTGATCCCGCGTCGTCCGAGCTCACGTGTACTGCACCTTACGCTCACCTTTGACCACGCGGCCGATGACATAAAACTTCTCTTCGGCGCGGTCGAGCATGGCCTTGGCTCGCGTAAACTTCGCCGCGGGAATCGCCGCGATGAGGCCTATCCCCATGTTGAAAGCGCGCATCATCTCTTCCTGCGGCACCTGTCCCAGTTCGCGTAAATGCTCGAAGATCGGCAACACAGGCCATGAGCCGACTTCGATCTGCGCGCCCATTCCCTTGGGCAGAATACGCGGCAGGTTCTCGGTGATGCCCCCACCGGTGATGTGCGCCATGCCGGTGGCGAATTCCCCAGCGACCAGTTTCTGGATCACGTGCAGGTAGCTGCGATGCGTCTTCATCAGCGCCGCACCGGCCTTCTCCTTGATCGCCGTGACATACTGCGTGGCCTTGTAGCCGGCGACTTCGAACATCAGCTTGCGGGCCAGGGAGTAGCCGTTGGTATGCAGGCCGGTCGACGGCAACCCGATCAGCACGTCCCCCACTTTGATGCCAGCCCCCGTGACCATCTTGTCGCGATCGACGACGCCGACGATGAACCCGGCCAGATCATACTCGCCGTCGGCATAGAAGCCGGGCATCTGGGCGGTCTCTCCGCCGATCAGCGCGCAGCCATTTGCACGGCAAGCCTCGGCTAGACCGGTGACGACAGCCTCCGTCACCTCGGGGTCGGTCTTGGCGCTGGCCAGGTAGTCGAGGAAAAACAGCGGCGTTGCGCCCTGGACTGCGATGTCGTTCACGCAGTGGTTCACCAGGTCCACGCCGACGGTTTGGTGCAGCCCGAGCTCAAAAGCCACCTTCAGCTTGGTGCCCACGCCGTCGGCCGAGCTCACCAGGATAGGGTTCTTCCAGCGCTGCAGGTCGAGGCGGTAGAGCGCCCCGAAGCCCCCGATCTCACCCAGCACGTTGCGGTTGAAAGTCCTCTGCGCCAGGTATTTAATCCGTTCCTTGGCGTGGTCGCCCCGGGCAATGTCGACCCCGGCGTCTGCGTAGGTAACGGGCTTGGTCTTGGATTGTTCAGGCACGATGCAGCTTTCTCCACCCCAGCGATGGGGACCTGTCATGGGGAAGACTGGCGGGTCAAGGAAATCGGTTGATGGCTGTCAGTGACTTCGCAGCTACGCGGACTTCGTCCTCTGCCCTAACCGGAAAGGTCGATTCTAGCAGGATGCGAGTCGGACAGGCGGCGGTGCCGAGCACCGCTTATTGTGCAAATCTTGAGGATAATCTTGAGTCAAATGGAAAGCTTGCTTGATATTTGCGAGCCGACTCGCTATTCTCAAATGGAAAGCTAACTTTCCATGGAACCGGGTGTACACAATCGAGTGAAAGAGTTCCGCATGGCCCGCGGATGGACACAGGAAGACCTGGCCAAGGCTGCGGGCGTCTCGCGGCAGAGCATCAACTCGATCGAGCGAAACCGCTACGTGCCCAGCCTGCCCCTGGCGCTGACCTTCGCGCGCGTATTTCGCTGTGCAACCGACGAGATTTTTCAACTGGAGAGCCACGCATGAGCCATCCTCTGAGCAGAATTCCCTTCTTCGGGCAGTTTGTCGACGAGCGCTTTCTGGAGCATCGCCGCCGGTCGACAGCCGTTGCGGGCCTGACGGGCGCGCTGGTGACTCTGTGCATCTTCGAGTACCGGATCTTCGCGAAGCACGTCATCAGCAGGGACCTGCTGGCCATTCTGGTCACGATGGTCGTGGTGAAGCTCACACTGATGCTCTGGTACAAGGCCCGCGACTGAACGCAACAAACTGGAAGCAAGGAGAGGAGAAAACATGTGCATTGCGAATGATCAGCTGGATCGCCGGAGCCGGTGGCTTCGAGCGCTGGCGAGTCTGGCCCTGGTAGCTGGGCTGCTGCTATGGAACTTTGGGCGATCGGCCGGCCACCCGACCGGGGCGTGGTTCGATGCAACGGTCGGGCTGATGATGGGCTTCTCGATCGCGACGAACCTTCTGTTGGTGCGACGGTCGCGGTGCAGGAACCACACAGTCTGAGATTGAAGCCGCTGGCTCGCTCGACACCGTCATTTTGCGCGCGCCCTTCTATACTGATCGGACGATGAGTTTGCACGACACACAGTCGGCCCGCACTCGTTCCCAACACCTACAGGAGCGCGCCGAGCGCTTCTTTCCCGGCGGAGTCAACTCGCCCGTGCGCGCATTTCGCGCCGTGGGCGGGGCGCCGCCATTCATCGAGCGGGCCGAGGGCGCGTGGCTCGAAGATGTGGACGGCAATCGATTCATCGACTACTTCGGCTCGTGGGGCCCGATGATCCTCGGCCATGCATTTCCGCCGGTTGTGGAAGCGATCGAGCGGGCCGCGCGCAACTCCGCGAGCTTTGGCGCATCGACGGCGGCAGAGGCGGACCTGGCCGAGCGCGTCGTTGCCTGCTATCCGTCGATCGAGATGCTGCGCTTCGTCAGCTCCGGCACCGAGGCCACGATGTCGGCGATCCGTGTAGCGCGCGCCGCGACCGGGCGCAAGATCGTCATCAAATTCGAGGGCTGCTATCACGGACACGCCGATGGTTTGCTGGTCAAAGCGGGATCGGGTGTCGCGACGTTTGGCATTCCCGGTTCGGCCGGCGTACCCGAGGAAATTGCGGCGCTGACCCATGCCCTACCCTTCAACGATCTCGCCGCAGTGGAGGCCGCGTTCGACGCGCATCCCGACGAGATTGCTGCGGTGATCCTGGAGCCGATCGTTGGCAACGCTGGCTGCATTCCGCCCAAGCCGGGATACTTGCACGGACTGCGCGAGTTGACCCAGCGCGAGGGCGCGCTGCTCATCGTCGACGAAGTGATGACCGGATTCCGCGTGGCGTTGGGCGGGGCTTGCGAGTTGTACGGGCTGGATCCAGACCTGATCACGCTGGGCAAGATTGTCGGCGGCGGTTTGCCGGTGGGCGTCTTCGGCGGCAAACTGCGTTTGATGCAGCTCCTTGCGCCTCTGGGGCCGGTCTATCAGGCTGGGACGCTGAGCGGAAATCCGCTGGCCATGGCCGCAGGCATTGCGACTCTCGCGTATCTGCAAGAGCATAAGGCGGAAGTCTATCCGCAGATCGAAGCAACATCGAAGGCTGTCTTTGACGGTGTAGCAGCTGAGGCGGCCAAAGCAGGAGTTCCGCTCACGACCAATCGCGTCGGAGCGATGGGTACCTGGTTCTTCCAGGCCTGCCCGAGTGACGAATTACGACGAAGCGGCGAAGTCCGATACCGCTGCGTTCGGCCGATTCCATCGCGCCATGCTGGAACAGGGTGTGTGGCTGCCGCCGTCGCAGTTCGAGGCGGCCTTTGTAGGGACAGCGCACGGCGACGCCGAAGTACGCAAGACGGTTGATGCCGCGCGCGTGGCGTTCGGAGCGATCAAGAACGCCTAGCAGCGAAATGCGTAGCGTCGTTCGTTGCCCTACATTGGCCGCACCGCAGGCGCCCACGCATCCAGCGTGACGAATTGATGCGATGAGCTGTAGCGCCTGAGAAGTTGCTGCGCAGCACTCACCGAGGGGCCGCGATTCGCACCCAGGCCGCGATGCCCGCCATCATGCAGAACAATGTTTGTGCCTAAGCCGCGCTGCTGGTTGCGATCGATCTTCGTCACCAAGCTGGCTGCGATGCGATCGGCTGAAGGCTCGGCCCAGTCATTGGTCATCGCATTCCACGTCACCGGCGTCAGGCCGAGTTCGCGCGCAATGCGCAGCACCACAGGCCGCCGGGCGCCATAGGGCGGACGAAAGAATCGAATCGGCTTTCCCGTGATCTCCTGGAGCGTATCGCTTGTCTTCTGCAGTTGCTCGCGGACCTGATTCGCAGCAGTGCGAGCAAGGTTGGGATGATTCCAGGAGTGGTTGCCGATCAAGTGACCTGCGTCCGCGATCTGCCGCACCAGCACCGGTTCGGACTGCGCGAATTTGCCGAGCATGAAGAACGTTCCGTGCACTCCATGCTCAGCCAGGATGTCGAGCAGGCGCGGTGTCCATGCCGGGTTGGGGCCGTCATCAAAGGTGAGGGCGAGTTCGTTGGGGCGACGCGGCGCGGTCAGCGTGCGGCCGAAGATCTGCGACGTGGGCCATACGGAAGCGTAAGTAAATCCGCCTACTGCCAACCCCGCCGCACCGGCGAGTCCAAGCCCGGCCGAAACTACTGTTCCCAAAGGTGAAAGCATTGCTGACATCAGTGTGCGCCGGGCGGTCGACAACTCGCAACCATTGCGCTCGAGCCGCATCCTAACTTGTGAGTTGCGCCGAGTCCGACAAGCGTATACTCACAACTGTTCGGGCTGCATCCTGGGTCTGCGGAGCGGCACTGGAGTCAATATGAGCCTTACCAGCTTTTCCGCCGGCGGAGCGTCTTCCTCCGGTTCTCCTCTCACAAAAGTGACCATGCCTGCGCTTGCTGAGATGAAGCGTCAGGGCAAGCCGATCTCTGCGCTCACCGCGTATGACTACGCCACTTCGCGCCTCGTCGACGAAGCCGGCATCGACCTGGTGCTGGTCGGCGACTCGTTGGCCATGGTGGTGCTGGGCCACGAGAACACCCTGGCCGTCACTGTGGACGAGATGGTGCACCACACGCGGGCCGTGCGCCGCGCAGTTCGGCGCGCGCTGGTGGTTGCCGATATGCCGTTCGGCAGCTATCACGGGGCTGTTGCGGATGGAGTCGCCAATGCTGTTCGCTTCGTGAAGGAAGCCGGCGCCGAAGCCGTAAAGATTGAAGGCGCACGCGTCGAGCTGGTGCGCGCGCTGACCGCAGCAGAGATTCCCGTCGTCGGCCACCTCGGGCTGACTCCGCAGAGCGTGCATCGCATGGGCGGCTATCGGGTGCAGGCGCGCGATGCGGCCGAGATTCTCCGGCTACGCGCCGATGCTAGCGCTTTGGCTGCTGCCGGCGCTGGGGCCGTTGTTCTTGAGGGAGTGCCGCGCGAGGTTGCACGGCAGATCACCGAAGAGCTGACGATTCCAACAATTGGCATTGGTGCCGGTCCCGATTGCGATGGACAGATTCTGGTCTTCCACGACCTCATAAATCTCACCTTCGCACCACCTCCCAAATTTGTGCGGCGCTATGCGGACGCCGCAGCGCTGATTCGCGACGCCGTCGAGCACTATCGCGAAGATGTGGAGCACCGGGCATTTCCGTCGGATGCAGAAAGCTATCATCTGCCCTCTGCGGCACGAAAGAAGGCGAACGAGTTGGACGAAGAGAATGCAGTCGTGAACCGCGATGCCCTGCAGGAGTGGGAGAGTTAAGTAAGGTCGATGGACGTTCTTCGCACGGTGGAAGAATTGCGGAAGTGGGCGCGCATGAATCGCAGGTTCAGTGCGCGTGTCGGCCTGGTGCCTACCATGGGCGCGTTGCATGCCGGACATGCTTCATTGATCCGGGCTGGCGCTGGTTCCTGCGATCGCGTGGCTGTCAGCATCTTCGTGAACCCCACCCAATTTGGCCCCAGCGAAGACTTTGCGCGCTATCCGCGGATGTTTGAAGCCGACTGCAAGCTGGCGGAGCGGGAAGGCGCCGATGTGGTTTTTGCTCCGGCAGTCGAAGAGATGTATCCGGAGGGTTCGGCGACGTTCGTCGACGTCGAAGGTCTGAGCGAGCGGTTGGACGGCGCCACTCGGCCCGGTCATTTTCGCGGCGTAGCCACTGTGGTGGCAAAGTTGTTCATCGCCGCCGAGCCCGATCGTGCCTTCTTCGGCCAGAAAGACGCAGCACAGGTCGCAGTGCTCAGACGGATGACAACCGATCTCCGACTCGGCACCGAGATTGTGGTGTGCCCCATCGTCCGCGAACCTGACGGTCTGGCCTTGAGTTCGCGCAACGTGTATCTGAGCGTGGACGAGCGCAGGCAGGCATTAGTCCTGAGCCGGGCGGTCCGACACATCGAAGAGCTGGCGGCACAAGGCGAACGTAGAGCGAGCGCGCTCATCGATGCGGCGCGGACCGTCTTGGCGACGGAGCCGGCAGTCCGTGTCGATTACATTGAGCTGGTGGACTGGGCCACACTGTTGCCGGTAGAACTAGCGACGCTGGGAACTCTGTTTGCCGTCGCAGCATACGTGGGATCGACACGCTTGATCGACAACACGGTGTTCTCATAGACCGCTCATCGGCACGCAAGTCGATCGTCAAATCTCCGTTGCAGAATTCAGGCTGAGCCTGCACTCTGGATGCAATGCCGGAACTGCCCGACATCTCTGCCTACATCGCCGCGCTCGACGCACGAATCCTCGGTCAAACACTCGAGCAGGTGCGTCTCGCCAGCGTGTTTGTCCTGCGCACGGTTGACCCGCCAGTGAGTTCGGTCGAGGGGAAGACTGTGCGCGCCTTACGTCGCATCGGCAAACGGATCGCGATCGGCTTAGACGACGATCGACCACCCCATGGACGAGGACCTGTCCATAGGGACCCCGGGCTGCTCTGGCTCGTCATCCACCTCATGATTGCCGGCCGTCTGCACTGGAAAGCGGCAGGGGCCAAGCTTGCGGGGAAAAATGCCCTGCTGGCGCTGGATTTTCCGAATGGGTCTCTTGTTTTGACAGAGGCCGGATCGAAACGGCGGGCATCGCTCCACGTTGTTCGCGGTGACGACGCGCTCGATGCGATGAATCCCGGTGGCGTCGAGATCTTTGAGACAGACCTCGATGGATTTCGCGCGGCCCTGTCGCTAGAAAACCGCACGCTCAAGCGCGCACTCACCGATCCGCGCCTGATCAGCGGCGTCGGCAATGCGTACTCCGACGAGATTCTTCACGCGGCGCAGCTCTCGCCAATCGCGCAGACCCACAAGCTCAAACCGGAAGAGTGGGAACGGCTCTTCGGCGCGACACGCTCAGTCATGACCCTCTGGATGGACCGGCTCGGTCGCCGAGGCAAAGAAGGCCTTCCCCGAAAAGGTCACAGCCTTTCGGCCCGAGATGGCCGTCCACGGCCGCTTTAATCTGCCCTGCCCGCGCTGCGGAGAGAAAGTCCAGCGTATCCGCTATGCCGACAACGAGACGAACTACTGCGCCAAGTGCCAGACCGGCGGTAAGGTGCTGGCCGACCGGAGCCTTTCCCGTCTGCTTGGCTCGGACTGGCCGCGCACGCTCGACGAGTTGGAAGCACTGAAACGAAAGTGATTGTGGGCTTCGCTCTAAATTCCGCGCGGCGATTTGACACCATAAACGGCATTTGCGAGACTCAAAGATGCTGCCTGTCTGACTGATCCAGTCCGACTTGTCTCCCGTGCCGAAGTGGCGGAATTGGCAGACGCGCGTGGTTCAGGTCCACGTACTCGCAAGGGTGTGGGGGTTCGAGTCCCTTCTTCGGCACCAAATTCTCTGTCCAGGTTTCCAGCTGACAAGCCAACCTCGCCGCTACGATCGCGGGTGAACGAAGTAAACAAGCCCGAGGTAATCGTCGCTCAAGAGGAATCTGTCCGGCCCGACGCGCAGAATCCCGCAAGGGCGGCCGTGCACCGTCGGCTTACCGTTGACGAACGTGAGAAACCCGGTTATGAGATCGCGCGGAGTGCGATCGGCTGGAGAGAAGCGCACGACACGATAGCCGGTGCCGATATGCGGATGGCTCGCCCCATGTAAGGCAACGAGGAAGCTCTGACGCAACGAGATATCGGCGTCCCCGAAATAATCAAATCCCAGGGGCGAACTGTGCGCGGCAAATGTCGTATAGGCCGCAGGAACCTGCTCGCACGATCGGAGCGGCGCAGGAGGCTGGCCGAGCGTGGCGTTGGGGTCAGGCCCCGATAAATGTCCGCCGCCTGCCGCAAGATTCGTCCCTGCTGTGGCGACGCCGGCCTGCTCGCCATAAACAGACTCTTCCGCCGGAACCTCTGCGATCTTGTGCTCGTCGTTCGAATCCGGCAATGGCGTAGCGTCGTACACCGGCTTTCCGTGCGCGAAATAGCAGGTGGGCCATCCATAGTTCCGCGGCGAAGTTGATGTGGTGTCGACGGCAAAAAACGTATCTTCAGGCAGTCGATCGCCAAGGTGATCGTCCCCCATATTCGTCGCGAACAGCGCGCCGTTCAGCGCCTTCACCGCGTGGAGATCGACGGCGTTGCGCATCCCTTGCGCGATCAGCGATGGATTCATGCCGTCGGGGTCCATGCTGACGATGGCGGCGCGGAGCACTTCACGTTCCTGGCAGTAGTTGCAGGAAGAGCCGCTCGCCACCACAATGCGCGTGGCTCCGCGCACCTGCGCCACGGCCACGGTGCGCGTAAGATGCCAGCCGCCGTATTTGTAACTGAGGCCGTAGTCGGGGAAGCGCATCAACGTCTCCGGCTCGGAGGACGGCGCTCTGTCGCCCGGGTTGTATCGATAGCGGATGAGTTTGTCGGTCAGTGCCAGATAAAGCCAGCTCTGCTGCGTGGAAGGATCCGTCCAGAAGGCAAGGTTGTTGGGATTGCGCAGATGATCGAGATAGTGCGTGACACGCGTGAAGCGGTGCGCTTTCTCATCCCAGCCCTCGAGAATGAACACCGAACCCTGCCGGTTGTCGGCCAGATTGTGCATTCCCGTGGCGAAGATGCGTCCGTCGGGCGATTGCGCGAAGAAGCGGATGCGTCGCAGGCCGCTGGCAGCCACATGAATATCGAGTTCGTCGGGAAGGGTGAGCGTGATCGATTTGCCCGGCGCGTAGGTTAGCGTGTGCTGCGTCTGCGCGGCGGAATATAGGCATCCTGCCGCGCACAGAACCAATCCCCGTGCAAAGCGTTCGAGCGACTGCGGCATCTTGTGAAGTTAGACGTTCTCGAAGCCGTTTAAGCGGACCTGCGCTTCGCCGCTGTCTTCGCGGGCGCCTTCACCAGGCCGATTCCGCGGCGGGCTGCGGCTGGCTCTTTCTCGCTCTTCGGCGGCTTCTTTGCCGAACGCTTCGTCGCAGCGTCGCTGCCAAGGCTCTGCCGCAGAGCATCCATGAGATTGACTACGTTGCCGCGCTTGGCCGCCGGTTGTTCATCCTTCGGCACGGGCAGCTGATTCACCTTAGCCTCAACAAGTTCCTTCACGGCAACTTCATAGCCATCTTCGAATTTGTTCAGATCGAACTTCGCCGAACGCTTGGCAATCAAGGTCTCGGCCAATTGCAGCGAGTCTTCATTGATCTCCGCCGGCTTGATATCCCGGAAGTACTCTTCCTGATTGCGCAGCTCATACGCATAGCGCAGCGTGTAGCCAATCATGCCGCGGCTGCCTTCCGCGGGCTTCACAGCAATGACGTGCTCGCGGCCTGAGAAGGCAACCTTTCCGATGGCGGCCTTGCCAGTCTTCACCAGAGCCTCGCGCACCGTGGCAAAGGCTTCGGCCTGCGCGTCATTCTCCGGCGTAATGAAGTACGGCTTGTCAATGTACTCGGGGTTGATCTCGTCGACGTCGACGAACTGCGAGATTTCGATGATGTGCTTCGACGGCACCCGCAGGTTCTCCAGTTCGCTGGGCTCGATAATCACATACTGGCCCTTGCGGTACTCGTATCCCTTGACGATCTCGTCTTTCTGCACGACCGCCGCTTCCTCTGCATCCACACTGCTCTCGAGCACCTTTTGATGGCGAACGCGCTCGCCGGTGCTGCGGCTAATCTGGTGAAAGCTGATGCGGCTCTTGCTTTCGGTCGCCACGTAGAGGCTGACGCCGAAAGACACAAGTGAAATCTGAAGGGGCCCGGACCAGTATGGACGCGCCATGGGGAAAACTCCTGTAACAGGTTTGATTCAACCATGAGATTGGCGAGATGTCCATTGAAATGAGCAGGTTGAGGTTCGTCATCCCTTCGCCTTTCGTAACCGGAGAATCCGGCTCTATGCGATCCAAAGGCAACGTGCAGCCGCGCCAACCGTCCTAACAAGAGTGGGGTCCGAAGTGCATCCGACCGGGTGGTAGACTTCGACTTGAGTGAGGTCGTTCTCAGTTTTGCAGCCTGTTCGACAATTCATCTACGGTTTGGCGCTTTGTTTTCTGGCGGCCTTGCTGGCCATGGAAGCAAAAACGGCGTGGGCTGCGACCGGGAGCGGCATCCCGAGCGATCTCTCGGCAGTGAAGCTTTGTCCTTCCCCAAGCAAGCAAATCGCAGTCTCAGCCGCGCCTGCGACGCACCCTCCCATGAAGGCCGTCGATTCATTCGTCTCGGGCGTCGACGCGCAGGCTCATCTCTGCGCTGCCTCGCAGGGTCACCATGAGTCGGTCTCGCCCAATCCAACCAGGATCGCCAAACTTGCCTTCTTCTCTCCATCGCTCTTCGTGCGTCCCCCTCCCGGCCTCGACTCCCAGCTCTGAGCCAATTCTTCCGGCATTTTGAACTGAATCGCAACTTGCAAGGCGCACCGGCATGCGCCAACAGCTTTTCTTTCGAGAGGGATTTGTACCATGCTTTCGCTTACTTTCGCCCACCGATGGCGATGTGTGCTGCCTCCGGCCTTTTCTATCCTGCCTTCTTCATCCCGTAGAACATGGGTCGCCGCCCTGGTTGGGGGATTCGTTTGTTGCGCGGCGGTGACGGGGTGCCATTCCACCGGCAACGGTTCCGACGCAAGCGCTGCGACGGCGTCCTCCGCGCAGGTGGTTGCCGCCCAGCGCGGCGATATCTCGCAGGTCCTCACGCTTGCCGGACAGTTCCAGCCCTACCAGGTCGTCGATGTGCACCCTAAAGTCAGCGGATATATGAAGCAAATCAACGTCGACATCGGAGACGTGGTGCATAAGGGCGAGACCCTGGCCACGCTCGAAGTGCCGGAGCTCAAGGCACAGCTCCAACAGACTGTCTTCGAGATGCAGCAGAGCAACGAGGAACTTGCGCGCGCACAGCACGAGATCAACAGGTCCGAAGCCACGCGCGCCGCGCTGCATTCCCAGTACGAGCGACTGAAACAAGCGGCGGCTACCCAACCGGGAATCATCGCACAGCAGGAACTGGACGACGCGCAGGCAAAGGACCTCTCCGCCGAAGCGCAGGTGGATGCGGCCAAATCGTCGATGGCCGCGGCCAAAGGCCATGCCGGCGCTGCTCAGGCCGACAACCAGCGCGTGCAGGCGCTTCATGATTACACCAACGTGACTGCACCGCTGGACGGCGTGGTGATCTGGCGCTATGCCGATACGGGAGCGCTGATTCAGGGCGGGACCAACTCCAACAGCCAGGACCTGCCCATCGTTCGCCTGTCCCAAAGCGGACTGCTGCGTTTGCGTGTGCCTGTGCCCGAAGACGATGTGAAGTTCGTTCATGTAGGCGATCTGCTGCAGGTTCGCGTCGATGCGATCGGCCGTTCGTTCACCGGCAAAATCGTGCGCTTTACCCGCGACGTGAACCTCGAAACACGAACCATGGAAACCGAAGTCGACGTGGAGAATCGTGACCTTTCGATCGCACCTGGGATGTATGCCAACACCGCCCTGCAGCTCGCGCACGTTCGCGGCGTTGTCACCATTCCCATCGAAGCCCTGGTGCTGAATGGACACCACCAGACGGTCTATGTGCTCGACGGCGAAAATCATGTGCACCTTCGCGACGTCGAAGTCGGGCTGACGGGCACCAAACTCGCCGAAATCAAGAATGGGCTCAATTCCGGCGACCGCGTGCTCGTCGGTGGCCAGGACAAGTACCACGAGGGCGAAGAAGTGAGCCCGCTGCTCGTCTCATCCCCGGCGTCTGAAACGGTGCAGCAGAGCGGCGGCATGATCGACCTGAAAGGCGACGAAACCAGTGAGAACGCGGGAGGGTCGCACTGATGCCGAAGTTTGCACTGCGCTACCCCTTCTTCATCCTGATGATCTGCCTGATGATTCTGCTCGTCGGCGTGTTCAACGTCCTGCGCATGCCGGTTGACTTGTTTCCAAAGATCGACATGCCCGTGGTGGTGGTGGCCACGTTCTACAACGGGATGCCTCCCGAGCAGATCGAAGCCGACATTACCGACACTTTCGAGCGTTTCTTCACCCTGGCCTCCAACGTCGACCACAGCGAATCGCGTTCTCTGACCGGCGTGAGCCTCATCAAGATCTACTTCAAACCCGGTACCGATCCCAACGCAGCTTTGAGCAACATCGCAAACCTCGCCATGGCCGATCTGCGCCGCCTGCCTCCCGGCACGCTGCCGCCGGTGGTGCTGGGCATGGATGCTTCGACGCAGCCCGTCTGCCTGGTCACCCTCAAAGGGCAGGGGCTGAACGAAACCAGCCTCAAGGACCTGGCACAGTTTCAAGTACGCAACCAGATCTCCAATGTGCAGGGCGCGTCGGTTCCTCAGCCATACGGCGGGACCTATCGCCAGATTCAGATCTACGTCGATCCGCTGAAGCTTGAGGCGCGCAACATGAGCCTCAACGACGTGGTGAAATCCGTCGATAGCTCCAACCTGATTCTCCCCGCGGGCGACGTGCGGATCGGTTCGAAGGATTACAACATTTATGCCAACAGCCAGTTCCCCGACGCGAAATCGATGAATGCGATGCCGCTTAAGACGGTTGGAAACTCCTCTGTGCTGGTAGGGGACATCGGCAAAGCAGAAGACTCCGGCACTCTGCAATACAACATCGTACGCATCGACGGACAGCGCTCGGTCTACGTGCCCATCTTCAAACAAGGAGGCGACAGTAACACGATCGCCATCGTGGACGGCATCAAGGCCGCGACCAAGAAGCTGGTGGATATCCCCGAAGCCCTGCACACCGCCGTCGTCTTCGACCAATCGATCTTCGTGAAACTCGCCATCACCAATGTCTCGCGCGAGGCAGCCATCGGCCTGGTGCTGACCGGAGTCATGATTCTTGTTTTTCTCGGCAGCCCCCGCGCCACCCTCGCGGTGCTGCTGGCTGTGCCCCTTTCGATGATCGCCTGCCTGCTGCTTATCGATTTCATGGGCGGCTCAATCAACACCATGATCCTGGGCGGCCTGGCACTGGTCTTCTCCCGCCTTATCGATAACGGCGTGATCGTACTCGAAAACATATTCCGTCATATGGAAATGGGCCTCGAGCCGCAAGAGGCCTCAGACAAGGGCGGCACCGAGGTGTCGCTGGCGGTGCTGGCCGCTACGTTTACCACGGCGATCGTCTTCTTTCCTGTCGCGTTCTTCAAGGGCGTCAGCAAATACATCTTCACGCCGCTGGCTCTGGGCGTGGCTTTCTCGATCTTCGCCTCCTACTTTTTCGCGATGACCGTGGTCCCTCTGTTTTGCGCCAAGTTCATTCGGCTGAAGGACGACAGCGAATCTTCGGAGCAGTCGAAGCTCGGCTTTTTCGGCAGCTTCGACAAGAAATTCAACGAAATGTTCCAGTCGCTCTTGAACTGGTATGAGGGCAAGGCCAAGGCAACATTGCAGCGGCCCGGACTGACCACTGCGGTGATCATGGGGGGCATCGTACTCATTCTTGTCGTCACCTTTCCGTTCCTCGGCCGCGCCTATTTTCCACGAACCGATCCGGGCCAGTTCATCATCAACGTCCGCATGCCCAGCGGAAGCCGGCTCGAGGTGAGCAACAACTACATCGCCCAGGTGGAAGACGTCATCCGCGCTGTCGTTCCTCGATCCGACCTGGACATGATCGTGTCCAACATCGGCGTCTATCCCGATCTGTCGGCCATCTACACCAGCAACGCATCGATGGATACGGCGTTTGTGCAAGTCAGCCTGAAGGAGGGGCACAAGGTCGGCAGCTACGAGTACATGCGTCGTGTGCAGCAGAAGCTCTCGCGCAAGATGCCCGAGCTTGCGACCTACTTCCAGGCCGGCGGCCTGGTCGACGGTGTCATCAACCAGGGATTGCCGGCGCCCATCGACATCCAGATCAAAGCGCAGAACATGGACAAGGCCTACGCGCTGGCGCATGACATGGCGGCGAAGATTCAATCGATGGCGAACGTCAGCAGCGTCTATATCCCGCAGAGCATCGATTATCCCGGTCTGCGCCTGAACATCGACCGCGAACGGGCAAGCCAGGTCGGGCTCTCGGCGAAAGAAGTCGTCGACGACGTCATCACCGCTCTCACTTCCGACGGCATGGTCGCGCCCAGCTATTGGATCGATCCCAAGACCGGCAACAACTACATGGTCACCGTGCAGTACGCCAATCGCTGGATCGACAACATGTCGATGGAGGATCTGAAGAACATTCCACTGCGAGGCAGCAAGGTCGAGAGTGGCCGGCTTGTATCGGTGGCGGAGCAAATGACCGGCGGCTCACAGGATCCCGGCTATGTGCCCCTGGGAGCGGTCGCGGACATTGAACAAATCAACACACCGACCGAGGTCGACCACATGCAGATTCGCCGCGTCGTCGACGTCTATGTGGCGACGCGGAGCGAGGCCTTGCAGGCCGTCGGGGCGCGGGTTGACAAGTTGGTCGCTGAAACGCCGCACGACCGCAACACGGTCATCGATGTGCGCGGCGGGGTGACAAGCATGAATCAGGCCTTTCACGATTTCGGTATCGGGCTGATTCTCGCCATCCTGCTGGTCTACCTCATCCTGATGGCGCAATTCACCTCGTTCATCGATCCCTTCATCATCCTCATGGCCATCCCTCCCGGACTGGCCGGCGTCGCGCTCATTCTCGTTCTCACCGGCAGCACGCTCAACATCATGTCTCTGATGGGCGTGATCATGATGACCGGCATCGTCGTATCGAACAGCATCCTGATCGTTGAATTTACAGGGAACCTGCGCGAACAGGGCATGCCCTTGCTCGATGCCGCGGTGCATGCCTGCCGAGTGCGATTGCGTCCGATCCTCATGACGTCGTTGGCCACGCTGCTCGGCATGATTCCCATGGCGCTTGGTGTCGAAGCGGGCAGCGAGCAGTACGCGCCTCTGGCCCGCGCGATCATCGGCGGCCTTGGAGTATCGGTCATCGTAACGATGTTCCTCGTTCCCGCTGTCTACCTGGTGATTCATGGCAGGCACGAGGCAAAAGCCGCCGCGCAGGAAGGAGCAGCACAATGAGAAAGGTAAGAACGGCAAGCTGCCTCTCTGCTGTGCTGATTCTGTGCGGATCGTTTCATCTCGCGAAAGCCCAAGAGGCCTCCGCGGAATTGTTGCCCGACGCGCCGTCCGCGCACCTGATCGCGCAGGCAACTCCGCCGCCACCCGTCGCCCAGACCGACAGCGCAGCGCAAGCTGCGTCAACTTCCAGCTCGGACAGTCATCCGCGGTTGACGCGCCAGCAGGCCGAGCAGATGGCGATCAAGAACAACCCCCGCATCAGTATCAGCCGCCTGCTCGCGCTGGCCCAGCATCAGGTTGTGCGCCAAGCAAGATCGGCGGAAATGCCGACATCGGTCGCGAGCGTGACCGCCGTAGACGCGGAAGACGCGAGCCGCATCTCGGCGGGAACGATCACTGCGTCGCGCTTGTTCGAGCATGCCGGCGCCGGCGCGAATCTCAGCCAGCTCATCACCGACTTCGGCCGCACCAGCAACCTGATCTCGGCCGCCAAGCTTGAAGAAAAGGCGCAGAACGCCAGCGCCATCGCGACCGAGAACGACATCGTCATCGCCACCGACCAGGCCTTCTACAACTCCCTCCAGGCGCAGGCGCTCTATCAGGTCGCGAAGCAGAATGTCGAGATGCGCCAGACCACGGACACCCTGATCGGCGAACTCACGAAAAACAAGCTGAAGTCGACGCTGGACCTGAGCTTCGCCGATGTCAACCTCTCGCAAGCGAAGCTGTTGCTTCTCGACGCGCAGAATCAACTGGACTCAACCATGGCCGCGCTCGACGCGGTGCTGGGCCTCGACAAAGAGGTCCAGTACGAACTCGTGGACGACACGTCGGCCCTGCAGCCTCCGCCAGACAATGTCGACCGCCTGGTCGAGGCAGGTCTCGCGCAGCGGCCCGATCTGCAGGCCCTGAACTTCGATCAGCAGTCGGCGCTGCATTTCAGCCACGCGCAGCGCGATCAGATGCTGCCGAGCATCAGCGCTGCCGGAACGGTGGGCAGTGTGCCCATCCGCCCGGCGCAGTACTACCTGTCGAACTGGTGGGGCGGAATCGGCGTGAACCTCAACATCCCTGTTTTCAACGGATTCCTCTATTCGGCGCAGGCAAAGGAAGCGTCCCTGCGCGCCCAGGCAGCCGCCGAGCGAAGCCGCGACCTGCGCGATCGGATTGTGCGCGACATTCACACCGCGTGGCTCGCCGCCAGCACCGCCCATCAGCGGGTGACCGTGACCGAAGAGATGCTGAAGGAGGCTAACCTGGCACTGGATCTCGCCCAGACGCGCTATAAGATCGGGCTCAGCTCGATCGTGGAGTTGAGTCAGGCACAGTATCAACAGACCGACGCAGCGATCGGCAACACCAACGCCGCCTATGAGTACCGGCTCGCCTTGGCCAGGCTGAACTATCAAATGGGCTCAATCCCATAGCGAGCGCGCCGAGGCAATCCACGTGGACTGGCGCTCCCGCTCACTGGCCGCCGGTCCCATGGCTCCCAACTGGCCGGATTGACCGGCCTCCGCAAAACCAGTAAACTACCTTAGTTTGGCGATTCCTGCCTGTCGCCTTGGAGCGTGACGCTCGCCCTGCTGGTTGGCGCTTGAGTGTTCTGCCGAGGCGCAGAAGTTTCCGCCCGAGCTAGTTTCTTGTGATTGAGCGCACAGTTTTGTGTGCCGCTCTGGAGGGTTTATGTACGCGGTGATTCGCACTGGTGGCAAACAATACCGGGTCGCCCCCGGCGATGTGGTCAAGATTGAAAGCATACCGTCGGAGAAGCAGACGGTGGAGTTCAGCGATGTGCTGGCCGTGTCCGGCGAGCCGGGACTGGTCACCAATCCGGCGACCGCCAAGGTGACTGCCGAGGTACTGAAGGAAGGCCGCGGCGACAAGATCCTGGTGTTCCACCTCAAGCGCAAGAAGCAGTACAAAAAACTGCAGGGACATCGGCAGAACTTTACCGAGGTGCGCATTAAGGCCATCGAGGCCGACGGCGTGACCTACACCGCTAAGTAGCGGACCAGAACATCCGAAAGGGATTAAGCAATGGCACATAAAAAAGGTGGCGGCAGTTCAACAAACGGACGCGATTCGAATGCGCAGCGGCTCGGTGTGAAGGCCTTCGCCGGCGAGCTGGTCACGGGTGGTTCAATCATCATCCGGCAGCGCGGCACCAAGATCAAGGCAGGCACAAATGTCGGTCGCGGTTCGGATGACACCTTGTTTGCCAAGGTCAGCGGACGCGTGAAGTTCTCCGACCACGGCAATCGCGGACGCTTCGCGTCGGTGGAACCGATCGCAGAGTAATTTCGAGTTAGATCGCAAAAGGAGAGGCCGCGGCAATCGCCGTGGCCTCTCCTTTTGCGATCCCGCCGCGGTTTGGATTCTCAGAAGAAACCCGCATCCCAACCCGGTCTTTCTTCTGAGAATCCAAACCGCCACCGTTTCAAATCAAAGGCCCTGTCGTTTGGCGACAGGGCCTTTGATTTGAAACCGACTACCCAGACCTACGACTTCGACTCGCTGCCCCGCAGGCTCGTCCGCGTCAGCACCTTGTCCACCACCTTCTCCACGTCGGTGAGGAAGAAGCTGTTGGCCGGCTGCTGCACGGCAACTTTGGTGCCGTGGCCCAGGGCTGCGGCAATCTCGTTCCAGCGATAGATCGTCGAATTCGCCGCCAGCACCACCGGCTTGCGCGCCGGCTCGGGCAGAGCGGTGTACACAACCCAGACACCGAGCGTTAGCAGGATCAGGGATTCATTCAGAAACTGCAGCGGCGAAGTCAGCGAGGTATTCCGCGACCAGAACGACGACAAGATGAAGTCGTTGGCCGAAAGCAGGCCGAAGCCGACCGCGATCCCAAACGCCTTATCGCGCGCCGAGAGATGCAGCGCATTCATGCTCAGACAGAGGAAGGCCAGCAGGCACAGCTCGAGAATGCTGACCGAGCGCATCAACGCATAGGCGACATCGGGAATAATCAGCGCTCCGCGGTGCGAGAACGGCAGTGTCGTCATGCTTACGATCAGCGAAGCAAGTGTCGCCCAGCGAAACACCACCGTGCCGAGCTTCATCAGGCCGGCAAAAGACGACAGCGCGGAACGAAAGACCTCAATACAGATGAAGAAGAGTGAAATCGCGCTCGCGATGTACACCCCCCAGTAGGAGTAAAAGTACATCGGGAAAAAGACGTCCTGCCGAACCAACGGCTGCGCCTGGATAAACAGCAGGCCTAGCAGAATCGGCGTGGAGCCCACCCGCAGGAGCAGATACGAATGCATCGCGGGAAAGCGGCGATGAAGCCCTTTGGACCAGAAGAGAAAACCGAGTACCGCCCAGAGCAGGAACTCCCCCGTGCTCATCAGCGACATCGCAGTATTCAAAGGCATAGGCGTCCCTTCGTCCTGAGAGTTCTCCCAGAATATCGCCTATAGCCTTCACTTAAAAGGCCACCTGAACCAAGGCAGTAGCACTTTAGTGCTAAAAACGCATGCTACTTACCGGTTGCAGGACAACCCATTCCTGGTCCACAACCTGGAGACGGAAGGCTTGAAGTCGCCGAGAGATGACTCACCGTGACAGGAGATGTGGACGATGAAAACGAAGCTGCGGTTGCACCGGCAACAATTGCAGCAAGCGCAAAAATCCGAACGGCCAGTTGCATAGTTGGTTACCCCTAAACCAAAAGCAATTGACAAAAACCATGGGTCGCCTAACACCAAGGATCGTAGTTGGCCCTTGCAGCTAAGTCTACCCCTTTCAGTAACTTTCAATAGTCCCCAACATCGAAGTACTACAGTAACATATCACGACAGTAATCCGGCCGCAAGTAATCGATTCAGGCGTAACTTTCACGGTGCCTTGCTCCCCCCTTTTCCTCGCTTCTGCATGGTAAAATTGAGTCAGTCGAATTGGCTCAAAGCCCACGTATTTCAAGCGGTTAATCCTTGCCAAAATCCCGTCTGAGAGTGATCGGCATCCCCACTTTCGTGTACCACCAAGCGAATATCTCGCGAATGGAACCCCATGGCGACTCTTGCAGCTGAAACTATGACCGATAACGGCAATTACACCGGCGAAAACATCAAGATTCTTGAAGGGTTGGAGGCCGTCCGCCTTCGCCCTGCCATGTACATCGGCTCGACCGGTGAGATGGGCTTACATCACCTTGTGTACGAGGTCGTCGACAACTCAGTCGACGAAGCTCTCGCCGGCTATGCCAAGAAGATCGATGTGATCATCCATGTTGACAACTCCATCACCGTGATCGATGACGGCCGTGGCATCCCCACTGACATGAAGACTCTGCCCAACGGCGAGAAGATGTCCTCTGTCGAAGTGGTGCTCACCAAACTGCACGCAGGCGGCAAGTTCGATGCCTCTACCTACAAAGTCTCCGGAGGCCTCCACGGCGTGGGCGTGAGCTGCGTCAACGCTCTCTCGCAGGAGTTCAACGTCGAGATTTGGCGCGACAACCATACCTGGGAGATGGATTTCAGCTGCGGTATCCCGACCACCGAACTGCGCCAGACCGGTACCAGCAAGAGACGCGGAACCAAGGTCCATTTTCTTCCCGACAAGACCATCTTCGCCACGACCGAGTACAACTACGACACGCTGGCACAACGCCTGCGCGAGCTGGCTTTCCTGAACAAGGGCCTCGAGATTACGCTGACCGATGAGCGCACCGCCGACTCCAAGACCGGCGAATCGAAGCGTGCCGAGTTCAAGTACGCCGGCGGCATCGCCGAATTCGTAAAGCACTTGAATAAAGGCAAGTCCGTCCTCCACGACAAGCCGATCATGATGGAAGCGACGCGCGACAAGGTCGAGATCGAGATCGCCCTGCAATACAACGACAGCTACTCCGAGACCGTCTTCAGCTTCGCCAACAACATCAACACGGTCGACGGCGGCTCGCACCTCTCCGGTTTCCGCACCGCGCTCACTCGTACGGTTAACGCCATCGGCCAGCAGCTCGGCCTCTTCAAGGACGTAAAGGAGAACCTCTCTGGCGACGACGTGCGCGAAGGACTGGTCGCCGTGGTCAGCGTCAAGCTTTCGCAGCCGCAGTTCGAAGGACAAACCAAGGGCAAGCTGAACTCCGACATCGCCGGCACGGTGCAGGCCTTCGTCAACGAGCGCCTCGGCGCATTCCTCGAGCAGAACGTACCCACCGCCAAGCGCATCATCAACAAGGCCATCGAAGCCGCCCGCGCCCGCGAAGCTGCCCGTAAAGCACGTGACCTCACTCGCCGCAAAGGCGCACTCGACGGCGGCGGCCTCCCCGGCAAACTGGCCGACTGCAGTGAACGCGATCCAGATCGCTGCGAGCTCTACCTCGTCGAGGGAGAGAGCGCCGGCGGAACGGCTAAGCAGGGTCGTAATCGCCGCTTCCAGGCGATTCTGCCGCTCAAGGGCAAGATTCTCAACGTCGAGAAAGCGCGTTACGACAAGATGCTCGGGCACGAAGAAATTCGCGCCATGATCACCGCGCTTGGCACAGGTATCGGCAAAGACGACTTCGACCCCGCCAAGCTCCGCTACGGCAAAATCATCCTGATGACCGACGCCGACGTCGACGGATCGCACATCCGCACGCTGCTGCTCACGTTCTTCTTTCGCCACATGACGGAGCTGATCAGGCGCGACAACGTCTTCATTGCGCAGCCGCCCCTCTACAAGATCAAGAAGGGCAAGTTCGAGCAATACATCAAAGACGATCACGAATTCGTGAAGGTGATGGTGAAGCGCGCCGCTGAAGGCACCGTCATCCGTCATGGTGAAAACGCCAGCAGGATCGAGGGCTCGGACCGCGTACGCTTCATGAGCACGCTCGGCGAGTACCTCGGCTTCGTCGACAAGGTGGACAAGCGCCTGCGGAACGAGGCCCTGACCGAACTGTTGGCGCGCACCGAACTCACGCACCGTACCGATTTCGCCTCGAAGCAAGGCAGCAGCGCTGCGCCGGAAAAACTCGTCGATCTGCACAAGCGGCTCAAAGAGCTGTCCGACAAGTTCGGCTTCAAGAGATTGGACAAGCCCCTCGAAGACGAAGAGCATCACACCTGGTCAGTCACCTTCGTCGACTCGCAGGGCGCCGAGCGCAAGGTCGACTGGACGCTGGCCTCGAGTCCGGAGTTCCGCCAGATGATGGCGAAGTACAACCAGATCAAGAACTATCTCGAGCCGCCCTTCCTCATCGAATTCATTACCAAGCAGGCAGCGGCAGCAGAGGAAGAAGAAACCGAGGCCGAAGGCGGAACAGATGCCAAGCCCGAGACCAAGGCCGCGAAATCCTCGAAGATCCCACGCGAGCCCGTCGAAAAGCAGACCGCCCGCGAGCTGTTCGAGTACATCGTCGAGCAGGGCAAGAAAGATTACCAGGTCCAGCGCTACAAGGGTCTGGGCGAAATGACCGCTCCGCAGCTCTGGGAGACGACCATGGATCCCGAACGCCGCACCCTGCTGTTAGTCAAGCTTGAGGATCTCGCCGAGACCGAAAGCATCTTCACCACGTTGATGGGCGAGGATGTCGAGGCGCGCCGCAAGTTCATCGAGGACAATGCGCTCGACGTGAAGAACCTGGACATCTAGCCGATCGGCAACGAGACAAACCCAGCGCAAGCTGGTCCCGATATCGACAACAAGAGCGCCCCGCAGCCTGGGTCTCAAGTTCGCGGGGCTTTCGTTGCATCCAGCAGTGTCTGCCATCCCGACTTGCTCATCTTTAGTTTGCGCCCATTCGACAACAGTACCCAGCCCTCGCTTCGCCCTTCGCGCAGGATTTCGCGCACCTGATCGATGTTCACGATTGCCGAGCGATGTACGCGAACGAACTTGCGCGGATCGAGCGTTTCGGCAAGCTGCTTGATCGTCTCGCGCAGCATCAAATTCCGCGATCCCGCATGGATGCAGGAATAGTAGTCCGCGGCTTCAATCCAATCGATCTCGTCGACATTGACGAACGAGTCTTTCGCCGCATTGGGAACCACGAGGCGTTTGGGATACTCCTTGCGCTCGACTGCACCGGCGCCCAGCGCCGCAAGCATCGACTTCAGCTGCTCCTGGGTCATCAGCGCCTCGCGCGAGGCAATGCGCTCCTTCACGCGCAACAGTGCGGACTTCAACCGCGCCGGTTCAACCGGCTTGGTCAGATAGTCGAGCGCATGCACATCGAAGGCCTTCACCGCATAGTGATTGTGCGCCGTGACAAACACCGTGACGGGCATGTGCGCCGCGCCAATCTGCTCGACGACGTCGAACCCATTGCTGCCGGGCATTTCGATATCGAGAAAGAGCACGTCGTGCCGCTTCTGCTTGAGAGCAGCCACGACCTCGCGGCCGTTGCGACACTCGCCGGCAATGTCGATCTCGTTATCCTCAGCCAACAGCATCCGCAGCCGCTCGCGCGCGAGAGGCTCATCGTCGGCAATCAGCGCACTCAGCCGCATTCACCCTCGTTCGTAAGGAATCGCAATTGCCACTTCGAATCCACCCGCCGCCAGCGGCTCCGCCTTCATCGCGTAGCCATCCTGGTAGAAATGCGCCAACCGATCGCGCGTATTCTTCAGCCCTATTCCGTTCCCCGGCTTGGCCCGGCCATTGCGCCCAGCCCCCGTATCCCGCACCTGAAGCCGTAGCAGATTGCCATCGCGGCGCGCGATCGCTTCCACTACGCCCTCGCTCTCGCATTGGGCGATGCCGTGGCGGATC
The DNA here is from genome assembly GCA_963778705.1 of uncultured Acidobacteriaceae bacterium. Classification (GTDB taxonomy): domain Bacteria; phylum Acidobacteriota; class Terriglobia; order Terriglobales; family Acidobacteriaceae; genus Telmatobacter. The sequence continues at coordinate 391,199 of CAVZVM010000007.1, forward strand.
GCGTTCTCCACAATCGGCTGCAGCAGGAAACATGGCACGAGGCTGTCGAGCGCTGCCGGCTCCACCTTGATTTCGATTCTTAAGCGATCGGCGAAGCGCACCTGCTCAATCGCCAGGTAGTTCTCCACGACCTCCAGCTCTTCCGACAACCGCACCTTCTCCGGAGTCGTTCTCTTCAGCGTACTTTTCAGGATCGTATTCAAGTGCTCCAGCATCTCAGCGGCCTGCTGCGGACGGTTCAGTTCGACAAGCGTCGTGATTGCGTTCAGCGTGTTGAAGAGGAAGTGCGGTTCGAGCTGCATCTGCAGTGCGCGCAGCTGCGCTTCCGAAAGCTGCTTTTGCAGTTCGAGCGACTTCATCGCGTCGCGTTGTGCCCGCATCTGGAACTGCACGATCCCGATGATCCCCAAAGCGAATCCGTAGATCAGGATCTCCATCCCGAAGCGGTTGATGTTTATCAGGTTCGTCCACACCTGATACGCCGTGGCATGACTGCTCCAATCGGCGTTGATGAAGCCTGTGCTGCCGAGAAGCAGCAGATGGGCGACGCCCAATACACAGCCGATCACCAGGTGAATCGCGAGCGCCGCTGGAGCGAAGCCGACAATGCCCGGCCGGCGGAAGCCGCCCGTCCACAGCGCACTCCCAATGCAACCCCACCAACCCCACAAGACGAAACCGTACAGCAGCGACGGCGGATAGAAGATCGAGTGGCACTCGTTGGCTGTCGCAAGTGCAAGCAGTATTGAACTCAGCCCGATCGCCAGCAATCCGATAGCGCGCGTCCGCGCTCCCGGCTCAGCAGGCAGCTTGTGCTCCGCACGGGCAGAAGCCTCGGCTTGGATGAATGTGGATACTGCAGCATGTGAGCTCACGAGTTCCCTCCTTGGCTCGGACGCGCCACTCGAGTTTTGGTCGGCGCCTCAGGTCGGCCGCGACCCGGTCTTCCGGCAGGGGTGATGGGCAGTCCGGATAGCTCAGAATGAGGCACACCGACTGGGGAAGCCAGTCTTTGCCAGTCTACGCCCCTCGTTGTGCAGGGAACAGGCGCAGCCATGCAGCAAGGCCGACTTCGGACCTCGCGCCAATCAATGCGGTCCCACAGCAATTTTGACCGAAAATAACGCATGATGCGACAAGATGAACAGCGTGCGCCGATCCGTTCCGCCAAACACAATGTCGATCGGCCGCTCCGGCACATCGATCTCTGCGACTTGCTTCCCCGTCGGGTCGTAGACGAAGATCTCGCCGTTCGCGATGTACACGTTGCCCGCCTCGTCAACCGCGACACACTCTCCACCGCGCTCCGCGAGGGGCTTCAGGTCCCGAAGCGTCCCGTCGGGCGCAACCGTCGCCGAGTAAGTCCGGTCCTCCGACGCACTACTCACGTAAACCCGCTGCCCGGTCTTCGCCTGGACAAACCCATAGGCATCGAGATTGTCGGAGAAGCGCCAGCCCGAAGTGTCGTCCGCCGGCCCCTGCTGAAACACGCGTCCAGCGGGCAGGACGAGACTGCTGTCCGGCGACACATACTCGCGGGCCTTTGGCGTGGTCACGTCTTCGGTGAACATTTCGGCGAGCGTCTTGTAGCGCATCGTGCTCAGATCGAGTTGATCCTTGAACTCCCCGTTGTTCCAATAGTTCACTGGAAACAGCACCGATGCGAGAGGATGAGCAACCGTCGCCTTCGGCTCAAGCATATTCATCGCAGCATCCGGCGCTCCAGGGCGGAACGCATACACCGTGCTGTCCGGCCCCGCCGAAGAAACCACAAGTAGATCTCCGCTCTTATCGATCGCGAGATTCACCGGATCGAGCGCATTGTCGCGTTCGATAGTCAACCCCTCTGTCTGCGACCAGCCGTAGATTCGCTCCTGGTGATGATCGACAAAGTAGAGCTTGCCCTTGGCATCGACCGCGGCGCCCGAAATCGAAAAGAATCCGCCTTCGAGCTTCTCAACCTTCGCGCCCGCAGCCAGCACAGCAGATGCATCCAGCGCCGGCGCCGCCGTTGGATTCTCCGGCACATCGAGCACCGCGAACTCGCGCTCGCGCACTTCCAGATGATGCGTCACGTCTTGAATCGAGTTTTCATAGGGAAACTTGCTCACGCGCAAAAACGTGCCGCGCCCGTTTTCATCTACGATCCCATAGCCGCTCTCGGCATTCACGTGCACATTGCGGAAATGAATCTTGCTGGCGTTATACAACCGCACTGCCGTCGGGAACGGCGCGCGCGAACGCGTCACCCGGTAGCCGTGATAGTTGGCGATGGTGATGTTCTTCGACCAGTCGAATTCGAGCGAGAGCGACTCGGGGCTCTCACCCGCTTCCTCCTCGGTCTGCGGCGCATTCACATCCCAGTTCTCTGCATGATCGAATTTGATCTCGTTGCGCACATGGTGTTCGGTGGACAGTTCATAGACATGGCCCGGCGTCGTCGTATTCGACACCAAGAAACCTGCCTGCGCAAACGTGTTCGGTGTCCAGATGTCGGCAAACGTTCCCCCGCCGCCATCGCTCACCCACAGACTCGGATACTGCGCATCCCATCGCTTGCGTAGATCGGAGTCGGCGGTGTGGTTGTTGTTATAAGGATTGGTCCCGCTGCCATGCCCACCGAGAAAACGCACATCGTCCACCAGCGAATCTTCGCCCGCCTTCCACCACAACGCCACTGCGCGCGGATTGATGCCACCGGCGAAGATGCCAATGCCCGAGACGATGTTCGCGCCTCCCGAAGGAGCAAGCAGCACAGCCTTCGGCGCCCCTACACCCCGATACCCCGGCGTCGAGTCCAGCAAGTCGAACTGCGTCGCCGTCGGATGCAGCCCGATCAATACCGTATCCGGCTTCAGCGTGATCGTGTCGCTCACCACATAGTGCCCACTCGGGAAATAGAGCACCCGATGTGCGTCGATAGCTCTTCGGATAGCCGCCGTGTCGTCGGAGGTGCCATCGCCCTTCACGCCGAGATCGTGAACGTTCACCCACTCGGTTGTCGGCGGTAGCGCGCGAATCGCCGCCGGCAGCGGCTCAGGCAGAGCTTTCAACTCAGTTGCGTCGTACCGCTCGCCGATCGTTCCCATCTGCCCTTCCGCAGGCACGATGAGTCCGTAGTTGAACTCGCGGACGCGATACACCAGTCCCTTACCCTGTATCTTTCTGCCGCTCTCACGCAGAAGTGCCAACGTTGGCACATGGCTCAGCACCGCATTCTCAAAGCCCACCTCCGTCAGCGGGCTCCTTTCATTGCTGATCGTCACTGCCTGGCCGGAAACGTTCTCAAAACGGCAATCCTTCACCCACAATTCGTCTGAGTAGCCCGGGTCGATGTCAATGCCCGCCGGAACATTACGCATCGTGTCGCGAATCAGAGTCAGACCCACCTCATGTTCGCGCACCGCGGACATCGCGCTGCCCGTCGAAGACTGAGTCGATCAGCGTGAACTGCCACGCCGGCGACGTCTTCTCAGTCAAGATCCCGTAACGTCCACCGTAGAAATGCAGATCCTCGGCTTCGTTGCCCACCTGCGTCAGCGCCGCCAGTCCCGACCCGATGTGAAAGTCCATGTGGCTGAGATACGAGTGCTGCGCCACATGAAACCGGATCGCAACCGCCGCTGGATTCCCTTCCCCTATCTCGAAATCGATATTGCTCATTGCCGAATAGAAGGTGTTGGGATTCGCGTCAGCAATCGAGTCATTCGGCGGAACGCTTCCCGGTGGCGGAAAGGCAATGCGAATCCCCGCGCGCGGCGCCTCTCCAGGTGCAAGCCCGGTGAAGATCACCATCACACCCATCCCTGTCTGAAAGCCCGGTGTGTTCGGCGCAAGATAGAACACCGGCCGTGCCGCTCCGTAGCCGAACACGCGAACCCCTGGCCACACATACACCGTTCGCGCCAGCCGATAGCGCCCGGACGGAACGAAGACAATTCCTTCGCGGCCATGGCTCGCCGCCTTGTCGATGGCTGCTTGAATCGCGGCACTGTCATCGACAACGCCATCCGCTTGTGCGCCGAATTCCTGTGCGGTCAGATAGACGGCTTTCGGATCTTCGATCCGCGTCGCAAATACCGAGGCCGCGGACGCTGCGAGAGACCCTGCAAAGAAGAGAACGGCGATGAGAAACTTCTGTGACATAAGTGTGGCCTTGCTCCTCCTCCTCGATTCTGCACGATGAAACGGCGAATCCGGAAAGAACTTCACCTCCGCGGTTCGAGCGCACTCCGAGAGTCCTGCAGAGATCGCCCCGATGTCATTCGGCCTCTAACCCGTCGCGCCCCTCCCTCGGTGGTAGCCTTCCAGTGAGTTCAAAGAAGGGGGAAGACGTGCATATTTCCTTGCATCACTTTGCAGCATTCGCTGTAGCCGCGAGTTGGACCATCGGAGTCATGGCGCAGCAACACCGGCCCTTGGCATCCGCCCGCATCGACGCCGCGTCAAGAGCCGTTGGGATGGCAACCACCGAAGCCGCCGCAGAAACCTCACTGGAACAGCCCGCTAACGATCCAGTCGCAGACCCCAAAGCCGTCGTCACGCTGGGGCATGCGCGTTTCACCGTGCTCACGCCCGAACTGATCCGCATGGAGTGGGCCGCGGACGGCAAGTTCGAAGATCACGCTTCCTTCGTCTTCATCAATCGCCGCCTGCCGGTTCCAAAGTATTCGCGCGAAGTTAGCGGCAATGGCAAGCTGACCATCAAGACAGATGCTCTCACCTTGACCTATATCCGGAAGGGCGACGGCCGCTTCACCTCCGACAACCTCACAGTCTCAATCACGGTCGACGGCAAACCCGTCGTCTGGCGACCGGGAGCCATCGATCCGCAGAATCTGAAGGGCACCACGCGCACCCTCGACGGCGCTCTGGGAGACAAGACCAAGGAGCCCATCGGCAACGGGTTCGTCTCGCGTTCGGGCTGGGCCGTCGAAGACGACTCGACACGTCCGCTCTTCGACTCGGCCGACTTCCGCTTCGCTCAAGGCGAGAATAGTCCCTGGCCGTGGGTCCTTGAGCGGCCCGCTGGCGACCGCCAAGACTGGTACTTCTTCGGCTACGGGCACGACTACAAGAAAGCTCTCGGCGACTACGTGCGCGTGGCCGGCCGCATTCCGCTACCACCGCGCTTTGCCTTCGGCACGTGGTGGTCGCGCTACTGGGCTTACAGCGATCAGGAGATCGAAGAAATTATCCGCGGCTTCCGCGAAAACGACACACCCCTCGACGTCTTCGTCATCGACATGGACTGGCACATCAATCGCGAACAACTTGAGGCCATGGGCGAAAAGGACCAGTCCGGCCATTCACTGGGCTGGACCGGCTACACCTGGAATAAACTCCTGTTCCCCGATCCAACCCAATTCCTCACCCGCCTGCACGCCGACGGTCTGAAGACCAGCCTGAACATGCATCCGGCGTCCGGCGTTCAGCCGTGGGAAGAAGCTTATCCTGCGATGGCCAAGGCCATGGGCATCGATCCGGCGACGAAGAAGTACGTGCCCTTCGACATCACCGACAAAAAGTTCGCAACCAATTACATGAACCTCCTCCACCATCCGCTCGAGAAACAAGGCATCGACTTCTGGTGGCTCGACTGGCAGCAGGAACCCACCACAAAGCTAGCCAACGTGAACCCGACGTGGTGGCTCAACTATGTCCACTTCACTGACCAGGAGCGGGAAGGCAAACGCCCTCTGCTCTTCCACCGCTGGGGCGGGCTCGGCAACCACCGCTATCAGATCGGCTTCTCCGGCGACACCGTGTCCGTTTGGGACTCGCTCGCGTTCCAGCCGTGGTTCACAGCAACCGCTGCGAACGTCGGCTACGCCTACTGGAGCCACGACATCGGCGGCCACATGCCCGGCGCCGTTGATCCCGAGCTCTTCACGCGCTGGGTGCAATTCGGCGTCTTCAGCCCGATCCTGCGCACCCACACCACCAAGAATCCCGACTCGGAGCGCCGCATCTGGGCTTATCCAGAGCCGTACTCTTCGATCCTGCGCTCGTCCTTCCAGCTTCGCTATGCGCTCCAGCCGTACATCTACACCGAGGCGCGCAAGACCTACGACACCGGCGTCGCCTTCCTGCGCCCGCTCTACTACGACTGGCCCGAAGCCAACGAAGCCTACACCAGCAAGGATGAGTACCTGTTCGGCGATCAGATGCTGGTCGCCCCCGTCGTCGCGCCCGCAGACAAGACTAGCGGCCTGGCAACCGAGCATGTGTGGCTGCCACAAGGAGAGTGGATCGAGTGGCCGTCGGGCAAACACTTCGCCGGTCCCACCAGCGTCGATCGCAGCTTCTCCATCGACCAGACGCCGGTGTATGTGAAGGCCGGCGCGATCGTTCCCATGCAGCCGCCCATGCTCTACACCGGCCAAAAGCCCGTCGATCCGCTCATCGTGAACGTGTGGCCGTTACAGACGGGCGCAGAGTCGAGCTACTCGGTCTACGAAGACTCCGGGGTCGCTGAGGAGTATCAACGCGGCGTCTTCGCGCGTACGCCGATCAAAGCCTCGCAAACCGGCGACACGCTGAACGTCGAGATCGGCCCCGTCGAAGGCAACTATCCAGGCAGGCTCAAGGCTCGCAGCTACGAGCTGCGCCTGCCGGCCGACTGGCCCCCCGAGAGCGTGACCGTGAACGGTGCGCCTGTAAAACGCGCCGACGCTACAGGCAAAGGCGGGTGGAGTTTTGAAGGCAACACGCTAACAACAGTAATCCCCGTTGCAAGCGCGAGCGTGGAGAGCCGGGTCGACATCGAGGTTCATCGCGCAGCAGGACTCGCCGCTCGGCGCGACGACCTGGATGGATTTGCCGGAACCATGATGCGGCTGCGCGGCGCGTACGATGCCCTGCAGAAGACCTGGCCCGTCGCTACGCCGCCCGATCCTTTGATCGATGCAATGCAAACCGGCGACCGGCTCGGCTACCATCCGGAAAGAGCCAGGGAAGAGATCGAACACTTTCACCTGGCACTCATCGATGCCCAACAAGCCGTGGAGCGCACCCAGCAGAACTTTGCGGATCGGCTCGACAACTACGGCAAGCACATGAGTGCCGACACTCTGCGCAGCATAGATCTCCAGGCAGAGAAGAAGAACCGCATGGAGGCTATGGCCAGGGCAGTACAGCTGGTGCAGCAAGCCGATCGCTGAGTTTCCGGCAGCCGACGAATCGTTTGATCCCGCTGCCGACTTTATGCCCGGCCTTGTTACCGGCGAACGCAGTTCACTCGTGGGAGCAGCAGGCGGGCTTGGCCGCGGCCTTCGGATGCTCCCACCCAGCCTTCGCGTCGACGAAGTAGCCGCCTTCGTATTTGTCGTGATGACGCACCCAGGCCATCGTGTGCGTCAGCGCGCCCTCATCGCGCCCTTTGGGTACGAGATCGAGAAAGTTGTAGGTGCCGACAAGAATGTCGAGCCCGCGGGCGTACGACGAGTAGGTGTGATAGATCGCTCCATCTTCGTCCTTGTAAAACACGCTGGCGCCGGGTGCTTCTTCGCTCGGAAACTGCGTCATCGTGTAGTTGTAGAGAACCTCACCCTTCGCGCGCTGTTCCGCACTGAATGACACGTTGTAGTCGTAGTTGAAGTCCGTGCCGAACGATGAGACCCAGTGAAACTTCCATCCCATGCGCTCCTTGAATGCCGCAATCTCGGCATAGGGAGCATGCGAAACAACCACGAACGTCACATCGCGATGCGCCAGGTGAATCGTCATGCCATCGAAATGGTCCGCAAGGTATGAGCAGCTCTTGCAGCCCTCCGCCCAACCCGGGCCCAGCATGAAGTGATAGATCACCAACTGGCTGCGGCCATCGAAGAGATCGGCAAACTTCTCCCGTACCCTGCGGCCCTTCGAAGACATACGGCTTCTCAACCCGCTCCCATGGCAGCTCGCGCCGCTGCCGGCTCAGCTCATCGCGCAGCCGTGTAAACTCCTTCTCTTGCGCGAGGAATTTCTTGCGCGCCTCGATCCATTCCGTGTGCGAAACCACATCAGACTGCATTGCTGCAGTCGCCACTGTTGCCATGTTGAACCTCCTTCGCTTCAGACTGGGTTGATTTTGGGGACCTTCGGGTCAGGATGACGCCCGTCACGGCCGCCGCAAGGCCGCCGGTGCCGGCAATGCTCCCGGCAATCATCGCTGCGGTGGCAAGGCAGAATGGGCACATAGCGACTCTTCAACCCTGCGCGCGCACGTTCTGCATAAACGGCGGCGGTTCGTCTGCGCTCGGCCCCCAGCTTGCCGGAACAGCAACGTTGAGCAGCCGCAGGTACACGCAGAATTGGCCGCGATGCTGGTACCAGTGGTTCAGCATGATGTTGCGCAGAAACACGCCTCTCGGTACCGCCACAACCTCCTTGCCTCCGACGATCAGCCGCCACGTCTCGTTCATCGCCGCATCGTCGAACTGCGGCAGCAGCTCACGCACCGCTGCAACTCCCTCGTCGTGAATCTTCAGGATCTCGTCACGGCTCGCCGGCTGAGGGAAATTGAAGTCAGGATCGGTCGCGGGATTCGTGCCCACGAAACGCGCCACGCCACCCGGAACCGATGCCAGATGATACGCAAGTTGCCCGGCCGTCATCGATTTCTCATGCGGCTTCCAGGTCAGCTTGTCTTCGGGGATACGTTCCAGAAATCGGCGGGTGATAGGCGCCTGCTCCTCGAACTCAGCGAGCAGCGCCTGGGCTATCGACTGTGTCATCTCTGCAATTGCCATGGGGTATCTCCTGTGTTGATGTCCGTGGTCTACTTTGAGGTCTTGCTCTCTGCGCGCTTACGGGCTTGGTCGTTCATGTAGCCCCAGCCCACAACAACGCCCTTCCGGTGCTGCTCCTGGATCAGGCCAAAGCCGGAGTGCTGGAAATGGATCACGGTCACGTCGCCCTCTTCCTCCAGCCTGTACTGCACGTTGTTCGCAACCGGATACGACATGAAAAGTGGCCCGGCAAATTCGATGAGCGTCGGCCGGTGAATGGCCTGCACATTGGCCCAGAAGTGCCCGTTGTCACCTCCCATATCACGGAACCAGCGGCCGCCCGGCCGTGGCTCCAGCTTCATCGGCATCGGAGTGCCGTCCGGCTTCTCGTTCGCTGGGCCCAACTGCTCCAGCAGAGCATCAAACGTGACGTCAATCGGTGCGTTCACGCGGATCTCCTGGGTGACAGACAACGAAAGGCTGTCGATTTCGGAAAGGGTCGTCGTCATGGTTTCTCCTTGTTTGTTGAATCGGATTCGGATATTTGCTTGGCCCTCGCCTCGGCGCGCTCTTTCACGCGCAGCAACTGATGGCGCCAATAGCGCTCAAACGTTTCGGTCCACTCATGCATCGGACGAATTGCCTCCGCATTGGTCTGGTAAAACTTCTGCCGTCCCTGGCACCGCATCCGCACCAGGCCGGTGTCGCGCAGCACCCGCAGGTGCTTCGAGACCGACGGCTGATCGATGCGCAGAACCTCGACAATCTCGCTCACCGCATGCTCCCGGACCACCAGCAGGGTGAGAATTTCGCGCCTGCGCGGCTCGGCCACTGCATTGAACGCATCCGAGGTTGTTGCCGCCCTTGCCATGGTCCAAATATATTCCCATATAGGAATATGTCAAGAGAAACTTTCTAGATACTTTTGCACAGGACCAATGAAAGCGTTTGCAGGTCCATCCGCCCCGATTTACGATGCCTCGTGATGCAAAAGCTGATTCTTTCCGCTGCCTTCTTCTGCCTCTCCTCTGCCTCCGTTCTCTCAGCTCAGACCCCAGTCGACCCGCTCGCCCCGACTCTCGGTGTCAAGTCTGCCGAGGACATCGATCGCGAATGGCAGCAGTCGGTAAGCAAATACGATGCCGAGCGCACTCGCCTGCTCGCCGACGCGGACAAGCAAGCGCACGATGGCCCCTTTCGTCCCGATTGGGCTACGCTGAACAAGTACGAACAGCCGCAGTGGTACAAGGACGCCAAGTTCGGCATCTTCATTCACTGGGGCGTCTACTCCGTTCCTGCCGCCGAAAATGAGTGGTATCCGCGCAACATGTACAAGCCCGAGGAAGGCGCCTACAAGGACTTCCATGAGCACCACGGAGGCGACGATCCGGCAAAGGGCTACAAAGATCTCATCCCTCTGTTTCGTGCCGAACACTTCGATGCCGCCGAGTGGGCTCGCGTCTTCAAAGAATCGGGCGCTCAATACGTTGTCCCCGTGGCCGAGCACCACGACGGCTTTTCGATGTACGACTCCAGCCTGAGCGACTGGACCGTCGTCAAAATGGGACCGAAACGCGACACGCTGGGTGAGTTGTCCAAAGCCATTCGCGCCGAAGGCCTGCACTTCGGCCTCAGCTCGCATCGCGCCGAGCACAACTTCTTCTACGACGGTGGGCGTGCCATCCGCTCCGACGTCAACGACCCGAAATACGCCTCTCTTTATGGACCTGCGCACCAGTGGCTCGAGCCCGGTGGCGACGATCATGGCATGATCAACGACTGGACCTACGTCAGCGAGGCCTGGACCCGCGACTGGCTTGCCCGCGATACCGAGCTCGTCGAAAAGTACAAACCGGAGATCGTCTACTTCGACTGGTGGATCGGCCAGCCCAACTTCCGTCGCGCCGTCGCTGAGTTTGCCGCTTTCTACTACAACTACGCCGCGGCCCACGGCTACACGGGTGTCATCGACTTCAAGGATTACTCGCTGAATTGGAAAGCGGGCGTGCGCGACTTCGAGCGTGGACAGCAGGACCACATCGTCGCCGATCACTGGCAGACTGACACCTCCATCAGCGACAAGAGCTGGGGCTACATCGAGAACGATACCTTCAAGTCCCCGCAGTTCCTCATCGATCAGCTCATCGACATCGTCAGCAAAAACGGCAACCTGTTGCTCAACTTCGGACCGAAATCCGATGGCACCATTCCCGACGAGATTCGCGAGCGCCTTCTCGCCATGGGCTCATGGCTCAAGGTGAACGGCGAAGCCATCTATGGGACGACGCCGTGGAAGACCTTCGGCGAAGGTCCCACCAAGGTCGAAGGCGGCGCGTTTCACGACACCGACACCAAGCCCTACACCTCCGACGACTTTCGCTTCACCGCAAAGGGCAGCACCGTCTACGCGATCGGCATGGCTTGCCCGCCCGCAGAAGGAGCAACTTCCCGCAAAGCCGTCATTCGCTCGCTGGGCTGGGCACACGAAGGCGCGTCGCTGCCGGTCGGGAACATCGAGCTGCTCGGTTCGACCGGTAAGGTCACGTGGACTCAGGGCGCCGAGGCTCTGAGCATCACTCTGCCCGATGGCGCGACCTGCCACTATGGCTACGCCCTTAAGCTGACCCCGGCAAAATGAGCATGCCGTCAGGAGTCCTCGCGTGAGTCCGGCACTTGATCGACGCCGCTTTCTCGCCGCTCTCGCATGTGGCACGGGCGCGCTCCTCTTGCCCCACCGCGGCGCAGCTCTCGGTCCCGATCCCGCACACGACGACAACAGGCCTGAGTATCATCTGCTCCCGCCCCATAACTGGATGAACGATCCCAACGGCCCCATTTGGTGGAAGGGCAAGTACCACCTCTTCTACCAGCTCAATCCGCACGCGGCAGTGTGGGGCGACATGCACTGGGGCCATGCCATCGGCACCGACATGGTGCATTGGAAGCACGAACCGATCGCACTTGCACCCACTCCAGGCGGGCCTGACAGCGAAGGCTGCTTCAGCGGCTCTGCCGTTGTCCTCAATGGAACCCCGACCTTCATCTATACCGGCGTGCAGAATGCTCCACCCGATCAGGTCACGCTGCACGACGGCAACGACAGGCTGCGCGAAACACAGATGCTCGCCACCGCCGCCGATGAGTCCCTGCTCCACTGGAACAAACTCGCGACTCCTGTCATCGCGACGCCGCCCGAAGGAATGACCGTCACCGGCTTTCGCGATCCCTGTCCCTGGCGTGAAGACGATGGCTGGTATCTCGGCATCGGTTCGGGCGAGCGCGGCAAAGGCGGCTGCGTCCTGCTCTACCGGTCGCAGGACCTGCGCCACTGGGAGTACCTGCACAAACTCGCCGAAGGCAAGCCCAACGGCAAGGTCGCAGCCAATCCATGCGACAGCGGCGAGATGTGGGAGTGCCCCGATTTCTTCGAGATCAACGGACAACACTGCCTGTTCTATTCGACCGAAGGCAAGGTCATCTGGGCAACTGGCGATTACGACCGCCAGACTCATCGCTTCACGCCCAAGCGCGAAGGCGTACTCGACCACGGCGCCTACTATGCGCCCAAGAGCTTCCGTGCGCCCGATGGCCGCCGCATCTTGTGGGGCTGGCTGCGCGAGACCCGCCCCGAATCCGAATTCTCCGCTGCCGGATGGGCAGGCGCCATGTCTCTACCGCGCGTCCTCACCATCGGCGCGCAGGGCCAGCTCGAAATGAAGCCCGCCCATGAGATCGAATCGCTGCGCGGGCCGGAGGAGCGCACATCACTCGAGCCCGGCCAGCCTCACCGCATCAAGCTCGACGACCTCCGTCACGAGATCCAATTCACTGCAGGATTCTCCACCCGCCGCGTCTCCGTTCAACTGCTTACTTCTAGCGCAACCGTCTGGGAGCTCCTCATCGACATCGCCGGCGACTCCGTCCAATGCGGCGACATTCACTTCCCTCTTCCCAATCTGCCTTGGCCGCGCCCCTCATTGCGCCTCTTCCTCGATGGGTCTGTCATCGAGTCCTTCATCGGCGGCAGAGAAGCGCTCACCAGCCGCGTCTACGGCCTCCAGCCCGGCATCTCCGAACTGACCATCTCAATCGAAGGCACCAAACGCGTTGCTCTCTCGCACTGGCCTCTCGATGCCATCTCCCCCGATCGCCTGACAACTTAGCCCGAGATCCGTCCTCTATAGTGATCGCTGAAGGCATTCCCATTTCAAGGACTCCCGATGACGCTCGATCGTCGCGGCTTTCTCTCCGCCTGCAGCCGCATTGGCATCGCTTCTCCGCTCTTTCCCGGAATTCTCTACACACTCGCCGCACAGGCACAAGATACCGATCAATCGAAACCGCCAACGATCACTCCGGAGATGATCGATCAGGCTGCCGTGCTGGCCGCAATCGGGCCATTCACCGACGAGCAGAAGAAGATGATGATCGATGGTCTCGTCGACAACAACGGCTCCTACAAGGCAATCCGCAAGCTCAAACTGCCCAACTCAGTCGCACCTGCCTACGTATTTCATCCCATGCCGCCGGGGGCAACGGTGCCCGGCGGAAACCGGAACATAATTTCCTTTGTTCCAATCGGGATTGTGCCCGATGCTCCCGCCCGCATCGAGGACCTCGCCTTCGCAACCGTCGCCGACCTCGGATCGCTGTTACGCACCCGCAAGATCACCTCGCTCGGCCTCACCCAGATGTTCCTCGCCCGCCTCAAGCTCTACGACACGAAACTGCACTTCTTCACTAACCTCACCGAAGAACGCGCGCTGGCACAGGCCAAGGCCGCCGACGCCGAAATCGCTGCAGGCAAATATCGCGGCCCCCTGCACGGCATTCCCTGGGGCGCGAAAGATCTGCTCGCCGTGAAGGGCTCTCCAACCACCTGGGGCGCCGGAGGCTTCGAACATCAGGTCATCGACGAAGACGCAACCGTCGTCCAGCGCCTCGACGCAGCCGGTGCAATTCTTGTCGCCAAGCTCACGCTGGGTGCGCTCGCCATGGGCGATGTCTGGTACGGCGGCCGCACACGTAATCCGTGGAACCCAAAGCAAGGCTCGAGTGGTTCCTCGGCAGGTCCGGCAAGCGCGGTCGCTGCCGGCTGCCTACCGTTCGCCATCGGCTCCGAAACGCTGGGCTCCATCTCGTCGCCATCCACGCGCTGCGGCACAACCGGTCTGCGTCCGACCTTCGGCTTCGTCCCGCGCACCGGGGCCATGGCCCTGAGTTGGACAATGGATAAGCTCGGCCCCATCGCACGCTCCGCGGAAGACTGCGCGCTCGTTCTGCAAACCATCACCGGCCCCGACGGAAAGGACACTTCGGCCGCACCCGCAGAATTCAGCTGGCCTGCATCCGGCGATTGGCGCTCCTTGCGCATCGGCTACCTCAAAAGCGAATTCGACCCGCTGCCTTCGCTCAAACCAGAAGAAGCCCTCGCGAACGAAACGCCCGACAAGAAGAAGGAACGCGAAAAGCGCCATGCCGAGCAAATCGCAGCCCACGCACGCCGCGCGTACGACCAGCGCTACGATCTCGCCGCACTCGATAAACTGCGCAGCATGGGCGTGAAGCTGATTCCGCTCGAGCTGCCCAATCTGCCCTACGGAGCCATGGCCGACTTGCTGACAGCAGAAGCCGCAGCAGCCTTCGACGATCTCACCCGGAGCGGCCACGACAGCCTGCTCACCGCGCAAGGATCGGAAGACTGGCCCAATCTATTCCGTGTCGCCCGCTTCTATCCCGCAGTGGAATACATCCAAGCCAATCGCGCGCGGTCTCTTGCCGTCCAGCAAGTCTCGGCGCTCTTCGATCAGGTCGACATCATCGTCACACCCACCACCGGCAAACAGCTTGTCGCGACCAATCTCACCGGGCATCCAGCCCTGATCGTCCCCAACGGCTTTCGAGGATCCGATGCGCCTAAGCCGCCACAGATTGACGACGGCGACAACGACGACATTGGCGGTCCCGGTACGCCCGTCTCGCTTACATTTCTCGCCGGCCACTATCGCGACCAGCATCTAGCTGCATTCGCGCAGGCATATCAACAGGCGACCGACTTCCACAAGCAACACCCCAAGCTCGACTGATCATTCACACAGAGATCAGGCGTGCGCTATCTCAGCACACGCATCGCAGTCACGGAAAAGGCCGGCTCGTGGAGATAGGCGAAGTGGAGACGCTCTGCGCGGCTCCTCGCGAGGCTTACACCCGCCAGTTACTCGCAGCCACGCTGGAGTTACCTTCCAGCGCGGCATAACCCACATCCTACTGTGGCTTCGTTTCGGTCTGCGGCTGCTGCGCTGGTTGCTCCGCGGGCGGCGGAGTCGCGGGCTTCGTCTCTTGCTGCGGCGCACTCGACGACGGAGCCGGCGAAGTGGGCTGTGCCGATTGGCCTGCAGGCGTCGCAGGCTTCTCTGCGCCTTCGGGAGTTCTGGCTCCCATCGGAACATGTCCCGGCGGCAACGTCATGCCCGGATGCATCGGGTTCGCCACCGGATGGTGAGGCGGCATCTGCATCTCCGCAACATCCACCAGCTCGACGTCGAAAATAAGATCCGCCTTCGCAGGAATGCCCGGATGCGCAGGATCGGGACCAGGTCTTCCGCGTGCACCGTAGGCAAGCTGCCAGGGAATGAAGAGTCTGCGTTTGCCGCCGACCTTCATGCCGTCAAAGCCCTGATCGAAGCCCGGAATCACACGGCCGAAACCCTGCACGAAGCTAATCGGCTGCGCATCGGCGAGTTTGGGTTTGCCGTCGTCTCCCATCACCGGCTTGCCGTCTTTGTCGCGGAGCGGCTGACGATGGTCTTCCGATGAGTCGAACTTGTGACCGTCCGCCGCAAGATATCCCGTGTAGAGCACCTTATAGATTTTGTTGGGCTCGGCCTCAGCACCCGTACCAATCTTCAGATCCTGATACCGCAGCGTGAATGCGGTCTTGATGAGACCGCGCCCGCGCGGAATCCCCGGCGGCAATCTGAAGGCGCCGGCGGCAGCCTTCAAAGATGCTGCGGACTTAGCCGGTTTTGCAGCTTTCGCCGTAGCCGCGGGCGCCGACGCTGTCTGCGCGCTTGCCACGGCGAAGCCGGCGGACAAAAAGAGCGATGCGAACACAAGATGCTTCATCCGAAACGATAGCTCCAGTTTCTTTCTCCTCGGAGTGTATCAGGACGCCCGCGTCGATATGCCGGATCCAACTCGATCAACGCAAAAGCCTTATACATCTTTATGCGCTGCGCCGTTAAAGTGAAGTATGTCCGTCGGCATCATGTCCTATCTTCATCTTCTCTGGCTCCCTGTCGCATCCCTATTTGCGGGCGTGTTAAACGCCATCGCAGGCGGTGGTTCGTTTCTCTCGCTCCCGGCTTTGATCGCCGGCACCTCGGCCGTTGGCGTGGGAGCAGTCTCCGCGCAAGCCACCAACACCGTTGCCCTCTGGCCGGGCCAGCTCACCTCGCTCGTCGCCTTCCGCCATCTCCTGCGCGAGTACGGATGGAAGCTCCTGCCGATCTCTGTCGCCTCTGGCGTCGGCGGATGGCTGGGCGGCGAGCTCCTTCTCAAAACCGGAAATAAGATGTTCCGCGAGCTGCTTCCATGGCTGCTGCTCTTCGCCGCGGTCATGTTCGTGCTCAGTTTTCCGCTTGGCAAATGGCTGCAAACGCTCTCCGGCGGCAAGCGATACAACACATGGCTGCTCATTGGCATGGTGATCGTCAGCGTCTATGTGGGCTACTTCGGCGCGGGCGGCGGATTCCTGGTCATGGCGCTCCTCGGCATCTGCGGCGTCCACGACATCCACGAGATGAATGCACTCAAAGTTGTCACCGCTGTCGTCTCCATCGGCATCCCCGTGTGCGCGTTCATCGCAGCGGGTCGGGTACAGTGGCGTTTCTGCCTGGAGATGGCAATCGTCGCCGGCATCGGCGGCTACTTCGGCGCACACTACAGCCGCAGGATCAATCAGCGTGTGATGCGCTGGACCGTGGCACTCATCGGCTTCATCACCGCCGGATACTTCTTCGCGGCAAACTACATGCACCATCCGTAGAGACATCGGGCGCCAGATCGCAGATCGCAGAACCTTCGCCACACCGATTGGTCTGTACCAAAACCCGTCGCTCGTGCTGCCCCCATCTTCTGTGAACTACGATCTCGCAACTATGAACTTGCCGAGAGCATTCCCGCCAAAAGCGCAGTCCGCGGCGCCAAATGCTCCAGCACCACGGACTCATGCGAAGCATGTGCCCCTTCGCCTACAGCGCCCATTCCATCCAGCGTCGGAATACCCAGTGCCGAAGTAAAATTCCCATCCGACGCCCCGCCCGTCGCGGCCTCATCGAGACTGAAACCCAGCTCCGCAGCAAGCGCGCGCGCCTTACGATAGAGCTTCACCGTCCCAGCCGTCCGCTCCATCGGCGGACGATTCACTCCACCTGAAACAATCAACGAACATCGCTTGTCGTGCGAACGCAGCGCCGCAAACTTGCGCTCGATGCGCGGCTCATCGGACTTTCGCGCAATCCGCACATCTACTTCGGCCCAGGCGTCTGCGGGAATCACGTTCGTCTTGCTGCCGCCTCCGGCCGTTCCGACGCTTACCGTCAAACCTCGCTTCATATCGGTCCATGCGCTCACCGTCTGCATCGCACGCGACAATTCCAGTAGCGCGCTCGCGCCCTTTTCAAAGTCCACACCCGCATGAGCGGCGACACCTCGCACATCGATGCGCCAATTGCCCGTGCCTTTGCGTGCCGTCTTGTAGGCCAACCCTTGCGCCGGCTCGAGCACATAGACAGCCACGCACTCCGCAGCCAACCGCTCCGTGATCGGGCGCGACACGGGACTCCCAATCTCTTCTTCGCTGTTGAGCAGCAGCACAACTTCACGCCCGAGCAGATTCGCCTCGATAAGAATCTCGATCGCGGTGAAGGCCATCGCCACGCCGGCCTTCATATCGAGTGTGCCCGGCCCGCACAGGCGTCCGTCGCTCACCCGGCACGGCATCTCTTTCAGTGTGCCCACCGGCCAAACCGTGTCCAGATGCCCGAGCAGCAGAGTTCGACCATCCTTCGATCGCGGCCCGAATCGCACCTCCAGCACATCGCCAAATGCTCTTTGCCGATGAAGCCGGACCCGGCCTCCCAGCCCTTTCGCGTGCGCAGCAGCCACCGCGACGCACGCATCCACACGAGCCTTATCGTCCGAAGGCGACTCCGAAACGACCAGTCTCTTCGTCAGTTCGACCAGGTCGCGTTCTCTTTCTGCCGCGCGCCAGCCAGCAAGGCACGCATCGGCACACCCTGCACTTCGTTGTCGTTGCCCACCGTTTGTGATTTCACCGGGTCTGATTGTATGCGGAACATGCCGTACCGACCTTCGCGGGATTCCTCGAAAGAACGAGCGGCAAGCTCGGCCTCTGCTTTAGGCGTCCCGCACCCATCACATTTAACCTCCTAATTTTTCATTAATTTATGTCAATCTTCGAATTCCATTCGCCGCCCGAAAAAGTGGCAGACCAACTCCACTCTGTGGCTAAAATGCCACAGGCCCATTCCGCATTTCACGTCTAATCTAGCGATTGCAAGTTTTCCACAGTAAAAGAGGGCCCTCTGTCACACTCGACCCACATGGAGCAGACGCTCGCTGAACCGCTCGCCTTCACGGGAGTCGGTCTGCATTCCGGCGTACCCGTTTCCATGCGCCTCTTGCCGGCTCCGGCCGGTTCCGGCATTGTCTTTCGCCGCACCGACCTCGACGACTTCGAAATCCCCGCCATCGGTCGCAACGTCGCCAAGGTCAGCTACGCAACCAGCCTCATGCGCCAGGGCGTACTGATCTCCACCACGGAGCATCTTCTTTCTGCCCTCGTCGGCATGGGAATCGACAACGTCATCGTCGAGCTCGACAACCTCGAACTCCCGATTCTCGACGGCAGTGCCCAGCCCTATGTCGACGCCATTCTCGACAGCGGCATTCATGTGCAGCGCCGCCGCCGCGAATATATGCGCGTGCTCAAACCGGTCGAAGTCCGCGAAGGCAACAAGTTCATCGCCGTCTATCCGGGCTCGGGCTATCGCATTCAGTACACCATCGACTTCCCCGCCCCCATCGGTAAACAGGACGCCAGTGTCGATCTGGCTGCCGACACCTATGGCACACAGATCGCCGGCGCACGCACCTTCGGCTACAAGGCCGACGAAAAGAAGCTGCGCGACATGGGCTTGATTCGCGGCGCCAGCCCCGAGAACGCCATCGTGCTGGGTCCCAAAGGCCCCGAAAACGGCCCTCTCCGCTTCAAGGACGAGTACGTCCGCCACAAAGTGCTCGACCTGATCGGCGATCTCGCCCTCGCCGGCCGCCGCATCGAGGGTCACGTCGTCGCCGAGCGCGCAGGGCACGCCATGCACACCGCGCTCGTCTCACGCCTGCTGAAAGACCGCTCTGCATGGGAGTTCGTACGCGTTCCCGTCGCGGCTCCCGCAGCCGAAGAAACCGACTCGCTCTCCGCCGTCGCTGTCCGCCGCCCTGCCCTCATGGGCGCCTAGCAGAGAAGTCTCTCGAACTGTCTTCGTGCAGTTTGCTTGGGCATCAATTCGCACGACTTGGGGTGCCCCATCCAAGCTTTGCTTGGGTGGGAAAACACGATCCATCCCAACCGCTGTCATCCTGCCCTACGCAAACAGAATCCGCATCGGCGTCGCCGCAGGAAAATTCTTCCCCTGCTCCGCCAGCTCGCCCGTCATCGGATTGCGCGCAAACACACTGATCCAGCTCGAATTCTGATTCGCCACCAGCATCCAGCGCTCCGTCGGATCGAGCACAAAGTTTCGCGGCGTCTTCCCGCCGCAATTGAACCGCTTGATTGGCGTCAGAGCTCCCGTCTTCGCCTCAGCCTTGAAACCGTAGAGAAAATCCTGGCCGCGATTGGCAAAGTAGACAAAACGCCCGTCGCGCGTGATCACCGTGTCGCACCCAGTCGACACCACCGTGCTCTTGTCGTCCGCCGGTAGCAGCTCAATCGTCGTCACCACCGAAAAGCTTCCATCAGTCTTATGCCACGTCAGCACATCGACCGACGACGCCATTTCGTTCATGCAATAGGCCGTATGCCCGTTGGGATGAAAGTGCAGCGTCCGTGGTCCCGCTCCGGGCTTTGAGTGGTACGCTCCGGCCTTCATCAACTGCGCCGTCGCCGTATCCAGGCGATAGATGTGAATCATGTCGCCGCCCAGGTCATTGATATACGCAAAGCGATTATCCGGCGAGAACGAGCAGAAGTGCGCGTGCGCCGCCTCTTGTCGATCTGGGTTAGGCCCGTGCACCGTGTAGTGCTCCGTCCAGACCGCTGGACTCAGCTTGCCGTCCGTCACCAGAAAACTCGCCGCCGCGCCGCCGCCATAGTCCGCCGAGAGCAACACACGCCCAGTGCGATCGAGCCCGATATGACACGTTCCCTTCGCGGCCGAATTCTCCGCCGAAAGCGGCTGAAGCGCGCCGTCGTGCACGCTGAAGCTCGCCACCTCGCCGGTAGGCTTGCCGTTGAAGCTATCGAGCTCGCACGCCGCAAACAGGGTCTTGCCGTCGTGTGAGTAGATCAGCCAATCCACCGTCGACACGTGCGCAGCGACACCGGCTGCGGTCA
Source organism: uncultured Acidobacteriaceae bacterium (assembly GCA_963778705.1). Lineage (GTDB taxonomy): Bacteria > Acidobacteriota > Terriglobia > Terriglobales > Acidobacteriaceae > Telmatobacter. Next base: position 411,554 of record CAVZVM010000007.1, read on the forward strand.
ATTCTCCGGTCGCAGAATCCCAGTCATAGGCCAGGATCCCGTTCTCGGTACCAGAACCGACAAACACACGCTGGCTGTTGGGGGCGGCATTGCTCTGAGCAGCAGCGGCAATGGCTGCAGCAGAAGCAGTCTTCAAAAAGTTGCGGCGGGAAAGATTTCGCATGACAGATGCGATTGTCGCCGATGAGGCTGTCACAGCGCCAGCCACGCCATGCTCTTAGACTGAAACGCAGGGAGCGCCCGGTGTCGCACTTCATCAGCTTCGTCCGCATTCCCGCACTGGCCATCCGCCAGCACTTGCGGCCGCTTCCACCTATGGCCGTCCTCGACGAAGACTGCATCCGCATGCATGTCTGGCCCCACGACATCGACTTCAACCTGCACATGAACAACGCGCGCTACCTCAGCGTGATGGACTACGCGCGGATGCATCTGCTGGCGCGCAGCGGCCTGCTCGAACACATCGTTCGCTCGCGCTGGCAGCCTCTCGTCGGCGCGGTGTGGATGACCTATCGCCGCTCCCTGCCACTGTTCTCTGCCTTCACCATTGGGTCTCGCTTGGTGTGTTGGGACGACCGCTGGTTCTATATCGAGCAACGCTTCACCGGACGCGAAGGCCTCGCCGCCATCGGCTGGGTCAAGGGCGCGCTGCGTGACCAGAATGGTCCGATTAATCCCCAAACGCCACTGGCCCGCATTCATCCCGGCCTGATCAGCCCGCCCATGCCCGATACCATCGCGCAATGGAACGAGCTAACCCGCGAGAAACTTAGCGGCCCAGCGTAAAGACCACGTTCACCGTCGTCTCCACTTCGACCGGCAGATTGTTCAACAGATAAGGCCGATAGCGCCACGACTTCACTGCATCGAGCGCAGCCTGCTGCAGAAGCGCCGGCCCGCTCACCACGCGCAGATTCTCAATCGTCCCATTCTTCGAAATCATCGCCTGCAGCATCACCGTTCCCTGCACGCCCGCCTCGCGCGCAATCGCTGGATAGGGCGGTGCAGGTTTGTACAACGCCAGACCCGCTACCAGCACCGAAGAGAGACGCACCGGCCCCGCCACATCGGGATGTACAACCGTCGCCCTTCTGCGGAAGACGCCTGTCGCTCCATCCGGCATCCCATTGCCGTTATCGAAACTCAGCAACGTCGAAGGCCCTTCCTCTTCTCGCCCCTCCCAGTGCCCGATCGTTGTCGGAAGTTGCGAAGGCAGCAGCAAATGAGTCCCCAGCATCTCGGATCTTCCCTGAAACGCGCGTCGTGGCTCTTGCTGTACAGGCGGCGCCGTGGGCGGCGGAGGCGGCGCCGTCAGCAGAAAACTCGCACTTGCACGCGGCAACGCTTCGGGATAGATCAGGGGAATCAGGATCAACCCGAGAAGGATTGCTCCATTGAAGAGAAAGGTTGCGATCATCCAGCCGCGGCTGCGCGTCCGGATTCTGCCTGTCGACTCGAACGTGGAATCTTCAAACATGGCGTGCCTCCTGCTCGCGGCCTGCTCGCTCAGACCAGGCCGCAAGCTCTGCAGTCGCGCCGAAACAAGAGGCACAGGCGCGCGATCTCCCACACGCAACGCCGCAATCGGCGCGGGCGCGGAGTCTCAACCACCCCTGCGATGAAATTCTGTCGCCGAGGTCCAAGGCGTGCTCATCCCGTTCGGAACCACTGTGCTTCTGTAGACACCGCGCCCGCAGCGAATGTTCCCACGCGACAAAACATCAGACCAAAACAAAGCGGACGCTCCGAAGAGCGCCCGCCGTAACCGCACAATCAGTCTCGATCAATCAGGCAAATAGTATGTGCCCGCCACATCGAAGCCGCCATCCACCGTCGGTGCATTCGTGCCCGGCTGTCCGCCGCCCACGCTCACTGTGTAGTGCCCTTCGGCAATAATCGGCTGTCCTGCCTCGGTCACCATGCTCAGATCGCGCGGATGCAGCTTGAACTCCACCGTCTTCGATTCGCCCGGCGCCAGATGCACACGCTCGAATCCGCGCAGGGCGCGCAGCGGAGCCCCGTCCACCTTCGGGAAGCTCAGGTAAAGCTCGGCAACCTCATCGCCGGCAACCTTGCCCGTGTTCGTCACCGTCACCGCCGCCGTCGTCGCATCGCCCGCCTTCACCGGCGTCGTCGGCAACGTCAGCTTGCTGAAGGCGAACTTCGTGTAACTCAGTCCATAGCCGAACGGATACAACGGCGTGCCTGTGAAGTACCGGTAGGTCCGGCCCTTCATCGCGTAGTCCTCGAACGGCGGCAGCTGGTCTACGCCCTTGTAGAACGTCACTGGCAGCTTGCCTCCCGGATCGTTGACGCCCGCCAGCGTCTCTGCAACCGCCGATCCGCCTTCCTCGCCCGGATACCACGCATCGACAATCGCGTTCGCATGTTCTGCAGCCCAGTTCACCGCCAACGCGCTGCCGTTCGTCAACACCACCACCAGCGGCTTACCGGTCGCGGCCAGCGCCTCCAGCAGATCCTGTTCCGGCTTCGGCAAGTCGATGCTTGTGCGGTCGCCGCCTTTAAAGCCCGGCTCGCTCACCTGCATCTCTTCGCCTTCCAGTTCGCTCGTGATGCCCACAACCGCCACCACCACATCGGCCTTCTTCGCGGCATCGATTGCAGCCGACTGCGGCTTCAAATCCACCTTCGACCACACCAGCTGCGCCTTCATCTCTTCGCTTCCGAAGCCGGCTGCGTACTGCACCTCCAGCTTCGCCGCCTTGCCCGCCTCCAGATGCACGCGCCCGAGCTTCGCGGTCTTTCCGTCTCCCCCATAGCTTGAGGTCACGTTCTTGCCGTCCAGTTGCATCCTGAAAAATCCTGACGCCACCATGCCCAGGTTGTAGTCGCCCGTCTCCGTCGCGGTCAGCATGCCTTGCCAGCGAATCGCCAGCGGCGTCACCGACGCAGCTTCCGCCGGAATGCTGCTCTTCGTGGCGTCAATCGTCTCTTCCACGCGCTCGGCCACCGGCTTCGCTGCAGTCGGGTCGTTCAGATTGCTCATGTCGAGCTTCGAATAGCTCGCTTTGATGCCCGGCTTGCCGTCCACCGTGAGCGCGCTCGTCGGCACCGGCGCCGCATCGGTTCCCAGGAACTGCGTTCCCGCCTCATAGGTGATCGTCGCCTTCGGAAACTCCTTCTTGATTCCCTCCAGGATCGAGACCGTATGCGTCGGAATGCCGTTGTAGTTGCCCAGCAGCACGCGCGTCTGGTTGGCCAGCGGACCCACCACGGCGATCTTGGTGCCCGTCGTCTTCAACGGCAGCACGCCGTCGTTCTTCAGCAGCACCATCGACTCGTTCGCCAGTGTGCGCGCCAGGGCCCGATGCTCCTCGCTGTTTAATTCCTTCTCGTCGATCTTCGAGTAAGGCACCATCTCCGGCGGATCGAACATTCCCAGCTTGATCCGCGCCGTGAATAGCCGTGTCACTGCGCGATCGATCTCGCTCTCGCTCAGGTAGCCCTCGTGCACCGCATCCAGATAGGGCTTGTAGTCGTGGTCGTCCTTCACGTCGAAGGTAAAGTCCACGCACTCGTTATCCATGCCGCGCCGCAGGCTCACCGCTGAGCTCTCGGCTTGCGTCGTGTTGAAGTGGTGTCCGGCGTGAATATCCAGCACCGCGCCGCAATCGCTCACCACATATCCCTGGAAGTTCCACCAGCCGCGCAGTTCATCCTGCAGCAGAAACTCGTTCGCGCAGGCAGGCTGCCCGTTGATGCTGTTGTACGCGCACATCACGCTGTCCGCTTTGCCTTCCACCACTGCCGCGCGAAACGCAGGCAGATAGGTGTCCAGTTCGTCGTGCAGGCTCACGTCCACATTGGCCGTGTGGCGCGTCGGCTCCGGTCCGGAGTGCACATCGTAGTGCTTCGGCGTCGAGATGACGCGATAGTAGCGCGGATCGTCGCCCTGCATGCCCTTTACGAACGCCACTCCCATGCGCCCCGTCAGGTAAGGATCCTCGCCGTAGGTTTCCTGCCCGCGGCCCCACCGTGGATCGCGGAAGATGTTGATGTTCGGCGCCCAGAAGTCGAGCCCCTGGAAGATACGGCTATAGCCTCCGTTCTCTTTCACCGCCATCTCGTGCTTCACACGCGCTTCGATGCTGATGTCCACCGCCATCTGATGGATAGTCGCCGGGTCGAAGGTTGCCCCCAGGCCGATCGGCTCGGGAAACTCAGTCGTTCCATTCACCGCCACGCCGTGCAGCGACTCGCTCCACCAGTCATACCGCGGGATGTTCAGCCGCGGAATCGCACGCGCCTGATTCACCAGCTGGGTGGCCTTCTCTTCCAGCGTCATGCGACTCACCAGATCCGCTGCGCGCTTCTCCGGCGGCAGGTTGGTGTCGAGATACGCCGGCTTCGGTGCATCTTGTGCCGCGGCTGACAACACAAGTCCACATCCCATCAATCCGGCTGCGACGATCCGCAATCCAAGGCTCTTCATCACACGTTCTCCGATGTCTAAAAGGTGATCGATTGACTTCTCAAGACGAGAAAGATTCTGCGCCTCTCCCGGCTGCCAACACTAAAGCTGTAGACGGAACCTGTCAAGCCAGCTTGTGACAAGATTTTCCCCATCAAAATCGCTTTACTTCGAGTTCGTTTCACTTTTCCTTTTCACGGCCAAAGTAACTGTTTCTCGTCCCTCCTCGCACTCCAGTAGCGCCCGATGTAACCTTCTTGCGCGAAACCCAGTAAGCCTAAGTGAAAGGGGAAGCCCGGATGCAGGACGAGACAAGAACCGTCCTCGAAGAGTTCCGGAGCGGCCATCCGGAAACCTTCCCCGACGCATTCGAAACGCTTTTCCGGATGTACCAGCGCACGGTTTACGGCTGGCTCCTGCGCATCGTCCGCAACCCGTCCGCGGCCGAGGATCTGACGGTGGAAACTTTCTGGCGCATCTATCGTTCTCACGCTCGCTTCGATCCTGCGCGCGGATTTGAGGCTTGGGCCCGCACCATCGCCACTCACGCCGCAATCGACTGGCTCCGCACGCAGAAAGCAGAGACTGAATTGCTCGTCGACGTTGCGGCTGCGTCGACGGGCGATCCGGCCATATCGGCAGAGATTCGCAGCAAAACCGCAGCCGCCTTCTCGCGTCTGCCGCCTAAGTTGCGCATTGCCGCCGTTCTCGCAGTTATCGAGGAGCTGCCGCACAAAGAAGTCGCCGCCGCTCTCGGCATCTCCGTCACCGCAGTCAAGGTGCGCGTCTTCCGCGCACTGCGACTGCTTCGCACAGATCTACAACAACAGGGGATTACACCATGAATGCACACGACGAAGAGCGAATCAAACAACTGCTCAAAGGGTCACTCCCGCCCATCGGCGACGCAGAGCCGCACCGCGATCTCTGGCCGCAGATGTTGCGGCGGCTCGATGCTCGGCCTGTCTCTGTGCCTTGGTTCGATTGGGCGCTTGCCGGTGGACTCGCGATCTTCGCTCTGGCGCTGCCCGCATCGATCCCCGTGCTTCTCTATTACCTCTGATCGGAAAGTGAGGACACCATGAACCCCCATCCCTACCTACGCGCATTCCTTGCAGGAGCCTTTGTGCCCACACTCGGCCTGCCGCTGATGCTGACCGGTTTCATCGTCACTCGTCTGGTGCTGGAGTTTCCCTTCCCCATGGAACGCGGCCTCGTGTTTCCGATGGCACTGGTGCCAAGCCTGTGGGCCCTCTGGAACATGCTCTGGCTGGGTTCGCACACGCGAACTCATCTGCCGCTCGGTCTGCACGGCGCACTGCTGCCTCTGGTGCTGGTACCCTCGGGAGCAATCCTGGGCAGCTGCCTCGGCATTCTTAGCTTGGGATCGCGCGGAGTGACTTGGTTCCACGCGGTCTATGTGCCATACGCCTGGATCGCACCATGCTTCCTCGCAGCCCTGGCCGGCTACTACCTGCTGTGGAAGTACGTCGTCGGCTTTCTGAACCGCACCCTCGGAATCGCCTGAAACCAATCGCCAACTCACGCCACGAAAGGAGAAAAGAGATGTTCGTCCTCATGCGCACGATCACCTACGCAACTTTGTTCACTGGTTTCGTTCTGGTCTACCTGCCTTCACGCGTGCTGGCATGGGCCGGCATCAGCCGCCCCGCCGAAATCGGCTGGGCACAAATCGCAGGCGTCGCGATCTGCATTCTCGGTGCGGCCTTCGCGCTCTGGTGCGTTGGCGCCTTCGCTTGGATCGGCAAGGGCACACCTGCTCCCTTCGATCCGCCGCGCCGCCTCGTGATCCGCGGACCCTATCGCTTCGTCCGCAACCCGATGTACATCGGAGCCGCAACCGCTCTGGCAGGAGCAGCTCTCTACTTCACGTCGTGGGGTCTCTTCGCCTTTGTCTGCGGATTCCTGCTCGTCACGCATCTCTTCGTCATCGTCTACGAAGAGCCAACGTTGCGCCGTCTTTTTGGTCCGGAGTACACCGACTACTGCGCCCACGTCGCGCGCTGGCGCCCGCATCTGAACCATGGGGCCGTGTAACAGGGCACGACTTCAGTCGTGCCGTAGACGAATGCGAAGTGTCTCCGGGCTTCAGCCCCGGCAAGGCCGCTCTGGAATTTGATTAGCTCGCAGGTGGTTCGAAGAAGTCCTGCAGCCCGGCCCGCACCGCATGCGCCGCCATCGAGGCCTGAATCTCCAGCGCCAACTCCAACGCGTCGCGACCTTGGCGAGCAGTGACACGCGCCGGTTTTCTCGTCCGCACCGACTCAACAAACGACTCGATCTCCAGCCGCAACGGTTCGCCCGGCTGCACCGGAGGCTTCGCGAACGACAATCCCGGCCCCGGTCCGCTCTTCGCGCCCGCGGCCAATTGCGCCAGCACTGCCGGATCGATCGTGCCGCCTTCGAGCGCAGCCGCAATTTCCAGCGGCACACTCCCATCGAGCCGAATCACCAGCAGATCGCGCCGCGCATAATCGATGGACACATACTGCCGAGGCTCAAAGAACCTTAGCTTGCGAACCCGCTCCGTCGACACGCGCGACCCCGTGAAATTCGCCACACAGCCTGATTCGAACTCCACGCGCACATTCGCAATATCCACTTTAGGCGACAAAATCGGCAACCCCACCGCGCGCACCTCGCGCACTGGCGAGTTCGCAAAGGTCAGCACAATGTCCAGATCGTGAATCATCAGGTCCAGCACGACGTCCACATCGAGCGCCCGCGGCGTGAACACCGAGAGCCGATGCGCTTCAAAAAACATGGGCCGGCGCACCTTGGGTTGCACCGCCAGCACCGCCGGATTGAAACGCTCCAGATGCCCCGGCTGCAGAATGCGCCCTTTCTTCTCAGCCAGCGTGAGCAGCTCGTCTGCTTCCGCCAACGTGGCCGCCAGAGGCTTCTCCACCAGCAGGTCCAGCCCCGCATCCAGCAGCACCGACGCAACTGCATGGTGATGCACCGTCGGCACGGCAACACTTGCCGCAGTGCAGTTCACTCCCGCGCGCAGCAGTTCGTCCACGCTCGCAAAAACCGGAATGCTGTAGCTCTGGGTCGTCTCTTCGGCGCGCTTGGCATCGGGCTCCACCGCCGCAGCGAGGGCGACCGGCACGCCACTCGTTTCCAGCTCGCGGTACACGCGAAGATGGTTGCGGCCGAATGCGCCTGCTCCTACGACCGCAACGCGCACCATGGGTTCAGCAGCTATTGCGATGCCCCTTTGCCTTCGACCGCCTTCAGGCAGCGGCCATAGAGCTCAAGCAGTTGGTTCACATATTCTTCGGGCTTGGTCGCAGCTGCTCCGCTGAACCCGGTCGAGCCGGCTGCAGGGCGGCCTACACCGGAAGTTCCAGCGACAAATTTAAGCAGGTCGAGTGCGATATCTTCATTGCGCCGGATGCCCAGTGCGCCACCGTCAATCGAATCCATCGTGAAATGTTCTCCGAAAAGGATGCTACCAGAGAACGGCGTGCACTGAGGAGCAGGACGCCCCGCCGCGATACCCTGAAGGTATGCGTGTCCGCTCGTGGTTTCGCGACCCGGTCTTTCTTCTCGGTCTTGTCGCGGGACTCATCGCCTTTGTCGTTCAATCCGGCGAACTCGGCACCGCCGACACGCAGCACCGCCTCAACTCCACCCACGCCTTCTGGACCTCCGAGCCGCCGGTCTACGACTGGGAGTATCCCGAGTTCGGCGTCCACGGCCGCGGCGGCCGCCTGCAAAGCTGGTATGGCATCGGCCAGTCCCTCCTCATGCTCCCGCAGGACATGATCGGCACTTTCCTCGATAACCTGCCGATCTTCGCCCACTACAAAGACACCGACCCCACGGTCCGCAACATCTTCGTCAGCTACTCCACCAACATCGTCGTCACGGTGTTGACGGCGCTGGTCTGTTTCCGCCTCCTGCGCCAATTCGCGTTCACCATCAATCACTCCATCGCCGGCACGCTCGCGTTGTTGATCGCTACCACCCACCTGCACTACACGCAGAACATGATGGAGGACAACTACATCTTTCTGCTCACTGTGACCGGTTTCTGCTTTGAATATGAGTGGCTCCAGACCGGCAGCCGTCGCTCCCTGCTCATTGGCGCCGGTGCCTTCGGCCTCAACCTGCTCACCCGCCTCACCACCGGCCTCGATCTTCTCGCCGGCGTCGCCTTCGTCCTTCTGATCCTTTGGTTCGAGCACGCCTCCGAGTTCTGGCCCCGCCTCAAGACGTACGCCGCTACCGCGATCCCCGTGTTCTGCGTCTTCGGCCTGCTCGATCGCCTCTACCAGTTCTACCGTTTCGGCTCGTTTACCAACACCTACGTCAGCGTCGTCGCCAAAGAAACGCTCGCGCGCCACCCCGACTGGCCAAAAACTTACCCGTTCGAGACCCCCTTTCACTTCGGTTTCTTCGGCGCACTCTTCGCACCCGAAAAATCCATCTTCCTCTTCGACCCGCTGCTCATCCTCGCCATCCTCGTCACCATCCTCGGCTGGAAGCGATTCAGTCCCGCGATTCGCGCCTACACCATCGCCTCCGGCCTCATGCTGCTCGCCTACATCTGCTTCTACGCTCGCTACACCGTATGGAGCGGCGACGACGCCTGGGGAGATCGCTACGTCTCCACTTCCGTTGAACTTGCCGCGATGCTCGCCGTTCCGCTGTTGCTCCGTTTTCGTGCGGAACTCAGCCACCCAGTCTGGATCATCGGCATCGCCCTCCTCGCCATCGGCACCGTCATCCAACTCGCCTCGCTTGCCTTCTGGATGCCGCTCGAGCTCTATCAAATGGAGGTCTTCGGCCATCCCACCTTCGTCATCGCGCTCCGCATGAAAAACATCGTTGCCTTCGCACTCGGCCACATGGATGCCTGGGGCCTCAACACCCCCTCCCTCCAGGAAGATCCCTGGGACTATGTCCACATGACCACGTGGAACTTCCTTCCCTTCCTCCTCAAACGCGTCGGCGTAGCCCCCGCATGGGCCGTGCGCATCGTCTTCGCCGTCTGGCTCGCCGCACTGGCCGCATTGACAGCTGCGTCTCTGCGCCTCCGCGCCGTGTGCCGCGCTTCGCCTGCCGAAACCGAGCAGCGGCCATGCTGACCGCCTACATCGGAATGGGCGCAAACCTCCCTAGCCCCGCTGGACTGCCCGCCGTCACACTCGCCGCCGCCCTCGAACGTTTGCGATCGCTCGGCCGGATCGTGTGCCGATCCTCGCTCTATTCCACTGCGCCGGTCGGGTTCGCCGATCAGCCCCGCTTCGTCAATGCCGTGATCGCACTCCAAACAGGTCTGTCCCCACGCACCCTGCTCGCGCGCCTCCTGGCCGTTGAGCGAGAGTACGGCCGTGACCGGGTTCTCGAGGTTGCCAACGGCCCCCGCACTCTCGATTTGGATATCCTGATGATGGGAGACCTTTGTCTCGGTGAATCCGATCTGGAAATTCCGCACCCCCGGCTGGCCGAACGTGCGTTCGCTCTTGTCCCTCTACACGAGATCGCACCCCAGCTCATTGAACCGCGCCACCGCGTCCCAGTGGCCGAACTGCTCGCCCGCCTTGGCGCCCGCAACGAGTCGGAAACAGGCGCCGTGGCTCCGATCGACGATCCTCTCTGGGACGCTGGTCCTTGCAACGACCCTGCATCTTCCGGCGGCGCCAGTCAGCCTGACCATCACGGTTGAGGACACCGCCAACACCCCCATCGCCGGTGCCTCCGTGCAAAAACCCGCAGGCCACGTCCTTGGCCGTACCAACGCCGACGGCCGCTTCACCTTTGAGTGCGAGATTCCGTGCCAAATTCGTGTCGATGCCGAAGGCTTCGCCGGCAACTTCTTTGAGCTCGCTGCCAACCAAACCGTTCATCTCGAACGCACCGGCGTTTCCGAGCAGATCACCGTCACCGCCTATCGCGAACCCCTCGGCGCACTGGAAAGCCCCGTCACCACACGCACCCTCAGCGCAACGCAGCTCAGCACCACCGCAGCCCTCTCGCTCGACGACCAGCTGCGCCAGTTACCCGGCATCGAGATGTTTCGCCGCTCCTCCTCGCTCGTCGCCAATCCCTCCTCGCAGGGAATCAGCGCGCGTGGCCTCGGCTCAACCTCCGCCAGCCGCACCCTCGTCACCCAGGACGACGTGCCCCTCAACGACCCCATTGGCGGATGGATTCACTGGGAGGAGCAGCCCGAGCTCGCGATCCAAAGCGCAGAACTCGTGCGCGGCGGAGCCAGCGATCTCTACGGCTCGAGCGCCATCGGCGGCGTGCTGAACATGATCACCGTCCGGCCCACCACCGACCAGCTCAAGTTCCGCTCCAGCTATGCCGGCGAAGGCACCTACGACGGCAGTGTTCTCGCCTCAGCGAAACGCGGCCCTTGGGGCATTCTTGCCTCCGGCGGCACACTCGGCACCGACGGCTACATTCAGGAGGCGCCCTTTCAGCGCGGCCCCGTCGACATCGCCTCAAACATGCACAGCCAGAACGGCCTCGTTGTCGCCGACCTCACCAGCGGCCCGCTCCGCCTCTTCCTTCGTGGCAGCGGCATGAACGAAGCCCGCGGCAACGGCACCCCGTTCCAGACCAATGGCACACGCCTCTGGCGCTATGCCACCGGAGCCGATTGGCAAGACCCGCGCGGCGATTCTGGCGTACTTCGTCTCTACGGGTCAACAGAACATTATCGCCAGACCTTCTCCAGCATCACCAATACACCGAATGCGGCAGCCCCCTCGTGCGCCTACCGCTGCGGCGAAGCGCCCACCAAGTTCGTGCTCGTTCCCGTGAACGAGCTGGGCGCTGCTGGGCACTGGACCCACCCCTTCGGCACAGGCCTCGTCGCTTTGGCTGGCGCCGATGCGCATGACGTCCGCTACTGGGATCGCGAACACTCCCTCGGCTCATCCACCACGCTCACCAACCTCCACGATCATCAGCGCGACTCCGGCCTCTACGGCGAAGTTCTCTGGACCCATCGCGCATGGACCGCTTCCGGTTCCGCCCGCATGGACTGGTTTCAAAACTACGACGGACATCAGCTCACGTCGACTCCCTCTGGCTGGGTGCCGAGTGCCACACAGCCCAGGCAGCGCGACGAAAACCTCTTCGACCCGCGCCTCGGTATCTCGCGCAAGTTCCTTACCCACTGGGCCGTCTCTGCTTCAGGTTTCCGCGCCTTCCGCGCGCCCTCACCCAGTGAGCTCTACCGCTCCACCCAAGTCGGCAACAAACTCACCCTGCCCAACGGTAATCTGCTCAGCGAGCGCGCCACAGGCTGGGAAACCGGCCTCGCCAGTGAGTGGCACTGGGGTACCATCCGCTCCAGCTACTTTCTCACCCAAGTCAACCGGCCCATCGTTGCCGTCACCACCAATCCCAACTCATCGCCGATCTTGCTGCTGCGCGAAAATCTCGGTCAGATCGAGAGCCGCGGCGTTGCGCTCGACTTCGAGCTCGCACCCCAACACTGGCTCTCCGTCGATGGCGGCTATCAATACGCGCACGCCACCGTCACGCGAGGCCCCATCGATCTCGCCAACTGGATTCCCGAAGTCGCGCACAACATGGCCACTCTGAATCTGCGCGCCTACAAGCCTGCCCTTGGCACGCTCAGCCTGCAGTCGCGTCTCAGCGGCCGCCAGTACGACGACGACGCCAATCTCTTTCTCCTCCACAGTTACTTCCGCCTCGACGCGTATGCCTCGCACGACATCGGCCATCGTCTTCAACTCTTCGCCGCCGGCGAAAACCTCTTCGACCGCTCCATCGAAGTTTCCAAAACGCCCACCACCACACTCGGCCAGCCGCGCATCGCCCGCGCCGGTCTGCAGATACGCCTCTCCCGCGAAACCCAATAGACTTTTTCCTCTCGGCGACGCTGTCCACTGTCGTCCCACAATGTTCATTTCCCCTCGACCTGTCATCCTGAGAACCCGCAAGTTCGGGGCCCCGATCGCGCGATGTGCGATGGGGGTAAGCGGGGCGAAGGATCTGCTTCTGGCGATGGCATCAAGATCATTCAGTTCACGCCCATCTATCTTTCCCAGCCCTCCATCCTTCGATTGACAACCACTCCTGAGACCCCGTGTTTCATCAGGTGTGCGTGGTCAGATCAACACCGCTACAGAAAGGCCGCCACAGAAGGAGAGACACCCCATGAGACTCTTGAAATCTGTACTGATGGCGGCTCTGATTGCAGCGCCGGCCATGACGATTGCTCAAACCCCTGCGCCGGCTGCACAAAAGCCCGCGCTCGTTCAACGCCAGTTCAACCAGCAGCGACGCATCGCGAACGGCTTCCGCAAGGGCCAGCTCAATTTCCATCAGAGAGCCCGCCTCGAACGGCAGCACCTCAGCATTCGCCACCAGATGCGCGTGATGCGCGCTCGCCACAACGGCCGGCTCACACCGCGTGACCGCCGCATCATGAATCACCGCATGAATGTTGCCTCGCGCCGCATCTACCGCGCCAGGCACAACCGCATCGGGTAACAGCATTCTTCTAGGGGAGCTCGAAAAGAGCTCCCTGCAACCCCGACCTGCGGCAAGCGCAGACCAGCGCCCCGTTAAAATCAACCTGTGGCGCTATCCTTCAACGTTCTCCACACCACTCAAGCCGGCGGACGCCGCGCGCAGCTGCATCTTCCCCACCAAACCGTCGAAACTCCTGTCTTCATGCCCGTCGGCACAGCCGGCACCGTCAAAGCCGTCTCGCAGGACGTCCTCGAATCCCTCGGCGCGCAGATCATCCTCGGCAATACCTATCATCTCTATCTCCGCCCCGGCCACGAGGCCATCCGCCGCATGGGCGGCCTGCATAAGTTCATCAGTTGGCCTCACGCCATGCTCACCGACTCCGGTGGCTTCCAGGTTTACAGCTTGACGCAACTGCGCAAGGTCACCGATGAAGGTGTGCGCTTCCGTTCTCATCTGGATGGCAGCAGTCACTTCTTTACGCCCGAGCACTCCATGGAGGTTCAAATAGCTCTCGGCGCCGACATCTGCATGGCTTTCGATGAGTGCACCGAATACCCTGCCGATCGCGATCGCGCCCGCGAAAGCCTCCGCCTCACCATGAACTGGGCGCGCCGCTCCCTCGATCACTTCCGCGCCCATCGGCACGAAGTCCCGTGGCATGGCGAACTCGGCGAGGGAACACAAAGCCTCTTCGGCATCGTCCAGGGCGGTGTTTACAGCGATTTGCGTCGCGAAAGCGCCGAGCGCCTCGTCGAAATGGACTTCGACGGCTACGCCATCGGCGGCCTCAGCGTCGGCGAACCGCGCGAGGCAACCCTCGAGGTCATCTCCGAGGTCCTGCCTCTCCTGCCGAAAGACAAGCCGCGCTATGTGATGGGCGTCGGCTATCCCGACGAGATCGAGCGGTACGCGCGCATGGGCGTCGACATGATGGATTGCGTTCTGCCCACCCGCGCCGCTCGGCACAACCTGCTCTTCACGAGCGAAGGCCGTCTCAATATCAAGAACAAACAATACTCAGAAGATCAGAATCCGCCCGACCCTGCTTGCGATTGCATGGTCTGCCGCCGGTACTCGCGCGCCTATCTACGACACTTAATGCAATCCGGCGAATCGTTAGGCGGAATCCTCGCCTCGATTCACAACCTGGCTTTTTATCTTGGCATCCTAAACAGAGTGCGCACCGGTCTCGAGGGAAATCCCGCCATCGAACCACGCGAAGTACGTCAGTAACCCACTCGCGCCATCGGAGTCCATTCACCAACCCTGGCCCGATCCCTGAAGGAAAATCCCCCGCGTTTCCGTTCTTTTCAATGAGGATCACTCATGCATACTCCGCTTTCATACAAAACTGGCACCAGGTGCTGCGCATTTACACTGGCGGGTGTTGACACAGGAGGCGTGATGACCACCGTTTCAGCAACCGATTCCCGCGTGCCTCTTCTGGAACGCAACGACGTCCCCACCGAAGTCGCCCAGCTCTACGACAAGCTCCTCACCGAGCGCGGCATCGTCCCCAACATGTTCAAAGGTCTCGCCAACGTGCCGCCCCTTGTTCTGGGCTTCGCCGCATTTCTCAAGCCGCTCATGGGTGAGGGCGCGCTTGCCGGTTGGTACAAAGAGCTGATCGCAACGCGCATCGCCTCACTCAATTGCTGTGACTACTGCGTCAGCGCCCATCGCCATCTGGCCCTCAAGCGCGGAGCCACGCTCGGCCAGGTCGCCAGCTACGACAACTTCGAAAACGGTCCCTTCACTGAAAAAGAAAAGGCCGGCTTCCGCTACGCCAGCCTTCTCCATCAATCCGGTCACGCCGCCAACGAAGCGGCCTTCGACGCCATCAGCGAACACATGAACTGCCAGGAGATCGTCGAACTCACCGCCATCGCCGGCGCCTTCGAGATGTTCGCGCGCATCAACTCCTCGCTGCGCATTCCCGTCACACCGCTCCCGGAGTAGTTGGCGCGCTGCTTACTGTCGTCCCGTGCCGTCACCGCGCCGACCCGGTGTCATCCCGAGGTCCCGCGCGTTTGGGGCCCCACGCTCGCGTAAGCGAACGTGGGGTAAGCGGGCCGAAGGATCTGCTGCTGTGTTTCGTCAGACATCTTCCGGCAGCCCTCACTTCCCCAGCTCCTTCACAAAGAAATCCGCCATGATGTGATTCGCCTCGATCGCCTCCGGCAGCATGGGGTCATACCAGAAGGCATGCGGCAGCGCGTCATACACCACCAGCCGCGCATCGACACCCGCGTTCAAATAAGCGCGATGCAGATTCGCCGTCCCGCTCAACAGCAGATCGCGTCCGCTCGTGATAAACAGCGTCGGCGGTAGCCCGTGCAAATCACTGTAAATCGGCGACAGAACCGGGTCCTTCAGATTTGTAGCGGCCGCATACTCGCTGTCATGCGTCTTCCCGTCCGGCGCATCGAGGTGCCCGCTCAGCCCCCTCAGCGCATACATGGCCATCGAGTCACCCATCACCGCGAAATCACCCATCCCGCTGAAGATGCCCAACGCCGCCGGCTCCGGCAATCCCAGTTGCTTCAACTTCGCTGCCACCTCCGCCGTCAGAATCGCGCCCGCCGACGTTCCATAGATCACGATGTGATTCGGTTTGTATGTCGTCAGCAGTTCCTTGTAGACCGCAACCGAATCGTCCACTGCCGCCGGAAATGGATGCTCTGGAGCCAGTCGATACAGCACTGCCACTACCTTGATCCCCGCATAGCTGGCGATCGGTATCGACTCCGTGTACGAGCCCGAGTCTGAATTGAACCCGCCGCCATGCAGGTTCAGCAGAACCTTGTCCTTGTTGCCCTCCGGCATGTTGTCCGGCGTCACGATGTGTACGGGCACGCCGGCCATCGTCTCATCGACCAGCGTGTTCGGACAGATTCGCGTCCACGCCACCCGCGCCCTTGCCGTATAGGCATCCGTCATCTTCCGCCGCTCTTCCAGCGACTGTGGCGGTCCCTGGTCCGGCTCCGGCCGCCCCACGACAAGCTGCGCCTGCGGGCTCAGATCCTGCGGCACCGGAACCACCCGAGTCACATGCGCTGTTCCTTGCGCATCAATGTAGCTCGAATCGCGATTCGGCGCCTGCGCTGCGCTCGTCGGAGCGGGTGCATTCTGTGGCGTAAGAGCCGGCGCAGCCAAAAGCAAAATTGCCGCAAGTCGAAGCGTCATGGATCCCCCCCGAAGAGAATTTAGCAATGTCTGACGATCATCGGCTCTTGTGCTTTGTGAAAGGGCACGACTTTAGTCGTGCCGCTCCACTGCAAAAAACAATTGGGGCTTTAGCCCCTGAGGGATGTTCTTCCTCGCCCAAGACATGACCTCGACACACAATAGCAGAATCGTCATTTACGATGCGTCTATCGAGGATAGTGATGAACCAGCCTCAATTCGGACCTCTGAAGGATTACCTTCTCAAGATCCCATCCATCGAGGGCGCAGTAGGTACTGGGACCTTTGGGAGCGACCTCTGGTGGGTGAAGTTCGCAATCAATATCGACCATCGATTGGCATGGAATGTCGTGCAAGAGCTGGCACACGTCTTAAACTATCTTTCGTTGAATGACAGGCTACCTGCTGTATTCAAGCCTGTCTCACCGCCTCCTTACATGAATGGAGGCCCCAAGGAATTTCTTTCATGGGTGATCGAATCTCAGGCCACCGACTTTACCCCGGAGAAGTGCGCGGAGTGGCTGGAGGGGCGTCTACCAAGGCCCGTAGAAAAACCGGATAGCTGGACAGCTGCGGACGAACAAGATTCTTGATGTCACTGGCGCCCCGTCCACGATACATTGAAATTCCCATGACTACCCTCACTTCCCTTCAGATTCGCAACTTCGTCGGCGGCCATTGGCAGGCATCCACCAGCGAGCCCGGCCTTGAGCTCATCAATCCCGCCACCGGCGAGCCGCTCGGCCAGTCCCCCTCCGGCTCTGCGGCAGAAGTCGACGCCGCCGTGCAGGCCGCGCAATCGGCATTCCCCGCCTGGCGCTCCACCCCGCCCGCCGACCGGATCCAGTTCCTCTTCAAGCTCAAGAACCTTCTCGAGTCTCACTTCGATGAACTCGCCGCCATCATCACCACCGAGAACGGCAAGACTCTCGCCGAGTCCAAAGGCGAACTGCGCCGCGGCATCGAGAACGTCGAAGTCGCCTGCGGCATTCCCGTACTCATGCAGGGCTACTCGCTCGAAGATGTCGCACCCGGCATCGACGAGATCATGGTCCGCCAGCCGCTCGGCGTCTGCGCCATCATCACGCCGTTCAATTTTCCGCTCATGATTCCGCTGTGGTTTCTGCCCTACGCCATCGCCACCGGCAACACTGTGGTGCTCAAGCCCAGCGACCGCGTCCCCTTCTCCGCGGCCCGCTTGATTGAACTGATCCACGAAACGGGCCTGCCCTCGGGCGTCGTCAATCTGGTCAACGGTGGCAAGCCCGCAGTCGACGCACTGCTCGATCATCCGCACGTCCGCGCCGTAAGCTTCGTCGGATCGACGCCCATCGCCAAATACGTCTACACCCGCGGCTCGGCCAGCGGCAAACGCGTGCAGTGCCAGGGCGGAGCCAAGAATCACGTCGTCGTCCTTCCTGACGCCGATCCTGAAACCACCACCAAAATCATCGCCGACTCCGCCTTCGGCTGCGCTGGTCAGCGCTGTCTCGCCGTCAGCGTCACCGTCGCCGTGGGCGAAGCGCAGAACTGGTTCCGCGAATCTATCACTGCCGCCGCGGCCTCTCTGAAAGTCGGCAACGGCCTCGACCCTGCTGTGCAGATGGGCCCCGTCATCACCCGCGCCAGCCACGACCGCATCCTGTCGCTGATCGGCCAAGGTGCGACCGAAGGCGCGAAACCCATCGTCGATGGCCGCAGCGTCCCCAGCAGCAAAGGCTCCTTCGTCGGACCCACCGTCCTCGACGCTCTTCCGGCCACCAGCTCTCTCATGGAAACCGAGATCTTCGGCCCGGTGCTCTCTGTCGTCCACGCCAAATCAGTCGAAGAAGCCGTCGACATGATCGACCGCTCACCCTACGGCAACGCCAGTTCCATCTTCACGTCCTCAGGAGCCGCAGCGCGCAAGTTCCGCAACGCAGTCTCCACAGGAAATGTCGGCGTCAACATCGGCGTCCCCGCGCCCATGGCCTACTTCCCGTTTTCCGGCTGGAAAGGCAGCTTCTTCGGCGTCATGCATGCCCAAGGCCGCGACGCCATCGAGTTCTATACCGACAAGAAAGTCATCGTCGAACGCTGGCCGCGCGAGTGGTCCCGCAAATTCTGAGGCTGCCGGCATCGCCGGCTCGCCCACTGCATTAGGTTTGAACCTTCGGAGAGAGTGCACCTATGCCAGCTGCGCGCCTGCTCTTTGCCCCTCTCGTGCTGCTCCTTGCCTTTTCCAACGCATCAAGCAGCCAGCAAACAACCCGCATCACCGGCGACATTGTCCCGGGCGCCGAATGGCAACAAGTCGCACCTGAGTCCGTCGGCTACTCCAACGCCATGCTCGAAGCCCTGCGCGGCTGGCTCAAGACGCAGGACACAACCTCAATGATGGTTGTCGTACAGGGCCGGGTCATCTTCTCCTACGGCGACGTCACACACACCAGCAAGGTCGCGTCCGTGCGCAAAAGCATCCTCGGCATGCTGTATGGCAAATACGTCTTCGACAACACCATCGACATCGACAAGACAGTGACGCAGCTCGGCCTCGACGACAAGCAGCCCTTTCTGCCCATGGAAGCCAATGCCACGCTCATCCAGTTGCTCGCCTCCCGCTCTGGAATCTACCTGCCCGCGCGCGAGCACCCCGAAACTCTATCGCCGTGGGATGAGGGCCGCTACATGCCTCCGCGCGGATCGGCCTACCCCGGCTCGCAATTCGTCTACAACAATTGGGACTTCGACGCCGTCGGCACCGCATTCGAGAAGCTGACCCACAAGGGCATCTACGAGGCTTTACAGACCGATCTTGCCGTCCCCATCGGCATGCAGGACTACGACATCGCGAAGCAAAAGAAAATCCCCTCGCCGGGAAGCGTCCATCCGGAATACGCCATGTATCTTTCTACCCGCGACATGGCGCGCCTTGGCCTGCTCATGCTCGACTTCGGGGTCTGGAACGGTAAGATCATCGTCCCCGGCGACTGGGTCCGCTACATCACTTCGCTGCAGACGTCGTTCCAGGACATTTACCCGGCAGCCATGCGCAACGCCGGCGACCCCGGGCGGTGGGGGTACGGCCTGCTCTGGTGGGTGTGGGATGCACCCATGTTTCCCGGTAACACCTACATCGGTTCTATGCAGGGCGCCTACAGCGCGATGGGCAGCGGCGGCCAATACATCACCGTCCTGCCCGCCAAAGACATGGTCATCGTGCACCAAGTCGACATCGACAAGGACCCACACGCCGCCGTCTCGCCCTCCAGCTATATCGCGATGCTCTCCATGCTCGCCAACGCCAACTGCGCCGAAAAGTGCAAATAAGACCGGTTCCGCGCAGCCTCACCTCCGCCTAAAGCACGCGAGGAGCGCCCGCCATGCGCTCCTCGCGTCCCATCCCAAACTACTCCTGCAGGCAGAACCAGCACCCCCAACTCCATCAGCTGCTGCGTCAGCCGATCCAGCGCCAGCGGCAGTTTGTACGAAACCGCGCGTGCGCTCATGCCCAGCAACGTCGCAGCCTCCGCCTGCGTGTACTCCTGCAAAACGATCCGGCCCAGCAGCGCTCGATCGAGCGAACTCAGCCTGTCCAGGCACTTCTCCACATCCAGCACAAAAATCACCGCGTCCTCGAATGTCCGGATGCGCCGGCTCGACGCCCATCCGCGACTCACGGGATCGGCCAGAATCGATGGCGACCTACCCACTTGCGTTGAAGCGTACAGATACCTCCGCAAAATGCGCTCCGTGTGCTTCCGGTAGAACGCCAGGCTGATCGGCGGATCGCCTGCCGGCTGGTCCGCCGCGTTTTCAGCCCGCCTCTCCACCTCATCCGGCCACGAACTCGACTCGTCGTGTACAGCCCATAGATACGGCAACTGGAGCGCTGCACTCATGCCGCACCTCCTGCCGCCGGCGAAACTCCCCATGCTCTGCCTGCCGCCTTGCGGCTCGGACGCCCCCTCTTCTTGCGGGTCTCCGGCGAAGGAAACTCCGCGAACCTCATCTCACAGCCGCTGCAATAGACACACTCTCGATGCTGGGCCCGAAACCAAAGACAGCCACAGCCTTCGCAAACCTTCAGCTGAACACAGAATTCCATAGATGACTCCGGAAAAAATGCACCATCCCGCTCGTTCGATCTCCTCTTTTTTGTAGGCGGGGTAAAGAGAAACAGGCCAATCGATTCAGGATTCTTTCGTCCTGATGGTGGGAGTTTTGCCTGTCTTCTCTGCTCATATCTATCTGTATGTCGCACATATCTGGAAGTTAGCGCACACGTACCCTGCACGCCCCTCGCGGGCGTTTAGCAGTATGAATTGAGGCTCAAGAAATTCAGATGGATGACTTATTTGCTTCTAGTGTATCGGCCATCACAAACCGACGAGACGGCACCCAGTCCCTTCGAGATTGCACAGCCCGCTCCAATCCCCCAGAATTTCCCCCATACGTGTATGTAATAAGTAAGGCTACTGTAGACAGGTGATTTTTCTGCGTCAATGTATCCTCTTCTAATTTCCTTCCCGGGATACTCCATCCCTTCTGCGCGCCTTCGATTTCAGCCCATAGTCGCAGAATGGCTATTTCTTACAGAAAACTAGGACCTTTTCGATCCATAGCTGGTAGCGAACAATCCTCAGATGAAATTCATCCAGATGCACGACCTTCTTCGTCAGGAATTGATCGACCGGATTGACCGCGGCGTCCTCAGCGTCTCGCTCCTGGCTCGCCAAACCCGCTTGGCACAGGCCCACATCTCCAACTTCCTCCACAACCGGCGGCGCCTCTCCTTGAGTGCCCTCGACCGCGTCCTTACAGCCCAACGCCTGGAGGCAGAAAACCTATTGCCAACCTCCTCAGGTTGGCGTGGGAAACACCCGCTCGACGAAAAGGTGGTCGACATCCCCATCGTCTCGCACCGCACCGCAATCGCCGATCCGGTGATCTATGCGTCCTCAGTACTCGCGCTGCTGCCCTTGCCCGCCGCCACGCTCGAGCCTATCCGCTACCGCGCGGTCAAGAATCGGTTGCCTTGGCAGCGCTTTGTCGCCGTACGCATTCCCGCCGGCGACACCCCGTCTATGGAGCCCGTCCTCCTGCCCGACGCCATCGTCGTCATCGACCGTCACTACAACTCGTTCGCCCCCTTCGATCGCGACAAGCCCTCGCTCTATGCCATCGCCGCAGGACCCAAGCTGCTCGTTCGCTATGTCAAATATGAGAGCGAGATGCTGATCCTCACATCTCGCAATTCGCCCTGGACGCCCGAGACAATTCCGATCGAGCCAGGCCAGAGGCCGCAGGATCTCATCGTCGGCCGGGTCGTCCTCGTCCAGAACGCGATGTGACCTTCTAGGCCGAATGCGCCCTAGCGCCAGCCAAATTCGCCGCTCAGGCCGCATGAAAGAGCATGGTCTCTGCCGTCACTCCGGGGCCAAATGACATCGCACATCCGCGCTGGCCTGGCTCCGCCCGCTGCATAATCTTCTGCAGAACGAACATCACCGTAGCCGACGACATGTTGCCGAAACGCGCCAGCACATCCCGCGAACTGGCCAGCGCCTCCGCGGGAAGACCGAGTCCTTTCTCCACCGAATCCAGAATCGTCCTGCCCCCTGGATGCACCGCCCACAAATCGATCGACAGCGGATTCTCTCCACGCGTAATCGTTGTCCCCACATCCTGCAGCGCGCGGCACAACTCGCCCGGCACCTTGCCCGAGAGCTGCATGTCGAACCCCACCTCACGAATACGCCACGTGATTAGGTGGCTCGTCTCGGGGATTCCAACGGCCAAAAAGCTGTCCAGCGCCAAGCCCGATTCCTGCGCACTCACCAGCGAGGCCGAACAGCCATCGGCGAACAACAGGAACGACAGAATCTGCTCCAGTTCCTGCGTCTCCTGCATGTGCAGCGTGCATAACTCCAGGCTCAGAACCAGGACCTTCGCGTCCGGCTCCGAGCGTACGATATGCCGCGCCGTCTTCAGCGCGTTGATCGCCGCATAGCACCCCATGAACCCAATCATCGTTCGCTCCACCGATGCCTTGAGCCCGAGATGCTCCACCAACTCAATGTCCAGACCCGGCGCGTACAGCCCCGTGCACGAGGTCACGATCACATGCGTGATGCCGCGCCGCTCTTCTTCGCTCAACCCCAGCTTCCCCACGGCGCACCGCATCAGCTTCGGTGCGTATTGCTCGAACGCCTTCATACGGCGCGCTGTACCAGGGAATGCGCCTGGGACATACAGCCCCTCGGCATCCTTCCACTTCCCGCTCTCTTCGGATATCGGATGGATGAACGAATAGCGATGCTCAATCGCCGACATCCTCACCATGCGGCGGTAGAGATTGCGCATCGTGCCTTCGGGTACCAGGCTCTCGGCAAAATCGATGAACGCCCGATGCACATCGTGCGGGGGAACGGACGTCGCAATGCGGTTGATGTGAGCTGTTGTCATCGTTGTCCCCTCGGTCGAGCGACCTCTCTCTCGCCACAGTCATTCTTAGACACAACGATCTCTAGATATGTCACCCAAATGTAAGCGCACCGTCAGTTGGAATGCGCGAGAATCCGCCCTTTTTACACCGGGGCCCTCGGCGACAGGTCTTCGTCGCTGGGGTGGTTTTAAGCCTCTTCCGCAAAATCCGCCGGATTCGAGAACCGCGTGCAACTCGAATTGAAGTTCAGATGCACCGTGCCCGTCGGGCCGTTGCGCTGCTTGGCCAGGATAATCTCCGACCGCGCCCGGTCCACGTCCGACATCTCCTCATCGCGGTTGTAGTAGGCCTCGCGATGAATAAACGCCACCACGTCGGCATCCTGCTCAATCGAACCCGACTCGCGCAGGTCGCTCAGCATCGGCCGCTTGTCGTCGCCGCGCCGCTCACTGGCACGCGAAAGCTGCGACAGCGCAACCACCGGCACATTCAGCTCTTTAGCCAGCGCCTTCAGGCCGCGCGAAATCGCCGATACCTCCTGCGTCCGATTCTCATAGCGCTTGCCGCCCATCGAGGGCAGCGTCGCCGACATCAGCTGCAGATAATCCACCACAATCAAATCGAGCTGGCCTGCATTCTGCTTCAGCCGCCGCGCCTTCGCACGCATCTCGGCCAACGAAACGCCCGCTGTATCGTCGATGAACATGTGCGCCTCGATCAACTGCTCCAGGGCGTGCTGCAGTTTGCCATGATCCTCGCGACCCAGAAAACCCGTTTGTAGTTTTCTTTGATCCACGCCCGATTGCGACGACAACATGCGTCGCAGCAGCGACTCCTTGCTCATTTCCAGGCTGAAAACCGCCACAGTCGCTTTGCCGATCACCGCCGCCTGCTGGGCAATGTTGATGGCCAGTGCTGTTTTGCCCATCGACGGACGCGCCGCAATGATGATCAGCTCGCCCTTCTGCAACCCGCTCGTCATCTGGTCCAGCACGATGAAGTGCGTGGCCAGCCCTGTCACCTCCCGGCTCTGCTTGTAGAGGTTATCGATCGTCCCAAACGAATCCTGAACAATCTTGTCCAGCGGCTGCAGCCCCTGCGAGATCCCCTTTTCGCTCACCTCCAGCAGCTGGCTCTCCGCCATGTCCAGCACTTCGAGAGCCGTCTCGCTCTGGTCCGCCGCCCGCGCAATCGCCGCCGAGCAGATCGCCATCAGCTTGCGCAGCAGGCTCTTGTCCTTGACGATCCGGATGTAGTCTTCGATGACCGGCCGCAGCGGAAGGCCTTCCGTGAGCGACGCCAGATACGCCACGCCGCCGACCGTCTCGATCTCCTTGTAACGCGCCAGCTCATTCGCCAGCGTCACAATATCGACCGCCTGCTGGGCATTCATCAGGTCGGTCATGCGCAGGAAGATGCGCTGATGCGAATCGAGCGAGAAGTCGCTCGCATCCAACTTTTCGGCCGCTTCGGAGTGCGCGGCATTGTCCAGCAGGATCGCGCCCAGAATCGTTTTCTCTGCGTCGATATTCGCCGGCAGTCCGGTATCGAATCTAAGATCGGGGATCGTGGCCATGGGGGAGTCGTCAGTCCTTACACTTCGAGTGTAGGTCGAGCTAGGCGCGACTGGAAAAGGAATGGATAACTAGGAAAAGATGGAAAACTCGGTCCGCGAATCCGGCCTCACACTACTGCGAGATCACCATCGCGAACACTGCCATGCTGATCGTCGTCACCTTCCAGAAAGGCACGCTGATCGGGTACTTGTATGTGACCATAACCTGCACCATGTCGCCCGGCTGCTTGCACGGCGTACTGAGCGCCAGGCCGTCCGGCCAGTCGTCCCGGTTGTATTGGCCTTCAAAACGTCGTAGTCACAATGAGATTGTTCGCATTCAATCCCGGATACGGCAGGCTTTCACGAAGGACTGAATATGTGCCGGTCCCGCGTTGCAGTTCGGCAGCAGAGGCGTATTGAAGACGCATTGCGAGCCGCGCGTACTGGCGTAACGGCTCGCCTCGCGCGCCGCGTCCGCCACAAAGTTGTAAACATACAGCCCAAAGATCAAATAGACCATACCGATCAAGACAGTCAGAAACACCGCGGCCGACAATGCCATCTCCACCAGAGCGGCCCCTTCTTCGTCGCCGATCGAAACGCACGATCCGCGATGAGGACCTTCGTGCTCCGCGCCGAGCGCTTTGCTGCGACGCTCCATGGGCGCCGCGGTCGTTGGCCTGAGCTTCATTGCATTACCTTCCGTACCGCTTGCCCTTTCAACGTGAACGTCGAAGGCAACCCCGGCCAACGTACCGGAGGAGTGTAATCGGTCCGTGTTGCAACCGTGAGAGTGGTCTCAACTGCGGCCCCACTCATGCATGTCACACCCGGCGGCGTACCGCTCACCGCGGACCCGTCCGAGCATATATATGTTCTCGCCACCGTCGGGGTCGCCAGCGTGATGTTCGTTGCATCGCTGGTAGCCGCCAGCTGGATTCCCGCCGTGTCTGCCGCTGCGATCGCGTTCTGGGCCCCATACGCGGCGCCCGCATTCGCAGCATTCGACACCTCGATCGACGCGTAGGCAGCCATCGCGAACTCAACCGCTCCGATCAGCAACAAAAAAAGAAGTGGCAGCGTCACGGCAGCCTCAATGAGAGCGGCGCCGTCTTCTCGTGCAACTTTGCGGCGCACGCGGCGAAAGCAATCCCCGATCTCTCGGATTCGCACCGTCATTGCATCATCACAATCGTCGTAAGGGGAGAGGAACTGTTGACGCTGGCGTAATTCTGCAGATTCGTATTGTTGCTCAAACTAAGCGACTGCGCCACAAAATCCGTATCCATGGTCCCGGTTCCCGATCCCTCCAGGTTCACCGGCGCACTGGGCGCATAGATAACTCCCTGAAGATTTGCATTCGATCCCCCGACCGACACAGGGGAGCCATCTCCGCGCGCCTGGAAGATCAGAATCCCGTTCCATGCACCCGACGTCGGCGCCGAAAGATTCACACTTTCGCTTCCGGCCAAGTTGGTCGCCGTGCCCATCGTATAAAACGAAACACGGCTTCCCGAGATCGGGCCGGATCCGCTGAATCCCACCTGCCCCGCAATATAGAGACCCGGACCCAGACTCACCGACCCCGTGTTCAAGTTGTAAAAGCTTCCTTTAATCACATAAGTGCCGGCGCCCAGCACAAGATTGCCGCTCACGTTCGTCAAATTCTGGTTGATGATGTAGTTTCCCGGTTGGAGCGTCAGCGTTCCGCTCCCGGATTCATTAGTAATGCTCGTATACGTCCCCGGAGGCAGCGTCATGATCCCCTGAAGCATAGTCCGGGTTGCATGCCTGGCTGGCCGGGGGGCTGCAGGTTCCCGTGGGAATCGTCGGAGCCGCCAACGATGCCAGCGGGTCGCTCACCGGCGTCATGCCCGTGATAGGAGTCGGACTGATTGACCCGCTGTAACCGCCTGTCACTCCAACCTTGGCCGCTGTAATGCTGCCACTGGCGTCGATCGCGTTCGTGTCGTTCGAATTGTCGTAGATCTGGCAGCCGGAAGCCGTCAGATTGCCCGACCCGCCAATCTCCGTCCCTGCTGCGCCCAGCGTCCATATGCATCCCGGACTTGACCCCGGTCCGGCTACCGCGCTGGCCGAAATCGTCACACGGCTCATCTGAAACAGCTTCATGAAGAACGTGGGATTCGGCACGCTCACCACCGCCTGCACAAACCCCGTAGCGCGCGGGGAATTGAACCGGCTGCCCGGCGGAAACGTCACATTGACGCTCTCGGTCAAACCATCGACCGTCGCACCATCTGTCACACCGTTGAGCGTCGCTGCCGCCTTTGCCGCCGTTGTGGCCGATGTCTGCGAAGCGTTGTAACGAAAGTCGACTGCGCCGCGCGGCGGCTGCAGCATCCGCCGCAATCTGTACCTCGCGCCTCACGTGAAACAAGACGCCAACATCGACAGCCAGCGCCATAAACCCCATCAGCGTCGTAATCGACAGAGCGACCATGGGGACCATCTGGCCGCATTCGTCTTTCCAAAAGCGCATTCCCTACTCCTCAAACACCGCGACTGATGGCTTGTAGCCAGTCAGGACACATCGAATGTGATCGTGAACCGAAAATCCATCGAGGGCGTGGGAGTTGCCCAAACGGAACTGCAACGCCGGGGGTTGCGCGTCCGGTCTTCCCGGTCCGCAGTTTGTTCCTCTCCTGTTTCAGCGAGCTCCGCACGAAACAGCCCGCACAAGGGGCAGATCTGTCTCTTACACCCTCAGGGAAGGTCATTATCGTGCTTCCTTCAGGCACATCGCAAGTAAACCAAAGTGACCGTGCAGATGGTTACCTTGCCTCTGGCCACCAGCGCAGCACCGGCTTCCGCGCCGCCTGCACCTCGTCGAGCCGCGAAACCCGCGTCGAGTGTGGCGCCGTCTTCACCAGCTCCGGCGTCTCCTCGACCTCTTGAGCAATAGAACGCATTGCCTGAATGAACAGATCCAGCTCCTCCAGCGACTCGCTCTCTGTCGGCTCAATCATCAGGGCGCCATGCACGATCAACGGAAAACTCACCGTGTAGGGATGAAATCCGTAGTCGATCAACCGCTTGGCGATATCGCCGGTCTTCACGCCCTTGGCCGCCTGTCTTTTGTCCGAGAAAACCACCTCGTGCATCGACGGTGTCTTGTACGGCAGCTCATACAGGTCCTCAAGCTTCTTGCGAATGTAGTTCGCATTCAGCACCGCATCCTCGGTCGTCTGCCGCAGCCCGTCCGGTCCGTTCGCCAGGATGTACGCCAGCGCCCGAATAAACATCCCGGTATTGCCATAGAAGGCGCGCACACGCCCCACACTCTGCGGCCGGTCATATTCCCAGGTCAGTTGAGCCTCAGACTTGGGTGCCCCAGGTCCCTCGCTTTTGTGGACCTGGGATGGAGCTCCTTCGCGTCGAACCAGAACCGGCACCGGCAAAAATGGCTCCAGAAACATCTTGCACGCCACCGGACCCGATCCCGGCCCGCCTCCACCATGCGGAGTCGAAAATGTCTTGTGCAGGTTCAGGTGCATCACGTCCACGCCAAAATCGCCCGGCCGCACCTTGCCCACCAGCGCGTTCATATTCGCGCCATCCATGTAGAGCAGCGCACCTTTCGCGTGCAGGATGTCCGCAATCTTATGAATCTCGTTCTCGAAGACTCCTAATGTCGACGGATTCGTCAGCATCAGCGCCGCCGTGTCTTCATCCACCTGCCGCGCCAGCGCTTCAAGATCGATCCCGCCCTCGGAATTCGACTTCAGGTTCTCCACCTGATAGCCGCAGATCGCCGCCGTCGCCGGATTCGTCCCGTGCGCCGAGTCAGGGATGATCACCTTCTTGCGCGCGTTACCCTTCGACTCATGCCATGCGCGAATCAGCAGAATTCCCGTGAACTCCCCGTGCGCGCCCGCTGCCGGCTGCAGGGTAATCGCATCCATGCCCGTAATCTCGATCAGGCACTTCTGCAGCAGCTCAATAATTTCAAGCACGCCCTGCGCCAGCGCGTCCGGCCGGTAAGGATGCGCCTCCGCCAACCCCTCGATCCGCGACACAAACTCGTTCACCCGCGGGTTGTACTTCATCGTGCACGATCCCAGCGGATACATCCCCAAATCAATCGCGTAGTTCCACGTCGACAGCCGCGTAAAGTGTCGAATAATCTCGATCTCGCTCAACTCAGGCAGCAACCCCGGCGTCTTCCGATGCGCTTCGCCCAATAGTTTCGCTGCATCGACAGCCGGCACATCCAGCGGCGGCAGCTTATACGCCTTTTTGCCGGGCGATGATTTCTCAAACACCAAGCCTTCATTCTGCGTCTGGTGCGGCCGAACCTTGCCTGTCGTTTTGCGCTTAATCGTATCCATCGTCGCCTCTTTCAATTCCAAATCCATCTCACCACACCAACGATCGAAATCACAGAACGGCGCGGCTCGGTTCCAGCTGTATTCAGTCATTCAGCGCTTTGTAACAGGGCACGACTTTAGTCGTGCCGAAATCGCTCCAATTAAGAGGAGGGCTTTAGCCCCTGCAACGCCTTCTTCTTCGCCAGCGATGCAAAACAAAACGGATAATCGTCCGCCGATCTCACGAGCCCTGCTTTCACCGGGTTTTCGGCGATGTAGGCACGATGCGCCTCGAAACTCTCTCGACCCAACACCTGAACCTCGGAAAACTCACGCTGCCAAACCTCTCCGAGATACCCAAATTCTTTCTTCAATCGAAATGAGAACCGGCCTTTGATCAATTGCATGGCCTTTTCAATCGTCATTCCCTCACCCGTCGTCAAAAGCAAATGCACATGATCCGGCATAATCACGAAGTCATGCAGCTCAAACTTCTTTTCCGCCACAAGAGACCGCAAAACGTCGATCAAAAGCGTTGCATTTCGTTCGGATTGCAGGAGTCGACGATTCATAACGGTCTTGGTCGTTACAAAGAACGTGCGAACAGGGGAAAGAATTGCGTTCGCTTCGGCGTTGCGGTTCGGTTTTGCCATGGCAGGGGCTAAAGCCCACTCCCGTTTGCATCCGTATCGGCACGACTAAAGCCGTGCCCTGTTACAAAGCTCCAGACTGTCTCAATCGCTCAATCTCGTCTATCAAGAGCGGAATATCTTGTCTGGCGCGTGCGATAAAGTCTTGATCTGCAACTGACGCTCCGAGCAGTTCAATGTCCGGAGACTGATCATCCATTCCGCCAGTCCTGATAAAGTTGTTGCCGCCAAGATGATCTCGCCCTTCAACAAACGACTCCCAAGGCCCTGGCGTCGCCGCATCGCAACGCCTGCGAATTGCATCCAGTTCCTCCGACGTGATGACGGCCCTACGCCTCCACCAGCCCCGCCGCCAGCACCTTCGCTGCCGTATCGATCGTCGCCCGCGGCATCGTCTCCGTCGCGCACCACAACGTCGCATTCTTCAACTCCGGATACCACCGGCTCAACTCCACGCCGCCTACAATCTTCTCGTCCAGCAGCCGTTGACTCCACACCGCCGGCGACTCCTGCGTCTGCAACACAAATTCATGAAACCGCGGCGCGGCATTGAACAGGAGCTTGGCCCCCGCAACTTCGCCCAACGCCTTCGCAGCGTAATCCGCCTTCGCCAGATTGTGCTCCGCCAACTCGCGAATCCCTTCCTTGCCATACACGGTCAGGAAGATCGTCGCCATCAGCGCCACCAACGCCTGATTGGTACAAATATTCGAGGTCGCCTTCTCACGCCGGATGTGCTGCTCGCGCGTCGAAAGCGTCAGCACAAATCCGCGATTCCCGTCCTGATCCACGGTCTGCCCCGCCAGCCGCCCCGGCATCTGCCGCAGATACTGCTCCTTCGCCGCAATCACCCCGCAAAACGGCCCGCCATAACTCAGCGCCACACCAAACGACTGCGCCTCCATCGAGACAATATCCGCCTCCACCGGCGGCTTCACCACTCCCAGGCTCACAGCCTCCGCAATCGACACGGCCAGCAGCGCGCCCTTCTTATGCGCAATCTCCGCAATCGCCGCGAATGTCCTCAATCGTTCCGAAGAAATTCGGGCTCTGCACCAGCACCGCCGCCGTCTCGTCCGTTACCGCGGCCTCAAGCGCGTTCAGATCCACGCGCCCCGTCTCGGCGTCGTACCTAATCTCGCTGGTCGCCAGATCGCGATGTTGCAGATACGTCGCCAGCACTTCGCGATACTCCGGATGCACCGTCCGCGCCACCACCGCCTTGTGCCGCCCCGTCACGCGCATGGCCATCAGCACCGCTTCCGCGGCCCCGGTCGACCCGTCGTACATGCTGGCGTTCGCAACATCCATGCCCGTTAGCTCGGCAATCATCGTCTGGAACTCGAAGATCGCCTGCAGCGTGCCCTGCGTGATCTCCGCCTGGTACGGCGTATAGCTGGTCAAAAACTCGCCGCGCTGCACCAGCGCATCGATAATCACCGGCCGATAGTGCCTATACGCGCCCGCGCCCAGAAAACTCGCGTAGTCCGTGGCATTCTTCTGTCCCGCCGCTTTGAAGTAATCGACGATCTCGCTCTCGCCAAACTGGCGGGGAATCCCCAGATCGCGTGTGAGCCGATACTCGGCCGGAATCACGGAAAATAAATCGTCGATCGATTTGGCGCCGATCGCGGCCAGCATCTGCTCGCGTTCCGCCGGCGATTTCGGTAGATAGCGCATAATTCAGCTTCTAGCTCCTAGCTTTTAGCCTCTAGCTAAAGGCGAAAGATTCAGACTCCTTGAGAGAGCTGCCAGAACGAAAACCCTAATCCAAATAGATGCTTCGTCGCGCGCCTCTATCAGGCAGAGATAGGAGCTAAAAGCTAGCAGCTAGAGGCTGCTCTTCAGCTCCCAGTTTCCTCAGAAATAAACTTCTCGTAGGCCGCCGCATCCAGCAGCTTGTCCCACTCCGACGCATCCGACAGCTTCACCTTGATAATCCAGGTCTCGTGCGGTGCGGCATTGATCTTGTCCGGCTCCGTCTTCAGCGACTCGTTCACCTCGGTCACCGACCCGCTCACCGGCGAATACAAATCGCTCACCGCCTTCACGCTCTCCACCGACCCGAAGGTCTGGTTCGCGGTCACCTCATCGCCCACCTTGGGCGAGTCCACGTAGACAATATCGCCCAGCGAGTTCTGCGCATAATCCGTAATCCCAATCGTCCCGATGCCGCCATCCGCCGCGATCCACTCGTGTTCCTTCGTATACCGATAATTCGTGGGATAAGCCATGGGCGCACTCTCCTTTGCACGAATGCCTAGTGTAAATGGTTGTGCGGACCCACAAATCGGAGGAAAAAGCCGCAGGATTCTCCGTTTAGGCGTATCGCAAAAGCGGTCTGCTTATTTTGCCGGACCGAAGCCTGCGTAGGGTTCCAGCGGCACAAACGCAACGATCTCCAGCATGCCGGCTTTGAACAGCGGCAGGCTCTCGATGGCCGCGCGCGCCTCAGCTTCGCTCGCCGCCTCCCACAAGATCGCCGCACCACCCATGTCCGCTCGCTTCCACACCTGGCGCAGGACTCCGGAAACGTAAAGCTCCTTCACCCGTTGCCCCTCGCCCCCAACCAGCTCCGGCGTAAACGCCTCGGGTGGAAACGCATCGGTGCGCCGCCGCGATATCGAGAGAAATTGCATGAGATTGTCCTTATAGGGAAGAAAAGTCAGGCCGCAGTCGTCTCCAAATGCGCCGCCGTCAGCCTGCGATAGTCCATCAGCATCTTTCCGCGCCAGATCACGATCATGCCGAACGCAAGAATAAAGAACACACCCGCCGTCTGCTGCGTGGTCAAAATCGTGTCGAAGTAGCCGCGAGCCGCAAAACGAATCGCCGCCAGAAGCAGCAGCACGATCAAAAACGCACTCGACCGCTTCATCATGATCGCCTGTCCCTGCCGCTCCAGCCGCGTCGTCAGCAGCAGTGGCCACGCCAGCGCCAGCGCACCGATCGCAAACGCCAGTCCCGCCCACGCCCACGGAACCCTGAACGCCGGCACAACAAACATCGAAAACCCGGTCGCCATCCCCAGCGGCGGAATCACAATCTTCCGCAACGTCACGGCGCTCCGTGCCTCCCGCAGCCGCCACATTGTGACAGCAATCAAACCAGCCGCTGACATCAGAATCGACGGGATGGGGGGAAGCACCACCATGCTCCTATTCTATTGAATTCCCTTCCTGTCGTCCCACACCTTCCGCTCGCCCTATGCCGTGTCATCCTGAGCATCGACAGGTCTGGGGCCCCACGAAGTGGGGTAAGTCGAGCGAAGGATCTGCTGTTCGTCCCCTATTCCCTCGTTCCCTCAGTCCCTGTTCCTCGGTCACTTCGCAAAGAACTCCCCCCTGCCCCCATTCGCCCACGGATCGTAATGCGCCGCAAAATTCGCCCGCGTCTTCACCGAAGGATGGCTGTACTCCCAGAACTCCACGAACGGGCTCGGATCGGGATCCTCCAGGTACGCCTCACCTAACGCGTTGAACCCCGCCACCGCCGTCTTCTGCGGATCGGGGATCAGCCCGTGCACAGCCTCCTGCCCGTATACGTCCGCCTGATGCTCGAAGTGCCGACTGAATCCATTGCTCGCCGGCTCCAGCAAAAAGCTCGCCACCGAAATCGTAAATAGCAGCACCACGAACCCTGCTCTGCACGCCATCGGTGCCTCGGCATCCAATCCCCATCGCGTCCCAAACTTCCGCGCCAACCAGTTTGAGAACGCCGCGCAGCCCCAGTACACAAAGAACAACGCAACCCCAAACCCCGTCAGCATCTTCGGAATGTGATTGAGCACATAGTGCCCCGACTCGTGTCCGAACACAAACATCACCACATCGTCCGGCACCCGTCCTGCCGTCGTATCCCACACCACAATGCGCTTGGTCGCCCCCAACCCGCTGACGTAGGCGTTCAACCCGTTCGTCTTCTCGCTGGCCTTCATCAGAAACATCCGCTCCGGCGGAATATTCGTTCCCGTCCTCTGCGCCACCTGCTCGAGTTTGACCACCAGCCCCGGATAGTTCTTGCTCAACGGCTCATACTTGTTGAACAACGGCTCGATCAACGGCGACACAAACACCGCCAGCACCATCAGCGGCAGCGTCGCCACCCAGATGCCAAACCAATACCGCCGCGGCCACTTCTTCACGATCCACTGGAACAGCAGCATCACCAGCGATCCGAATACCACCCCCAGTCCCAGCGCTTTCCCCTGGTCCCCAAACCAGCTTCCCCATCCCTGCACGCTGATGCCATACTCGCGGCTCACATTATGCATGTACATATCGAGGGGCAACTCGGTCAGCGTCAGCACCACGATCAGCATGGCAAAGAACACGAGCCCCTGTATCCATCTCTTGTTCGAAGCGCGCTTGGCCCACGCCTCCATCCCCGCCGCCGCTCGCGTAGAAAGCAGCAGCCACAGCACCAGCAGTCCCCAGAACGCATCGACAAAATGCTCGATATCGCGAATCCGGTTCAGGGCGATGGCTTTCGCCAGCTTCTCCGGCGGCAGGTGATAGGCCTGTTGAGCCTGTGCCGTCTGTCCCTGCGCTCCAGGCGCGGCCACGCCCGCCTGCTGTCCCAACACAACCACGGAGCCCATGGAAATCAAGAAAGCCACGAACACCAATGCACGAACGATACGCATCGGAGAAATCCTCCTCACTGTCCAATCTGCGACAATCGAAGCTGTACCCGCTTTTACCCGATCGCCGCCAATTTATGCCACTCAATTGTTCTCTTCCGCGCTGTCTCTGCTTCCTGGGCCTTAGCTTCTGCGCCATCTCTGCCGCATCGGGCGCCACCCTTGCCCCGAACCAGTCCACTTCTGGGCAGCCCGCTCCCATCCTGTTAGACGCCATGACCACCGAGTTGCACCGCGCCTTCAGCTCGCTCGGCCACGGCTCCGCTTCACCCTCCAGTACGCCCGTCGGAGCTCCCACCACCGGAACTCCAAACGACAAGCAGCTTCCGCCCTATTTCCTCAGTTATGCGGTCAGCGATGCCAGCGCAGTCATGATTCGCGCTCAATATGGCGCGCTCGCCGGCAGCGGGTCAAATCACGTGCGTCTTGCCGACATCCAGGTCCGCATCGGTTCGTCCAAGCTCGACAACACGCACGGCGAATATCGCGGCTCCGCAGTCAACACCGTCGAGCTGCCCGTCGTCGACGACCGCGAGGCCATCGCCCGTTCTCTCTGGGTCGCCACCAACGGCGGCTATGGCAACGCCGTCGATAACTACCTGCGCGTCCAGACCGAAGCCCAGGTCCGCGCCAAAGAAGAAGACACCTCGCCCGACTTCTCCACCGAGCCACCACAAGTCTCCATTGCCAAGCCGGCGCCGCCCCTCGCCATCGACCGCCCCGCGTGGGAACAGCGCGTCCGTGCCGTTTCGCGCGTCTTCCGCGACTACCCCGACGTTTATCGCAACCTCGTCCTTTTCACCGTGCAAAATGAGACCGACTACTTCGTCTCCTCCGAGGGCTCCCGCGTCGTGACGCCGCACCTGCAAGCGCGGCTCGTCATCCTCGCCGTCACCCGCGCCGACGATGGCATGGACCTCTTTCGCGATCAGACCTTCGAAGCTGAAACCGCCGACGGCCTTCCCTCCCAATCCGACCTCGAATCCGCCGCACGCACCCTCGGCACAAGCCTCGAAGCTCTGCGCAAAGCTCCCGTCACCGAACCCTTCGACGGCCCCGCTATTCTCTCCGGCCGCGCCTCCGCCGTCTTCTTTCATGAGGTCCTCGGCCACCGTCTCGAAGGCCAGCGCCAGCGCGGCGACGACGAAGGCCAGACCTTTACCAAAGAGGTCGGCAAAGATGTACTGCCCAGCTTCCTCTCCGTCGCCGACGACCCCACCCGCACCACCTTTGGTCGAACTTGGCTCAGCGGCAGCTACACCTACGACGACGAAGGCCAGAAAGCCCAGCGCGTCGAGCTCATTCAGGACGGCATCCTCAAAACCTTCCTCATGTCGCGACTGCCCATCGCCAGCTTCGCCGAGTCCAATGGCCACGGTCGCGCGCAGGCTGGCCGCATGCCCACCGGCCGCCAGGGCAACCTCATCGTCACCTCGACAAAAACTGTCCCCGACGCCGAACTGCGCAAGCAATTGATCGAAGAAGCGAAAAAGCAGGGCAAGCCCTACGGCCTTTACTTCGAAGACATCTCCTCCGGCTTCGCCGTCACCCAGCGCAGCTCGCCGCAGGCATTTCAAGTCATCCCATTGGTCGTGTGGCGCGTCTACGTCGACGGCCGGCCCGACGAACTTGTCCGCGGTGTCGCCATCGTCGGCACTCCGCTCGCGGCGATGAAGCGCATCGTCGCCACCAGCGACAAGTCCGAAGTCTTCAATGGCGAGTGCGGCGCCGAGTCCGGCACAGTTCCGGTCAGCGCCGTCGCGCCTGCCATGCTGCTCAGCGAGATCGAAACTCAGCGCCAGCCCCAGGGCATCGACCGCCCGCCGATTCTTCCCATTCCCTCGGCAACGAAGGAGGCCCAATGACCTCTACTCTTCGGTGTCATCCTGAGAACCCGCGAGCCTGGGGCCCCGTGGCGCACCCCGGTGCGCTATGGGGCAAGCGGGGCGAAGGATCTGCTTCTCGCGAAGCCTTTCTGCCGATCCTGCTTCGCGCCTGCGTGACCACAATCCTCGCGCTCCTCCTCACTTCTCCGCTCCTCTCCCAATCCCGCGCCGACGCCGAGCGCGATCCCATCCTCGCCGCCATGCTCACCGAGCTCGACCGCAGCGTCGCCCAGCTCCAGCTTCCCGGCTTCCAAAAGCCCTTCTTCATCCAATACCGCATCGAAGACATCGACGACTTCGACACCCGCGCTGCGTTCGGCGCCACCCAGGGCATCAGCCGCAATCACGGCCGCGTCGCGCGCGTCACCGTCCTCGTGGGCGACTACAAAACCGACAGCTCCGGCGGCCGCGGAGACGGCGCAATTGAAATGGCCGCTATCGACGACGATCCCATCGCTCTGCGCTCCACGCTCTGGACCGCCACCGACCAGGCCTACAAAAACGCCCTCGCTGCCTACGCGCAAAAGCAAGCCGCCCTCAAGCAGGTGGAAACGCCTCCGCAGGCCGACGATCTCAGCCACGAAAAGCCACTCGTCTCTCTCGCCAACCCGCAGACCCTCACACTCGACGAAGCCGCATGGCAGAAGCGCGTCGTCGAGGCCAGCGGTCTCTTCCGCACCGAAGCCTCCCTCAAATCCATCGCCGACGACATCCAGTACTCCAACGCCGTCTTCCACGCGCGCGTCATCACCACACGCCTCGTCAACAGCGAAGGTTCCATCGTCCGCAAATCCTCCTCCAGCTATCAGGAGACCTTCGGCGTCGGCACCCAGGCCGACGACGGCATGAAACTCGATCGCTCCTACTCCACCAGCGGCATCGCACTCGCCGACCTCGATGCGCCCGAGGCCTTCGCGGCACACGCCGTCAAGCTCATCGCCTCGCTCGACGACCTGCGCCGCGCTCCGCTCGTTGAAGAGGAGTATCACGGTCCCGTCCTGCTCAGCGCCGACGCCGCCGCCGACACCCTGCGCATGCTCATAGGCCCCGGAGTCATCGCAACCCGCCCGCGCCTCGGCACCGAGGCCCGCACCAACGGCCCCTTCGCCTCCAGCTTCCACGCGCGTGTTCTCCCCGATTTTCTCGATGTCACCGACGATCCTGGTCTGAAGACACTCAACGGCAAGCATCTCCTCGGCGCCTATGACATCGACGACGAAGGCGTCCCCGCGCAGTCAGTCG
The DNA here is from genome assembly GCA_963778705.1 of uncultured Acidobacteriaceae bacterium. GTDB lineage: Bacteria > Acidobacteriota > Terriglobia > Terriglobales > Acidobacteriaceae > Telmatobacter. The sequence continues at coordinate 448,398 of CAVZVM010000007.1, forward strand.
ACCTCATCACCGACGGCAGGCTTGTGAACTACCTCATCGGCCGCCAGCCCGTGCGCGACTTCCCGCAATCGAACGGCCACGGCCGCGCCGCCGTCTCCGGCCCCGCTCGCCCCTCCATCGGCGTCCTCAAGATCACGGCCAAAGAAAGCCTGAGCGACGACGACCTCAACAAGAAGCTCCTCACCATGGCCAAGGACCGCGACCTCAAAGCCGTCTACTATGTCGAAACGCTCGGCGGCCCGCTCAATCCGCGCCTGCTCTATCGCGTCACTCCCGATGGCACGCGCCAGCTCGTCCGCGGCGGGCGCATTTCGGATTTGGACCAGCGTGCCCTCCGATCCAGCCTGGAAGCAGCCGGAAAAGATCTGTGGATCGGCAACTACGCCGGCGAAATTCCCGAGACCGTCCTCGCCCCCGCGCTCCTTCTCGACGACATCACCATCCGCCGCGCCAACGAGAAAAACGACAAACTCCCCTTCTACCCCGCTCCCGAATTGAGATGAAGGGTACGGGGCTTCAGCGCGCACATCCACGCCACCTCAAATGATGTAGCTTTGTCTCCGAGGGAAGCAATCGACACACCTCGCATCAGGCGGAGGGAGCAGAGGCCTTCAGGCCTCTGAAGAGCGTCTAGCCAATAGATGGGCATTAGCCCGGATTGAATCCTTCGGCTAGGTTGGAAAAGTGTGCTCCTCACTGCTTCTTCAGCACCGCCGTCCCCCGCTCATCCATCACAATCACCCCCTCGAGCTTCCGATAATCCGAAGCCCGCGCCGCAGGAATCTCCACCGCACGCACAACATACTCCCGCTCGTAGTGCAGCACATTGCCCTTGGCCGTCGCTGAGGCGTGATAGCTGGCAAAATCCATATCGACGCTGACCGGCTCAGGCAACTCGTCCACCGCATACCCCGCTGGCAGCGTCACGTCGTAGCTGTCATGCCACCGTCCCGGGATGCCCAATCTCGATCGGATAAGCGCGCGCCTTGCCCTCCATCACGTCCGGCGCAGGATGCGCATGGCTGCCCACGATGCGCGGCCTCAGCAACAGCAGCGGTCCCGACGGATGCGCATACATCGCTGCATCGAAGTGCAGATCGAGCTTCAACGGCTGGTCCAGATCGGGCGTCCCTTTGAACTCGTAGCCCTTGAATGCAACCCCCGGCAGGTCGGCCGCCATCCGCTCCTCCAGCGTCTCGCGCACTTCCTTGGTGTCGTTGTCCTTTAGGAACCACCTCTCGTCCGTCGCATCGCCTCCGGTGAACGTCTCGTGCAGATCGCCCGCCAGCCCTCCGTCCGCGCTCAGAACGAAGGCTCCTTCGCGGACCAGCCCCGCCGACTCCGGTGGAAGAACCGGCATCTCGAGCACCTGGCTGCCTTCACCGTCAGAAAGGTTGCCCCACGCTCCCTGCAGCTCCGGCCGGATCAGCCCCACCGGCGTCTCCTCGTCGGTGGGATCGAAGATCAGCAGGTTCTTTCCGCTCGCCGTCTTCACCCGCGCCATCAATCGCGCGTCCGATGTGCCCTCCGGCAGTTCGATCGCCGTGATCATGTGATTGCCCACCAGCGACGGCGCTTCCGGATCGATCACTCCCCGCCGGCTGTCCACATGCAGGTAGTACGCGCGAATACCAACCGACTGCAGCATCGAAATCAGCAGTGTGGTCTTGTCCTTGCAGTCGCCATAGCGGTTGCGGAAAATCTCCGCGGCTGTGTGCGCCTGCCATCCGCCGATTCCCTTCGCCACGATGAAGTAGCGCACGTTCTTCTGGATGTAGTCCGTGATGCGGCCCAGCTTGGTGTAGAGATCGGGCGCGGCGGCCGTCAGTTCCTTTGCCTTCGCGGCAATCTCCGGCGTTGCATCGGGCCGATGCTCTTCCAGTTTTGCCTGCCACAGCCCCAACGCGCGCCACTGATTGTCCGCGCCCTTCACGGCGGAGTCGCCCCACTTCACCGACATGCGCGCCGCCAACGCACGCCACGGCGGCGTAGCATGCACATTCTCCAAATCGAGCGACGGAACATCCTTCAACTCCCAACGCAGATGATTGCCCGCCGTCTCCTCGGGTTTCACTGCGGCAAAGTGCGCCCAGGAATCCGCGTAATGCCCGCCCGCCGGCAATGCCAGTTCGAGTGCTTCAAACACCACCGGAATCGACGACTGAATACCCCACTCCTCTTCGCTCATGTAAGGACGAAGCTGCTCCTCTGTCTCGCATACCACCACCGACCCCGGATCGCTTCCCGGCGGATTCACCGTGCGAATCCTCTCCGTGAACTGCAGCACCGGCGCCGCATAGGCTCCGTGGTCCTCGAAGTCGCTTTCCATCGCCTGCAACTGCCGCCCGTCTGCAGTAAACGTCCACGACCGGAAGTAATTCAACTTTTCATCCACGTCGTAGTCGATCGAACAATGCGTGTAGCCCCTTCCCTGCGGCTTCAGAATCCGAATGGCTTCGCGCTCCCGTTCCACCGCGTGATTCTGCTCGTCCACCGTAATCAGGTATTCGTCAAAGAGCACCACAGCAGACGCGCTCTTCGCAGACTCAGGCGTCGCGGTCTTCGCTGCATCCACCGCCCATTGCGGCGCAGGCTCGGATTTGTCACGTGCAAACGCAGCAGCGGCCAACGACCAGAATCCAAGCAAAATAAAGACCCAGCCTGTTCTTCGCATCGCTAGTTGCCCTTCGTCGCGATCGTGGCAGCCGTAAACACCAGCTGCTGTTGGTCCGCGGCGGCGATCTTCTGATAAAAGCCGCGCAAGTTGGCGTACTCCTCGGGCTTCACCACCGCAAATCCGCGCAACATTTGATCCGCGATCGTCACCTCATTTGTCCCAAGGGTGCTCTTGGTCGCATAGATCGCCATATCTTTCAAGGGAATCTTCGTGTCCTGCGGCGTCCCCTCCACTGCAAGCGACGGCGGGAAGTGATAGACGATCTCATCGACCACCTTCTCCCCGTAGTGCATATCCACAGGCGTCAGACGCTTCTCCTCGTGAACAAACGGCTCCCGCTGGCGCGTCTGAAAGAAGAACCCAGGAAGCAGTAACCGCTTCGCTGTTGCCGTCCCCAGTACACCGCTGATTTTGCAAACAGCCATCAGATTCGAATCCGGATCGTTCATGCCCAGAAAATGATCGAGGTGGCCCTCCACTCCCTCAGGCAGCATCCCCTGCAACCACCGGTCGAAGCTTTTCTTGACCTCATCGTCGTCATTGCGCAACGATTCCTGACGCCAGCGTATTCCTTCCTGGCCGGTCATGATGATGTGCAGATCGCCGTCTGCCGCGCCATGTTCGTCAAGATGGATGTCTCCAAGACGGGTCAGCGCGTTCGTGGCATACGGAGTCGAAGGCGTCGACTGAATGGCACGGCCCTCGGCGCTCTGCCGGATACCCATCGCTCCGGCATGAGTCCACTGCAGCGTCTGAAACGGGCACATCTTCTCGCCGGGGTCGAGGAAAATCTCCTTCCCGCCCGTACTCAGAATCACCACATCGTCGTCCAGTTGATCGAAGTTCAGATACCCCGGAAAGAAGATGCCGCGATCGCGATCGACAACCTTCATGTCGTAGGCCGTCAAACCCGCCGCACGCAGCATGGCCAGATAAAGCAGCGTGATGTCCTGGCTCGATCCACTCTTCTGGTTCCATGTATCCTCGGCACGCTTGGCCTCGCGTAAGCCCAGCTGCTTCAGTTCTGTTTGCTCGCGTTTACGCGAGAAGTCCGTGTTGTCCAGCGCTTGAACCGCCTTGTAGAGCTTGCGCGCCTTGTCCAGATCGCTGTCACCTGGAGCAATGATGCCGGCCACCGCGGCCTGAATCGTCTTCGTTGGCTCCGCAAAATGATCCACATCCTTCGACCAGCGCTTTGCCTCCGCAATCCAGAAATCGGTCATGTCAAACTCGCCCTTGTAATAAAACAGAACTGATAAAGCACGTGCGCAGCGGAGGCATCACTCTTCCGCGGAATTGGCCGAACATCCGAAAATCCACCTGTGAATCGACCGATCGATTAGGCAGCACCTTCACATCGGGCGGAAGAATGTTTGTCCAGATCAAGGAGTTGAGAGCGCTTCCCCTTCGAGTCCACCAGGAACTGGTTGGTCGCTCCCTGCAAGCCGTTCAGGAACCCTTTGAAGGGCGTGAACGCGTAGTGCGCTTTGTGCACGAAATACCCGCGCTGGATCTGCCACATGGGCGAGGAAGAGTGATTGTCGTCGTACCTCTCCTGATAGCTGTACTCGAGGATGCTGCCAACCTCGACGCTCGGCAGAGTGAACACCTTCCGGCCAAATTGTCCTTCCGAGGTCTTCGAGCTCAGCAGATCCTCCGGCTTGCCCTCGAGCGGAATCGCCTTTCCGTCCGAATGAATCGTTCGCCCGCGAATATCGGTGATCTTGAAATTCCCATGCTCGTAGGGAATCTCGACCGTGGCCAGTTCCTTGCCCTTCTCCTGAAGAATCTTGACCCGTGCGTAAAAGCTGTGAAAGTGGAGCGGATCGTTCGTCACTTCTTCGACGTTCAGATACACCGCGGCTGCTCCCGGCGCCTTCGGATCGTCGGTCATCTGCAGTTCTTCTTTCGTTGGTTCCTGGAACTGCGCTTTCAATAAGGTGGGAATCAGTAGATAGAGCGATACAAAAGCAAGCGAACCCAAGGCCCGGAGCCGCATGGAGAATCTTCCCCTCCGAAACCGGTGTGATTAGAGGAAGGTCGATTTCGGAAGGACGATTCTACCTCTGTGCTGCCCCGGCGGACAGGGCACGACCGTGCTATTGATTCCTTCACTAATAATCCAGGAAATAACAGATCGCTCTCACCCAAGACCGGCGACAATCATCGGCTGATATGAATCGTGCTAATAGTCCTGGAAGCGAGCGGCTAGAAGCTGCCCTTTTAGTCCAATCTCGTCAGATACGCGTCGCCCTCGGTCGGCCGCACCCGCCGCAAGATCTGCTCTGCCTCCGCGCGATCGTCGCCGTGCGGTCGAATCCGCACCCAGTAGCTCGCCTCTCCCGGAAACTCGATCACATTCGCATCGGGATACGCATGCACCAGCGCCGCCTTCATCCGTTCGGCCTTGTCCTCGCTCTTGTAGGCGCCTATCTGCACGCACCACCGCCCACCCGTATCCATCGGCTTCGGCGTCTCGTATACATCGATCCGTACTGGCGCAGTCCCCATGCGATACATCCCGATCGACTTCGCCGAGGCAATCGACAGGTCCAGAATCTTATCCGGCACAAATGGCCCGCGATCGCTGATCCGCATCGCCGACGCCTGCTGCGTCTTCAGGTTCGTCACCACGATCAGCGACCCCATCGGCAGCGTCCGATGCGCCGCCGTCAGCGCATCGTCGCGAAACACCTGGCCGTTCGCGGCCTTCCGTCCTTTGTAGGGCGCTGTGTACCAGGTCGCCTCGCCTGTCTCAGTGAAGATAGGCTTGTGCGCCTGAACGAATTCCCTGTCCTCTTCGCTCACGCCGCCCTCGGGCAGCTCTGTGATCGGAATCCGCGCCGTATTCGACCCCGATGAAGAGGATGTGGTTGATGCAGAAGCTGCCACACTCGCCGGTTGCGCCACCGGTGGCGCTGTCGCCGGAACCCTCGCCACCTGTTGCTTGTGCCCGCAGCCCGCAATCAGCAACACGGCCGCAAACGCCAACCATGCAGCGCGCCGCCAACTCAACCCAGGACCATCGCTCATCCTGCTCCGGGGCCTCTGGACTTCTGCTCCATCCGGTCCGCCAGATTCTTCAGCGTGTCCGACACCTTGCGCATCGCTGTGATCGACTCGGCACGCACCTGCGGAATCACCGCATCGTTCACATACCCGATCGCATGGCGCAGTTCCATCTCGATCAGTTCCATCGCTTCCTCAAGCCGATGACCCACGCCGCCCGGTCCCGCCCCCGATCCGTACGGCGGTGGTGGAGGAGTTGAGCCCATAACAAGTCCCTCGCTTTCCAGTCTCCGTGCGCCGTCAGGGAGCGTCAATTCCGCCCGCCCGTCATGTGCCCCAATCGTCAACAGAGACTTCGATGCCTGTTATGTACGGTTTGGCCGCTCCGCCCGTTCCCTGTGACCTTTCGTGAAAAAACTCCGTCTTACCCTGAAGAGCAGCAATGATTTGCTTTGCCATAACCAAAGTCAGACGCGTGCGCGTATTCTGGCCCAAGCCGGCAGGCAGATCGCGGGACAATGCATCCAATCCGGCGGCGATGCCGCTGCAATCCCGGCTGTGAGCACAGCGGCGAGCGAGGACCCGCACTTTGGCAGTACAAACCAACCTGACCAGCGCTCGACGTGTTCTCGTTGGCCGACCCCCTACCATCCGGGTTGCACGCTGCTGCTCTCTAACCATCGCTGCCGCCTGTGCCGCTCTCGCGTCAACCGCCCAAACGCCGCCTTCCCCGCAGCTCCCCAATGCCCCCAGCCCCCAGCACTTCGCCTCCGCTCCATTGCCGACCGCTGGGCCCTGCCAGGTCAGGAACGCAGGCGGGAACGTTGTAGCGATCGGCACCGCCGAAGCGCTCTACCACGCAGGCTTTGGCGATGTGGACGCGCACCTCACCAACCAACCCTTCCGCATGTCGGTCCCTTGCCCCCTCTACATCCCCATCGTCAACTGGTACGCGCGCTTCTACAACGGACCGCAGGTCAAACCGCTCACCCCGAAAGAAAAGGCCTGGCTCGCCATCCGCAACGTCAGTGATCCCTTCAACGCCATCACCATCCTCGGCACCTCCGGCATCGGCATCGCCTCCGACTCCCACTCCGCCTACGGCCCCGGCTTTCCCGGCTTCGGCAAGAGCGTCGGCGTCGCCTACGCGCAGGACATGACCGGCGAATTCTTTGGCACTTTTCTCATCCCCTCCATCGCCCACCAGGACCCGCACTACCACCGCGAACCCACCGCATCCATCAAGCACCGCATCGGCCACGCCATCCTCCAGGTCTTCTGGACCCAGGGCGACAACGGCAAAGGCATGATCAACTACGCCAACCTCGTGGGCTTCGCCATCGACGACGAGGTCAGCAACCTCTACGTCCCTGGCCGCGAGACCAACATGCCCGCCAGCGCCGCCCGCTACGGCATCGGCCTCGCCCTCGCCCCCACCGACAACTTCATTACCGAGTTCGTGCCCGATATCGCCAGCCACATCCACGTGCGCGTCGTTCTCATCCAGCGCATCATCAACCAGGTCGCCAAAACCGAGGGCCCCGGCGGCGGCTAAAGACGGCATTTTACGCGCGGATTCCCACAGACAGCGGCATGCGACCCTCTGGAGTAAATTGAGAAGGAATGACATGTCCATTCTAGGCACGCTCGAACACCGAATTTCGCCAATAACAGAGCTGCAGCAGTTGCTAGGTGTTCAGTGGCCACGCATATCGGCAGCTCGACAGGCTGCACAACAGAAGATCGAGATGCTTGACCTCGCTGTATCGGGTGAGACCTCACCCGATACAGCGGTTATTGTGTATGGCTCCCTGGCACGTGAGGAATTTACCCAAGGGAGCGATCTCGACTGGACGCTACTGGTAGACGGACAAGCAAACCCACAACATCAAAAAGAACTCCTGAGCGTCCGAGCAAAGCTAGAAGCTGCCGTGAGAGGGCCCGGCAGGGAGAAGACCTTTGGGAAATTAACGTTCAGCCACCCGCTTCTTCACATGATCGGTGGAGAGGACGACACAAACGCCAATACAACACGCAGAGTACTTTTCCTCTTGGAAGCTGTTCCGATCGGAACATACAAGCAGGCCTTCCACCGAGTACGCAAACATATCCTGCACCGGTACCTAACTGAGGATCATGGGCTGTCGAGGAAGGTTTCGGCTGGCAACACACGTTGGGTTCCTCTTTTTTTGTTGAACGACATGGCTCGGTATTGGCGAACAATGACCGTCGACTTCGCCTATAAGCAATGGGATAGAGGAAATGATGGCTATGCACTGAGAAGCCTCAAATTGGGCACGTCGAGAAAGCTCATCTATGCCTCGGGCTTGCTCAGCTGCTTTTGGTGTGATCCCGCCATCTCGAACAGTGACTATGCCCAGGTCAGTGCAGCTGAGAAGATTTGGACGCTGAATCACAAACTGAGCGAAATGCTCCTTCTTACGCCACTCGAACGATTCGCCCGTTTCTTCTTGACGCACGCTGAAAACCAATTGGTCGCCGATTTGGCTGCGGACTTCTTCAAAACGTACGACGAATTCTTGGAGTTGCTCGAGGACAAATCCACCCGGGATCATCTTGACCACCTTCTTCCTGAAGCGATTGACGATGATCCGAGATTTCAATTGGCACGTTCCATCAGGACGCGGTTTGAAGAGGCTGTGAAGAAGATCTTCTTGAACGCTGAGTCGCCCCTCTACCATCTCACGATATCGAAAGGAGTTTTCTAATGAACCCGATTGGCTTCTCGACAGGCGCATTGGCGTTGGGGGACTTTAGAACGGCTCTCTCATATCTAGTTGGCAAACCCATCAGCGCCATCGAGCTCTCGGCCCTTCGCGTTCCAGAGCTACCGGTGCTATTGGGAGAGATTCCGAAGCTCGATATGAGGCAATTCACTTACGTCGCTCTGCACGCGCCAAGTGCGTTTACTCCATCGGAAGAGGTAGAGATTGTCCGCTTGCTCGCTCAGATTCCAGCGAATTGGAAAATAGTCCTTCACCCAGATGCAGTTCATGATCCCAGCGTCTGGGTTCATTTCGGCGAAAAGCTGGTGCTGGAGAATATGGATCGCCGGAAATCCGACGGGCGGAGCGCGGAGGAATTATCTCGCTGGTTCAGCGTCTTGCCGAATGCCGGATTTTGCCTAGATCTGGCCCATGCACAGCAATGGGATCCGACCTTAACCGAAGCCTATTTGCTCCTCAAAAGCTTCTCCGATCGGCTCCGTCAAGTGCATATAAGCCAATTGGATTCGGCAAGTCACCACTATCCACTGACGGAGAGTTCTATTCGAGCGTTCTCCCAATTGGCTTGGCTTGTCCGACCGGATGTGCCCTTCATCATTGAATCACGTCTTGCCCAACCAGAGATGGAGACGGAAATCTCAAGAGTCGAGAGAATCGCATCTTCAGCGCCGAGAGGGGCTTACCAGTTGATCTCCGCCTGAGAATTGCCGCCCCATTCCGTTAGGTTTCCTCGCCGCTTGCTGCGGATTTTCCCCATTCGCTGCTCTTCCGTTGGCTTGACCCGTCCGTGTTATTACCCTAGTGCTGTCTCTTCAGGTTCCGAATTGGGGATCCTCCAATCTCTACTGGCCAGTAACCACACCACCTAAGCCACACTCTTTCAAGGAGATCGCGATTCATGTCCAAAGCCGTCAAGTATGCTGAAAAAGCCGCCGTCTACGGCGCACAAGCTGCCTGGGTTGTCTTCGAGCGCCTGAATCGCATCAGCCCTAACGCCTCCTTCACCCCCAAATGGTCCGACAAGCCCCTCCTCAAGTCCTATCAAAAGGAAAAGCCGCCCCTCGGCTGGCCCCGCTCCACCGATTCCCTCTGTCCCAAGTGCGTCCCTGAGATTCGCCAGCAGATCCTCGACGGCAAGCTGCCCCACGAAGTCCTGCTCAATGAGAAGGTCGGCGAAATCAAGGCCCAGATCATTGAGCGCGACGGCAAAATCTTGATGGTCAAGGACTGCCCCAAGCACGGCCACTTCGAAGACGTCATGTCCATCGACCCGGCCTTCTTCAAGCACCTCGAAGAGTCCTTCCCCGGCCGCGACATCCGCGCCCACGGGCAGGGCGACAAGGACCTCCATCACCACGGCACCTCCACTGTGACCCACGGCCGCGGCTCGGTCCTCACCATCGACCTCACCAATCGCTGCAACATGATGTGCGATCCCTGCTTCATGGACGCTAACCAGGTCGGCTTCGTCCACGAACTCACCTGGGACGAAATCAAGACCATGCTCGACAACGCCATCACCATGAAGCCGAAGCGGCAGATGAGCGTCCAGTTCTCCGGCGGTGAGCCCACGCTCTCGCCCTACTTCCTCGACGCCGTCGCCTACAGCCGCAAAGTCGGCTACAACTCAGTCCAGGCCGCTTCCAACGGCATTGAATTCGCCAAGTCCAAGGAACTCTGCCGCGCCGCTGCTGAAGCCGGTCTCCGCTACGTCTACCTCCAGTTCGACGGCATCGGCAACGCCGCCAACTCGCATCGCAAAGTCGGCAATCTGTTCGATGTGAAACTGCAGGCCATTAACAATCTGCACGAAGCCGGCGTCGACATCGTCCCCGTCACCACCATCATCAACGGCATCAACAACGAGCAGGTCGGCCGCATCATCGAGTTCGCCCTCGACAATCCCAAGAAGATCAGCTTCCTCTCCTTCCAGCCCGTCAGCTTCACCGGCCGCGACGAGGACATCACCGACGATCGCCGTTTCGCCCAGCGCTACACCCTCTCGCACATGGCCCACGACGTCAAGAATCAGGTAGGCCTCGGCGTTCCCGAGCGCGACTGGTTCCCGATTTCTTTCATGTCCACCTTCTCTGACTGGGCCGACTTCGTGCACGGACCCTCCGCCGAGTGGGGTCAGCTCTCCTGCGGATGCCATCCCAACTGCGGCATCGGCATGGCGTTGATGATCGACAAGGAAACCAAGGAAGCCGCGCCCGTCACCGCCTTCCTCCACATGGATCAGGTCGCCAAGGACCTCGCCAAGGTCAACGACGCCTCCCGCGGCAAATGGCTTTCGGTCATCGGCTTCGGCCTCGCGCTCCTGCGCAACTACGATCCCTTCCAGGCGCCCACCCACTTCCGCATCACCGACATGCTCAAGAAGATGGACAAGACCTTCAACGCCACCGGCAAGAACTACGGCAGCGTCAAGGGCGACCGCACCATGGAAGACATCAAGATGCGCCGCGCCGATCGCTGGAACTTCCTCTTCATCGCCGGCATGTGGTTCCAGGATCTGTTCAACTACGACTTCCGCCGCACCGAGCAGTGCATCATTCCCTACGCCACGCAGGAAGGCGAGATCAGCTTCTGCGCCTACAACACCGGCGTGGGCTGGCGAAACATCATCGAGAAGATGCACATGACCGCCACCCTCACCAAGTGGTATGAGGAGCACGGCCGTCACGAAATCTTCGCCGGCGGCAAGAAGGTCGGCATGAGCCACGTCGGCCACGAACTCGTGCTCAACATGGAGCACGTCAACTCCGAAGCCAACCACACCCTCGATAACCTCGGCATCGCCAAGAACGCCCGCGAAGAAAAAATTCGCGCCCGCGATCTCAAGAAGGAAGCCGAGAACGCCAAGATGGCCAAGCTCTATCGCGAGCACGTCCTGGGCGAAAAGCCCGTCGAAGGCCTCGTAAGCCTCGACTCCATCCGGCCCGCGTCAAACAACGCTGCCTCGCCCATCAACCGGCATCGCGAGCAGGAAAGCGACCTCGTCGCCGGGGACTAGCCGTCCGGGCAGCCGCGCTTTCGGCGCCAGACGTAAGGCCACCCGCGTCGGGTGGCCTTAGCTTTTTCGCTCGATCTCAATCACCGCGAATTCACCACAGAATCTGGGTGCCCCATCCTTCGCGCGTTGTCTGCGCGAAGGGTGGGAAACCTCAGCCGCATCCCAGCATCCGTGATCAGCGGCGTTCGCCGCACTCTGCGTTAGCCCTCCTCTGCCGCTCCGTGACCCGAATCCCAGACCCCAGGTCTTCGCCCCGCTCGTCCGCTCCGCGAACGACCAGACCGGAGAACCCGCACTCCGCCTCCGGTCTTTGAGACGGCTGGCGCGTTCCGCGCCGCGCCGATCCCAAAGACCGGAAACACCTCACCACACCTCCAGCTCGAACCCTCCACCCACCCCACATCAATTAGCATGTCTCTACTCATCTCGCCGGCACGCAGCACCATCTCCGCAATTGAGGATCCGAAAATTGACACACCCACTCGCCGTCGTCGCCCTGTGTTTCGCCGTGCTCACGCCCGCCCTCGCCCAACCCGCTGCGGACTCCGACCAGAAACTCGCCTCCGATTTCTGGACATGGCGCGCTCGCTACGCCCAGTACACCGGCGATGACATCCCGCGCATGGAGCGTCCTCTCGGCGTCGTCCGCGACTGGTCACCAGCCGGCATCGCCAGCCAGCGCGCAGCACTGGCCACATTCGACACCCGCTGGAAGGCGCTCGGCGATCCAAAAGCGCCCGTCCCGCAACAAGTCGACCATCGCCTCATCGGCTCCGCACTGGCCCGCGTCCATTGGGAACTCGACATTCTCAAGCGCTGGCAGCGCGATCCCAACTTCTACATCGAGCAAACCCTCACCCCTGTCGGCGAAGCCCTCGGTGTCCCCGGTCCCTACAACGAGAGCCAGAGCCGCGAAATTCTGTCGCGCCTCAACAACATTCCCAGCATCCTCGCGCAGGCGCAGGACAACCTCCAGGCCCCGCCGGCTCCCTTCGCGCAGATGGCCATCGATTCCCTCGCCGGCATCCGCGCAAAACTCGACCAGGTCGCGCGCACGCTGCCGCCCGAAACCACCATCGCCCCCTCCGAATGGCAAGCCTCCGCCGGCCGCGCCGCCACATCGCTCGAGGCCTACCGCGCCTGGCTGCAGAAGGCCCTTCCCTCCCTGCCGCAGCAATCCGCCATCGGGCGCGACAACTACATCTGGTTCCTGCGCAACGTGGCCCTTATGCCCTACTCCCCCGAAGACATGGTCGCCCGCGCCGAGCAGGAATTCCGCCGCGCCGTCGCCTTCGAAGGCCTGGAAGAAAATCGCAATCGTTCCGTGCCGCCCCTGGTCATGGCCGCCACCCTCGACGAGTTCGTCGCGCACAATCAATCCGCCGAGCTTCAGGTCCGCGCCTTTGTCGATCAGCGAAAAATCATCACCCTACCCGCGTGGCTGCAACACTTCACCCTGCGCCCCATGCCGCCCTATCTCGCCGCGCTCGGCGACTTCGTCGAGACCGATGACTTCACCGGCCCCTCGCGCCTCGATCAAAATGGAATCCGCTACGTGACGACCCCATCGCCCACCGCCGGCTACTTCTGGGTCGCCGACGCCAAAGACCCGCGCATTCAAATCGACCATGAGGGCACCATCGGCCACTACGGGCAGCTCTGCGCCTCGTGGCGAAACCCCGACCCCATCCGCCGCCACTACTACGACTCCGGCGCCAACGAGGGCATCGGTTTCTATGCCGAAGAGATGATGCTCCAGGCGGGACTCTACGACGACAGCCCCCACACCCGCGAAATCGTCTACAACCAGATGCGCCTCCGCGCCCTCCGCGTCATCGCCGACGTCAAGGTTGCGCTGGGAACCTTCACACCCGAGCAGGCCGTCGATTTTCTCCAACACAACGTCCCGCTCGACGCCAACGATGCACGCACCGAAGTCGTTGAGATGGGCGAGATGCCGGGGCAGAAGATCGCCTATCAGATCGGCAAGCTGCAGATCCTCGCCATGCTCGCCGACGCGCGCCTCCAACAGGGCGACCAGTTCAGCGTGCAGAAGTTCCACGATTCCATCTGGCTCAATGGCAACGTGCCCATCGCGCTGCAACGGTGGGAGTCTCTGGGCCTCGACGACGACATCCGTCAGCTGGATGCATCGAGGTAGCTAAGCCACGAAAGCACTCACTTTCGCTTAAGCGGGCCCAGGCGTCGGAGGGAGCAGGGGCCTCAAATCACCCTCAGACAGGTCTTCGTCTTTGGGGTGATTGGGTCCCTGAATGAACCCCACACCCTCACAGATTTGTCATCCTGAGCTCCCGCACGCTTGGGGCTCCGTGAACGACGAAGTTCATGGGGTAAGCGGGGCGAAGGATCTGCTGTTCGCGATCACTCCAATCCACACTGAACCTAGGTGAGCACCTCGGAGTTCGTCTCTCTCCGCGGCCTTCCAGCCGCTCCGCAATCCGACCTAGTCGCCGGCGATCAGGCATCGAGTTGACCGCGCCTTCGGCGCCACGTCCTCAGTGAACGAACCACATCGACCTTAGTTCAAAAACACACAGGCCTCCCGTTAGGGTGGCCTGTGGTGAATTCGTGGTATATTCGCAGCGCAGCTCCCAAGGTGGTCAACTGTCCCTAGAAATCTTTCCGGTCTGCTTTTCTGGAAATTTCAAAGCCGGCATCAGCTCTTCTGCCACAGGATTGCCCCGAAGCATGCTCATTGTTAAGCGGCCGATATGGCCCCCTTTTTGCATCATCATCTCAGCCCAATCGTCAGCGCCTCTTGGATACCGAACGTTGAAATTTATCCTTGCAACTGCCAGAGAGAATTCTTCTAGATCGGCGGCCGTAAAATGTACGGTTATTACTTCCTTTCTGCGAACGCGAATTGTCTTGATCTTGTTTGGCGAGGCTGTATCCCAATCCCACATTCCATGGACCAGCGCGTCTCTGTAATCCTTATAGTGGCGGATCAGGCGATATTGTTCTTCTAGTTTCTTTCTCGGTTCCCCGTCACACCGATCGACCACGCGCTCTTTCCACAACTCTAGTACTGCCGAGGGCTGCATATTGTTTATTTCCTTTGGAGGAGTCTCTGCGGGCAAGTTGAAAGTTTCAAGCGTTTGAGAGAAAATCTCGAACTCTAGGGCTCCCCACTGAGCGACGATGTGTCCGATATAGAAGAGTTCTCGTTCTGAAAGCTCCACACCATGCAAATGATCAAGTCCACGGTCTCCATTCTCGTTTGAATTGTCGCCCATCTTATCCTCCATCTAGTCCGTCGACCTCAGCGCCCTTCACCATACCTCCAGCTCAAACCCTCGATACTCCCGAATCAACTCAAAGTCCGCCCGGTTCGACGTGATCAGCCGCGCCCCATGCGCCCGCGCCGTCAGCGCAATCAGCACATCGAAGTGCAAATCGCGCAGCTTCTTCGGCTCAAAGCCGTGATCGCTCTGCATCCTGGCCAGAATCTGCCCCGACTCAATCCAATGGCTTTCGGTCGGCGTGTAAATTGGAAAGCTCTCTTCCAGCCACTTCACACCTTCCCGGTCCGTCTTCGAGGAAGCACCGCGCCAAAGCTCGGCAAGCACCACAGATGAGTTCCGTAGCAGCCCCTTGACCCGATAAGCCAGGTCTCCGTGTCGCTGCGTGCGCATGTAGTTGATCAGCACAGAGGTATCAAAGACATAGATTTCACTCATCGCTGTTGGCAAAATCGCCCTTGCCGCCGTACTTCTTTAGAAATCTCTTGAAACGACGCAGCTGAACCGCTTCCTCCAGCGCCTCGTGGATCGCCTCCGTGCGCGACCTGGCTCCCATCAAACGCACCGCCTCATCCGCCAGCTTCGTGTTCAGACGAATTGACGTAGCCTTCGCCGTCGCTGCGCTCGAACTGCGCATGTCCCCTCCGTATATATCTATCCTCCTCCTTGTATATACGCCGGTCAAGCGCCGTATTCGCTCTCAGTCCCGAGTCCCTCAGTCCCTTTGCGTATTAATTCCCCCATTCCGCTATCCTGTATCCATCCCCAAAAACTGAACTCCGCCGATGAACTGGCCCACCAGGTCCGTTCGCGCAACCGCGCGAACCACCTTCTGGTTCCAAGTCGAACGGGCAGAGATATTTAGCCATAACCCACTCATTCCAAATGGGTTATCGTAAGTTATTGATTTCGTAAACCCCATAGAATCAGATATTTCCCCAAAAAAGGGGGGTGGGGGGGAGGTCGAGGAGAGAACCAATGTTCATCGAGTGTCGTCACATCATGCCTCGCGGCGTTAAGTGCAAAGCCGCCGCGCTCCGGGACCGCCCTTACTGCTACTTCCACGAGAAGCTCCACGACTACACCCGCGACGGCCTCCGCGACGACAAAGGCGCCTTCTGTCTGCCCTCGCTTGAAGACGCCTGCGGCATTCAGATGGCCCTGATGCAGATCATGGGTTCGATGGCCAACGGCCGTCTCGGCAGCCGCCGTGGTGCCCGGCTTCTCTATGGCCTGCAGATGGCGGTTCAGGCCCTCGACCGGGTCTCCGCAACTCCGCCGCAGGAGATCGTGCAGGCTACCGAGTGCGACGGCATCGGCGTGGACATCGCCGACCAGGAAGCGGGCCTGTGTGAGCCCCACGAGGAATGCCGCACCTGCGTCAACCGGTTCGGCTGCGAGAACGTTGCGCGGCAAAACAAAGAGAGCTTCCGCCATCTCGTCGACGAAGGGCGCGACCGCCGCGAACGCGCCGAGCGTGAGCCGCTGGCCCTGCCCGCGGCGGCGACGGATTCGGCCCGGGATCACGACGAAAGCGGTCCTGACGAACGGGAATTGGTTCGTGAGGAAGAGAAACGGGTGTTGCCTTGCGGAGAAGAGGAACAGGCCCTTGTTGGAAAGGAGGAGCAACGGAGCCTCGCTCGTGAGGAAGCAGTTCCGCTTGCCGCCGCCTCCTGCGCCGAGTGGTCGCCCGTTCCGTACGGACCTATCCAGGAGTTCGTCGATCCGCAGAAGGAAGCCGCTCTGGAGGCGATGGTGAACAGATTCCGCCCCAACAAACGCGAAGCCGATCGCATCGCGCGCGAACACGAGCTGGCCCGCATGCTGGCCGATCACGAGATCGACATCGACGACCTTATGGCCCTCCCGGAAGGCAGCATGGAAATGCCCATCCCCAAAAGCAAGCGTGGGATGATGGACCGCGCCGGCTACGGCCCGTAGGTCGATACGCCCTCGAACTGGTGCATCAAGAGCTTTGTGTCAGGGCACGACTTCAGTCGTGCCGAAAACTGCCCCAAAACTGAGGGGTTTTAACCCCTGTGGTTCTCTTTCGCTGGCCAAGGCCATCGGCGCAACCAGTTCTAGACATGCATGGGGACCCGGGAGAGCAAGCGCCCGTCCGACCCGCCCCGCCACTGACCACAGGCTACGCATCCGACTGCTCCTGGTCCATTCCCGGTGCGTAGTCTAGATACATGTCACGGAGCCGCACCGCTTGATCGAGTCCCGTGTTTCGCATCTCGGCGCGATCGGGCTGGCGCTGGCCGGCTTCACGTTCTGGGTCCTGGCCGACACGAGCATGAAACTTGCCGGCAACTCGCATCTGCCGGCGTACGAGATCGTCGCCTGCCAGGCGCTCGTGGTCGCGGCGGCAATGGTGGTGCGTGGGTTCGCGCGAAGAGCGCCGCAGGGACTGCTGCCGAAGAGCCCCGCGCGCTTGACCGTCCGGGCATTGCTCGACCTGGTCAACAATCTCTGCGTGGTCATCGCGCTGCGCCACTTGCCGTTGACGCTCTTCTACATCCTTGTGTTTCTGGCGCCCATGGCGACAGCGCTGCTGACCGCCGCGTTTCTGCGCGAGCGGCTGGGCTGGCGCAAGATCGCCGCCGTTGTTGGAGGATTCGCCGGCGTAGTGATTGCCGTCAATCCCTTCGGCGCCGCGCGTCAGGGCGACTGGATCGGCTTCGCGGCCTGCATGATCTGCGTCGCGTGCTTCTCCGTGAACATGGTCTGGTCGCGCGTGCTGATGCGCACGGAAACGCCGGAGAGCCTGACCTTGTTTTCAGGCGTGACCCAGTTTCTGGCCTGCGCTGGATTGATGGTTTGGCACGCCGAGCCGGTCAACCTCAAACTCGGAGTGACCCTGGGAGCGATGGGCCTGTTCTGCGCCTTCGGCAGCATGTGCTTCTTCGTGGCCCTCCAAAGTACGTCGCCGGTGCATGTCTCGCAGTGCCATTACACGCAATTGATCACCGGCGCGCTGTTGACCTGGCTCATTTGGCGCGAGTTGCCGACGCCCTGGATGCTTGCCGGCAGCGTTCTGATTGTGGCCGCGGGGTTGTTGATGGCATCGGCGCTGGCGCGCGAGCATGCCGCGGTCAGTCCCGAGGTGTTCGTCGGGCCAGGCTAGCTGAAAAACAGCGATCCGGTCTCCCAATCGTCACGCCGCCAAGCGAAGCAGTCTGCCTGGACGGCAAGTCCTTGGCACTCAGCACATGGGACAGCCAACTCTCTGTGCAGCCAGTGCGACGATGCACAGGCGAACGGCGCTATGATGTTCGCCGGAGTCATGACCATGTCTCAATACGTCTATCATTGCGAAGACTGCGACAAAGAGTTCACCCAGCAACACCACATCTCCGACATCGAGAAGACAGAAGTCAAGTGCCCGCACTGCGGCGGCAACCGCGTGCACCAGCTCGTCTTGGCCTTCTCCGCGGTCACGTCGAAAAAGAGCTAAGAACACCCGCCTCAATGGCCTCTGCCGACATCGGCTCGGAGCGCGTTTTGACGCCTCAGGTTTATGATTGGAGTCGCTCCATTTCCAGGAGGACTCCATGCGTGAAATCGATCCGCTTTCCGCCCGTCAGCAGGGCCGCCGCGAATTCCTGAAAGCCGGCGGAGCCGTCACCGCCGCGCTGCTTGCGCCCTCTGCCGCGCTCGCCGTCACGCCGAACAAGGAGCTGCCTGGATTGCCCTCCAATCCGCGGACGCCCGAAGCCATGCCCACGCGCAATCTGGGCAAGACCGGCTACAAGGTCGGCATCTTCTCGCTCGGCGGCCAGGCTTCACTCGAGAAGGCCAACAACTTCGACGTCGCTGTGCCGATCATTGAACGCGCCCTCGACCTCGGCGTGAACTATATCGACACGTCCTCGATCTATGGCGGTCCGGACCGCTGGAGCGAGCAGTATGTCGGCAAGGTGATGGCGCATCGCCGTAACGAGGCGTTCCTCGCCACCAAGACCAAGGAGCGCACGCGCGACGGCTCCATGCGCATGATCGAGAAGTCGCTGCAGTTGCTCAATACCGATCATGTGGATCTGTGGCAGCTTCACGATGTTGGAATCGAAAAGAACATCGACGAGATCTTCGGCAAGGACGGAGCATTCGAGGCACTGCTTGAGATGAAAGAGCAGAAGGTTGTGCGTTATCTCGGCGTCACCGGACACTACCGGCCAGATGTGTTGATGGAGTGCATCCACCGCTACCCCTTCGACACGATCCTGATGGCCATGAACGCCGCCGATCCGCATCACTACAGCTTCAATGAGCAGTTGCTGCCGCTCGCCGTCGAAAAACAGATGGGCATCATTGGCATGAAGATTCCCGGGCGCGGCCGCATTCTCTCTTCCTGGACGCCGCCGTCGATTGAGCAGCAAAAGCACTCGTGGGAAGGAATGGCGATCCAGACCGACAAGCCCGGCACTTTGACGATGCGAGAAGCGATGTACTACACGCTCTCGAGGCCGGTGAGCACGGTCATCATAGGCTGCGACACGATCGCGCAGCTCGAGGAGAATGTCCAGTACGCGCGGGAGTTTACGCCGCTCAATGAGAAGCAGCAGACGGAGCTTGTGGCCCGCGCCGAACCTTGCGCTAAGCCGTCGTTGTTCTTCCGCTTCTACGACCGGCCGACCGACTAGAGTGGACGCGGTGCGCGCCGGGATGCGACGGGCCGGTTCCTATATTGGCGAACGAGAATCGCGCTGCAAGGGGTGTGCCGATGCTAAGGCCGGAGCTGATGCTCAGGCCCTAGCTTTGATCTGCACTCAGCTTGCTACGTTCAAATACAGCCGATAGTGCTCGTCCTCAATCGCCGTGAATGGCCGCATCGCGATCTGCCCTGCGGCTGTCTTTACTTGCCAGTCCGTCGATCCGCCGGCAACCTGACTGGCCGCCAGCAACTCGGCCCTCGATACGCTGGCGGGAATCTCGCCCACGGCGAAGAGCGCGAGCGGCCCATGCACGACGGCCATCAGATTGGGATGCTGCGCATCGACGGATTCGAGCGCGGTCGGCATATCGAATTCGATTTCGATTCGGTCGCCGCTCTTCCAGGTTCGCTCGATTTTGGCAAACTTGCCCGGCTCCGGCCCGGACATTGCGCGCTTTCCGTTGATCGCGATCATCGTTTTTGGGCCGGTCCACGCGGGGATGCGCAGGTATACCGGAAATGCGCTCGGAGCATTGACGTTCACTTCGATTTGCGTTGCCGGAGCATGAGGATATTGTGTTGTCTGCGTTAGAGTCACACGCTCCGAGCCATGCATCCATGTCGCTCGGGACGGGACAAAGAGATTCACATAGATCGCATCGGCATCGCGGAAGTACGCGCTGATTCCGTAATCGGCCACAACCTGCGCGAACGTTCCCGTGCAGCAGTGCCACTTGTACGGGTGATAGACCTTCGATCCGTCGTTGTTGTAGTCCGAATAATAGAAGCCGTGGCCGTCTTCCTGGATGGGCTTCGCCCCGAGAATGCAGTTGTAGAGGACTCTCTCCATGCTGTCGCCGTAGCGGCTGTCGCCTGTTGTGCGCAATAGGTATCGCGTGATCTTGAAATGGGCATACGATCCGCACGGCGTCTCGAAGCTCGAATGGGTTTTGGTGAGGCTCTCACCGATGTCGCCGCTACCCGGCTTACGGAATTCCTCATTCGGTCCCCAGCCGCCCGTGGCAAAGCTTTGTGCCTGCACAAAGTCGAATCCGTTTTTCGCGGCGCGCAGATGTTTTTCGCTGCCCAGCACGAAATATGCCTGCATGGCACTGCTCATCGCGTTGACATGGCTGTAGGCATGTTTGCCCGGCAGGACGTTTTCTCCGGCGGCCAACGGATTCCAATACCAGTCGTCGGCCAGGAAACGAACCGCAAGATCGCGATAGCGATCACCTGCACCGCGCTGCCATGCGAGAAAGGCATTCTCCGGAAGTGTGTACGGCTCGTCCCAGCAAAACGACTCGTCGCGGTGCGGCCGAGCATACTGCTCATCGCGCGATAATCCACGAGGCGGCAGGCGGTCTTTCACGGAGTCCAGCGCGGCATCAAGTGCACGAAACGCCTGTGCGTCTCCTGCGAACTCATGCGCGTCGATCATGCCGACCGAGATTTTGTCGTAGATGTAGGCCGGAAAGCGATTGTCGTCCCAGAAGTGCGGCGTGATGGCAGGAGCAAAGTTGCTGACTAGCCGATGCACCTTCTCCTGCGTTGCCTTGTCCCCGGTTGCGCCATAGTAGCGAGAAAGCGCGGAAAGATATTGCCCGAAACTGTGTCCAGGGCAGAAGCCGTTGTTCGGCCGCGCATCGATATCGCTGAGCGGCGCCCAACTGTACCAGCCGCCCATGTCTTCGCCCGGCGCCGGCAGACCTGCGCGCTGGCGATAAGGCTTGAGCAACGAGTCCTCGTTCAGCGAGCGATAGAAGGCGTGGTTCCGGTCGAACTGCGTCAGCATTGGCCCATCGAGCAATGCAACTTCGCCATAGCCGAACTGTTGCAGCTTGGGCGCGATGGCAGGGGCGTTTTCCCCGATGGCTAGTCTTGCGTGCGACGCCATGAACGCAGACGCGCCAAGCGCCGCGCCTGTCTTCAAGAATCTTCTCCGAGATTGAGCCATCTCTATTCCCTCGCACGGATTGTAACGCCGCAAGCGAGGTAGTGGCTCGGGAGGGAGCGATTAGCCCAACAGGCTCGTCTTCACGGAGAGTGCGGCGAAGTCGACAGTGCCCAGTCCGCGAGTGGCCGCCATGCCGAGATACGGCAGATGTTCGGGGTCGAGATTCCAATAGGCCTTAGCGACCCATGCATCGAGTGCCACAGGATCGGTTCCTGCGACGATCGTCTTCTTCAATGAAACGTCTTCGAGATTGCCGCCGGTCGGCCCGTTGCGCAGAAGAATCCGGTAGCAATCCATGACGGTCAACGTGGGCAGCATGAAGTTGGCCAGATCGACGAGGCTCTGATGAATCTGCTGGTGCAGCCGGTTGCGTTGCCCGCCGAGAATGCCGTACCAGTTTTTCATTCCTAGTGTCGCGCCGGTGAGCTCATGGTGTTTCGCAATCGGCAGGTTAATGATCTTGTCGGCTTCGAGAAACGGTGTGTAGACTGGCCAATTCTTCAGCACGACGCCACCCAGATCGACTTCGCGAAACATGTCGGGATTGGGCAGGATCACTTCGGCGCCTTCGGCTCGCGCCGCCGCCTGAATGCCCGACCGCAGGAAGCAGCGCCGCGGCTCGTTGCAGCTGACGTCGGTGACAATCACGCGCTTAGCGCCTGCAGCCCAGCATTGCTTGACCACCTCCGCGACCAACTCAGGATTTGTGTTTGCGGCCTGCTCGGGTGTGCGGTCCCAGGCAATGTTCGGCTTGATGACTACGACATCCTGCCTGGCGATGAATCGGCTGATCCCGCCGAGATTGGCGAGCGCCATGGCGGCCAGCGCGCGCGGCTCGCCGGTCTTGGCGGCCGAATCCGCGGCCAGCGGATACTGCACGACCGTGAGCTTTGGCCATTGCGCATCGGCCGCGACGCGATGGTCGCGCCGGGCCTGCTCGGCAGATGCCGGAACGGGTCGCGCGCTGCGTTCGCTCAACCAGAAGCCGGCACCTGTGGCGCCGGCGGCGATGCCGCCGACGCGAAGCAACTGGATCATCGCTTCGCGCCGCGTCAGCGTCTCTGTTGGCGGTGCTGCCGAATGATTGCCGAGCTCGCCGGCCATACAACTACACCTCAACCAGGTTGATGCGTTTCGGGTCGTTGGTCCCGAGACGATGCGCCGCATCTGCGGCGGTCGCAATATAGCGCGGCGGACGACCTGCTGTTTCAAACGTGGGCATGCCGACCTCAGCACGTTTCCTCTCCAGGATTCCCCACGCGATATGATCGAGGGCCACACGATCCTCACCGACGATGAGCGCATTCGGGTACCACAGGTGCTCCGGATGGAAACCCGGGCCACCATCGTACACCGAAGACATGGCATCGCCGATCGTCAGGCGGATCTTCTCGCGGAAGACAGGAATCGCGTTCAGATCGGCAACGGCCGGGTTGCAATTGTCGGCATGCAGTGTGAAAGGCCTATCCACTACGCCATACATGTTCTTCAGAGCAAAGGTCACGCCCGCCATGCTGTGATCTTTCAGAATCGGCAAGTTGATGACCGTCGCGCACTCTCGCGTGAGGATCTTGGTGATGCGAATGCGCGCTACACCCCACGAAGACTCCTGGTCCTCGAAGCCTGCAACGTCGGATGAGTAGCAGCGAATCCTGCCTGGATCGGTATTCACAGTCATGCCGCAGGCTTCGAGAAAGTGGGCGTTCTGATCCCACACGAGGATGTTGCCTGCCTTCACCCCAGCCTGCTGGAGCCGCTCGGCGACCGCCATAATGAGCGCAGTGTGCGTCGCAATTCCCTTGCTGCCGAGTCCGTTCACCTTCAACCCGATGACCTTGTCCTGCGCCTGGCCCATCGCAATCACATGCTTCCACGCGTCTTTTGGGTCGCGCCCGGTATAGGTCGTCATCGCATGGTCTAGCAGATTGATCACGCGCTGCTCGTTTGGCTGCGAACTCTGACCATGCAGAGCCGGATCGCGGGCGATGACGATTTTTGACTTCGCAGAGTTGACCTCCTGATCCGTGCTGGACAACGACCCGGCCAGCGCAAATGCGCTCTGCGAGCCGAGCAACACGGCTCCGGTCCCTTTTAAGAATTCACGACGGTTCTTCATCGCTTTCCCCTTCCGCCAGCAGCATAGGCTGCATTTGCGTTACAGTTTTGCCTCCACGCCGTGCGCCAAAGCCATCAAGGCCTGGGGCGCATCCGGAGTTGCTTCGTACGCAACGATGCGCACCACGTAGCGTCCTTTGCGGAAGCTCACGCTCTGCGCATATTGCACGCCCTCATCGCCCAACTGGATCGTCTTCGCATCGCGCGTCAGACCCGTCTCAAGAATTTTGCGCGCTCCGTCGGGCGCACCCATGGTGTGCACGTCGACGACGGCTTCGAGATTCCCGTTGTAGGTGTAGTCCGAGGTCGACGTCGATACAACGCCTGCCTGGATAAAGTGCTCGGCGTCGCCGTCGATGTACTGCCACAGATCTTTCGCTTCGAACACGCGGGTCGCATCGATCTTCTGCCAGCCTGCGATTGCACCCGATGCCGGAAACGGATCCTGCTGAGTTTTCTTGCACCCCAGGCCGAGAACCAGCACAACCATCGCGATCGCAACAGTCGATCTTTTCCAAATGCCGCAGTGCATCTGCACGTTTCCTCCTATCGGTTGAGCAGAATCTGGCTGCTGGGCGAGCGGCTTTCGCCGATGCTCGTCACATAAACAGCAGGGCGATCCTGCAGCGGGCAGGCATACTCGCACGCGCCGCATCCTACACAGCGGCTGGGATCTATGCGCGGCTGCTTGACAGTTTTTGTGTGACCAGCCGAATCGATCACCTCGGCTTCTTCCACGTAAATGGCCTTCGGCGACACCGGACACCACTCTTCACACACAATGCATTCGGTGGCCTCGGCCCAAGGCAGGCAGCGTCCACGGTCATAGAAGGCTGTCCCAAGCCGGATCGGCTGATTCTGCGCGCCGACTCCGACCACCCAACCCTTTTCTTTTGAGGTAATCTGCCAGATCGCACCGGTCGGGCACGCTTCCGAGCACAACACGCAGCTTGGTTCGCAGTAACCGATGCGTGGGACCAGCGTCGGCGTCCACAGCCCTTCGATGCCGGCCTGATCGAGTGTCGGATGCAGCGAATTGTTGGGGCAGACTTTCATGCACTCGCCGCAGCGAATGCAGCGCGAGAGAAACGCTTCTTCGTCCAACGAGCCCGGCGGCCGCAGGAGCAGGTCGTGGCGGCTTTTGCCTAGCCCGGTGTTCGCCCGCATGATCGGCACCACGGCCACACCCGCTGCAAGACCAGTGATCGCCTTGCGCCGGCCAATGTCAGGCGAGGCCACCTCGTGCTCGCTGCGGAAGAAGCGGAATTCAAGGCTGTTATGCGGGCAGCTACCCACGCAGTTCATGCACATCATGCACTCGGACTTGCGCCATGGTGCGCCGCCGATCGGGTCGTCGCCGCCCTGGCAGTGCAGCAGACAGCGATTGCACTTGTCGCAGCTGGCTGGGTCTTTGTGCAGACCGAAAACCGACCACCGCGAGACGGCACCCAGCAACGCGCCAAGCGGACAGATGGAGCGGCACCAGAAACGCGTGACGCGCAGGCTCAACGCTAGGATGAGCAAGAATAGAACGCCTAGGACCAGCCCCTGCGAAAAGTGGGTCTGGCGAAAGTCAAGAACCAAGGCCTGGAGGATCGTGTGCAGAGATTCGCCGGTCACACGGATCGCGGCGACGCGGCTATGTTCAAGAGGCAGGAGCACGGCGCGCACAGCGAAATTGAATGCGGGAAGAATCGCCAGTCCGATGGAACGAACCAGCAGGCTAAAGGGATCGAGCCAGCCGATCGCCATCGATCCGAACACCGCGGCGATCAGACCAGCGATCAGCACCACGTACTTCACCGTCTGCCAGCGTTTGTAGCGATTTGATTCGATGCGCTGCTTGCCGCGCTTCGACTCCGAAGGCATGTTACCGACCCAGTGCTGCAGCGTGCCCATCGGACAGATCCAGCCGCAAAAGAAGCGGCCCAGAAACAGGGTGGGCACGAGAATCACAAGGCACCACAACAGCCCGCGATAGAGCGCATGGCCGGCAAGGGCGTTGGTCAGTGCGATCAGCGGGTCCCACTCGAAGAACAGCCGCACCGGTGCCGGCATGTGGATGTCGCCGGTGCCGCTCGACGAGGGGCGCAGGGACGAGAAGGCAAGCAGCGCAAGAAAGAGGAGCAGAAAGAAGATCTGCGAGGTCCTGCGCAATGCCGGCAACTTCGAATGAGCCACGATTCTCCTTCGCGCTGCGGCGATGGAACGCAACGCCTGGAGAAACACACCCTTCGCTTCACGCGTTCTCGAAAGACAGCAATTGCGCGGGGCGGTCCCTGTTCACGAATGATGATTCGCTTCGGAGAAGTCCGCGAACAGTGATGGTGATCACTTTGAGCGGCTTCGAAGCTTGGAATCCAGAAAAAACCGCGGATTCCAGGGCGAAATCGGCTCGATCGGGCGCAGACTTACAGATGGTTGATCAGAGAGGCAATGCACGCGGCGCCGAATCCGTTGTCGATGTTCACTACTGAGACGTTCGGTGCACAGGTGTTCAGCATGCCAAGCAGGGCGGCGACGCCGCCAAAGGAGGCGCCGTAGCCTACGCTCGTCGGCACGGCGATCACGGGAGCGTTTACAAGCCCCGCCACAACGGTTGGCAGCGCGCCCTCCATGCCCGCACACACAATCAGCACGCGCGCTGTTTGCAGAGACTCTTTCTGCGCCAATAGCCGATGGATGCCGGCGACACCGACGTCGGCAATCACCTCGGTTGTGTTGCCCATCAGCCGCAAGGTGACGGCGGCTTCTTCTGCAACGGGAAGATCGCTCGTGCCGGCGCAAACCACGGCGATTGTGCCCACACCGGGCTTGACCGGAGCCTGCGCCAAGGTGATGGCGCGCGCCGCCTCGTGATAAATCGCCGCAGGTTCGATGGTTGCCACGGCTTCAAATGCTTCCCTGGAGGCCCGCGTCGCCAGCACATTGCCGCCTGCCTTGACCATGCGCTCGAAGATCGCCGCCACCTGCGCTGTGGTCTTGCCGGCAGAAAAGATCACCTCCGGCATGCCGGTACGCAGCGCGCGATGATGATCGACTTTGGCAAAGCCGAGGTCTTCAAAGGGCAGGTCCTTTCAGCCGCTCCAGAGCGCTGTCGACGGTGGTCTGGCCTGCACTCACTTCTTTCAGGAGCGCTTCAATCTGCAGCCGGTTCATCCGCGGGTCTCCTTTTTCGGGTGGCCTGCGCTGTAGGCGCGCATCGCGGCCTGCATCACCTGCTTGAGCGGCACGGAGTGCTTGCGGGCAAGAACACGGCAATCTTCGTATTCTGCCGCAGCATTGGCCACTTCTCCGGAAGGCCAGCGGGCGATCTTGATACGGACCGGCCCCCACGGCGTCTGCACTTCGGCAAACTCACGTGCCAGCGAGGCTTTCTGTTCCAGCCGCCAGTGCAATCCTATGGTCGTCGTCTCACGAAGAATCAGGTCGCGCTGCACAGACACCAGGTCGGGCCGGCAGAGCACGGTCAACTGCGTGCCGGTGCGGCCCTTCTTCATCTGGACGCTGACGCGATACACGTCCCACGCGCCCGCCTCGAGCAGCAATTCGCTCACATAAGCGAGGAGCTGTGGCGTCGAGTCATCGATCACAGTCTCGATGATCGCCATGGGCTCGGTCGCAATCTGCTCGGCCGCTTCGCCCACCAGGAGGCGTACGAGGTTTGGCTGGCCGGGCGTATCGCGGCCGCCTGCGCCATAGCCGGACGCAGTCACGCGCATCGCCGGCAGTGATCCATACTGCACATCGAGCATGCGCAGAATTGCCGCGCCGGTCGGCGTCACGCGCTCCATCGGCGGGCCGGCGGCATAGACGGGCGCATCTTCGAGCAGCGCAAGTGTCGCTGGCGCAGGGACCGGTAGGATGCCATGCGCACATTGGACGGTGCCGCTGCCAACGTTCAATGGCGAGGCCATCCAGCAATCGATATTCAGGGCCGCACATCCAGCCGCAGCGCAGACGACGTCAACGATAGTGTCGACTGCGCCCACTTCGTGGAAATGCACGCGCTCGATCGAAATCTGATGAATGGCGGCTTCGGCTTCGCCGAGCAATTGAAACGCTTGGCTCGCTTGCTCTTTCACCGCATCGGACAGCGGGGCAGAACGGATGATGGCCAGGATCGTCGACAACGAACGATGGTGCTCATGCGAATGCGCGTGTTCGTGGGCATGTTCATGCGTGTGCTCACCGACGACAGCGGGATCGTGCACGTGCCCATGCTCGCCGTCGTGGGTGTGCGAATGGGAATGCGTATGCGTGTGGCTGTGAGCGTGCGACGAACTCGACCCTTGAGCGTGTTCCGCATGGTCGTGTGTGTGTTGGTGTGCGTCGCCATCTCCATGTGTATGCTCATGCTCTGAAGTGGGAGTCTCGGCAGTCACGACATCGACTTTGGTCCCACCGATGCCGCCGCGGCTGACTCTTCGGAGTTCAAGCCGCGCGCCAACGTTGAGCGCTGAAGTTGTTTCGGCAAGCAGGTCGAACGGGACGCCGGCATCGACCAGCGCGCCCAACAGCATGTCGCCGCTGATGCCGGAGAAGCACTCCAGATATCCGATTCGCATGAGTCTGGGTTACGCGCCGCGCCGCGAGAGAATCTCTGCGGGAAGAACGACATTCATCGACCCGGAGCGGAACCCGGCGGCGTCGAGGGTGACATACTGAAAGCCGGCCTTGCGCAGCTCCGCCGCGATTGCGTCGAGCATCTCCATCGTGAGTGCGCGGGGCAGTTCAGTCCGGGCAATTTCTATTCGCGCCAGCTCGCCATGATGGCGTACGCGGAACTCGCGGAAGCCGAGTTGGCGGAGGCTCTCCTCGCCGCGCTCTACTTGTCCCAGCACCTCGCGTGTGACTGTGCGTCCATATTCAACGCGCGAACTCAGGCAGGGCGCAGCGGGGCGATCCCACAATGTGTAGCCCGCTGCTTTTGCCAGTGCACGAATCTCCTGCTTGGTTAGCTGTGCATCGGCCAGGGGGGCAAGTACATCATGCTCCTGCGCGGCACGTTGGCCGGGGCGGAAATCGCGTGTGTCGTCGGCGTTCATGCCATAGGCGATGTTCGCAAAGCCCAGCTTCACGCCCAGAGCCTTCATGCCTTCGAACAATTCGGTCTTGCAATGGAAACAGCGGTTGGCATCGTTGCGCTGGTACTCGGGCTTGTCGAGCTCGCTGGTTTCGATCACGCGCAGTGGCATGGCGATCGACTGGGCGAATGCTCGCGCCTGCTCCATGTCGCGCCGCGCCAAGCTTGGCGAATCGGCCAGCACGGCTAACATACAATCGCCGAGAACCCGATGTGCCGTCGCCGCGAGGAATGCCGAGTCCACACCGCCCGAGTAGGCGACCATGACGCTGCCCAGGGCACGTAGCCGATCTTCGAGTATGTGCAGCTTCAACTCGCCCTGCTCGAGCTCCGGAGCCAACGTCGCCATGGGGCCGATTATACGCCGCAAGCGCTTTTCCTGGCCCAGTTGGGGGCGACCCTCCTCACATGCACAGGCTCGCTCACCATGCAGCCTCGCGCCGCCGTTCAAGGGGGCGTCAGCGAACCAGGCTCGTGCGAGATGCGATATACTCCGGCTGCAGTAAGCTCTCCCAAAGGATCGTCCAATGAACGTGCAAGGACTCAATAAATTCGCCGCAGTCGCGGCGCTCGCCGTTGCAGTCTTCGTATCTCCGCTTCGCACCCTCGCCCAGGGCGGCGGCACCATTCTCAAGCCCGCAGACACCCAGAAGCTCCTGCCGGCTTCCGTTTACTACAAGGCGCAATCGGCGCCTACACAGCTGCGTAACTCCGGCGGCGTCAAGTTTGCCGATGGCTTCTATGTACTCGCAACGCTGGTCGACACCAGCGGTTATTCGAGCGATGTGGCATCGAAGTATCAGGCCTATTTCATCGCCGAAGTGCCGCTGAAGATCGGCGGCCAGAGCCTACCCGCGGGTGTGTATGGCGTGGGCTTCATCCCCGGCGACAAGTTTGTTGTGACGGATGTTGGCGCGCACGATGTGCTGACGGCGTCTTCGTCGTCAGATCAGGAGATGAAACGGCCTGTCCCGTTGCAGGTGACGACCGATATCGCTGGAGGCTTCCGGTTCTACGAAGGACGGAAGTACGTGACGTTCAGCCGGTAGAGGCTCGGGGCGTCAGGTCCGTATCTTTAGGATCTGATGCCCTCGACCGATCCGATCCGCAATTCATCTCACTGTTCATTGGCCTTGAGCAATGCGTCTGCCCATACCTCAGCGGTGCGGCTAAGCCATTGAAGACTGTCCTGGCCCGTGTACTCGGAATAAAGGTAGCCAAACACCAACCTGTTTCTCAATCGAAACATTCCGATCGCGCCGATCAAATTCATTGTCTTCCCATCGGAAGTGACGGGCATGATTGCCGCGGATGCATAGGCGTTCGGCTTCGAGAAGATAGTCCCGAGTTGGACAGGCTTTTCCAAAGTGATCCGGCCCGTTTTCAAGCCCAGGGCTTCGATCTTGTGGTTGATGTCATCCTGCTCGGTCTTCGCAGCTGAGGCCAAAGCTCCGTCCGCGAATTTCTTCTTCGTACTCTCCACGACCATGGCGAAGGTCGGCGCGTCGAGATCGGCGAACTCCGCCGCACGCGGAACTTCCACGAGTGAGTAGCGCATCATTTTACGATGCTCGCCCCTGCCGAGAGCAGCTAGATCGTCTTTGGGAACGAAGGCGGCCACGAGACGGTTGTTGATAGGAACAAGAACCTCGGCCACCACACGCAGGTCCGATCCCATCTCGATCAAATCGGGCGATGGGGACGGTAACTCCAGAGCCACGCCTCCGGCGCGAAACGATCCGCCCGGAACCGGAAATGGCGCGACTCTGATTGCCTGCGCTGCACAACGATCGACCATTGCGAAGCAAGCCGATAGCGCGACGAAGAAGAAGATTGCCCGGATACGCAGGGCCCCCTGAGCTGCTGAGTTCATCGTGGAGGCGCTCCGAAGATTGTTCGGAGTGTAGCAGAGATATGCAAACCGGAATAACACGAAAGGCGAGCCTTTAGAGCCCACCTTTCGTGCTATTCAACTGCCGTTGCGTTACGCGCTGGCGCCGACCGGAACCTGCGCCGGAGTCCCGGTCAGTTTCTCCCGCACTAGCTCGTAGCCACGAGCGAGCAGATCGTCCAGCGTGATCTTGCCCGCGTCGACGTCGGCAAGCACAGCCTTCTGCGCTGCGTACTCCTTGTTCACGATACCGGCCTTGGACTGCAGCATGCGCCATGCCTTGCGGCGCTCGACGCAGAACATGACCAGCTGACGCGAAAGGGCACGGTACTCGATCTTACCGTTGTCCTCATACTTGATGTACACGCCGAAGTCGGGAATGAAGGCGCGGTGCGAGGGGTTGAGATAGCGGCGGTACACCACATCCTGCTGCGTGATGCGCACCAGCATGTTGTCGAGCGAAATCAGCTTCTCCGCCTGCTCGGGCTTGACCTTCTTCAGGTGGTTGCGGAAGCGCGCTTCCGTTGTGCACCAGTGCGCCACGGTGTAACGCATGGTTTCGCCGGTCGACTTGATCTTGGTCTCGTACCAGTCAAGATCTGGAGACGGGTTGCCCTTAACGTCGAGCGACTCCTGGTAGCTCTCGCCTTTACGCGGATCGAACACGAATTCGGGAACACCACGCGAATCGCGTACGCGCTGCGCCTGGTGCAGAGCCATGTCATCGGGTACGCCGTGCTCGGGCTGGCAGGTGGTGAACGCCTGCAGGAACATGGTGCCGCGATACTCAAGGCCGTCGAGAATGGCGCGGTAGAGTTTCGGCGCGTTGGCCATCGAGACCTGCGCGACGAACGGGGAACCATGTCCAGCGAGGAAGGTCTCGGCGACTGTCTTCTTCTCGGTGTTCTTGCCCTGCGTGGCGACGCCGAAGACGTTCATGTCGTTGCCGCCCAGCATCGGGGTCGAATCCGAATTCTGACCGCCGGTGTTGGAGTAGACCTGCGTGTCCAGCATCAGGGCCTTCACGTTGGGCCGGTTCTGCAGAATCACCTTGGACATGTTCTGGTAGCCGATGTCGCCCATGCCGCCATCGCCGCCAACGACCCAGACCTTGGGCAGCTCGACGATCTCCTGGTCGGTCATCAACGCATCAGTGAAGTGCGTGAACTCGTAGTATTCGCGATCGCTGATCACTTTCTCATCGCGGCCAAGAAGGATGTCGGTCACGCGCTCCGGCAGGACCGAACGCCTTGCATGGTCAACGATGAAGCTTTCGCCCATCAGCCATCCTACGGTGATGCCGTCCTGGAAGAGCGAGTTCATCCACGGATACGGATGCGGGTTGTTAGGAGCAGTCGAACCGTACACCGTATTGCAGCCCGTGTGCGCGGCCATCGCCATCACGCTCATGCCGTTGGCAAGGCGTCCGTCCACCGGCTGCAGGCTCTTGTGGTTGAAGGCCTCGGTGAGCAGCACAGCGGCCATGGCTTCCACCATCTGCGCATCGGTGATCGGCCCGTTCTTCTCTTCGTAGGCCTTGATACGCGCCACGGTGTCGGCATCGTCCTCGCCGCCCAGGCCGAGGATTAGGTGCGCGACGGTCTGCCGCAGCAGCTTGTACTCGGATTCGCTTCGCTGCTTCAGCGCTTCCAGGCGCGCCACGCCGGTCTTTTCAAGCTGACCAGCCTTGGCAACGAGGCGATCGCTCTTGGCGTGGTAGACCGGCCGCATGTAGGCCTCAGTCACCGCAGCAATCGAGCGCAGCACGCTCTTTTCGCCGCAGCCGGCACAGGCACCGTCGCCGGATACCAGCGCATCGTAGTTAGTGCGCACCATCAGCATGTTGCGCAGCGTCGCTGTCTTTGAATCGGCCGGATTGGCCGCACTGAACAGGCCCAGGTACTTCTGCGACGTGTCAGGCAGAAGATCCAGGAAGGCCGTGCCGGACTCGTGCTCGGCGTTGACCTCCTCGGTCTCCTGCACCATCTTCAGCGCCTGGTGATCGCCGCAAGCTGTCACGCAAGCCGCGCAGCCCTTGCAAAGATCCGACACAAAGATCGAGAAGACGCCGCCCGTGCCCGGCGCCTTGCGCTCCGGCGACGAGAAGATGGCGTTGGTCTTCTGATACGCCATCGGCACCTTATCGATGATGTTGTAGAACTGGGTCTTCGCCGCCGCCGAGAAGCCGTCCACCGCTTCGGTTACCTCGCGAATAATCTTCGGCAGCGGCGTGCCGCTCTTCATCTCCGCGAGCATGCGCGCACGAGTCTGCTTCTCGATCTCCGGTAACTTGGCCAGCATCTTGGCGCGCTCGCCCTGGTCGCCGACATAACGCGAGACTGCCATGGTGAGAATGGTGCCCAGGTCCTGAGAGGTGTTGGGCAGTGCCGTATCCGGACAGACCGAGATGCACTCCATGCACTGTGTGCAGTTCTCTGCAATGTAGAGCGGGGTTTCGCGACGCGCCACGTACTTGGAAGCGGTGTCGCCGGTGGCCGCGGCTATCACGCCCATCGCCGAGAGCGGCGTGGCCGGCTGGTTATATCCGTAATGGGAGCGGAACTCCGCGTCGAAGGTTGCAATCGAGCTAACCGGCGTGCGCGGTCCCTGTCCCTCAGGGGTTGCGTGCGAGCGGCAGCCACCCGAATCGCAGGAGCCGGCAGCAGCGTACTCGGGAACTGCCTCGAGGATCGGCAGCAGAGCTACGCCGCGCAGCGAAGAGCGATCCGGAGCCGCCAGCTCGCCGATCTTGATCTCCTTCACCTGCTCAAAGCCCTGGATCATGACTTCCATGTTCGACTGGACAACCGCATCGCCCAGCTTGCCGAACTTCTTCACATACTGCTTGTGCACCACTTCGCGGAATTGCTCCTGCGTAATGCCGAACTCCTTGAGCAGCGTACTGACCGCGAAGAATGCGCCGAGGAACGCGTTGCCCTGCATGCGCAACTGCAGATCGCCACGATCCGTCGCCTTGCGGGCGATTGCAAACCCGGGCAGCGTGAAGACGCGAATGTTCTTTTCGATAATCTGCTTGCGCGCCCACGACGGCAGGTTCTCCCATGCGCGCTCGCCTTCGGCATCGGACTCCCACACCAGGCTTCCGCCTTCCTGAATGCCATCGAGCGGATTGGTATGCGTGAACGCCTTGGGGTCGCAGCACAGCACCGTCGTCACGTGGCGCAGATCGCAGTTCACGCGAATACGGTCTTTCGCTGCCACCATGAAGTAGCTAGTCGGGGCGCCCTTCTTCTCCGATCCATACTTCGGATTGGCGGAGACGTGAATCACTTCCTTCGGATTGCCTTTGTCGTCGACCTGCCCGTCGCGCTCGAAAAGCAGGTCATTCAAGTCGCCCAGAATCGCGCCCAGATTCTTTCCGGTCGTGATCGCGCCCCATCCGCCGATCGAGTGGAAGCGAACCGCCACGGCCCCCTCGGGCAGAAGCGATGGTGATTCATCGCCAACGACCGAGTAAGGATGATCGATGCCCAGGACGATGAAACTCGCGCCCTCTCCGAGAGTTTTCCCGTCTTTGCGCGCGCGGCCCGCGGTTGCGTACTCGTAGGCGCCGATGATGTGCTCGGGACGGAAGTCGCGCGAGCCAAGCCCATAGGTTCCGCTGATAATTTGCGGCAACTCGCTCGGCGAGATTGCGGGCAGGCCTTCAGCCGCCGGATGGCCCTCGTACTGCACGGCTTTAGAGAGCGCGGTGCGGATATCGCGGCCCAGCGGATTGTCGCCGGCCAGCGCTTCGTCCGTGCGCTCGAGGATGATGACGTTCTTCTTGCCCTTCAGAGCTGCAACGATCGCTGCCTCGGGGAAAGGACGAATCACGTTGACATGAATCGAGCCAACCTTCACACCGCGCGTCGCACGCAGATAGTCGACCGCCGCTTCGATGTTTTCGGCCGCCGAACCCAGCGACACAAACACTGTGTCGGTGTCGTCGCACTTGTACTGGCTCACCAACCCGTAGGAACGACCGGTCAGCTCGGCAAACTTCTTGTACGCTTCTTCAAGGAACTCAAGAATGGGCTCGGCGAAGTTGTTTCGGCGCGCCACTACGCCATTCATATAGTGTTCTTGGTTTTGGACAGGCCCCAGCAGGATCGGGTTGGTCAGGTCCATCATTTTCGGCACGCGACGCCGCGTCGGTCCAAACAACACGCGCTGCGCCTCAGTGGGACAGTCGATCACGTCATCCGGTGCGCCAAGGTATTCGCGGATCAGCTCCGACTCGTGCTTGTAGAAGGTGCGCTCCAGGTGGCTGGTCAGAAAGCCGTCCATGATATTCATGCCCGGCGTGAGGCTCAGCTCGGTCACGCGGCGCAAAATCAACGCCTGGTCGGCGGCCTGCTGCGCATCCTTGCCGAACAGCATGATCCAACCTGTGTCGAGCGCACCGTAAATGTCGTCGTGGCCGCAATGAACATTCAGCGCATGCTTGGTGAGAGCGCGAGCGCCCACCTCCAGCACCATCGTCGATCCCTTGCCTGGCGCGTGATAATACTGTTCCACGCCATAGACCACACCCTGCCCCGAGGTGAAATTGACCACGCGTTTGCCGCACACCGAGTGGGCGATAGCACCCCCCTGGGCGGCGTGTTCGCCTTCGGTTTCAATGGCGATCGTATTGCCGCCGAAGACATTCAGGTGTCCTTCGGCGTAGGCCTGTTGAAAGAGCTCGCCGCCCTCCGTCGAGGGGGTAATCGGATAGAACACCCCGGCATCGGCAATGCGCGTCTCGGTGTGGTAGCTGACCAGCTGATTGCCGTTCGCGGTGACCCGGATTCCGGGATAACGAGCTGTTTCCGACATTAGTTCCCCCTATGCGCGTTCTTGTTTCAATCTTTCTTGTGGGAGCCCAATTCGGGCTCATGCCGTCGCTGCACACACCGGTCAGTCTGACAGGCGTGCAGTGTGTACCTCGTTGTCCTGTTCTAATTGGTCGAGCCACGGACAGGCCCGCTATGAAAATAATCGATTTGTCGGCTCAATCCACAGAATCGTGCAAGTCAAGTTGCCGGAGCGGACAACGAGGAAGAATCCGGCCATTACCAGTATGGCGCGTTTCAAGGTCTGAACGGGGACGCAATACCGCATTTTGATACTACTCCAACCTTAGCAATCTGCAAGGCTTCCAGACACGCTCTATACTTGCTGCGACTCTGACGCGTTATGCCCTTCGACCCGATTCAACCCCAACCCGACGCAACGTTTGCGAGTTACCCCAGCCTGCGGGGAGGGGCCGTTCTCGTCACCGGCGGCGCAACGGGGATCGGTGAATCTCTCGTCCAGCACTTTGCACGCCAAGGCTCACGGGTCGCCTTCTTCGATATCCAACACGAGCCTGCCCGCGCTCTGGTGGAGTCGCTCACGGCAGAGGGCTGTCCGGTCCCGTTCTTCGTCCGCTGCGACCTGACCGATGCGGGTGCGTTGCAGACTGCAGTCGAGGAGGTTCTGGCGGAGTTCGGCGGCCTCGACGTCCTGGTCAACAATGCCGGGAACGACCAGCGCCACTCCATCGAGCAAGTGACGCCGGAATATTGGGACCACTCGATCGCGGTCAACTTGCGGCATTATTTCTTCTGCATACAAGCGGCGCTGCCGGCCATGCGAGCGCAACAGCGCGGATCGATCATCAATATGTCGTCCATTTCGTGGATGATTCCGTCAACCGGTGTCCCCGTCTACATCGCCGCCAAGGCGGCGATCGTCGGCCTCACACGCACGCTGGCGCATGAGCTTGGCCCATCGAACATCCGCGTTAACGCGGTTCTACCCGGCGCCATCGTCACCGAAAAGCAGAAGCGGCTGGTCTACACACCCGAGTACAAGGCCGAAATCATGGCTCGCCAGGCCCTGAAGCGCGACATTCTGCCGGAGGACGTAGCTCGGCTGGTTCTGTTCCTCGCTGCGGACGATTCCAGTGCCATCACGAACCAGAGTTATATCGTCGACGGCGGCTGGGTCTGAGAGAGACCCGATGGCTGGGGTTCTTCGTTCCGCGCCAGCCACGACGGGCAGATTGCACCACCCGCACAATGCTCCTGGCAGCCTGATGTCTTAAGATGCTTCGGGGAGAAGAACCGCTATGCGTTCCGCCATGAAAACGTTGCGCAGCCATTTTGCCTTGGTGTCTGCTCTTGCCCTTTTTGTCGTTCTTGGAGCCCAACTCTTCGCACGCTACGCCCAGGCGCAATCCGCTGACGAAGCAGCGAAGATCGCTGCAAACCTCAAGCCCGAGTCGCAATCGGTCATCGCACGCCTTTCTGCTCTCTCCAATCTGCCCGACGGCACCTGGAAGATGCACTCCGGCGATCTTGCCCATGGGGAAGCCCTCAAGCTAGACGAATCCTCGTGGCAACTCATCGCGCCGGGCAACCAGGCATCCAATGACGCGGTCTGGTTCCGCCAAACCTATACGGTTCCTGAAACGCTCAGCGGTTACGACCTCACCGGCTCGCGCATCTGGTTCCAGTTCCACGCTGAAGCCAACGGCCCCATGCCGGAGATTCTCTATTTCAACGGTCGCCGCGTTGCGCTTGGCGACGACCTCGAGCCGATCGTCCTGTTCGACGATGCCCGCCCCGGCGACAAGATCACCGTCGCCATTAAGTTACTCCACACTGTCGACAAAAAGAGCTTCCGTGGCGCAACTTTGCGCATCGAGACCCCGGAAAGCCGGCCGAATCCCGAAGATCTGCGCATCGAGTTTCTCTCCGCAGCACTCCTCGTTCCTTCTCTTGCCCCGAACGACCCAAGCCAGATGGCCACGTTGAACGACGCCATTCGCGCTGTCGATCTGTCTGCGCTCGACTCCGGCGCAGCTCCCGAAAGCCGCCAGGAGGCGCAAACCAAGTTCGATGCCAGTCTGCGCGCGGCACATCAGAAGCTCGAAGCCCTCAAGCCATTGCTGCAGACCGCGACCTTCCACCTCACCGGCAACTCGCACATTGACGCCGCGTGGCTCTGGCCCTGGACAGAGACGGTCGACGTGGTAAAGCGAACCTTCGGTACTGCGCTACAGCTCATGTACGAGTATCCGCAGTACACCTACACGCAGTCGGCCGCGGCGTACAACGAGTGGATGGCCGACAAATATCCCGATCTGAACGCCGAGATCGCGCAGCGCATCAAAGAAGGACGCTGGGAGATCGTTGGCGGCATGTGGGTCGAGCCCGACCTGAACATGCCTGACGGCGAATCGCTTGTCCGCCAACTACTGGTTGGCAAGCGCTGGTATCAGCAAGCTTACGGCGTCGATGTGCGCATCGGCTGGAACCCCGATTCTTTTGGATATACGTGGCAACTACCGCAAATCTACAAAAAGTCCGGCGTCGACTACTTCGTCACGCAGAAGATGACGTGGAACGACACAAATCAGCTGCCCTTCAAGCTCTTCTGGTGGGAGTCGCCCGATGGGTCAAAGGTTCTGGCGTACTTCCCGCATGACTACGCCAACAACAACCTGAACCCCGTTCGGCTCTCGGAGGATCTGGCGACGGCGCGCACGCGTGCCACCGGCATGACCGACATGATGGACCTCTACGGCATCGGCGATCACGGCGGCGGTCCGACCCGCGCGATTCTCGACCAGGGCATGCACTGGTCTGAGCCTTCTGTGCCGCCGCATGTCATTCCCATGATGCCCTTCGGAACGGCGCAGGAGTACTTCTCTCGCGTCGAGAAAAGTGTCGCTGCCGAGAGTCCGGAGTGGAACTACCAGTCCATCGCTAAGGGCTATACGCCGCCTCCAGCGGTACCGGGCAAGGTCTCGATCCCGACGTGGAAGAGCGAGCTCTACTTCGAGTATCACCGCGGTGTGATGACCACGCAGGCCAATCACAAACGCAACATGCGCGAATCGTCGATCTGGACGCTTAATGCCGAGAAGTGGGCGTCGCTCGCGTGGCTCGACGGCAATAAATATCCAGCCGGCGAATTAACCGAGGATTGGAAGAAAGTTCTCTTCAACCAATTCCACGATCTAGCTGCAGGTTCGGGCATCGGCATCATCTATAAGGACGCGCAGAAGGACTACGACGTCGTTCACTGGTCGACGAACGAGATCTCGTCGGGTGCGCTCGCGACGGTTGCCGAGCACGTGAACACAGCCGGCGAGGGAGTTCCGGTGCTCGTCTTCAACCCGCTCGGCTGGGAGCGCTCGGGCGAGATCAGCGTGCACGTGGATACCGGCAAGCCGATAACATCTGCCGAAGGAGCGCAGATCATCGCGACCAGGACCGATGCTCAGACCGGAGCCTCCGATGTGCGGCTGCACGTGCTGCACGTGCCCGCGCTCGGCTACAAGGTCGTGCGGCTTGTCAGTGGAAGCGCGAAGAGCCCTGAGGGCGAGAGCGATGTCGCGGCAAAACAGGATGGAAACTCCATCTCACTCGAGAGCGACATTCTGCGAGTAACGGTGGATAAGCAAAACGGCTGTATCACCAGCCTCTACGACAAGAAGGCGGGCTTTGAGGCGCTCGGCAAAGGCGCCTGCGGCGATCAGCTGCAGTTCTTCAAGGACACGCCGAAGGACTACGACGCGTGGAACATCGATCCCGGCACGCTCGACGTTCCGCCGATGACGATAGATCACGCGGATTCGGTGGAGTTGCTGAAGACCGCTGAGCCCGGCATTCGCGTTACGCGCCACTGGCAGAATTCGAAGTTCGTGCAGACCTTCAGCCTTGCCGCCGACGGCAGCGCCGTAATGGTCGACAACGATTTCGACTGGCACGAATCGCACATTCTGCTGAAGGCTGCGTTCCCGGTTTCGGCGACGAGTCCATTTGCGACCTACGACATTCCTTACGGCACGATCGACCGCACAACCACGCGGAACAACTCGTGGGAAAAAGCGCAGTTCGAAGTGCCGGCGCAGTACTGGGCCGACCTTGGAGACGGCAAACACGGTCTGAGCGTCATCAACGAGTCGAAGTTCGGTTACGACGCCGTCGGCAATCTGATTCGCCTCACGCTGCTGCGCTCGCCCAAGTGGCCCGATCCTGACGCCGATATGGGCCATCATCACTTCCACTACGCGCTTTATCCACATGCGGGCACATGGAAGGATGCCATGACGGTGCGCCGCGGCTTCGAGTACAACTACCCGTTGACGGCCGTCGTTACTAGCGCGCATCCAGGATCGCTGCCGGCTGAGCACTCGTTTGCTTCGGTCACGCCGGCGAACGTGGTTCTGACCGCGGTCAAGAAGGCCGAGGATGCGAAGGGCCTCGTCTTCCGTGCGTATGAGTGGGCGGGCAAGGAGTCAACTGCCGAGTTCCATGTGCCACCGGGGGCGACCGGGGCCACCGTCACCAACATGATGGAGAAGCCGGAGGGCGATCCGCTGACGGTTTCAGGCGATGTGGTCAAGGCGCCGATCCACCCCTACGAGATCCTGACGGTGCGCGTGGACTATCCCAACGGCGGGCCGAAGGAGTAGCGAGCTGCCGTCACCGTCCTCCGTTGGGAGAGCGATGTGTCCGATGAATCGTGCTGGAACGACGAGCGCAGACTCTTCTTAAGATCTGCGCTCGGGGTCATCGGGACGATGGTCTCAGATTCTCGATAAGCTCACAGACGCGCAGTCGACGAAAGTGGTGTATCTGTTCTACCGGAGACAAGGAACCCTCCCCCCCACCCCTCTTTTTGGGCAAATATCTCATTCTATTGGGTTTACAGAATCAATAACTTACGATAACCCCTTTCAAATGAGTGGGCTGCAGCTAAATATCTCTACCGATTTAAGTTAGGCCTCATCAGCAGCCGTAAGGTCGAGGAGGGTTTCTGGGCATAGGTTCAGAGTAGCGAAATTGGGGGAATTAATACGCAAAAACAGGGATCAGGTTTCAGGGTCAGGGATCAGCAATCTTGCCTCGTGAGGGACTAGCCCTTGGCTGTTGCTGGAAAGAGGGGGTAGTTAATTTTGCGGACCAGGGCTTGATACTGCGGGTCGCTCTTGATCGTCAACAGATCGGGATCGGACAGCAATGTAAGTGCGTCGATATCGTGATGCCGGTAGGCATCCTCCAGAAGATCAAGAGCTTCCTGCTTTCTCCCCATCAGTATGCAGGTCTTGGCAAGGAGAGCGGCATGCACTTGTCCTGCAGCGTAATAGAACTTCTCTTTTGCGTAGAGGGTCTGCAATAAGCCGCGACCTCCGGCCCGTTGATAGCCCGACTTCGCCGCTGCGACGATCTCGCCGAGAGGTGCATCTCCCGCTGTTTGTGCGGCAAGCTGGCCTTCGGAGAGGAAGGACGGGAAATCGCGAAGATCGAGGTCGGCCTCCATCAGGTAGTAGTGCGGGGAACGAAATTCCGGAGCCGATCGTTCTACTTCTCTCAGCAGATCGATCCCCTCCTGGGTCCGCCCGGCGTTGAAGAGCATCCAGCCTTTGTCTGCGAGCGTGGCATGCGAGGACGGGTCCAGCTCTTGCGCCTTATTCATTTGCGCCAGAGCCTCGGGAAATCGGCCGGCGAGAGCCATGGCGTTTGCGTACCAACGACGTGCCTGCGGGTCACGGGGGTCGAGTTCGATGGCACGCCGGAATTCGGTTTCCGCACCCGCAAAGTTCCAGTCCCCATACATCTCCGCAAAAGCCAGGGCACGATGTGCCTCGGCGAGCGAATCATCCAGGGCCACAGCTTTTTTCGCGGCCGCAATCGCACGCGGAAAAACGTCGGCGTCGGCCTCGGTCGAATACTCACGCAGGAGGTCGTAGGTATCTGCCAGACCTGCGTAAGCACGGGCGTCGCCGGGATCGTGGACGATGGCTTGGGTGAACAGATCGAGGGCACGATGGAGGCTATCGGGCGTTCGCTGATTCCACTCGTATCGGCCACGCAGATAGAAATCGTCGGCCAATCGCTTCTCAGCCTCTGGAACGGCAAGACGGGCAATGGGATGATCGATACGGCCAGCCAGAAGACTGCGCAATTGACTGGCGAGGGGTACCGCCCGCAATCGAATTGCCACGTCGAGAGAGACAGCTGCAAGAAAAAGGGCGAGACCGACAAGCAGACCCCTTCTCAGCAGACGCGACTTTGGGCGAGCTGGCGGCCTGAGATCGGCCGGCGGCTGCAGCAGCGCAGGCTCCGGGATGAGCGGAGAAGGCTGGCTCTCCTTTGACTGCTTCTCTTCTTGTTCCACACCGTGAGCGGATTCGAGCCAGCGATCGACCTCGTCGGGATAGGCGTAGACCGATGTTTTTGCTGTTCCCGGCACGCGGTGGACCGGCAGGCCGCGCTCTGTTCTCCATCGCTTGGCAGTTCGGTCGGTTTTGCCAAGGTACGCAGCAATATCCTTCCATCCGACAAGGCGGGCGCCACGGTCAGCGACTGGGGCGACTTCAGAAGGATTTAGGCGCGATAAACTCATATATATCTATGCGTTGCGGATTTGACCCCATTTGTCACTCATGCGACACGACATGTCCCTTTGTTGGCCGGAGTGCAGGGCCACATCATACACCTGTGATGGAATTCGTTGGCGTAAGCATTTGTCCTCCCCCGGCACCAGAGTGCGCGAGCGTATCAAACCTTTGCCGCAGACATCACCGATCGCATGCCAGGTAGCTCCGAGGGGTAGTGCAGGATGCTTTGTCCGTCATTGAATCTGCAAGGCTCACTGGTGGAACGGGTGCCGGGATTCGCCTCTTTCTCCCAGCGCTCGATCACGCCCACCGGCGACGGACCCGCCGGGGTCCAGTCGCGGCGAAACACACGTGCCTCACGAAACGACAACCCGAATGCAAGGAGCGCTTGAGATGAAGGATGAATGCTCTGCCGGTTGTGCGTCTGGAGATGGCGAGGGTCTTCGCCGCGTGAGTTCCTCGGAGTTGAAGCTAACGCCCCTGATCCTGGCCGCTGCGAAGATGCAGGAGGGGGACCAGATCTTGCTATGTCGCGCCTGTGGCCGCGTAGTTCGGCGCTCTTTTGACTCATACGTCCTGCGTTTTCGTGTGGAATCGATCGGCACATATGTCGCGAGCAACGGCCGGTTCGAACCTAAGCGATGGTTGCAGCATGAGATGGAGCGTCTCACGATGGTCTCCCCCGCCAAGGTGATGGAATATAGAACCCGAGAAGAGGAGAACGACTGAGCAGGGCGAGTGCGATCAGGGGCTCGGCGGCAAGCGGCTCCAAGGTCGGCGATTCCTCAGTCGGACGCGTCAGAGATCGGGCTATACTCTAGCGGTAACGTGAACGTCCGATGCAGGAGACGACATGAGCACAGCTTCCCCACAGACAAATGCCCCTCTCCAGGACCTCGAAGAGTGGGACGACTTTCTCGAAGGCCGGTACAAGGAAGGAAAGTCCAAGGAAGAGTTCCGGCAGTATGACGCCGCGGCCAACCCCGGTGTCGCGGAATTCTACCGACTGAACCATACGCATCAGACCGTCGATTATGTGCTGGGCAAGGAGAAGCAGTACTTCGGCCTGCAAAAGGGGAGGAAGACGGTTTGGGAAGCAGCGGAGTTTCTGAACACGCTCGTGGATGACAGCGATCCGGACACCGATCTGACGCAGATCGAACACCTGCTGCAGACGTCAGAGGCGATTCGCGCCGACGGGCATCCACGATGGATGGTGCTGGTCGGGTTTCTTCACGATCTGGGCAAGTGTCTCTGCCTTTACGGCGAGCCACAGTGGGGCGTGGTGGGCGACACGTTTCCGGTGGGATGCGCGTGGTCCTCGGACATCGTGTTCGCTGAGTACTTCGCGGCGAATCCCGACCGCACTGTCCCCGCGTACCAGACCAAGCACGGGATCTATGAGCCGAACTGTGGGCTGGAGAATGTCCACATGTCGTTCGGACACGATGGATATATTGCCGAGGCGATGAAGCCGTACCTGCGCGATGAAGCGCTTTATATGCTGC
The DNA here is from genome assembly GCA_963778705.1 of uncultured Acidobacteriaceae bacterium. Classification (GTDB taxonomy): domain Bacteria; phylum Acidobacteriota; class Terriglobia; order Terriglobales; family Acidobacteriaceae; genus Telmatobacter. Next base: position 491,707 of record CAVZVM010000007.1, read on the forward strand.
GCTTCCACTCGTTCTATCCCTGGCACAGGCACGGAGCGTACGACCATCTATGCAACGACAAAGATCGGTCGATGCTGGAGTGGGTGCTGAAGTTCAATCAGTACGACCTCTATTCAAAGGGGCACGCCAAGCCCGATGTGAAGGAACTGAAGTCGTATTACGACGATCTCTTTGCCGAGTTTCTTCCGGCGACTCTTTCCTGGTAGGAAGAAAGCAGACAGGTCAGCGCTTCAGCGACGCGAGCACTTCGCCGGCTTCGGCGTCTTCCACACAGGGTGTGGTCTCGAACTCCAGCAGGTCGTTCCAATAACCAAGCCAGGAGTAGAGCGCCTTGGCGTCGTTGGTTTCGGCGATCATCACGCCACCGCCGCTCATGCCATGCCAGCGCCCGATCAGGGTGGCGCCAGCCGGAGGAGCTGCGCCCGTCTTGAGAAAACGCGCTTCGGCATCGACAACAGAGCCTTTGGGGATGTTCCATTTCACAATGAACTTCATGATCTCTCTCCTTTATTGAGTGTTTTGGGGAAGGTTCGGAGCCCGAGCGTCCGAGTCTATCAGTCTTGCGCGGCACTTGGGAGGGAGTTTTGTAGCGAGGTTGCGTACGGCGGTCATCCCGCGGCAATCGGTCGCCGCGCACGGAGACGGCAGGCATGCGGAAGCGAAGCAAGGCTTTAGAATCCCTCCATGCGATCCACTCTGTTTGATCAACCTTGCCGATTGGCCTTGCAGTGGGCGGCGATTTCCATGCTGGTTTACACGCCCGCTTGGGCAGAGGGGCAGACTGCTCAGAATTCCCAGCCGCTGACTGCCGTTGAGCAAAAGATGACGACGGCGATCGATGCTCATGTGGCGAGCGACCAGGAGCTTCTGAAGCAACTTGTCGATATCAACAGCGGCACGATGCATCTTGCCGGCGTGGAAGCGGTCAAGGATGTGCTGGCGCCCAAGTTCGAGACGTTGGGATTCAAGGTGCGATGGGTTCCGATGCAATCGGTGACAGCGCGCGCGGGCGATCTGGTTGCGGAGCATCTTTGCCCGCAAGGCGAAGGCCATTGCGGCAAGCGCATGCTGCTGATCGGGCATATGGACACAGTGTTTGAGCCCTCAAGCTCGTTTCAGAGATATGCCATCGTTGCCGGCACGGAGGGCAAGGTGGCGACGGGGCCCGGCGTCGCCGACATGAAGGGCGGCTTGGTGATCATGCTGTCGGCGTTGAGGGCTATGGAAGAGGCAGGCGCCCTTGACCATGCGGAGATTCGCATTGTGCTGAGCGGCGACGAGGAGCGCACTGGCGTTCCCCTTGAAGCAGCCCGCCGGGACATGATCGATGCAGCGAAACTCAGCGACGTAGCTCTCGAATTTGAACCCAGCGCGCGTTTGAACGGGCAGGATACGGTGAGCGTCGGGCGGCGCAGCTCGACGACGTGGCACATCGAGACAACCGGATTGAGCGGGCACTCGTCGCAGATCTTCGGTCCGCGGCTGGGGTACGGAGCCATTTACGAGATGACGCGCATTCTCGACGCTTTTCGCCGCGAGCTGCCGGAGGAGGGTCTCACCTTCAGTCCTGGCCTGATCCTGGGTGGCGCAACGGCGGAGGTGAACGCCGACGCCACGGGCGGCTCAGCCACGGGGAAATCCAACGTTATTGCGGCCTCGACTTTAGCTTCCGGCGATATTCGCACTCTCGATAACGAGCAGACTGTGCGGGTGGAAGCCAAGATGCGCGCAATTGTTGCCGCGCACCTGCCGCAGACCGACGCCAAGATCGGCTTCGACGAGAGTTATCCAGCCATGGCCGCAACTCCGGCCGGCCGGGAGCTGATGGGGCAGTGGAGTGAGATCAGCGTAGCGCTCGGTTTGGGGCCGGTGGCAGAGAGCGGCGTGATGACGCGCGGCGCCGGCGATATCGCCTTCGCGGCGCCGTTCGTGGCTGGATTGGTCGGCGTAGGAATGTTAGGCGAGGGGTATCATGCCGAAGGCGAGAAGGGGTACCTCGACTCCCTCGCGCCCCAGGCGAAGCGTAACGCGATCCTGATGGAGCGGCTGAGCCACGAGGCGCCCGGCACGTTATCCGGATCGAACGACAAGCCGTGAGATCGACAGGCCGCGACGTATCGACTGCGGCTGACTGCGATTGGCGCCCGGGGCGCGGACAGATTCTCTATTCGGATTGGGTAGCGGGGGTGCCGGAAAAGTCGAAGGTGGAGAAGTGGCGGTTTTCGCCGTTGATCTCTGCGCGCAGTTCGTGCCACAGCTCGTTGGGAATTTTGAGGAAGACTTCGACGACGTTGGGATCGAATTGGGTACCGGAGCAGCGCAGGATCTCCTGGCGCGCTTCGTCGAAGCTCTTGGCCTTGCGATAGGGGCGGTCGCTGGTGATGGCGTCCATGGCGTCGGCGACGGCGAAGATGCGGGCACCGATGGGAATCTCATTGCCGCGCAGACGGCTGGGATAGCCGTTGCCATCGAAATGTTCCTGGTGGGTGTAGACAATGGCTGCCGCCTCGCTGAGAAAAGGGATCTTGCGCAGGATGTGGTAGCCGCGCGTGCAGTGGTCCTGCATGATCTGCTCTTCATCGCTGGTGAGCTTGCCAGGCTTGCGCAGAATCTCATCGGGGATGGCCATCTTGCCGATGTCGTGGAGAAAGGCGCCGCGGGCGATGATCTTGATGTCGACCGGAGAGATGCCCATGGCGCGGGCCAAGGCGATGGTGTAGGCGGTGACGCGTTTGGAGTGGCCCTCGGTCTCGGAGTCCTTCAGGTCGAGCGCGTCGCCCAGGGCCTCGAGGGTGACATCGTAGGAGTGCTCCAGATCTTCCATGGCCTGGCGCAGCATCTCGGTACGGGCGCGGACCACCTGCTCGAGGTTCTGCTGGTAGTTGTGGCTCTCCTGCAAGGCTTGGCGGTGATCGAGCGCGCGCTGAACGGTGGCGACCAGGTGCTCGCGTTCAAATGGCTTGAGGAGGTAATCGTAGGCGCCGCGGCGCATGGAGTCGATGGCAACGCTGATGTCGTGGATGGCGCTGACCATGACGACGGGCAGGTGCGGCTGATCCACCCGGATGCGCTCCAGCAGAGCGATGCCATTGCCGTCTTCCATGACAATATCTGTCAGTACGAGGTCGAAGAGGCCTTTCCCCAGCATCTCGATCGCTTGGGTTCCACTAACAGCCTGCTGCACCTCATATCCCTGGCGCTGGAGGGTCGCACCGATCATGGAACGGACGGGCGACTCGTCGTCGACCACGAGAATCCGCGCAGGCCTGCGTGAGCGGGCGGCGACATGGTCGTTCGGGTTGGCGTGCGCATGCATCGCGAGAGTCGTTTCACTCGGACTGGCCAGACGCAATACGGGTCCCATTGCAATCCCACAGTTCCAACCGGCCCTGGTCCAGCCCAGCAGAGGAAACACCCTCAAAGACTTCGGGCCCAGTGAGTTGGCAATGCTCCGGCTACCGCCAGATCATCAAGACTCGCACACAGATACGGAGAACCAGAATAATGAACAGGAATTTGATGCCGTTGGGCGGACCTGGCCGGTCCTTTACCACCTGCCGTACCTGCCGCCTTCTAATACATGATGTATGACGAAATTACGCCACCGGGTGGCCGTGCGCAAGCCTTTCCGCGCAACGTATCAAAGTATTCAATCGATTAAATCAGCGACTTTGCTCAAAAACACACCACACAAAAGTCGTATGGACGCCGGGCGGATTTCATCCGCTGCGTCCTCCGCCCTTGAGCGCCTGCTCGCTCTGGCGTGCGCGCCGAGCGTCGGCCCAGCCCTCCTTGGTGATCTGCGGGGCGCGACCGACGGCGAGAGATCCGGCGGGGACGTTTTTGGTGATGCAGGAACCGGCGCCGACGTAGGAGCCATCCTCGATGGTTACTGGAGCCACCAGGGTGGAGTCGCTACCCACGAAGACGCCCTTACCTATCTGGGTCTTGTGTTTCTGAACGCCGTCGTAGTTGCAGGTGATGACCCCGGCGCCGATGTTCGTTTTCGCGCCGATCTCGGAGTCGCCGAGGTATGCCAGGTGCCCCGCTTTGACGCCGGCGTGGAGCTTCGACTTTTTTACTTCGACGAAGTTGCCGATGTGGACGTTCTCGCCGATCTCGCATCCGGGGCGCATACGGGCGAAGGGACCGATGTCAGCACCGCTGGCGATAGAGCTGTCGACCAGGACGCAGCTTTGGCGAATGATGACTCGCTCGCCCACGGTGCAGTTCTCGAGAACGGAGTAGGACCGGATGGTCGTGTCGGAGCCAATGCGTGTCTTGCCGAGCAGTTGCACGAAGGGCTCGACGATGGCGTCCGCGTCGACTTCGACTTCGGCGTCGATGACGCAGGTTTCGGGCCGGTAGATGGTGACACCGGCTGCCATGAGCCGCCTCGCTGTGGTCATGCGCATGGTTGCGTCAAGGGCGACGAGTTCGGCGATGGTGTTCGCACCGAGGACTTCGGCGGCATCTTTGGCCTGGACGGCGACGACGCGCTCGCCTTGTTTGCGCAGGACGCCGGCCATGTCGGTGAGATAGAGCTCGGAGGCGGGATTGTTGGTCTTCAGTTTGGCCAGGTGCGCTCTGAGAGCGGACGACTTGAAGGCGTAGATACCGGTATTGATCTCAGGAAGAGATTCCTGCTCGGGCCGGAGGGCCACCTGCTCGACGATCGCGTCTATGTCTGGAGAGGCGGGGCTGCGCCGCAGGATGCGTCCATAACCTGTGGGGTCCGGTGGTGTCGTGGTGAGGATGGTCATGGCGGCGCCTTGTTTTTGATGGAAGCGCCACAACTGCGCGATGGTTTTGGTCTGAATCAGCGGAACGTCGCCTGAAAGCACGAGGATGTTTTCGTACTTCCGGATTGCGGGCAGCGCGCACTGAATGGCGTGGCCAGTTCCGCGCTGTTCGGCCTGCTCGACAAACTGCGTGCCGGTGGCGGCGACCGCAGCCCGCACCTTCTCCGCTTCGTGGCCGACGATGGTGAAGATGTCGCACGCGGGGACTACGCGGCTAGCCGCAGCGATAACATGGTTCAGCAATGGCCTGCCGCCGACCTGGTGCAGCACCTTTGGACGCCGCGATTTGAGACGCGTTCCCTTCCCGGCTGCCATGATCACGACGGCGAGCTTCGATTCTTTCTGTTGCCCGCCGGCTTGCTTCTTGCTCACTGCTTGCTCTCCTGGCCCGCCGGCTGTTGCGGCTGAGGGATGGTGATGTCGATGGGGTGCGGCGCGCCCATGCCGAGATCTTCCAGGGGCGGCTTAATCTCAGGCCCGTTGCCGACGACGAGCACGGCGAGCTTGTCCGGATGGATGTACTTCCTGGCTGCGGCGTTCACGTCCGCCAGTGTGACCTTCTCGAGGGCGGCCTTGTAGGTCTCGAGATAGTTTGCCGGATACCCGTAAAACTCAAGACGCACGCTTTCGGCCAGGACCTTCTCGCGCGTGTCGTAGCGGAAGAGAAACGAGTTGAGGATGTCGTCCTTGGCGCGCTTCAGTTCTTCGTCGGTCACGGGCTTTTCGCTCAGACCGGCTATCTCTGCTAGTGCTGCCTTGGTGGCATCGACTGTGGAGGCGCTCTTGGTCAGAACCATCACGCGGAATGTGCCTGGGTGGTCATAGTCGAAGCCCACGCCGCCGCCAACTGCGTAGGCAAGCCCGAGCTCGGTACGAACCTTCTGGAAGAGCCGGCTGCCGAAGCCTCCGCCGAGCACCTGATTCATGACGGCGAGCGATGGGATGTCCGGGTTGTGGCGGTCCGTACCGAGACCCATGATCTCGATGTTCGACTGGTTCACATCCTCTTTATTGATGAAGGAGAGGCTGCGTGCCGGGTCGTGAAAGACATCGTGGTGCGCGGGAAGCGGACTCACCCGTGGCAGCGGCTCGAAGGTGGCGCGCAGCTTGGCTTCCATCGCCGCCGGATCGAAGTCGCCACTGACGGCGACGATCAGCTTGCCTTTGAGCGAACGATCGTGCCACGCGTTGAGATCGGCGAGTGTGACCGCGCCGATGGTGGCCAGCTCCGGTTGATGAGTGTAGGGGCTATCCACGCCGTAGACGAGCTTCTCCGACTCTCGATTGGCGATCTCGCTTTCGTCGTCGTTGCGGCGCACGATGCCGGTCGCATCCTGCTGTTGCGCCAGCTGCAGCTTTTCCTGGCTGAATTTGGGATGGAAGAGGAGGTCCATCGCGAGCGAATAGACCTGATCGGCGTCGGCTTTCAGGGAATCCCACGACAAGGAGGTCGAATCGACATCGCCGCCGGTTTCAATATGAGCGGCTTTGGCTTCCAGCAGATCGTCCATGGCATCGCCGTCTGTCTTTTCGCTGCCGCTGGTGCGCCACGCTTGTCCGTAGAGGTCGATCATTCCTGCCTTCGCCGTCGGTTCATCGCGCGACCCGCCAGGGATGAAGACCGATCCATTGACGAAGGGCAGTTCGTGATCCTCCTGGAGGAAGAGCACGATGCCGTTTTTCAGCTCGATCCGCGTGGGCTGATGCGGCTTGAACTCGTGCAAAGCGGGGATCGGAATCTTCTCCCAAGGCTTGCTCTGTTGCGCGTGCAACGACTGTGCGGCCACGATTGCTGCGAGAATCGCTACTACCCATTTCGAGGCGGATCGCGCGCGACCACTGTTCTTTGTCCACTGAGCACTCGTCTTCATTGCGCGCCTCCTGCCTTAGCGTTGCTTGCGGGAGCTTCCGTATCGATCTCCGCGCTGGTTCGGTTGGACGCGACAAACACATGGTTGGCGACGCGCTTGATGTCATCCTTGGTCACCTTGTCCACGCGATCCAATTGCAGAAATAACTCGCGCCAGTCGCCATAGCGGGTCTGATATTCGGCCAGCGCGTTGGCCAGGCCCTGATTGTCGGCCAGGCCGCGCAGCAGGTCGGCGCGGGCACGCGTTTTATACATGGCAAGCTCCGCGTCGGTCACGTCGGTGGTCTTCAGCTTGTCGATCTCCTTGTGAATAGCCTCACGCATCTCGGCCGGCGTGTGCCCCGGCAGGGGAAACGCGTAGAACGCGAACAGGCTTGGGTACTTGTCTCCGGGATAGGGGCTGAACCCTGCTGCCTCGGCTGCAATCTGCTGATCGCGCACCAGGCTGCGGTACAACCGCGAAACACGTCCATTCGACAGGATGTCGGAGATCGCATCGAAGACCGCGTCGTCTTTATCGCGATAACTCGGCCGATGATATCCCTCGATATAGAAGGGCTGGGTCTGCTCGCGAATGACCACCGTCTTCTCGGCAAACTGTTTGGGCTCGACGGTCGTCATATCTTCGGGCTTCGGTCCGCCGGGCACCTTGTCGAAGTATTTCTCCAACATCGGCAGCACTTCCGATGCCTTCACATCGCCCACCACGGCCACCACGATGTTCGACCCGACGTAGTACTTCTTGTGAAAGGCCATAGCTTCTGTGGCGGTGATCTGACCAACTTCGCTGGGCCATCCAATCCCACTGCGGCCGTAGTTATGGGCGACATAGGCGGTGGCCAAGAATTGCTCGAGCATCCGTCCGATGGGGTTCGAATCGGTGCGCATGCGGCGCTCTTCGAGCACCACGTCGCGCTCTTTGTAGAATTCGCGGGGAACGACATCGGAGAGGCGTCCGCTTTCGAGCCAGGCCCACAGCTCCAGCCGGTTCTCTGGCATCGACCAGAAGTACTCGGTTTGGTCCAGCCCGGTCTCGGCATTCAAACCGGCGGCGCCATTGCTCTGGGCCACTTCGGTGAATTGATTGGGGATGACGTACTTTTCCGCGTCTGCCTGAGCCGCCACGAAGGCCTTCTTCAACTCGGCCAGCTTTTGCGGGTCGCGGCCAACAGGCTTGAGATACTCGACCTCGTAGGCGTTGTTTGCCTCCTCCACCTTGGCCAGAGCAACCTTCTCGTCGGCATAGTCCGTCGTTCCGATCTCGCTGGTACCCTTGAAGGCGAGATGCTCGAACATGTGCGCCAGGCCGCTGTCGCCGGTCGGGTCGTTGACATCACCCGCGTCGATAAAGGTGGTGTAGCTGAAGACCGGGGCGTCAGGCCGCTCGCAAATGAGCAGCGTCAAGCCGTTCGGCAGCACCTTGGTCGTGATCTTCTGCTCGAAGCTCTTGAGGTCCTGGCCGAGCGCCAGCGCGCTGGCCAGCGCCGCCAGCAACAAACCCAACCAAACCCGGGACATGGTTTTGCTCTGCATTCCCACTCCTTCGGGACCAAGGGCGGCCCCGCCTCTTCCAACCTATTGTCCCAAACCGGACCCGTCAAACGGGCTACCGGGTGACGAACTGGAGGATCGGGGCTTGCGTATAGGCTGAGTACGAGGTTGTCATGCGCCGCTGGGTCTTTCGTCTTGTTACCTTACTTCTCATTCTTTTTGTTGTTGCCTGTGGCGCCTTCTGGGCCCTGGAGGTCTTCCCGCGTCACGACTCGCATCCGCCGCTCAAGCTAGCCAAGGGCACACTGGTGCTGCAACACGCGCGTATCTATACTTCGCCCACCGAGCCGCCCATCGACGATGGGACAGTCGTCATCCGCGATGGACTTATTGCCAGTGTCGGACCAGCGACCCCGATCCCTGCGGGTGCAACGATCCTGCCGTGCGACCATTGTGTCGTCACGGCGGGTTTCTGGAACGCGCACGTGCACTTCACTGAGCCCAAATGGAGCTTGGCCGAGTGGAAGTCGGACGACGTGTTGAATGCACAGCTCGCCGACATGTTCCTGAGCCATGGATTCACGACGGTGATCGACGTCGGTTCGAACCCCGCCGACACGTTTGCCATTCGGAGGCGGATCGAGCGCGTGCAACTGCGCGGGCCTTATATCTACTCCTCCGGGCCGCCGCTCTACCCGCCAGATGGAATCCCCTTCTACATCAAGGAATCCGCTCCGCTGTGGATCCAGTGGCTGCTGCCCCAGCCTGGGACGCCGGATGCGGCGCGCCGGACGGTGAGGCGCAACCTGAGCTCCGGCGCAGACCTGACCAAGCTTTTCACCGGCTCCTGGGTCGAGCGCGGCCATGTTCTGCCCATGCCGCTTGATATAGCCAAAGCGGCTGTCGAAGAGAGCCATTTGAACGGCAAGCTGGTGTTCGCACATCCCTCGAATCTGGCCGGCATCCGCGTGGCGATCGACAGTGGTGTCGACGTGCTGGCACACGCCGCGGACGACACGCGTGGAGTGGATCAGGCTCTGCTCGCCCAGGCAGTCCACAAGAACATGGCGATGATTCCGACGCTGAAGATGTTTGCGTCGACCGTGACGACCGACTCGCATTATATGGATCCGATCTGCGCTGAGGTGCAGCAGTTTCACACGTTGGGTGGCCAGCTGATCTTCGGAACCGATGTGGGCTACATGACCGATTACTCCACCGACCTGGAGTTTGTGGAACTGGGCAAGAGCGGCCTCGACTCGAAGGATGTTCTCGCGATGCTCACGACGAATCCGTCAGCCCGCATGGGCGTGTCGAACGTGAAGGGGACGGTCACGCCAGGAAAGCTCGCGGACCTGACGATTCTGTCTGGCGACCCCGCGGTGGACCTGACCAACTTCGCGCGGGTGAAGATGGTTATCCGCTCTGGACGGGTGATCTGGCAGAAGCAGTAGCTCTACCGGCGCTGAGGTAGCTCGAATCGCTGTGTGCTTGCAGCACCCACCGTCTGGGGCGTCCCCTCTGAATTGCCCTATACTGAGGACTGCTCTTGCGCGCTCCGTAGGCTTCCTGAGCGCACAAGACATGAGGTTTTCTTGATAGTGGAAAGCAAGGTCGCTCCATCGAACCGCCGTCGCCGCATCCGCTCCACGACTGTGATTTGTGTCCGCCGCAATGGCCAGGTGGTCATGGCCGCAGACGGTCAAGTCACTCTGGGCGATCACGTGCTGAAGCACACCGCGCGCAAGATTCGCCGCCTCTATCAGGACAAGATTCTCGCCGGATTCGCGGGTTCGACCGCGGACGCTTTCTCGCTTTTTGCCCGTTTCGAGTCGAAGCTGGAGCAGTATGCAGGCAACCTGAATCGATCTGCCGTCGAACTCGCCAAGGACTGGCGCACTGACAAGATGCTGCGCAATCTCGAGGCACTATTGGTGGTGGCCGACTCAGGCCAGACGTTTTTGATCTCGGGCTCCGGCGATGTGATTGATCCCGACGAACAGATCGCGGCAATCGGATCGGGCGGAAGCTATGCGACGGCTGCTGCACGTGCGCTGATGGAGAATACGGACCTCGGCGCACGCGCGATTGCAGAAAAAGCCATGAAGATTGCGGGCGACATCTGCATCTATACCAATAATCAGGTGACTTTTGAGGAGCTGGCTGGCTCCTGAAGATCGAACGAATGGCCATTTATCTACCCGCATCCGCCGAAGAACAAGACCTCGCGCTCGACGAGCTAACGCCGCGCGAGATCGTTGCCGAGCTCGACAAGCACGTTGTCGGCCAGCGAGCGGCCAAACGCGCGGTCGCGATCGCACTGAGGAATCGGCAGCGCCGGCAGAAGCTTCCGCCCGATCTTGCCGACGACATCATGCCCAAGAACATCATCATGATTGGGCCAACGGGTGTGGGCAAAACCGAGATTGCGCGGCGTCTTGCCAAGTTAACGAATTCGCCGTTTCTGAAGGTGGAAGCCTCGAAGTTCACCGAAGTAGGCTACGTCGGACGCGATGTTGAATCCATGATTCGCGACCTGGTCGAGATTGCGATCGACATGGTACGCGAAGAACGTCTGGAAGAAGTGGAAGACCGCGCCGAGATGAACGCCGAGGAGCGCTTGCTCGACGTTCTGCTGCCGCCGGCGCCAGCTACCCCACCGCCGCAGGGAGCACCGCCGCTCTTGCCTGCGAGCGACAGCAACCAGCGGTCACGCGAGAAATTGAGGCAGCAGTTTCGCGAGGGCAAGCTCGACGACCGCATGGTCGAGCTCGATGTGCGCGAGCGCGGGACGCCGCAATTCGGCATCATCTCCAACCAGAACCTGGAAGACATGGAGATGAACCTGAAGGACATGCTGCCGAATATCTTTGGCGGCGGCACGAAAAAGCGCAAGATGCGCGTGGCCGATGCCTTCGATTACCTCGTCCAGGAAGAAGAGGGCCGGCTGATCGATATGGACCAGGTGAATCGGGTCGCGGTGGAGAGGGTCGAGTCGAGTGGCATCATCTTCCTGGATGAAATCGACAAGATCGCCGGCCGCGAGGGCGGGCATGGGCCCGATGTTTCAAGAGAGGGCGTGCAACGCGACATCCTGCCGATTGTGGAAGGCACAACCGTCAACACGCGCTATGGCATGGTGCGTACGGATCATATTCTGTTTATCGCGGCCGGTGCATTCCATGTTTCGAAGCCCAGCGATCTGATTCCGGAGCTGCAGGGCCGTTTTCCGTTGCGCGTAGAGCTGAAGTCGCTCACGGTAGAAGATTTTCTGCGGATTCTCACGGAGCCCAAGTCGTCCCTGACAAAGCAGTACACCGCGCTGCTCGAGACGGAAGGGGTTCGGCTGGAGTTCGCTCCGGAGGCTTTGCGCGAGATGGCTGCATTCGCTTTCAGTGTGAACGAGGCAACCGAGAACATCGGAGCACGCCGTTTGCACACAATCATGGAGCGCGTGCTGGAAGACGTCAGCTTTCTTGCGCCCGATGTTGCCCGCAAGTCGGAGGGGGAGCAGGCCGCGGTGTTGTCCGAGGCGATCAAGGCTGAATCCACCACCCCGCTGCCGTATGCCGAACGGATGACCGCGTCCGGACCTGAAAAGGTCTTCACGATCACTTCCGAGTATGTGAAACAGATGGTGGCAACGATTGTGAAGGACCAGGATCTGAGCCGCTACATACTGTAGTGTGAGTGCGCTGGGTCCGTACTGGCTCGTCGAGCCGAACCCGCATTTCGATTGCTCGTCGCCGCTTCTTCTGCTACTTTCTTCTCGTACCTCGGCAGCCCGCACCGCACGACCAGCTAGCGGGCTCTACCTGCACTCTCCCCTTCTGAGGGAATGCAGCGGAGGCGTTCAGAAGCACACCGGGAGCGGTGTGCCTTCGCCTCGCGCTCGCATCACCGTTCCCTCGATTCAGAGCCATTCAACTTTTGAAGGAGAGCAGGCATGAGCCATCCCGCACATCACCATCGGATTAATTACATCGAGTTCGCTTCGACCGACATGGAAGCGACCAAGAAGTTCTATGCCACTGTTTTCGGCTGGAGTTTCGTCGACTATGGCCCGGACTACGCGAGCTTTACCGCGGCCTCGGCGGGGATCGACGGCGGCTTCTACAAAGCTAAGGCGGTTCCCGAGCCGGCCAAGACAGCACCGCTTGTCGTCCTCTACTCAGCCGACCTCAAAGCCACGGAAGGCGCGGTTCTTTCGGCTGGCGGGGAGATCGTGGTGCAGACGTTCGAATTTCCCGGCGGCCGCCGATTCCACTTCAGCGACGGCGCGGGCAACGTGCTGGCTGTGTGGTCGGAGTAGTGTGACACAATTCAGGGGCTAAAGCCCGGGTGTCTCTTGAGGGTCAATCGGCACGGCTGAAGCCGTGCCCTGTTACAAAGCCATTTGAGCAACTGCTTGTAACTCGTAATGGGAGGGCGTGGTGCGGCCGAGCCAGCTCCGCCGCACCGCAGGTGCCTAGTTTACGGTCGGCGGCAGGGCCTTGCGCTTCTGCAAATCTTCGCGGACCAGCGTGAGGCCCAGAATGCAGCGCTCAAAAGAGTCTGCCAGCCGCGCAAACAGCGGAGCCTCATTCTCGTATTCAAATAGGTTGAACTGGCTCACGATGTAGTAGCTCTCTTTGCCAGCGCGAATGAGCTCAGGAAGGCTCGGGTGTGCGCGCCGCCGCTTGCGGCTCGGGGTCATCGCTTCGGGATACATACCGCTGACGAAGAGCGCGTAATCGCCGATGTATTTGCGGAGCGCACGTTCAGCGTCGAAGGAAGCCGCTGTGCCGTTGATCGGGTCGCTGGCGAGCAGCATCGCTTCCAGCTCTTCGACAGGGTGCCCCATGTTGTCGCGGATCTTGTAGAGCTTGTCAGATTGCGAGAACTCGCACAGAAGGTGCGCGATGTAGCCGGTCATGTCGGGGTCGTGCAAGCCCAGTTTGCCTTCATAGCTGTTGCGGACAGCCTGATGAAAGAACGGTTCCAGCGGATGTGCCTGCGATTCCATACATGCCTCCCTTACCATTTTCCCAATCGATTGACGAATGCGTCTCCTGGCCCAGGGCCTTCTTCTTTCAACCCGTGGTACAGATATCGGCACTTCGCGCGCAATCGACCAAGGTGCATTCAATTGCTTGCATGGCGCCTGCCCTGTTTTGGGCTTTGGCCTGTGCTTTATCGGGTGCAGCCGGACCCCGCGGACGAGTCTTCGTCCGTTGTGAACAGAGCCGGGGAAGCCAGATCTTGCCCGATTTACCTTGTTTTGACAAGAGCTTAATCGAAATGTCGTGATGGCCAAATGAGGGACGAGATGTTTTTTGGCAATAGGGGGGATCGAGTGCGAAGGGCTTAGACGTTGGTCATACAACTTTCGAGGGAGCACCAACGCACCCGTGCCGGCACTCCCTCGCTGTTCTTTCAGATTTGCGACGATCCGAGCGCGCGGCGCTCATTGAGTTCTTCACGTACCAATGCGAGTCCGAGGATGCACCGATCGAGGCAGTCAGCAAGGCGCGCGAACAGCGGCGCTTCTTTCTCGTACTCGAAGAGATCGAACCTGCTCACGATGAAATAGCTTTCCTTCCCAATGCGCGTCAGTTCGTCCACGATGGAGCGGTCGGCCTGATAGTTTGCCGTCGATTCCACGACATCGAGCTGCGTGCCAGCGACATACATTGCGTAGTCGCCGATGTATTTGCGGACCGAACGCTCCTGGTCGAAGGAAACCGCAGTGCCGAAGACGGGATCGGACGCGCGTAGCATCTCGACCACATTCTCTATGCGGTGCCCCGTTGCGTCCTTCAACCGGTGCAGATTATCCGGATCGGAGAATTCGCAGAGCATGTGCGCAACGTAGTCGACGATCTCCGGATCATTCAGGCCGACTTTTTCGACGAAGCTATGTTGCACCGTCTGATGGAAGAAAGATTCGAGCGGATGAATTTGGGTCGGCATACGCACCTCCCTTGGGGTTGGGGGCGGCTCGGTGCAACGTGCGCAGTCCGGAGCTGGTGCCCGGTTCCCGCTGAGGACCTTGCGGATTGCTTCTCCTCATCCATCTCTTACGAGGAACCCAAGGCCCAAGTTCAGTTTGTCTAACACGGAGTGTATCGGGATTGTGGTGAAAGCCAATGCTTCAAATCACACGAGGTAGTTACGGAGGAACTACATTCGTATAGAAAGAGAAAGGGCAACCCATTTCGGGCTGCCCTTTTCATGCAATGTTTACAAAGGCTTGCTTATGCGACCGCAGGTGCGCGCGACTCCAGCGCAGCCAGCCGATTGGCAAGCAGGCCTTCGAGCTTTTCCAGCGCGGCCGAAAAGCCTTCAATACCTTCCTTCAGCTTGTCGTGCGCCATGCGATCTTCGGCGTGCATACGATCGAAGGTCGCCTTGTCGATGGTGAGCTTCTCGATCTGCAACCCCTTGGCCTTTTCGGGATCGAGCTTGCGCGGCAGGTCTGCCTGCGTCGATTCGAGCTCGCCCAGCAGCTGCGGCGAGATGGTGAGCAGATCGCACCCGGCCAGTTCCTCGATCTCGCCGATGTTGCGGAAGCTCGCGCCCATAACCACAGTCTTGTAGCCGAATTTCTTGAAGTAGTTGTAGATCTTGGTCACTGACTGCACGCCGGGGTCGTCCGCGCCGTGAAAGTCTTTGCCGGTGTCCTTCTTGTACCAATCGAGGATGCGGCCGACGAACGGGGAGATCAGCGTAACGCCTGCTTCGGCACAGGCAATGGCCTGGTGAACGCCGAAGAGCAGCGTGAGGTTGCAGTGAATGCCTTCGCGCTCGAGCACCTCGGCGGCGCGAATGCCTTCCCAGGTCGACGCAATCTTGATCAACACATGGTCGCGCTTGATGCCCGCGGCATCGTATTGGGCGATGATCTCGCGTGCCTGCTCGATGGTTTTGTGCGTGTCGTAGGAAAGACGGGCATCGACTTCCGTCGACACTCGGCCCGGCACGATTGCCAGAATCTTCTTTCCGAACGCGATGGCCAGCCGCTTGAACGCGAGGTTCGCTACGTCCTGATCGGTTGCGCTGTCGCCCAGTTCCTTGCGCGCCTCGATCAACACGCTATCCACTATGGGCTGGTACTGCGGCATCTGCGCCGCTGTAGTAATCAAGGAAGGATTGGTGGTGGCATCGGTGGGCTTGAACTGTTCCATGGCCTCGATGTCGCCGGTGTCGGCCACCACCGTGGTGACTTTTCGCAACTGCTCCAGCAAACTTTGCGGCATTCATTCCTCCTCGGGGAAGCACTTCGTGCGGCGGACCGCGCGTAACGCTAACAGTCTATCGCTCTTTTGGATTCGTCGGCGCGGCTGAGGTTGCATTTCACTGAGAATCAACCTGCATCCGGCGCAAAGAAGTTGGTCAGCACATCGAGACCTTCCATGGACACGTCTACCCGATCGTCGGGCTGAAGCGGCCCTACCCCGGCAGGAGTGCCCGTCAGCACCAAGTCTCCAGGCTCAAGCGTAATCGCTGCCGTAATATAGGCCAACAGTTCAGGAATCGGGAAGATGAAGTCCTTGGTCGAGCCGTGCTGCCTGACTTCCTCGTTGACGCGCGTCTCGAGGATCAGTCCCGCTGCAGGATCGATCTCGTCGCTCACGAAGGGTCCCACTGGGCAAAACGTGTCGAACCCCTTGGCTCGCGTCCACTGCCCGTCCTTCTTTTGCAGATCGCGCGCCGTGACATCGTTGGCCAGGGTGTACCCGCGTACGTAGTCGCGCCACGAGGCATCGGCTTGGATCTTCGTCGCGCGTTTGCCCATGACGAGCGCCAACTCCCCTTCGAAATCGACGCGCTCGGACTGCGAAGGCATCCGCACGATCCCGCCCGGAGCAAGCAGGGACGAGGTCGGTTTGAAGAAGAGGAGCGGCTCAGCCGGAACTTCGTTGCCGAGTTCTTTGGCGTGGTCGCGATAGTTACGCCCGACACAAACGATCTTTGACGGAGTCACAGGCGGAAGTAGCCTGGCTTTGCTGAGGGGCAAAGGCTCGAAGTCGAAGCTCCAGGAAGTCGCGCGCGCATGCGCCAGCCTGTAGGCAAGGTCTTCGTCCGGCGCAGTCGTCAGATCGATAATCCAGAACTCGCCGCCACGAACTTCAACAGTGCCGTAGTGCGCGTGGCCTTCGAAATCAAACCTGCAGTACTTCATGTGTCCTTCTTCTGCGACTTGGAGAACTCACGGGGTCGGCACAGTCTCCTGTGTCTCGGCCGACCGTGCGCTCTCGTGGCCGCCTTGATCGATCGCGCTGACAGTGTAGCTGTAGGCGTGCCCGGCCTGGATATGCACATCGTGAAACGCCGGCCCGACCACCGGCTCGGCGGGAGAGATGCGCTCCCAGGCACCGCCGCCATCGCGCCGATAGACAATATATCCCGCAATGTCGGATTCCGAATCCGGCTCCCAGCTGAGGTCGATTGCTGTTTCGGCGTCGTTCTCACCACGGGTCACGACAGCAACGAGACCCCTTGGTACGGCGGGGGGAAGACATCTGCCGCTTCGATTTGTACCGGTGGAGAGAGCTCGCCGGCAAGCTCCAAGGTCTTTCCATCGAGGGTCACGCGGCGGATTCTCTGCGCGCGATACTCATAGGTTTCGCCGAAATGAATGGATTTGTCCAGAGCCTGGCCTTGCATCACGTCCTCGATGAGAAGATTCTGCTCGACGGGCTCGGGCGGAGGCGTTGCCAGACCCTCTCTCGGCTTGGTTGCGGGCGGCGTCAGGAGCTTCCGCTGCAGGCGAACAGGGGCCGCTTCGTCATCGGGTATCCAGTGCAGCACCGCGCCCTGCTTGCGCATTTCGATGCGCAATCCTATCACTGGCGAGGGCGGCACACCGGCGAGGACTACTGCGGAGTTCGATAGTCCAGCGGAACGGCCGTTGCGATTCTTCAGTTCGACGAAGTAGGTTAACGCCCGTGGAGCGCCTTCGTCCAAAGACGCCGGGAGTGTTTCGTTCCAGGTTGCGTCCGCACCGGGCGCAAGCAACTCGGTGCCGGCGTTGACGCATGTGCCTTTGGTTTCCTGCCGGCAAACGCGAACTGTAACCGAGTCTTTGAGGATCAGCTTGTCGGTACTCTTCTTCGGGACAGTCCACGACAGTGACACCTGATTCCCCGCTCGGATCGCGCTCAAATCGGTCACCGGCTCAGGAAGATTCAGCGACGGGGGTTGTGGAGCTCCCGGCGTTCCGCACCCGGACAGAGTCACGACAATCACGCAAACCGGCGCGGCCCAGCTCCAAAGCCTTTGCCATCGCATCGCGTTCAGTCGAACGAAAGGCGCTCCGTGGTCCGCTGCATGCAATGCCATCGCCTCTCAGTCTATCGAAGAGACCGACTCGATCTGCGGGATGCAATATCTGGCTGAACCGAAAATCGGCGCACGTCTGCTGTCTGCAATGCTTCAGTCTGCTGCATGCAGCGCTTTATAGCGGCGCGCCTTCATGCGATTCCCACAGAGCTTCATATCGCACCAGCGTCGGGTGTGGTTCTTGCTCGTGTCCATGAACAACCAACGGCACTCTGCGTTGGCGCAGGCGCGCACTTGTTGCACGTTCTCAGAAAGTAGCAAGCGCGAGGCGGCGCGGGTGAGCAGCCACACGGGAAACTCTGGCTTGGTTTCCGCGCCCGACCACTGCCACTTGAGCCGGGAGCCATCGCGTACCAGGCGGGTCTGCTCGCGCGCCTCGCGAAAAAAGCGCTCCAGCGTCTTCAGGGAGGCCGCCGATGAGTTCCTTCCGTCCAGTCCGGAATAGAGAAGATCCGAGAGCGCCTCACGCAGACCTCTCGTCTCTTCGACTACATGGCTTCCGGCGTAGGGGCTTGCTCCACGGCGGAGCGTCTTGGCTTGTTTTGGGGTGAGCAGGCCGCTTTGCTCGGCGAAGTGGAGCAGATCGTCGTAGGTCGCGATCCGTTCCTCGGGCCCGCTCTCGCGGAAGCGCCAGTCAAGCGTGTTGACCAGGTCGAGGGCGGGATCTCCTGCGATGAGTTGGAATGTGCGATCCTGCTGCCCCGATTGCATTGGCTCTCTAACCCTTCAAATCATCTTGACAGGTTATCCGGCCGTTCGTAAAGTGATAACTACCCATGAGCGATTCAGTGGTTACCAACCCGGCTGTGTTGCCCACGGAGGGCTCATTCCGGCTGCGCATGATCGCGGCTTTCTTTGCGATCTATTTCCTATGGGGGACGACTTTTCTCGCGATTCGTGTCGCAGTGGAGGAGCTGCCACCGCTGTTTGCTGCGGGCACGCGGTTCTTTCTAGCAGGGATGGTGCTGTACGCATTCATGCGCGCCCGGGGGACGGCTAGCCCCAGCGCCAGGCAATGGCGGAATCTCGCGCTGATCGCGCTGATGATGTTCGTCGCCGAGTACGGGCCGCTGTTCTGGGCGGAGAAGTTCGTGCCCTCGGGCATCGTCTCGGTGCTGGCCGCCACCATTCCGATACTGACGCTGATCGCGGAGATGCTCATTTTGCGCCAGCAGCGTTTTCGCTGGAGCGTGGCGCTTTCGTCGCTGATTGGTTTTGTCGGCGTCGGCATACTACTTTTGCGCGGCAACGGGCAGACATTCGCCTTGGTGCCCTGCTTTGCCGTGCTTGCCGGAAGCCTGTGCTGGTCGGTTTCCTCGGTTCTGAGCCGCTCGCTGGATTTGCCGAAGGCGCGCCCCATGACGGCCGGAGCAACGATGATGCTGGGCGGAGTTGGACTGCTCGCGCTGTCGGCGGGTTTCGGCGAGATGCATCCGTTCCCGCATGTCTCGCTCCGTGCGGCCGGAGCGCTGCTCTATCTGATCGTGTTTGGGTCGTTGGTCGCGTTCACCGCATATGTCTGGCTGCTGGCACATATGCCGGCGACGCGCGTCTCAAGCTATGCCTATGTCAATCCGATTGTTGCCGTGGCTCTGGGACACTTTCTGGCAGACGAGCCGATCACCGGCCACACGCTGGCGGGAACGGGTTTGGTGCTGTTGAGCGTGTTCTTGATCCTGCGGCCGGCGAAGCGGACTGCCTAAGAGCCGATCCGGCCAGAAAAACTCCCAAAAACGAAGTCGAAGAAGTTCTTCCTCCAGACGAGCAGAGATCTCTCCTGTGAGCCTGCCCTCATGCCGTATTCTTGCCTACGATTCGAGGAGGACTTCCCGATCGTGCTGATCTTCGCCGCCATCCTGGCCATCTTCGTCTACGGCATGACTGCTGCCATGCTCGGCACCATTCTGCCGGACCTCTCCGAGCGGTTCCACCTGACGCCGGCGCAAAACGGAACCATCGCGTTTGCCCAGGCGCTTGGCCTGATGATCGCATCGCTGGCGTCGGTCCGCTGCTGGACACGCAGGGCGACAAGATCGGCCTGCTTCTTGGGCTCGCCTGCATCGCTGTGGCGCTGTTCGCGCTGCCGAGAGCGGGCGGATTCGGCTCCATTGTCTTTCTGCTGTTTCTGCTGGGCGTTGGCGGAGGCATCGTCGTGACCGGAGCGAATGCACTGTCTTCGGCGGCGAGTCCCGAGCATCGCGCGACCGCGCTCAATCTGGTGAACCTCTTCTTTGGGCTCGGCGGACTGTTGACGCCGTTTCTCTCGGCCAATTTGTTCAAGAAGAACCCGTCTCGGCTTTGCTATGCGATCGCCGCGGTCACGGTTGTCACCCTTGCTGTTCATGCATTCACGCCGATGCCCGCGCCAACGGGCAATGCCGCGTTTGTGCTCGCCGATGTCGGAACCGATTCTGGGAAGCCCGCTGCTGCTGATGCTGGGATTCTTTCTGTTTCTCTATATTGGATGCGAAGTCGGCGTCTGGAACTGGCTTCCGCGGCATCTGATTGCGCAAGGGATTCCCGAGGCGAAGGCGCTGAACATTCTGTCGCTGGGATTTGCGCTGGGATTGCTGGTTGGCCGCGTCGGGGTTTCGCCGATTCTGATTCATGTTCCGGCGATCGAGGTGACGCTGGTTGCGTCGGTGGCGATGGCGATCACGACGTTCCTGATGCTGCGGACGAACAAGCCCGCAGCCGCGGCCGCGCTGGTGTTTCTCGCTGGACTTTCGATGGCGCCGGTGTTTCCGACGACGCTGGCGATTGTGGGCACAGCTTTCCCACGGATGACCGGAACGGCGATTGGATTTGCGATCACGTGCGGCTGGGCTGGATTAGCGGTGAGCTCGCGGATCATCGGCGCGATCGCAGGCGACAACCCGCTGCGCATTCGCACGGCGCTGCTGCTGATTCCCGGATCGGCGGTGTTGATGATCGGGCTGAATCTGGCGATTCGGACGGCGTTGCGGTAGCCAGACGTCAGTAGCAAGTAGCCAGTTGTCAGTTCCAGTTCATAGTTCGCAGTTCATAGTTCATAGTTCGCAGGATCGCGGACCGGCGGATCGCTTCGCGTGGCTGCGAGCGCATTCACAAGGCGGGGAAATTCTTCGCACTTCGCGAGGAGATTTTCGCACGCCGGTTATTGACTTCCTGGTTACGAGGGGAGGGGGGGGTGTCCGGGGTGGTCAGAAAGAAGATCAAATCCAATTGGATCGTCTCGTACGACAATCACCCTGAAATTAGAAAGTCGTATAAGGGGTGCCCGAAGTTGGTATACAGTCTGTCGTATAGTGCGGCCAGAAGGTACGAAGGTTCCGAGGTAATGTTTTTTAGCGACAGCCTCGTTGTGCCGCGCGTAAGGACGCCGTTGGACGCTGGCGAGTGATCTAGCTTGATTGGGGAATGGCAGTGGAGAGCCCAGCAGCCGCCTGGACGGCGAGCCTGCCTGGACGGCAAGTCCGCCTGGACGGCAAGTCCAAAAAAGCGACCACTTGCGGGCGGTTCCGCTTGGCCCAAGATTAAGCGGATGCCCGGAAAGTGGTCGAAACGCGGAAGGAATCGGTCGGTGAGAGAAGGGATGCCCAGGAACTCCCTCACGGACGTAGGGACAACGTTAGGCTTTTGGAGCGGGATGGTTGTCAGGCAATTGTCTGCGGGATGTAACTTCTGGAGCGATTCCTGAGTAACTGTGTTCTGTTGGGGGCTGAGAGAGGTCACCGCTCCCTGTTGGTCGCGTCGACTTGAGGGCTTGGGCTTCGGGATACATCAACTCAGGAATCGCTGTAGTCCCCACGGACGAGGACCTATTTCCACCTCAGCGACGTGGACCTGTCGATGGGGACCCCGGTGTTCGTGGGGCCCTGTCGCCGGAGACCCTGGTGTTTGTTGGGGGCCCCGTCGCTCCCACGCAAGGGATGGGGCGCGAGCATAGCGACTGCTGCCGACCCTACGGGGCGGCGGCTCTTTGGGGGCCGCTATCCCAGGGCTGCGCTTCGCTGGCCCTCCGCCCCATGGACGAAGACCTGTCCATGGGGACCCCTTGGGCTATTTTCCTTTCGCCCCTCCGGGGCGAGCGGCCGTTTGGGACTCCTGAAGTTGATAGCCGGCGCCGGAGTTCGGATTGCGGAGCGGCCGGAAGGACGCGTAGCGAGGCGAACTCCGGAGGGGTCGGGTCCTTTGGCTGGCCGGACGCGCAGCGGACGAGCGGGCCGAAGGACCCGATGCGGGCAGCCGGAGCCGGCGAGGGCCAGAACGCACGAAGCGGATTCGGCTGGCCAGGGACGCCGGAGTTCGGATTGCGCAGCGGCCGCAAGGACGCGGAGCGAGGCGAACTCCGGAGGGGTCGGGTCCTTTGGCTGGCCGGACGCGCAGCGGACGAGCGGGCCGAAGGACCCGATGCGGGCAGCCGGAGCCGGTGAGGGCCAGAACGCACGAAGCGGATTCGGCTGGCCGCCGGAGTTCGGATTGCGCGGCGGCCGCAAGGACGCGGAGTGAGGCGAACTCCGGGAGGGGTCGGGTCCTTTGGCTGGGCAGACGCGCAGCGGACGAGCGGGCCGAAGGACCTGATGCGGGCAGCCGGAGCCGGTGAGGGCCGAGAGGCCCGCAGCGGATGCGGCTGGCCCTGACTTGGGGCGGGGCAGGTCGCTGCGCGATCGGCTCCGCTCGGAATGACAGAGCTCCATCGCAGCTCGTCACATAGTGGCCTTATAGCTATGTACAAAATAGGTATCCGAGCCTAGTCTTCGACCATGGCCAAGGATCCCGATCGCCGCGACCTGTTTGCAGGCGCGCTCGAACTCATGATTTTGCAAAGCCTTCGCTACCGGCCCATGCACGGCTATGCGCTGGCGAAGCACATCAAGCAGGTTTCGGACGATTTGCTCCAGATAGAGGAAGGTTCGCTCTACCCGGCTCTGCAGCGGCTGCTGCGGGAGGGGCTGCTGGAGTCGGAAGCGGGCGTCTCGGCGAAGGGGCGGCCGACGCGCATTTACCGCGTGACGGAGGCGGGACTGCGGCACCTGGAGCTGGAAGTGTCGAGTTTCGAGAAGATGTTTGCCGGCATCACGCGGGTATTGGCGGTAGCCAAGGGATAGGGAGGCAATCATGTTTCGACTCTTCTCGCGCAGGCGCCGGTATGACGATCTCTCGGTCTCGATCCAGGAGCACATCGCGGAGCGCGCCGATGAACTGGTGGCCGAGGGCAGGTCTCGCCCGGAGGCGGAGCAGGCGGCTCGCAAGGAGTTTGGCAACGTTGGGCTGATTGAGGAGAGGAGCCGCGAGGCCTGGCATTGGCCAACGGCCGAGAGCATTCTGGCCGATGTGCGGTTCGCGCTGCGGCAGCTGGTGCGCACGCCGGGCTTTACGGCGACGGCGGTGATTACGCTGGCGCTGGGCATTGCGGTAAATGCCACGATGTTCAGCATGGTGAGCGGGTTTCTGATGCCGAAGCTGCCAGGCCCCGATCCGCAAAACATCGTGGTTCCCTCGTCGGTGAACCCAGATTCGCAGTTTCAACCCGACGTGAATGCTGTCTCGGTGCCGAATTATTTTGCGTGGAGCAACGACAATCGCGTTTTCGCCGAGATGGCCGCGTCCGATGCGTATCGTACGGGCAGTCTTTCGCAGCCTGGACAGCAGGCGGAGGCCATCGTGTACTCCGCGGTCACGCCGAACTACTTCACGATCTTCAGAGTCGCGCCGGTAGTGGGCCGCGCGTTTCTGGCTGGCGAAGATCAGCAGGGGCATGACCACGTCGTGATTCTCAGTCACGGGTTGTGGGCACGGCGTTTCGGGTCGGATCCTGCGGTCGTGGGGCGGGTGGTCCGCCTGAATCGCGAAGACTACGTGGTTGCCGGAGTGATGCCGGAGAACTTCCGGATGATGGCGTACACGCCCCAACTTTGGGTTCCGTTGACGCTGACAGGAGCGGACCGAGCGCCGGAAGCACGAAAGAACCGCTACCTTACCCTGTTTTCGCGGCTTGCCCCCGGGGTCACTCTCGAGCAGGCGCGCGCGCAACTGAAGATTTTCGCCGCACAAGACCAGAAGGACTATCCGGAGACGGAGAAGAGGTGGGGCGCGTCGGCGCGCGTCCTGGGCGACTTTCTGATTTACAGCTTCGGCATCCGTACGGCGCTGGCGGTAATCATGACCGTGGTCGGGTTCGTGCTTCTGATTGCGTGTGCCAATGTTGCCGGACTGATGTTGACGCGCGCAGTGGGCCGCCAAAAAGAGCTCGCCATCCGCATGTCGCTTGGAGCCTCTCGCGCGCGCGTGATGCGGCAGCTTTTGACGGAAGGGATCGTCATAGCGCTGCTAGGCGGCGCGGTGGGCCTCTTCTTTTCGTACTTCGGGATTCAGGGGCTGCGGGCGGGGATGAATTTCAACGACGCTGTTGCCGCGGTGCCGGTCACACTGGATCGGAATGTCCTGCTGTTTGCGGTGGTGGTCTCGCTGGTATCGGCGATTCTGTCGAGCATTGCGCCGGCGTCTGAAGTCGTCGCGCACCGACATCAACACCGACCTGAAGAGCGAAACACGCGGGGCCACCTCGGGACGATCGCACAATCGGATGCGCGTGTTTCTTGTCGGAGGCGAGATTGCTCTGGCGCTGTTTCTGCTGATCGGGAGCTGCGTTCTCATCCGTGGGGTGTATCAGCTCGATCATCAGAAGCTCGGATTCAGCCACGATCATTTGCTGACCGCCGGCATCCAGCTGGACAAGGCGCGCTACACCGATGCGACGAAGCAAGCGCAATTTGTGCGTGAATCAATGGGGAGACTGCAGCAGATTCCCGGGGTGCAGAGTGTGGCTGTTGCTTCCGATCTGCCTGCGTCGGGGCCGGGCAGCGTTCCGATTCATCTCAAGGGGCAGGTGGAGTCACACTCCAACGAGGTCCACACGGCTCTCGATGTAGTGGTGACGCCGGAGTACTTCGATCTGACGCGGATACCGCTGCTGCAGGGGCGCACATTCACCGCGCGCGACGATGGCTCGGTTTCGCGTGTGGTGGTGGTGAACCAGGAGTTTGTGCGCAAGTATTTCCAAGGGCAGAGTCCTGTGGGGAAACAGATCCAGCTCGATGTCACCGGTGTTGCGCCGGCGTGGTATGAGATTGTCGGCGTGGTTGGCGACGTGAAGAGCTACTCCGAGGATCCGCGCATCGAACCGATGGTGTACGAAGCCTGGGCGCAGCGGCCGCTGGCATCATTTTCGTTCATGGTGCGTTCAACCGTGGAGCCGAACAGCCTGATTCCCTCTCTGCGGCATGCCCTGGCGGAGGTCGATACAGAGCTGCCGCTGCTACGCGTGATGAATATGGATCAGGTGATCGATTTTCAGCGGAACGGAAACCCTCTGTTCACGAAACTGCTCGCTGCGTTCGCGATTCTCGCGCTGACGCTCTCAGCGATTGGGATCTACGGACTGATCGCCTACTCCGTAGGACAGCGCACGCAGGAGATCGGGATCAGGATGGCTTTGGGTGCAAAGACGCGTGACATCTCAAGGATGATTCTGCGCGAGAGCTTCAAGGTCACAGCGGTTGGGTCGGCCATTGGTTTCGTGGCAGCACTGCCCTTGCCCAAGGTTTTTGAATCGATCTTTCAAGGGACGCTCCCGTTTGGAGCGCCGATGGTGTATCCGCTGGTTTTGATGGTGATGTTGGCGGTCGCGCTGGGGGCGACGTATGGTCCTGCAAGGCGCGCGGCGCACATCGACCCGACCAGAGCTCTGCGCAGCGAGTGATTCTTTCGTTGTGGCGAACGACTTTGGCCCGATCAACATAGGTGAACAGACAAATCTTTCCCGGAGTCATTCGATGGACTGGATCTCTCGATTTTTCTCGCGTCGGCGCCGTTACGACGATCTTTCGGTCTCGATTCAGGAGCATATTGCCGAGCGGGTCGACGAACTTGTCGCGGAAGGCATGCCCAGGACACAGGCGGACCAAGCCGCGCGGCGTGAGTTCGGCAATGTCGGGTTGGTGGAGCAGAGGAGCCGCGAGGCGTGGCAATGGACGGCACTCGAATCGCTGCTCGCCGATCTCAAGCTGATCCTTCGAAGGTTGCGCAAGTCGCCCGGCTTTACGATCACGGTTCTGTTAACCCTGGCGATCGGCATTGGCGCGAACACTGCGGTCTTTAGTGTCGTGAACAGCGTGATTCTGAGACCACTGCCCTATCCGGACTCGGATCGTCTTATCGCGCTTCACCTCGATGCACCCGGGGCTGGCGGCCTGGCCAGCTTTTCAAGCGGGCTACAGCTCTCGCCGTCTATGTATTTCACCTTCTCCGATCACAACCGGGCCTTCGAGTCGCTCGGCATATGGACAACGCAGAATGCCAACGTGACCGGCATTGCGCGGCCGGAAGAAGTGCAAACCGCGCTGGTGAGCGACGGAGTTCTGGAGGCTCTCGCTGTCCCGCCCATGCTTGGCCGCTGGTTTTTGCAGGCCGATCAAGATCCGCACGGATCGCGCACGGTCATTCTCAGCTATGGCTATTGGCAACGGCGCTTCGGAGGCGACCGGTCTGTCGTCGGGCGCACGATTCAAGTGGATGCGCAGACACGCGAGATCGTCGGCGTGATGCCGCGCGGATTCCAGACGATCGATCAGGACTTCGACATTCTGCTTCCTCTCGCCTTCGATCGCGGCCATCAAAAACTTGCGCCCTTCGGTTACTCGGGCGTCGGGCGGCTCAAGCCAGAGGTCTCGCTTGCGGAGGCGGACCGCGACATCGCGCGTCTCATCCCTGTCTGGATGGACTCCTGGTCTAATGGCCCCGGCACCAATCCTCACTGGTATGAGCATTGGCGCATCACGCCAGCTTTTCGTTCGCTGAAGCAGGAAGTGATCGGCGATGTCAGCAAGGTACTGTGGCTGGTCATGGCCACGATCGGGCTGGTCATGCTGATCGCCTGCACCAACGTCGCGAATCTTCTTCTGGTGCGCGCCGAGGCTCGCCAGCAGGAGCTATCGATCCGCGCCGCTCTCGGCGCAGGCCGCAGCCGTATCGCGCGCGAACTTCTTTTGGAGAGCCTCGTCCTCGGCCTGCTCGGAGGGAGCGTGGCCATCGGCATCGCGTATGAAGGACTGCGCCTTCTTGTGTACCTTGGGCCCGCCGATCTGCCACGCCTGACCGAAATCTCCCTCGACCCGCGGTCTCTTGTCTTCACCCTGTTGCTTTCCGTTTTCTCGGGCCTGTTCCTGGGCGCGATTCCCGCGCTCAAATATGCCGGCGCGCGCATCCGCACTCTATACACGGGTGCGACCCGTACGGCCAGCAGCAGCCGCGATCGGCAACGGGCGCGCAGCGTACTGGTTGTGGCTCAGGTTGCCATGGCGCTTGTTCTTCTGGTCAGCGCGCTCCTAATGATCCGAACCTTCGCTGAGTTGCGCAGGGTCAGCCCCGGCTTCAGCAATCCCGCACAAGTTGAAACCATGCAGGTCTTCGTCCCGGGCTCGCTTGTTCCGGATGCGGTGATGGTGACGAACATCCAGCGCTCCATTGCGGACAAGCTCAGCGCCATGCCAGGCGTGACGGCAGTGGGTTTTGCGGAGGCGGTGCCAATGGATGGCAACGACCCCAACTGGGACCAGATCCAGGTTGAGGGGAAGAGATACGACGGGGTCGAGCCTCCGCTCTATCTATACGACTACGCGGCTCCCGGCTACTTCAATGCCATCGGAACCCGTATCGTGGCTGGCCGCGACTTCACCTGGACCGACCTCTACAACCTGCGTCCCGGAGTTATGGTCTCGGAGGGTTTTGCCCGCCAATACTGGGGTTCAGCGGCAGCCGCAGTAGGCAAACGCGTGCGCCAGTTCAGCAACAAGCCGTGGCAGGAGGTGATTGGCGTCGTCGAAGATGTGCGGCAGCACGGCGTGGATCATGACGCTCCTGCGACGGTGTATTGGCCCATCCTGCGACCGAACCCCTACACCTCGGCTCCAACGATTGCCGGTCCACAGTTTGCTGTCTTTGCCATTCGCACGAATCGGGCCGGCTCGCAGAGTTTGCTCAATGAAATGCAGCAGGCGGTTTGGTCGGTGAATTCCAGCTTGCCCCTTGCCGAGGTTCGCACGATGCAGGAGATTTACTCGAAGTCGATGGCGCGCACTTCGTTCACGCTGGTGATGCTGGGGATTGCGGGATCGATGGCGCTGACGCTGGGCATTCTCGGGATCTATGGCGTCATTTCCTACACGGTCTCGCAGACGAACGCGCGAAATCGGAATCCGACTCGCGCTTGGCGCGCAGAAGGGCGATTTGAAGTGGATGTTCGTCCGGTCCGCGCTGGTGTTGACGAGTGTCGGCGTGGTGCTCGGACTGTGCGCGGCCGCGGCGCTCACGCAATCGATGAAGGCCTTGCTGTTTGGCATCAGCCCGCTTGATCCGCTGACCTACATTGCGATTCCGTTGGTTCTGGTGGCGTCGGCGGCTCTGGCGAGCTATCTGCCGGCGCGGCGCGCGGCTTCGATCGATCCAGTAGAGGCCCTTCGTGCGGAGTAGACGAACTGGAATCTTGCGGCTGATCCGTCCAGTTGCGAGGGCGTCGTTCCTTCCGTAATGACACCCTTGCTTCCGGGCTTCATTCCCG
The DNA here is from genome assembly GCA_963778705.1 of uncultured Acidobacteriaceae bacterium. Taxonomy (GTDB): domain Bacteria; phylum Acidobacteriota; class Terriglobia; order Terriglobales; family Acidobacteriaceae; genus Telmatobacter. The sequence continues at coordinate 519,794 of CAVZVM010000007.1, forward strand.
CGCAGATCCGAGCTCCATTCCGTTTACCCTAAGGTTGAGCTGTGGCGTGACGACGCGGCCGCGAACCCTATGGAAGTCCAGCCCAACCAGCAAACCCGCATTCCTACACTCGATGGGTGGCGCGGCATTGCTGTGTTCATGGTGATGCTGAGTCATTTTCTGCCGGGATATCTGAACCATCCAAGCTGGGAGCAATGGCTGAACCTGGGGCAACATGGGGTGCAGATCTTTTTCGTGCTGAGCGGGTATCTGATTACAGGCAATCTGCTGCGCGAGGAGAAGATCCATCTGGGCCGCTTCTATGTGCGCCGGGTTTTTCGACTGATGCCGGCGGCGTGGAGCTACCTTCTCTTTTTAGGACTTCTCGCCGTCTTCACGCACATGAAGACGATTGGCCACGATGTTTGGGCGTGCCTGTTCTTCTTCCGGAATTACATTCCTGAGACGGGCGCAAATACTTGCACGGAGCACTTCTGGTCGCTGTCGCTGGAGGAGCAGTTCTATTTGGCGTGGCCGCCGATCTTGTTTCTGCTGGGGCGGCGACGCGCGGCGTGGGTGGCGGGCGGTCTTGCGGCTTCGCTCGGTATCTATAAATGGTGGGCGTGGTCGCGGCCTCACTCCTTCTTTGTTTTCCAGCACACGGAGATGCGCGCCGATGGACTGCTGGTGGGGTGCCTGCTGGCGCTGGTCCTCGAGAACAGCGCAGTGCGGAACTGGCTGACACGCCACGCGACGACCATCTTCTGGGTCAGCCTGATTCCGTTGGGATGGGACTACTACCAATTTCAGCGCGATGGACTGATGACGTTGCACGAGTCGGTGCTGCTGGCTCTGGTGATTGCCTCGACCTCGCTCCGTCCGCTCACGCTGCCTGGCCGGCTGCTCGAAGGACAGTTCCTGAAGGCGACGGGCGTGATGTCGTACAGCATCTATCTCTGGCAGGGTCTATTCCTGCGATCGACGTGGGGCATGTTCGGGCCTCTTCTTCTGGCGACGGCGTTTCTGCTGTCGTGGAGATTCATCGAGCAGCCGGGGATTCAATGGGGCAGGCGGCTGCTGGCGCGACGGCCGATTGAGGAGAACCGCGGCCAAATCTGTGGCTGTGGCGTCGTAGCGAACCTGCTTTCTTCAGCCCGGGCGATGGTCACTTCCGGGCGCTTCTGCACCGCTAAAACCATTCAAGACATTAATTTAGGGCCTTCGGCTGGCGGAAAGAGACTTCTTTGACAAACTACTTGACACCATACACTGTTTGTCATACAGTGTGTTATGTACAGTGTACGAGGCACAGCATGACTCTCTCGGAAAGCCTTTTTGAGAATCTTCGGTTGGAACTGCGACGAGGCTGCCTGACGCTGGCGGTTCTGGCGCAACTGCGGCAGGAGCACTACGGCTACACGCTGCGGAAGGAGCTCGCCGAGCGCGGCCTGGAGATCGACGAAAGCACGCTGTACCCGCTGCTTCGCAGGCTGGAATCGCAGGGGCTGCTGGTGAGCGAGTGGCGCGAGGAAGAAAAGCGCAACAAGAGGTTTTACCGGCTGTCGCCGGATGGCGAGCAGATTTTGCGGCAGCTACTCGAGGAGTGGCGCGCGATCAACGCATCGATCGACCGAATTCTGTAGCAACACAAGGAACTGGCCATGGAACTACTCGACCGTTATCTGGTGCACGTAACGCTGGTGTTGGCACTCACGATTTACGCAGTCGCGAGCGCCGGGGTCTCTGTTGTAGCCTCGCCCACCGAGGCCTCCATCAGTGCAGTTGTGCAGCACACGCCCGTTGTTGTGGGCCTCCGGCTCGAACTTCTGCGCGGCTGCCTAACGCTGGCCGTTCGCGCTCAACTCCGCCAAGAGCACTACGGCCACGCTCTTGGCCAAGATTCCGGCGAGCGCCGTCCTTCCATCGACGAAAGCGCGCCCTACTCATGGCTTTGCCGGCTTGGCGGAATGCCGAGCCGCCCACACATCGATTGACCGAATTTTGTAACAGAAGGAAGCGACCATGGAACTACTCGAACGCTATCTGCAAGCCGTCAAGAAGCATCTGCCGTCGAAGCGGCGGGACGACATCGCCGCCGAACTGCGGGGCAACATGGAAGCCCAGCTCGAAGACAAAGAAGCCGGACTCGGCCGACCACTCACGCAGGGCGAAATGGAAGACTGGCTCAGGCAAATGGGCTCACCGATGATGGTGGCCGCGCGCTACCAGCCGCAGCAGTACCTGATTGGCCCGGCGATCTTCCCCATTTATTTGTATGTGCTGAAGATGGCCATGCTCTGGGCCCTCCTCGTATATGCGGTGGTGAATACGGTGCGGGTGGCGATCTTTTTACCCAAGGGGCTCAACGTATTCGACGCAGTCCTTCCAGCACCGGGGCTTCTAATCACCGTAGCTGCGTGGGTCACGCTGGTTTTTGCGGCCTTTGAATTCTTCGCGGCGCGCTATCCGGAAAAGTGTCCGCCGATCACGGGCCTTACCGGCACATGGTCTCCGAGCTCTCTTCCGGCGCTCGACAAAGCGGCGGATAATCGCCGCAAACCGCGCAGCTACGCACACGCAGTGGCGGAGGTCATCTTCGGCTTTCTCGTTCTTGTCTGGCTGCTACTGATCCCAGGCCATCCGTTCCTGCTGATGGGGCCGGGAGCAGTGGTTCTGGACGTCGGGCCGTTCCGGCTCGCGGACACCTGGTGGACCTTTTATTGGTGGATCGTGGTACTGAACGCATTGCAACTGGCCTGGCGCATCATCGACCTTTTGCGCGACGCGTGGCATTATGTCTCCGAAATACAGAACGTCGTATTCAAGACTTTCGGCCTTGTCCCGATTGGGCTCATGCTCGCAGTACGCGACCATACGTACATTCTGTTGAGGAATTCAGCGGCAAATCAGCAGCACTATGGCAGTGTTCTCGCAACCATCAACAAGAGCGTCTATTGGGGACTGCTCGCAGTCGGTATCATTGCGTCGATCCAGCTGATCGTGGACTTTGTGAAGATGCTGAGGAACCGATACCACGAGGGCCCGATGGTGGGCTAAGAGAATCTCGTCTCCGCGATCGTCCTGTTTCCGGTCCCGAGTCGCGTGTCTATCGCAGAGCGGCAGTGCGGCAATCAAGGCGCCGTTGTCTCCTCTTCCGATACCAGGGCTGAATCAGAACTGCGCTTCGAAGGCACGGAAGCGCCATTCCTGTTCCCACTGAGCGGTTGCCTTCTGGCTTGCGTCGAGAAAGGTCTTGCAGGACGCGGACGGGTGATCGGAGCCGAGGACCTGGCCGCGGCACGCGGGGGAGGGCAGTGTGAAGACATCGGGTGAGGCCCACAGGCTGGGGCCGGGCAGAAAGTTGTGCTCCATGCCAGTGCGAGCGAGTTGCTTTAGATCGGCGTAGGTCAGATGGTAGTCAAGCGCAGCGCGTGTGTACTCATGCGTGATCTCGATGCGGCTCACGCCTTCGTCGTCGGTTGAAAGCGCGACGGGTACGTGGGCAGCGCGGTAGAGGGGGAAGGGGTGGTCCGCACCTTTGATCCCCAGAATCCCTTCGTTTGAACTCAAATTGATCTCAACCATGACGTGCTTTTGCGCCATCTCTTTGAGCAGGGCCGAGGCGTTGTCCTCATACATCACGTCGACGCCGTGGCCGATGCGCTCGGCATGGCCCTCTTCAACGGCCTGGCGAATATGAAAGCGAAGGCCCTCGGGCGGCACCATGCCTGGCGCGAGTTCGCCCGCGTGCAGGGTGATGTGGACGCTGGGGTAGACAGAGTGGAGATAGTCCACCATCTTCATCTGCAACGCGTAGTCGCGCATGGAGACGAAGCCGTCTTCGGGCATGACGAAGTTGATGCCAACCCAGGTGTCGTCGTGTGCATCCATCGCCGCCTGCACCGTTTCGAATCCGAGCAGAGTCTGTGCAAAGACCTGTTCGGGTGCATGGCCGCGCAACACCTGATAGATGTAACGAACGGTGACGTGGCACGCGGGCGTGGCCTGCGGTGTGCCGCAATGCTCGATCTGGCGGCGCTGCGATTCGGCGTCGCGCACATTGTCGCGATCTGCGGCCACGTCGTCGCGCAGGCCATGGGAGAGGAGCGTGTCGCGGTAGGCGGCGAAATCGAGATTGAGCGGAATCTGCCGGGAGAGAGCAATGGCACGCCCGAATGTGGGTGTCTGCATGAGCTCCAGATATTGCTGGTTCTGCGCGGCCGAGCGGCTGGCGACTTCGTCGACCCATTCGCCGATGTGCTTCTTGTCGAGCCCACCAAACTTGTCGAATGTGGAGAAAAACTGATCGTGGCCGCTGAACCCCGGCGTAGGAAAGTAGCTGCGCATGGAGAACGAATCGACGAGGCGGTCATAGAGGTCCTGCTGTTGCTGCGTCAGCACTCCGTTCAGATCCGCGGCCGGCACCAGGGGCGCATCGCAGGGCGGCTTGACGAAACTGAGCGCCTTGGGGTCCACGCAGAGCCCGTCTTCGGCAGCGTCTTTGATGAACGTCTCGGCATAGACCGCTCCGCTGAGGTGCACGTGGAGGTCGGCGCCTTTGGGGAACCGATCGAGAAAGGCGTGCACGGCGAGAGGACCTGCTTTGACGGCCGTTTCGTAGGCGCGGGCGGCGCGTGCCTCGGACGTCGACTGCGCGCGCGCGAAGGTTGCGGCAGAGGCCAAACAGGCAAAAACGATCAAGCGGGACAGGGTCTTCATAGCTGCACTGTATCGCAGAGCGGCAGCTTAGAAAAATGTGCGAATCAGGGGACCGGCGGAGGCCTGAAGGCGGAGCGGGCCGGCTCTTTTTGGGCTTTCGGCGGCAGTTACTGGAGCTCGATCGGACAGTTTGGCGCGCGTTCGGAGAGTTGGTATACTGACAGGGCTGTTGCAACGCACTGTTCGTGGACTTGGCCCTCCTTTTCGGCGCCCGCCGGAATCCCGCGCAGGAAAATGCAACGAGAAGTCTTCACTGAGGCCAGGTAGCTCAGTGGTAGAGCGCGGCCCTGAAAAGGCCGGCGTCGGCGGTTCAATCCCGTCCCTGGCCACC
>CAVZVM010000008.1:0-501400 GCA_963778705.1 uncultured Acidobacteriaceae bacterium
TCGTTTGACTTGAGCCGGTCTGATTGCCGATGCTTGTTTTTCCGGCTTGGGGAAGTTCGGGGGAAGGTTTACAGCTGATGAAAGTTCTGATTCTGGGCGCGGGGGGGCGAGAACATGCGCTGGCCTGGGCGGTGGCGCGCAGCCCGCGCGTTACAGAGGTGGTGTGTGCGCCGGGGAATGGTGGGATGGCGCAGGTTGCGCGCTGCGTTCCAGTGGACTTGAAGAGCCTGGACGATATGGTGCGCGTGGCGGAAGCGGAGGCACCGGGGCTGACGATTGTGGGGCCGGAGCTGCCGTTGTCGCTGGGTATCGTGGATGCGTTGCAGCAGCGAGGGCTGCGCACGTTCGGGCCATCGCAGGCGGCGTCGCAGCTGGAGTCGAGCAAAGCGTTCGCCAAGGAGTTCATGAAGCGGCACCAGATTCCGACCGCGAAGTATGCGGTGTGCGCGCATACGAACGAGCTGGAGAAGGCGATCTCGTTTTTTCATCCACCGATTGTGGTGAAGGCGGATGGGCTGGCGGCGGGGAAGGGTGTGATCATCTGCGACTCGCGGGCCACGGCGCTGGAAGCGGCACACGGACTCTTCGAGGGGTCGCTGCTGGGCGAGGCATCGCGGCAGGTGGTGCTGGAGGAGTTTCTGCAAGGCGAGGAGATCAGCTTTCTCTGCCTGAGCGATGGGACGTACGTAGAGCCCCTGGTCCCGGCGCAGGATCATAAGCGGGTCGGCGAGGGCGATTTGGGGCCGAACACGGGCGGGATGGGCGCCTACTCGATGGACGAGTTGCTCGAGCCGCAGATGAAGGAGTGGATTCTGCACCATATTGCGGAGCCCACGGTGCGCGGGATGGCGGAGGAGGGCACGCCGTTTGTGGGAGTGCTCTATTGCGGGCTGATGATGACGCCGCGCGGGCCGGAGGTGCTGGAGTTCAATGCGCGGTTCGGCGATCCGGAGACGCAGGCGATTTTGATGCGGCTGGAGTCGGACCTGGTGGACGCGCTGGAAGCGTGCATCGATGGGAAGCTTGCGGAGACGGCGATGCGCTGGAGTCAAGGCGCGGCGGCGTGCGTGGTGGCGAGCTCGGCGGGATATCCGGGGAGTTACAAGGCGGGACTGCCGGTGTGCGGGCTGACGAATGCGGCGATGGTGCCGGGTGTGCAGGTGTTTCATTCGGGTACTGCGAAGCTAGGCAACCAGCTGGTGACGAGCGGAGGACGCGTGCTGTGCGCTGCGGCTGTGGGGGATTCGCTGCAGGAGTCGCTCGCCCGCGCGTACCAGGCGATGGCAGAAGTACAGTTCGAGGGGATCTATTTCCGGCATGACATCGGGCATAAGGCGCTGAGGAGCAAAGCATGAGCGTTGCGTTGGAGATGGAAGAGCTGCTGGTGTGGAATGACGAAGCTTCGACCTTCTGGAGGGCGCATCTGGAAAAGAATCCGTCGCTGCTGGAGCTGCCGTGCGGGATCGGCGGCGCAGCCACGGTGCAGGATCTAGTGCGGCACATCTGGGGAGCGGAGTTGCGCTGGGCGGAGCGGCTTAGTGGTGTTCCGGAGACGCCGAGAGAGGCAGTTCCTGCGGGGCCGTTGGAGGCGTTGTTCGAGCTGCACTTGAAGGCGGGTCCGCTATACCGGAGGGTGCTCGCGAATCCGGAGGAGAACTGGGAAGCGCCGTATACGCTGGATGTTCCCTGGCTGCCGGCGGACAAGCGGACATTTTCGCGGCGCAAGGTGCTGGGCCATGCGCTGTTTCACGGGCAGCGCCATTGGGCGCAACTGGCCACGCTGGTGCGGGCTGCAGGCTTTCCCTCGGAGTTTCGAGGCGATCTGTTGTTCAGCTCGGGTCTGTCGTAGGCCGTGGTGGCGCGTCAGGCGTCTTCTGATTTTTCTGGAAGCAGGAACGGCAGAGCACAGGCCTGTTCTGCGTGGGCTTGAAGGGAACGGTTGTCTCCTCGCCGCATTCGGAACAGGTGGTGCGCGTCTCAGCTCTTACCCGTGTTCCAGAGCTCCGCTTTGCCTTGCATTGTTTACATCGTTTGGGGTCATTCCTGAACTGTTTGTCGTTGAAGAAGACCTGTTCGCCGGCGGTGAAGACGAACTCCGCGCCGCAATCCACACATATCAAAATTCGATCGGTATATACCATGGCCGTTCCCCAAAGCAGAGACACTAAAGAAATCGGCCATTTTCGAGAAAGCTTGCCGGTCCCGTTCCCTGTCTTTGTCTTACCTTGCTCAAAGGGGCCCGGGCCGCAAGAAAGGGAGCGGCTAAGGAGAGAAAGTCGCTCGGACGATGGGAGCGACTGAGTTGCTTTCCACCGCGTGGCGCCGGAGGAGAGGCACAAGAGTGAAGAACCGCGATGAGCTAAGTTGAGCTTCGTGTCTATCCGCCACTTCCCAGCAAGAGACAGCGAAAAAGCTCATCGCGATTCAGTTTGGTTTCAACTACGTACTTAGTCCTGCTCTTTCCGAGCTTTCTTACGATTCCGCTTGCGCGCCAGTGCTGCCTTGACGCGACGCTTTTCACCGGGCTTCAGGTAGTAGGAGTGACGTTTTACTTCCTTGATGATGTCCTCCGTCTGAACCTTCCGCTTGAACCGGCGCAGAGCGTTTTCGAGCGGTTCGCCTTCTTGAACGCGAACCTCTGCCAAAGGATGCCACCTCCAAACCTGCCAATGGGCTTCAACTATGATACTGGAAACTTTGGACTTTCGGGCTGATTTGGCCCGAAATTGGTGGAGGCTGGGTATTTTGATCTGGCGCACAATCGGGCTCGTCTTTGTTGATTAGTGTCTAAATACTGTTGGCCTCGTCTCTTCTGCCGATCAGCTAGACTGACCCCTGAGGTTGAGCGTCGATGATTCGGAGCTGGCGGGGCCATACTCCCAAGATTCCCGAGAGCTGTTATGTGGACGTTTCCGCGCAGGTGCTGGGAGACGTTGTGCTGGGCGAGCGTTCTTCGGTGTGGATGAACGCGGTGCTGCGGGGGGATGTGCACTCGATCCGGGTGGGCGCCAACTCGAATGTGCAGGATTGCTGCGTATTGCACGGGCAGCGCAACCTCTATTCGGTCACAGTGGGCGACTGGGTGACGATCGGGCACAATGCGACGGTGCATGGAAGTGTGGTGGAAGATGCAGTGTTGATCGGGATGGGAGTGACGATCCTGAACGATTGCCGGATTGGCGAGGGCTCGATTGTTGCTGCGGGAACCGTACTTCCGGAACATACGGTGGTGCCACCGCGGACTTTGTGGGCGGGCGTGCCGGGCAAACTGCGGCGGGAGCTCGGCGACAGCGACCGCGCGTTGATTTTGGAGTATGCCCAGAATTACCTCGATTACGTGGAAGTGTATCTCGCGGAGATGCGCGCGGTATGCGATCAAAGATGACGTTTCGTTCATTCGAGATGTGTCTCTTGTGTGATTTAGCATCGGAGTATTGTGCGATGTTTCGGTAAGGCCTGGTGCCGGTCTTCGCGGCACGTTCTCTTCGCTGGTTTGCTTGTGAGTGCGCTTCCGCAGCGGGCCCTCTGCCAGAGTCAGACTTCTCCGTTGCCGGATGCGCCGCAGGTGTCATCCGAGGGGAAAGCCGAGGCGAGCGATGCGGTTTCGCTGCGTACTACTCCGCGCAATCTTCTCAAGGACCAGGAGGCGATCTGGACGAGTCCGGCGCGACTGAATGAGTCGAATGCCGTGGGCCCGGTGCTGCTGGTGCTGGCCACGACGGCAGCGGTGACGACGGATCATCAGGCGATGTCGTCGTCGAAGCTGGTGAACACGTCGCTGAACAATCAGGCCTCGACGGCATCGAATGGCCTGGTGGGTGGATTCATTGCGGCGCCAGCGATCCTCTACGGACTTGGCGCGATGCACCACGACGAGCATGCAACGGCGACCGGGATACTGGGGGGCGAGGCGATTCTGGACAGCCTTGCGGTGTCGGAGGTCGTGAAACTGATTTCATTGCGGGAGAGGCCGACGGTCGACAACGCGAAGGGCAGGTTTTTTCAGACCAGCGTGGGCACAAACTCGTCGTTTCCATCCAATCACAGCATGATTGCGTGGTCGTCGGCGGCCGTGATTGCGTCGGAGTATCGGGGACCGCTCACGCAGATTACGGCGTATGGGCTTGCGGCGGGTGTGAGTGCAGCACGGGTGCTGGCGCGGCAGCATTTTCCTTCGGATGTGCTGGTGGGCAGCGCGGTGGGTTGGATGATCGGGCGGTATGTAGTGCACAAGCACCGGCACGACGACTGAAGAGCCCCCCTTTGGCTGCGGCGGTTTTGTCCCAGCGAGCATGAGGATGGGTTCGGAGGGGCGGCGGCAATGGGACCCGATACGAGCTTGCCCAGACGACCAGGAGAATCGGTAGAGTAAGTTATCAGTCAACCCGTCAGGCATTCTGGCGCGGATTGGTCCGATGGCCGGGGTGCGTAACCATGCCCAGTGAACCTCAGGCACTGCCGGAAGACACCGAAAGGGAATTGCCGCTTGCTGCGCCCACGCGTAGTGTGGTGTTCTCCCCCTCGAGATCGGCGCCTAATCCGGCCGGTACGACGCACGACCAAGGAGAAAGAGCATGATCGCATTGCGGCAGTTTCTTATCATTATCTTTAGAGAGAGCGAAGGACAAGATCTGGTGGAGTACGCGCTTACGGTAGCCTTAATTGCATTCGGCGCTGTGGCTGCGATGCAGGGATTGGCTACGGAGATCAATACAGCGTTCAATATCATCAGCTCGGATCTGGGGACGTCGCTTTAGGCTTTCCTGACGTAGAAGTCTCCACCGTAGAACTGGTTGCATAAATGGCCCCGACGAAAGCTTGAAGACCACAGGGGTTAAAACCCCTCAGTTTTCGCGCAGTTTTCGGCACGCGACCCACCCACCGGGTGGGTACCCCGGTCGTGCCCTGACACAAAGCCATTCATGCAACCACTTCTAGAAAATTCAAAGGGAAGTGCGGAGCGCCTCCTGCTTTGACGCAGGGAGGCGCTTCTTGTTTATTGCGCAGGCAGGGGCCTCACGCTCCGAAGCCATGGAATACGCCCGCGTGCCGACGCCACGGTTCGTCACAGATGGGTTGACATCCGACCCAAGGGTTGCGAGGCTTGGGTCGGATGACTACCCGAAAGAGTAACGACGACCGCGTCGCCCTGCTGCAGGGCACGCTCGACCTTTTGATCCTAAAGACACTGGTGATGGGTTCCTGCCATGGGCAGGGGATTGCGCGCGTCATTCAGCGCCAATCGGAGGAAGTGTTTTTTGTCGATCACGGATCGCTTTATCTGGCCCTGCAGCGCCTCGAAGACAAGAAATGGATCAGCGCGAAATGGGGTGTGAGCGAGAACAATCGCAAGGCTCGGTTCTATTCGCTGACGGCGAAGGGGCGCGCGCAACTGCTGGAGAAGACGAGCGAGTGGGAGAAGCTGACGCGCGCGGTGGGGCTGATTCTTGGCGGGGCGGGAACGAGCGGTGAGGAGGCATGAGGATGTTCGGGCGCAAGCGGAGCAAAGCGGATTTTGCCGAAGAGATCCAGGCACATCTGGAGATGGAGGCCGCGGAGTTGAAGAGCGAGGGTCTGGGCGAGGACGAGGCACGGCGCCAGGCGCGGGTGGAGTTTGGGAATGTGCATGGGGCACGGGAGAGGTTCTATCTGCAGGGCCGTTGGCAGGGTCTCGACAAGCTGATCCGCGATCTGCGTTTTGGGTTCCGTTCGCTGCTGCAAAGTCCGGGGTTCGCGCTCACCGCCATCCTGACGCTCGGGCTCGGTGTGGGAGCGAACACAGCGGTGTTCAGCGTGATGAATGCGGTGTTGTTGCGATCGCTGCCGGTGGACGATCCTGCTCGCCTTGTCTATTTGCGCACGAGCAATCCGCCGCAGCATACGGGCACCATCGACACCAACGAGACGTTCTCGTATTCGGTGTTCGATATTCTGCGCACGCAAAACCAGGTGTTGTCGGATCTGATCGCTTACGTGCCGCTTTCGTCGAGCAAAGTTGCCGTGCGCTACGGGACTGAGCCGGAAGAGGCGGAAGGCGACATGGTGAGCGGCAATTTCTTCTCTGGGCTGGGAGTCAAACTCATCCGCGGGCGGGGGTTTACAGATCAGGATGAATCGGACCATGCTGCGATTGCGGTGATCAGTTACAACTACTGGACCCGGCGCTTTGCGCGTAGCGCGGATGTGTTGGGGAAGACGTTCTATGTGAACGCGGTTCCCATGACGATTGTGGGCATCGCGGCGGCCGGGTTCGAGGGCGTGGAAGAGGGCGGGTCGACCGATTTCTGGCTCCCGCTGCAGAGCCGGCCGGAGTTGAATGCGTGGGGAAACCCGTTGGACAACGGGAGGACCTATCTCAAGAACAATACCTGGTGGTGTATGCGGCTTCTAGGCAGGCTCGCGCCGGGCGTAACCAAGACGCAGGCGATTAGCCAATTGCAGCCAGTGTTTCAGAGAGGAGCCTACGTCGGCCTGGGCAATCCGGAACCGGGAGAGAAGCTTCCGGTGCTGAGTTTTCAAGATGCGAAGAGCTTTCCAGGATACGAGAGCACGTACGGCAAGCCGCTAAAAATCATGATGGCATTGGTTGCGTCGGTGCTGCTGATTGCGCTGACCAACGTCGTGATGTTGCTGCTGGCGCGGAATACGGTGCGACAGCGCGAGTTCTCGGTGCGGCTGGCGCTGGGTGCGGGACGCTTTGAGCTGTTCCGGCAGTTGGTGACCGAGAGCGCACTGCTGGTTTTCGTCGGCGGTGTGTTGGCGTGGGTGTTTGCGGTTTGGGCCACGAAGGCACTGGGCGCGTGGGCGCAGATTGAATCGAGCCTGGCGCCCGATCGCACGGTCCTTTTATTCACTCTGGGGATATTGGTGGTAGCGGCGCTTCTTTTCGGCCTGGCTCCGCTGCGGGTTGCGCTCTCTGCCGCGCCGACGGTTGCGTTGAAGACATCGGCTGCTGCGAGCAGTGCAGACTCCGGCAAGACGAAGACGGGCAGAACGATTGTGACGATGCAGATGGCGCTGTGCCTTGTGTTGCTGGTGGGCGCAGTCCTGCTGCTGCGGACGCTGCAGAATCTGGAGAACACGCCTCTCGGCTTTTCGACCGACGGGCTGGTGGTGTTCGGCATCAAGCCCAACATTCAATCCGTTCCCGAGGGTGTGGCGTTCTATCGGAATCTGATGGAGAGGCTGCGGAGATTGCCGGGCGTGGAATCGGTAACCATCATGGAAGAGCGGCTCGGCAGCGGAGCGTCGGACAACAGCGACATGCTTGTGGATGGAAAGCTTCCCGATGTTGTCAATGGAGAAACGCGGACGGTTCGCAGCAACATTGCCGGTCCGGAGTTCTTTCACACGCTCGGAGTACCTGTGCTGCAAGGGCGCGATTTTCTGGATTCGGACACTGCGAATTCACCGCACGTGGGCATCGTGAACGAGGAGTTCGCGAAGCGCTTTCTTCCAAATCAGAATCCGCTCGGCCACATCATTGGGCCTTCGGGTTTCCCTTATCAGATGACGATTGTGGGCGTGGTGCGCGATCACAAATACCGCAGCATCGTCGAAGCGCCGATTCCGATGGCCTGGTATGAGTACGCGCAGATTCCTATCACTGGCGCGATGCAAGTGGAATTGCGTGTGCACGGGAAGCCGTTGGCGATCTTGCCTTCCGCGCAAAGGGCAGTGCAGCAGATGGATCCGAATCTGCCTCTGATCAACCCGATGTTGCAGCGCGATCAATATAACGAGACCATCGCGCAGCAGGTTATGTTTGCGCGGCTGGCCGAGTTCTTCGGTTTGCTGGCTGTGGTTCTGGTGGCGACGGGGTTGTATGGGACGCTGGCGTTTCGGGTCAGCACGCGCACGGCGGAGATCGGCGTGCGGATGGCCCTGGGTGCGCGGCGCGGCCAGGTGGTGTGGATGATTCTGAAGGACAGCCTGTGGCTTACCTTGACGGGAATCGCGATCGGGGTTCCATTGGCCATTCTTCTGGGGCGTGGCCTCGAATCTTCTCTCTATGGGGTGAAGCCGCTGGATGCGCTGAACTATCTGCTGGCGATGCTTGGAGTCGCCGTGGTGGCCCTGGCGGCGAGTGCGGCGCCGGCGCGTCGAGCGGCGAGCGTCGATCCGATGAAGGCGTTGCGGACCGAGTGACAGCCACCCCAGCGACGAAGACCTGTCGCTCTTCCCCACGAACGAAGACCTATTCGTGGGGGCCCCTTGTCGCCGGGGACCCCCGAGTGAAAAGGGCAGGGAATAGGGAATAGGAGATAGGACGCGAGAGAACAAAGGGACGAGGGACCAGTCATGAGACGCAAACGGAGTGCTGGAGATTTTGCCGAGGAGATCAAGGCGCATCTGGAGCTGGAGGCCGCCGAGTTGAAGAGCGAGGGTCTAGGCGAGGAAGAGGCGCGGCGGCGGGCGCGCGTGGGGTTCGGCAATGTCGGCGCGGCGCAAGAGCGGTTTCATCTACGCGGGCGAATTGCCTGGATCGAGAGTGTAGTACGCGATTTGCGCTACGGGATGCGGGGCGCGTGGCGCAATCCGGGATTTGCGGCGGTCGCGATGCTGACGATGGCGTTGGCGATCGGCGCGATGACAGCGATCTTCAGCCTGCTGGATCAGGCGCTGCTGCGTGCGCTTCCTGTCCGCGAGCCGGACAGGTTGATCGTGTTGAGCTTTGCCGGCGATCATCCTGGACACCATCATTCGGACGGCGGCAACAGCCCAGGGCATACGCACGAGTTTTCATATCCAATGTTCCGGGACCTGCGCGAGAAGAACACAACTCTCAGCGGTCTGATTGCAGCTGCACCAGACAGCGTGGGTGTGACGTGGAACGATCGCGCGGAGATTGTATTGGCGGAGATGGTGAGCGGGAATTATTTTGAGATGCTCGGCGTACGGCCTGCCGTGGGCCGGCTGTTTCTGGCGAGCGATGAGACCAGTGCAGGCGCGAATCCGGTTGCGGTGCTGAGCTTCGACTACTGGAAGACACACCTTGCCGAAGCGCCTGTGATTGGCAAGACACTGACGATCAATGGAACGCCATTCACGATTACAGGAGTGGCTGCGCCGGGATTTCACAGTATGGTGTGGGGGCGGATGCCTGCGGTGTACGTGCCGTTGACGATGCAGGGCGTGATTGAGCCGGAGTGGTCGTACATGAACGATCGGCGCGCGTATTGGATCAATCTAGCTGGACGTCTGCGCGACGGGGTGACGCGGGCGCAGGCTGAAGCGTCGCTGAATGCTCTGTTTCTCTCGTTGCGGAAAGCGGAGTTTCCGCAGCTCGACGATCAGTCGGACCGAGCGCGCAAGGGATACATCGACACGGCTCATTTGAATGTTGAGGCCGGCGCGAAGGGTTTCTCGCCCATGAGAGGCGACGTGGAGAGGCCGCTGACGATCGTGATGGGCATGGCGCTGCTGGTGGTGGCGATGGCGATTGTGAATGTTGCCAGCCTGCTGCTGGTGCGGGCGGCGACGCGGGTGCGTGAGTTTTCCGTGCGCTATTCGCTGGGTGCGACGAACGGACAGATTTTGCGGCAGCTTCTGGCGGAGGGGACACTGCTGGGGTTGGGAGGAGCGATGCTGGGCTTGCTGCTTGCGCCGCGGGCGCTGCATTTTCTGATCCAGTGGATGGCGGGCCGGTCGCAGGACGAGTCTGTCTTCTCGGCAACGCTGGACTGGCGGGTTCTTGGACTCTCCGCGGTTGCGACGGTCGTCGCGAGCCTCTTGTTCAGCCTCGCGCCGGCGGTGCAGTTCTGGAATCCACGGCTGATGGATACGTTGAAGCAGCAGGTTGGAACGGACATGGGGAGCTCGGTGCGCTTCCGTCGTACCTGCGTGGCCTTGCAGATTGGGTTCAGCCTGCTGCTGATGATTGGTGCGGGGCTTTTTGTTCGTACGATCCAGAATCTGCGGAATGTGGATGCGGGATTTGCCACAGAGCGACTGTTGAGCTTCGATCTTGCGCCGCAGATGGCCGGGTACGGACAGACCGCAATTGCACCTGTGGAACAGCGCGTATTGGATGCAATCGCGGCGCTGCCCGGAGTGAAGGCAGTGGGGGCGACAAACGATCGCGATCTCGCCGACGATAACCATACGGGAGACGTTGCGGTGAGCGGCTACACACCGAAGCCGGATGAGGAGTTCGATGTCGAGCTGCCGTGGGTGAGCGATGGGTATTTGCAGACACTGGGTGTGCCGCTGATTGCGGGGCGTTATTTCAACGCATCCGACACGGCGACGGCGACCAAGGTGGCGATCGTGAACGAGAGTTTTGCGCGGCATTTCTTCGCGAGTCCGAAGGCGGCATTGGGGCGGCACGTGAGCCGGCCGCGACGGCCAGGAACCGACGCGACGATTGTCGGGGTGGTGCGCGATGTGAAGCACACGACCGTACGCGATCCGGCCACGGCGATGTGCTACGTACCGTTTGTCCAAGCAGAGAAGCCGAACGCGCTGACGTATTACGTGCGGACATGGCAGGCGCCGGATGCCGCAACCAATAGCGTTCGGACGGCGATTGCGAACATCGACTCGAAGCTGGTGATGGACAATGCGGACTCGATGACCCAGCAGATCGATGACAGCATCCAGAATGAGCGAACGATTGCGCTGCTGGCGACGGCGTTTGGAGTTTTGGCAGCGGTGCTGGCGGGGATTGGGCTGTACGGGATTCTTGCGTATACGACCGCGCAGCGCACGCGTGAGATTGGAATCCGCATGGCGCTGGGAGCACAGCGAGGCAGCCTGATCGGGCTGATTGTGCGCGAGGTTCTGATTCTGGCGGGTAGTTCGATTGCTGTGACGGTGCCGTTGGCGATGCTGGCCTCGCGCGCGCTGCGCAGCGAGCTGTTTGGCATCTCGTTCGCCGATCCGGGTGTGTATGCGGGCGGCATCCTGCTGATCGGCTTAGTGGCTGGGCTGGCGGCATTCATTCCGGCGCGACGGGCGGCGTCGGTGAACCCTGTGGATGCGCTGCGGGCGGAGTGATGAGACAGGGAACAAGGGACCGAGGGAACAAGCTCCTAGTCCTGGGTGCATAAATGGCCCCGACGAAAGCTGAAAAACCACAGGGGTTAAAACCCCTCAGTTTTGGCACAGTTTTCGGCACGCGACCCACCCACTGGGTGGGTACACCGGTTGTGCCCTGACACAAAGCCATTTATGCAACCACTTCTAGTCCTGGGCGCCGGTTACTCAAGTCGATGGGCTGAGTTCGTGTGGGCGCGGGATGGAATTCTGTTCATCCCAGACATTTGTTGGTGGAATGCGCGCGGGGGGAACCTGAAGGAGTCAGGTCGCGTATCCGAGACAGCCGGCCGCGCTGGACGCCGGAGGATTGCCCCATCTCCGCGGGAGGTCACGCCCCATGAATTCAGGAATCAGCCAATTGAAACAGGTTCTGCGCAGGCTGTGGCGCACGCCGTTGTTCACCGTTGTCACGTTGATCACACTTGGAGCTGGAGTCGGCGCAAACGTCGCCGTGTTCAGTGTGGTGGAGAGTGTGCTGTTGAAGCCGCTGCCGTATCCACATGCGGAGAGGCTGGTGGGGGTGTGGCACACGGCGCCGGGCCTGAATCTGGATCTGGTGAATATTGCGCCGTCGAACTACTTCATTTATAGAGAGCAGAATCGCGTGTTTGAGGACGTGGGTGTCTATGACGGCGATTCGGTGGCGGTGACGGGCCAGGGGAATCCCGAGCAGGTGCATGCGCTGGATGTGACGGACGGCGTGCTGCCGATTCTGGGAGTTAGCGCCAATGCTGGGGCGGTGGTTCAACCGCGCCGATGGTCAACCCAAGGCGGCGGAGACGGTGGTGTTGGATTACGGGTATTGGCAGCGGCGGTTCGGCGGCGATCGATCGATTGTGGGGCGGTCGATCACGGTAGACGGCAGAGCGCGGACGGTGATCGGCGTGATGCCGCAGCATTTTCGGTTCCTGGATGGCGAACAGCCGCTTCTCTATCTGCCGATCCAGTTCGATCGCAATAAGACAACGCTGGGGCAATTCTCGTTCGACGGTATCGCACGGCTCAAGCCGGGCGTGACGCTGGAAGCAGCGAATGCCGATGTTGCGCGCATGATTCCGACGGTGTGGAAGAGCTTTCCTGCGCCGCCGGGATTCAGCATCGACCTATTCAACAAGGCGCGGCTGGGACCCAAGGTGCAAACGCTGAGCCAGGTTGTGGTGGGCGATGTCGGCAAGTTGCTCTGGGTGTTGATGGGCTCGATCGGTGTGGTGTTGCTGATTGCATGCGCGAATGTGGCGAATCTGCTGCTGGTGCGTGCCGAAGGGCGGCACCAGGAACTGGCGGTGCGCGCGGCACTGGGTGCGAGCCGCTGGAGGATCGTTCGCGATTTTCTACTGGAGAGCATGGTGCTGGGGGCATTGGGCAGCGTATTGGGCCTGGGACTGGCGTGGGGCGCGTTGCGGCTTCTGATTGCGATTGCTCCGCAAGGGCTGCCGCGATTGCAGGACATTGGGATTGACTGGACGGTGCTGGTATTTACGGTCGGGGTATCGCTGCTGTGCAGTCTACTGTTCGGGTCGATTCCTGCGCTGCGCTATGCGGGGACGCGGACGGGAACGGGATTGCGCGAGGGCGGGCGCAGCGTGAGCCTGGGTCGAGAACGGCATCGCACGCGCAATGTGCTGGTGGTGATCCAGGTGAGCCTGGCGTTTGTGCTGCTGATTTGTTCGGGACTGATGATTCGCACGTTTCGCGCGCTGACGCAGGTGGATGCGGGGTTCGATACGACGGCGCCGATTCAGACGCTGAACCTGTCGATTCCGGAGGCGGATGTGCCGAAGGCCGAGGATGTGGTGCGCAGAGAAGAGGCGATTCTGCACAAGATGGAAGCGGTTCCGGGAGTGACATCGGTGGCGATTGCAAACTCCGTGCCAATGGACGGCAACGGGTGGCAAGACCCGGTGATGGCCCAGGACAAGAGCTACACAGACGGATCGATGCCGCCGCTGCGCCACTTCAAATTCGTTTCTCCGGGATTCTTCAAGACGATGGGGATCCCGCTGGTGACGGGGCGGGACTACACGTGGGCCGATCTCTATGAGCGGCGGCCTGTGGCGATCATCTCTGAGAACTTTGCACGCGAGTACTGGGGCAGCGCGGCCAATGCGCTCGGCAAGCATGTGCGTGTGGGGACGAAGGACGATTGGCGCGAGATTGTGGGAGTGACCGGGAATGTACACGCCGAGAGTATGAACGAGGATGCCCAGCCGACGGCATATTGGCCGATTCTGGAGAACCACTTTGAGGGGCAGGATGAGTTTGTGCGGCGGTATGTGACTTATGCGATCCGCAGCCCCCGCGCCGGTTCGGAGAGTCTGATGAAGGACATCCGGCAGGCAATCTGGTCGGTGGATGCGAATCTGCCGGTGAGCGAAGTACATACGGAGGAGTATTTCTACACGCGGTCGATGGGGCGGACATCGTTCACGCTGGTGATGCTGGCCGTGGCAGCATCGATTGCGTTGCTGCTGGGTGTGGTGGGCTTGTATGGCGTGATTGCCTACTCGGCTTCGCAGCGCAGGCGCGAGATTGGGATTCGCATCGCGCTGGGAGCGCAGCGGAATGACATCACCGGCATGTTTGTACGGCAGGGGATGCTGCTGGCCGGAAGTGGTGTGGTGTGCGGTTTGCTGATGGCGGCGGCGGCGACGCGACTGCTGCGATCGTTGCTGTTTCATGTGAGCCCCCTCGACCCTGTGACGTATGGGTGCGGCGTAGTGGCGCTCTGCGGGGCGGCGGTGCTGGCGAGCTACATTCCGTCGCGACGAACTGCTTCGGTGAATCCGGCGGAGGCGCTGCGGGCGGAGTGATAAGGCAGGGAATTAGCCACCCCAGCGACGAAGACCTGTCGCTGGGGACCCCGGCAGGGAATAGGGAATAGGCTCACGCCTATCTTCAGCAGGTAAGTTAGAGCTGATGATCCGAGAGGCGGTTCAGACAGCGGGCTCGCGCCAGTTGTAGCCCATGCCGGAGAGGACACCGCGCATATAGGAGAAGCTCTCAGTGACACCGGGCATTGGATCGTCGCCGTGGACTTCGTACTCGAGGTCGACCCAGCCGGGATAGTTGATCTTGATGAGGGCTTCGAATATTTCACGCACAGGCATTTTGCCCTGACCGACGGCGACCTGGCTCTCTTTGACGCTGAGGTCGGTGAGGTCTTTCATGTGCATGTTGAAGAGGCGGGGGCCGACGGCGTGAATAGCCTCGACAACGTCAGTGCCAGCGCGAGCGCAATGGCCGACGTCGATGCAGCAGCCCATGCGCGGGTCCATCGATTGGACGGCTTTGAGGACATCGAGGGGTGACGGGAAGATCTTGTCTTCGGGGCCGTGGTTGTGGATCGCAAAGCGGATGTCGTATTCCTTGACGAACTTTTCGATGCGCGGGAGCGCTGCGGGAAGAGGGTCGCCGGCGACGATGACCTTGATGCCCGCGCGTTTGGCGTACTCGAATTTCGAGCGGATGTCGTCGTCTTCGTCTTTGGGGAAGTAGACGGTACCGGCAGCGTGGAGATGGATGCCGTTGGTCTCGTAGTCGGAGATGGCCTGGGCTTCGGCTGTGGGATCCATGGGGAGATGGTCCTTCGTGTCTTTAGCGTTGAGGCCGGTCAGGTCGAGTTGTTTCATCCAGGCGATCATCTGAGCGCGCGCGAAGTTGCGGAAAGTGTAGCTAGCGAGGCCGAGGCGGATGAGAGAGGGTGCGCCGGAGGCGGCTTTGGGGGCGGCGAGCGCAGAGAGTGCGGGAGCAGCGAGCGCGGTGGTGGCGATGGCGGAGGATTGCAGGAAGGTGCGACGGGAGATGCTTTTCATTTGTGTGGCTACCTATTCCTGGAGAGAAGGCGGTTTCGAGCTCATGCTTTCCCGGGTCCCCAAATGCGAGGGACCCGGGGCACCCATTTTCGTGCTGATTTGGGCATCGAGAAGTGTTGGTTTGCACATGAGCTAGACCTTTGGTTCCCAACCGGGTGCGTATTCGCGATCCCAGAACTTCATGGCTTCGGGATCGTTCTTGATTTTGCCGTCGGTTGAATCGAGGTTCAGCTCGCGATTCACCTGCCATGCAATGTTGGACAACTGGAGCATGGTGACGGCGACGTTGCCGATGGCGACAGGTGCGTTGAGTCGGGCTCCGGTGCGAATACCGGCGATGAAGTTCGCGAAGTGGGCGTCGGTCATGGAGTCGGCGCCGATGAGGTCAGCGGTCGAGGTCGGGGTTTTGGCCACTTTGAATTCAGCCGTCTTTTTGCCGTTGAGGTCGTAGATCTCGTAACCGTCTCGATCGACGAGGACGGTGCCCTTGGTGCCTTCGATGAGCGAGCCGCGACCGCGATTGAAGTAACGCATCCCGTTGCAGCTGGTGCTCTCCCAGGAGAGCATCTTGTCGTCGTATTCGAAGCTGGTGGTCAGGGTGTCGTAGAACTGCCAGTCGTCTTTGTAGGCATAGCGGCCTCCGGAGGCAGTGACGCGATTTGGATAGTCGACATCGAGGGCCCAGCGGCAGACGTCGACTTCATGCGTGCCGTTATTGAGGGTTTCGCCGGTGCCCCAGATATGGAACCAATGCCAGTTGTAGGGCTGGACGTTGTCTTTGTAGGGACGGCGGGGTGCGGGGCCTTGCCAGAGATTCCAGTCGAGTGTGGAAGGGACGGGTGCGTCCTTGCCGATGCCGATGGACTTGCGGGTGTTGTTGTACCAGGCTTTGGCGTAGTAGGCGCGGCCGATGAGGCCGGAGTGAATCTTCTGAACAATTTCGATGGTGTGCGGTGAGGAGCGTTGCTGGGTGCCCATCTGCACGAGCTTGCCGTACTTCTGTTGAGCGCGGACGAGCAGTGCACCTTCGCCGGGGTTGTGGCTGCAGGGCTTTTCGACGTAGACGTGTTTGCCGGCCTGGAGTCCGAGGATGGCCATGGGCGCATGCCAATGATCGGGGGTGGCAATGGTGATGGCGTCGATGTCCTTGCGCTCGAGGATGCGGCGGAAGTCCTGCTCTGTCTTCGGGGCTTCGCCCATCTGCCTGGTGGTGGCGTCGGCGAACTTGGCCATAATGTTTGTTTCGACATCGCAGACATGCGAAATGCGCGCGGCGGAATGGTTGGCCTGGAGGCTGGAAAGGTGGGCGTAGGCACGACTGTTGAGGCCGATGACGGCGAAGTTGAGGCGTTCGTTGGAGCCGACGATTTGGCTGTAGCTTTTGGCAGAACTGGCCAGGGCGAGACTGGCAGCTCCTACGGCGAATTCACGTCGCGTGACCATCTGATCCCTCCGGATACGCAGAAAGCGGTCTTGCCTGAACCTGACCATGCTAATACGCGAAGGGGACAAAGGGGCAAGGCAGAGGGAACTAAACCCGGAGCGCGGGACAGAGAGCGGTCGTAGTTTGCGCGCAGTTGAGTGCGGGTTGATCCGGGCGCTCCCGGAGAGAGTTCGGTGCTAGAATGATCGTTCTAATTGGAGCGAGGGCGGCGAGTGAGCAAGAAGATCGACAAGCGAGAGGCCATTCTGGAGGCGATGCTTGACCTGGTGGTGAAGCGCGGCCTCCACGATGCACCCATGTCGGTGCTGGCGAGGAGATCGGGAGCAAGCCCGGGCGTGATCTATCACTACTTTGCGAGCAAGGATGCGTTGATTCGCGCAGTCTATGAGCATGTGGAGAGAATTAAGCACGAAGCATTCTTCAAGGGGTATTCGGAGCGCATGAACGCGCGGGAGGCGCTGCTGCATATCTGGCTGAATGCCTACGATTTCTATCGCACGTATGCCAGGGAAGCGCGCTTTTTGGAGCAGTATCTGAATTCCCCGTACTGCAAGAATGGCGGCGGCGATGAGAAAGGCGCCAAAGATCCGACGATGCGACGGATTATTAAGTGGCTGCGTCCGAAGAAGCACGGCGGAATACTGAGAGATTTGCCGGCCGAAGCGATCGATAGCCTGACCCTGGGACTGGCTGCGAGCCTGGCGAAGTCGTCCACCGGTTTCACGCGTTCGACACTGAGGGGCATCGCCGAGACGGTCTGGACAGCAATCGCCGCGGAATAGCGGGCAGACTCTTTGAGATTCGGTGAAATATGGCATCTCATAGAACGAACGTTCGATCTACTTTGGTGAAACAGTGAAACAGTGAAACAGGAACAGTGAACGGTGAAACAGCGCGGTAGAGAGGCCGAGAGGCGCGAAGAGTGGGGGTAGGAGGCGAGAGATGAGCACAGTTCTGGTGACGGGCGGCTCGGGTTTCATTGGGAGCCACATTATTCTGCAGCTTTTGGCGGGTGGTCATACCGTGCGGACGACGGTGCGGGATCTACGCCGAGAGCCGGACGTGCGCGCAGTGTTGAAGCAGGGCGGCGCGGAGCCGGGCGAGCAAGTGAAGTTCTACGCAGCGGACCTGATGAAAGACGAGGGGTGGAAGGAAGCAGCGACGGGGTGCGAGTATGTGCTGCACGTGGCTTCGCCGTTTCCGCCCAAGGTTCCGAAGCACGAGGATGAGCTGATTGTGCCGGCGCGCGAGGGGGCATTGCGGGTGCTGCGTGCGGCGCGGGATGCGGGTGTGAAGCGCGTAGTGCAGACATCGTCGTTTGCGGCGGTTGGGTATGGGCTGGCGCCGCAGGATGCACCATACGATGAGACGGACTGGACCGATATGAAGAGCCCGGGGCTGACGGCCTATGTGAAGTCCAAAACGCTGGCGGAGCGCGCGGCGTGGGATCTGATCGCGAAGGAAGGCGGAGGGCTGGAGTTATCGGTGGTGAATCCGGTGGCGGTGTGCGGGCCGGTGCTGGGTCGGGACTTTGCGACGTCGATTTTGATCGTGCAGCGGATGCTGGATGGGTCGATGCCGGGATATCCGCGGATGTGGTTTGGCATCGTGGATGTGCGGGATGTGGCGGATTTGCATTTGCGGGCGATGACGCATCCTGCGGCGAAGGGGGAGCGATTCCTTGCGACGGCGGGGGACTTTGTTTCGCTGGGGGATATCGCTCGCATTCTGAAGGAGCGCCTGGGAGCAGCGGCAAAGCGTGCGCCGCACCGTGAGCTGCCGGACTGGTTTGTGCGGATGTTCGCGTTGATCAATCCGGAGGTGCGGCAGGTTGTGCCCGAGCTTGGAAAACACAAGAACGCGACGAGCGAAAAAGCGAAGCGTGTGCTGGGATGGCAGCCGCGGTCCGTTGAGGAGGCCGTGGTGGCGACGGCAGAGAGCTTATTGAAACTGGGACTGGTGTGAGCGAAGGGCAGGGAAAGGGAATAGGGAATAAAGGCATCGTTGGTGGTTTGGATTTCGCGTGGTCAGGCGACGGAGGCGGACTCGTCGGAATGGGCCTCGACGATTTCGAGGAAGGCAGCCATCGCCGGTGAGACCCATTTGTCTTTGTGCCAGTGGATGTGGGTACCGATGTCGAGGGACGGTCCAGCCCAGTGCACGGCCTTGAATTGTTGAGAGCGAAGCTCGCGCGCGACGACGATCGCCGGCAAAAGTGCGAGTCCCATGCCGACGCGGACACACTCTTTCATGGCTTCGACACTTGAGAATTCCGTAATAATGCCCGGCCTTACATTTTGGAGGGCGAGTGCGCGATCGAGTTTGGCGCGATAGCCACAGCCGGCCTCGGTGAGCAAGAGGCTCTGGCCAACGAGATCGGAGGGTTTAACGGTGCGGCGGCTCACGAGAGGATGGTTCGAGTCGCCGACGAGGAAGATTCTCTCAGTGCGGAGCTTCAGTACGCGGTAGGAGGGGTTGGACGGAGAGTCGCACATATCGAAGGCGAGATCGATCTTGCCGTTATCGAGCTCGGAAACATAGCCGATGCCGATGTGGGGGACGAAGACGAGTTCGACGCTGGGAAAGCGGCGGCGAAAAATGCGCAATACCTGCGGCAGGCGGTAAGTGAGGATGCTTTCTGGAGCGCTGATGCGGAGGGGCCCGCTGGGCTCGGCTCCGTGGCGGATGGCGCGTTGGCCCTGCTCCATGGCGATAAGGGCCTGTTCGGCGAAGGGCTGAAAGCGGCGGCCCGCGTCGGTGAGTGTGACGCGGCGGCCGAGGCGGTCGAAGAGGGGTACGCCCAACTCTTCTTCGAGAGATTTGATCTGCGCGGTGACGTTGGACTGTACGGTGTTGACGCGCTGGGCGGTGCGCGTGAAGTTCAACTCTTCGGCGAGAATGCGAAAGATCTGAAGCTGGCGGACTTCCATCCAACCCTCCGAAATTGAAGGCAAGAAGCGGATAGCGCGCGGAAGCCGATGACATGCACGATCAGTGCATGAGAGGGCCGACCACCGATCGCCGGTTGAGAACGACGCGGAGGGGAATCAAGGACATCTCCGGAGTCATCTCTGAACCAGATGGATCATATCACGACAATCCATTGGACAGATGCAGGAAGCGGGGACAGACTGGCTGCATGAGAGTCGAGCTTCCCCGCCGGCCTCGGATGCCGGTCACATTTCTACTGTCGATTGCCTTGATGGTGTTCTGGTGCGCCCGGGACAAGTCGTTTGCGCAGACAGGGACATCAAAGACCCGAGCCACGCTCATTGTTTTTGCAGAGCGGAACATGCACGATGCAGAGTGGAGCGCACTATTCGATGCTTTGAAGAGAGGCGCTCGAAGCGAGAGCGCAGCAGTGCCTGCACTTGCGGGAGCGGAGTTTCTACGCGGCGACGCGATCAAGGGCGGGATCGCTGTAAGCCAGCCAATCTCGGTGTATCTGCACGGGACCTGCTCGCTGGTCCCGATGGAGCGGACCGCATCGCTGACGGCTTTGGGTTGGGTGTGGCGTGTGCATGGGCGCATTGAGCCGTTCATTCATGTGGATTGCACGCAGATTGCGGAAGAGCTGGGGCCGGTGGTGCTGGGCATGGATCGGAATCGCCGAGACACGGTGATGGGCGAGGCGCTGGCGCGCGTGATTCTGCACGAGTGGATTCATGTGGCGACGCAGAACCCGGGGCATGCCAGGGATGGTGTGGCGAAGGCGCAGTTCGATCTCGTGGATCTTCTTGCGTATGACGAGGAGGTGCGGCGCAACCCTCGGATCTTGAGGAGGCCGTGGGACAACATGTGAGAAGTGCTGGGACCAGGGCAGAGCGGCAGCATCGCTCGCAACGCGGCAGGTCACTTCCGCGTTGGTCACGCACGAGTTCGTGCTATTTGCTTTGCGGGGGCAAGTCCGACCAGACGGGGCTTGCCAGTGCGATGTTCACGACTGGGCCTTCAGGATAGATGGGGCCTTGTTCTCTGAGGAACGTTGGAGCTTCGCCGCCGATGGTCCAGAGCTGAATGTCCGGGGGCTTCTTTCCGATCAAAGGCGCGACCACCCCTGCGATGCCGCCGAGGTCGATTTTGATTTCGAAGTGGAGGCCCTGGTGAGGTGCTCCGGCGACCGAGAAGGGATCTTCGCCTGCGGTGAGATGAGCAGTTTCACCAGGCGCGGCTTGGGCGTGGCGACCAGGATGGGGACAGTGGTTTGCGGGGCGTTGGGCGCGATGTTTTCGACGATGAGGGGGACCATCCCGTTGGCCAGATCGGGCGGCAGGTCGAGATGGCTGGTATTCGTTTCTTCCGCGCCATCTTTGCCGGCGGATCGGACCGTGACCTGATCTTTGCGGGCGTCGATCGAGAGATCCATGGGATGAGGGAAGAAGGGGCCTTTCTGGATATGTCGATCGGAGATAAGGCGGAAGGTGCGGCGCTGCGAGAAGACGGTGGTTTCGTCGTCGATGGAGCCATCTTTAAAGCGGAAGAGGACGCGCGCGGTAACTTGATCGCCGCGGGCGACCTGAACGATGTCTCCTGAAGCGAGGACGCGCCCATCGTCGGAACGCAGCTCGAGGAAACCGTGAACGGTGCCCTGTTGATGGCGAACGGGTATGGGCTCTGATGCAGCGTGCAGGCCGCATGCGCAGAGCAAGAGGATGAAAGATGCGAATCGGATAGGTGCTTGCAGGATGAACCTCGCAATGCTGACTTCCTGCACTTCGATGAGGAGTGGAGGGGAAGAGTTTGCTGCGAGGAAGGTGGGACTAGGGGCTGCGAGGCGGTCATCGGATCGGAACGGCGAGAACTGGTTGCATAAATGACCCTGACGAGAGCTGGAAGACCACAGGGGTTAAAACCCCTCAGTTTTAGTGCCGTGACACAAAGCCATTTATGCGGCCTGCTCTGGTCTTCACCCACGGCACACGGCAAAAGCGAAGGGACGGTGAATCGACCCCCCCGGGGGGGGCAGATTCAATTTCCAAGTGCAACGGGTGCAGAATTTTTTGGGGTCTGGCGGCGCAAGGCGCTGCTGGCGATCTGCGCGGCATAGAGGAAGCGAGCGCCGTCGGGCCCGGTGATGGCTCCAACGAGCATGCCCTGGGCCACACAGGCGATGAAATTGCGCACGGCATCGACGCTGTCGAGGGCGGGCAGGTTGAGCCGGTAGGCTTGCGCGGCGTCCATGGCGGCGAAGAGCTCGCCTTTGCCTTTGGCGCGCGCTTGTTGGTAGGTCTGATCCCACGCAAAGCAGCAGCGGGCGACGGCAGGGTTGGAGTGGGCAGGCGATTTGTGGGTTGCTTCGGGCATACGAGTCTCCGATGTAGAAAAGGATTATGAGACTAGTGTGCGCGTTTCGAGGGAAACTCTTTGCAAAGGCAGAGCAGGGATCGATGCACGGTGGTCATGCACGGGAAGCGTTGTTGCTTGATTAGCACGGTGATTCAGCCGGGGCTTGGTTGATGGTTTCTGCGGGACTCGGCGATAACGCGCTCGTTGAATCCAAAAGGTGGGTTGAGCAAAGGAGTTTGTCGGTACTAATCCATTCGGAGGCCTCAAACCGACGCCGGCTGAGCGATTTTGCCCTGAAGTCATCGACCGAGGCGGAGGCAACGCTAGTGTTCGTCGACGACTACGCGTTGCTCAATCAAGCAACCACCCGATCGGGCTGTGACGTGGCGCCATTTTCCGCAGAGCTGATTCGTCCTCGATCTGCGCGGCTCGCGACAAACTCGGCGAATATCCAGCATGCCCCTATCGCAGTCAGGTTGTATACGGCGGCGCCCCAAGTTGCCTGATTGTGCAGTCGGATAAAAATGGGAGGCACTTCTACAAGACCCTCGAAGAGCAACAACATCAGCGCAAGAAGTCTGGCGGCCAGGACATCCCTAATTCCTGAGCAGATGGCAATTCCTGCCAGCAGGAAGGCGATTCCGGTTAGCCCCGCCCAAAAATATCCAAACGACATCCAGTGCGGAACGATGCTCGCGAAGGCGCGAATGCCGATGAGGTGAAATAGGCCGAAGAGGACAGGAGGCAATCCCAGCATCCAACGTGCGGCGATCGCTGCTCTCTTTTGCAACGGTGAATCCGGTGAGGCGGTTGAAGTGTAAACGATTGCTGCCGGAGCGACCAGCATCAGCTGTTGGGCGAGCCCGAAAGAGACGCCTGCGATGACGTCGATGCGCCAGCCAAGCGTATGGACCCCGGCATAGTACCGAGTTGCCCACAATGCCGTAAAAGCGAGGTAGGCGAGGCCGGATGCCGCGGCACTAATTCTTGCACTGCGCTGCCACAAAATTGCAAGACCCGCTGCGATCAGCCAGACGCCCGCGAAATAAGCCAGTATGTGCTGGCCCGGCAAATTCTTGCCAAGAGCTTGGATGGGCTGATGAGAGGCATCGAACGCACCCCAGGCGATGTCCAGCATACCGGTGAGAATCGTACCCAGGCCATAGAACCAAACTCCAAGTTTCATCTGTCCATCTCCCATGAGCCGCTGCGCGACAAGCCGAAGCTCAACTACGCACCATGCCTGCGCTTCCTCCGTTTCAGAACTGATACTATGGCGGCAGTGGTACATCGAACAGAGCCATTTTCGCTAATTGTATTGGACCATTTAAGATGCCAAAAGCCATTAGCTCGTTTGAGCTCACGCTCAAGAGCCGGGCCCGCCATCAGACCCTGACGAATTGGTTGTACGGCGAACTGCGCTCTGCCATTCTCGATGGCCGGCTCGCGCCAGGCGCCAGACTGCCGGCGTCCAGAGATTTCGCAAGCCAGTATCAACTTTCCCGGGGCACAGTCGTCAGCGTTCTCGAGCGTTTGCAAGGCGAGGGGTATGTCACCTCCCGTGTCGGATTCGGTACCTGGGTCAATCGTGTAGAGGCGCCCCGGCCAGCCCGCCAGCCAACCGCGACACCGGCATACATTCGTCGCGTCATCGCGACATATAGACGGCCCCAACCCTGGATCGACCTGGCTTTTGTCGATGGGGTACGCCCCTTTCGGATCGGGGCTCCGGCCATCAACGATTTCCCGTCCGAGGTTTGGGGACGAATTGCCGCAACGCGAGCACGTCATTTCAGGTCATGGCTAAAGAAAGAGGCCGATCGCCGCGGGTATCGGCCATTGCGCGATGCAATCGCCGAGTATTTGCGCACGTCACGTGGGGTGCGATGCACTGCGGAACAAATCGTTATCGTCTCCGGCATACAACAGGGGCTCGACCTGTTGGCACGGCTCCTCTTAAGAAAGGGCGATTCGATATGGATGGAGGATCCTGGATACTTCGGAGCGAGAATCGCGTTTGACAATGTGGGAGCCAGGATTGTTGGTGTGCCAGTAAATGATGAAGGGCTGTCTGTTTCGGCCGGGATCAAGATCTGTCCAGATGCGAAGGGAGCATACGTAACGCCTGCTCACCAATTCCCGCTGGGGGTAACGATGTCGCTAGAGCAGCGCATGGCCCTTCTGAGCTGGGCGTCTCGCGCCGGCGCATTTGTGATCGAAGATGACTACGATAGCGAATACAGGTTTGAGGGACCGCCTGTGCCTGCCCTGCAAAGCCTCGATCATCACTCCAGCGTTATCTTCATCGGATCGTTCAGCAAGACGCTATTCCCTGCTTTACGCGTGGGCTACGTGGTATTACCTACGCCCTTAATAGAGTTCTTCCAGGGTTTTCGCTATCGAACCGATTTTCGGAATTCATCCTTTGACCAGGCGGTTCTCTGCGACTTCATCGTGGATGGGCACTTGGCACGTCATCTGCGGAGAATGCGAAATCTGTATGCGGAGCGCCTCGCAACACTCATGGAAGGAGCCAGGCAACATCTGGGTGGATTGCTTGAGATCTCGAACGTGAGGGCAGGCCTCTACACCATCGGGTACCTCAAGAATGGAATGACGTCACGACGGGCAGAAGAGCTGGCGGCGGCCCAGGGTATCGAGGTTCTCGCCGTCGATCGATGCACTCTCAGACGTCCTGATCCGAATGCGTTGCTCCTCGGCTTCGGCGGATTCGACGAGCTGGCGATACGGCAAGGACTCATTCGACTCGCAAAGGCATTGAGGTAGCCGGACCCGGGAGAGAGGAGCAGTTCTCTCAACGAATGCCAAATCGCTCACCGAAAAATGGATCGGTTCCAAGTGTCGGCTGCTGTCCGCCGATCTCAACTGTCGACTTCAGGGCGCCGCACTCATGGACGGAGTTGCGGCCGAGTCGTCGCCGATTCGGAAGCTGCTGTCGTGACGTTGGCTGGGTTCCCACGGAAGAGGGATCTGGCCCAAGCATCAGGCCAGTCAGTCCTGCCTGGCAGTATCTCGGCGACTCTCGGGTCCGGGTAACTGCTCGATCTGTTCCAAGAAGCGCACTTCGGAGGCGACTTTAAGCCGGAAGAGGTTCCAAGCCCAGAATCTCTCAAAGAAGTCATTCCGGTCTTCTGGCGGCTGCGTTGGGCGATCGGCGTTGCAGCTCATCCGTTTCTTTGCATTTGGCTCAAGGCCTGGGTTCGCTTCGCAGCGTGGGTTGCTCGAATGTGACGGAACGCGCGTGGGTGAGGACCCATGCGCAGTGTCCATAGTCTGTGATCCGGGCGATTCGATCTCCGATCAGGCTCAGTTGAATCACCGACTGGGGCACCCAAGCATCGACGCTGCGCTGGAGCGCGAGGACAGCCGGTTCGCCATCCACTCGACCCGGTGCAAGCCTCCACGGCGCCGACCAGCGCTCATAGTTTCCGAAGTAGGGAGACCCGGCGATTGGACCGGAGAAACGATCGGCTACGAGCACACTCGCGTCCGCTCGAATCAAGGTGCGGACGCCGTCCCAGTCGCGGCGATTGAATCGCTCGACGTAATCCCGAACGACCGGGTTTGGTACCCGGTTCCCGGAGGCGGGTGCAGACAGTCGATTGGGTGCGATTGACAGTTTTGCGCGTCCGCGATTAAGCGCCGCTTTGACCGCGCCCGTTGTCGAGCCCAGAAAGTCGGCAACCTCTTCGAGGGAGTAGTCAAAGACGTCCTTGAGCAGCAAGCAGCCGCGATGAACGGGGCACAGCTTCGGGTCCAGGAGGAGTGGGCCACCTGCCGTTCGTTGAGTCCGAGAGAGAGGTTAATCCTTCGGGAGTGTTGACATGGGTCTTCCTGTCGCCCCAAGTTGTCGCTTCCTACCAGCCGTCCAATCAGAAGAACTAAGAGCTCAGTCCCGGCATTTGAAGGGGATTCTTTTCCATAGATTGGAAGGGAGCACGATTCGCCAGCTTCATGGAACTGCGGCCACTCTGGCTGGTCCAAAGCGCGAGCGCAAGCGAGGCTTGTGAACACTCCTTTGGCAAAGGCCTCGCAGCCCGTGCGCAGATCGCATTCCGGTGAGACGTGATTGGCATCACTGATCGGCAGCCATCGCCAGTTCGATACTCCGACATCTACTCAGGAGATCTGCCGGTGAATAGTTTCTGTGCGCGCATGTTCGGTCTCACCCTGTTGGTTTTTCTCTTTTTGGCGATTGCAGTCCAACCTGCCACTGCTCAGCTGGATCAAGCCAAGCATATTCACCATCGACTGATTCCAGCCGGGGATACCTGTGCCACCTGCCACAAGGCGATTTACGACCAATGGAAAGCCAGCCCCCATGCTGCCAACGGTGTCGAATGCACCGTGTGCCATGGCGAGACCACAGCACAGGACTTCGCGGGCACGCCGGCGCTAAGCACATGCGACAGCTGTCACACCGATCAGGTGGCTGAACTGAAGTCCGATCCATTCATGCAGGGAAAGACGTGTGTGAGCTGTCATCAAGCACACATCTTTGTGGAGCACAAGAAGGCGGCCCCGGCAGGCAAGTGATCACGATATCCAGGCGGGGCATTCTCGAACTGCCGGCCAGCGCATCCGCGCTCACCGCGGTGTTGGCACAGGGCGCATTGGGAAATTGCTACCTGGTGCATGCAGCCCGCGCCCATATGTGCTGCAGGCTGGGCAGAAGCGCGGAGGCCCGGTCCTCTTATGAGAAAGCTCTAGCGCTGACCCAACAGGAACCGGAGCGGCAGTTTTCTGGAAGAGCGGATTCGGCGGTTGGGAGAGAAAAGTCCGGCGGCGCATCGTTAGGGAAGAACGGAGTTCGTCCCATCTGTCCCAGACTCATGGACGGAGTTGCGGCCGAGTCGTCGCCGATTCGGAAGCTGCTGTCGTGACGTTGGCTGGGTTCCCACGGAAGAGGGATCTGGCCCAAGCATCAGGCCAGTCAGTCCTGCCTGGCAGTATCTCGGCGACTCTCGGGTCCGGGTAAACTGCTCGATCTGTTCCAAGAAGCGCACTTCGGAGGCGACTTTAAGCCGGAAGAGGTTCCAAGCCCAGAATCTCTCAAAGAAGTCATTCCGGTCTTCTGGCGGCTGCGTTGGGCGATCGGCGTTGCAGCTCATCCGTTTCTTTGCATTTGGCTCAAGGCCTGGGTTCGCTTCGCAGCGTGGGTTGCTCGAATGTGACGGAACGCGCGTGGGTGAGGACCCATGCGCAGTGTCCATAGTCTGTGATCCGGGCGATTCGATCTCCGATCAGGCTCAGTTGAATCACCGACTGGGGCACCCAAGCATCGACGCTGCGCTGGAGCGCGAGGACAGCCGGTTCGCCATCCACTCGACCCGGTGCAAGCCTCCACGGCGCCGACCAGCGCTCATAGTTTCCGAAGTAGGGAGACCCGGCGATTGGACCGGAGAAACGATCGGCTACGAGCACACTCGCGTCCGCTCGAATCAAGGTGCGGACGCCGTCCCAGTCGCGGCGATTGAATCGCTCGACGTAATCCCGAACGACCGGGTTTGGTACCCGGTTCCCGGAGGCGGGTGCAGACAGTCGATTGGGTGCGATTGACAGTTTTGCGCGTCCGCGATTAAGCGCCGCTTTGACCGCGCCCGTTGTCGAGCCCAGAAAGTCGGCAACCTCTTCGAGGGAGTAGTCAAAGACGTCCTTGAGCAGCAAGCAGCCGCGATGAACGGGGCACAGCTTCGGGTCCAGGAGGAGTGGGCCACCTGCCGTTCGTTGAGTCCGAGAGAGAGGTTAATCCTTCGGGAGTGTTGACATGGGTCTTCCTGTCGCCCCAAGTTGTCGCTTCCTACCAGCCGTCCAATCAGAAGAACTAAGAGCTCAGTCCCGGCATTTGAAGGGGATTCTTTTCCATAGATTGGAAGGGAGCACGATTCGCCAGCTTCATGGGACTGCGGCCACTCTGGCTGGTCCAAAGCGCGAGCGCAAGCGAGGCTTGTGAACACTCCTTTGGCAAAGGCCTCGCAGCCCGTGCGCAGATCGCATTCCGGTGAGACGTGATTGGCATCACTGATCGGCAGCCATCGCCAGTTCGATACTCCGACATCTACTCAGGAGATCTGCCGGTGAATAGTTTCTGTGCGCGCATGTTCGGTCTCACCCTGTTGGTTTTTCTCTTTTTGGCGATTGCAGTCCAACCTGCCACTGCTCAGCTGGATCAAGCCAAGCATATTCACCATCGACTGATTCCAGCCGGGGATACCTGTGCCACCTGCCACAAGGCGATTTACGACCAATGGAAAGCCAGCCCCCATGCTGCCAACGGTGTCGAATGCACCGTGTGCCATGGCGAGACCACAGCACCGGACTTCGCGGGCACGCCGGCGCTAAGCACATGCGACAGCTGTCACACCGATCAGGTGGCTGAACTGAAGTCCGATCCATTCATGCAGGGAAAGACGTGTGTGAGCTGTCATCAAGCACACATCTTTGTGGAGCACAAGAAGGCGGCCCCGGCAGGCAAGTGATCACGATATCCAGGCGGGGCATTCTCGAACTGCCGGCCAGCGCATCCGCGCTCACTGCGGTGTTGGCACAGGGCGCATTGGGAAATTGCTACCTGGTGCATGCAGCCCGCGCCCGGACAGGCGCCATCCGCCTTACTCCGGCCAAAGCATTGGCGTTGCCGTTACCCCAACCGGAACGCGAGTCCTTCTGGAGGGTATAGCGGTTTCCACGCCGAAAAGTTGGACAAATGTATTGGAAACGCCATGGCTCCCAGCCAGTGCATGGATGTTCAATCGCCCCAAAAGATCGACCGTAATTGGGCGTTTGGCATCCCAAAAGATGAGGGCGCTATAGAACGTCCGTGCCTCGTCACTTTCGAGCAACGATAGCAACAATGTCGCGGCATTTTCAGAGGGGCACGGAATGAAGTTTGTTGTATCGTCAAACACAACAGGCTGGGCTTGGAACGGGCCAACTTTCACAAACCTCAGACTCTTATACATGCCTGAAATCGCAATCTTCCACGGCGAAAACGAGTAATCGCCCACTCCGAAAATGGAGAAATTGGGCTTGCCGCGGTAGATCGAACTTCCCCGTTTGCTGAGCAGTGCGCAGTGCCGCTGGAGGTAAGACCACGTCTTGGGCGCTCGCTCGGCAATGCTGGCAGTTTGTTCACCGATGCGCCGCTGCGTGACGATCATTCGACGGTGGCAGTGATCAACACGGCCCGCTGCAACTTCGGATGTTTTGAACATGGGCAGGAGATAGTCGGGTTCAAGATCGAGCAATTCATCAAGCCCATTTTTGAGCTGTCGACCTGCCAACTCTAGTTCCATTACCTTAGAGCAATCGTGCTTGATGCCCGACCGCCATCGGAGAGGGGAACCACCGCCAAGGTGCTTTGTAGCACGATACGCATCGAGGTCGGCGATAAGCGTTCCGTCTTCGAGGGCTACCGTTGCGGTAGGTCGGGCCGCGCGCGAGAGTTGGCCATAAACTTGGGCGCGCATGGGTTTCGCCGATTCTCCGAACTCGATCACAACGAGCGAGGCATCCACTGCGGCATCGAAATGCTCGGCGGCGTCGATACGATAGATCGCAGCCTCAATGATTGGTATACCGGTGGACCAACAATGTGCCAATAATTTACGGGCCACTACGGTCTTGACGAGCATCGCCAGCATGCCCCCCCGTGATGGGAACGCCTTCGCTAACTTGATCAGCATCCATTCAGAGATGTCAAAGTTGGCCTTGCCAGTCATTGCGTCCAAGCCACTTTGGCCCTGAAAATTGGATTTCTCGGGGAGGTTCTTTCCGTTTATGACACCCATTCCGGCATTTGTGATCCAGGGTGGATTGCCGATGATGAGCACGGGTCCGGCCTGCTCGGAAAGGAATTGCTTCCAATCGATACTGTAGAAGTCGCGCTGCTGAACTATTCCTTTGGCCGGCCCGATCCGCGCAAGGGCAGCCCTGGCTGCTCCCACATATTCGGGGTTAACATCAAACCCCAAGTACCTTGGCGACATACCAAAGCACTCGGCGGTGGCCTGTAAAAAGGCACCGACTCCGCACGTTGGCTCAATGATCGTGCCAAAGTGCTTCCCTTCTTGTCCAATCAAAGCCGCCACGCGACGCGCCAGCGACAATGGAGTCTGGAAGTCGCCGTATTCTTTCTTCCGACTCATCGCGCCTTCGCTCCTGTCATGTCACCAATTAATGCTATCCGGGTTGATGAACCTCTTGGCGAAATTCTCATGCTTTTTCTTTTCCTTCTGCAAGTATTTCCCGTAGGCGGCGAGAAATCCTTTATAGAACTCGCTCTTGGTCTGATTAGGAACAACCTCCAAAGCGCGACACATTTGGATAACTCCGTATCCCTGCGCTTCGATCGACAAACAGTTCCAACTGAGTTGCTCGATCGGAATCAGATTGCTCTGCCTAACAACTTTGAGTTCACCGATTTGTTGTTCGTAATCCACGAAAACAAAACTAAGGTCGTGGCGCTCCTCGAATACCCACTCATGCATCTTCTTGATCGAGATCATGTTAGGTGAGTAGTTCTGCTTGTCGACGTTGTTGCTCTTGACATTCACGGCGTGCGAATCAGTGAGCATGAAATCGCCGATCGCCTTTCTCGTCCCAAGCGTTTTCCCATATTGGTCCGCGATCAGCTTCTCAATCGTGTTGTACAGGTCCATACTCAACCGCTCCAAGTCGTGTCGTCGGCCCAGTGTCTTTTCTTGCCGATACATAGTACATGCTCGCCACGGCTTGTATATCCACCGCCTCGTATCCGAGCCCGGGGCGCTGGCCCCTGCTCTCTCCGAGATTGACCGCGCAAGCGCTGTTTTTTGAGCAGGGGGGCGGGGCTACATGTCGGAGTGGGAGGGGTTGAGGAGTTCCTCTTCGGGCTCGATGTGGACGAGGACTTTGGCGACGTGGTCGACATCGGCGAGGACGCGATCTTCGACGACGTGGGAGATGGCGTGGCCGGAGCGGACGGAGATGTCGCCGCTGACGACGACGTGCAGGTCGACGAAGTAGCGGAAGCCCACTTTACGGACGAAGCATTTTTCCAAGCCGACGACGCCGGGTACGAGTTCGGCGACGCGGCGCACGTTCTCCTCGATTTCGGGGGGCGGGGCGGTGTCGAGGAGTTCGGCGAGGGGGGACTGGAGCTGACGCCAGGCACTGAAGAGGATGACGGGTGAGGCACAGAGGGCGGCCCAGTCGTCGGCGCTGACTCGTTTGGTGATGAGGGCGACCGAGATCCCGATGAAGGCGAAGAGGGAGGTGATGGCATCGCTGAGGTGGTGCCAGGCGTCGACGCGGACGGCGGTGCTGCCGATCAGGTCGGCTACGGAGAGGACATAGCGCGAGAGGAAGAGTTTGATGGTGAAGACGGCGAGCAGGATCCAGAGGGTGTAGATGTGGGGCAGGGGATGGGGAGTGCGGATGAGGACGATGCTTTCGGCAGCGATGCCAAAGGCAGCGCCGGCCATGGCGAGGCTGACGAGAGCGGCGGCGAAGGGTTCGGCCTTGCCGTGTCCGTAGGGATGTTTCTTGTCGGGGGGACGGAGGGCGACGCGGAGACCGATGTAGATGATGGTGGAGCTGAAGACGTCGGAGAGAGATTCGATGCCGTCGGCGACCAGAGCAAAGGAATGGCCGATGAAGCCGGTGGCGCATTTGGTGAGGGCGAGGATGAAGTTGGCGACGATGCTGAGGAGGGACGAGTGGAGTCCTCGATGGACGTCGAGTTCGGCTTTGGAGGAGGCGGCCATGCGTGGGCGTGCTTTCAGATTTTACGCTGGCGACGACGCACGAGCCTTCAGCCGTCAGCTTTCGGCCGTCAGCAGAAGCAACAGCAGGTCCCCTTCGACTTCGCTCAGGGCAGGCTTTTCGACTCGCTACGCTTGCTGCGGATGACGAAGGCAGGGAGAGGTTCGTTGCTTTCCCACCCTTGCTTCGCAAGGATGGGGCACCCATTTTCGTGCCGATCGATGCATCGCGTTAACAGTTCGTGCTTTCCCAGGTCCCCAAAGGCGAGGGACCTGGGGCACCCATTTTTGTGGCGGATGGATGCAGTGCGAAAAGCAAAAGCAGGTCCTTCGACTTCGCTCAGGGCAGGCTTTTCGACTCGCTACGCTTGCTGCGGATGACGGAGGCAGGGAGAGGTTCGTTGCTTTCCCACCCTTGCTTCGCAAGGATGGGGCACCCATTTTCGTGCGGATCGATGCATCGCGTTAACAGTTCGTGCTTTCCCAGGTCCCCAAAGGCGAGGGACCTGGGGCACCCATTTTTGTGGCGGATGGATGCAGTGCGAAAAGCAAAAGCAGGTCCTTCGACTTCGCTCTGGGCAGGCTTTTTGACTCGGGAGAGAACTCCGGTAGGAACTCCAGATTGGCCTCTCCCAATCGGGAGTTCCTAAAGCCTGAAAGTGAATGCAGGCTCTTACCGGACTCCGCAGATAGCGTTGGACGCGATTGCGGATGTTGTGGTGCCGGTGCCCGTCAGGAGCGGTTGGTGCCTACTGAGCGAGGCCGGTTGAAGCAAACAGATCTGGGGAACCAGGGAATTCAGTGGTGCTCTGGCTAGGCGAATCGATACTGGCGCCGCTGGTAAGAAGTTTGTTGAGGACCGGCATGTTGACGCGCTGTGTCTCGACGAAATCGACCCCTTCTACGGTGAGGGTGAAGTCGGAGTTATCGGCGCGGGTGATGTAGCCCTTCTTGGTGAGATACCAGGTGGTGAAGTCGAGATAGTCGCGCGGGAAGCCCATTTGCTGCTCGATCTCAGGCAGACCCACGGAGGGGCTGCTGGGATTGTTGCGACGGCGATAGTAGAGCACGGCGAGAACGGCAAGGCGACGGTTCAGTTCGCCTTCGAACTGATCCATGAAATCGACATCTGAGGAGATTGGAGTTTTGTCGGCAGCCTGGCGCTCGCGTGTCATGTCGTATTCGAGGCGAGTGTCGGGGTTGGACAGCACGTCGTAGGCGGTCTTGAGCATGAAGAACTTTTCCGGATCGCCGGAGGCCGGGTTATCCGGATGGAAACGAGCCGCCAGGAAGCGGTAGACGCGGTGGATGGTGTCGGAGTCCGCGTTGGGGCTGATCTGGAGGAACTCGTAATAGTCCAGGTTCTTCATCTCGAGCATTGGGACCCCTTTCGGGTGAAACGAGTCTTTAACAATTCTGAGTGTAGGGCCGGGTTGAGGCGGCTACAATCACACCCCGGGTTCGCGAGACGAGCGTTGGTGGGATGGGGCATGACCCGAGAGTAACTCTCTGTATGTGATTGATGTAGAGCTATTTAAGTCGGATGCGGAGGGCAGATCGATGCCTTGATCCTTGAGGTTGCTTGCCCGCAGCGGCGCTTGTTGCAGCCCAGGTGCAGGCGAGGGGAATCTGGGCGGGGTGAGAACATCAGGAGAGGGTTTCGAGGAGATCGGGTTTGGGTTGGAGTCGGCGTGGATTTCTGAAGTCGCTGTCGCGGACGGCGCTGGTTTTGAGCCTGGAAGACGTGTGGACCATGGCAAGGGGCGGACCCCAGGCGGCTGCACAGGAGAAGACCAAGGGCAGTGCCCGGCAGTCGTATGAGGCGCAGGCGCGGCCGGCACCGAAGGGAGCTCCATCGCCGGTGACGGGGACTCCGCTCGGAGTCCAATTTGTGGATGTGGCGAAGCAGGCGGGGCTGAATGTGGAGACGATTTTTGGCGGGGAGCACAGAAACAAATACCTGCTGGAGACGACGGGGTGCGGGGCGGCGTTTTTCGACTACGACCAGGACGACTGGCTCGATATTTTTCTGGTGAACGGGTGGAGGCTGGAGGGATTTCCGAAGGGCCACGAACCGGTGTGCCACTTGTTCAAGAACAATCGGGATGGGACGTTTACGGATGTGACGCTGAAGGCGGGGCTGGCGCGGAGCGGATGGGGGCAAGCGTGCTGCGTGGGCGACTACAACAACGATGGGTGGAACGATCTGTTCGTGAGCTACTACGGGCAGAACGCGCTGTTTCGGAACAACGGGAATGGGACGTTTACGGAAGTGACGAAGGAAGCGGGGTTGCTGCAGGACCGGCTGCGATGGAATTCGGGATGCTCGTTTGTGGACTACGACAAGGACGGGCGGCTGGATTTGTTTGTCGGGAACTATATCGATCTGGATTTGAAGACGACGCCGCTGCCGGAGGATGCGAACTGCACCTATAAGGGCATTGTGGTGGCGTGCGGGCCGCCCGGGCTGGAAGGCGGGAAGAATCTGCTGTATCACAACAACGGCGATGGGACCTTCAGAGATGTAAGCGAGAAGGCCGGGATGTGGGGAACGCTGGGGACGTATGCGCTGAGCTGCGGAGCGGCGGACCTGGACAACACGGGCTGGCCGAATATCTATGTGGCGAATGACTCGACGTCGGCGACGTATTACGTGAACCAGAAAGATGGGACGTTCAAGGATCAGGCGATCGAGGCGGGCGTGGCGTACTCGCCGGACGGAAAACCGCAAGCGGGGATGGGTGTGAGCATCGGCGACTATAACCGCGACGGGCTGCTGGACATTGTGAAGACGAACTTCGCGGGCGATACGGATTCGCTGTTTATGAATCTGGGCGACGGGTCGTTCGACGATCGGACGTATCAGGCAGGACTGGGGATCAACACGCGGCTGCTGGGATGGGGCGTGAGCTTTATCGACATCGACAACGATGGGTGGCTCGACATTCTGGTGGCGAATGGGCACGTGTATCCCGAGGTGGATGGCACTCAAGTGGACGCGAGCTATGCGGAGCGGAAGTATCTGTATCGGAATTTGCGCAATGGGCAGTTTGAGGATGTGAGTTTGATTGGCGGGCCGGGGATTACGACGGAGGCGAAGGCGCGCGGGTTTGCAGTGGGGGATTTCGACAACGACGGCGATCTGGATGCGGTGGTGAACTGCGTGAACGCGGTTCCGCAACTGCTGCGGTGCGATTCGACGCTGGATCGGAGCTGGGTGAAGATTCGGCTGGTGGGGACGAAGTCGCAACGGACGGGGATTGGGGCGCGGATTAAGGTGGTGGCACAGACGGGGACGCCGGTGTTAACGGCAAAGCTGGGGATGCGCCGCTTACGCTGATTGAGGACGTGCGGAGCTGCAATGGATATTTCTCGGCGAGCGATCTGCGGATTCACTTTGGATTGGGTGAGGCGACAGAAGGTGGATCTGGTGGAGATTCGGTGGCCGTCGGGCGCGGTGGATACGCTGAAGGATCTGGATGTGAAGCGGCTGTATGTAATCGAAGAGGGCGGGAAGATTTTGAAGACGATGGAGATGGGGGAAACGAAGAAGTAGGGGTTGCTGGACTAGTAACTGACGAGTGGCGGGTCATTCGCCAACGATCAAAAAGCACTGCAAAAACCAGCGTTCGTCCAGTCTTGGATGAACACGGAGAAGGTCGTCCTCATCTCGACGAGATCGAGTCAACCCACCCGCCTATTGCTGGCCGCAGTTCGGAACCGGAACGGCAACTCCCATGTTCTTTAGTGCAATTGGTATTGTCGAAGCCGATCCTCGGTCCTGCACAGCACAGACGCTAACGGAATAGATGCTGAGCAACTTGGGAGCGGCACCTTTTGCGCGTTTCCCGATTACACCGAGAGTTGCAGCGACCCACATTTGCACCCCATCGTCTTCAATATCCAGGAGAGAGACCAGAGAATGTATCGTGTCGTCGGTTACGGAGCCGCAATCGCTCTTATCCGTGAGTGCAAGGAGGTGCTCTGCCGCAGCCAGTCTAAGTGGAACTGATTTTGCAGTTCGCACTTTAGCAATAGCTGACCTGAGTTGCCGGTCAAGGTTCGACCTTGCACTTGCCTTCACGTCAGTAAGGGGGGACAGCGTAAGCGCCGTAAGGACGCCTAAAAATGGCAGCACGCGAATGGATGCTTTCATCAGCAATCTCTTCATCCAATCAGCATATTGAAAGTTCCGAGTGGATGGTGGGCCAACCGGAAGTGTCCCAACCGGAAGTTTCAAGTTTGGCAACAGCACGGGTCAGGTATTGCCTACTTGGTTAATGTCGCGGGAAGTCGCCACGCCTCAGGGTGTCGATGATCTGCCGCAACTCTTCGCGATCCTCCGGACTCGACAACGAATCAAATCGATCACTGAGAGATCGCCGAACGTCTTCCAACAATGGATCGAAGATTCTCACGGAGGTTGTTCGGTCCCAGGCATCATCATCCGTGCCGTGAAGGTGGCGCTCAAGCTCGTCGGCAAATTCCTTAGGTGTGACTTTCCGCTTGAGCGGCAGCGCAGCTATTCCGAGCATCACACCGACCACCACAACTGGACCCATGATTGCCCAAGCAAGAGAGTGAAGCACGTGCGCGGCAACCAGACCAGGTCCAATTAATACGCCTAACAGAACCATGCAACCAAAGCCCTTGTTTAGACGAAATCTCATCGCGTCTTGTGCCAATCACCATTTGCACAGGCAGTTTACCGGAGATAAGCACCAACTAACCAGCAGCGAGAGTGTGGTGGCCTACTCTTCCTTAACTGCGTTTTGGGTCGGGGCGCAGCCATCGACTGGCGATCTAACGAGCGCACCTAATGTTCGAGTTTGAAATGTTTGGCAAACAGCTCTCGTGACCGCCGTTCCCCCTCTTCGCTCAAGACAACCGATTTGGCTTTGCTCTTGGGATCAGAGATAAAGCCCTTCAGGTGAAGTCGCTCCATCGTGTCCCAGTCTTGCCCCTTCCAGGCTCGCACCCCGACGGGATCCTTGAAACTGGTCAACCACAGAAGTGCGAGGGTTATCTCGTCGACTTTGTCCTCGTCGTAATCCATTCGTTTGCCTCCAACTTCAGCGCCTTAGTATTCCACCGGACCGCTCGCCATTCAAGCAGGAGGTTCGATCCCGATTCGGTCATTGACCGCGGACGAGATTCGCTGCTTGCAGCCAAGATAGCGTTCCGTCGTCTGGATAGATACATGACCCAGAAGGAATTGGATCTGCTCCAGTTCTCCTCCCGCAGCGTGGCACAGTCGGGCACAGGTCCGGCGAAGGTCGTGCGGAGCCAGCTTCTCCACTCCTATCCTTTTCGCGGAATCCTTCACGATGTGCCAGACTGCCTTCTCGGTCATGCCTTCACCCAGCATCTTGCCTGTCTTCGTGACCCGGCGGAATATCTTCCCTCGGTCGATCCCCGATGCATTCAACCAGACGCGAAGCTCTTCCATGACCCACCCAGGTACAGGAACCGTACGAACATGTCCGCCCTTGCCCTTCAGATCGACGATGGCCCAGTGTCCCTCCCGTTGTTCCAGGTGTTCGAGCCTCAGGGCGACGGCTTCGTGCCGGCGCAGACCACAGGCAAGCAGCAGCGCAAGAAGCGCGCGATCTCGCTTGCCCTTCAGGTCCTTATCGTTGGGAGCCTGCCAGAGTGCCAGGCTCTGCTGATCGCTGAGCCAGTTGCCGAGGCGGACTCCGAGATTTCTTACGCCTTTTACGCGGCGAATTCCCGCGGCCAGATCGGCACTCAGGAGGCCGCTGTCTGCCGCCTCGTAGGCGAGGCGCCGGACGGCACCCAATCGAAGGTTGATGGTTCCAGGGGCAAGCAGGCGGGCCT
This sequence comes from uncultured Acidobacteriaceae bacterium, assembly GCA_963778705.1. Lineage (GTDB taxonomy): Bacteria > Acidobacteriota > Terriglobia > Terriglobales > Acidobacteriaceae > Telmatobacter. Next base: position 37,185 of record CAVZVM010000008.1, read on the forward strand.
CGAGGTAGCTGCGATAGCGGAGAACCACCGTTCGGTTTAGAGCAAGTCGTGGCTCCGAGCAGTACCAATCGACGAATTCATCGATCGCGTGGCCATACCCACGCTGGCCGTCGACACTGGTCAAGCTGTTCAGAACTGCTGTTTTCGAGTATTCGAGATCTGGCAAACGCAGATGGTACTTGGGGAGCTTGCGCTTCTGTAGGGAACGCGGCTTCTGCTTCATCGCCCGTGGCCTCCTCGCCATCAGACGATCATGCGCCGATTTTAGGCTTACTTCCGAATTGCGGGTGATTCAGGAACTGCGCACAATCGAGGAGAGCGGATGCGGACTTGGCGTGTTATCGAGGCGCGTCAACTGGTGACTTCTCTCCCACTGGAAGAACGGTGATTGTGACGAAGTTCGACTTGACCACATCGGAGTTGGGATCATTCGCAACGTGTTGCGATAACTGAATCGTGTACGTCCCAGGTTTGCTCATATCAAACGCGTGACTGACATCCCCGAAATCAATATTGCTGTCGCTTGGCCGCAGCACGTTGTCTTTTGTGCCTATCAGATGCCCCGGCCCACCACCCTTGAACATCATTCTGGGCTTTCTTGGCTCAATCAAATTGCCGCGACTGTCCCGCACGTCAAAATGACCGCCGCAGCGATAGCCCGAAGCGTCGTCCCCTACACAACTGCCCTTGGCGATCTCGTGATCTGAGATGTTTGTCTTCCGAACCGCAACAAGAATCATTGAACCGGCCTTCACAACGGTTTGGGCGCTGTTCGCAAAGTCCCAAACGTTGGAATGTTCATTATCGAGATTAGCGGTGATCTCGAGTTTGAATGGCGGCGGGGCCGTGCTCCGCATAGACAGTTCAGATTGGCCAAAAGCCGTAAGTGAGACGCAAAGCATTAGAACCGTCCGTATAGATTTCATAGCATCTCCGATAAATGGCCTCCGACGATTCAGAAGACACCGATGCATTTTGACAAGCAAGCATAGCACTTGGAGCTGCAACGGTTAGCTCCGGTCGGATCGTGGCCCACTCGTCAGTGGCCCACTCGTCAATTACTTTTTGTGCAACAGTTTATACATGTGCTCTTCGTGTTCAAGTACGGCGATTGACCTGCGGCAGATCAGAAGGGGTACGCTGCCGAGAACCCCAAAACTGCAATCGATGAGGCGCCATGGGAACGGAATCCCGCGGATGGGACCGGCGATGAGTGCCAGAGGAATGACGCTCGCACAGGCGATGAGGCCGAAGGTGATGATCCACTTGTTGCGGACCGGATCGATAAGAGGACCGATGAATGCGACTCCGATGACGAGATGTGCGAAGGCAAGCCAATCCGTTCCATAGGCGAGAAACGGATAGTGCGCATTCGTGTCGGCAAGCGCTTCGAGAACGCGGTCGATCCAGGAGAGAAGGTGCGTGGATTCGGCGAGCGGGCGTACGTGCGCTGTGTGCAGGATCGTGTCGAACCAGCGAAGCTCGGACTCAAGAGGAAAAGCGGTGATGCCACTGAGGACGAGGCCGACGATGAAGACGGCGAGCCAGAAGCGGATGCGGCGCAGATGGTCAGTGGGTGCCATAGTAGCAGGAACTAGCGTCGTGATGGATCTTCGAGGTCGCTGGCTCAGAAGATGGTACGGGAGTGGCGAATGGCAGCGCGCCAAAGCGTCGGTGGCGGCGGTGGAAGTCGGCGAGAGCAGCGTCGAGATCTGCTTCGTGAAATCAGGCCACATACAGTGGGCGAAAAAGAGCTCGGCATAGGCGCATTCCCAGAGGAGAAAGTCGGAGAGGCGTTGTTCGCCGCCTGTGCGGATCAGCAAGTCGACTTCGGCGTCTGTGTGCGGTGAGGGATCGGTTGAGAGTGGCCGCAAGGGAGTCGGGAGATCTTGGGTTGGCGGGATCGAGCTGAGAGGCGGCGAAGGCCGCGGCACGTGCGATGGCGTCGCGGGAGGAGTAATCGATGGCGACGCAGAGATGAAGGCGGCGACCAGCGGCAGTGGCACGCTCGGCCTTCTCGATCGCGTGCAGGACAGATGCTGGAAGTGCGATCGCGACGGCCGATAATTTGGAGGCGCGCGCCCTGCTGGCGGAGGCGATCGGTTTCAAGGCGGAGGAAGGCGCGCAGAAGCCAGAAGATGCTCTGGACTTCAGCGGCTGGGCGACGCCAGTTGTCAGAGGAGAAGGCGTAGAGGGTGAGGCGGCGGATGCCGACGTCAGGCGCGTGCTCGACGATGCGGCGAGCAGCAGCCAGGCCGGCGCGATGACCGGCGACACGGGGCAGACTGCGACGCGTCGCCCAGCGGCCATTGCCGTCCATGATGATGGCGACGTGAAGTCCGGGTTGAAGATCAGGCTGCATATGAAGTCGTTACCTAGGATCGTCTACAGATCGGTCAGGCAGCTAAAGCCCTCAGATGGGTCTGTCTGCTGGCTGAGGGGCATCGCCCGCTGAAGGCAGCGGACGATACCAGTCGATGCGGCGCGTGAGGTACATCGCCGTTGCGACGGCGAGGAAGCTGGCGATTGCGCCGACGAGGAGCGCATTGTCTTCGAGTCGCAGCAGGAGATAGATGAGGACGTAAAGGAGCCCGAATACGACGAGGGCGCGAATGCCCTGCAAACGACTGGCGAAGATCCATCCCGCGTTGGTGGAGAGCAGAAGGACAGTCGCGGAGCCGGCGACGAGAAACGCCCAATCGAAGCCGATGCGTTCCGCGAAAGACAAGAGTAGAAGATAGAAGATGAGCTGCGCGATGCCGACGAGGACGTATTGTGCAGGATGAACGCGCTTGCCGGTCGTGACCTCGAACGTGAAGTACGAGAGAAAAACGAGGCCGAGAAAGAGAGGCAAATATTTGAGGCTGCGGTTGACGGATTGATAGGGGTCGGCCACCTCGATAAAGGAGACTCCCAGAGCAGTTGTGTCGAGACCAGAAACGGAGCCGGCGGGGCCCTCGGCACGCACACCACGCGCAATGAAGGGTACGGACCATTCCGCGTTGAAGCCGTCTGCCGCGAGGTTATGGCTAACTGGTAAGAACCCGCCATCGAAACCTGGATTCGGCCAAGCCCCTTGCATGGACAGATGCGTGCTCTTTCCATAGGCGAGGAGTGCGATGCGCTGTGCACCGGAGAATCGTAGGGAAGCGGCGGCGGTGAATTTCGCATCGGGCCTTACAGCGGTTCCGGCGGCGGCGCCGAAGGCGATGAGCCTTAGCCGCTGACCCTGTTCCTGTCCTAGAAGAAGATCCTCTGTGATCCGTGATGGGGTCAGCGTCGCGGTTCTGCCGTCCATCGCGAGTGTGGCGTCTGCGAGTGCTCCGCGTGCGTCGCTCACCCCGACGATGATTTCGGCGCGGCTCCAGTCGAGCTCCGCACCCTGTGGCGCCGACGAGGGGACCCCGGCCAAGTCGAAGGTTGCGTCGAGTTTGAGATCAGCTTGGAAGACGGGGACTTTGAAGAGCGAACGATGGCGCTCTTCGGTAGTGGTTTTGACGGTCGCAGAGGCTTGCGCAGGAAAGACAACGTAGATTCCATGCCTGGCAGCGTCGGTCGCCGACTGCGGAGGAACTGTATAAGGGACGGCGAGAGTTGGTCCGAGGAATGTCTGCTGCCCCCCGAGATGGTTGCTGATCTCCCTGACCACGTCCGAGGCCCGTTGCGTCCTCTCGCGGACGAGATCGGAAACGAAGAATGCCGGAATCATCATGAAGAGGGTGAGTACGCAGATCACGACGAGCTTGATTCCCATCGACAGGGAGCGGAGACGGGTTCGAAGAGAGGATTGCAGGATCGAAAGATCGTTCATTTCAGTGGCTCCTCGTTAACTACTTTGCAGTGCAAAGTTAATGGGCAAAAAAGGGGGTTCACGCCTTCGACGGTCGGAAGTTCGGCAGGGCGTCCGTTGCGGTCGTAGTGGCTTTTGCGCCTTTGGTTGCGTCGCGCACAACTTGCTCGAGCGTTGTGAGGTATTCGAGATAGCGCTTGCGGCCGGAGGCGGTGACGCGGCAGAGGGTCTGGGGGCGGTTCTGGTCGTGGCCTTTGACGATTTCAACGAGCCGGGCAGTCTCGAGCACGCGTAGATGACGACTGAGGTTGCCGTCCGTGAGGGCGCAGAGCTGCTTGAGGTCGTTGAACGTGAGGCCGCGGGGATTGCTGACCAGCGAAGTGAGCACGCTGAGGCGCGCGCGTTCGTGAATGACGCGGTCGAGGCCTTCGTAGGCAAAAGGGGCTTCAGATTTCATCGGGTTCCTTCGCGGAACTGAAGAGCAGAATTGCAGCGACGAGCAATTGGCCGCCGCCATAGGCAATGCCCATGGTCCAAGGCGAGAGCGCTCGGCTGTCGCCGAGGGTGATGCAGGTGAGTCCAGCGAGCAGATACCACGCACCCGCCGCAATCATGGGGCGGGGAAGGAAACGGCACGAAGAGAACACGCCGAGGCTGAAGATGATCTGCCAAAGACCGGGAAGCATCCAGACGGAGGACGGTATAGAACGCGCGAGGATCAGAGTGAGGAGTGCGCCGGCTCCGGCAGAGGGCAGGAATTGCTCCACCGCCATGTGGATCATCTCGTCGGCCAGGCCGGAGTGAACGCGGTGAGCACGGGTAACGGTCTGGATGGCGATAAGGGAAGCCGAGACCAAGGCGGTGGTGATCCAGATGGCTAGGTAAGCGCCTACATGTTCAGCAGGGTGAGGAAGCCAGAGTGCCTGAGAGCAAGCCGCAAGGACGGCCAGGACGCCCGTTGCGGCCAGGGTCGCGGGACCGTAGCCGCGGAACTCGGTAGCGCGGGCCACCTGACGGCGGATGCTGGAGATGTCGCCAAGAGCCTTGTTGAGGTCATCCATCGCGCGCTCACTTTGCGAGTCAAATTACTTTACACTGCAAAGTTACCGGCCTCTAACCGCGCTGTCAAGAGAAAACAGTGGGGGGCTCGGAGCGATTCGAAGATCGCGAACGGCGACTGGAGAGAGCATCTCGACCTTGCACCAAAACTGGTAATGTCCGGGTTGCGGGTAAGAACGAAGCCGCAGGCGCCGCGGACGCTCGATTGTGCCATATACTGGGGCCATGGGCCGGATAAGATCGCTTCATCAGCTTTGCCGCAGAAAGTACTAACCTTTTAATTATCAGCTGGCTGCGATTGAAAACCCATAAGGCTCACCGCATCCGCGGCAAACGCCTGCGGCTTCCTTCTTGCCTCCTAATCGAAAACGCCTCGCAATGACATCTCACCCTTCTTGCGCTTCGTGCGCGAGACGTTTCCGATGTAGGCTAACGGTGATTCACTCGGAATCGCACTGGCCTGCCCGGTAATTTGTACCAGCGAGATTGTTAGTGTAGCGCGGAGGGTGAGTTAGTTAACTCGCCGCCGCAGTCGGGGGCGTGGAAAAGTGGGAAGCATTGTTTGCTTTCCACTTTTCCATGCTCCAGGGAAGGTTCGATTTGCCATGCCACTGGCGCTGGAGGTCGATATCCCAACGATGAGTGGGGCCGTTCCGTGTTGTAGTAGATCCTCCAGCGTTCCGCCAGTACCTGCACTTCCTTCAACGAGTAGAAGATTTCTCCGTTGAGGAACTCGTCACGCAGCTTGGAGTTGAAGCTCTCGCAGTAGCCGTTCTCCCATGGAGAGCCGGGTTCGATGTACAGTGTGGCTGCACCGGTGCGGGCCAGCCATTTGCGCAGCTCCTTAGCCACGAACTCAGGGCCGTTGTCTGAGCGGATGTATTCTGGGATGCCGTGTTCGATCATCGCGTCGGCCAGGACATCGATCAGATTGCTGCTGTTGATCCTGCGCCGCACATGGATGGCCAGGCACTCCCGAGTGTGTTCGTCCATCAAGTTGAGCATGCGCACAGTCCTTCCATCATGCGTGAACGTGCTGACGAAGTCATACGACCAGACATGGTTTTGATGCTCCGGGCGCAGCCGTACGCACGAGCCATCATTGAGCCACAGCCGCCCTCGCGGCTTCTGCTTCTGGGGAACCTTCAGCCCTTCGCGGCGCCAGATTCTCTCCACTCGATCCTTCCCCACGTTCCAGCCGGCTTCGCGCAGCTTGATCGTGATCCGTCGATAGCCGTACCGCCCATAGCGGTCAGCCAGGGTGATGATCGCCCGGGTCAGTGCGTCTTCGTCGTTCCGCTGTGTGGGCTGGTAGCGTTGCGTGCCACGTGGCTGGTGAACCAGGTGGCACGCACGACGCTCACTCGCTCCGCACTGTCGTGCATGTTCCACAGCGATACGCCGACGCTCCGGGCTTAGAAGTTTCCCCGGGCGATGTCCTGAAGGATTTGCTTATCTAGGCTCAGCTCGGCGACCAGCCGCTTGAGCTTACCGTTCTCCTGCTCCAGTTCCTTTAGCCGCTTTGCCTGGTCCACCTTCAGACCGCCATATTCCTTGCGCCAGCGATAGTAGGTCTGTTCCGTAAATCCGGCTTCCTTGCACGCTGCCGGGGTCGTCTTCCCGTTCGCGATCGCCACTTCGATCTGCCGAAGCACGTTCACAATCTGCTCAGGCGTATGCTTCTTTCCTCGCGCCATTCCAGGCTCCTTCCATACCAGTTTGTCTCACTCCACCTGGTACAGAATTTGCCGGGCACTCCACTATGGCCACGAGTGCCAAGAAACACGTAACGGCAACGAGGACAAGAACGTTATTCTTCGCTTTTGCTTTCAAAATATTTGGCTCCAAAACTCGACGCAATAATCAGAGGTGCGACAAGACGCCACACTAGAGCAACATTCATCGGCGTGCGCCATAAGCGTAGGCATCACGTCGTAAGTGTAAGCTCAAATCCATTGGCTCGCCTTCGTCGCTCGCAAGACTCACTCGGCGTGGCGGATCGAAAGAGACTCTCGCCCAAGGTAGAGATTTTGGATGTGTCGTGGCCTATCCGTCAGTAACGAAAGAGTCATTGCCGAGTGGGCGGTGACTGGCCCAACAATCCAGACCGTCGAGCGATCGTTCGATCGATTTTCGTTTTTCGAGCCGGTGCTGCGATGGGATGCGAAGGTCGATGGCTACGAGCGGATGCTATGGCGCCTGCCGAAGCGTTTACCACTCCGCCTTCGAGCTGGGTTGAGCGCCGGTGTATCGGGAGCAGCAGGGTTCCTTCACGGGAAGAAACTCCATGAACTCAGCCCTCGTCCCGTCGGGGTCGAAGAGGTCGAGTTGCCATTTGGCGTCTACTCCAAGCAGTGGCGGACGTTCGTTCGACGAGGGGATCCAACCCCTCTGTCTGAGCTTCGTGTCCAATGCGGTCACGCTCACGACACCCGGTGCGAAGTGGTAGGCACTCGCCAACTGTTCTCGCGTGGGATTGCTGGGGAGATACAACATGTATTCGAGCCAATCTGTACCATCGGGCACTTGCATCATGACCCAATCGATATGGCCGGGGCCCGAACCGCCTTCCCAGTAAAGATGAAATCCCAGGATGTCTTTGTAGAACCGGTCGAGCTTCGCGCGGTCGTGCGCCACGATGCCGGCATGGATGATATGGGTGCTCACGCGGTCTTGCGCAGCTCTCTCGCCTTTCGGCGCGTGCGCGCCCTGCTGGATGAATTCGACCTTGTTGCCCTCTGGATCTTTCACCTCGAAGGAGGTGTCTCCCTCGGCATCGACGGTTGTCGATGGGGGAACAGCGACGCCGTGGACCTGAAGGAATTTGCGCAACTGGGCAACATTCGGGGTTGAGAAGCCAACACTGTCGAATCGATCGGACTGTCCCGTGTTAGGCGCAGGCTTGAGTGCGATGTATTGCGCGTGGTTGGCATAGAAGCGCACGCCGGGTTGCGGGGCTCCAGCCGGCACTTGTTCCCAGCCGAGCAAGCCGCCGTAGAATGCCTGGGACTTCTGCAGGTTATCGGCATAGAACGTGACGTGGGCTATACCCGTGATGGGCGGACGAACTGCCGAATGGTGCCTGGGCAACGGCGACGGCGTTGATACCCAGCGCGCACGTCAATATAACTACAGCGACAAGGAAGCGAATCATAGCGAACCCCGCTGTCCAGGGGGTCGCGCCGAATGAGCCGAAAACGCGAATCGAGAAACGCTGTCGCTTATCATTTTTTAGCCGCGTCGAACCACGGGACGTCTCAGTATAGTTCTGCTCGCTGGATGGCGGCGATCCTGGAACTTCAATTTAATGCTTCAGGGGCAAAGTGCTCCTGTAGGAGTTCATGCGGCGAAGGGACCGATGTCGCGAAGAGCGACCGCAGATCCCCTTCGGCGTTGCTCAGGGCAGGCTTTCGACTCGCTATCGCTCGCTCAGGATGACAGGAGTTGGGGAGAGGTTCGTTGCTTTCCCACGTCTCCAAAACCGGGAGACATGGGGCACCCATTTTCGTGCGGATCGATGGGTCGCAAAAAAACAAAAGCAGATCCTCTTCGGCGTAGGTCAGGGCAGGCTTTCGACTCGCTACGCTCGCTCAGGATGACAGGAGTTGGGAGAGGTTCGTTGCTTTCCCACCCTAGGCGCAAAGAACGCGCCTAGAATGGGGCACTCAGGTTCGTTCGGATTGAGGCGTCGCGAAGAGCGACCGCAGGTCCCCTTCGGCATTGCTCAGGGCAGGCTTTCGACTCGCTACGCTCGCTCAGGATGACAGGAGTGGGGAGAGGTTCGTTGCTTTCCCACGTCTCAAAGGCGAGATATCCACTCCACGGACGAGGACCTGTCTGTGGGGACCCCGGACCTGGGGCACCCAGGTTCGTTCGGATTTAGGCGTCGGGAAAAAAACAAAAGCAGATCCTTCGCTCGGCTTACCCGTGCACAACTGTGGTTGTGTACGGGGCCCCAATCGTGCCGAAGCTCAGGATGACATGACATAGGGAAAACGGAGAGTCGTGGACGACAGAGAGCATCGCAAGAGTAGGGCACCTATGGTCGCAGCATCGACGCCGCTCTGGAGGCCGGCGCAGGAAGTCAGAAGCTGTGCAGGAGAAAGTCACATGCGCTGGCGAGCACTTTCTCGCGCATTGCGGGCTCGGGGAGCAGACGGGCAATCTCGGTTGCGCCAATCATTGTTGAGAAGATGGCGAAGAAGGCGCGTTCTTTGTCGGTGGTCCGACGGCCGGGCATAAAGGGGATCATGCGGTTCTTGTAGCCGACGAGCTCGGCAAGGATGTGTCCCTTCATTTTCTTGCCGGCCCGCGCCATTTCGGGGGCAAGCGCCGGCAGGGGGCAGCCGCGCTCGATGTGGTCGCAGTAATCCAGGGTCAGGTAGGACTTTACGATCGCCTTCCACGGCGCCTCGGAGTGGGACTGTTCGGCAGCGCGCGCGAGTTTGTCGGAGATGTCGCGGAAGGCTTCGCGCAGCGACTCGAGGAGTAGATCGTCCTTGCTGTCGAAGTGCTTGTAGAAGCCTCCGTGGGTCAGGCCGGTGTCGCGCATGACCGCTGCGACGGCGGCGCCGGTCAGGCCCTCGGCGCGTACGCGATGCGAGGCATCTTTCACGATCTTTCGATGGACTTCGGCTTTGTGTTCAGGCGGGTAGCGCATGGCTCATTGTAGGATGCCGGCGGTCATCTCATATGGCGGTAAGCGCAGCGGGTTCGCTCAAAATAATCTGCGTCGATAGGATTATATGCATAATCCTATGCGCAGAGAGGCAAGAAGTTCCGATGCCTCTTTTCCGCAGATCGATTCACATGACACCAACAGGAGGTTAGGGATGAAGTTCATGATTCCAATTCTTGCGGCGATGTTGCCAGTCGCATCGGCAGCGCAGTTACGGTCCGAAGCATCCTCGGGCGGAGTGCCCCCCGTGGCTATCCCGCCAACCACAGCAGTGCTGGTGATTGAGACGCCTCGGCAGGGCGTGACCGCTGAACAGATCATGGCCGTGATTCCCGCAGAGATCCGGGCGACTGTGGGACTGTACCTCGACGGGAAAATCCGGGAGTGGTATTCGCGCGGCAACGGGAAGGGCGTAGTTTTCCTCGTGGATGCGAAGAGCGAAGAGGAGGCGCGGGCCATGATGGGGACTCTTCCGCTTGCAAAGGCGCAGCTGATGGAGACGGAGTATATCCCTGTCGGGCCCTTAATGCCGTTGAGGGCGCTGATGCGCTCTGGCGGGCAGGAGTAAGTTGCGCGGGTTGGTGGTGCACTCTTCTTGACAACAAGTAGTTGGAAAGGAAGCGCACTGGTTGGATGAGAATGCGGTCGATGGGATTTGATCCATCATCCCATCGGCAGGAGGCACGTATGACGCAACCGATTTTCCAGATCCATCTTGTATTGGGCTACGTGGCGTGCGGGCTGTGGTTCGGCACGTACATCCTGCCCAGGCTTAGGTCGATGAGCCGGTTTGAGGCGCAGCGGGTGATCGCGACGATCCACAGCTTTCGCTTCTTCGGGCTGGTGTTTCTTCTTTCGGGGGTGGTGGGTTCGCATTTGCCAGCGAGTTTTGCCGTGCCGACTGCCTATGGGGATTTTGTCACCGGAGTGTTGGCTCTACTGGCGCTGCTTGCGGTGAGGGTGCGTCCGCTGTTCTGGTTTTTTGTGGTGGCGTTTAACGTGGTGGGAACGGCGGATCTGCTTCTTGCCTATTTCAACGCGGTACGGGTGGGCTTGCCGGCGATGGCGGGGCAGCTGGGGGCTACGTATGCCATTCCAATCATCTATGTGCCGATGCTGATGATCACGCACCTGACGGCGTCTGTATTGGCTGGTGAGGCCACATTCCAAGGAGGCTCGGGTGATCTCGTCCTAAGTCGGATTGGTTGGGGTCGAAACTGAAGGTGCGGGGAAAGCAGGCCCTTCGCTCGGCTTACCCCGTGCACAACTGTCGTTGTGTACGGGGCCCCAAGCGTGCCGAAGCTCAGGATGACAGGAGTTGTGAGAGGTTCGTGCTTTCCCACCCTTCGCGCAAAGGCGGCGCGAAGAATGGGGCACCCAGGTTCGTGCGGATTGAGGCGTCGCGAAAAAGCACAAGCAGGTCCTTCGACCCGCTTACCCCACTGACGACTTGCGTCGTCAACGGGGCCCCAGGCGCGCGGGTTCTCAGGATGACAGCGTATGGGGGAGCGGAGAGATGAGGACGACAGGACACCCATCGAGACAACGCCAGATCATACCTAGATGGCTTTGCCGCGGACGAATTGGCGGGCGGCGAGGAGGATGGCGGCGCATCCCATGACGGTGAGAATGGCGGCCTGGGTCCAGAGCTCGCGGAGGCCGGCGCCGCGAAGGATGATGCCACGAAGGATCTGGATGTAGTAGGTGGCGGGGATGAGACGGCTGATGACCTGGAACGGAACGGGCATGTTCTCGATGAGAAAGATGTAGCCGCTGAGGAAGACGGAGGGGAGGATGGTTCCCATGGCGAGCTGGAAGGCTTCGGCCTGGGTGCGCGCTTTGGAGGAGATGACGAGGCCGAGTCCGAGAACGGTGAGGAGGAAGGGCAGAGAGAGAAGAAGGAGTACGAAGATGTTGCCGTGGACGGGGACGAGGAAGACGACGCGCATGACGAAGAGGATGGCGCAGAGTTCGATGAAGGCGAGGACGCCGTAGGGGATCATTTTGCCGACCATGAGGCCGAGGGGAGCGACGGGGGTCATGGTCAATTGTTCAAGGGTGCCGCGTTCGCGTTCGCGGACGAGGCTGAGGGCGATGAGCAGGATAGCCATGACCTGCAGGAGAATCGCGATGAGTCCGGGGACGAAGAAGTTTGGAGAACGCGTGGCGGGGTTGTAGAGGACGGAGGGGCGGACCTCGATGGGGACGCGGCCGTTGGGGACGACGCGGGCGAGCGACTGCTGGAGTGTGACACCGGTTGACGTGCTGATGGCCTGGCCGGCGACGTTGGAATCGGAGCCGTCGACGAGGAGGAGGACGGAGGCGGTAACACCGCTTTGCAGATTACGCGCGTAGTCGTAGGGGATGCGGATGCCGACGCGGGCGCGGCCGGAGCGGACGGTTTCGTAGAGGTCTTCTTTGGACGAGGCGACGAACTTGAGCTGGAAGACGTCGGAGTTGGCGAAGCTTTGGAGGAGCTGGCGGCTCTCCTGGGTGCGCGATTCGTCGTAGACGACGGTGGGGATTTGGCGGATGTTGGTGTCGATGGCAAATCCAAACAAGAACAACTGCAGCATGGGGAGCAGGAGCGCGAAGACAAGGGTGCCGCGATCGCGCACGATGTGCAGGAACTCTTTGCGGCAGACGGGCACGAGGCCGTAGAAGAGATTGGTCATTGTGCGGCCTTCATGATGTTGTAGGTGAGGGTGACGAAGACGTCTTCGAGCGAAGGTTCGATGGCCTGAATGGCGGCCGTCGGCAGCTGTGCCTGGAGGGAGGCGATCTGGTTGGATTCGGCGAGGGCGTGAATGGAGCGGCCGAAGATGGTGGCTTCGCGGACTCCGGCGAGGTGGCGGACCTGTTCCAGTTTTGAAGAGGGGTCGGGGATGTCGATCTGGAGGCGGGTTGTGCCGGCGGGGCTGGCGTCTGGGAGACGCTGGAGTTCGGCGACGGTGCCGAGGGCGACGAGCTTGGAGAGATAGATGTAGCCGACGCGGCCGCAGCGTTCTGCTTCGTCCATGTAGTGGGTGGTGACGAAGAAGGTGACGCCCTGACCGGAGAGGCGAAAGATGAGGTCCCAGAGAGCGCGACGGGCGACGGGATCGATGCCGGCGGTGGGCTCGTCGAGGAAGACGACTTCGGGTGAGTGAATGATGGCGCAGGCAAGGGCGAGGCGCTGCTTCCATCCGCCGGAGAGCTGGCCGGCGCGGCGATTGAGATACTGCTCGATGCCGGTGAGTTCGAGGACTTCCTGCTTGCGCTGCTCGGCCTGTGCGCCTTGGATGCCGTAGACGCCCGCGTAGAAGGCGATGTTTTCGCCGACGGTGAGGTCTTCATAGAGGCCGAACTTCTGGGACATGTAGCCGACGTGGCGACGGATTTCGGCGGCGTGTTGGCGAATGTCCATGCCGAGGATGATGGCGGAGCCGGCACTGGGTGCGAGCAGGCCGCAGAGCGCTTTGATGATGGTGGTTTTGCCGGAGCCGTTGGGGCCGAGGAAGCCGAAGACTTCGCCGCGGGCGATCTGGAAGCTCACTTTGTCGACGGCGGTGAAGGAGCCGAATTTGATGGTGAGCTGGTCGGCCTGGATGACGGTGTTCATTCGAGAGGCAGCCTCATTCCATCATTCCAATTGGATCGCTATTCGAAATGCACGGCGGCGGTCATGCCGGATTTGAGGATGCCGTTGGGGTTGTCGCAGTGGACTTTGACGCCGAAGACGAGGTGTTCGCGGTCGTCGGTGGTCTGGACGTTGCGGGGGAGAAATTCTCCCTGGGATGCGATCTGCTGGACCGAGCCGGTGAAGTTTTGCGAGAAGCCTTCGATGCGGACATCGGCGTGTTGGCCGAGACGAATGCGGGAGAGGCGGGTTTCGGGAACCCAGACTTTGACCCAGAGCTGCGAAGACTCCTGCATGGTGACGACGATTTGATTGGCGGGGACGAGATCGCCGGGACGGACGCTGACGATTTCGATGATGGCGTCGGCGGGGGAGACGAGTTCGGCTTCGCGGAGGCGGGCGTCGAGTTCGGCGACGTGACCCTGGGCCTGGGCGAGACGGCCGCGGGCGGCGTCGATGTCTTCGCGGCGGAAACCTTTGCGGGAGAGGACGGCGGCGGCTTCGGCTTGATGGAAGCGGGCTTCGGCGGCATGGAGATCTTCAGGGCGGGTGCCGGCCTGCAGAAGAGCGAGATGCTGGCGGGCGGATTCGGCGCGTTCACGTGCGGCATCGCGTTTGTCGCGGGCGTCGTCGAATTGCTGGCGCGAGACGATGTCGCCGGCGATGAGCTGCTCCATACGGTGGAAGTAGGCTTCGGCGTTGACGGAGTCGGCTTGGGCGGCGGCGTAGTCGGCTTGAGCCTGGCGGAGGTCTTCGATACGCGGTCCGTTGCGGGCTTCTTCGAAGGCGGCGGCTTCAGCGTGTGCTGAGGCTTCGGCCTGCTGAATCTCTTCGGGGCGATTGCCGCGGATCATGCGATCGAGGTCGGCCTGGGCTTCATTGACGGCGGCGACGGCCTGGGCGCGCTGCGCTTTGAGTTCGTCGCATTCGAAGCGGACGAGGAGAGAGCCGGCGGGAATGCGCTGACCTTCTTCGACGGGGACGGCGAGGACACGACCGCCGATTTTGGAGCCGATCTGAATCTCACGGGTTTCGACGGTGCCGGAGTAGGCACCGGCGGCGCGGTGCTGGACGTAGGCGATGACGATCCACGTGGTTGCGAGGACGGCGCCGACAGAGACGGCGATGAGAATGCGGCGGCGGTTCATGGGAGCGGCCATCACTAGTCCTTGCGAGGTGGAGGACGAAAAGGTTTCAAGGACAGTGAACCGTGGGCAGGGGGCGGTGGTCAGTGACGGGTGAACAGGGATTGAGGGAGGGGTCCATTGCTTTCCCAGGTCCCCAAAAGCGAGGGACCTCCACCCCAGCGACGAAGACCTGTCGCCGGGGACCCCGGCCTGGGGCATCCAGGGTCGTGCGGATCGGAGGTTGCGCGAAAAACAACCGCAGGTCCTTCGACTCGCTCAGGATGACAGGAGTGGGGAGAGGTTCGTGCTTTCCCACCCTAGGCGCAGCCACCCCACGGACGAAGACCTGTCCGTGGGGACCCCGGGATCTCTGCCGCGCCTAGAATGGGGCACCCATTTTCGTGCCAATCGATGCGTCGCGAAAAGGTACAAGGAGGTCCCCTTCGGCGTAGGTCAGGGCGGGCTTTCGACTCGCTACGCTCGCTCAGGATGACAGGAGTTGGGAGAGGTTGGTTGCTTTCCCACGTCTCCAAAACCGGGAGACATGGGGCACCCAGGGTCGTGCGGATTGGAGCAGTGCAAAGAGCTAAAAGAGGGTGGGAGTTTTTTCGTGGTTGAGGAGCCAGCGTTTGCGTTCGATGCCGCCGCCGTAGCCGGTGAGGGAGCCGTTGGCTCCGATGACACGGTGGCAGGGAACGATGACGGCGATGGGATTGGCTCCATTGGCGGTGCCGACGGCGCGGACGGCGGAGGGATGCCCGATTTGCTCGGCGAGCTTGCCGTAGGAGGTGGTCGTGCCGCAGGGGATGGAGCGGAGGGCATGCCAGACTTCTCGCTGAAACGGAGTGCCGGGGGTTTCGACGGGGATGTCGTCGATGGCGTGAAGATCGCCGGCGAAGTAGCGGGCGATGGCCTCGGTGAGGCCGTGCGGATTCGACGCGGGTTCGAGGTGGAACTTGCCCGTTCCATATTGATAGGCGAGATGGCGATGGACGGGGTCTTCGTTTTCGGCGAAGAAGGCGAGGCGGAGGCGGCCGGCGGCGTCGGCGACGAGCATCATCTGGCCGATGGGGGTGGGGAGGCGGTCGAGGAAGAGGTGAAGGGTTTCGGCCATCGCGTGTTCAGTTGTCAGTTATCAGGGGTCAGGGATCAGAAGTCAATTGTGCGAGAGTCGGGGATTAGGAAACAGAGGTGAGCTTTCAGGAGACTTCTTGGAGGCAACAGCAGATCCTTCGCCCCAAGCGTGCGGGTTCTCAGGATGACACGGCAGTGGGAGATAGAGGGAGGTGGACGACAGGCAAGAAGCACGATGACAGGGCGCACTCTTCCGGCCCAACAACTTTCCGGCGCGTATGAATCGATGTGCGAACTAGAAGGTGCAGTCGGCGGCGGGGTTGATGCTGCAGGGGGTGGAGGCGATGTACCAGGAACCGATGAAGAGGAGGACGACGGCGGCAAGGGTCCAGAAGAAGAGCTGGACGGGCAGGGTTGAAGCGATGGCGGGAGGCCGGCGTTGGGTGCGGGAGGGCCAGGAGAAGAGGAATCCGCTGAAGAAGCAGACGCAGGCAGCGAAGGCGAGGCGGAGGAGAGCGAGGGTCAGGCGATCTTCCCAGCGGCTGCCGGGGACGAAGAAGGCGCCGATGGTGACCCAGTACAGGGAGAGGATGCTGAGGAAGAAGGATAGAGTTTGCGAGAGTTCGAGGAGCATAGGACCCTCTCGCAGCCGATTGTAAGACGAGATGCATTGGCGCGGAGACGGAAAATGCGAGGAGGATGTGGAGGGGCTTGGGGCAGGTATCGGCGAAGGCCGGAGTTACATTGCAGCGACAAAGCTGGGCAGCGCAACAGAGGCACTGCCCTCGAGGAGCTGGGTCATACGCGCCGCCATGCCGGTATACATCGACGCGGCACGGAAGGCGTTGTAGCGAACATTGTCACTGGCCTGGCTCATGCCGCACTGGGCGATGGTCATGATCGCACAGAGGCGAATTTGGACCGCATCGGAGCGGAGGGTGCGCAGCAATTCGGGATCGACGTTTTCGGCGTGGCGGGAGGCGTAGTCCGCCATCTGGAGCATGACGCCGGCGTTCTTGTACATGGCCCAGAGGCCACGTGTGCCCTGAATGTGTTCCCAGGTCTGATCGGGAGTGGAGCTGAGGCCTTCCTTCCAGAGGAAGTGTTCGCTCAATTGGCGGCCGCTCCAGCCTGTTTGGAGGCGAGCGATCAGCGATTCCCAAGACTGCTTGTTGCGGCGCGCCATCGAAACGCGGAGGTAGCCGAGGTAGGCCACGACCAGGACGATTGCGCCGATTTGGAGAATCGCGAGGGTCATTTCGTTCGCACCCTAACCAGCTGAGTAGAGCTGGATTCCCACTTACATAAAAAAGCGTACGTCCGAAATGCTCGCCGGACAACGGTACTAAAGCGTCAAAATCAACGATTTAGGGGTGATTGTCTGGAGATCAACGTGCTATGACCAAAGCGTGTGCTGCTTTAGTTAAGTTGTTGATTATAAATAGACTGAGAAAAAGTCCGTATGGTGGATGACGGTGCGACAACGGGACC
Organism: uncultured Acidobacteriaceae bacterium; assembly: GCA_963778705.1. Classification (GTDB taxonomy): domain Bacteria; phylum Acidobacteriota; class Terriglobia; order Terriglobales; family Acidobacteriaceae; genus Telmatobacter. Next base: position 54,023 of record CAVZVM010000008.1, read on the forward strand.
GGGGCCTGGGGAAGTCCAGGCAGGGCTACAGAGGATCCGGACAAGCGAGGAAATCGTGCCGACGAAAGGCCCGCGGTTGCACAGAGTGCAGCCTTCCATTGCGGGCTTCAGTTGCTCCTTGAAGTCGGAACCTCGAACGGCAGGCCTACCTTCTGCGCAATTGCACGGAAGCGGGGATCGTTGTGGAGGGAATCGAAGGCTGGGTCATTGATGCTGAAGACGAGTAGAGGCGCGTGCTCATCCGCGGCCTCCTTGAGCAGGCGAATCGCGGCATCCCGATTGCCGAGCATCGCGTGGAAGCGTGCCAGAATGACTTTCGATACGCCCTGGGTGCGGGCACGGCGTTCGTACGCGGCGAGTCCACTTTGCAACACGGCGCGAAAGCCGCCCGCGGCAAAGGCAGATTTCACTGTCTTGCTCAACTCCGTATCGCCTCCGGCGGCGAGCATGCGTGAGAACATCTTGACCGACTCGTCGTCCTGACCTTTCCAGTGATAGACATCTGCGAGATCCCACAGCAAGTCTCCGGAGGTGGGAAAATCCCGCAGACGGAGCTGCGCATCCTGGATGGCGGCGTCGTACTGCCGTGTGCAATCGAAGATCTCCGCGCGTCCTCCCGGATGCTCGAACGCGTTGGCCGCTGTGGCCTGAGCCTGGGCTTCATTTGCTTCATCGAACCGGTTCAGGGCGCAGAGGATCTTGGCTTTGAGGTGGTACACCTGCGAGTTCCGGGGGTCGAGTTCCGCGGCGCGGCCGATCTCTTTGAGTGCACCTGCGGTGTCCCAGTGGCTGAAGAGCAACGCTGCTCCCATATCCAAATGGGCGTGCCAGAGTGAATTGTCGAGCTCCAATGCTTTGCGCGCCGCGGTTTCTGACTCGGCGAGCGCCTCAAGTGGGTTCTGGTCTTCGTTGAGCGCAGCTTCGGCCAGATATTCCGAGAGTCCGGCCCAACCGGCGGCGAAATCCGGCTGAAGCTCGACGGCTTTGCGAAAGAATTCGCCGGATTCCTTGTTGCGGCCCACCATCCACAAATATTGCCCGCGCAGATAGTCATCATGTGCTTCGGGGTTCAAAGGACGGACCGGAGGGAGCGAGGCGACAGACCGGTTCAGGCGAGCGGCGATGGCACGCGCGGCTTCATCGGGCAATGAGGTGTCGTCGTTTTCGCGGTCGTAGCTGTTGGCCCAGAGGTGCGAGTCTGTGTCCGCCTGAATCAACTGCAGTGTCATGTGCACTTGTTTGCCGTTGTGCGTTACCGAGCCTTCGACAATCGCGTCGACGTTCAGCGCCTGTGCAATCTCGCGGAGGGGACGGTGCGCCGCTTTGTACTGCATGACCGAGGTTCTCGACGTGATGCGCAATGTTGAGTCCCTTGCGAGCTGGGTGATGAGCTCGTCGGTCATGCCGTCGGCGAAGTATTCCTGATTGGGGTCACCGGAGAGGTTATCGAGGGGAAGGACGGCGAGGGAGGCGATCATCGGGGTTTCTCTGCGATGAAAGATCCGCGCTCCCCATGGATGCGGCCCTACTGTCGCCGCCATCGTCAGTGCTGTGACCGCGGCAGCGGCGCATCCCACAATCCAAAGCGAACGCCGGGAAGGTCCTGTTTTCGGAACGCTCGAACGCACCGCTGCTTGGTCGAAATCCGGTTGCGCCGCTTCTGCTGCGATTGGCTGGGCGGATGCCGGTGCAGGGATCTTTGCCGCCTCTGACTCGTGCACCGCCTCCGAAGGTCTCGCCGGTTCTGGCAAGGTCACTGGAGCGATGAAACGGTAGCCCATGCCGGGGACGGTCTGGATGAAGTGCGGGGAGTCGGAGTCATCGCGCAGGATGAGGCGGATTTTGCGGATGGCGGTATTGATCCCGTGTTCGGTGTCGACGAAGACTTCGCTATCCCAGAGTTTCTGGGCGATGTCGGTGCGTGTGACGAGGTTGCCGTGGGCTTCGACGAGGAGAAGCAGGAGTTCCATAGGCTTGCGCTCGAGCTTGAGGGGGCGGCCTTCGCGGAGGAGTTCGAAGCGGCCGCTGTCGAGCCGAAGTTCGGCAAATTCGTAGATTTGAGCCGGCACGGACCGACCTCCGTGAGCGAGGGGGCGCGTGAAGTATAGCACTAAGATTTTAACGTTTGAGGGATCGTTTTTCCTTTGAAGTGGTTAGCCGCTTCACCAATTCTTTACCTCGCACTTTACCCCGGCTTCATTGTGCGGGAAGCAGCAAACGGGGTATCTCGGTGCCAGCCGGAGAGACCGGCGAAGGAGGAGGTTGCGATGAAGCTTGGAATGCGATTGCTGATTCCGGGAGCGGGTGCGATTGCGATGGCGCTGGCATTGATGCCGAGCGCGTACGCGGCGTGCGGGGTTTCGGGATTTCCCATAGCGAAGAAGTCGGCATGGACGATGCGAGATGGCCAGCCGCGGTTGCTGCGTGCGGGGCTGGACGACGATGGAGACGATGGGCTATCGATCGTCGGATTCTGGCATGTGAAGTTCATTTCTGACGGCAACAACTGGGGTCTGCCGCCGGGAGTGTCGTTCCCGAAGGGATCGGAACAGGATGCCGGCTACAGCCAGTGGCACAGCGACGGGACGGAGATCATGAACTCCGGCGGGCGCGCCCCGAACACGGACAACTTCTGCCTGGGAGTGTGGGCGAAGGTGGGAGCACGCCAATACCGGCTTAACCATTTTGCGACACCCTGGGATCCGACCGCAGGGCCGCTCGACTCGGCAGGCAATCCCATGGGCGTGCTGATTGGTCCGGCAAACATCAAGGAGCTGGTGACGCTCTCGGAGGATGGCAACAGTTTTTCGGGAAGCTACGCGATCGAGGGCTACGACGAGTCGAACGATCACATCTACCACATCGAAGGAACGATCTACGGAACCAGGATCACGGTGAACACGCCGGCGTCTCCGGTGTTCTGAGGGCGTGTTTCAACTCTCCCCCAGCGAGGGCGCGGGTGATTCCGCGTCCTTCGTTTGTTGCAGCCGTCGAAGCGAGCGGAGCAGCAGTTTGTTACGCAACAGTCGGCTAGAGGAGCAGTTTTTTCGTCTGTAGAGACATAGGACGCCAAGAACGGCAGCGGTTGCTGGGAGTGGTGTTGGTCTGTCTCGCCTCTTGTACCTGGGCTTCGGGTGCGCCTGCCTGATTTTGCTTTGGATGGCCATGCCGAGCGCGCCCTCAGTGGATGCGCGTGGGAGCGGCGACGCAAGCGATCCCGATGCGCAGTGTGCGTCCTGTCATCAAGAGATCTACGAGCGATACAAAGAGACGCCGATGGCGCGCGCGAGCGGCTCCGCTGCGGACGGCTTTCTGCCGGCCGATTTTGTGCATTCTGCGTCCGGCGTGCACTACCAGATCATAGAAGACGGAGGGCGGGTGTGGCTGAGCTATGAGCGCGAAGCTCAGACGCGTGGCGCATCCGACAGCCTGGAGGGGCGGCAGGAGCTGAAGTATTTCATTGGATCGGGGAGAAGAGGGCGCACGTACCTGTTCGAGCAGCAAGGGTACTGGTTCGAGACGCCGATTAACTGGTATGCGAAGAAAAAGGTGTGGGATATGGCGCCCAATTTTCAGGGCGCGAGGACGATGCCGCTGACACTGCCTGTCGATCCGGGCTGCCTGCACTGTCATGCATCGGGCGCGGCGTCGGCGCTTCCGGACGCGCGCAATCACTATGCGGGCGAACCGTTTGCCGCGGGGGGAATTACGTGCGAGGCGTGTCACGGCGATGGCAGTGCGCACGTTGCGTCGGCAGGGAAAGTGCACATGCTGAACATCGATGCTCTGGAGCCGGTGCGGCGCGATTCTGTCTGTCTGAACTGCCATCTCGAGGGGCAAGTGGGTGTCGATCGGCTGGGGAAGCGGATCGAGAATTTCAAGCCTGGGGACGATTTGTTCGATACCACGCTGTTCTTTGTGTATCGCAACGAAGACGGGTCGGGTGGACGTGCGACGAGCCAGTGGGAGGCGTTGCTGCGGAGCGCGTGCAAGCGGGGCTCGGGTGACAAGCTGACCTGCACGACGTGTCACGATCCGCACGGTTCGCCGGCACCGGAGGCGCGGGTGGCGTTCTACCGGCAGAAGTGCCTGGCGTGCCACAATGCGGCGGGCTTTGCAGAGAGGCATCATGCAGAGAACCCGGATTGCACGGAGTGTCATATGGCGCGGCCGCCGTCGAACGATATTGCACATGAGCAGGTGACGGACCACTGGATACGCAAAAGCGTGAGTGAAGAACGATTGCCGGTGGCGACGAGCGGGACGTTGATGACTGTGGGCGGGATGACGGCGAGCGACCGGGATCTGGGCCTGGCGTATGCGCAGATGGCGGCGCGCGGCGATCAGGCGGCAGGAGTGCGCGCGATGGAGGTCTTGCAGAGGGCAGAGCGGCAGAGCGCCGGGGCTCGGGGAGATCATGAACTTCATGCGCAGCTAGGGTTCCTGGAGCAGATCGATGGAAAGACCGATGAGGCCGCGCAGGAGTATCGGCTGGCGCTTGAAGCCGATGCTTACGATGGATTGGCGGCGGGGAATCTTGCTTTGATCGAGGCAAGACGCCACGATGTGGCGGAGGCAATCCGTTTGTGGCGCTCGGTGACGGAACACGATCCGACACAGGCGGCGGCGGCGATGAACCTGGCTGTAGTGGAGTGTGCCGAGGGCGAAAAGGACGCGACACTGGAGACACTGGGGCGACTGCTGGAGTTTGCGCCGGACGATGAGGGGGCGCGGGAGTTCGGCGAGGAGATTCGTTCGGGGCGCCGGAGCTGCGGGGCGCGGTAGGCCAGCCCAAATGCCGGGGGAGGGAACTCTGCAGTAAATGGCGAGAAACAAAGTAGAAAACGCGGTAAATCGCTTTAATTAAAGATATTTAGGGTCGAGTCATGGTCCCATAGCGAAGTCCCGCCGGATTCCGCATTTCGACGTTGACAGTTGTCGCCAGTTTGGATAAGGTTGCGAGTTGCTTTTGGTCCCGTCTTTTTAGCCTTCACTAATCTGTGCTTCGAGGGCCACGGAACCGGGAGTATTGCGCGATCCCGCCAACGCGGCGGGTGAGCTTTGAACGCCGACTAGCCGAATCACACCCTGCCAGCCGGCAGACTCACGAGAAGTTGACAGAAGAACCAGGCACCTACTTTCAGGAGACCGCATGAACAGAAACCTGCGTACAGCGCTGGCGCTGGCGTTATTCGCCTGCGCTTGCTTGCTCATCCACGTGCCGTCCAGTGCGCAATCGGTCTACGGATCGCTTTTCGGCACTGTGACAGATTCCACAGGCGCGGCAATTCCAAACGCAATCGTTACGGTGAAGGACGAGGCTAAAGGCACCGTCGTGACCGCGACCTCGAACGGTTCGGGCGATTACAGCGTCCCTCACCTCATCCCCGACGTCTACGACCTAAAAGTGACGGCGAAGGGCTTCAAGGTATTTGAGGCCAAGGGCATTTCGGTGGAGGCCGACACAGCGCCTCGCATCGATCCCACACTGCAAATCGGCGCGGAGAACACGACTGTCGAAGTGAACGCCGACCAGCAGCCGGAGCTGAAGACGGATCGTGCGGATGTTTCGACGGTCTTCGATCAGCAGCAAGTCTCGAGCCTTCCGGTGGGCGATCAGAACTTTACGAACCTGCAGCTCTTGCTGCCTGGAGCGCAGCTGCTCGGCTGGTCTCACGCAGCCGATGAGAACCCGCAGGGGTCGAAGCAGATTCAGGTGGACGGCCAGGCATTTGGCGGAACGGCCTTCGAGCTGGACGGCACGGATAACCAGGATCCGATTCTGGGCATCATCGTCATTAACCCGGCAATGGATGCGGTGACGGAAACGAAGATCACCACGCAGAACTACGACGCCGAGTTGGGCAAGGCGGTTTCCGCAGTTGTTACCGCACAGACCAAGTCCGGCACGAACACCTTCCACGGCAGCGCGTACGACTTCCGCACGGGCAACGCCAACTACGCGCGCGATCCCTTTTCACAAGCTCCGGGCACGATGCCGGCGGGATTGAAGAACCGTTTTGGCGGATCGATTGGCGGTCCGGCGATCAAGGACAAGCTGTTCTTCTTCTTCAACTATGAGGCGCAGCGCCAGAAGGTGGGCACCTCGGCAACCGATACGCTGCCTACGGCGTTGCTGACGGAGACGGCACTGGGCAACGAAGTTGGTCCCAGCGGAATCCCGGGCGCAGACTTCAGCGAGTACAAGACTCAGCTGGGCGCAGCCGGAACGATTTACAACAACACGGGGGCGGCAGTTGCTCCGGGTTGCGGATCGACGGGTGCGAACGGTGAGCCGTATCCCTGCAACGTGATTCCCACGGCGCTTCTGTCTCCGCAGACGCTGGCGCTTCTTAAGTATCTTGAGCCCTCTACCAAGGGGATCGGGCTGGGGACCGGCGTGGGCGATGTGAACGGCCTGGATAAGAACTTCAATGAGCCAGGCACGGGTCTGTTCAACAGCAACCAGTGGACAGAGCGGGTGGACTACACCATCAACGACAAGATGCACGCGTTTGAGCGCTTCTCGCGGTTCTGGGACACTCTCTCGGGCAAAGTCATGTTCGGCGCGGCCGGTGGTCCCGGTTTCGGCATCGGCAACTATGGCGGCAACTCGAACGGCGCGAACGACAGCCTGGCTTCCGGTATGGATATCGCCATCAGCCCCAAGCTGCTGACCGATTTCCGGCTGGGCTACTACCGTTACAACGTCATCGATACGAAGCATGACCAGGGCACCGAGTTTGCCGACACACTTGGCATTCCCGGGATTAACATTGGCGGCAACATCACCTCCGGATCGCCGGGATTCAACGTTACCAACCTGCCGGGCGGCGGCGGTGGAACCAACGGCACGGTGTATGGCGACGGCCTGAATATCAACCGCTGCAACTGCCCATTGACCGAGCGCGAAGACCAGTTCCAGATCGTGAACAACTGGACGAGAGTGATCGGCAACCACACCGTAAAGGTTGGCGCCGATCTGCGGTATGGACGCAACCTGCGTGTGCCTTCGGACAACGATCGCGCCGGCCTGCTCAACTTCAATGTCGGCCCGACGCAGAACCCCGTGACGGGCACGGACGGTCTGGGATTCGCATCCTTCATGCTGGGCGACGTGACGAGCTTCAACCGCTACGTCTCCACTTCAACCAACGCCAAGGAGTTCCAGAAGCGCACCTTCTTCTATGGACAGGACACCTGGCGTGCGACGCGCAAGCTGACGCTTAACCTTGGCGTACGCTGGGAGATCTACTTCCCAGAGTCGGTCAATGGCGCAGGCAACGGCGCACTGCTGAACATCACCGATGGCTACCTGCACGTGGCCGGCATCGGCGGCGTTCCCTCGGACCTCGGCTGGAACATCAGCAAGGGCAAGCAGTTTGCACCTCGCATAGGCGTCACGTATCAGCTCAACGACAAAACCGTGATCCGTTCCGGCTATGGACGCAGCTTCGACACCGGTGTGTTCGGTTCGATCTTCGGCCATACGGTCACGCAGAACATCCCGGTTTTGGCCAACCAGCAGATCAACGCTCCTTCGGCGGAAGCTGCGGCGTTTACGCTAGCCGCCGGACCGGTACCCTACACGCCGATCCCGGTTCCATCGAATGGGCTGCTGCCCAATCCTGGATCCGCGGTCAGTTCCAGCGCCCGCAATCAGCCGCTCAATTTCCCGACGATCGATGCCTGGAACCTGAGCGTGCAGCGTGCCCTCACCGCCACGACATCGTTGACGGTAGCCTACGTGGGCAACAAGGGAACGCATACCCTGGGAGACGGCGACAGCAACGGCACCAACCCGAACGAGGCCTTCGTCACTCTTCCGGGCGCCAACAGCGTCACGGGTCAGACTCTTCACTACGATCCTTCGGTGCCCGCGGGGACGATCGCGGCCGACGGCGGCACCGCGACCAACAACCTGCTGCAGCGTTATTTCGCAGCCAAACTGCCGGCTTGCTCGGATCCCAACTACACCTCGCCGGGTTCGCCTTACGCCACGGTTCCGCTTCCTGCGGGCGCCTGCGGATGGACGAACAGCATTGCGTTCCGGGGTGATACGCAAAACACGGAATTCGATGCCCTCCAGGTCACCCTCACGCAGGCAATGAAGCACGGGCTGTCGGTGAATGCCAACTACCAGTGGGCCAGCGCGTTCGGGGACACTTCGAATCTCTGGACCTGGAGCCACGTTCTGACGCACCTGCGCGACAGCCAGGTTCGGGCACAACAGCTGACGTTCTATGGCAGCTACGACCTTCCTTTCGGCAAGGGCCAGCAGTTTGTGCAAAACGCAAACCGCGCGACCGATCTGCTGATTGGCGGGTATCAGCTTGCCTGGGTCACCAACTGGTCTGGTGGATTGCCGTTCACGGTCAGCTACAACGAATGCGGCAACAACGTGAACACAACTCCGAATCCGGCGACGAGCGGAGGGTGCGTCCCCAATGCAACTGGGCACATGAAGACCAGTCTCACGAAGTTCGTGGCGAACTCCGCCGGTACCGGCTCACGCACGTTCTATCAGGCGCAAACGACGAACGTAACTACGGATCCGGGCACGGGGATCTTCACCAACCCCGGTCTTGATCACTACGGCAACGCAGGTCTCAACACCTACCGTGGCCCGACGTTCTTCTCGACCGATCTCGCGATCACGAAGGCGTTCACGATCTGGGAGAACGTGGTCACGAAATTCCGGATGGATGCCTTTAACGCGTTCAACCACATCACTGCGGGTAACCCGGGCGGCAACATCGAGTCGACCGGCTCAATCAACGGTGAAGGTGGCGGCTGCGGCCCCGGCAACGACTGCGGACCGCGTCAGTTGGAGTTCTCGATGCGCGTGCAGTTCTAAGCGACGTGAGAACCCGAACCTGAGAGGGGAGCTTCGGCTCCCCTCTTCTTTTGAGTGGCGTTCCAGTTTTGTCGATGTGGACATTGGCAATCGAGGCGCCCGGGGAAATACACTTCAAGTCAGGTCTGCCGCATGCAGCGCATGTATTTTCTTTCTTTTGTCGCTCTTCTTCTCGTCTTTTCGGCCCCTGGGGCAGCACCCGCGCAGGACCCGCAGGGGGATGCGCCGACTCTCGATTCTGCGAAGGCATTGGCGGGCAAAGGCAGGCTGGACCAGGCGATGACTCAGCTGGACGCGCTGGCCAAACAGACGCCCGAGCCTGCAGGAGTGGAACGGCTTCGTGGCGTGATCTTCTATCAGCGCGAGCAGTTTCCCGAGGCGATCGAAGCGTTTACGAAGGCGGCGGCAGAGGACCCAGAGGATCACGAGTCGATCGAGATGCATGGGGTGAGCCTGTTTCGGCAGGGGCATGTCGCGGAGGCGATCCCGCTGCTGGAGAAGGGCCGCGCCCCGGTGGAGAGCGCGAACATCGATCCGAACTATGTGCTGGCCCTCTGCTACGCCGATGTGCAGCGGTACGACGATTCGCGCCATGCCTTTGCTGCGCAGTTTGGATTTGAGCCGGATTCGGCGCGGGCACATCTGCTGGCCGGGCGGATGTTTTTGCGGCGTGAGCTGAAGGATCAGGCAGGTGTGGAAGGTGCGAAGGCGCTGGAGCTCGATCCGCATTTGCCCCTTGCGCACGAATTGCTGGGCGAAGTGGCGCTGGCGCGGGGCGACTCGGCGACGGCGATCAAGGAATTCGAATTAGAACGAACGATCGATCCAATGAATCCCGATCTGTATGACCGGCTGGGCGATGCGTACGTACGTTCGGGAGAATACGAGAAAGCGCAGGAGGCGTTGAATCGCGCGGTGTTGCTGGAGCCGACTGCGACGGGCCCGTATATCTTGCTGGGCGAGACGTTCCTGAAGCTGAGTCACCCGATTGAAGCGCTGCACTATCTGGATCATGCAGCGCAGATGGATCCATCGAATTACATCACGCACAATCTGCTGGGGCAGGCCTATCGCGCGACGGGGCAGGTGGCAGCGGCGAACCGAGAGTTCCAGATGGTGGTGGATCTGCAGCATCGCAACGATCCCAAGCCTGCGGAGAGGTAGCGGATGCGGGTGAGCGCAGCGGGCCTGCTTTGCGTTTTGGCGGTGTGTCAGGCGGCGGGGCAGCAGGCAAACACAGCCAACGATCCGTTAAAACGGGCGGATGCGGCTTTTCATGCGGGGTATGCCGCGCAGCGAAGCGGCGATCTCGAGCAGGCGCGAGAGAAATTCGGCGAGGTCGTGAAGCTTGCGCCGCGCATTGCGGAGGGTCACGAGGCGCTGGGAGCGTTGCTGCTGGAGATGAACCGTGCGCCCGAGGCGATCGCAGAGCTGGAGACGGCAGCGCGCCTGAAGCCGGGCGACGCGGGCAATGAAGCGAATCTTGCGCTGGCCTATGCTGCGGCCGGCGAAGCGGCAAAGGCAATTCCGCATTTTGAGCAGGCACTGCGCGGGAAGGGCGGATCTCCGTCGGGTCAAGCCGGTGCGAGGCTTCTCGACGCGTATGCGCGATCTTTGGCTGCGGTAGGCAATGTGGATGCGGCGATTGCGCAGCTTGCGGCGGAGGAACGAATCGCGGGTGAGCGCGCGGACCTGGAAGACGCGATCGGGTCGCTGTATGCACAGCAAAAGCAGTGGGACGCAGCGCGCAAGCGATTTGAGCACGCGGTTGAGCTGGATGGAACTCTGGCGATCGCCAGAGTTCATCTGGGAGTGGTGCTGCGAGAGCAGGGCGATCTTTCGGGGTCGCTGATGACGCTGGAAGCAGTGGCGAAAGGCGATCCGCCCGATGCACGCGCGGAGTTCGAGTATGGGCGTTCTCTGGCAGCGGCGGGACGGGACGACGAGGCGGTCGGGCAGTTCGATGCGGCGCTGAAGTCGAATCCAGATTTGCCGGGCGCGCAACTGGAATTGGCGATGGCGCTGCAACGGCTGGGACGGCAGCAGGAGGCGATTCCGTGGTTTGAAAAAGCCGTGGAACGCGATCCAAAGAACGCGAGTGCGCTGACGAATCTGGGCCTCGCGTTGACGCTGACGGGGAAGGCGAAAGAGGGACTGGACGTGCTGCAGCGTGCGCAGGCACTGGATCCAAACGATGGGGTGGTGTACGAGAACATTGGGGTGGCGCATGTGCAGCTGTCGGCGTTTGACGAGGCGATTGGGGATTTTGAGAAGGCGCTGACGCTCGATCCGAACGATCCTCAACTGCACTATGACCTGGGCCTCGCGTACAAGTTCAAGGATCGGTATGACGATGCGATCAAGGAACTGAGCAAGGCGGGCGAGATCGATCCGAGGCTGCAGGATCCGCCGTACACGCTGGGAATCCTGCTGATGCAGATCGGCAGGCTGGACGATGCGGTGGTGCAGCTGAAGAAGGCTGCGGCTTTGCGTCCTGAGAGCGGCGATACGTGGGCGATTCTGGGCAGTACGCTGAAGCAGGATGCGCGCCTGCCGGAGGCTGCAGATGCGTTGAGGAAGGCGATTCCTCTGCTGCCGGGACAGCCGGGGCCGCGTGTGACGCTGGCGGGGGTGCTGGCGGAGGAAGCGGCGAATGCGGGGTCGCAGGCAGATGCGGTGGAGGCGGGGGGAGATGCGGCGAAGGCGGCCGATTTGCGCAAACAGATGGCGGAGCTGCGGAGTGAGGCAGCAGGACTGCGCAAAGAGGCGGCGGAGCTGGCGCGGGGCGCAGTGAACCGGCAGAAGGCCAACTTCTCGATGAATGCAGGGAACCAGGAGATGCTGCGCGGGCAGATCGCGGAAGCGATTGGGCGCTACCAGGAGGCGATTGCTGCCGATCCAACATTTGCGGTGCCGCATGAACAGCTGGCGATTGCGCTGGAGCGGCAGGGACGGGCGGAAGAGGCGGCTGCGGAACGGAAGAAGGCGGCGGAGCTGGGGAAGACAGGGAATAGGGAATAGGCTCTTGGCCTAAAACATTGATCGTTCAGAGGGAGGCGAGCTTGACAATAACTCCGTTATTAGCAAGCATTCTCGTGCTCGGTGGACGGCCACTCACTCGCTTCGATGTCGTTCTGATCGCCCTGTTTGTCGGGGCTGTCATGCTCGTGGGCCTCTGCTGGCAGCTCTTAGACAGCTGGAAAAGACGCACTCGCGGTCGCAACTGGCCGACGGTCTCCGCCGTCATCGACATAGTGAGTGTCGCTTTCATCGAGGATGATACTCCGGGCATGCGCGCATACCCAGACCTTTCCTATTACAAGGCCACGCTCACCTACATTTACAACAATCCCGAGCAGCAAATGGGCGACTATAGCAAAGGGTTCGGCAGCAAAGAAGAAGCGCAGGCCTGGGCCGATTCCTACAAAGGCGAAACCATCAAGGTCCACGTAGACCCGCGCGACCCCACGCGTTCCGTGTTGCGAGAAGAAGACCTTTAGAAGGAACAGAGAACAGGGTATGTTGAAGCGATGAGTGTTGAGATACGGATTCCGTCTCTTCTGAAGATCGGCGGGGGAGCGTTCAACGAAGCGGGCGCGGTGTTGGCGCAGCTTGGATGCAGGCGTCCGTTGATCGTGACGGATTCGTTCTTGTATGGGCAGGGGCTTGCGGAGCGGCTGCGGAGACAAATCGAAGATGCGGGAATTCGTGCGGAGATTTTTCACGAGACGGTGGCGGACCCGACGTCTGCTGTGGTCGATGCAGGTGTGCGGGTGTTTCGCGAAGGCAAGCATGACAGCCTGATGAGCCTCGGTGGTGGAAGCCCGATCGATACAGCGAAGGCCATGGGGATGCTGGCGGCGAATGGGGGCAAGGTGCGCGACTACAAGACGCCGAACCCGATTCCGCTGGCTGGACCGCTGCATGTCGCGATTCCAACGACGGCGGGCACGGGGTCGGAGGTCACGCGGTTCACGGTGGTGACCGATAGCGAGACAGGCGAGAAGATGCTGATCGCGGGCGGCGTGCTGGTGCCGACGGCGGCGCTGGTGGATTTCGAACTGACCTTGAGCATGCCGAAACGGTTGACCGCAGACACCGGAACGGACTCGCTGACGCACGCGATTGAGTCGTATGTCAGCCGCAAGGCGAATGCGTTTTCGGAGGGGCTCGCGTTGACGGCGATGCGGGTGATCTGGAAGGTGCTGCCGGTGTGCGTGCGCGAGCCAGGCAATCGCGAGGCGCGCGAGGCGATGATGTTGGCGGCGACGCAGGCGGGCATGGCTTTCTCCAATGCGAGCGTGGCACTTGTGCATGGAATGAGCCGGCCGCTGGGCGCGCATTTTCATGTGCCCCACGGATTGTCGAATGCGATGCTGCTGCCGGCGGTGACGGAATTTTCGGCGAGTGCGGCGATGGAGCGCTATGCGGATTGCGCGCGCGCGATGGGAGTTGCCGCAGTCGAGGACGCGCCGGAGAAGGCAGTCGAGCTGCTGATTCGGGCGTTGTATCGGAGGAACGCAGAGCTTGAGGTCCCGACGCCGAAGGAGTTCGGCATTGGCGAGAAGGAGTACTTGGCGAAGATACCGTTGATGGTGGAGCAGGCGCTGGCGTCGGGATCGCCGCAGAACAATCCGCGGGTGCCGACGGAAGCGGAGATTGAAGAGATCTATCGTGCATGCTGGGGCACCTGCGGTGCGGCCAACCGCCGCTGACGCGGCCACGCCGGGGGTGGGGCCACTTCGCGCGATCCGCAGAGTAGAATGCAGTTTCGTGTAAAGGAGAGCCATGACTGGTTGGTTGCGTTCGATCGCGGTGGTGTTGGTTGCCTTGGGATGTTCGGCGGCAGCGGTGAAGGCAGGAGCGCAGGGGCGGTGGAGCGAGGAGAAGGCGAACGCGTGGTACGCGGAGCAGCCGTGGCCGGTGGGCGCGGATTTTCTGCCGTCGACGGCGATCAATGAGCTGGAGATGTGGCAGGCGGACACGTACGATCCGAAGACGATCGATCGCGAGCTTGGATGGGCTGAGGCGATCGGCATGAACACGATGCGCGTGTTTCTGCACAACCTGCTATGGGAGCAAGACCCCGAGGGATTCAAGAAGAGGATCGACGATTTTCTGACGATTGCCGCGCGACATCATATCCGGCCGGTGTTTGTGCTGTTCGATTCGTGCTGGGATCCGTTTCCGAAGCTGGGGCCGCAGCGGCCGCCAATTCCGGGGGTACACAACTCGGGTTGGGTGCAGGCTCCGGGAGCAGTGGTGCTGGCCGATGCAAGCCAATATCCCAAGCTGAAACAATATGTGAAGGGCGTGGTGGGGGCCTTTGCAAACGACAAGCGCATTCTGGCGTGGGACTTGTGGAATGAGCCGGACAATGGAAACGACAGCTCATATGCGAAGGGCGATCCCAAGGACAAGAACGAGATTATTGCGAAGCTGTTGCCGCAGGTGTTTCAGTGGGCGCGAGCTCAAAATCCAACTCAGCCGTTGACGAGCGGGGTGTGGCACGGGGACTGGAGTTCGCTCGAGAAGATGACGCCGGTGACGCGGATTCAGATTGAGCAGTCGGACGTGATCAGCTTTCACGAGTACGGATGGCCGGAGAAATTCGAAGAGCGTGTGAAGACGTTGGAGCAGTTTCACCGGCCAATCATCTGCACCGAATACATGGCGCGGAATATTGGGAGCACGTTCGATACGATTCTGCCGCTGGCGAAGAAGTATCACGTGGGGGCGATCAACTGGGGACTTGTGGCGGGCAAGAGCCAGACCTGGATTCCGTGGGACTCGTGGCAGCGGCCGTATGTGAGCGACCAGCCGATGGTGTGGCAGCACGACGTGTTCTATCCCGATGGGAGGCCGTACCGGGAGCGCGAGGTGGAGATTATCAAGGCCCTGACCAGCGGAGGTCCGATGCCGGAGTGAGATCGCCACCTGCGGTGGGGCCAACTGGCACCTGCGGTGCGGCCAATTGGCGCTTGCGCGGCCGTCAGCAGGCGGTGCATCCAACAGGGTAGGAACGGCATAGACTGTTGCTGCGATGAGGACGCCGCTCAATGCGCTGCGCTGGCTGTTTGACGGGCGGTATGGGCCGGCGGACCGGCTGATTGCGCGCTGGATTCTTCTGCGGGCGCTGGCGCTGATTTACTTCTCGGCGTTCTACTCGCTTCTGTTTCAGATCAAAGGGTTGATTGGGCCGGAGGGGATTCTTCCGGCGGGGCAGTATCTGGCTGCCATTGCGCGGGCGTTGCCGGCGACGAAGTATTGGTACGCGCCGTCGTTGTATTGGTGGTCTGCGAGCGACCACGCGCTGATGGCGGTGACGTGGGTCGGGCTCGTGGCAGCGACGATTGCGTTTCTGAATCTGTGGCCGCGGGTGAGTTTCTTCGCTTGCTGGCGTTGCTTTCTTTCGTTTCGTGGCGGCGTCGGGGGAGTTCTCGAGCTATCAGTCGGATGGGATGTTGCTGGAGGCAGGATTTGTGGCGCTGTTCTTTGTGCCGCGCGGGCCGCTGCCCGGATGGGGTGCGAGCGATCCGCCGTCGCGCGCGAGTTTGTGGCTGCTGCAGTGGGAGTGGTTTCGGATCTATTTCGAATCGGGCATGGTGAAGCTGCTGAGCGGCGATGAGCAGTGGCGGAACATGACGGCGATGGACGAGTACTACCAGAATGGGCCGCTGCCGACTTGGATTGGTTGGTACGCGGAACATTTGCCGCACTGGTTTCACGCTGCGTCTGCGGCGGGCACGCTGGTGATGGAGCTGGGGATCGTGCTGATGCTGTTCTTCCCGCGGCGTGTGCGGCTGGTGTGCTTTTGTATTGTGACGCCGTGGGAGATCGGCGTGATTTTGACGGCGAACTATACGTTCCTGAATTACCTGGTGTTGTCGCTGGGGTTTCTCTTGCTGGATGACGGGATGCTGCGGAGATTTGTGCCGGCGCGGTGGAGGCCTGAAGCCGTCGCTGCCGTGAAGATGGAGGAACGCGCGGAAGAGAGGCTGTCGATCCTGGCGACGGAAGGGAAGCGCGGTCGCGGAGGATGCGGCGGAGACGGCTGTTGGACTGGAAGTTGCGGATGCGGCCGCGATGGCAGCGGCGTTTCACGCGGCATTGGCGTGCGCTGGGGCTGGCGGTGAGCGGGTTGATGCTGACGTGGATTGGGTATGACACGACGGCGGAGATGGTTGGGTTGCCTGCTGCGGGGAGCTTTGCTCCCTACGGCGCCGATCGCTGCGCTCGAACCTTTCCGGATTGCGAATCAGTATGGGTTGTTTGCGGTGATGACGCGCGGGCGGTACGACATTGAGTTTCAGGGATCGAACGATGGGGAGAACTGGACGCCGTATCTGTTTCGCAACAAGCCGCAGTTATTGAATGAGGCGCCGCGGATTTATGCGCCGTATCAGCCGCGCTTTGACTGGAATTTGTGGTTCTGTTCGTTGAGCGACTGGCGACAGAGCCAGATTGTTCCGCAGACGGAGGAGCGGCTGCTGGAGAACGATGGAGATGTGCTGGCATTGTTTCGGGATAATCCGTTTGGGCAGACGCCGCCGAGGTTTGTGCGCGCGGTGTTGTGGCAGTATTGGTTTACTTCGCTGGAGGAGAAGCGGAGTACGGGGAACTGGTGGCGGCGGAAGTTTCTGGGGCTGTATGCGCCAGAGTTGGCGCGGGCGGAGGATGGACGGTTTGCGGTAGTGGAGTGGCCTGCGGATTTGGGAACGCACGATTGAAGGGTGTGGCGATTTGCGGAAGGGCAGAACAGCAGATCCTTCGCTCGGCTTACCCCGCACACGATTGCATCGTTCTCGGGGCCCCAAGCACGCGCGAAGTCTCAGGATGACACGGCGGTGGGAAGTGGGGAGTAGTGGACGACAGGATGCCGACCAAAGGCAACCGCAGATCCCTCGACTTGCTGCACTCACTCGGGATGACAGTGCAAGGGGAGGGTTCGTGCTTTCCCACCCTGGTTGCAAAGAACACGGCAAGGATGGGCACTGTGGTCTCGGGCGGAATAGGATGAGCGCATGAGCGAACGGCGTGCGATCGTGGTTGGGTCGGGACCGAATGGGCTGGCGGCAGCGATCACGTTGGCGCAGGCGGGGCTTGGCGTCGATGTGTATGAGGCGGAGGCCGAGGCGGGCGGCGCGGCGCGGACGCTGCCTCTGACGCAGCCAGGATTTCTGCACGATTTTGGATCGGCGGTGCATCCGATGGCGGTTGGGTCGCCGTTCTTCAAGTCGCCGCCGCTGGAAAAGTACGGGCTGGAGTGGGTGCATGGCGAGGCGCCGCTGGCGCATCCTCTGGACGATGGATCGGCGGTGGTGCTGGAGCGCGATCTGCACACGGTCGATCGGGTGCTGGGGATGGATGGGCGGCGATGGCGGGCGCTGCTCGATCCGCTGGTGGAGCATTGGGACGAGTTTGCGAAAGATGCGCTGGGGCCGGTGTTGCATGTGCCACGGCATCCGTTGCGCATGGCGCGGTTCGGGATGAGCGCGATGCAACCGGCTCGATGGATCGCGCGCAATGAGTTCGAGGGTGTGCGGGCGCGGGCCTTGTTTGCGGGGCTGGCGGGGCATTCGTGTCTGAGCTTCGACCAGCCACTGAGCACGGCGGTGGGGTTGGTGCTGGGCGCGGCCGCTCATGCAGTGGGATGGCCGGTGCCGCGCGGCGGATCGGGCGCGATCACGAGAGCGCTGATTGCACATCTTGAAAGCCTGGGTGGAAAGGTGCATACGTCGCATCGGATCGATGCGCAGGCGTGGAGAGATCTGGGCGGAGAGAAGACGCTGACGCTGTTCGATACGACGCCGCGGGCGTTGGCGGCGATTGTGAGAGAGAAGGCGACAGCGAAGTTTGGTGCTGCAGCGCTGAAGTTTGTGGCGGGTCCGGGCGCGTTCAAGATCGACTATGCGTTGTCGCAGCCCGTTCCGTGGAAGGCGCAGGATTGCACGCGGGCAATCACGGTACACCTGGGCGGGACGTTCGAGGAGATTGCCGCTGCCGAGGATGCAGTTGCACGCGGACGTTGTGCAGAGAGGCCGTTTGTTCTGGTGGCGCAGCCGTCGCTCTACGATTCGTCGAGGGCACCGGAAGGGAAGCATGTGTTGTGGGCGTATTGTCATGTGCCGAACGGGTCGACTGTCGACATGACGGAGCAGATCGAGGCGCAGATCGAGCGGTTTGCGCCGGGGTTCAAGGACTGTGTGCTGGAGCGGAGGGTGTCGTCGCCGGCGGCGCTGGAGGCGATGGATGCGAACCTTGTGGGAGGGGACATCAGCGGCGGAGCGATGACGGTGCGGCAGTTTGTGTTTCGGCCCGGATATGCGACGGGAACGCCGGGGGTGTATTTGTGTTCGTCGTCGACACCACCGGGGGGTGGGGTGCATGGGATGTGCGGCGTACATGCGGCGCGGCGGGCGTTGCGGGAGTGGAAGGGGGCGTAGGTTTCGGGCGGAAGAGCGTGAGATCGGCGTCTGTGGCTGGTGTAAACTTGAGTGAGACCCCAAAGGCCGGCTCCTCCGAGCCGGCTTGACTGTGTCGGGACGTGGCTCAGCCTGGTAGAGCACTCGCTTGGGGTGCGAGGGGTCGGCAGTTCAAATCTGCCCGTCCCGACCAATAAAATCAATGATTTGCCAAAGTGTCAAAACTGAGTCTCTTCCGACTGTGGGAGGCTAGAATCAGGGATTCGCTCTCTGACGGCGAAAGAGGGGATCACGAAGGTTTCCGTTGCATCCAAAACGATATGTTGTGCTTGTCGGGTTTTGCCGATAGGATTAGCGCGTGCCGACGGTCACGGAGCTTTCCTTATTGATCGCGCATGATCCTGAAGTGACGCTGTTGGCAGAACCTACGGAGTACAACAGCGGCGGCTTAACAAAAGTGGGATGGGCTGGTCCACGATTGTGGGGCTAGGCTGATCCACAGTCCGCGGAGCTAACATTACCGACGCTCTCCCATCTATCCCTCCAGAGGCGTGCCCGAAAAGGGACCGCCAGGCACTCGGAGCCCTTAAAGCATGCTGATCGACCTTCTGAACGACGCTCACCTCACTTCCGAGGTCTGCGCTGCCCTACTTGGAATCAACTCCAGGATCTTCAAGGCTTGGGTGGAAGGCAGCCGCGACTTGCCCGGTTATGTTGTTCCGGAACTGGCGAGTGTTCTTGGTGTGAGCCAGGATGCCCTAATATCGGGGGCAGTTAAAGAGGCGCCCGCGATTTGGTTCAAGTTTCGTGAAGGCGAAAAGCTGTCCGTAGTCGATCGCGAACTCGTCCTTCTAATTCGACGGCTAGGGTTCTACGCGCATCAGCTCGACTGCGCGACGTCTGCACCGAACTCTCGCTGGCAGCTCCTGTTCAAGGTGGTGGCGGAACAAATTCAGCCCCACCGTCAGGCATCACCGAGCGTCCAAGGGCGCGAGGCTGCGAAAGTGATTCGTGATCAGCTGCAGCTTGGATTTCCGCGCCGGATATTGGTTAAGGGTAACGGAGATTTAGTTCGTCCCCTGCTTCGCAATTTCGGGGTCTTGATCATTGAAGCGCCGATTCCCGAATCTCGAATTGAAGGCTGCAGCTTCTACGTTGGAGGCCCCGGGGAACAACGGCCATGCTTATTCGTGAACACTTATAAGCAGGATTGGTTTCGGCGGAACCACGTTTTGATGCATGAATTGGCCCATGCGATCTTCGATATCGAGAGTGAGGCGGCCGCAATCGATTTCAGAGACGAGGTAAGTGAGACCGATGTCAAGGAGGTAAGGGCTGAGGCTTTTGCAGCCGAGACGCTAGTTTCCAGCGAAATGCTTCGTCATCTGCAGTCAATGCTCGGCCTACATTGGGATGCTCTCTCGGTGGAGAACCTGGCATCGCTCGTTGCATATTCGCAGGTGGAGCTAAAGTTCGTTCTACGCTCAGCGCGGGACTATGGCTTTATTGGGGCCGGATTAGTTGAACAGTATCAGGACGCCTCAATTGCGCAAGAGCTGAAGGTCCTGACCCCTCGCGCCCTAGATACGAGCGAGTTTCAGAGAGCAGCCGGAGCGGAGATGCTGCCAGTGTCGCTTAGGATGACCACCCTTCCTTCCCGGTCTCTTCGTTTGCCGGTGTCTTACATTGCGCGAGTCTTGGATGCAGTGCGCAGTCTCGCGATCAGCGAATCCAAAGCTGCCGAAATGCTGATGATTGATGAAGACACGTTTGCCGAGCGGTTTAGCAGCGTGCTGGAGGGTGTAGCCGCCTAATGGCTGCAGCTGGGGCTTCCGAAAATCCTCAGATCTTGGTCTGCGATACGGATGCTCTCATTCAGATCTTCGTTTCTGGCCAAGGCGAACTTTTGAAAAAGTTGAAGCGCCGATATGGAATTCAACCGGTGATTCCGGAGTCGGTTGAAGGGGAGATCACCCGTCGGGGGCAACGGAAGAGTTCCTTGTTTCTCCCTGGTGCTCAGAAGGCAATGAGTAACGGGGCACTTGTGGTATTGGAGGAGCGAACTCTGGGTGCCTTTACGTCGAATGATCCGCATTCCACCTATACGAGTATCCAGCTCGTAGGTCAGGAAAATGCGCTTCACATCGGGCTTGGCGAAGCGTTTGTCTATGCGGCAGGCTTGGTCCTCAAGGCGCCAGTGCTCAGTAACGACGCGAAGGCAGTGCTCGTAGCCGATCGCGTTGGCATTAAGCGTCCCCAACACATCATGCGAGCCTACGATCTGTTCCTGCTCTTTCACCAGATCGGCGAATTGGAGGAACGAGATTGCGACAATATAAGGCAAACCCTTCTTTCCGCCGGCGAATCTTTGCCCTTTCAAGTTAGAAACATGAGCTATAGTGCCGGGTTGTCGCACGTCTATCCCCGGCTGGTCGATGGGACGAGCCCAGCCTTGGCGACGGGACCCCAAGCCGAACTTGCCGATCTCAGCCAACTTGTGGTCTCGCCGACTCCTACACAAACGTCGTCGCAATCGGAGGCTGCGACCGCCACCATCGGCGAAATCATAGAAGTAAAATCTTCGGAGCCCCCGAAGTAGCACTGTTCACCACACAAGCCTTACTAGGCCCATTGCTCTTGCGCCGTGGGCCTACCTCGCAGATCTGAAGCGACAATCACCAAATGTATTCGAGGCTGTTCAAGCGCTCGTCAGGAGGCTGCACACCAGCTGGGCGTTTTCCTTGATCTCATCTTTGTTCCGGGGGAAGACTCCCACGTAGACGGCGTCGTTGGGTTTGATGCTTGCGTAGGCCTTCTTGAAGGCGTCGGGGACGGCCTCATCGGCCACGCGGCCGGCAGCGAGAATCTTGAAGGCAAAGCACGGCTTGGGTGTCTGCCGCATGACCTTGTACATGCGGTCGGGATCGCTCTGGAGGTAGATCTCGCGGGTCATCTCGGGCAGGTTGCCGTCCAACAGGGTTCTCCACTCGTCATTGGTGCGTGTGCGGTTATAGACGCAGCCGGCATAGAAGTCGACGTCCCAGCCTTGTTCCTCGCACATCTCGATGACTTCGGGCTTATGCGTGCCCACGCCGACCATCACGCCCAGGTCGCGCGCCTTCTTGCACCATTCGCGCTCGCTGGCCATGGCGCCATGCTGGAAGGCGGCGTCGATCTCTTCACCGCGGCGCTGCATGGCGAGGGGTTTGTAGAGCTCGACGATTTTCGCGGGATCGTCGTGGGCCGTGATTTGCATGATCAGGTGCATGGAGCCGCCTTCGGAAACGAAGCGCAGCCAGTCGTCGCCCGAGCGCGGGACGTTGACGAAGTTGAAGGCATTGATACCGAAGCTGGCGGCACGGTGCAGGACTTCAACGACGCGCTCCGGCGAATACCATTCGCGGACCGCAGACGAGAAGTTGTTGTTGTAGTGGACGAATCCATAGAGCGGGTTGACACCCAGCACCAGACGGCTGACTTCCACTTTTCCGAACTTCATCTTTGGAACCTGACAGTGGCTTTCGCCAGCCGGAGCCGGTGTGCCGGACGCGGACGCCTGCGGGGCCGGCGCTTCGGCGGCAGCGAATTTGTCGCTGCCCACCAGGCCCACTGCCAGTGCTGCGCTGGATTGAAGAAATTGGCGGCGTGTGTTCGGCATGATTCTCCTCTGCAGGGACAGAGCTTTCGGAATCATGCGATTCTAGGCCGGCGGAACGAGGGGTGCTGTGACTTGGCCCACGGAGGAAGCAGCCTGGTGCACACCTGCTTCTGGCTCCAAAGCAAAAATAGATCGCAGAGGCGAACGCCGCGATGTGTGCACTGTCATTTTCTGTGGGCGTGTCGCGGGCAATAAAAGCGGCGGGATATCCCGCCGCGTCTTCCGTGCTCCAATCAGTCTGTCAACGGAGTGCTGAGTAGGTTCCGTTGAGCGGAGCGAAGTGTGAGAAACGTTAGCGCCAGAAGTAGCCGGCGTGGCGTAGAACCTCGACCTCGGCGGTGACGCTGATGGTGAAGATAGCGAAGGCGATCATCGCGATAGTGAGTCGCGGAAACCGCTCTGCGAACTTGGCGCGTGCACCCGAGGCTTGTGCGAAGAGGCGTCCGGGGATCGGGGCGGAGTTGCGCAGGATGGAGGCGTCGGGTTCGCGAACGTAAATGGTGCCGTCCGCGGCTTGCGCTGTTTGATGTGCCGGTACTGCGATCCAACTGCTCTTACTGGTCCTGACAAGGCTGAAGTACTGCTCAGAAGTGGACATTGCTTCCTCTTATTGTTTTGTTGGATGCTGTTTTTGATACCAAGGCCTGATGGTTAGAACGTAGCCCGATTGCGCTGCAGGAACAATGGCGCAAAGGTGTAGAAAAAAGGCACATTCGGTGCCTCGTCCGATACCTGAGAAATCGCTAGAGAGTAATGCAAATCAGTTACTGGAGAGCGTGGGGTAACTTGTGGTGTGAAGGCCGTGAGAGGCAGAAGTGTGTTCTGCCTTGGTTCGCGTGCAAATATGCGGATTACGGCGATTTTTGTTCAGTGTGTTGATGCGAAAAAGATACGAATTGCAGAGCGAATGCAACGCTTCCGCCAGTTCAATTCTGGCGTAACTATGCCGCCGGTGTCGATGCGATGTAACCGATTCGCTATTGATGAGAAAGGTACGAGCGCTTTTCCACAAGAAGCTGAGGAGAGATAGGACGCAGCAGGGCAGCGGGAAGCCGAATCGGAGTCAGGAGGGAAAGAGCGACTCGGTGGTGGCCTGCAGGGAGGTCAAGCGGGGACGGCGGCGCGGAATTTGCGGCTCCGGTGTGGCGAGGAGGCCGGCGATCTCGCGAAGCTCAGCGCGTGCAGAACCGATGATGGCTGCAGCCTGATCGAGCCTTTTGGCCGATTCGCCGGGAGAGAGCGGCAGACGCGGTTGTTGTCCGGCGCGGCGCACCGCACCCATCGCCTGACGCGCGCCAGAGAGCGTGTAGCCCTCGCTATGCACGAGGCGCTTGATCTCGAGGGCCATCTCGACATCGCGTCTGCGATAGAGGCGCTGGCCGGTTCCACTTTTGCCGGGCTTGAGTTGAGGAAACTGCGATTCCCAGAAGCGCAGGACGTAGGTTTCGACCTTGCAGATGCGCGCGACGTCGCCGATTTTGAAATAGAGACGGTCGGGGATGATGGGTTCTTCGTGGACGCGCTTGGGGGACAGTTGCGTGGCCATAAATGCGATCAGGGCGCAGGACAACGCGCCGTTCGTTAAACGCAGTATAGGCCAATGCAGCGCGAATGGGAGCACGAAAATATCGGCAAAGAGCGCGCCGGCTGTGCGAATCCTAGCTTGATTTAGGCTTTGGTTCCGGACGCGCCACAGAGGCACGTGCAGGAGAGTGCGGAGGCGCGGCGCGGAGATACTGCACGGGCCAGCTTGAGGATTCGCCCAGAGCCGCAGCGGCATGCAGGGGCCAGTAGGGATCGCGGAGCATTTCGCGAGCGAGGAAGACGAGATCGGCCTGGCCCTGGGCAACGATTGCATCGGCTTGAAGCGGGTCGGTGATCATGCCAACGGCAGCAGTGGGAATGGCGGCTTCGGCGCGGATGCGCGCGGCAAAGGGAGTCTGAAAACCGGGACCGACGGGGATCTTTGCGTGCGGAGCCAAGCCGCCGGAGGAGACATCGACGAGGTCGACGCCGTGAGCACGCAGGAGACCGGCGAGCGCGACGGACTCGTCGGCAGACCAGCCTGCGTCAACCCAGTCGGTGGCAGAGATGCGGACAAAAAGAGGGAGGTTGGCTGGCCAGGCAGCGCGGACGGCGTCGACGACCTGCAGGAGGAGGCGGGTGCGGTTCTCGAAGCTGCCGCCGTAAGCATCGGTGCGTTGATTGGAGAGCGGCGAGAGGAACTCATGCAGCAGATAGCCGTGGGCAGCGTGGATCTCAACGAAGTCGAAGCCGGCGGCAAGGGCGCGTTCTGCCGCCTGCGCGAAGGCCGCGATGATGGCGTCGATACCGGGCTGGTCGAGCGCCTGGGGGACTCCATAGTGGGGGGCAAAGGGGATCGCGCTCGGGGCGACGGGCTGCCAGCCACCTTCGGAGGGTGAGACCAGGTGCTCGGCGCCAGCGAAGGGAGAGGACATGGAGGCTTTGCGGCCGGCGTGCGCGAGCTGGATCCCGGCACGTACTCCCTGAGAGTGAATGAAGTCGACGATGCGCTGCAGGCCGGGGATGTGGTCGTTTTTGTAGATGCCGAGGTCGCTGGGGGTAATGCGGCCTTCGGGAACGACGGCGGATGCTTCAAACATGACCAGGCCTGCGCCACCCTGGGCTCGACTGCCGAGGTGGACCATATGCCAGTCGTTGGCAAAACCATCGTTGGCCGAGTATTGGCACATGGGCGAGACACCAATACGGTTAGCAAAAGTGACAGAGCGGAGCTGAAATGGAGCAAAGAGAGGATGGCTCATGATGAATTGGGACCTGTGCTGAGGGTTGGGCTGTCAGTGAATGGATGCGTTGGCGGCGGAAGAGATGCAAAGCAAGAAGACGCAGGATACACCTTGTGGCTTAAGTAATGGACAGCAAAGGGGAAGGCGGCAAAGAAAGTGAGGAATTCGATCTGCGCTTGGATACAATGAGGGGCCATGAGTGGACCGATCATCTCGGCTGGTTGGGAAGGGCGCGTGATCGACGGGCGGTTTGCTCTGCATGAGTGGCTGGGCGGATCGGCAACGAGCGGGATCTTCCGTACGGACTTGCCTCAGCCGGTTGCGAAGAGAGCGGCGATCAAGCTGATTCCGGCGGAGGGCGCCGAAGCGGATGCCTATGTGTCGGGGTGGGCGAAGGCCGCGACGCTGTCGAATCCGTACCTAATGCGCGTGTATCGCTCGGGGCGGTATCAGTTCGGGTCCATCGGGCTGGTGTATGTGGTGATGGAGTGCGCCGATGAGGTGCTTTCGCAGATCCTGCCGGTGCGGGCGCTGACGACCGACGAGACGCGCGAGATGCTGGGCCCGGTGGCAGATGCGCTTGGATACCTGCACGAGAAGGGGTTTGTCCACGGGCATCTTAAGCCGGCGAATATTCTGGTGGTCAACGATCAGGTCAAGATTTCGGGGGACAACATCACTTCCGGCGGGGTTCGCAGTCGCTTTGAGCCCCCGAGCCCATACGATGCTCCAGAGGTTGGAACGGGTGTGCTGACTCCGGCGTCGGATGTGTGGTCGCTGGGAATGACGCTGGTGGAGACGCTGACGCAGCGAACACTCGTGTGGGACAGGACCTCGAGCAGGGATCTAGCGCCGCCGGAGGAGATGCCGCGGGCGTTTGCGGAGATTGTGCGCGAGTGTCTGCGGCGCAATCCGGATGAGCGGTGCAGCCTGGAGGAGATTAAGGCGAGGCTGGAGCCGAATAAGCCGATCGTATTTCCGGCGAAGGTGGAGGCGGCATCGACTGCGGCGGAAGTGGTGCGGGAAGAGCAGACAGCCGTCGACGAGAGTGAATTACCGAAGTCGAAGATCAGGTTCTTGCCGCTGGCGCTGGGGCTGATTGCTGTCATTGCGATTGCTGTTGTGTTGATGCTGCGAAGCTCTTGGAAGCCGAGCGCGCCGCAAAGCGAGCAGGGGCAGACCGCGGCGGTGCAGGGATCGGGACCGGGGACAGGGCCGACGTCAAGTACTGCGGAGCAGGCTTCGACGGCGTCGCCGGGCAATCCGGCATCGGGGCCAGAGCGAGGGGCTTCCAGCGTGAAGGGCGAGCCGATTGAACGGAAGATGCCGGCGATCACGCCTGGGGCACGCAGAACAATTCACGGGACGGTGACGGTGGCAGTGCGTGCGGCGGTGGATGTGACGGGCAAGGTCTCGGATGTGTCTTTCAAATCGGAAGGGCCGAGCAAGTATTTCGCAAAGGCTGCTCTTGAGGCGGCGCGAGGTTGGACGTTCAAGGCGGCGGAAAAGAATGGGGCGCCGGTGAAGAGCGAGTGGGTATTGCGCTTCAAGATCAGGCAGCGCGGGGACGAAGCTACGGCGGCTGAAGAGAAACCATAAAAAGATTGAGAGAGATAGATTCGATCGCATTTCGCGAGGAAATGCGCCGAACTAGCTTTTTTCGCGCTTGCCATACCTTGAACTGCGAGGTATGATGGCCAGCGATGGGCGAGCGTGAGACAAATCCGAATTTCATGAATGGTGTGCCGGAGCTGCTGATTCTCCGGCTTCTGGCGGAGCAGGAGATGTACGGCTACGAGATCGTGCAGGCGCTCCGGGAGCGGACGGGCGAGGTGGTTGCGGTGGGCGAAGGCGTGGTGTATCCGGTGCTGCACGGGCTGGAGCAAGCGGGGGCGTTGAAATCAAGACGCAAGACGGTGCAGGGGCGGAGCCGGATCTACTACGCGCTGACTGCGGCAGGAAAGAGGCGGCTGGCAAAAATGACAGCGACGTGGACGAGCCTGGCGGGGGCGATCGGGAACGTGCTGGGAGGAGAACATGCAGAAGCGATTGGTTGAGTTGCGCGAGCGGCTGCTGCGGGCAGGTGTCGCGCCGCGCCATGTGCGGCGGTATCTGCGAGAGCTTGCGGATCATTTTGCCGATGTGTGCGCGGAAGAAGAGGCGCTTGGGAAGAGCAAGACGGAGGCAGAGGCTGCGGCACTGGAGAGGCTGGGATCGAGAGAGGAGTTGGCGAAGGCCATGCTTGCGCAACCGCAACTGCGGGCGTGGAGCGCGCGTGCGCCGTGGGCTGTGTTCGGGGCGGGGTCGGTTGCGTGTGTTGCGGTGGCATATGCGGTGGCGTGCACGATTCTTTGGACGGGATGGCGGATCTTTTTGCCGGGGAGCGCGACGCCCTTTGTTGCGATCGATGGTTGGGCGATTCCCTATTTTGGCATCGGTCGAATGCTGTATTGGGGAGGGCCGGTGTTGGTGGGGTGGTCCATTGCGTTGGTGGCGGCGCGGCAGAGGATGAGGATGAAATGGCCGCTTTTGGGATGGGGGTGGTGGCGTTGATCGGCTGCCTGGTGCAGGTGCATGCAGGACGGCCAGATGCGAATGGTGCGTGGGGGCGGGTAAGCCTGGGGCTGGCGGTGGGGACGACGCGGGAGGCGGTTCTTGGGCAGCTTGCCTATGCGCTGCGGTGTTGATTTGTGGCTGTTGCCGTATGCGGTCTGGCGTTTGAGAAGAGAGCGCGTCGCGCAAGGACCGGCGTAGACTGATCTGTTTTGCAATTCAAACGAAGAAATCAAATGAAAAAAGGATGCGCTGGCATGAAGGGCTCGCGGTTTGCGGTGTTGTGTCTGGGCTGGTTGGTGGTTTTTGGCGCGGTGACGAGCGTGTGCGCGCAGTGGAATCCGCTGAACCCGGTGGTGAGCTTTGAGAAGAAGGGCAACGCGCTGGAGGTGCGGCAGAAGGATGGGCTGCTGCGGATCGAGGTGGATGCGCCGGAGGTGCTGCACGTGACGTATGCGCCGCTGGACGCAGACGGCGCCGGAGCGGGCGTGGGATCACGTGATTGTGAAGCGGGGTTGGGGCGCCGAGTTTGGTGTGAGTTCGGATGAGAAGACGGTGACGCTGACGACGGCGAAGCTGAAGGTGCAGATCGAGCGTGAAACGGGTGCGATTCACTATGCAAGTGCGGATGGGAAGGCGCTGACAACGGACTCGTATCGTTCGCTGCATCCGTCGGAGGTGAACGGCGAAAAGACATTTCATGCAGAGGTCTACTTTGGCATTTATGGTTCACACGAAGGGCTGTACGGGCTGGGTCAGCACCAGGCGGGTGTATGGAACTATCGCGGCGAGACCGTGCAGCTGGAACAGGAGAACACGGAGATTGCGATTCCGCTGCTGGTGTCGACGAATGGGTACGGGATCTTCTGGAACAATCCGTCGCGGAGCGAGGTGAACAACCGGTTTGTGCACTCGCTGTATCTGACGGCGGAGGTAGCGGACCAGGTGGACTACTACTTTCTGTACGGGCCAGAGGCGGACGATATCATCGGGCACTATCGCGAACTGACGGGTGAGGTTCCGCTGTTCGGGCGGTGGGCGTATGGATTCTGGCAGTGCAAGAACAAGTATCAATCGCAGAAGGAGCTGGAAGGAGTGGCGGCGAAGTACAGCGAGCTGCATATTCCGGTGGACAACATCGTGCAGGACTGGTTCTGGTGGGTGACGATGGGGGAGATGAAGTGGAACCCGAACTATCCAGACCCGCAGGGCATGATCGATACGCTGCACAAGGAGCACTTTCACCTGATGGTGTCGGTGTGGCCGTATTTCAGGCCGGGCAGCGCGGTGTATGACCAGTTCGACAAGAACGGATGGTTTGTGGCGAAGACGGTGGCGCCGAGTTTTCATCCAGTAGGGCAGGCGCTGTATGACGCGACGAACGATGCGGCGCGGAAGCAGTATTGGGACAACATCAATGCGGCGCTGTTCAGCAAGGGTGTAGATGCGTGGTGGCTGGACACGGACGAGCCGGAGACGGAAGCGAAGCGCGACAATATGCTGGTGAGTCATCAGCTCGCGATCGGATCGGGCGCGCGGTATGCGAATGTGTATCCGCTGTTTCATGCGGGCGGGGTGAGCGAAGGGCAGCAGGCGGCGTCGGACAAGAAGCGGGTGTTCATTCTGTCGCGGTCGGCGTATGCGGGGGCGCAGAGATATGGAGTGACGGCGTGGTCGGGCGATGTGCTGAGCGACTGGCTGACTTTCAGGAGGCAGATTCCGGCGGGGTTGAATTATGCGATCTCGGGGATGCCGTATTGGACGACGGATATTGGCGGGTTTATCTCGGGCGGGAATCTGAACGATCCGAAGTTTCGCGAGCTGTTTGTGCGGTGGTTCCAGTTCGGCGCGTTTTCGCCGGTGTTTCGCGTGCATGGGACGCGGTGGCCGGATGAGAACGAGCTGTGGTCGTATGGGCCGGAGGCCGAGAAGATCCTTGTCGACTATGACACGCTGCGCTATCGCCTGCTGCCGTATATCTACTCCGAAGCGTGGCAGGTGACGAGCAACCATGGGACGCTGATGCGGCCGCTGGTGATGGATTGGCGCGAGGATGTGGAGGCGCAGAATACGGGCGATGAGTATTTGTTCGGGCCGGCGATTCTGGTGAGCCCGGTGACGACGGAGGGCGCGACGACGCGGACGGTGTATCTGCCGAAGGCAAGCTGGTACGACTTCTGGACGGGCGAGAAGGTGGAGGGTGCAAAACGGATCGAGGCAGATGCGCCGCTGAGCAAGCTGCCGCTGTTTGTGCGGGCGGGATCGATTGTGCCGATGGGGCCGGCGATGGAATGGTCGACTGAAAAGCCGGCGGACCCGCTGGAGGTGAGGGTGTATCCGGGAGCGGATGGAGATTTCACGCTCTATGAAGACGAGAACGACGGATACGACTACACCAAGGGCGCGCATGCGACGATTGCGCTGCACTGGGACGATGCGGCGAGGACGCTGACGGTAGGAGCGCGGGAGGGAAGCTTTCCGGGGATGCTGGCGAAGCGGACGTTGCGTGTTGTGATTGTGGGCAAGGCGCACGGAGTGGGGATTGCGGAGAGCGCGAAGGCGGACAAGACGGTGACGTACGAGGGGACGAGAGTGGCGGTGCGGTTCTAAGTGCGACGCTTGGTCTTCGATTGATCCCGTAAAAGCAGAAGCAGATCCTTCGCTCCGCTTACCCCGCAGACGATCAAATCGTCTGCAGGGCCCCAAACTCGCGGAAGCTCAGGATGACAAACGTCAAAAACTTAATGCAGGCCCTTGGCTCAGGATGACAGTCGGTTTGGGTTCATTCCGATCGATTCGAGCATGGTGGAGACGAGGGCGAGCGGCAGGCCGACGACGTTGAAGTAGTCGCCTGACGATGCGGGGAATCCAGCGGGCGGCGCGGCCCTGGATGGCGTAGGCGCCGGCTTTGTCCATGGGCTCGCCGGTGGCGATGTAGGCAGCGATCTCTTCTTCAGACAAGGTGAGAAAGCGGACGCCGGTGACTTCGGCGGCGACTTCGGTGTGCTGTGCGGTGACGACGGCGACTCCGGTGATGACGCGATGGGTGCGGCCGGAGAGAAGACGCAACATGCGGGCGGCGTCGGCAGCATCGATGGGCTTGGCGAGCACCTGCGGTGCGGCAGACGGCACCTGCGGTGCGGCAGACGGCACCTGCGGTGCGGCAGACGGCACCTGCGGTGCGGCAGACGCTCGCTGCTCGCTCGCAGGGACAGCAGAGATTGCCGGGAAGACGGCATCGCTGTCGATGACGACGGTGGTATCGGCGCCTAATACTTGCAGTGGGGCGGACGCTCGCGGGAGGCTCGCACTGGCCACCTGCGGTGGGTTTGACTGTTCAGACTTGATCCGCGATCGGGTGAGCTCTGCGAAGACGGTTTCGGCTTTTTGGCGGGCGAGGCGGACGACGTAGGCGATGGGGTCTTCGTTGGGGAGCGGATCTTCGGGGATATGCGCGGGGTGGACGGTGAAGATGTATCCGGCGTGGGTTAGCAACTCACGACGGCGCGGCGAGGCGGAGGCGAGAACGAGAGTCATAGGGCACCTTCAGAGTAACGCGAGGGTATGAGGGGGATGAGCCGGTTCGATTCCACCCGAGCAGAGCTTGGATCCACCCCACGGGCGTGGACCTGCCCGCGGGGACCCCTTGGATGGGGCACCCGGCGGGGATTGAGGCTTAAGGCGTGTAGGATGGCCGGATGATCTTTGCGAATCGGGAACTGGCACAGCGGCTGGAGCGTGCGGAGGGATTTGCCTGCGTGCAATTTGCTGCGGCCCGGAAGAAGGTTTTTCCGGAGTGCGACTCGGCGTGGATGCGGTGTGCCGGAGCCGATGTGGTGTTCGATGGAGTGGACGGGCCAACGACGCAGACGTTCGGGCTGGGGATGTTTGAGGAAGCGACGGAAGCGGCGCTGGAGGAGATCGAGCGGTTCTTCACGGAGCGGGGCACGGCGACGATGCACGAGGTGTGTCCGCTGGCGGGTGTGGCGACGCTGGATCTTCTGTGTGGCCGGGGCTATCGGCCGTTGGAGATCAGCAATGTGCTGTATCGGACGGTGGAGACGCGGGAAAGCGCGGGCGGCGGCGAATTTCTGTGCGCGTGATTGGGGCGGAGGAGACGGAGCGATGGACGGCACGTGAGCGCGCGAGGTTGGACGCACGAGCATCCCGAGCTGGAGGAGTTCATGGAGCGGGTTGGCGCGATTCTGGCGGCGCGCGAGCAGAGTCCCTGTTTTCTGGCGGAGCTGGATGGCGTGCCGGGCGCGGCGGGCGGGTTGTGCCTGTACGAAGACGTGGCTCTGTTTGCGGGAGCGGCGACTGTTCCTGAGATGCGGCGGCGGGGATTGCAGGGAGCACTGCTTGAAGCGCGGATGCGCTATGCGCACGAGCATGGATGCGATTTGGCGATGATGGTGGCGGAGGCGGGGAGCGAGTCGCAGAGGAATGCGGAGAGGCAGGGGTTCAGGGTGGCGTATACGCGGGTGAAGTGGAAGCGGATGGGGTGAGCTATTGGAAGAGAGCAGGGAGGTCGCGGCCACCGTAGACCACGCGTTCGATTCTTACGATTTGATCGATCACCCGAAAGAGTATGACGTACTGGCCAAAAACAGCGACGCGGGCGCCCTCGCCGATTTCTGGCCGGAGTTGACAATGAAACGGTCCTTTGCCGATTTCTCGAAATTTTTCGCGTAATTCGCGGATAAATGTCATCGCCCGCGCGGGATTGTCTTGAGCGATGTAGTCAGCGATGATTTCGAGATCGGATTCGACACAGCGCGATAACTGAATCCGCATTACTTTTTACCGGCTGACGTCTCCGCGATGGCCTGGTATTTTCTCTCCAGCCGATCCATGACTTGCTTCACTTCGAGGCCGGGCGATTTGTCGGTGAGGGCCTGCCGCCAGAGAGCACGCAGGTCTCTCAATCCCTGCCGGCGCAGTTTGCGCTTGTGCGTCCAGTCGCGCAAGGCATCGCGGACAACTTCGCTGCTTGAGGCATATTCGCCGGTGTCGACGGCTTGACGCAAGGATCGCACCATTTCAGCGGGAAGTGCGATGCTGATTTTCTCGATGGAGGACATGGCGAATACCTCGGTAGGAACAATTCCTACCAGCCATGATACACCGTTTCGGCTTCATCGTTTCCAACGAACGGGCCGGGCTTACGCGATAGTAAGGCCGGTTTGGAGGCCGCCGGGGGTGGCGACGCCCCAGGCCATGGCGGGTGTGTTGTGGGCGAGGCCGAAGCGGCCGTCGGGGCCGAGGAGGATGATGCCGCCGTGTCCGCCGAGGCGGTTGTAGAGGTAAGAGATGGCTTCGCGCGCGGCGATTTCGGGAGCTGAGCCTGCGGCGACACGATCGGTGGCCCACTTGCCGAGGACGAGCTTCATGATGGGTTCGCCCCAGCCGGTGAGGGAGACGGCGGCAGCGAGATTGTCGGCGTAGCAGCCGCAACCGATGAGAGACGAGTCGCCGACGCGGCCTGGTGTTTTGTTGAGGGTTCCTCCGGTTGAGGTCGCTGCGGCGAGATTGCCGCGGGCATCGAGGGCGACGGCACCGACGGTATCGTGGCTGTCTGGATCGTGTGAAGACGGTGGGTTCTTCGTCTCCCAGGTCCCCAAATGCGAGGGACCTGGGGCACCCAACGTTTCGGGCCCAAGTTGAAAGGCGGTTGCGGGATCCTTGTCGTCGCGATGGCCGGAGAAGGTGGGATCGGCGAGGCCGGCGGCGGAACGGGCTTGTGCCTGGGCGAGGCGTTCGCGTTCGCGATCGAGGACGAGCTCGCTGTTGTCGATCAGCTCCATGCCATGGGACGCAGCGAAGAGTTCGGCGCCTTCGCCAACAAAATACACATGGGGGCTTTGCTCGAGGACGAGGCGGGCGGCGTGGATGGGATTGCGGAGGCGCTCGACACAGGCGACGCCGCCGGCTTTCATGCGACCGCCGTCCATGAGGAGCGCGTCGAGCTGGACGCGACCGTCGGCGGTGAGGAAGCTGCCACGGCCGGCATCGAAGGTGGGATCGTCTTCGAGGATGGCGACGGCGGTTTCGACGGCGTCGATGGCTGCGCCGCCGCGAGCGAGGATTTCGTGACCGACTTCAAGGGCGCGGCGGACGCCCGCCTCATGAGCGGCTGCGGCGTCGGCGGGGATGGCCCAAGCTCCGCCGTGGACGAGGAGGGTAGGGTCGTGGGTGGCGGGCTGGGTCATTACTCAGACATGGTAGTGCATTGGCGGCGAGCGCGATCGATTGCGATGAAGCGATTGTCAAGGATGCCGGTGGTGTGAAGCCGAGGTAACTCTCAGAGGGAGTGGGTGGATAGGAGTCATTGGGTAATTGCGAAGAATTAAGTGGAACTTAGCTAGACTTAGTTCATTCGGACATGTTGGGGCGGGAGGGGCGTGACGGCTCTCTCGCCTTTTTTTCGCACTGTGCGGATGGGCATGACGAGGAGACTGGCGGGCGGCATGAGCACTGTGGATGGAGAGATCAAAAGAATGTTGAAGAGCGACTGGGAGGCCGTTGAAGAGAGTGATCCCGATGGCGCCGGCGCGCTGCGGAAGGCATGTGAGAAGGCCTTAGCCGAAAACGCCACGAAGATTGCGGAGGGAATGGCGAGGAAGGCTGCTGAGGGAAACGTGCAATGCGGGAGGTTTCTTGACGACCGCGCGGCTGAGCACAGAGAAAAGCGCGAAGCTCAATCACGAAAGCCGAAGCGCAGCCTGGCGACTGAGTGGGCGAGTGAGCCGGAGTGGACCGAGGAAGACGAAGCCGCAGCCAAAGCGGAGCAAAGCAAGACTGTCTGATCGATCGTTGACTCGGAGCGAAGACCCAGAAGGAAAAGCAGCCATGAGTCTGCAGTGTGTGACGGAGTTGCGCATGCAGGCCGTGGCTTTTCTATTGGCACGAGAGAAGGAAGATACAGATGAAAAATGGAAAACGGCTCGGCGCCGGAGTGTGGGCAGGACTGAGTTGGATCGCGATGGTGTGCGCGCTGGTTGCAACGGCGCAGGGCATCAGCACGACGACGGTGCAGGGGACAGTGTATCTGGCGAATGGAACGGCGGGGTCGGGCACGCTGCTGTTGAGCTGGCCGGCGTTTGCGACGGCCAGCGGCCAGGCGATTACTGCAGGATCGTTGAATGTGTCGGTTGGTGCGACGGGCGCAGTGAGCGTGAATCTGGCGCCGAATGTTGGGGCGACGCCTGCGGGTCTGTTCTACACGGCGGTGTACCAGATGAGCGACGGGACAACGAGCACGGAGTACTGGATTGTCCCTTCAACAACGCCCGCGACACTGGCGCAGGTGCGGGCGCAGGTGATGCCGGCAGCGCAGGCGGTGCAGGTTGCGAGCAAAGCCTATGTGGACCAGGCGATTGAATCGCTGGCGCAGGGAACTTTGACGCCGGTAGGCGGAACACTGACGGGGCCGCTGTATCTGAACGGCGATCCGGTGCAAGAGCTGCAGGCGGCCGACAAGCACTACGTGGATGCGAGCGTTGGCGCAGCGATGCCGCTGGGCGCGGTGTATGAGGCGGGTCAGTTTGCGGGAGCGGACGCCGGTGCGCAGATCAACGCATGTATCGCGGCGGCAATTGCGGCCGGGGGCGGGACGTGCGATGCGCGTGCGCTGGGCGGAACACGGGTGATCAACGAAGAGATCGATCTGGGATCGGAGACACAGGCGGCGAGCGGAACGGTGAGCGTGGAGTTGATGCTGCCGGTGTCGGCGCTGTGGGAGTTCAGCATGACGGATGGCGTGTCGTGCGGGATCAAGCAGTTTTCGAATAACAGCCTGGTCGGGGAGAGCTCGACAGGCGGCGCGGTGCGGATGATTCTGGCTCCGTACAGCGGCGCGACGAACATGGACAGCCTGTACTGCACCGATCCGAACCCGACCGGAGCAGGCGGAGGGAACTATGTGCGGGCGCAGGGATTCGCGGCGTTTGCCTCGTATGGAGGAACAGGGACGGGGACGTTTGCGAACGGCGCGGTCCATGTGCAGAAGATGTTCGACGAGTCATCGTTCTCGTACATCATGGCGGGCGGATCGGCGGCTTCGCCGTATGGATGGCAGATCGACGACACGTGCTGCGGCGATAGTTTCGACCATGTGCAGGGGTTGATGCGCATTGGCAGAGAAGATGTGATTACAGGAGCGGCGACGACGGCGGGGAGCGCGACGGTGACGTACAGCGGCACAACGGCGAAGACGCCGAGCGCGCTGGTGGGGAAGACGATTCTGTCATTCGATAACCAGAATCCGGCGACGGGCGCGAATCGCGCGAACGAGACGATTGCGGCGGGGACGACGGTGACCGCGGCAACGGCAACGACGCTGACGCTCTCGCAGGCGGCAGTGAACACCACGAGCGGCAACATTCTGGAGATCGATCCTGGATCGAGTGGGGGCTCGAGTGGGGGGGCGAGCCGGGGAGGCGCAACCACGTCGACGTTCGCGGATATCACGGCCAACGATCCTCCGACGGGAATGCCGAATGTGTTGATCGGCGGCGGGAGCACGAATCTGGATTTCACCAACCTTTATATGGAGCAGGACTCGGACCCGGATAATACGACGCCATTCGTGTATGTCGGTTCGAAGACGGCGGGCGTGTTTCTGCACGGAGCCGATTGCGGGGACAACGGCGAGACGACGAAGCCGTGTATCTATGGGACGTCGCCGTCATGGGGATACGACCAGCTGCAGGGGCATGGCGGGATCGTGGACAAGTTCTACGGAGTCACGGTGCCAGCCGCGAGCGGATTTCAGAGTACGCCGTATCAGACCAACACAGCGTTGACGAAGGCAGTGTTCACGCCGTCGGCGACGGGTTGGTATCGGGTGCTGGATACGTCGCGTCTGTTTCAGCAGCCGGCGGTGCTGGCGGGGACGATCGAGGTGAGCCAGTTCCAGGGAGCGGATTCGCTGTGGGATTTCACGGATGGGACGTATGCGCAGCACTCGTCGTTGTCGGTGCGGCGAGCGCTGTATCAGTACGGAAGCTGGGGATCGGCGACGAAGGTCGAGGTCTCGAAGAACGGGCTCGATCAGTATGTGGACGTGTATGTGTCGAGCACGTCGTCGTTTCCGGTGACCGTGATTTTCAGCGGAGCGAGTATTCCTTCGGCAGCGATTGTTGCTGTGCCGGTTGCGGGTGCGACGCCGCCGAGCGATGGGAATGCTGCGGCGATCGATTTGACGCAGCTGCCGCAGAGCACGCCGCGTGCGACCACGGAGACGCAGGTTGCGGTGGGAAGTCCGCTGATGGCGCAGAGTGCGGATGGGTCCGATGGGGTGGAGTTGTACGCGAACAACAGCAGCGGCGGCGGCTACGTGCAGCAGACGGGCGGTGGGAGTTTGTGGATCAACAATCCCTACGTGGCGACGTTTGTGCAGACGGGGGGCTATCAGAACGTGGTCTTCAATAACAACGGAAAGACGCAGTTCAACTACAACGTGGGGTTGGGCGGGAATGGATCGGCGGCGTGGATGCTGGCGGGGTCCTCGAATAACTGGGGCGTGGATACGAATGGCATGACGCATCGGGCGGGAGCATCGCCCACGGTGAGCGCGGGAACGGTGACGGGAACGAATGAAGGCGGGTTTGTGTCGGGGCTGAGCGCGGCAACACAGGTGACGCTGACGTTTGCCAGCGGCGGATGGAGCTCGTGGGCGAGCTGCGTGGCGACGTCGAGCAGCTCTTTGAGCGCAGCACCGTATGTGAGCACGATCAGCAATACGTCGGTGACGTTTGCGTTTCCGTCGCTGACGGGAAGGCTCTACTACCACTGCGATGGAAACTGAAGGAGAAGCAAGTGCATGGGGAGTCTCCTTTCTTCCGTGGTTCCCTGAACCGGAAGATCTTGACCGGGACGAACTGCAGCGGTTGGGAACGATTCTGGATCGCAGGCCACGGAGCCTGCGGGGGAAGACAGTGGGCATCGCGCTCGCGCAGCAAATGCTGCGTGTGCGGACCCGCGATGGGAGCACCCAGTCGCTGCAGGCCAATGAGGTCCAACGGGCGTTCGAGAAAAACCGCGGACAACGGAACATCGTGCTGAAGGCCCGGCAGATGGGGCTGACGACGTGGGTGGCGGCGCGGTTTTTTCTGAAGACCATCACGCAGCCGGGAACGCTGACGCTCGAAGTGGCCCACACGCGCGAGGCGGCGGAAGAGATCTTTCGCATCGTGCATCGCTTTGTGGATTGCATGCCGGAGGCGCTGCGGACGGGGCCTTTGCGGACCTCGCGGTCGAGTGCCCGGGCGATTGCGTTTCCTGAACTGGATGCGCAGTACATGGTGGTGTCGGCGGGCGAGCGGAATGCGGGCCGAGGATTGACGGTGCAGAACCTGCATTGCTCGGAGGTGGCTCGATGGCCGGGCGATCCGGCAGAGACGCTGGCGGGTTTGCGTGCGGCGTTGACGCCGGCGGGGGAGACGGTTCTGGAGTCGACGCCTTACGGTGTAGGCGGGTGCTTTTACGAGGAGTGGCAGAAGGCCGGGGAGACGGGGACGGTGCAGCACTTCTTCCCGTGGTGGATGGAGGCACGGCACCGCAAGGGCGCGGTAGAGGAAGCGAGCCTGAGCACGGAAGAGCGCGAGTTGAAGGATCGCCACGGCCTCGATCTGGAGCAGATCGCATTCAGGCGCTCCCAGTGGAACTTTCGCACGCTGGTCGCGCAGGAGTATGCCGAAGACAGCGAGAGCTGTTTCAAGGCGAGTGGCGATTCGGTGTTTGAACTGACATCCGTTGAGGAGCGATTGCGGACGACGGCGGAGCCGATTCAGACACGGCACAATGGGGCACTCGAGATATGGCTGCCGCCGGTGAAGGGCAAGGACTATGTGGTGGCGGTTGATCCGGCGGAGGGCGGGTGCGACGGCGACTATTCGGTAGCGCAGGTGATGGATGTGGAGACCGGGCTGCAATGCGCCGAGTTCGCCGGGCATGTAGGAGGTTCGGAACTGGCGCGGCTGGTGACGGGGCTTGCCGAGGAGTATAACGACGCACTGCTGGCAGTGGAGCGCAATGCCGGCGGGAGCGGGGTACTGATTTGCATCGATGAGGTGTGTCACTACGAACGCATCTACCGGCAGAAGAGGCTCGGCTGGCTAACGGATTCAGGGAGCAGGCCGGCGATTGTAGGGAGGCTGAGTGCGGCCCTGGTGGAGCATCCGGAGTATTTCCAAAGCAAGAAGTTTTTGGCGGAATGCCGCACGTTTGTGCGCACGCGCGACGGAAACAGTGGGGCCATCGCAGGGACGCACGACGATCGAGTGATGGCGATGGCGATCGCTCTGGCAGTGCGGGCGGAGATCCAAGAGAGAGGAGGCCGGGAGAGCGGAGGCCGGGAGAGCGGAGACCGGGGAGCGAGATCGGGGAAGAGGCGACGATTCCCTTAGGAGGCGGGTCGTCGAAGGAGCGCGTAGAATCTCTGAGACATTGCAGACCAGCGGGGGATGGGTTGTCGGTTCGGGCTGTACAGCATATCCGGCGGATGCGCG
Organism: uncultured Acidobacteriaceae bacterium; assembly: GCA_963778705.1. GTDB lineage: Bacteria > Acidobacteriota > Terriglobia > Terriglobales > Acidobacteriaceae > Telmatobacter. The sequence continues at coordinate 92,794 of CAVZVM010000008.1, forward strand.
GCGGCGCCCAGGGCCAGTTGATGCTGGGGGCGGATGGCCATGCCTATGTGGTGAAGTTTCAGAACAATCCGCAGGATGTGCGTGTGCTGGCGAATGAACTGCTCGCGTCGCGCCTGGCCGCAGCGGTGGGGATCTCGGCGCCGGAGGCGGAGCTGATCGAAGTGGAGCCGTGGCTGGTGGAGCACACGCCTGATCTGGAGATGGAACTGGGAGAGCGCCGGGAGCGATGCCGGCCGGGACTGCAGTTCGGGTCGAGATTCGTGGGCGGGCTGATGCCGGGGCATGTGGTGGACTATCTGCCCGAAGAACAGCTCGAGGAAGTGCGCAATCTCGACGAGTTTGCCGGTGTTCTGGCGCTGGATAAGTGGACGGGGAACGCGAACGGGCGCCAGGCTGTGTTTGTGCGCAAGCAGCGGGAACGGCGGTATCGCGCGGTGTTCATCGATTTCGGCTATTGCTTTCATGCCGCGGAGTGGCGCTTCGAGGACATGCCGTTGCGGGGCGTGTACTACCGAAACCGGGTGTATCGCGGGATTGCGGGGTGGGATGGATTTGAGCCGTGGCTGACGAGGATGGAGACCCTGGCGGCAGATACCGTGTGGGCTGCGGCGAACGAGGTTCCGCCGGAGTGGTATGGAGGGGATTTGAGCGAGATGGAGGCGCTGGTGGAGAAGCTGCTCGCCCGGCGCAGCCGTATCCGCGCGCTGATTGAGGGGTTTCGTGCTTCGGACCGGAAGCCATTTCCCAATTGGGGCGCTGCAGACGGCGGAGATCCGCAAGACGCGTGGAAGCAGGTAAAGTGGGGAGCTAACCTCGAGGGCAGACTGATGTAAAGGGAGAAGTGGACGATAGAACGAGGGAGTTAGGCAGGATAGGGGAGCGCTGAAATTGGGGTTGTGCGGATTGATGGGGCGCGAAGGGTAGGACGCGAACGGAACGCTCCCGCAGGACCAAGGACCGGCACAAGGGCAGGACAGGAACAGGACAAGGACAGGACAGGAACAGGACAAGGACAGGACAAGGACAGGACTAAGGACAGCGTGGGCCGGACCAAGGACCGGACGAAGGACCGGACAAGGATAGGAACAGGACAAAGGACAGGACCAAGGACCGGACAGGGACAGCGTGCGAGGGTGAGATGACGGCAGAGGGCGGGCGAGAGCGATGCAGTTTTCAATTGCTGCGCTACGCGCCGGATGCGCTGCGGAATGAGTTTGTGCACATCGGCGTGTTGCTGCACACGGCCGATCCGGGTGTACCTCGCCGCACCGAAGTGCGGATGACGCACGACTGGAGGCGCGTCCGATGCCTGGACCCCGATGTGGATACGGCGCAGCTGGAGGGGATGGAGAGCGAGCTGCGGAAGGGGCTGAGCCAGGACCCGGAGGGAACGCTGAAGCGCATCCTGGACGAGTCGCTGTCGCTGAATGTGCAGATCACGGAACCGAGGGGTTATCTGGTGGAGAGTGTGCCGGCCGGCATGGATGAGTTAATGCGGATGTATGTCGACACGCCGAAGCGAGAACGCGCGGAGCGAATGACGGGACGAACGGCGATTCATGCGACGATGCGGTCGGAGTTTGGACGTGCGGGGGTGTGGGACTTGATGCGCAAGCGCATCGCCGCGTCGGAGTACACACGACTGGGCGACCCGCTGCGGATCGACTGCGGTTACCGGCCGAACGGATTGATCCGGATGTTTCAGGCCGTGAGCCTGGAGCCCGGTGTGGAGATGGCCAAGGTGCTGGCATTTTCAGTTGCAGGATTGCGTGCGGGTGTAGAGCGGGTGGAGAAGGCGAGCCTGGAACTGACGGCGGTGATTGAGCCCGCGGCAAAGGTTGGAGCGACGGATACAGAACCGGATCGTCTGGAGATGTATCGCTTTGGCGTGGAGACGATGGAGGAGCATGGGATTCGCGTCCTGACGACAGCCGATTTGGGGCGCGTCGCGGAGACAGCGCGGATGGAACTGAAGGTCTAACTGGACGAAGACCTGTAACTCGGAGATGAATCTACGAGATAGATTCTTTGCGAGGGTTTGCAGATAATTATTCCGGTTTGCGGTAAGATCGATCTTGTAAGTCACAAACCGATTTGAGTTCGCTGCGGAGAGTTCCGCGGTGAGCGATGAAGGCGCGACCGTTGCTGGTTGCGCCTTTTGCTTTTTACGGAAAGAAGGGGCACGTGAAGGTAGCCGAACAGTTGCGGGGAATTTGGCGGCAGGCGGCAGGCGTTGTGCAGTCGAGGCAGACGGTGAGGGCAGCCGGTACAAGCGATGCCGAGCGGAAGACGCTGGCACTGCCTGCGGTTCTGAGTCCGGTGCAGTTTCCGGGAACGCTCATGCCCAAGCCGACGCCGGCGAATCTGCGACGATTCGCGGAGACACCGGTGGTACGGCGCGCAATCAATGTGATCAAGGACCGTGTCGCGGCGATGGACTGGCAGGTGCGGGTGCGGCGGGGCGCGGTGCTGGCGGATTCGCTGGACGTATCGAAGCGCTTGAATGCCCTGCGTTGCACGTTGGAAGAGCCGAATGCGACGGATAGTTTTCGCACCCTGGTGGAGCAGGTGATCGAAGACGCGCTGACGGGCGGATTTGGCGCGGTGGAGATGGAACCGACCGGCGACGAGGGCAGGCCGGCGATGCTGTGGCCGGTGGATGGCGCCACGATTCGGGTGAACGCCCGGTGGGATGGCGATGTGGAGTCGCCGCGCTATGCACAGGTAATGCCGGGCCAACTGGAATCGAACGCGATTGAGTTGCGCGATGACCAGCTGATGTATGTCCGGATGAACCCGCGCAGCTTTACGCCGTTCGGACTGGGGCCGTTGGAGGTGGCGTTTGAGACCGTCAATCAGTTTCTCAGCGCGCATCGTTTTGCGGGCAAGCTGGCGGCGAATGCGGTGGCGCAATACGCGCTGTGGCTGAACGAGGCGACGCCGGTGCAGCACGACCGGTTGATTCGCTGGTGGCAAGACGAGATCGAGGGGACGGGGCGCGTACCGCTGATTTCGACGGAACAGAAGCCGGAGGTGTTGCGGTTTGCGCAGGGCACGGATGCCGATCTTCGTCTGGCCTGGCAGGAGTTTTTGATTCGCATGGTGGCAAATGCGTTTGGGCTGCCGCCTCTTCTGTTGGGGCTGGAGAGCGACGTGAATCGCTCGACGGCGGCAGAGCTGGCCGACGAGGCGTTTCGCGGGGCGATCTCGCCGATGGCGCATCTGCTTGCGCAGCACATCACACGCGACTTGTTTGCGAAGTGTATCGGCTGGCGGGAGTTCGAGTTTGTTTTTAACGACCTGAATGCGCGCGATGAGGACACGGAGCTGGCGGTACAGGTGCAGCTCTTGCAGGCTGGAGTGCTGACGGTGGACGAGGTGCGCGCCATGCGCGGGCTTAGTCCGATGGAGCAAGGCAAGGAACAGGCAATCGAGGACCGGGGAATAACGGACGGAGCGGAGCGGGCGCATGCGACTGGAAGCGATGGCAGTGAAGTTGCCTCAGGTGAACGGGCACCCGAATCGGGTTTCATTTGAGGGTGTATTGACGGTGGTGAACGCGGCAAGCGACAAAGCCCCTGCCGGCGCGCGCGGGCACAGAGTGTTGTTGACTCATGAGGCCGCAGAGAAGGCTTTGCCGTCGTTGCTGGGGATGGCGGTGGATTATCGACCGGGATGGGATGGACACGACGCGCGGCGAAAAGTCGGTTTGCTGACCGAGGCTTACTTCGCGGGCAATGAGTTGAAGGTCCGCGGCTACATCTACGCGCGGGACTTTCCCGAAGTGACGGAGACGATCCGGGCGCGGGGCTCGGAGACCATGGGCATGAGCTATGAGTTAGCCGATGCCCGTGTCGAGGATATGCGAGCAGAGATCTGGAAGCTGACGCGAGTTACATTCACCGGGGCAGCGATCCTACTACGAGAAAAGGCAGCCTATCGGGGAACAAGCTTCCGGGTGGCAAGTTAGGATAGTAACCTATTCATGGAATCGGTAGCCAAGGCCCCTTGCGGGGCCTTTTCTATGCGCGAAAGAAGGATTCAGAGGCGTAGGTAGCAAGAGAGAAAGGAATGAGATGGAGAGCAACGAAGTGGAACATGAGCGAACGGCTCGAGGCAGCGACGGCATTGCTGGAGCGGACGTTGAACTGGCTTGAAGAGCGGCAGAGTGCGTTGACCGGCGAGGTGGAGAAGATTTCAGCCACTGTGGAGCAGAGCCATCGCGAGACGGAGCTGGCGGAGAAGCTGGCTGCCACCGAGAGAGAACTGGCCGAACTCAAGGCAGCAGCGGCGCAAAACAGTCTGAGCCCGTTACGCAAGACCGTACCCGCGGCGACGACCGACATGCTGGCGAAGCGCGGCATTGGAGACGGGCCTGTCGATGTACGGACTTTGGACGCGGCTCTTTCGGGGCTGAGCCTTGAACAGCGGATTGCCGTGAAGACGCAACTCTTGCGCGCGGGCGCGATCGCGTAGGAACAGAGATCGGGTTTCAGGGGCCAGGGATCAGAGGCGATGAGCTCTCTTGATGCCCCTGAACTTGACGCAGGATAGCTAACAACCGAACAACGACCCCACGGAGTGGGCGGAAGGAAGATATGAACGCAAATTTCACCGATATTCACGCGGCGGCCGACTATATGGGACCGGGCGCCATTGAAGTCCCGCTGTATCAAACCGAGATATTCGACATCTGCCGGCGTTCGAGCCCGTTTGGGCAGCGCATCAAGCAGGTACCGGCGACCGGGCATCCGTCGCGTTTTTTTGAAGAGACCGCGATTCCGAATCCTGGAACGGCTGGGTTTGTGAATCCGCGCAGCATTGCGCCCGCGGTGGTGACGCCGACGCGCCTGGAGCGCAGCGTACCGCTGAAGGCAATCGTGGCGCAGATCAACTACAACCTTTTCGACATTGAACTGGGCAATCAGCAGCAACAGTTTGCCTATCTGCAGGCGAAGGACCTTGTCGATACGGTGAGCGGTGTGATGGTGGCGCACGATGTGGCGTTGTGGAACGGCAACGACACCAGCCTGAGTTCGCCGACGACCACGCAATATATGGGTGCGAGCGCGCAGATCGCCACAGGCGGCAATTCGGTGACAGTGACCACGGCGATGAAGATTGTGGACACGATCAAGACCACGGTAGCGCAGATGGTGGCGAGCAACGGCTATCATGTGCGGCCGACCGCCATCTATGCCAATCCTGTTCTGCTGGATCTGATCGATCAGGAGATGAAGTCGGAGTACAACGTGGTGCTCAATACGGATCAGATCACGGGCGGCTTCCGAGTGAAGACGCTGTCGACGCAAGCCGGCGACCTGCCGCTCATTCCGGACTGGAGCCTGAGTTATACCGGCACCCCAGGATCGGGTTCAGCGGTACTGCCTGCGTATATCGTGACCGAGGATCTGATCGAGTATCACTGGCTGGGCGATCCCGCGCCGCGCGTCTTCCAATTGGGCCTGCCGAATTCCTTGACTTATCAATATGTAGCAGTCAAGTTCGGGGCGTTGGTGGTAAAGGGCGCGAACTATGCGCACTATCAGGTGCTGGTCGACAGATAGTCGGTCTTGTTCACAGAACCAAGAAGAGGCCTCTTGAGAGAGGCCTCTTTTACTTAGTCAGTAATCGTAAGCGGAAGGTTGAGGCATGGCCTATCTACAGCCCACAGACTATTCAAACTATGGACTCCCGGCAGCGACGTCGGCGGACTGGATTACGGCGGCAACGGCGTTGATTAACAGTTTCTGCCGGCGGCCGGATCTGAATGTTACCCAATACAACGAGCGGCTGCGAGTCACCAGCGGATCGAGGACGGTGCGCTTGAGTTATCTGCCCTTGACCGTGCTGGGAACGGCGACTTCGCCATTGACGGCGGTTCAGGCGCGCTATGCGAAGCCTCGGCGCGGAGAAGCGATCGAGAACGGATTGGCGGAGATTGTACAGGCGTTTTCGCTGCCGGGGCAATGGACGGCGCTCGATGCGAACATCGTCGACATCGATGCGCACACAGGAGAGCTGACGTTGCCGTGGAATGTGTTCGGGCTGCCGTACAACGAAGTTATGGTGACCTATACAGCGGGCTTAGCGACGATTGGGGACGATGTGAAGGCAGCGTGCGCACAGATCGTGCGGAACGCGCAATCGACACCCGCGTTGAACGCGAGCAAGACGAAGATCGACACCATGCAGGTGCAGTACTTCTCGAGTTCCCTTCTCGACGAGACGGTGCAGGCCTGGTTACGCCCGTACGTGGCGAACAGACTGGGGTGAGCGATGAGCGACACAATGCCGCGTAACTGCGCAGGCGCTGCGCGAGTGCTGGCCGATTCTCTCCTGCGCAGCGTCTCGGGTACTTCCGCATTCTTGCGGGTGACTGGTGCGACGACGGACTCCAGCCAATTGGAAGTTGGGATTGCTCCAACTGCATTCTCGACCGTCGTGATCGGCCCTGTAGTGATGCGGAAGCAGAGGCCGTCCTGGCAGGAGGGCGGCGAATCGCAGTGGGAGCTGCTGGTTTCGGCGACGAGCGTCGCGCAGCAACTCAGCACCTTCGATCTCACTTCGGCGCAGGCGCTCTTTGCACTGACGCTCGGCGTGACCGTCGCTGGACAGGACTATCTTATCGAGTCGGTGGCGGCGAATGAAGCATTCGGGCAGGTGTATCTCTACCGGCTTCTGCTGCGCGAAGCGCGTGTGCAGAGAGTCTGACAGAGACGTAAGCGTCCGTGGTTCTCAAAGGAGTTGACATGCAAAACGCAAAGGATTCATTCTACGCAGCGCTTCGTTCGCGTCTGGCGAGCATCAATCCCGACCGAACGATCCTGCTGCGCGGAACAGTGCGGCCTGGGGTCCTGGTGGAGGAAGCAGAGGCTCCTTTCAGCCAATTGCCGAACGATGCGTTTGTACTTCGGTGGCTGGGACTCGGCGTCGATACGGATCTCGCATCTACGATGGTGGCCGAGGAGTGCGAGGTGCTCTATCAGACCTGTGGTACACAGAGCTTTGGGGGGTTGGACCGCGGGAGAGCTCTTAGTGCGATGGACGAGGAGTTAGTTGCCATGTTACAGCCTTACTCCACGCCTAAGGTTAATTATGCGGCGCAACCGACGGCCACGATGCTGACCCAGGTGTTTTGGGACGAGGCTATGTTTAGTCCGGTCGCGGTGGAGCGAGACAGGCTCAGCCGGTCGGCGAAAGTGATGGTCTACAGCTATCAGGAACAGGGGGAGTAATGGCGGTCAATAGTTTTTCTGCCCCTGCCCCCGTGACTCGACGCGTACGCGCTTACTTTGCGCCGGTGAATCGATCGACGCAGACGCCGGTGACATTCGATGCAGCGGAACAGGGTGGATTCAATCTGGATGCTCCTCCGGCTCCCTGGATCGATCTGGGTTGGATTCAAGGGTTCGAACGCAAATCGACGAGTAAGTCGGGGACATTGCTGACGGGAATCCCGGCGACTCCGCTGGAACAGGTGCGGTTGACGCTCGAAGCGCAGGTGAGCTTTCAATTCTTGAACTGGACGAAACTAACGATGGCGCTTGCGACGGGCTCGCAGCATATGAATTTGTTGGCGGCAGGGAGCGGGGCGATGCCGGCGCCTGACGGCGCACAAGCAGCGGCCGCGGTCGTTGTGCAGAGTGGGTCGACGGCGACATCGATTGCACTGACCGCGAGCGATGCCGCGAAGTTTGCGGCGGGTCAGTGGATCGCGGTGGATGCGGATTACGCAGGCCAGACTGGATTTGTGGGTTCGCCAGTGGCGGGCGCCTATGTGCGGCAGGCTCTGGCAGACATCGATTACATCCGGCGTGTCACTTTCAACGTTGCGCTGGTGGCACAAGTGAGCGGCACGGGCCTTACGCTTGCTCAGCCGTTGCCGGGAGGAGCGCCGCAAGGGGGAGCCAAGTTGCAGGCGATCGCCGGATTTGTGGATCGGGAGGGCGGCAGCTTCTATCAGGAGTGGTCGGCCTTGTTCGCCATGCCAGGCGGTCAGGGAGAGCGCATCTTTTTCTACTATCCCCGTCTGCAGCCGTTAACCGAGGCAGCCGAGGAATCGGTGCCTTTGGACAGTAAGCAGAAGGGTGCTTTGCGGCGCGTCTTGTTGCAGGGCCATTTCATGGCAATGCCAGTGACCGATCCTCTCGATGGGGAGCGGGTCTTGTGCTATCGCAGCTTTTTGCCCGCGCCAAGTGCGCTGATCTAAGCGAGTCAGGGTTCAATGAAGATTACGATTCAGGGACAGGATTACTCCGCAGCCCTCGACGCTGCGCATCCGTTGACGATCGAGCGAAAGCTGAACGAGCCTTCGGTATGTCAGCTTTGGATCAGTGTACCGGTAAGTGGATCGCTGACGATGCCTGTGCGCAACCAGTCGCTGCAGGTTACCGGGGACGATGGAACGATCTATTTCACCGGCTACATTGCTGCCACGCCCATGCAGGAGTATGCCGGGATGGCGCTCGAAGGGCCGCGATCGCGGATGACGATCGAGGCAGTGAGCGACGAGACTCTGCTGGACCAGGCCGGCTCGATCGAGAGCAAGGGTGCAGAGGGCGAAACCGCCGGCGCGTTGATGACGACACTGGTGACTCGAACCGGGCAGACATCCCTTGCTACACAGGCATTGACACTGAATGCGATAGTGAGCGCGTTTGTTTCCGAGACGGGCTCAATCTGGAGTAAGAGTGCGGGCCTCGTCGCCAGCCAGGCGCGCGCTGCGTATCGCGCGCTGAATGGTTCATTGACACTAGCCGCGATTCCAGGCGCTATCCACACACTGAACCAGGGAGACGGCAGTCTTGACCCGGCCGGGTTGAGTCTCGCGGCAAATGTGAAGCGCTCGCTCGCCAACGATGTCACGGTATGTGGCGAACATGAACCCGCCGCCTACATAACGGAGTTCTTCGTGGGCGATGGAGTCACGACCCAGTTCAATCTGGCAGCTGACCCGTTCTGTCTACCTACATCGCAGCGGACGATCATCCATGAGTTATTCAATGAGGCCGCGATCGATCCACGTGTGTGGGGAGTGTTGGGTGGAAGCGACTACTTTGCGCTCGGGGCGAGCGGACTGACAATGCAGGGCGGCAACGGTGTGGATGGGGATGTGTTGCTTTCGTGGCTGGATCAGATCGAGATGGGCGGAGCGCTGCTGCTGGAAGCAACGGGAGTGACCCTGGCGGCGAATAGTACTGGGGTGCTGGCAGGGTTCTTCACGGGTTTGGAAACACAGGCTGCGTGCACGGCGGGATTCTTAGTCAGCGCGCAACAGGGAACGGGGGCGGTCAGTGTGCAGCCGATGATACAAGGTTCGGCGCAGGGATCGAGTTATACGACGAATCCCGCAAACCAGTATGCCTTGCGCGTGCGCGTTCATTGCAATGAGATGGAGCGGATGCTGGCGATCTATCGATCGTATGACGATAGCGGGCCGATCGCCAGCGGTGGTGAGGTGAACGCTACTGGAGCGTACCTGCAATTCGAGATTCAGGAATTTGTGAACGGCGTTGCCGGGATGCCGGTGACACTCTATGACGGATCGCTGTCGAGCCTTCCGGCCGCGTGTGTGGTGGTGGCGGCGAGCAGCATCAATCTGCATGGGACGATGCGAGCACTGAACCTGACCAATCTCGGGTCGGCGTGGGTGACGAGCACTCCATCGGGAGGCACGCAGTTTACGCGCAGACAGGGAACGACGGCGCAAGCGGCGGAGTGCCACGTGGAGAGCACGGGCAGGCTGGTCTTCTATACAGGCTATGCACCGCCGGTAGGTGAGCAGATTGCGGTGAGTTATCGTGCGGTGGGCCGGGCCGTAGGGCGTGCAGTGAACGCCGCCAGCCAACAGGCACTGGCGCAGGCGGGTTTGCCTTCGGTCTCGGCCTGGATTGGAAGTGTGACGAGCCCCAAGGCGCTTAGTTCGCAGGATTGTCGCAACGCGGCGCAGGTGCTGGTGGAGGCGGCCAGTGGCGCGAGCGCACTGTGGGGCGGAACTTATAAAGGGAACAATGTGACCTTGGCCGGTGACGTATGGCCGGGCGATGCACTTGCATTGAACTCGCCCGCAGTGAGCGTTAACACGCAGGTGGTCGTTCGCACAGTCAAGCTGAGTTACAGCGCGAGTTATCCAGACTTCGTGGAGTATGCGATCGCGTTTGCGAACGACTGGGCCGTTGACTTAGCCATTAAGACGAGTGCGACGGTGCCCGCGGATACGTGGTTGCCGGCAACAGCGAATGCGACGATGCTGGCCAACCTGAATGGGTTGATTATTACGGCCCTAAGTGGAAGCACGGTGACCATTCATACCGGAGCGACTGCACCTGCGGGGGGTGGTTTTGAGATTCGGCGGCGCGACTTCGCTTTCGGACCGGGAGAGGATCCGGATCTGGTGATGCGCGGATCGCAGCCCACGATGACGTTTACGCGTGTCTCGGCAAGCGATCGCTTCTATATAAGGATGTTTGACAGCGCGACGCCACCGAACTACTCAGAGTTTTCGGCGGCGCTGATCTTGAATCTGCCTCTTGCTTGATAACCAATGGATAGTCAGGAACTGTCGCGGGAGAGAGTGGCAACCGATGGAGTGCGGGCAATGCGGATGATGAATGAATTTGAAGCGCAGGTGCTGAGCGATCTGAGTGTGCTGAAGACGAAGATGAATGCGCTCATGGGAGACGGCAACGGCGGACGCATCGCAGAGCTGGAGCGGCGCATGGAGCGGCACGAACAGAACTGGCAGCGCGCGAAGGGATTTCTGGCTGCGGCCAGCGTTGTGTTGGCGGTGCTGGAGTTTGCGGTGGAGGCGTGGTTCCGGAAGTAGGTCGGCATATCTCGATGTGTTGCCTCGTATAATCGGCGCATGAGCGAGAAGCCGCTGGTGGGCGTGGTGATGGGCTCGAAGAGCGACTACGAGGTACTTTCGGCGGCGGTGGAGATTCTGCGCGCGCTCGAGATTCCGTATGAAGCCAGGATTGTGAGCGCGCATCGCACGCCGGACTGGCTGTTCAAGTACGCCGAGAAGGCGAAGGAGCGCGGGTTGCGCGCGATTATTGCGGGTGCAGGCGGCGCGGCACACCTGCCAGGGATGCTGGCGGCGAAGACGCTGGTTCCTGTGCTGGGCGTGCCCGTGCCGGCGACGGCGCTGAATGGAATGGATTCGCTGCTTTCGATTGTGCAGATGCCCAAGGGCGTACCGGTGGGAACGCTGGCGATCGGCAAGCCGGGCGCTGCCAATGCGGCTCTGCTCGCGGCGGAGATGCTGGCGACGAACGACGAAGCTTTGTACGATCGCTTGGCGGCGTGGCGCAAGGCGCGTACCGATGAAGTGCTTGCGCAGACTCTTGAGCAGGAGCCGCACGGTTGAGGTTCCCGGAACGTTCTTCCCAAGTAATACAACCAGGCGGGCTGCTCGCGATTCTCGGCGGCGGACAGTTGGGCCGCATGACGGCGATGGCTGCGCGCACCATGGGCTATCGTGTGCGCGTGATGGATCCCGAGGAGAAGTGTCCGGCGAGTTTCGTTGTAGACGAGACGATTGTCGGCCGCTGGGACGATGCCGATGCCGCACGCCGGCTGGCGACGGGCGCCGATGCCGTCACGCTCGAGATTGAGCAAATAGGCATGGATGCGTTGCAGAATGTCGCTGCGATTGCCCCGCTACGGCCGGGGGTTGAGCCGGTACGCATTATCCAGGACAAGACGCTGCAGAAAACCTGGCTTCAGGAGAACGGATTTCCTGCGGGGCCGTTCCGCGTGGTGACGAGCGAAGCGGAGTTGCGCGAGGCGGTGAGTGCGCTGGGCGGCAACGTGTTTGTGAAGATAGGGCGCGGCGGCTACGACGGTCGCGGGCAGGCGCGCGTCAGAGCCGGCTCGGCGCCGGATCTTGGACAGGTGTGGCGCGAGCTGGGCGAGAGGCCTTGCGTGGTGGAGCAGGCACTGGAGCTGGAGTGCGAGATCAGCGTGATGGCTGCGCGCAACGCCCGCGGCGAGGTTGTCAGCTACCCGGCGGCGCGCAATCATCATGAGAATCAGATTCTGACATGGAGCGTCCTTCCGGCTGAGGTTTCTTCGCGTCTCGAATTGCACGCGGAGGCGCTGGCCGAGGCCATGATTGCCAAACTTGGCATCGAAGGCCTGCTGTGCGCCGAGCTGTTTGTCACCAAGTCAGGCGAGCTGCTGGTGAACGAACTAGCTCCGCGGCCTCACAACAGCTATCACCAGAGCGAACGCGGATGCGTCACAAGCCAGTTCGAGCAGCTGGTGCGGACGACGTGCAATCTGGCGCTCGGCGATACGAGCCTGATCACCCCATGTGCCATCGTGAATCTGCTGGGCGACGTGTGGCTCGATGGCGAGGACGAGCCCGATTTTGCCGCGGCGCTGGCAGTGCCCGGCGTGCGGCTGCATCTCTACGAGAAGCACACAGCGCGCAAAGGACGAAAAATGGGGCATCTGTCCAGCGTTGGGGAGACCGCCCACGAAGCGCTCGATCGCGTGTTGGAGGCGAGGAAGCTGCTGTAGCTGCTTTCTCCGGCACTCAGCTTGATACAGTGGGAGCCGCAAAATGGGAGATTTCTTCGGCCGTCAACCGGTTACTTCACTTTAATGAAAACAACTTTCGGATTGTCGGGGATTGAGCGGGAGGCTTCCGCAGGATCTACACGCACAGGGAGCTTTGTACCACCTGGAAAGCGGTTCAGATAGGCCCTTGCATAGTTCGGGTAAATGAATGGCTGCTTGTAGACTCCCTCGAACCGTTGATCTGCATTGCGATACTTATAGTGAAGAACAATAACGTAACCAAGCCCCAGGTAAAATCGCATTGGTCCGATCTGGAAATAATCGCATCAATAACCGGCCAACGGCCAGTACCTATTCTTCGTATGAGATTTAGAACCGTGCGGAGCGAAAACTCAACGTAAGCGAATAAGCCCGTGCCAAACATGGCAGAAAGATAACACGCCGTCGCTAGTCATCGCCGACTATGCGCCCACCTTCTCCCACCGCTTGGGCCGGCGATTGGCCTGCAGAATCTTCTTGCGTAGACGCAGCGATTTTGGCGTGACTTCGACCAGCTCGTCATCGGCGATGAACTCGATGGCCTGCTCGAGGTTCAGCGTTTTATACGGAACGAGCCGGATGGCATCGTCGGCCGTCGACGCGCGCATGTTGGTCATCTTCTTTTCGCGGACGACATTAACGTCGAGATCGTTGTCGCGCGAATGTTCGCCGACGACCATGCCCTCGTAGACCTCGACACCCGCACCGACGAAGAGAATGCCGCGCTCCTGCAGGCCGTTCAGCGAATAGGTCGTGGTGAGTCCCTGGCGGTCGGAGATGAGCGCGCCCGTGGGCCGCTGCGGAATTTCGCCCTGGTAGGGAATGTAGCCGTCGAAGAGTGCATTCATCACGATGGTGCCGCGCGTTTCCGTCAACATTTCGGAACGCAGGCCGATGATGCCGCGGCTGGGCACGCGAAACTCCATGCGCACGCGGCCCGACCCGTGGTTGTGCATCTTCGTCATCTCGCCTTTGCGCGGACCGAGCTTCTCGATCACCACACCGGTGTGTTCTTCAGGTACGTCGATGGTGAGGTGCTCGACTGGCTCCATGCGCACGCCGTCGACGACCTTGGTGACGATCTCAGGACGCCCGGCCATCAGCTCGTAGCCTTCGCGGCGCATCATCTCGATCAGAATTGCCAGCTGCAGCTCTCCCCGGCCGAGCACCTTGAAGGTATCCGGCGAGCCGGCCTCTTCAACACGAATCGAAACGTTGGTGAGCAGCTCCTTTTCCAGGCGTTCGCGCAGATTGCGGCTTGTCACGTACTGGCCTTCGCGTCCGGCGAAGGGTCCGTTGTTTACGCTGAACTGAATGGCGATGGTCGGCTCGTCGATGACGATCAGCGGCAACGGCGCGGGATTCTCGATGCCCGTGATGGTCTCGCCGATGGTGATGCCTTCGACGCCCGCGACCGCAACGATGTCGCCCATCTCGGTTTCGGTGGTCTCGGTGCGCTTCAGGCCCGCGAACGTAAACAGCTTCGTGATCTTTGTTTTCATCAGCGAGCCGTCGCGCTTGGAGATGTTGACCTCGTCCCCGGCGTGCAGCGTGCCCTGAAAGACGCGGCAGATGGCGATGCGGCCGAAGTAGTCGGAGTAGTCGAGGTTGGTGACCAGGATCTGCAGTGCACCTTCGTGATCGCCTGTGGCTGCGGGAATGGTCGAGACGATCGACTCGAACAGTGGCTGTAGGTCGGTGCCCGGCTTGGTGAGGTCCGTCGTTGCCGTGCCTGCTTTGGCTACCGCGTAGAGCACAGGGAACTCAAGCTGCGACTCCTCGGCATCGAGGTCGATGAACAGATCGTAGATCTCGTTCAGCACTTCCTGCGGACGCGCGTCGGGGCGGTCGATCTTGTTGATGACGACAATCGGCGGCAACTTGGCTTCGAGCGCCTTGGCCAGCACGTAGCGTGTCTGCGGCAGCGGGCCCTCGGCCGCGTCCACCAGCAGCATCACGCCGTCGACCATCTTGAGCGCGCGCTCGACTTCGCCGCCAAAGTCGGCGTGGCCCGGCGTGTCGACAATATTGATCTTGCCGCCTTCAAAAACGATGGCCGTATTTTTGGCGAGGATGGTAATGCCGCGCTCGCGCTCCAGTTCGTTCGAGTCCATCACGCGTTCGGCCACCTGCTCGTTGGCGCGGAAGGTGCCGGCCTGGCGCAGCATGGCGTCGACCAGGGTGGTCTTGCCGTGATCGACATGGGCGATGATGGCGATATTGCGTATCGTCTGGCTCACAGGGGCGGTATTCCTTTTCTTCTATGGATGCGGCAGCTCGGGCCGGCGGTTGGGGGATGAAGATACGATGAATGGCCGCGCAGCGCGGCTATGACTCTATTTTAGCAGTTGGGCGGTTCGGGCTGGAGCCGTCCCAAGTTTCGGGCGATGCGAGGTTTCGCCCAACGCGCTGTGCACGATACACTTTGGCGGTTATGAAAAACTTCCTGCTTCCCGCTTTGTGCGTGTTCGCGCTGATCGCCGGCTCGACCACTCGCGTCAGCCATGCCCAAGCCGCCTCCGGGCACCTCACCATCTACACCATCGACGTCGAAGGCGGACAGGCGACGCTGCTCGTTTCGCCGACCAAGGCTTCGCTGCTCGTCGACACCGGATGGCCGGGCAACAATGGCCGCGACGCCGACCGCATCGTCGCCGCGATGCACGACGCTGGCATCACGAAGATCGATCATGTGCTGATCACTCACTTCCACGTCGATCACGTGGGTGGCGTCCCCAATCTTGTCGAGCGCATCAAAGTCGGCGAGTTTCTCGATCATGGCGAGAATCGCGAAGACTCCGACATCACGCGCCACGACCATGCTGCCTACCTCAAGGCCATTGGCAGCACGCCGCGGCGCATCGTGCATCCCGGCGACACGATTGACATTCCTGGACTGAGCGCCATCGTCCTCACCGCAGACGGCGAACACATTGCAAGTGTCCCCGGCGTGAAGGCAGAGCCGAACCCCTACTGCGCCACCGAGCCGCATTGGGATCTCGACACGACCGAGAATCCGCGGTCGGCAGGAGTTTTGATTCGCTTCGGCAAGTTCCGCTTTCTCGACCTCGGCGACCTGACCAAGGCCAAGGAGATTCCGCTGGTGTGCCCGGTCAACCTGATCGGCCACGTCGACCTCTACCTCGTCAATCACCACGGCTTCAACCTGTCGAACTCGAAGGCCTTCGTGGATGCGATACATCCGCGCGTGGCCATCATGGACAACGGCGCGCATAAGGCGGGCAGCCCCGAGGCGTGGCAGACGGTGCATGAGAGTCCCGGCCTCCAGGATCTCTACATGTTGCACACCGCCGAGGACTCCGATGCCGCGCACAACAGCGCCGCCCCGCTGATCGCGAATTTGAAAGGCGGCAGCGATGGGGCATACTTCAAAGTAGTGGCCAGCGCGGACGGCAGCTTCAGTGTGTGGAATTCGCGGACCGGCCAGACCAAAGAATATGCGGCAAGGGAGTATCCAGCGAAATGACAACAACGGCAGTGCCTGCGATCGAACGGACGCCCCAGCGTAATTTTGACCAGAATCTCGACAAGCTTGCCGAGGTGGCGGTGCAGGTTGGCCTCGGCCTCAAGGCTGGCCAGGAGCTCGTCATGACCGCGTCCCTCGATTCGCTCGCGCTGGCTCGCCGCATCACCGAGCACGCCTATCGCGCCGGTGCGTCGCTGGTCACGACACTCTACGTCGACGACGAAGCGACGTTGGCACGCTATCGCTTTGCGCCCGATGCCAGCTTCGACAAGGCGGCCGCATGGCTCTACGACGGCATGGGTGCCGCGTTCAAGAGCGGCGCCGCACGCCTGGCCATCGCCGGAGCGAATCCGTCCTTACTTTCCAACGAGGACCCAGACAAGGTCGGCCGCGCCAATCGCGCGACGTCGGCCGCCTACCGGCCTGCGCTCGAGCTCATCACGCGACACGCGATCAACTGGACAATCGTTTCCAGCGCTACCCCCGCGTGGGCCAAAGCGATGTTCCCGAACGATGCGCCCGATGCAGCCATCGCCAAACTATGGGAGGCGATCTTCCGGACCACGCGCATCGACGTCGCCGATCCGATCGCTGCCTGGAAGCAGCACGACGCGGCACTGCACAAGCGCGCGGCCTTTCTGAATGAGAAAAGGTATGCGGCTCTGCGCTATCGCGGACCGGGAACGGATTTCCGTCTCGGCCTTGCGGACGATCATCTCTGGCTCGGCGGCGGCACCACTGCGGGTAACGGCAACTACTGCATCCCGAACATGCCGACGGAAGAGGTCTTCAGCACGCCGCACAAAGACCGCGCCGACGGCACCGTAACGGCGACCAAGCCGCTCTCGCACCAGGGCACGATGATCGAAGGCATTCAGGTCAGGTTCGAGGCCGGCCGCATCGTCGAGGCCCACGCCACGCGCGGTCAGGAAGTGTTGCAGAAGCTCATCGACACCGACGACGGCGCACGCCGGCTCGGCGAAGTCGCACTGGTTCCCCACTCCTCACCCATCGCCAGCAGCGGCATGCTCTTTTACAACACGCTCTTCGACGAGAATGCGGCATCGCACATCGCACTCGGTCAGGCCTACTCTTCGTGCGTGCGGGATGGCGACAAGATGACGCCGGAAGAGCTCGCAGCCAAGGGTGCGAACGACAGCCTGATTCACGTGGACTGGATGATCGGTTCAGGCAAGCTCGACATCGACGGCGAGACGGCCAGTGGCACGATCGAGCCCCTGATGCGCCAGGGCGAGTGGGTGTAGCTCTTCCAGAACGTCGACCATCACAAGGGTAATGTCATCCTGCTGCGTTGCCGATGCTGGCTGCCAAGTCTGCAATGCGCTCAGCAACTCCCGCGACAGCGCAGATGCATCTGCGGATGCGTGGGCCGCCACAGTGCTCTCCAGCTGGCGATCGCCGAAAGACTCGCCTGCAACATTCTCGGGTTCGATCAGCCCATCCGTCGAAAGCAGAAAGCGATCTCCGGGATGCAAGGCAAAGCACTGCACGGCGTAATCCTGTCCGCATGCAACACCGAACAGAAGACCGTTCTCTTCAATGCGCTCCAGCTGCTGTTGTTTCGCGCTCCATCGAAGTAGAGGAGGATGCCCGGCGCCTGCGTACCGTCCTAATTGGTGTTCCGTGTCGATCCAGAGATAGCCGGCCGATGTGAGCCTGCCCTTCAGTTCGGGCGTCAGGATGTTGTTCAGCTTGCGCAGCACTTTCTCCGGAAAGGGGGCGCAGTCGATCACGGACTGCATGGCGACCTTGATCATGGAGGCGATCAGCGCGGCGGGAACTCCGTGGCCGGTCACGTCGGCCACCAGAATCCCGATGCGGCGATCGTCGAGGGGCACGAACTGATAGAAGTCGCCGGCCACCGACGACATGGGCTTGTAGGTTGCGGCGATGGAAAGGCCCGAGATCTCCGGGACCTGTTCCGGCAAAGTCGAGGCCTGAATCTGCCGCGCAGTCTCCAACTCGCTCTGAATCGACATGAGGCGTCGCTCATTCTCGAAGGTGTGCATCGCCGCTTCTAAACCGATCGCCACGATAAATGCCGCAAAGGTGACAGGCTCGATGAACGGCGCCGGCGGAATGCCGAACAGATACATCACGTCCACCACAAGCGCGACGACCGCGACCGCCGGGAGGGTTACGCGCAAGAGTCGGCTTTCGATGCGGAAATACCTGCGCGCGACGCCCGGCACCATCAGCGAGAAGCCGAGGGCCAGCACCAGCAGAACGGCCAGCAGAAGGCTGATACGCGCGAACGTATAAGGCGAGCCGGTCAGCAAATACCAGGCAAGTCCGAGCGCTGCGATGGCGGCAGACACCCAAGTGATCCCGCGGCAGATGCGGCGCACGATTCCGGTGGTGAGCTCCGCCCAGAACAGCGTCGAGGGAATCAGCAGAAGGTAGTTCACGCCGACTTCGATCGCCTTGGGCCAGGCCGATCCGGGCGCCAGGCCGAGTATGTCGGTCACGCCTGCCAACATGCGCGCGCCATAGAGGCCGATAAACAAGCCGAACCACAACAGGAGCCGCGACCCGCGGCGCCGCATCGCGGCAAGCAGGCATGCGGCGAAGCCGACGAAGAAAAAGACCCCACCAAACAGCGTGTCCCATACGTGTGCGCGAAGCAGCGCGAGTATTGGTTCCTGCGCGTTCATCGGTACTCCGCGCGGCCTGGGGACAGGGCCTTCGTCGGCAAGACTGTAGGCTCAGTCAGCGGGAAGGGAATGTGACGGGAAGCACGCGTGCGCGGTCGATGCGGCTTAACGCGTTCTGCGCGTGCAACGATCGTCTAATTCTTTTCGGCAGCCACTCGCGCGCGCTGGTCTGACTAAGCAATGCGAAGTGGAGCGCCCGGCGATTCGAAGGAGAATACGCTCCATCGCTCGCCATCTTTCTCGATTGCAGTCGGCAGTATCGGCGCTCCTGCCTGCTTCGCGATGGCGCTTGCCCAAAACAGTTGGGCCCGCAGATTGGACTGCATCACGCGGACCTGCCAGGCACCCGGAAACTCCGCCCATACAGCCTGCGCTAACTCCGTTCCCATCCCGCGCCGGCGCATTCCGCCAAGGACGAAAAACTCCGCCATGTCCCAGACAGCCTTGCTGCCATCGATCGATGCGGTTTTTCTCACCAGGGCAAAGCCCGCAAGATCGCCGTCCACCCGCGCGAGAAACGGGTGCCGTTCCGGCTCGAGCCAATAGAGCCCAAGATCTGGATAACCAAATCTGCCATCCGTGCCCAGAGCGACCGCGTGGAACTCACTGAAGTCGTGAACGTATAACTCGAGCAGGTTTTCGAGGATGGGCCGTTGCTCCGCGGTAGCTCGAATCAACTCGACATTGGGCAAGGTTACTCCCCGTCCTGACTACGATTGCGGGCGTTTCCGTTGGCTGCGTGTGTACAGCGCTTCGAGCGCATCGCAGGCGGTCCTTGTGCCGTCTTCGGCAAAGATCTGCCGGGCCACCAACTCCGCGCGCTCCGCAAACTCCGGCTCGTCGAGCATTGCGCGCACCTTGCGGGCCACGCGCGCCGGCTTGTAATTCGCCCGCTGGATTGTGCCTGAGACCTTCAGCCTGCGCATACGGCGTGCATTGTCGGGCTGATCGTGCGAGTAGGGCATGATCAGCATCGGCTTGCCGGCGCGAAGACACTGCGCCGTCGTGCCCACACCGCCCTGGTGCACGATCAAAGCCGCACGCGAGAACAGCGCGGAATAAGGCGCGTACTCCGCCACACAGATGGAGCTCGGCAGAGCCTGCTGTGGGCGATTGCGCGGGTCGGATCCGATGAGAAGAACCGCCCGCGCGCCGAGCCGGTCGGCGGCCTTCGCTGAGACCTCATAGAAGTTGCCCGCGGCGAGCACGGCGGCCGAACCGAGCGTGAACACCACCGGTGGTTCGCCGGATGCGAGAAACTGCTCGAGGTTGGGCGGCAGATTGGCGTTGCCTGCGTCGGAGTCGTAAAAGCAGAACCCGGTAATCAGCGTGTTCGGCGGCCAGTCTTTTTGTTCCACACCGAGGACGCGCGAAAACAGTGCCAGCACCAGATTCGGCGAGTGCTTGGCGTCGAAGATTGGATTGCGCCCCCGCCCCAATCCCAGCTCGCGGCGCAGCTCGTAAATCGGCTCGGGCCATTTGCGAGTAGTGAAGCGGGCGAGGCGCTTCATCACGCGACCCATGCCGGCGACCTTATCGGCCCGCGCCAGCCGCGGATACGGCGGCAGCACCGGCGGATCGAAGGCAGAGAAGAACGAGAGCGGCGCAAGAACATAGCTGGCCCACGGAATCCCGGTAATCTCCGCGACGATCGGACCGGCGTAGTTGAGCTCGCCCAGCAGCAGCAGGTCGGCGCGTTCCGGCTTGGTGGCAGCATCGAGCAGATCGTCGTAGGTCTGACGCAACACGGGGAAGAGAAAATCGCGCAGGCCCGTCTCCGTCCCCTTCTTGTTGTCGTAGACCATCGCGATCAGCTTGCTGTCAGTCGGGTCGATGTCCGGGCGGGTAGCGTGAAACGTCAAGCCCAGCGGCTCGATCTTGGCCCGGTAGACATTGGGCAGCGCCATCACCGGCACGTGGCCGCGGCGGCGAAGTTCGAGAGCGATGGCGATGAGCGGGTTGATGTCGCCGAAGGTGCCAATGTTCGAGAGGACGATGCGCACGCAGGGGTCCGTAGATCGCGATGAAGGTTCAGCGATAAGAGTAATGCATCGAGGTAACGAACAAATGATACGAACGTGACTGCGCAATTCCGCATGTTGATTTCCGCGCAACGAGCCGATGCTATGCTTATCCCGGCCTTTTTGGGGGGTGCCGCGATGGCGATGCGTGCTGTGGGTGTCGTGGTGAGGATTGTGCTGGCGACCGGAATCATCTGCGCGCTCCTGGCGGCATGGCCGCTGGGCGCATAGCAGCCGCAACCGATCGTCGACCGAGGGGGCTGTCGCGATCGATGGGGATCCGCGACCTCACCCGACGCTTCTTCCCCGCGGCATTCTCATCTGCCTGATCTTGAACCCCTGCCGGAGTACCTCCATGCGATCGAAATCCCTGCTTCGTTTTGTCTTCGCTCTGCTTGTTCTTGTCGTGAGTTCAACTGGCCTCCGCGCACAAACCAGCCTCTCGCCTAAGTGGGAAGAACTGACTGCGCCCGATTTCGTCACCGCGATTCATCAGTCGCAGGGCGTCTGCGTCTTGCCCTTCGGCATCGTCGAAAAGCACGGTCCGCATCTTCCGCTCGGCACCGACCTTCTCGATGTCCGCTTCGCCGTCCTCAACGCCGTCAAGCAGGAGTACGCCGTCGTCTTCCCCGAGTACTACTTCGGCCAGATCTTCGAAGCCAGGCATCAGCCCGGCACGCTCGCTTACAGCCTCTCCACACAGCTCACTCTCCTGCAGGAAACCGTCGCCGAGATGGCGCGCAACGGCTGCAAGAAGGTCGTCATCGTCAACGGCCACGGCGGCAACGAATCTCTGCTGCCCCTCTTCGCGCAATCGCAGCTCGCTTCGCCGCGGGATTATGTCGTCTATGTCTTCGGTCTGCCGGATACCAACGTCCCCGGTCGGCCTGGCAAACGCAATCCTAGCGACATGCACGCAGGCGAAACCGAAACCTCGAACATGCTCATCGCGCGGCCCGATCTCGTCCACCAGGATCGTGCCTCGCAGCAGTCGGGCGCCGACCAGAATCGCGACCCGCTGCCCGGTTCGGTCTACACCGGCATCTGGTGGTATGCGCGATTCCCCAATCACTATGCGGGCGACGGTGCGGCCGCCACGAAAGAGCTCGGCGCATTCGATCAGAAGGAATGGTCGCGCCAGATTGCCGAAGCGCTCAAGGCCATCAAGGCCGACCAGGCCAGCCTGAAGCTGCAGAACCAGTTTTTTGAGGATGCGCAGCACCCGCTCGACACCAAACAGTAGACACGCGGCAGTAGGCCCGGCAGTAGGCCCGGCAGTAGGCTTGCTTCAGTCGGAGTTTTCCGGACCGGGCCGCACGTTGAGTGGCGAAAAGCGTCTCGTCTTAAGGTTCTCTTCATCCTCGCGGGTGATACTGCTTGCGCTGTCTAAATTCCAATCAGCCCGTGCAGCAACCATCGGAGGCACTCGTGCATTTCCAGTCAAAGATTCTCGCGTCGTTCTTTTCGGTAACGCTTCTTCTCGGATCGCTGAGTGCGATCCCCGCTACCGCGCAGCAGCCCTATCACGTGATTGACCACTGGACTCTGCCTGATGCCGGCTGGTGGGACTATCTGATCGCCGATCCCGCGGCGCATCGGCTCTACATCACCCGTGGCGACCACGTGGACGTGCTCGACTCCACGACAGGCAAGAGTGTCGGTACGATCGGCGGTCTGCATGGCACGCACGGCGTTGCGTTCGATACGGCAGGCAAGCTCGGCTGGGTCTCCGATGGCGGCGGCAACGCCGTAGTCGCATTCGATCGCACAACACTGGCCACCGTCGCGACCATTCCCACCGGCCAGAATCCCGACGGCATTGTCTTTGAGCCCGCGACGCAAACGGTGTGGGCCTTCGATGGCCGCAGCAAGGAGGCAACCGTAATCGACGCCGCCACAGAGAAAGTTGTCGCCACCATCGCGCTCCCCGGCAAGCCCGAGTTTCCCGCGGTTGACGGCAAGGGCACCGTCTTCGACAACATCGAAGACAAGAACGAGATCGTGCGCCTCGACGCCCGCACCAAGAAGCTGACCGCGGAGTGGCCGGCCTGCGACTCGCCGTCCGGGTTGGCTTTTGACGTCCCTGGCCATAGGCTCTTTTCGGTCTGCGACGGTAAGAAGATGGCCGTCGTCGATTCGGAATCCGGCAAAGTGCTCGCAACACCCGCAATCGGCAACGGCCCCGACGCCGCCGGCTGGAGCGCTGCGCACAAGCTGGCCTTCGCTTCCTGCGGCGAAGGCGTGCTCGCCGTTGTCGATGCTGCTTCGCCTGATTACAAGACCATCGAGACACTGCCGACGCAGCAAGGCGCGCGCACCATGGCATACGACTCCGCTACGGATCGGATCTATCTTGTGACGGCGCAGTTCGGCCCGCGCCCCGCACCGACGCCCGAGAACCCGCGCGGCCGTCCACCGATGATCCCCGGCAGCTTTACGGTCCTTGTTGTAGGTCGCTGATGGTGTATGTTCGGATCGGTGCGGCCATCGCGTTCGCCCGCCGATCCGGCAACCTGAACCCTGACCCCTGATCTCGAACCCTGACCCCTGATCTCTGAACCCTGTATCTATGAAGATCGCCCTCATCGTGATCGTCGTCGTCTTCGTCGTCATCAGCATCGTCGCCGACTACAAGTGGCGCAAGTGGATGGCCGAGCGCAAACGCGATCGCCAGCAATGACCGCGAGCGGAAAATCGGTGTTTAGTGAGGAGTAATTTACGAGTGGGCCGCCACACGACCGTTTCGTCGAAATGCACAATGAACTCTGAGGGTCACTTGCGGAAGTGTCGCAAAGGCTCTCGACTTGAATGCCAGGACTTCGTACTCTTGGGGTTCTACGAGGTGCCTCGCAATGAACTCTTGGATTGTCAATCCGCGGAAGATGTTCTCTCTGGGACTTGCACTGTTGTTGTTTGTGCCATCGAGAGGGGTAGCGGAAGATCACTCGGTTCCGGACTTCGAAATGAAAGCAGTAAATAAAATCGCGCGTCTTACTGCACGCGAGCATTCTGCGATCCTATTCGCCGTTTGGGACCAATGGATCGGCTACGCGAAAGATGGCGACGTGCAATGGATCGATCCACATCACTCGGATCACATTAATTGCCAGTATTCGCACGCAGCGCTCTCGCATGACGGCTTACATGTAGCATTTGTTACCGGCGGGGACGGCGGACGCATGGGCCATTGCAGCGTAGTCATTTACGATCTAGCGACGCGGACCCGGCGAGAGCTTATTCAGACGGAGGGGGACCCAGGGGAGATTTCCTGGTCGTGGGATGACTCCAAAATTGCGTTGTTGAATCCTCGACCATCAATCGTCTCAGTCCAAGATGGCGTTAGTGGACCAGTCCTCAGCTATCCTCCTCCCAGAGATGGCGAATATTTTGGTTTTTGGGTGTGGAGTCCGATGCAATGGCTGCATGACGGCAAGAACCTCGTGGTGGAGTTTGAAATCGATGTTCCCGGCAAAAAGCCGGGCACCGCTCGAGGAGAGTCGGACCTTATTCTCGTGAGTGACAAAGAGACACGAGAGATCGGCATTGGAAGAGGGCCCGCTGTTTCTCCGGCGTCGGATTTGATCGCATACTACGCACCTGATGGTCTATCCGTAATCCACCCAGATGGAAGGGGAAAAGCGATTTTGAGCAGGTTGGATGGAAAGTGGCCCATTGCATGGTCGCACGATGGAGGCCGTCTTTTCTTCGGCACCATAGTCAGCGAAGACCGTCGGGACAACCTCTACTTACTTGATGTGGAGTCTGGCCGCTGCGAGACTTTTCTCAAGCGCACGAGCATTACGGTCAGGGGATGGCACTAGCGGAAGCCACGGTTAGGGCCTAGTTTCCCGCCACTCAGTAGCTGCAAGTGAATCGCCATCATCCGCAACTGGTGACCACCGTGCCTCTCTCCCCGCTCTCCCTTTGCGAATCATTTCCCTCAAAACGCGCACACTATTTCTAGCATCTTTCATCGGAGAACTCGTGTGCCCGAAGCTACACATCGCATGAATGCCCGCTCTGAAATCGCGATTCATCGCACCTGGAAATTGAAAATCTGACCCCCCCCCGGGGGGTGCGATTCTCCGTCTCTTCGCCTTCTTCAAATCATGCGCAAAGTGCAGGCTGCTCCGTCGTTACGAATGGAAGTCGAGATAGGTCCTTCCCAAGGGCGCGAAGCGCAGTTAGCCGCACCGCAGGTGCCGCGAAGCGCGGTTAGCCGCACCGCAGGTGCCGCGAAGCGCCGGTTGGCCCCACCGCAGGTGCCGCGAAGCGCAGTTAGCCGCACCGCAGGTGCCGCGAAGCGCCGGTTGGCCCCACCGCAGGTGGCTGGCCGCACCGCAGGTGCCGCTTTTGCCCAGCCGTTACAATAAAAGACACGGAGCCGTCTAAGACTCATGCCCCTTTCCCAAGCCCTTCCACATCGCCCCGGCCTGCTGGTTGGCCTCGCCCTGGCCGGCTTGCTTCTGGCCATCCCCGCAGCCCGCGCGCAGTTTGCCCCGCCGGCGCCTGGGACCCAGGTTCACGACCCCTCCGCGCTCAAGCCGCCGCCGGGTGCCCGCGTCGCCATCGTGGAATGGGAAGACCTCGAGTGCCCCGACTGCGCCCGCGCCAATCCGCTGCTCAAAGAGGCCGCAACCAAGTACAACATCCCCTGGGTGCGTCACGACTTCCCGCTGCCCTTCCATCCCTGGAGCATGCAGGCCGCCATCAACGCGCGCTGGTTCGACACCAAGAGCAAGAAGCTCGGCGACGAGTATCGCGACGCCGTTTTTGCCAACCAGCTCTCGTTCGCCGAAGACCCCAACCGCCTGCGTCAGTTCACCGAGCAGTTTGCCGCCGAGCGCAAGATCGCTCTGCCGTTCGCCATCGATCCCATGGGTAAGCTGCAGGCCGAAGTGAAGGCCGACTACGCCCTCGGCCAGCGCGTCGGCATCGAACACACACCCACCATCTGGGTGGTCACGGCCAACAGCAAAGGCGCACCGTTTGTCGAAGTCGTCGACCGCACCAAGCTTTTCCAGCTCATCGACCAAGCCCTCGTCGACTCTAAAGGCGCCGAACCAACGAGAACGGCGCGCAGATAGACGTCTCTGTCGAATGGCCCGCATAAACATTTAAGTGGAGGGATTGTGATTCCTGGAGCGGAGTCCTTCGTTTCGGCGCGCAGGGTGCCGATGAGGTTTCCGATGGTCGCGCTGCTAGCTACAGTGGCTCTAACCACAGGCCTGCTCGTCCAGGCGCAGCAGCCTGCCATGCAGGTGCTGGACGATGCGGCGCTGAAACCCCCGGCGGGCGCGCGCGTTGCCATCGTCGAGTTCAGTGACCTGCAATGTCCCGCTTGCGCCCAGGCCAATCCTCTTCTGATGCAGGCCGCAGCCACCTACAAGATTCCCTGGATTCGCCACGACTTCCTGATTCCCTCGCACAACTGGAGCCGCATCGCAGCCGTCGATGCGCGCTGGTTCGACAGCCAAAGCAAAACGCTGGGAGATGAATATCGCAATCAACTTTTCGCGAATCAAAACTCCATCTACAACCCCGTGATGCTCAGCCAGTTCACTCGCCAGTTCGCAAGCAGCCACGGTGTCTCGCTCCCGTTCGATCTGGATCCTCAGGGAAAGCTGGCCCAGGCGGTTGAAGCGGATAATGAGCTCGGCAAGCGTACCGGCATACGCCTCACGCCCACCATCTTCATCGTCAGTACCGGGCCGCACGGCTCCCACTTCGTCCAGGTCACCGACCAGTCCAAGCTCTTCCAGCTCATCGACCAGGCGCTGGAAGCCACTAAGGGAGCGGACGCTCGCACCATGCACAAATAAAGTTGGGGTATGGAGCACGGCTGCTGGCGACGGACGACTTGCTACTGGCGACTCGCGGCTGACGAGATATTCACCAGCACCGGCTGCTTCGGCTTCTCGGTCGCGCACGGCTCGCCCGCAGGCTCGTCCTCGGGTGGAGCACCGCCGCCCGGCGCAACCATCCGCGTCTGCGGCGCGCGCCAGTGGTCGATATAGCTGATGCGGTGCACGCAGCCAATGGTGCAGTTCGGCGAGCAGGCCTTCGCCGTCAAAAACTCGCGCTTCACGTCTTCGGTCGTGTACCCGGCCAGCGGAACTCCCGGATAGCCGCGCTGCTGCGAGCAGTAGTGCACCAGCCCGTCCTCGCAGATGTAGAGGTAGCGCGACCCGGCACGGCAGCGCCAGTCGTTGGGCCGGCCCTGCGCAATCGCCTCCTGAAACTTGTCGAACTGCGCGTAGTTGGTCTTCTTGCGGTGGGTCATCGCAAAATAGACCCGAGCCTCGTCCGGTTTGAGCGGCTTCAGCTGCCCGTCGCCGTCGTGGATGATGCCGATGGTCGATTCAAAGCCCAGCTCCAGCGCGCGCTTGCCGATCGCGAGCGCGTCGTTGGGATCCTTGAAGCCCCCGCCGACGACAGAGTTGATATTGACGTGGAACTCGGCATGATCCGCCAGCATCTGCAGCTTCTTGTCCAGTACCTTCAGGCTCTTCATCGACACGTCGTCCGGGACCAGGTTATCGATGCGAGATCTGCATGTGGTCTAAACCTGCTTGATTCAGCCGTTCGATTCTTTCCACGTTGAGCAGATAGCCATTGGTGATCATGCCCGCGATCGCGCCGGTTTTTCTCATGCGGCGAATGATGTCGTCCAGGTCGGGATGGGTCAGCGGCTCGCCGCCCGAGATGCCGATCATGGCCGTACCCAGCCGGCCCAGGTGGTCGATGCGCCGCAGCATCTCGTCCAGGGGGACAGGCTCGGAAACCTTGTCGTACTCGTTGCAGTAGGCGCACGACAGGTTGCAGAACCGCGCCGGGACGATCTGGGCGAGCACCGGATGGCTGGTCGAGGCCAGCGCGCGCGCCACCATCGCGTATTCGCGCGCCTTGCGCGTGGCCGCAATACGGCGTCCGCGCAGCGTCGATCTCCGGGGAGTAGCCATCTAACTACTATTGAATCACAAGGCGGCGTGATCAGGGAGCCTATGGGCCGATCACTCTCTGACGCCAACCGGCCGCACTATCTCGGAGAGGGCTCGAGTTTGACGTCCAGCTTGGTGGCGTAGTCGGTGAGCTTCTGTCCATCGCCCTTGTTGATTGAAGCAACGTACGCAATCCGTCCAGCCAAATTCTTCTTGTATTTGGGAATGTCTTCGCCAGCGACCTTGCCAGATGCTAGACGAAAGATCGCCGCGCGCAGCTCGCTCATCTTGCGGCGAGGAGCCCGTGGTCCATATCTCCCTAATCGCACGCCAGTGACGATCTTTTCAGATTTAGATCCCATCACCAGAGTCTTTGCGGGGGCTATTTTCAACCCATTTGCAGCGATTGCCTTGCGAATGGGTTCCATCAAGTTTCGCGAATCCTCGCCGGAGATAACTATGTCATCGACCCAGGTGGTCAGGACAATGCCATTCTTCTGGGCCACTTCTGACACAGGCGCAAGGATCGACGCGAGAAGGAGGTTGGCAATTGCAGAACTTGTTGGTGCGCCCTGGGGGAGACGGAAATTGTGCGTGGTCAGTTCAGTGAGGAATCGCGATACCGGCGGGGAGCATCCAAGGACGCAGCGCCAGACTTGATAGACGTGTTGACATGTAACGCTAGGATAGAAGGATTTGATATCTAGTCGGACTAAGACTGACGATCGCTGCACGACGTGTTCAGAGGCATGTAGCGCGACCGACTTTCCGGGGACAGCGCCAAACATGTAGGAGGGCAACTCGGCACCGACGATCACCCGATCTACAATCCGTCTTTGGATTTCTTTTAGCCGACGAATAGGATTGTCGATTTCTCGATACCGTGTGGGCTTCGCGGCAGCAAGCCGCTTCTTCCCCGGATAGGGATGCCCCTTCTTCTCCAGCGGGAAAGGGCGGTAGAGAGAGCTCCTATTTTTCAGGAGTTCACGGAGCTCCGACCTTTTTGCGCCTAGACGGAATTCCAGGTCGCGCACGCTTTGGACGTCGGGTTTGATCAGTTCTCCTTTCGTGATGCTCTTTTGTGTCTTCGAACAGTAGATAGGTCAGGTGCTTCGCAAGACTGTGTACTTGCTCCTCACCGATGCGCGAAGAGCCGTTCCGCTCAGTGGCAAGAAGCGTTAGCAAATGGAAGGGAATCTCAAGAGCCGACGCAATTTTTTCGAGTGCATCAATTGAAGGCTTTCGCCTTCCACCCTCGATCAAAGAAAGATAACTTCGGTCCAGCCCACTTCTATCTGCCAGTTCTGCTTGGGTGATGTCTGCAATCGATCGCGCGATTCGAATTGCCTTCGAGTAATCCATCTGAACCTTTCTGATTGAATCTACCCCCCGTTTAAAGCGGCAGCGTCACTTCGGCTGGTCTTGATCCAGAATCTCGGAAACCGTCCTAGCAACTTCATCGACGATTCGATAGACCTCATCGCGATCGAGGTTCTGTTGCATGGCAAGCTTCCTGAGCTTCTGGATCTCCTTTCCTAGTGCCCGCTGCTGCCTCGACCCCAATTCGTTCGATTGATCTCCACGCATCCGTTTCAATATCTGGATGCAGGAGTCAAGGTGCTTTGCGTATTTCATTTTTCCTCCTGGCCGGCTCATCGCCGGGCGGCATTAGCGAATAGCCAGAGGTAGGAAACGACTGGGGTCCGGGGGGTAGCTCCGGTTTGCGCTGGGCGGCTACAGACCAACCACTTCCGCCGTATCGTAGCGGGTTCTTAACCCCGCTCAGGGATGGCAGAAAACCATCTCCTGGTAACGCCCGCGAGGGCGCCTGGCTTCGTCAAAATCGCAGAGGATGTCAAAGAACCTTGAAAACGCAGGCGGTATCGCCTGCCAAGGTTAACGTGTCACATTTCGGGTCGTATGGTCAACATAAAATGACTATCAGTAAACTATTGATGAACCAAAGTGGTTAACCTGATGCCGCCCTGCCGGGTGGCCCACACCTCTCTCAATCCCCACAAGACTGGGGCACCCCGCATTCAAGAGCACGCCGCGCGTCTTTGCAGATTATTTCCCCGTCCTGGTGCACAATGAGAAGGTCGGGCAATACTGGTCTGCAGTCTCCAATTCTGTCGCGCTTGGAGATGGAATCTACCCCCCCGGGGGGTGCGATTCTCCCTTCCTTCGCCTCTCGAAGAAGGAAGAGCGGGCCACCCCCTACCCCCTCCTCCTGTCGATTTTGTCGTAAAGATTTGCGAAGAATTTCCTGTCTTTGTGATTGACTCGCCGGGTGCCCCAAGTCTCGATTCTGAGACCGGGGATAGGACACAACCCGAGTGTGGACCCATCACTCTGCCCTCGGTCCGGCGGCCCTGCCAAGCGCCCTCCCGATCCAATACACAATCCCCGCATTCAGAACCACGCCAGGCAGCACCGGCACCGACGCCAGCGGACCATAGACGAGCGGCGTGCCCGCGAACCGGTTGTACCAATTGACGTAGCCCACAGCGCTCCAAACCGGAGAGAGCATCAGGCTCCACGGCAGGCCCACGACGATGATCCAGAGGCCGGAGAACTCCGACTGCGCGGTGTGAACCACCAGGTTGTAGAGCATGAGGCACTCCGCCACGACAAACACGGCGAGATACCCGATCGCCAGGACCGATCCCAGATGCGTCCGCCGGACCCCTTCCGACCTGGCCCCAAAACCAAGCATGCGGCTGTGATTATGATCCCGCGACCGGCGGACCACAATCCCTCTTGACATAACTGGAAAGTTATATAAAGTATTAGTTATATAAGGTGAACGTTATGCAGAGCCTCGATTCAGCCTTCTCCGCCTTGTCTGACCCCACCCGCCGCGCCATTCTCGCCCGGCTGGCGGTGGGCGAGGCTACGGTGATGGAGCTAGCTAAGCCCTTTGCAATGACTCAGCCAGCGGTCTCGCGGCACCTCAGGGTGCTGGAATCTGCGGGGCTGATCGTGCGGCGCGCCGAGGGAACAAGGCGGCCATGCCGGCTGGCCCGACCCGCGCTCCAATCCGTGGACGCCTGGCTGGAGATGCTGCGCGTGGCTCTGGAGAAGAACTACGAACGGCTGGACGCGCTTCTGGCAGAGACGACACCTGAAACCAAATCCGAGACCAATTCCGAAAACGGAGGGACAAATCGATGAGCAGAATGGAGGACGCAGTCATGTCCAGATTGACCATGAAGACCGAAGGCGATACCCACATCGTTGTCACCCGGCGCTTCGCCGCCAAACCCGAGGCGGTGTACCGCGCTCACACCGATCCCGCCCTGGTGCAGCGATGGCTGCTGGGGCCGGAGGGATGGACGATGCCGGTGTGCATCTGCGAGGCGCGGCCGGGCGGCAAGATCCGCTACGAGTGGACCCACGAAAAACGAGGGAGCTTCTACCTGACCGGAGAGTTCCTGGAGTTGGAACCCTATCGTCGCATCGTCCACGTGGAGCGGATGCATCTGCCCGATCCGACGCCCGATAACCATGCCGAGACGACGTTTGAGGCGGACGGCGACGGCACTCTCATGACAATCCGGATGACGCTGCCGGATGCGGAGACGGTCCGGCAGATGCTGGCCTCGGGGATGGAAGGCGGCATGGAGGCGAGCTACGTGCGTCTGGAGAGTCTGATCGGGGCCTGATTGGGACGTGGCGAACGGCGGTGTTTTGGCTGAATAGAGCAGGAAGCTGGGTGCGGGGACTAACCCTTCCTTGCACCCGCCCGCCGCTCGGCTTCCATCAGATTCGTCAGGATGTCGTTGATGCGGGTAAGGTGGCCTTCGCCCTTGGAGCGCAGCCAGTCGAGCACCTGCGGATCGAGCCGCACGCTCACCGGAACCTTGCGTTGCACATCGCGCAGGCGCACCATGCCGGCAAGCTGTTCCGGCGTCAGCGGCGGAATGTCGCTGTAGTCGATGTCTGAGTCGTCGCCTGCTGCCTGCTTCGCGGCCAGCCGGCGCAGGACATCTTTTTCCGCCTCACTCCAGCGCTTGTTCCTGATATCGTCTGACGTCATCTGGACCAGCTGTTCGCGCCGAGACGATGCGGATGATCTCTTCGCCATAACGATTCTCCCTGTAGACATGCACCACGAGCAGAATGAGTGACGACCCCGGCTCAATTGTCACTGCACCCACGGCGTGCCATCGTGGCTCGCCCGTGTTGTCCTCGCGATCGAACGAGATCAGGCAGTCCGGATCGTCAAAGGCCTGAGCCGCGTATAGCGTGTTTGCGCTGGTTGAGCCGGTTCTTGCGCTCGTCCCACTCGTAGCGCCTTTGTATATACATAATGTAGCGCGAATCTGCGGCGGGAGCCGTCGCAGCTCACAGTGATTCTCTCCCCAAACCGCGTCAAATCTCTGTGGCCGGTCGCACAGTCTGCAGCTGCCCGGCCGCGGACGCGAAACGCAGTGGCGCACGCGACGGACATTCCGCGGTGTGGTCCGCTAGTCGCGGTGCTGGCGATCCCAGTCGTCGCGCGGATTGAAGACGGCGATGGCCGAGACTCGATCGTTCCAGCTCTTGGCCTGGTCGCCGGGCAGCCGGTAGCGCATCA
The DNA here is from genome assembly GCA_963778705.1 of uncultured Acidobacteriaceae bacterium. GTDB lineage: Bacteria > Acidobacteriota > Terriglobia > Terriglobales > Acidobacteriaceae > Telmatobacter. Next base: position 125,064 of record CAVZVM010000008.1, read on the forward strand.
GCGAGTCCACGTCATGGTCGATCCGCATGCGCCTTCCGCCGAAGCCGCCGTTCTCGAAGATCTGCACCAGCGCTCCGCCGAATACGCGAACGGACGAGATCTGATCGTTGAACCCGTGTGGCATCGAGGGCCAGCGCTCACCCGCGCGCATGCAGAAGTAGTCGCCGTTGAAGCCGCCGTCTTTGTAGAAGCAGGCGCCGGCGCGGGGCGGATGAGGATGTCCCCACGCGCGGTCCTGGGCAAGGGCGGGCAGAGAAACGAGACACAGCAACAGGACTGCGATGAGGGAGACGTGCGATCGCATGAGGGGATGCCTTTCAGAAACTGGAATGAGACTTTGCGGGAATTCTACACTGGCCGCGTGACAGAAGCATGGGCGCAGAATCCGCGCCGGCTTGCGATGATTTCGGCGGTTTGTGAAGGCGCTGCCGGTGACCGCAATCCGATCCGCTCCGGCAAGCAAACGTCTCGACGGTAAATCCCTGAAACGCTGGAGGCATCCAACTCACTATTCCGATGTGGCCCCTCCCCCGCCTCGATCCCCGGCTGGCTTGCTGCCAACGGCCGGGATGCGAGGCTGGGGTCACACAAAGAGAAAGACCTACATTAGACTCCGCGTCTCCCCCGCTTTTCGGCCCGCCTCATTGCCCTTCCAACACGCTGCGGAGGTCCTAAGCCCTCCGCAGCCCGTCCTCTGCGAAGGTTGCTCACCCCAAGAGCGGGCCGGATATCGGTGAGCCCCGGTCCAGGGCAAAGTTTGCGGCCCTCAGCGCGTGTCCACCCTGGGCCGCACATTCTGAGCCACCGCCAGCGCGCACGCCGCAGGAAACCAGGTCACGAGCAGCGCGGTCCAGGGCATGCGCGCACCTGCGCTGGTGCCAAAGACGGCCTGCACGTCGGTGTTCGGGCCGAAGACAACCGCCGGCACCCAGATCAGCAGCGTATAAATCCAGAGCTGCGCGGCTTCGGCATATGCCGCCACGCGCGGCAGCACATTGAAGATGAGGCCGAGCCCGCTCGCAATCTGGCCTGCTCCCGTGAGATAGGCGAAGAACAAGCGGTCCGGAAGCCACTGGGGAATCAGGTCGACGGTAGCTTCGTGGTAAAGGATGTGTGAAAGGCCAATGGGGATGATGCAGACGCCGAGATAGATCTGCGCCAAGCGCACCGAGCGCTCGCTGGTCAGGAAGGCCAACGGCGATCGAGCGCCTAGGTCGGCCAGGCGAGCAAAAAGCGTCCAGCCGCCGGCGAGAAGCAGGGCTGTTTCACCCCAGCTAAGATAGGCGCCCTCATGTGTGCCCCCGAGAACGATCCCGGGAACCTTGAGCAGTTGCCACAGAATCACACCTGGGAAGAGGACGCGCACAGCCCACGCCGATGTGGCCCGAAAGAGCAGGCCGCATGCCACGACGCACTCGAGCGCGGCGGTCAGATATGCGAGAGGGGTGCGGCCGGGAATCCAGGCGGCGACAGGCTGCCAGACGAGCGCAAAATCTCCGCAGACGAGCCCCAGAATGCCGAGGCCGAGCAATCCGATGGCAGCAAGTGCGAGAGCCGGCTGCTCTGTTGTCTCGAAAAGGCCGGCCCGTGCGAGGGGAGCAGCTTCAAGATGTGGCATCGTTCGGACGGTATTCATGAGACCTGCAACGTAGCGCGCGACGTGCTCGAAGCCAACCGAATTGGTGTCCACCGGCACATGGACAATACGAACCGGCTTGTCACAGAGTTGGGGGCTGCGCCCTGTGTCTGGGACTATACTTCCGCCATCCTGAGAGCGAGAGAGGCTGGAAATGGTGCAACGGACGCTTGGCGTGGTGACTTTGCTGGTGGTGTTGGGACTGAGTGCAGGGCTGCGTGCGGAGGACAAGAAGCCTCCGACAACGTTGCGCGGTGTGCTGCTGGAGCAGCTGCGCACGACTCACGACCAGGAGGACTGGTTCGTGCCGGCGAGCATCGCCGTCGCGGGGCTTACGGCCGATCAGGCGAAGTGGACGCCAGGAGCAGGTCAGCACTCGGTAGGGCAGCTCGCTTATCACCTCTGGTTCTGGGATACGCAATCCCTCGCGCGGTTCAGGGGCGAGAAGCCGCCTGCCTTCAGCGGCAACAACGACGAGACGTTCAACGACTTCACTCCCGCACAGTGGGACGACCTGGTCAAGAAGCTCAACCAGGTTCTAACAGACTGGGATACCGCGGTCGCGCAGGCCGACGATCAGAAGCTTGCGGAGAATGCGTCGCTCATCGCGCACGTGGGCGCGCACAATGCGTATCACCTAGGGCAGATCATCTATGTGCGCAAGCTGGAGAATGCGTGGGACCCGAGCAAGGGCGTGAAGTAGGCAGGGCGAGCGTAGATCAGGCGAAGATCGGCTGCTGGGATACTGGTTCAACTCTTCTGCGCATCAATTTGTTGACGATTGGGGACTCTACGCATCTAATTTAGACAGAGCTTGCAAGATCGGGAGCCTCGTGTTCTACGCAAGTCAAAGAACGGTTATGGTCGGCGCCATGAACGAACGCATGGCGAAGAAGCCCGGAGGGAGAGGGCTCTCTGCTGGATGGCTGTGGTTCTGCAGGCCTTCAGTTCTGGGCAGCTTTGGGCTGGCCCTGGCACTTGTTCTGTGGGGTTATAACTACAGGCTCTCCCTCTACCAACCCCATCGGGACACGGCCGCGCGCACACTTGCCCCGAAGCTATGGATCGATCAGCGGCATGCTGCGGGCGCGACAGCATCGCAGCTGGGCGCGGAAACGCAACCGCAGACCTCTTTCGATGCGCTCGATCTGCTTCCGCCCTATTCGTTCGAACTGATATGCGTGTGTCTACTCGTCGCACCGCCGACGCATATCCGACGCGCGCGCTTCTTCAGGTCCCTCCTGCCTCTTCGTTCTCCTCCTTCCAGCTCCTTCTCAGCGTAGACGGCGCAGCAGATCTCGCCCTTTTCGCGAATCTGCTGAACGGCAGTTTTTCCCGCGGAGGAGCAGACCATGAGTTTCAGCCAGGAACGTTTTGCCTCGGGTAATTCTCCGATCGCGACGATCTCATGGCTCGCGTGTGTCTCTCCGCCCTTTGAGCTGGCGGGCATTTTGCCCGAATTGGAGAGAAGATGAACACCACAGAAAGCCGAGAGATTGAGCGTCCTGCCTTGGGGACGCAGAGGTGCGAGCAAAGCGGCATGCTGGCTAAGTTTCTACGCGCAGCCGCGGAGCGGAGGCCGCAGCTGCTGCAGGTTGCGCGGCGCATAACAAACCGCAACGAGGACGCCGAGGACATCCTGCAGGATGCTTTTCTGAAGGCATACAAGGCTCTCCCGAACTTTCGTGGAGAGGCGCAGATGTCGACCTGGTTGACGGCGATCGTGAAAAACACGGCGCGCGAACATATGCGCGGACAGCGAGGCCGGGTTTTTCTTTCGATCGAATATACGGCCGGCAACGACAGCGAAATGGTTGCTATGGACTTCCCGGATGCACGGCCCAACCCGGAGGAGAGTTGCGGGCGGCGCGAGATGGAAAAGTTGCTGCACGCCGAGCTGAACAAACTCAACTGTGGCTGCAGGCAGGTGATCGAACGCTGCATGCTGCAGGAGCAGTCGCAGATGGAGGCTGCGGACGCTCTCCAGATCCGCGTGGCGACAGTGAAGGCGCGGGTCTTTCGAGCGAAGCGCATGTTGAACCGGGCGTTATCGCAGTATGACAGGCCGCCGTGGCAAGATCTGCACTCGGCGGGCGCCGGTTCGGCCAACTGAAGAGTCTCTCGTAAATGTTGCCGATGCTTCCCGTTGCGTGGAGTTGACAGCGCATCGGGCAGCATCGGGCGCAAGGAAGTTTGATCCCGAGAGTGCGGAAGCGCAACGGAACTTCACGCCGGGTTGAATGCAGGTCTCTTCCCTGGAGCGGAATATACTTGCCGCATGAATCTCTCGGGAAGCGAGATTGTGGCTCTGCTGATCGCGGTCAGCTTTGCCGCGGGGCTGAACGTCTATGCGACGGTAGCCACGCTTGGCCTGGTGGCACATGCCGGCTGGGTCCAGCTTCCGCCGTCGCTGCATCTGCTGGAAAACTGGTATGTGATTGCGGCCAGTGGCGTGCTGTTCGCGGTCGAGTTCTTTGCCGATAAGGTTCCGGCGTTCGATCTGATCTGGAATGCCCTGCACACGTTCATTCGAGTACCAGTTGCGGCGCTGCTGGCGTACCAGGCGACCGCCTCACTCTCGCCGGGCGAGCAGGCGCTGGCGACGATTGCGGGCGGACTGATTGCGCTGGCTGCGCATGGAGGCAAGACGGCCGTGCGTGCCGCGGTGACGCCGTCACCAGAGCCCTTCAGCAATATCACGCTTAGTTTGGGCGAGGATGTCTTAGCGGTTTTCCTCACGTGGATGGCGACGTGGAAGCCCTACATCGCAGCGACGATTGCGGCGTGTCTGGTGCTGGCGACCGTTCTCGTGGTGCGCTGGGTGTGGCGTGCGCTGTGCGCGCTATTCCGCGGTGCCGAGCGCGCGGTCGACGCCTGAATCCCTTTACCTGAGGAGCAGGAGCCGTGCGCTGAGAGGCGTGGGTCCGGCGAGGCTGTTTTGTCGATCCTGCTTGTCGGGGGCATCCGTCTGCGAAATTGTTGACTTCTGTTTCGACACAAGCCTGTAGAATGGCCGCTTGTCGGAGGTCAACATGGGTCACAAGTACGCGAACATTCTGGAGACGGTTGGCAACACGCCGGTCGTAAAGATCAATCGGCTCGCGCCCGAGGGCGTGAACCTCTACGTCAAGATCGAAGCATTCAACCCGCTGGGATCGGTGAAGGACCGGCTGGCGCTGGGCGTGATTGAAGACGCGGAGCGCACGGGCAAGCTGAAGCCCGGCCAGACGGTGGTGGAGGCGACGAGCGGAAACACCGGGATCGGTCTGGCGATGGTGTGCGCGGCCAAAGGCTATCCGCTGGTGGTGACGATGGCCGAAACGTTCAGCGTCGAGCGGCGCAAGCTGATGCGCTTTCTGGGCGCCAAGGTGGTGATCACGCCGGCTTCGGCGCGCGCGGTGGGCATGGTGCAGAAGACTGAAGAGCTGGCGCAAAAGCACGGGTGGTTCTACACGCGACAGTTCGAGAACGAGGCCAACGCGGATTTCCACTCGCGGACGACGGCGAAGGAAATTCTGAGTGACTTTGCAGGCGAACGGCTCGACTACTGGGTCACGGGCTTCGGGACAGGCGGCACTTTGAAGGGCGTGGCGCGCGTGCTTCAGAAGGAAAGGCCGGAGACGAAGATTGTGGTGTGCGAGCCGGACGAAGCGCCGATGCTGTCGAGCGGGATCGAGCAACAGCGGAACGCAGATGGCTCGGCTGCCGCGGGTCACCCTTCGTGGAAACCGCACCCCATGCAGGGTTGGAGCCCGGACTTCATCGCCAAGCTGGCCGGGGATGCGGTGGCATCGAAGGCGATCAGCGAAGTCCTGCGGATCGAGAATGCCGAAGCATTGAAGTGGAGTAAGGAACTGGCGAAGAAGGAAGGTATCTTTGTCGGAATCAGCTCGGGGGCGACGTTTGCAGGAGCGCAGAAGATTGCGGCGCGGGCTCCGAAGGGCGCGACGATTTTGGCCATGCTGCCCGACACCGGCGAGCGGTACCTGAGCACGCCGTTGTTTGGAGATGTGGGCGTCGACATGAACGAAGACGAGATCGCGATTGCGAAGTCGACACCGGGTTGCTTGATGCCGGGAATCTAAAGAGGAGTGCGCGCGGCCGCTTCGGCGACCTCGCGAATATGAGCGGGCCGGGTGCGGCAGCAGCCGCCGACGATTTGTGCGCCGGCTGCGAACCACTCCGCGGCCTTGACTCCATAAGATTCCGGATCGCTGACGCCGGTCCAGCAGCGGCCTTGCGCATCCCAGCCTTCGCCGGAGTTTGGATAGACGACGATGGGTTTGTTCGAGGTTGCCCGAATTTCTCCGATCAGCGTCGCGATCAGCGAAGGCTGTGTGCAGTTGACCCCAATGGCGATGGTTTGCGGGAGCGTCGCGAGATAAGAAGCGCAGTCGCGCAGCAGCTCGCCGTGAGCCACGTGCTGGGCATCGCGGCAAGTGAAGCTGAACCATGCGTGGAGATGCGGCCACGGAGCAAGAGCTTCACCGATGGCGCGTGCTTCGTCGAGTGAGGGAAGCGTCTCGAATGCGAGGACTTCTCGCCCTATGATCCCTGCGAGCACTTCGATGCGGGCGGCGTGGAAGTCGACGAGATCCGCGTGCGTGCAGTCGTAGTTGCCGTGATATTCGGCGCCGTTGTGGAGTGCCGCGCCGTAGGGTCCGAGAGAGACGGCGATCTGAATATGTTTATCGGGAAATTCGGCGACAGCTTGGCGGGCGAGGGCGACGGCCTTGAGCAATGCGGCGTCGGCTCGTTCAGGAGTGAGGCCGACTTCGACGTAGCCCATGCGCGACACTTGATAGCTGGCGGTTTCGATGCACTGTGCGCCGGCGGCGATATACGCGCGATGAACGGCGAGAATCTTGTCGGGGCGCTCCTCGAGGACGTGAGCCGACCAAAGAGGTCCATCGATTTTGGCGCCGAGATATTCGAGTTCGGATGCCAGGCCGCCGTCGAGGACATGGACGCCATCGAGGACCGAATCGCGATCGGAGGAAGACGTGCTCATACCTGGCTCAAGCTTAGCTGAAGGCTTTCCAAAAGAAGACGAGATAGACGAGGACACCGCAGGCGATGGCATTGAAGATCCACTCAAGCCAGAACAGCCAGCGCCACTGCGGTGCGCAGCGCGGCAACCACACTAATGGCCAGCAGGACGAGAGCTGCACCGAATTGCTTTTGATCGCTCTGGAAGGCGGCCAGCCCAATGCGCTGTGAACCCTGGGCGAGATCGCGCAGATAGGCAATGCAGGCGAAGCCGGGGAAGACGGCGAGCAGCCAACAGGAAACACGACGGCGTCCTCGCAATTGAAGAGCTGCGGCTGCAAGCAAGACGGCAATGACGATGACTGCGAGCAGAGCGCCCATAGAACAGCCTGGCAGGGTTCCTATATCTTTTGCGTGCGCTGGACATCGCGGACGCCGTTAACGCGGCGAAGAGCGAGAACCATGCGGTTCAGGTGGCGCACGTCTTCCGCTTCGACGATGAATTCGATGATGGCCTCACCATCGTCATCGTGGCGAATGTCGATATTGCGGATGTTGGTGTCGTCGTCGGAGATCACGGCGGTGAGCTCTTTCAACATGCCGGTGCGATCGTGGCAGTAGATCGTGATTTTGACCGGATAGCGCTGCGCCCGGCCGACGCCATCGTCGCCGACGCGTGCCCATTCAACATTGATGCGGCGGTCGCTCTCGTAGAGCAGGTTCTGCACATTGGGACAACCGCGAGCATGGACCGCGACGCCTTTGCCGCGGGTGACGTAACCGACAATCTCTTCGCCGCGAATCGGATTACAACAGCGCGCGCGATAGACGAGCAAATCGTTCTGGCCTTCGACCTGGAGCGAGTCCGAGCCGGTGAGATGCAGCTTGCGCACCGCATCGGACATAGGCGCTTCGCCCGGAGCGCCAGGCTTCGTCTCCGGCGTGTCCGGTTCCGGCTGGGCGGAGTAGCCAGGCGCCAGCTTGTTCAGCACCTGATGTGCGGAGTGTTTGCCCTGCCCGAGGGTTGCGAGCAAGTCTGCCGCGGTGGCGACGCCATATTCGCCGGCGATGCGGCCCAGGTCCTGGTCTGAAATCTGCGCCAACGGCACCTTATGCTTGCGTGCTTCGCGCTCTAGCAGCTTGCGGCCGATCTCGACGGCGCGACGGCGCTGGTCTTCGTTGAGCCAATGCTTGATCTTGTTGCGCGCGCGTGGACTCTTGACGTAAGTCAGCCAATCGCGGCTGGGCTTGTGGTCTTTCTGGGTGACGATCTCGACGATGTCGCCGGTACGCAGCTTGGTACGCAGCGGGACCATGCGACCGTTGACCTTGGCGCCGACGCAGGTGTGGCCGACTTCGGTGTGGATCGTGTACGCGAAATCGATGGGTGTACCGTCAGCCGGAACCACAACGACTTTTCCCTTGGGCGTGAAGGTATAGACCTCATCGGGATAAAGGTCCATCTTCAGGCTGGAGAGGAATTCGTTGGGGTCGGTCATCTCCTTCTGCCACTCGACGAGCTGACGAATCCAGTTGAGACGCTCTTCGTCGCGTGACGTGACCGCTTCTCCGGCGGCCTTGTACTTCCAGTGCGCGGCGATCCCTTCTTCGGCGATGCGATGCATCTCTTCGGTGCGGATTTGCACTTCGAATTGATGGCCGCCTTCACCGATCACGGTGGTGTGGAGAGATTGGTAGCGGTTGGCGCGAGGGATGGCGATGAAATCTTTGATTCGGCCCGGCACGGGACGCCACAGCGTGTGAATGAGACCGAAGACCGCATAACAAGAGGCGACATCTTCGGTGATGACGCGGACTGCAAGCAGATCGTAGACCTGATCGAACGAGATTTTGGAGCGTTGCAGCTTCTGATAGATGGAGTAGAGGCGCTTGATGCGCCATTCCACACGCGCCTGAATATTGTTTTCGCGCAGTTGCTCGGCGAGTGTGTCTTCGACGCCGCGCAGGAACTGTTCGCCTTCGATGCGGCGGGTTTCGACGGCCTCCGAGAGCTGCTCGTAGCCGAGCGGGTCAGTATAGCGGAAGGCAAGATCTTCGAGTTCGCCCCGGACTTTGCCCATACCGAGGCGATGCGCGAGCGGGGCGTAGATGTCGAGGGTCTCGCGGGCGATGGCCTCCTGGCGCTCGGGCTTGAGGTGCTCGAGGGTGCGCATGTTGTGCAGCCGATCGGCGAGCTTGATCAGAACCACGCGGACATCGGAGACCATGGCCAAGAGCATCTTGCGGACGTTTTCCGCCTGACGGTCTTCGCGATTGGCAAACTGAATTTTGTCGATCTTGGTGACGCCCTCGACGATGTGGGCTACCTGATCGCCGAAGCCGGCTTCAATTTCCTCGCTGGTTGCAGGGGTGTCTTCCACGGAGTCGTGGAGAAGGCCGGCGGCGATGGCGGTCGCGTCGAGCTTCATCTCGGCCAGAACTTCGGCGACCTCAAGAGGATGAATGATGTAGGGCTCGCCAGAGGCACGCATCTGGCCCTTGTGGTGCTGGACGCAGAAACCCCAGGCTTTGCGAATGAGGCCGACGTCATCACTGGGGCGGTTGGCCTGTACCTGGCGCAGAAGTGCGGCGAAACGCTCTTCGATGGCATCCGGCGCACTCAGAACAGCTTCCAAACCGGATTGGCTGGAGCGGGGATTGTCGGCGCTGATCGGCTGCCGGACTGTCGCCATGCTTCATTATAGGCCGATGTTGTGTGACAGGCATGAACGGTGCGCCTTCGGGCAGCCTTGTAGTCATTAGAGGTTGCGCGCGAGGGCCGAAGAAGGAATTGCACGCCGGCGAGAGCGTTTCAGCTTTCTGTATGGTGTTCCTCGCAGAGAAGTTCCTGAGGCATCGAGGAGCGGGCCAAACTTAGCCGCGATGTTATGTGACAGTTAGAATGTCTGTTAGTGAGGGATAAGGTCGTATCTTCGGATGGCCCCCGAAGGTTTGTGAGAAATAGAGAGATAGACTGAGGGATTGGAATGAGGTCCGCTTTACGGGCGATTAGGGTTCTTATCTATGCGGCTTATGCCTGTAGAGACTAGCGTTTGTCGTATAGGTACGTCAGTGTTGGCGGGACGCTGTCAATGTGTTAGCCGTCACAGCCGGGTATCGCCGAGGAAGGCGTAGAGTTCCCTGCGGAGTAGAGGAAACGAATGGAGGAACTTATGTTGAAACGCCTCTTACTTATAACCTTGGCTGCGGCATTTTCCGCGAGCGCCGGGTATGCAGCAGATCAGTCCATCGCGAAGGTCACGATTCCGGTCCACAGGACTTCGCCCACGAGCGGTAAGCAGATGTTTACCAGCTATTGCGCGCCGTGCCACGGCGTGGACGGCAGAGGCCACGGACCGGCCGCGACAGCCCTCAAGGCAACACCGACGGATTTGACGGCGCTCGCCAAGAACCACCACGGAAGCTTTCCGGACGCGCACATTGTTGCGGTGCTTCAGTTTGGCTCGGAAGTTCCGGCCCATGGTTCGGCAGAGATGCCGGTTTGGGGTCCGATCCTAAGCAAGATGGACAGGGCGAATCTACAGGCGAAGCAGCTCAGAATCAGTAATTTGAGCCGCTACATCGAGGCCATGCAGGCACAGTAATCGTGCGGCGGCCGGTGGGCTGCGGGGTCTATGATGCCCGTAGCACATGACCAAACCGCGAGACCATCATTTAGCCAAAGCGAAGAAGGCGCCCGAGGTGCACATGCCAGAGGCGCCTTCTTCGCGCGCAGCCAAGGCCCATGAGAAGAAGGAGTTGAGGCCGAAAAGGCTGGCCTCTGCGGCAGAGCGATCGCCTGTGGGCGCGCGGATCAGCCGGCGAGCCGCAGACCGGCTGAGGGCCGGGCATGTCTGGGTGTATGCCTCTGATGTGGAGGCCCTGGAACCTGGAGAGGGCGAGGCTCCGGCGCTGTTGCCGGTGGCGGACAACCGCGGCTTGCTGCTCGGAACGGCGCTCTATAGCCCGTCGTCGCAGATCGCACTGCGGATGGTCGCGCGGGAGGCGATTGGCGAAGCGGGGTGGCTGAAGCTGCTCGAAGAGCGGCTAAAGCGAGCCATCGATGTGCGCATGATGATGCTGGGGCCGCTCGTGGGCGAGAGCGATTCGTGCCGGCTCTGCTTCAGCGAAGCCGACGAGTTGCCGGGTCTGGTGGTGGACAAGTACGGCGATCTGGTGATTGTCCAGCTGCTGGCCAAGGGTTTGGATTCGCCGAAGGTGCGCGAGACCATCGTGCGTGTCTTAAAGCAGGACAAGCACTTGCAGCCTGCGGCGATCTGGGAACGGCCCGACCCGCGGATTCGTGAGCTGGAAAGCCTGGCAGTTCCGTCGCAAGAGCCGCTGTTTGCTGCCGATCCGAAGAATCCGAAGACAGCGACCCAGTTCAGGCTGAACGGCCTCAAGTTTCACTTCGACGTCAACGCTGGACAGAAGACGGGCGCCTTTCTGGATCAGCACGCGAACTATAAGGCGGCGCAGGACTACGCATGGCGGCTTGCGCCTGGGGGTCGCGCCCTCGATGTCTGCACCTATCAGGGCGGGTTCGCGCTGCACCTGGCGCGTGTGTGCAGGGCAGTCACAGGGATCGATGCATCGCGGGCTTCGCTCGAAGTGGCGGAGCGAAACCTGGCCGCGAATCGCGACGCGATCGGCGACAAACAAGTCGATTGGGTCGAGGGAGACGCGTTCGACATCCTGCGCGACTGGTCGGAGGCGGGAGAGACGTTCGACACGATTGTTCTGGACCCGCCGGCGTTTGCGAAGACCAAGCGTGCGGTCGAAGGCGCGCTGCGCGGCTACAAGGAGCTAAATCTGCGGGCTCTGAAAATGCTACGGCCGGGCGGGTTGCTGGTCACGTGCTCGTGCAGCCATCACGTGAGTTGGGCGGATCTGGAGGGTGCGGTGGCTGCCGCTGCTGCGGACGCGCGCCGGCGCGTACGGCTGCTGGATCGCCGAGGGGCAGCGCCGGATCACCCTGTCATTCTGAATCTTCCGGAGACCGAGTATCTGAAGTGCCTGGTGCTGGAAGTCGATTAGGCTTCGGCAATGTTCCGATCGCGGTGCCGGCCTGGAAAGAGACGCGCGGCCCAACCGCGGGGCGTCGGGTTGGTAGTACAAGACGAATTCGCGGCGGTCCAAGGCGCGGCGCTGATCGCTGCAGCGGGGCGACTGGTCAGGTGCTTTGCTCGGTTTGCGGTGGCCAAAACAACGTCGCCTCTTTGAATCGCTGAGCAGCTTACAAAGTTCAAGATGTGCAGTGACCATGTCGGCCATGCTTTCGAGCATATGGAGCTGATCGGCCGTCGGGCCGTGGTTTGGCGGAAAAGACCGTAAGAGCCGCAACAATCTTACCGTCGGGAGTGCGGACGGGTGCGCTTGCGAAGAATGCGGCGTCGAGGATGCGGACCAGCAGTGGTTTACCGCACGCGCACCGGCAATTCACGTCGGAGACGACAACAAGCCCGCCTTCTTCAAGCACCAGATCGAAGACGGAGTTGGCGCGGGGAAGCTCACGCACGTGCTGACCCCAACACGACTTGATCCAGATGCGGCTTTCATCGGCGAAACCGAGACACGCTGCGTCGGCCTGGAAGTACTCCGCTGCAAGCCGCGTAAGGTCGTCATAGCACGGTTCGGGTGGCGTATCGAGAATACCATAGGCCGCCAACGCCGCGAGCCGCGCAGCTTCCCGGCGGCTATCTGCTTGTCTGGTCCCAGTCTCTAACCGCTGCATCGCGACACTCATCCCACTGCAGCCTTTATCGGTAGAAGCGCAGAGTGCTTGAGCGGCGTGAAAAGGCTTGGCCGGAAACTGCCCTATCGTTAGTGCACAGGAGATTTCGCCGGCGGCGATGTTTCGGTTTCGGTCCACAGGAAGGTGAGCTGGTCGGCGTCGTCCTGCACCTGCTGGTCCACGCTGACCCCGGCCGAGTGCCCGCCCGCCACGCTGTAGTGCAGCAGGATGGGCCGGCCGCTGGTTGAGGCTGCCTGCATCAGGGCCGTCATCTTGCGCGCATGCAGCGGGTCCACCCGCGTGTCGCTGTCGCCGGTGAAGAACATGACGGCGGGATAGGCCGTGCCGGCCTTCACGTTCTGATAGGGCGAGTACTTCAGCAGGTAGGGGAACTGCTTTTCGTTGTCCGCCGACCCGTACTCCGTGGTCCAGTGCGAGCCCTGCTCGAACTTCTGGTAGCGCAGCATGTCCAGCAGCGGATAGCCGCACCAGACCGCGGAAAACAGCTCCGGATGCTGGGTGATGGACGCGCCCATGAGCAGGCCGCCGTTGGACCGGCCGGTGATGGCAAAGTGCTGCGGGCGAGGTGTATTTGTTGGCGATCAGGTACTCGGCCGCGGCAAACCAGTCGTCGAAGACGTTCTGCTTCTTCTCAAACATGCCCTGCTCGTGCCAGTTCTCGCCATATTCGCCGCCGCCGCGCAGGTTGGGCAGCGCGAACCATCCGCCCTGCTCCATCCACCAGGCCTAGGCGGGGTTCCATGCCGGGCGTCATGCTGAGGTTGAAGCCGCCGTAGCCGGTCATCAGCAGGCGCTCGGTGCCGTCCTGCTTCAGGCCCTTTTTGCCGGCGATGAACATGGGAACCTGCGTGCCGTCCTTCGATTTGTAGAAGACCTGCTTGAGCTCGTATTGGCTGGAGTCAAAGGGAACTTTGGGCTGGGCAAAGACTTCGCGCTTGCCGGTGACCGTATCGAGGCGGTAGAGCGTCGGCGGCTGAATGAACGACTGGAAGCTGAAGAAGCCGTAGCGGTCGGTGGTTCGGCCGTAGACGTTCGAAGCCGAGCCGATGCCGTCGTAGTCGATGGTGCCGGCGGGCTTGCCGTCGAGAGTGTAGACCGAGGTCTCGGACTTCACATCTTTCAGGCGCTTGACGTAGATCTTCCCGCCGACGATGGAGAAGTCGTCGATCACATCGGCGCTTCGGGCACGATGGTCTTCCAGGCATCGGGCATGATGCCGGGATCGGCCTTGAGGATGCGGCCATTGGGCGCTTTGTAGTCGGTCTTCACATACCACGCGCCCTTGGCGTAGATGGCGGAGAAGCGCGAATCGAGGCCCCAGACCAGGACGTCGAAGGGCGAGTCCGGCTTGGTCAGATCGCGGAAGACGATATCCACGCGCTTGGCGGGAACGCCGCGGTTGATGGTCGACGACGAGGTAGTGGCCGTCGTCGGTGACGTCGGCGACTGAACAGGTCGTTGGGGCCGAGCGGCTCGCCGCGAAACTCGCGCCCGAAGACCAGCGTGTCGCGCGAGTTGCGCGTGCCCAGCACATGCTGGTAGAGCAGCGTGCCCTGCTTGTTGTTGCGCGCGTAGTAGAGGCCCTTGCCGTCCGGCGTGAAGTTGACTGACCAGTAGCGGCCGCTGGGCAGTTCATCTTCCAGCGTCTTGCCGGTCTTCACATTGAAGACGTGGACGGTGGTCTCGTCCGCGCCGCCCTGGCGCACCCCGTAGGCGATCAGCGTGCCGTCGCGCGAGACATCGCCGAGTCGAACCGAGGTGTTTGGATCGCGGCTCAGCACGGCCGGGTCGATGAGGCGCTCGTCCTTGCCCGGTCCAGCCGTGGCGGACATAGATGGAGAACTGTTCTTCGCCGGCAAGCCGCTTCTGAAAGAAGTAGCTGCCGCCGCGCTGCATGGGCACGCCAGCTGGGACACATTTTCCAGCGCGTCCAGATCGTCCAGGACCTGCGGGCGGATGCGCGCCTGCTTCATGTAGCGCGCCGTGTAGGCATTTTCGGCATCGATGAAGGCGCGCGTCTCGGGGCTCTTGGCGTCTTCGAGCCAGCGGTAGTTGTCGGTGATTTTGGTCCCGAAGTAGTTGTCGTCACCGGAATCGCCTCGACGGCCGGCGGAGCGCGGCAGCGTGATGCCGTCGCGGCCGTGAATGGTCTGCGCCAAGACCCGGCTGCGACTCCCAGACAAGCAAGGCACCAAGGCGACATCCGCTGCATCGAAGTCCCCTGACAGAATACGCGGCGCACGCCGGAGACGGACGGATAACAGCGATCCAGTATTGCCTGATGCAGACATCGACGCGCCTGAATGGTAACGCCGCGCCACCGCAACCCCGATAGAATCGACAGAAGTGACAGAGCACGCCTTCAACTCAACCGGACGCCGCCCCGCAATCGCGATGGGCGCGCGGACTGCGGTGCTGCGCCCGTCGCACGCGCATTCCGCCTTCTGCGCGACCGTCGTGCTGATGGCTTCGACCTTTCTGTCGCGCATCATCGGGCTGGTGCGGGTCAAGTACATCGTCTGGCTCTTCGGCCGCGGCATGGAGGCCGACGCGTTCAACGCCGCTTTCGTGCTGCCCGACATGATCTCGTATTTCCTGGTCGGCGGCGCGGCCTCCATCACTTTTGTCACCATCCTCACGCGCTATCGCGAAACGGGGCGCGAAGCGGAGGGCGAGCGGTCGCTCTCGGTCATCCTGACCACCATGTATCTGGTGCTGGGCGCGGCCATCGTGCTGGCCGAGATTCTCGCGCCGTGGTACATCCACTGGTGGTTCAACGGCTTTGACGCGAAAAGGCCGCGCTCTGCGTGAACCTCACGCGCATTCTGCTGCCGGCGCAGTTGTTCTTCTTTGCCGGCGGCGTTTTCGGCGCGGTGCTGCTGGTGCGCAAGCAGTTCACCGTGCAGGCGGTGGCGCCGCTGATCTACAGCCTGGGCACCATCGTCGGCGGCATTCTGCTGGTGAAGCAGCTCGGCGTTTCTTCGCTTGCCATCGGCACGGTGGCGGGCGCGTTTTGCGGGCCGTTTCTGCTCAACTGGTTCTTCGCCCGCCGCGCCGGCACGCACTACCGGCCGATGCTCGACTGGCACGACGGGGGCTGCGCGAGTGGGTGCGGCTTTCGCTGCCGCTCATGGTCGGCGTCTCGCTGGTGACGGCCGACAACTGGATCATCGCGCACTTTGCTTCGGCGACCAGCGGCGCGGTTCGCTGATGAGCTACGCCAAGCAGCTTTTCACCGCGCCCATGGCGGTGCTGGCGCAGGCGGCCGGCGCGGCCTCCATGCCCTTTTTCGCGAGCCTGTGGGCCAAGGAGAAGCGCTACGAGTTCGCCACGGCGTGGCCGACTCGGTGTCGCGCGTGGCGTGCCTGGGGCTGCTGGCGGCCTCGGGCATGGTGGCGCTGGGCGCCGCTGTCGACCTGGTCTTTATCGGCGGGCGCTTTTCCGCGGCGACGCGCGCGAGTGCGCCGCCTACTTCGCCGTCTTTTCGCTTGTCGCTGTTTCTCTGGTCGGCGCAGGCGATCTATGCGCGCGCCTTTTACGCGGCGGGCAACACGTTGGTGCCCATGGCCGCCGGGACGATCGTGACCCTGGTCTCGCTGCCCATCTATGCCGCGCTCTATCACTGGCACGGCGCGATGGGGCTGGCCATCGCTTCGGATATCGGCATTGCGCTGCAGACAGTGACGATCGCGCGTCTGCTGCACCAGCGGCGCATGGTTTCGCTGGCCAGCCTGGACTATGCCGAACTGGGCCGCTGCCTGCTGGCGGCGTGACGGCGGCGGGGGTCTGGGCAGTTGTTCGGCTGGCTGTGGGCATGGCCCGCGCACGACTCGTCGCTGCTGCACTCGCAGAGCCGGTGGGCAGCCCTTGCGATTCTGCTGGCGGGAACGGCGTTGTGGGTGCTGGTGGTTGAAATTGGTCCTGGAAAGACCGGATCGGCCCTGCCGCGGGTAGCGACGGAGCGGCTTAGGCTGGCGTGAGCAAGCTGGCCGTGTGCGAGCCCTGCAGAACAAGCGCGACGCCTGCCAGAAAGGTCACGGGCAGACCCGCGGATACATGCCGATCTGCCCTAGCCATTCCTTCAGCGGAGCTGGCTGCTGAACCGCTACTGGTTCGGCAACACGGCGGGTTTGCGTCCGGCTTCCGGATGTCGATGCCGCCCTTGAAGAAGGCGCCATCCTCAATGCTGATGCGGGCGGCGGCCACGTCGCCGGTCAGCGAGCCTTCGGCGCGAATGTCGACGCGGTCGGTGGCCGATACATTGCCGCGGATCTTACCCAGAACCACGATCTCGCGGGCGTTGATGCTGGCCGCATCACCTGGCCATTGCGGCCCACGGTGACGCGGTTGCCGGGCAGGTTGATGCTGCCTTCGACCTTGCCGTCGATAAACAGGGACTCCGAGCCGGTAATTTCGCCCTTGATGAACAGGCCTTTGCCGATGGTGGCCTGTTCGCCGGTGACGGCTGCGGACGCGCCGGGCTCAACGGCCGGAGCGGAGGCGCGACGCATAGGTTCCGGGGTGGGCGTAGGGATGATCGATCCGGGCTGGTTGGGTTTCCACATAGCGCTCAAGATATTTCCTTTTCTGTCCTGACGGGACGGGTTGCCAAGGCAGGTCCACACTGCGCGACCCAAAACTTTAAACTGTGCCGTACCGTAAGATCATTGCCTATACGCCTGCGGGTTCCGCTCGGCGCTTCAGGCGGCTGTCTGCGGCTATTGTATGCGGTATTTGCACCAATGGAAGCAGGCCGTGAATCTTTGGTACTCGCCGAGAGCCCATTGTATCAAGCAGCTGAGTCGAGGAAACCGGGATTCAGGCGCGACAAAGGATGGAATGGAGAGGCGAGGATGAAGCCTGAAAAGTGGACGGCAACTGCTCTATTCGCGGCCGCACTGATGACGATGCAGGCCAGCGGTCAGACAGCAGCGCGGCCCGAGCGGTCCTTCGACGTCGTCATCGTCAATGGACACATCATCGATGGCACCGGCTCGCCGTGGTACTCCGGCGACGTCGGCATTCGCGACGGGCACATCGCGGCGATCGGCAACCTGGCGGGCGCAGCCGCGCAAGCGAACCATCGACGCGCAGCGGCAAAGTGGTCGCGCCGGGATTCATCGACATGCTGGGTCAATCGGAACTGACGATACTGGTCGATCCGCATCTGCCGTCGAAGATCTACCAAGGGATCACGACTGAGATCACCGGCGAGGGGAAGTCGGCGGCGCCGTCGAATGACGCCATGATCGCCGCCGATCGCGCGGGCTACGACCACTACCAGATCACGCCGATTGGCGAACGCTGCGGCGAATATTTCGCGCGGCTCGAAAGGCAGGGCATCGGCATCAATCTGGCGAGCTATGTCGGTGCGACGGCGTACGCCGGATGGTGCTCGGCGATGCGCGACGTGCAGCCCACGTCCTGCGCAGCTGGAGCCGATGCAGGCGCTGGTACGCCGAGGCGATGCTCGACGGCGCGGTGGGTCTGTCCACGGCACTGCAGTATGCGCCGGCGCCCTACGCCAAGACCGATGAGCTGATCGCGCTTGCCAGCGAGGCTGCCAGCTATGGCGGCATCTACGCCACGCACATGCGCAGCGAAGGCGACGCGGAGACGGAGGCGATCGACGAGGCGATCCGGATCGGACGCGAGGCGCACATCCCGGTGGAGATCTGGCACCTGAAGGCGGCCGGCAAAGCCAACTGGGGCAGGATGCCGCAGATTGTGGCGCAGGATCGATGCCGCTGCGCGCAGCCGGGCGTCGACATCAGCGCCAATACCTACGCCTACACCGGCATGGTTCAACACTTTTTCGGCGTTCATTCCGCCATGGGCGCACGATGGCGGGGATGCGAAGCTGATCGAGCGCCTGAAGGATCCGGCGACGCGCGCGCGCATTCGCAAGGACATGCTGACGACGGGAAGGACCCAGCAGCAGACTGGGACAACGAGTGGCAGGAGATTCCGGGACCGGAAGCGATCCTCGTCGCCGTGGTGCAGAATCCGGAGCTGCTGCCGCTGCAGGGCAAGCGCCTGTCGGAGATTGCGGCGCTGTGGCACGAGGACCCGATCGATGCGCTCTGCGATCTGCTGATCAAGGACAAGGCGTTCACGTCGGTCGCGGTCTTTGGCATGGACGAACCGGATGTCGCGCTGGCGCTGAAGCAGCCGTGGGTCTCGATCGACAACGATTCGCAGGGCACTTCGCCGAGGGCCTGCTCGGGCAGGAGCATCCGCATCCGCGTGCCTACGGGACCTTTCCGCGCATCCTGCGCAAGTACGTGCGCGAGGAGCATGTGCTGACGCTCGAGGATGCGATCCGCAAATTCACGCGCGCTGCCGGCGCAACGGATGCGGTTGACCGATCGCGGCGTGCTCAAAGCTGGTATGTGGGCGGAGTGGTGATATTCGATCCAGCGACGATTCGCGACCTCGCGACTTTTGAGAATCCGAACCAGCTCTCGCAAGGAATGGAGCTACGTGCTGGTGAACGGCGTGCCGGTGATCGCCGACGGCAAGATGACCGGTGCGCTGCCGGGCAAGGTGCTTCGGCACCTGCGGTGCGGCCAACCGACGCCTTCGCCCTATCTGCGGTGAGGCGCAATCAACCGCCGGTGGGCCGACTGCCGCTTCGCGGCACCTGCGGTGCGGCTAACTGCGCTTTGCGCCAAAACAGCGCATTCGTAACGAGGGAGCAGCCCTGCATTTTGCGCATTCTTTGAAGAAGGCGAAGAGACGGTGAATAGAACCCCCGCGGGGGGGTAGATTTAGGCGGTACAGACCGGGCCAATGGCTGGCCCTGAAAAGCATTCGATCCATAGAGGGGGGGGGGGGGGGGGGGGGGAAAAAAAAAAAAAAAAAAAAAGGGGGGGGGGGGGGGGGGGGGGGGGGGGGGGGGGGGGGGGGGGGGGGGGGGGGGGGGGGGGGGGGGGGGGGGGGGGGGGGCGGCGAAGAAAGAGGTAAATGTGCCCTAGGACGATGCGACGAGATAAAGGCAACGATTGGACCACAAAAAAAAAAAAAAAAAAAAAAAAAAAAAAAAAAAAAAAAAAAAAAAAAAAAAAAAAAAAAAAAAAAAAAAAAAAAAAAAAAAAAAAAAAAAAAAAAAAAAAAAAAAAAAAAAAAAAAAAAAAAAAAAAAAAAAAAAAAAAAAAAAAAAAAAAAAAAAAAAAAAAAAAAAAAAAAAAAAAAAAAAAAAAAAAAAAAAAAAAAAAAAAAAAAAAAAAAAAAAAAAAAAAAAAAAAAAAAAAAAAAAAAAAAAAAAAAAAAAAAAAAAAAAAAAAAAAAAAAAAAAAAAAAAAAAAAAAAAAAAAAAAAAAAAAAAAAAAAAAAAAAAAAAAAAAAAAAAAAAAAAAAAAAAAAAAAAAAAAAAAAAAAAAAAAAAAAAAAAAAAAAAAAAAAAAAAAAAAAAAAAAAAAAAAAAAAAAAAAAAAAAAAAAAAAAAAAAAAAAAAAAAAAAAAAAAAGGGGGGGGGGGGGGGGGGGGGGGGGGGGGGGGGGAAAAAAAAAAAAAAAGGGCCGGGCTACGTGCGATAATGCGATGCTAAAATAATGGAGCCGAGGATAAATGGAAACGCATAGTCTCAGAGCTTGATGGACAAATAAATAAAAAAAAAAAAAAAAAAAAAAAAAAAAAAAAAAAAAAAAAAAAAAAAAAAAAAAAAAAAAAAAAAAAAAAAAAAAAAAAAAAAAAAAAAAAAAAAAAAAAAAAAAAAAAAAAAAAAAAAAAAAAAAAAAAAAAAAAAAAAAAAAAAAAAAAAAAAAAAAAAAAAAAAAAAAAAAAAAAAAAAAAAAAAAAAAAAAAAAAAAAAAAAAAAAAAAAAAAAAAAAAAAAAAAAAAAAAAAAAAAAAAAAAAAAAAAAAAAAAAAAAAAAAAAAAAAAAAAAAAAAAAAAAAAAAAAAAAAAAAAAAAAAAAAAAAAAAAAAAAAAAAAAAAAAAAAAAAAAAAAAAAAAAAAAAAAAAAAAAAAAAAAAAAAAAAAAAAAAAAAAAAAAGACGAAATTTCATCAATGTCGACCTCGATATTTTCTCGAAGATCTGACCTTCAAAAGCTTGTGGAAGCGCTGGGAGATGAATGTTTATGTCCTGTTCGTCGGCCGCGTGAAACGGCTACCATAAAAGAAGCGCATTCAGAGCTTGTCACGGTTTCTCATCTTTCCTGACGAGCGAAGCCACCAAAGCAACCCCGAATCGCTGATTCTTAAGTTCTGCAACTGATTCGTCAGGAAACTAAGATGTCCAGAGGCGAAGGCACATCTGGGACAGCGGCTAAATCGAGAAGCTTTGACATCGGCATTGAAGCGCCCAGGCAAGGGACTGGCCCTATTACTGGTCTGCTATTGGTCGACGAAGCAATCCGGGCGGCTGCGGAAGTCGATGCGCAGATCGCGATCTGCGTCTATGGGGCCGATGAAAATTGTGAAGCGGAGGCCTAAGCGAAGCAACTCCGCAACTGCAATATTAAGTATCGTACGAGCCCCAGCAACATGCCCTACTCTTGACGTATGACCGATCGTGAACTGGTGGCGCGGATTGCGCGCTCGGCGGGAGGGAAAGCCGGATACAAGCAGCTGGTGCGCGAGCTGGGGCTGGGCGGCGGGCGCGAGCGGCGCCTGCTGCTGGAGCAACTGGCGCGGCTGACGGTGCGCGGCGAGCTGGTCAAGCTGGACCGCGAGCACTGGAGCATTCCCCGTGCAGCGAGCTCCGCGTGGCGGACGCGCGACAATCTGATCGCCGGGCGGCTCGATCTGCATCGCGACGGCTACGGATTTGTGCGGCCCAACGCGCGGCAGGCGTCAGGCGTGACGGAAGATATTTTCATTCCGCCCAACGAGATCAACGGCGCCATGCAGGGCGACCAGGTGCTGGTGGAGGTGGAGCCGCCAAGGCCGATGGGCGCCGCATGGGCCGCATTGTGCGCGTGCTGGAGCGGCGCAATCCCACGGTGGTCGGCATCTTTCATTATGCGCGCTGCGATCGCGACCCGCGGCAACGTCGTGGTTCCCTTCGACGAGCGCATGACGCAGCCCATCCTGATTCCGCCGGGGCAGGAGCTGCCGGCCGCAGCGAAAGCGACGACGCCGCATCGCGTCTGGGCGCGGAAGCAGACGCACGTCCAGCGAAACCCACGAGGACCTGGAAGGCCTGGTGGTGGATGTGGAGATCACCAGTTGGCCCACGCCACGCGGCCTCCGGTCGGCCGCGTGATTGAAGTGCTGGGCGATCCGGACGACTTCGGCGTGGATGTGGAGATGATGATCCGCAAGCACCAGTTGCCGCGGATGTTTCCGGAGAAGGTGCTGGCCGAGGCGCGGGCGTGGCGCATCTGGATGCGGAAGAAGTGGCGCCGGCGTCGGATTTTCGCGGGCTGCCGATCGTGACCATCGATGGCGAGACGGCGCGCGATTTCGACGATGCGGTGCTGGTGACCGAGCGCGCGGACGGCGGGCTACGAGCTGCAGGTGCACATTGCCGACGTGGCCGAGTATGTGCGCGCGGGAACGGATCTCGACCTGGAAGCGCGG
The DNA here is from genome assembly GCA_963778705.1 of uncultured Acidobacteriaceae bacterium. Taxonomy (GTDB): domain Bacteria; phylum Acidobacteriota; class Terriglobia; order Terriglobales; family Acidobacteriaceae; genus Telmatobacter. The sequence continues at coordinate 146,970 of CAVZVM010000008.1, forward strand.
CTGCGCGGAACCAGCGTTTACTTTCCCGATCGCGCCATTCCCATGCTGCCGCAGGAGCTTTCGACCGACATCTGCAGCCTGCGGCCCGGCGAAGACCGGCTGGTGCTGAGCTGCATCATGCAGCTCGATGCCGAGGGCCGCATCGAGAGCTACGAGATTGTCGAGGGCGTGATTCGCTCGGCGGCGCGGATGACGTACACCGAGGTGCACGCGATTCTGGAAGGCGATGCGGAGACGCGCGCGCGTTATGCGCGGATCTGGTGCCGGATTTCGAGCGGATGCGAAAGCTCGCCGGTGCTGATGAACAAGCGGCGCGAGGAGCGGGCAGCATCGATTTCGACCTGCCCGAGCCGGTGATCGAGTTTGACGAGCAGGGCCAGATGCGCGGCGTGACCAAGTCCGAGCGCACCTGGGCCAACCGGCTGATCGAGGAGTTCATGCTGGCGGCCAACGAGTGCGTGGCCACATGGCTTGAAGACCTGGGCGTGCCGTCGATCTATCGCATTCACGAGAAGCCGGAGCCGCGCCGCGTGGTGCAGTTTGAGGAGCTGGCGGCGAGCTTCGGCTATTCGCTGGGCCTGGGCGCGCTGCCGGTGAAGCGCATCCAGACGCGCGGCGACCGGCGCGACGCGCAGCGCAGCGGGCGCAAGCCGCGCACCCACGAGGTGGCGGAGGATATTCCGGTGACGCCGCGGATGTATCAGAAGCTGGCGGCGCGGATCGAGGGCAAGCCGGAGGAGCGGATTCTGAGCTACCTGATGCTGCGCTCGCTGAAGCAGGCGCGCTACTCCGAGATCAACGAGGGCCATTTTGCGCTGGCCGCGCCGACGCTATACGCACTTCACTTCGCCGATTCGCCGCTATCCGGATCTGATTGTGCATCGCATTGCCAAGGCGCTGCTGCGGGCAGGCGTGGTGGGGCGGGGCGAGATGGCCGAAGGCCGGCACAGCTCGCCGTGGAGCATCCGAACGAAGGCGGGCTGGGCCTACGCTTTCCCACCCTCGCGGCAAAGACAGAGACGCCGCGAGGATGGGGCACCCAATATTTAGTTGTTCGCCGGAATCCCGAGACGCGGGTCCATCGACTTCGGCCGCAAAAGCGGCCTACGCTCAGGATGACAACGAGCATGGAGCCGCCCATTCCCGAGGCGGAACTGGCGCAGATTGCCGAAGAGACCAGCCAGACGGAGCGCCGCGCCGCCGAGGCCGAGCGCGAACTGGTGGAGTGGAAGAAGGTTCGCTTCATGCAGGACCGGGTGGGCGAGGAGTTTGCCGCGCTGGTGCTGAATCCGGCGAAGTTCGGCCTGTTTGTCGAGCTGACCGATCTGTTTGTCGAGGGGCTGGTGCCGATCGACTCGCTGCGCGACGACCGCTACACCTGGCGCGAGAATACGCACGAGATCATCGGCGAGCGCTGGGGCCGGCGCTTCCGCGCAGGCGACCGGGTGCAGGTGATTCTGGACCGCATTCTGGCGCAGGAGCGCAGGCTGCAGTTTTCGATTGTGGAAGAGGGCCTGCCGCTGACAGGGAAGACGGCGCGACCTGCACCGAAGGTGAAGAAGCCGCGCAAGGAGAAGATGCGCGGGCCGGGGGCACGCAACAAGAGGCGCCGCGGGAAGAGGCGGTGATCGGCCCAGTAGCCCGCAAAGCCCCCATCCTTCCACGCGGAAGGCGAAAGGACGGGCACGGCGGTCGCTTAGCTGCCTGCCTGTTGCGCGGCGAATTTCCCGATGATGGGCAGCTCCCAGCGTTCACCCTTGAGCGCCTTGAGGAGCAGGATGACCCAAAGAACCAGGAATCCCAGGTCGAGGAACGCCAGAATGAGCCATCCGATCACAGGAATGATTCCCAGGACGATGTGGATGGCGACGAAGGCAATGCCGAAAAAGATCGATTGCCAGGAGTGGAACCGGATAAACGAGTTCTTGTTGTACGGTTCGACGATCAAAAAGATGATCGCGGGGATGATCGTGACATAGGCGAGGGCGCCGGCGGCGCTATCGGAGAGGCCGCTCTGCGCAGGTGCGGGGGCTCCCTGAGGCTGGGGAGGGACGGGTGTGAATTGTGGATCGGACACGGTAGCTCCTTTTTTGCTGGAGGGTCGGATTGGGGATCGACAGGGTGCGCTGATTGTACCGAATTCCCGAGGATATTCCTCTGCGTTTTTCGATTTCCAGGATGAAAAAAACGAGTGCGGATGCGGCTCTATCCTGCCTGTTTGACCGCCAGATCGCCGATGATGGGCAGCTTAAACCGCTCGCCGTTGAAGGCCTTGATCAGCACCATGATCCACAGGATCAGCATGGCGAGAGCGACCAAAGGATAAAGCCCGAAGGCGATCAAACCCATGAAAGACATGACGCGTCCGAAGACGCCGATGGCGACATCGATCACGATCCAGGCAATCGCCATGAAGATGCACTGCCAGGAGTGGAAGCGGATGTAAGAGCTCCGGTTGTAGGGTTCCACGATCAAAAAGACGATGGCCGGGATGATCGTGATGTAGGCAAGACCTCCGGCTGCATTCTCAGACAGGCCTGATTGGGCGGTTGGAGCTGGGTTGGGTGCGTTCATGTTTTCTCCTTGCATTCCCACGCCGGGGGCCCGTTTTCGCGCCTGGGTTCAGGCGGGCCGGGTCGGCTGGATTGGGAGACCAATCCGCCTCAACGGCAGAGGGCGCACGGGTATCCGTGGACAATTCGATTCGCCCTCAGGAAAATCCGAAAACAGATTGTTGTCAAGGAAATTCAGTGGGATCGGGGGGGGGCGGGTGTGTGCCAGGCGGGTCCGGCGTGGCTCCCGGCGAGCGCAGGTCGATCGCGCTTCGATCGAAGCCGGATCAGTCGAAGAGACCGGGCTGGTGCTCCGGTTCGGGCGGAACTTCGTCCACGAGGGCGGCATCGTCGTTGCGGACGTTGCCGACCCGGTCGCCGACGGGCCAGGCCAGCATCTTCTCCGCTGGATAAGGACGGAGAAGATCGACGGGCGGCCGCTGGGGATCGCCTGGATCAAGCCAACGGTCATAGTCGCGCGGTTCAAGGATGACCGGCATCCGGTCGTGCAGCGGTTCCATCAGTCCGTTCGGATCGGTGGTGACAATCGTGAATGATTCAAGAGCCACCCCAGCGACGAAGACCTGTCTCTGGGGACCCCGGTCGAGGCGCGGGCCTTCTCGGGGCTTCCAGGACTCCCACAAGCCTGCGAACGCGTAGGGCTCGCCGGTGCGGAGTGCGATGGCATAGGGGCGCTTCGTTTTCGGATCGATGCGCTGCCACTCATAGAAGGCGTCGGCGGGTACAAGGCAGCGGCGCGCTTTGAACGCGTCGCGAAAGGCCGACTTCGAGAGAAGGTCCTCGGCGCGGGCGTTGAAGGTGGAGTAGCCAAACTTGGCGTCCTTGGCCCAGGAAGGGACTAGGCCCCAACGTGCCAGCAGGAACTCGCGGGCGGCCGTGTCACGGCTCAACCGCACGATGGGCTGCGTGCTCTGCGGAGCTGCATTGAAGGTCGGCGCAAACCAGGGCAACTCCCCCAGCGGAACACCGAACCAATCGGCGAGGATTTTCTGCGTGGAGCGTCGGGCGAATCGGCCGCACATAGAGAAAGGATAGTCGGGGGCAGTTGCGTTTATGGTATCGAGACGCGACGAAGAGGGGTGGATTCCGCAAGAGATTTCGAGCGCATGAGAAGCTAGCGCGTCTTTGTCGGCAGATGATGCCGCAGAAATCACCAAAGGGCGAGCGGCGATCTTCCAAAATTTGGAGGCGAGAGTGAAAGCAATGCGAAGTGTGCGGGGAAGCGTGTGTTCGATCGCAGTGTTGCTGCTGGGTCTGGGTGCGAGTGCGCAGACACAGCCGGCGGAGACAAGGGCGTCGGAGGAAGTCCGGACGTTCTTTCTGAACAACGTGACGGATGCGAGGGAGGCGACCGAAATTCAGACTGATTTGCGCAATGTTTTGCCACATGCCGTTGTCTACTACGTGGACTCGCAACAAGCGCTCTCGGTGCGGGGTACTGCCGACGAGATTGCGCACGCGGAGAAGACGATTTCTGAGTTGGACCGCAAGCGCAAGGTGTACCGGATCACGTACTCCATCACCGACATCGACGCGGGCAGGCTGATTGGAACGCAACACGTGGAACTGATCCTGCCGGTTGGCAGCAAGACCGTGGTGAAACAGGGCACGCGCGTGCCGATCGTGACCGAAGCGGTAGACAAGGATAGTGGAGCGCCGCGCACGCAGGTGCAGTACATCGATGTGGGCCTGAACATCGAAGCTTCTCTTGAGGGCAGTGAAGATGCTCCCCGTCTGCAGTCGAAGGTCGTTGAGCAATCGAATTTGAGTGACGGAAGACAGGGCTCGGCACACAGGATCCGGTGATCGGGCAGACCAAGATGGAGGGGTGGTCGATGCTGACGCACGGCAAGTCAACCCTCCTCGGATCACTCGACATCCCGGGTACCGCGCGGCATGAGGAAATCATGGTGATGTCGGAGCTTGGTGAAGCCGAGGAGCTTCGCTAGAGACAGGTTCACTGCCGCAGAGCATGACTTCACAGTCGAGTTGCGGCTGCAGGCCACGGGTGGTCATCCCATACAATAACGAGGGAGGCGTGACCGATGGCGCACATGGTTTTTTGCGTTCGCTACAAGAAAGAGATGGAAGGGCTGGATGAGCCTCCTTTCGACTCGGAGTTGGCCAGAAGATTTTTAAGAACGTGTCGAAAGCGGCGTGGGGCGAGTGGGTGGACCGCCAGAAGATGCTGCTGAACGAGTATCGTCTGCAGCCTTGGACGCCGCAGGCTCAGCAGTTCCTCGTGGAGCAGATGGAGCAGTTTTTCTTTGGAGAGGGTTCGGCCCTGCCTCAGGAATATGTGCCGCCGTCGCACTGACGGCGGTCTTTCCGCGAAGACCTCCTCTGTCCGTCCGGAATTCTCTGTGAACAACTGAGCAATGAGGGTAGCGCTGCGGAGCGAATGGCTCTGCGGGCACCTGATATGGTTGCTTTCAAATGGCAACCAGGCGGCAACCCCGGCTCACAATCGCCATCAATACGGGCGGAACGTTTACGGATTGCGCCTACCGTATGGGCGGGCGAATCGAAGTTCTGAAGATTCTCTCGACGCCGGACGATCCGGGGCGCGCGATTTTGGCGGTGGTAAAACAGATTGTCGCACGCATGGGCGCAGCGCAGATCGAGGTGCGCCACGGGACGACGGTCGCGACGAATGCGCTGCTCGAGCGCAAAGGCGCCTGCGTGTGTTGTGTGACCACTGAGGGGTTCGAAGACACACTCGCGATCGGGCGTCAGGCACGCCCTAATCTCTACGACTGGAATGAGCATCGACCTGCGCCATCGGCCGAGTTCTGCTTCGGTGTGGCCGAGCGCGTGGGTCCCGATGGCGCCGTGCTACTTCGCCCGAGCGCGGAGGAATTGGCAGAATTGCGTGAGCGCGTGAGGAACTCGGGCGCCGAGTCGGTCGCGATCTCTCTGCTGTTTTCGTTTGCGCATCCGGAGCATGAACGGTTGATCGCCGAAGCCTTGCGGCCGCTGGGCTTGCCGCTGTCGCTGTCGCACGAAATTCTGCCCGAGTTCCGCGAATACGAGCGCGCGGCGACGGTCACACTGAACGCCTATCTCGCGCCCAGGATGCAGAGCTATTTGCGCGAGCTTTCCAAAAAGATGAAGGCGCATGGCGCCGGACTGAAGGTAGTAGAGTCGTCGGGCGGAATTCTCTCGGCCGAAGCTGCGGCGCGCGAGCCAGTGCGGACGATCCTCTCGGGGCCAGCGGGCGGCGCGATCGGGGCACTGAGCGTGTCGCGTAGAGCGGGAATTGCGCGCGTGTTGAGCTTCGACATGGGTGGTACGTCGACTGATGTAGCGCTGCTCGATGCAGAGCGGGAGCCGACCATAGCGTGGAAGGCGAAGTCGCCGGATACCCGTGCGCGTGCCCATGCTTGACATTCACACCGCGGGAGCAGGCGGCGGATCGTTGGCATGGATCGATACGGCGGGTGTGTTGCAGGTGGGACCACAATCGTCGGGCGCCGATCCGGGGCCTGCGTGCTGCGGACGCGGCGACCGTGCTACGGTCACCGATGCGAATGTAGTGCTGGGCCGGCTGCATCCGGAGCACTTTCTGGGCGGGGCGATGCGACTCGATGCCGAGCGCGCGCGCAGCGCCGTGGAGCAGTCCGTTGCGTCGGGCGGCTTCGCGAGTGTTGAGGCTGCCGCCGAGGGGATGATCCGCGTGGCCAATGTGCGCATGGAGAGCGCGTTGCGGCGCGTGTCGGTCGAGCGGGGCTTCGATCCGCGCGATTTTGCGTTGCTGGCATTTGGCGGAGCTGGTCCGCTCCATGCGTGCGCGCTGGCGGAGGCGTTGCGCATTCGTCGTGTGATCGTTCCGGCGGCCCCGGGCGCCCTGTCAGCGTCGGGAATTCTGGATGCGGACCTGCGGCGCGAGTTCTCGCGCACGGTGATGCTAAGCCCGGGAGCGGGAAGATATCCGTTGCATTTCGGGAACTAGAAGCAGAAGCGCGCGCCGTGTTTCGCGCTGAAGGATTGCGGCCTGAACTCTGCGATCAGCCGACGTACGCTACCGCGGGCAGGGATTCGAACTGCGTGTGGATTGGGGTGCGGATGCGGTTGCACGTTTTCACGCGCTCCATGCCAAGGCATACGGCTATGCCGATCCGGCGCGCACAGTCGAGATCGTGACGCTGCGTGTGCAGGCTGTTGTGCGCAGCGAGCATCCGCGTGTCAAGGCAAAGCGGGAGCGGCAAGGCGACGGGGCACGAGCTCGGCTGAATTCGCATCGGGTATCGATGGTGGAAGATGGCGAGCAGCGTCGCTGTAGAGCGATCGCACTTGGTCAGCGGAGATCGGATTGCAGGCCCCGCGGTCATCGCCGAGTTGAGTTCGACGACTTATCTGCCGCCGGGATGGTCAGCAACTGTCGACGGATTCGACAATCTGGTGTTAACGCGAGGATCAGGAGGCCGCCGATGAAAAGAGGAGCACTCGATCCTGCCGAGGTCGCCGTCATTGGTCACGCGCTGCGTTCGGTGGCTGTTGAGATGGGCGTTGCCCTGCGTCGGACAGCCTTCTCACCCAATATAAAGGAACGGCGCGATTATTCGTCGGCGGTGTTTTCGCCGAGGGCGACCTGATCGCAATGGGCGACGATATGCCCGTGCATCTGGGGTCGATGCCCATGTCGGTGGCAGCGGTTCTCGACGCGATGCGGCTTGAGTCCGGCGATATGGCGATGCTGAACGATCCTTATCGCGGCGGAACGCATCTGCCCGATATCACGATGGTGGCTCCGGTCTTTGTGCCACGGCAGGCGAAGCCGGTGTTCTATGTTGCGAATCGCGCGCATCATGCCGATGTGGGCGGCATGCATCCGGGATCGATGGGGCCTTGCCGCGAGATTGCGCAGGAGGGTATCCGCATTCCTCCCGTGAAGCTTGTGCGCGCGGGCAAGATCGATGCACAGATTTTGGCGATTCTGCTGGCGAATGTGCGCACGCCACAAGAGCGCGAAGGCGACCTGACGGCGCAGATCGGTGCATGCCGGACTGGCATCGTGCGGACGCAAGAGCTGGTTGAGCGTTTCGGTCATGCGCGGCTCCTGCAGGGTGTGCGAGCGATGCTCGAAGGGTCGGAGCGATTGATGCGCGGGATGCTGGCGAGTCTGCCTGCGGGCGAGTGGCGCGCCGAGGACTTTCTCGACGACGATGGTGTGCGTCCGGGACAGATCGGGAGTCGGGTCGCGGTGCGAAACGATCCCACAAAGAGACGAGCGGTGGTCGATTTCACGGGAAGCGATCCGCAGATGACCGGCAATCTCAATGCGGTTTATGCCATCACCTGGTCAGCGGTGTTCTCGTGTTCCGGTGCCTCTTGCCCACAGACACGGTGGCCACGGCCGGGTTGATGCGGCCGGTTGAAGTGATCGCACCGGAGGGAACAGTGGTGAATGCGGTGTTTCCGGCCGCGGTGGCGGGGAGCAACGTCGAAACATCGCAGCGCATTGTCGACACGGTGCTGCGCGCGCTGGCGCAGGCGATGCCTGAGCGGATTCCTGCGGCGAGTTCAGGCACGATGAACAATCTGACAATCGGCGGAATCGATCCAAGATTCCGACTCGGACCTGGGGCGGCCTTGGGGCAGCCCTACACCTACTACGAGACTATCGCTGGAGGTCTCGGCGCCTCTCCTCAGCATGAGGGGGCGCCACGGGACACCAGGCACACATGACCAACTCGCTGAACACGCCCGTCGAAGCACTGGAATACGCTTATCCGTTCCGGATGATTCGGTACGCGGTGCGCAAGAACTCAGGCGGCGATGGAAAGCATCGCGGCGGCGATGGTCTGATTCGCGAGGTTGAATTACTCGGGGACGCGCATGTAACGCTGCTGGCCGATCGGCGCGCGACACGGCCGTGGGGACTGGCGGGCGGGGACGATGCGCTGCCTGGGCGTTCGACGTTGATTCGGAATGGCGAGCAAGAGAGCCTGCCGGGAAAATGCACACGCGAGCTACGCGCCGGCGATCGCCTGCGCATTGAGTCCCCGGGTGGCGGCGGATGGGGGCGAAAGCTGTAGCTCCAAACCGCATTCATTTTCCGATGCAGAAGGTAGAGAAGATCAGGTTGAGGATGTCGTCCGGCGTAGTCTGGCCGGTGAGCGAGTCGAGAGCCCACAGCGCGCGATAGAGATCGATCAGAATCATCTCGTGAGGAATGCCGTTGCGTTGGCTTGGGCCGCGTCGGCCAGTGCTCAAGCGCGGTAGAGATCGGCCTGGTGATGACGGAACTGGTCAACATGCCCGGCTCGGCTGCGGCGCCGCCGGTAGCCAGCGTGACAATGCGCTCGCGTAGTGCGGCGATGCCCTCGCCGGTCAGCGCGGAAGTGGAGCGCAGCGCCGAGTCGGACCGGCGCTGAGTCCGGCTCGCGCTCTCGCCAGATCGCATTTATTGATCACGACGACTGCCGGCCGGCCCTCGACCGCGGCGAGCAGGCTTCGCTCCTCATCGTTGAGCGGCTGGGTTGCGTCGAGCACGACCAGCACTAGGGCCGCGTCGGCCAGAGCTTCGCGGCTGCGGGCGATGCCGAGTTGCTCGGCTCTCTTCATGCGATTCGCGCAGGCCGGCGGTGTCGACCAGTTCGATGGGAATACCCTCGAGCGAGATCCGCTCTGTGACCAGGTCGCGGGTGGTTCCCGGTGTCGCGGTCACGATGGCCCGGTCGCGCTCCACCAGGCGATTGAAGAGGGAGCTCTTGCCGGCGTTGGGCCGGCCGACAATGGCCAGGGTCAGGCCATCGTGACGATGCGCCCGCGCGCAAACAATGCCTCCAGCGCGGCCAGCGGCGGCGAAAGCTCGTCGATGCGGCGCGCGATCTCGGCCTGCGGCGTCACATCGACGTCGTCCTCCGCGAAGTCGATGCCGGCTTCGAGCAGGGCAATGAGTTCCACGAGTATCTGTTTCACGGGCGCCACGCGACGGCTGAGCGCACCGCCCATCTGGCTGGCGGCCTGCCGCGCCTGGGTCAGTGTCTGCGCTTCGATCAGGTCGCGCACTGCTTCAGCCTGCGTCAGGTCGAGTCGGCCGGCGAGAAACGCGCGCTGTGTAAATTCGCCCGGCTCGGCCAGCCGCGCGCCAAGCTCGAGGGCGCGGCGCAGCAGCAGCTCGAGGACCACCGGCGAGCCGTGCGCGGCAATCTCCACGAGATCTTCCGAGGTATACGAGTTCGGCGAGCGAAAAAAGTGACCAGCGCTTCGTCGATGCGCTCGGCGTCTGCTCCGAGCAGTCGAGCACATCGGCAAGCCGCGCGCGCATGCTCCAGGGGTGGTGCAGCCCCACGAGCTGTTCGGCAATAGACGCAGCTTGGGGGCCGCTGAGGCGCACGATGCCGATGCCGCCCCGGCCCGGCGGCGTGGAGATCGCGGCGATCGTGTCGGTTTCTGGAGCAACTGGCTTGAGTTCGGGCGCGTCCATTGCGAAACCTATTGTAGAGAAGCGGTGGCCGAAAGCGCGCTAAAGTGAGGAAGGTCGAGAAAGGTACCTGCTGGCAAGCCCATGTGGGACCGACGATTAATCCATGCTCCGTATTGTACAAATTCCCGAGAGTGGGCTACTAAAAGGTTTTACAGATTATCTAAAAGATAGAATTCTGGGTGCGAAAGCCGCTGTCAATGTCGCCGTTCCCTTCGTTCAAGCGTGAGATGTCCTTGGGAGTTTTATTTCGGTGATAGGGGAGTCATTCTGTTCGTTGTATTGGACGAAAGCGTGTCTTTCGAAGGCTTCGTGCTAGTCGCGACAACGATGCTGGTTCTGGGCATAGCCAGTGCCAGCAGGGGCAAGTAGTTTGGGAAGGTGTCGTGCATAATTCGGCGGGCGCGCCGGTTGCCCGGGCAATGGTCACGCTGGCCGCGCATAGGACGAAATCCGAGGCGCGAACCGGAGCCGACGGGCAATTCCGTGTCACCGGATTCTCGCCGGTCAATACAGGTTGACCATTGTGGCCGAGGGTCGCAATATGGAGTACGCCCTGACGATCATCTTGTTGCCGGTGGAGCGCCCGCAACATCGAGGTTTCGAGCCGTGGCGAAATGACAGTTGCTATCGCGCGGCAAAACAGCCATCGGCAACGGGCGGCGAAACGCTTTCCAGCCAGACGGTAAGCGAGTTGCCCCTGAACAGGCGCGATTTCAGCACCCTTCTTCTGCTGGCCGCCGGCACCATGACCGACACCAACGGCGCCACCAACTTCACCCAGCAGTTTGCCGTCAACGGCCAGCGCGGCGTTGAGGCCACGTTCGCCATGGACGGCGCAGACGTCAGCGATCCCGAGATGGGCGGCGACCTTCACCAACTTCAACGTCGATGCGATCCAGGGGATCCAATCGAGTTCCGGCTGGATGCCCGCGGAAATCGGGCGCGGCGCTTCCGGCTTCACCAACATCGTCACCCGCTCCGGCACCAGCGGGTTTCACGGATCCTTTTTCGAGTTCCTGCGCAACTCCGCCCTCGATGCGCGCAATTACTTTGACCACCCCTCCATCGCGGAGCCGGGCCGCATCCCGCCCTTCCGCCGCAACGAATTCGGATTCACCAACGGCGGCCCCGTGTCTTCTCCCGCATGTCTACGATGGCCGCGGCCGCACTTTCTACTTCGGCCAATACCAGGGATTCCGCCAGGTGCTCGGCACCACGCAGGTGCTCGCCGTGCCCACAGCGGCTGAGCGCTCGGGCCAGGACATCGTCGACCTATCCCGACGGCAGCACCGACACGCTGACGGTGCCCGTCAACCCGCGATTGCCGCCATCCTGGCGCGCTATCCCCAGCCCAACGATCCCACCGGCGCCTTTGGCGCGCGCACCTATGCCGCGCCCTCCAACGTCGACCACCGACGCCGACCAGTTCTCAATTCGCATCGATCAGAAGTCTCGGCGCAAGGGCCAGTTCTTCGCCCGCTTCAACTACGACAATCTGACCGGACCAACCACCAATCCCGACCAGACGGTGCTCGACCCCAGCTTCGCGATTGCAATACGTCGACCGCCAGCGCAACGTCGTTTTCACCTACACGCGCACCGTGTCGCCGCGCTTTCTCTGGATCGTCGCTCAGCATCACGCGCACCACGCCCTTTTCCCACGCTCAACTACACCGATCCGGCGCTCAAGTTCATCGATGCGCTCTACGAGCCTTTCAACGCCGCCGGCGGGCTCTGTGATGTCGGCCTTCGGCAACCTCTTCCACGGCCAGCACAACTTCGCCTTCACCAGGGCCGCACGCATTCAAGTGGGGCGCTGAAGCACGCCTCAATCGCGACACCACCTACTTCGGCATCAGCCCCAACGGAGAATACGACTTTGGCGGCGGCACGGTGTATTCGCCCAGCGTTCATTCCCTCCGCCAGCGGCACGCACAACGTGCAGCCGGGCGATCCTTTGCCCGACACGCTCTCCGAGCCTGCTCGTCGGCTACCCCTATGCCTACGCCATCGCCGTGGCGCCGCCATATTTCTCCAACGGCGCGCACATCGGCCCGGCGGCCATCAACCGCAACGACGTGAAACGCCTACGTCGCAGGACACCTGGAAGGTCAACCCGCGCTTCACCCTCGATTACGGATTGCGCTACGAGCTGTACACGCCCATCACCGAGCGCGCCCATCGCACCTCGAGCTTCGGTCTGACACCGCCAACGGGCGCGCAGGAGTATCTCATCAATCCGCAGCCGGGCTACGGACGGGTTGGAACGGCTGGGGTCCGCGCGTGCAGCTGAGCTGGAAGCGCCCCGCACTCCTACTGGTGCACGCCGGCGGCGCTATCACCGTGATTCCGCCCAATATCTGGCAGGACAATTTCCTCACCGGCTCCACGCCCTTCGTGGTCTATCCGCGCGTCAGCGCCGCAGCCAGGGCGCCGATTGCCTACGGCTTCCAGATCACTCCCGCGCAGTTGCCGCAGGTCTACACGCCACAGGCGCGGACATCCTTGCCAGCGGCGATACCAAAGAAGTTACCGGCCAACACCGTGATGGACGTGAATCGCTATCAGAAGGATCTGGCCGCGCTCACGCCCGGCCACGTGGTCAGCGCGCTCAATCTCAGCGCCGTCGACCGCGCTTCGGCAACGCCACTCTTTACACCTGGACGCTGGGCCTGGAGCGCAATTCGGCAAGCTCACGGCCGATGCCGCCTACGTCGGCACAGCGGCGGCCAAGCTGCCGCGATCACTTTCCCAACGCGTATCCGGGAGCGACGCCGGGCTTCGCGCCGCTACACCACGTTCGACAGCGCGGGCAAGTCACCGGCGGCTTCGGCGTCGAGACCGTAATCACCGCGACGTCCCACTCCTCCTATCACGCGCTGCAAACTCGCTCGCCGGCACATTCCCCATGGCGGGCCCGGCGTGCAGGCGGGCTACACCTGGGGCAAGTCGATCGACGACGTGAGCGCTGGTGATCGGCGGCACCGGCTCGACCGGCGCGGTCGCGCAGTGCTTCCCGCAAAACCCGTTCGATACCCATCCTGAAAAAGGCCCGTCGAATTTCGACGTGACCCACTCCTTCGGCCTGAGCGCGGCCCAGGAACTGCACCTCGAGAGCGTGGACTTCTGCGCCCGATGAGCCGGAAAGTCACCGCCGGCTGGGAACTGCTCAGCATCTCCTCCATCCTCGCGGCTCGCCGTTCACCATCTACTCCGGCATCCAGCAGACCGGCGTACGGGTCAATCGGCGCCGACCGGCCCGACCAGATCGCCAAGCCGCATCTCTCCACCGCGCGCAACGAGCCGCGAGGACTACTTCGGCCACGGCGCGAACAACGCCAGCTTCTTTTCCATTCCCATCCACGTTGCCGGCGGCACCGGACCCAACCAGGGCCGCTTCGGCACGCTGGGCCGCAACACGTTCCGCGGGCCCGGCCTACTACGACTTCGACTTCGCCCTCATCAAGGCCACGCCCTTCGGCCGGCGCAGGAGCGGAGCGGAGCGCACCGACCTGCAGTTCCGCGGCGAGTTCTTCAATGTCTTCAACATCGTGAACATGGGCCTGCCCGCCAACACCATCAACGGCTCCGGCTTCGGCGTGATCAGCAAAACCGCCGGCAACTCCCGCCAGATCAGTTCTCGCTCAAGCTCATCTACTAAGCATGCGTGAGGTGCAACCCGCTGCGCATGCCGCGCCTCCATGCGCTCTGCTATAAAGGGTGCGGCAAACCGGCCGCTCTTTCCGCGCGCTCGAATTCGAGGCATCGGCATGAGAACCATCAAATTGCGACATTTGCTCGCGCGTCGCTGCGCTGGCCGCGCTCACGCTCTGCGCATGTTGCCGGCTCTGCAGCAGCCGCGCATCCGCGGCACGCGGCCCGCCACCCCTCGACATGACGCCGTCAAGCCGGAGACCGTCGGCTTCTCGTCCGAGCGCCTGGAGCGCCTGCACGCGCTCATGCAGCAGGCGGTGGACCAGAAGCAGATTGCCGGCGTCGTCACCATCCTGGCGCGCCACGGCAAGGTGGTGGACTACCGGACCTACGGCCAGCGCGACATGGCCAGCGGCGCGCCGATGACCAAGGACACGATCTTCCGCGATTACTCCATGACCAAGCCGGTCACCGGCGTGGCCATGATGATCCTCTACGAGCAGGGCAAGTGGCTGCCCTCCGATCCCATCGCGAAATACATTCCCGAGTTCGCGCACCTGAAGGTCTTCAAGGGCGTGGACGCCGACGGCAAGATGATTCTGGTCGATCCCGACCATCCGCCCACCATGCGCGAACTGATGACGCACACCGCCGGGATTCACTTACGGCTTCTTCGGCAACACGCCGGTGGACAAGATGTACCGCGAGCAGCACGTGTTCGCAGTCCAAGAACCTCAGGAGATGATCGACAAGCTGGCCAAGATCCCGCTGCTCTACCAGCCCGGCAAAGGCTGGGTCTACAGCGTTTCGATGGACATTCGAGGGCTACATCGTCGAAAAGCTCTCCGGCCAGTCGCTGCCCGATTTCATGCGCGACCACATCTTCGCGCCGCTGGGCATGAAGGACGCGGGATTCTTTGTTCCCGACGGAGAAGCGCAACCGCTTCGCCACGCTCTATCGCGTAGTGACCCAAAGGCGAGCTGGCTCGCCGACCGCACCCGGCAGCGGATCTGGCACGGCGACTACGCCGAGCAGCCCACCATGCCCTCGGGCGGCGGCGGCCTGGTCTCGACCGCGGAGGATTACTATCGCTTCGCGCAGATGCTGGCCAACGGCGGCGAACTGGACGGCGAGCGCATTCTGTCCCCGCCACCGTGAAGCTGATGACGTCGAACCACCTGCCCGCCGAGCCTGCTCACCGGCGAATTCGGCATCGGACTCGCAGCATCATGCGGCCGGGCTTCGGCTACGGCTACAACTGCGCCGTGGTCTTCGATCCGCCCGAGGCCGACCTGCCCGACGGCAAAGGCACGTTCTTCTGGGATGGCGCGGCCGGCACGTGGTTCTGGATCGATCCCGCCAACGACATCGTTTTCGTCGGCATGATCCAGCGCATGGGCGCCCGGCCCAGCAGCGACAACCTCCAGTACCTGAGCCGCTCCATCGTCTACGGCGCGCTGGTCGATCCGGCGAAGTAGACGCGATTACGAGCCAGGGCTGCGGCCTTTGAGTCGCCGCCCTTTTCGCAGATGGAGCGATGAGATGGCGGTGTCGCAATTAGGCACTGAGCGGGCTTTTGAACATTTCTAACAATTCTTCCTATTGCATGCCCATAGGGCCAGGTGTATGGTGCTCTCTATTGGTTTGCCATAGGAGATCGCGATGGGCGGAAAGACCGATGTGTGGCAGGGAACGCTGGCGCTGATGGTGCTGAAGACGCTGGAGACGATGGGGCCGCAGCACGGCTACGGGCTGGCGCGGCGCATCGAGCAGACCAGCGGCGACCTGCTGGAGTTGAACTACGGCACGTTCTATCCCGCGCTTCTGAAACTGGAGCAGGAAGGCTACGTTCGTTCCCGCTGGGGTTCCTCTGAAAACAACCGCAAAGCCAAGTTCTACGAGCTGACCAAGGCCGGCGAGAAACAAGTGCGCAAGGCCGCAGCGGAGTGGGAACAAACCACGGAAATTCTCGCGCGCTTTCTCGCGCCGAACGCCGAAGCATAAGAAGGGAGGCGAACGATGAGCCGTTTCCAAGTAGAAATGCGCGCGTTCTGGATGCGTACACTAGGCCGCGCGCGAGGGCAAGACGACTTTGACGCCGAACTCGACAGTCATCTGCGATGCACATCGAGGATGGCACCCGCGCCGGCCTCCCTCCAGAGGAAGCCCGGCGGCAGGCGCTGATGCGGCTCGGCGGAGCCGAGCAAACCCGGCAGGCCTATCGCGAAAGAAGCGGGCTGCCGTGGATTGAGGAGTTATCGCAAGACATTCGGTTCGGCCTGCGGATGATGATGCGGAACCGGGGCTTCTCTGTGGTGGCGATCCTCACGCTGGCGATCGGCATTGGCGCCAGCGCTACGGTGTTTACATGGATCAACGCCGTGCTGCTGCAGCCGCTGGGCGGAGTCGCTGATCCGAGCCGGGTGGTAACGCTCGAATCGGTCACGCCGGGCGGGGATATGGTGCCGAACTCCTACCCCGACTTCATCGACTTTCGCGACGACCTCAAGCTCTTCGACGGCATTGCGGTTTCGCGTCCCAACGCGTTCACCATCGGCATGGAAGACCATGCAGAGCGGGTGTGGGGCGAGCTGGTGAGCGGCAATTTCTTTTCTGTGCTGGGCGTGAGGGCTGAGGCAGGCCGCGTCTTTCTGCCGGCCGAGTTCGCCGATGCTCCAGGCAAGTTTCCGATCGTGGTGATCAGCGATCGCTATTGGCGCTCACACTTCGGGGCCAATCCATCGATCGTCGGCAAGACGCTGCGCGTGAATCAACACGAGCTGACGATCGTAGGCGTAGCTGCGCCCGAGTTTCATGGCTCGCTGCCCGTGTTGGGCTACGATCTGTGGGTTCCCTACATGGAGCAGTCGGTGCTCAACGGCGTGCCGGAATGGATGCTGCGCAACCGCCAGAATCGCAACATGCTGGGTATCGCGCGCCTGAAGCAGGGAGTAACCATCGACCAGGCGCGCACCGAGTTGCGAGGACTCGCGCAACGGATGGCCGTGGCTCATGCCGACGTGAGCGAAGGGATGAGCGCAACAGTGTTGCCGCTATGGAAATCGCCGTTTGGGGCGCAGGGGCAATTGGTCGGACCGCTACGCATCCTCGGCGCCGTCTGCGTTCTGGTTCTGCTCATCGTGTGCGCCAATGTAGCAAATCTGCAACTGGCTCGCGCAACTGTACGCGAAAGCGAATTCTGCGCGCGGCTGGCGTTGGGCGCAAGGCGATTGCGCATCGTGCGCCAGGTGCTCACCGAGACCTTGATGCTGACGCTGGCCGGCGCGGTGCTGGGCGTTGCGGCAACGCCGTGGCTGGGTCAGGCGCTGCACTATCTGCGGCCGCCCGGCATGGCATTGCCAACCATGATGGATACGCGGCCCAACTTTGCCGTTTTCGGCTTTGCAGCAGCGCTTTGCATCTTTGCGGCTGTGGCCGCGGGACTGGCTCCGGCGCTGCAGGTGGGCCGCCTGAATCTGAGTTCACGCATGAGCGGCGGCGGGCGCAGCGGCACAGCCGGAAGCCGCAATCGCTTGCGCAAGGCGCTCGTGGCCTGTGAAGTTGCGCTGGCCCTTGTCGCACTGGTTGGCTCGGCGCTCTTTGCCCGCAGCTTTCAATCCACGCTGCGCATCGACCCAGGCTTCGATCCGAATCACGTTCTGCTCAACCAGTTCTATCTGAATACCAATGGGTATAGCCTGCAGCAGCGGAAAGAGTTCTGCGTACGGCTTGCGGAGCGCATGGCGGCTGCTCCAGGCGTGACCGGTGTCGCTTACTCCGACGGTGTGCCGCTGGGCTTTGAGCCGAGCTGGTGGGAAGACCTGCGCATCGAGGGCTACTCGCCGCAGCCGGCCGAGAACATGAAGATCTTCCGCAATGTGATCTCGCCGGGCTACCTGCCGCTGATGCACATTCCCATTCTCGAGGGCCGCAACTTTACCGAGCAGGACAATGAGAGCGACAAAGCGCCGCTGGTCATGATTGTCAATCAGGCCTTTGTGCGCCGATTCTTCGCCGGGCGCGATCCGGTAGGAAAAACGGTGCACGGCTGGGGAAGCTGGTTCCGTATCGTCGGCGTAGCGAAGGACTCGAAATACCATTACCTGAGCGAATCCACTCCGCCCTATTTCTACGTGCCGTTTCGCCAGGTCTACCGCGCCGACATGAATCTCGGCTTTTATGTGCGCACGCAGGGCGACCCGGGAAGCGTGCTTTCCACGCTGCGGGCGCAGGTCAAAGCCATCGATCCCAACGTGACCGTCTACGACCCTGTGGCGCTCAAGGAGTTTATGGGGGCATCGCTCTATCCGCAGAAGGTGGCCGCGAGCTTGATGGCCGTTCTGGGAGGCTTGGCAGTGCTGCTGGCCGCGGTGGGTTTGTACAGCGTCATGGCCTACTGGGTGGCGCAGCGCACGCAGGAGATCGGTGTGCGCATGGCTCTGGGCGCGCAGCCGCGCGACGTCCTGCGCATGGTGGTTTGGCAGGGTCTCTCGGTTGCCAGCGGAGGCCTGGTGGCAGGTGCGGCTCTTGCATTCGCATTTTCGCGCGCCTTTTCCACGCAGTCGTTTACCAGCGGGGCGATGGGCACGAGCGTGAGTCTGATGGGCTCAAGCGCAAGCGACCCGTTGATCTACCTTGCAGCCGCAGCGTTCCTGTGCATTCTCTCTGCAGTGGCGGCGTATCTCCCCGCGCGGCGTGCGGCTTCGATCGATCCCATGAAGGCGTTGCGGACGGAGTAGGAGGAGATGCGATGAGACAGTTGAGAGCCTTGTGGCTACGCCTTCTAGGCTTCGCCCGGCCGAAGGACGAGTTTGATGCGGAGCTTGAAAGCCACATCGCATTGCATACCGAAGCGGGCGTGCGCGCAGGTCTGAGCGTGGAGGAAGCGCGCCGCCAGGCGCTCATCAAGCTGGGCGGGGAAGAACAGGTACGCCAGGCCTATCGCGATCGCGCCACGCTGCCGCCGATGGAGGGTGTTTTGCAGGATGTTCGTTTCGCCCTTCGACAGATGCGTAAAGCTCCCGGCTTCACAATCACCGCGGTACTGACTTTGGCGCTTGGAATCGGAGCGAATGCGGTGATCTACACGCTGGTGGATTCGATTCTGTTGCGGCCCCTGCCGTACGCGCATCAGGACCGGCTGATGCGCATTGTCGCGACAAACACCAACGGCAACACAACCCCGGTTCCGAAAGGCTGGATTCGCGAGCTAAACACGCACTTGCACGCATTCAGTTCCATCACTGCATTTGGCCCGGACTCTGAATCGAATCTGGATGACTCGGACGTTCCCGATCGCGTATTCGGTGCGGCTGTCTCGGTCAATGCATTCGGCACTTTGGGTATCCATCCCGCTCTGGGAGATTTCTTCAGTACCGACGATGCGATCGCCGGCCAGGATCACGATGTGGTGCTGAGCTATGGCTATTGGCAGCAGCACTTCGCTGGTGCGCCCTCGGCTCTGGGTCGCTCTCTGCGCATCGACGGAGTTTCCCGCCGCATCGTCGGCGTGATGCCGGCGGGCGTGCATTTTCCCTACGCCGACACACAATTCGTCATTCCGATCTCCTATAGCCGCAGCGACCCGTACGAGCCGTGGAAGGTATTCGATCTTGAAGCTTTCGGAAGGCTCGCCGACGGTGTTGCGCCGGGTCAAGCCCAGGCAGAATTCCGGCGACTACAGCCGATGCTCCTCACGCTCTTTCCATGGCGTATGCCAGATGCCTGGGCGGCCAATACGGTTGTGGAACCGCTTTTGCAAGCGGTGACCGGTGATACCCGGCCTCGACTTCTGCTGCTCTTCGGCGCCGTCGGGCTCATTCTACTCATCGCATGCGCTAACGTAGCGAACCTGATGCTGGCCCGTGCCACGGCCCGCGAGCGCGAGATTGCTATTCGTGGTGCTGTCGGTGCGTCTACGCGCCGGCTCATTCAGCAACTGATATCGGAAAGCATCGTGCTCGGCGTAACAGCAGGCATCGTCGGTTTGGCAGCAGCATTTGCGAGCCTGCGCATCTTCCTTCGCCTGATGCCGCAAGATACACCACGCATCCAGGACATCTCGCTTCATATGGGAGACGTTCTGTTCACCTTGGGCGCGTCGGTGTTAGCCGGAGTTCTGTTCGGCCTCGTTCCTTCAATCAAGATGGTGTCGATCAATCTGCTGGCTACGCTTCGCGCAGGCAGTCGCGGTGTCATGGGAAAAGGAGCGAGCTTCGGCGTGTCGATGGCTCTGGTGATCGCGCAGATCGGGCTATCGGTCATGGTGATCACCGTTGCGGGCCTGACACTTCACAGCCTCTACAAGCTTTCGCAGGTCGATCCCGGGTTCCAAACAGGACACATCGTGAGTGCAGAAGTCTCGCTCGACAACGGAACCTGCAAGGAACAGGGGCGCTGCCGAGCGTTCTTTGAGGCGATGCTCGATCGCGCGCAGGGAATTGCTGGCGTGAATGGTGTCGCGCTGTCAGATGTTCTGCCTCTCAACGGCAACAGGGGAAGCTATGTGTTCGACGCCGAGAACCATCCCCGTAACCCGCGGGATGAGGGACAATTGGCGGCAGGCCGCGTCGTTTCGGCGGGGTACTTCGACGTATTGGGACTGCGCCTGCTTCGAGGTCGTCTGCTTGATCGGCAAGATACTTCGGGCGCGACACGAGCCGTAGTTGTCAATGAGCATCTGGCTCAGCGGCTTTGGCCGAATCAGGATCCGATCGGCAAGCACATCCTGAATGTGCGCGACGAGCCGACCCCGGGGCTATGGGTCCCGGCAAAGGCAAGCATCATCGTCGGTGAGGTGCGCGATTCTCGGGAAGGAAGTCTCAGCGGCGACATCGACGATCAGGTCTACCTGCCGATCACACCTGAAACCGAGGTTCCGGTGATGTATGTGCTGTTGCGCTCGCACGCGACGCCGGCCGAGACTGCAGCGGGGCTGCGGCGCATGGTGGCCAGTATCGATTCGCTTGTCCCGGTCACACGCGTTCGCTCGATGGACGAAGTTGTCGCGAGTTCGGTGGCAGCACCACGCGCGCTGGCGGTTTTGCTGCTCGGCTTTGGCGCACTTGCCGTAGTGATCGGCGCGGTTGGCGTCTACAGTCTGATTGCTTACATCGTGAGCTGGAGAACTCAGGAGATCGGCTTGCGGCTGGCGTTGGGCGCGCAGCGCTGGCAGATTGTGATGGCGGTTGTCCGGCAAAGCCTGCTGCTCGCTGCTGGGGGCTGTGTCGTGGGCCTCACCGGCGCGCTTGCGTTGAGCCGCGCCTTGCGCAGCTTTCTCTTTGAGGTCAGCCCTATGGATCCTGTAACGCTGTGCGCGGTCTCTCTGCTCATGGGGATCGTCGCGCTGATCGCGGCGTGGGTTCCGGCGCGACGTGCTGCGGCGGTCGACCCGATGGTCGCGCTGCGCGGTGAGTAGGAGGCGAGAGTGCTGAGAAAACTGCGCGCGTTGTGGATGCGGCTGTTCGGCAGACACGCCGACGATTTTGATGCGGAGCTGGAGAGCCATCTGGCGATGCACATCGAAGACGGGGTGCGCGCGGGGATGACCCCAGAACAAGCGCGGCGTATGGCTCTGATCGCGCTCGGCGGCACAGAGCAAACACGCCAGGCCGTGCGCGAGCGCGACACGCTGCCCTGGATCGAGAACGTGCTGCGCGATGTGCGCTACGCGCTGCGGGGCTTTGTCCGCAATCCGATCTTTTCGATTACGGTGATTGCCACGCTTGCGTTGGGAATTGGCGCGACGACGGCGGTGTTCAGCGTGGTGGATCGCATCTTGTTTCGGCCCTATGCCCATTCGGACCGGCTCGTGTCGTTTGGATTGACGCAAACATTCGAGCAGGAGTTCATACTCGGCGGCTTCTATTATGAGTGGCGGGACCACCAGCAGCCGTTCAAGGCGGTGACATTCGAGCAAGGCGTGAGCGAGTGCGATCTGACGGAACACAATCCGCTCCATTTGCACTGCGGGTCGGTCGCCGGGAATTTCCTTTCCACGCTCGGTGTTTCGCTTACAGATTGGGCGCAACTTTTTACCTCAGGAGGACGAGCCGAACGGACCAAGGTCGGCGATTATCTCCGATGCGCTTTGGCTTGGCCGCTACAATCGCGACCCCGGAGTGCTGCACAGGACGATCGACATCGACGATCATCGGGTTCCGATCGTCGGTGTCCTTCCCAGAGATTTCGAGATGCCGCGCCTGCAATACGTCGACATCCTGTTTCCGGCGCAGATGGACCCTGCGGTCCAGCACACGGTCAACAGTGGCATAGGGTATCCCATGTGGGCGTTTGCGCGACTCAAGCCCGGCGTGAGCGTGGCCCAAGCCGAGGAAGAGATGGAGCCGCTCTTCCTGCATACGCAGCAGTGGATACCTCCTCAGATTCGGCAGGATTTTCATCTGCAGGTGCGTTCTATCCGTGACCGGCAGATGCAGGATGCTTACACGGCAGCGCGGATACTTTTGGGAGCGGTGTTTGCAGTTCTCCTGATTGCGTGCGCGAATGTCGGCAGTCTCCTTTCGGCGCGTAGCGCGGCGCGGGCGCGGGAGTTGGCGGTCCGTTCCGCGCTGGGTGCGAGCCGCGGACGCTTGATTCGCCAGACAATGACGGAGGCGCTTGTGCTTGCGGGAGCGGGGCAGTTGCCGGATGCCTGCTGGCTGAAGCACTGCTGCGCGTATTTGTGTCGATCGCTCCATCGGGCATTCTATTTCTCGCCAAGGCGCAGATCGATCTGCGCATCGTCCTGTTCTCTCTTCTTGTTTCATTGGTGTGCGCGGTAGCTTTCGGTATCGTGCCGGCGATGCGAAAAGCCACGCGCAGAGTCGCTCGTCTCTCGCCCAACCTTGTCGCAGGCGCATGGGAGGCTGCGTCGCCTCCTGGTGGTGCGGTACAAATTGCCGTAAGCGTCGTTCTTCTTACCGGTGCGAGTACTTCTAGTCAAGAGCTTTCGAAATCTTGAAAGCCAAACCCTTGGGATGAGCACGCGCAATGTGCTCACGCTGCATATTCCTTTGACCGGGCAGCGCTATCCTTCCGGGCAGACGAAGATGGATTTCTATCTGCGGGCGGAGACGGCCTTGCGACACACACCGGGAGTGGCTGCGGTGGCGATCAGCGATTCGATTCCGCCCGATGCAGATAGCCCCCACGGTGCAATGCGCTACGCAGATCTCTATATCGACGGCAGGTCTGCCGGGCCCGGAGGTGACGGAGGCAGCGTGGTGACGCGTGGCGTGGTCACGCCGAGCTATTTCCGGGTTCTTCGGATTCCTCTGGTCGAGGGCGAGACTTCACGAAGAAGAGAGAAACATCCCTGGCGCCTCGCTGATTCTCAGCAAGCTGCTTGCGTTGCGGCTCTTTCCTGGCGTGAATCCTGTGGGCAAACACATTCAGTTCGGGACATTCAATCCGTATTACATCCTGTGCCGAAAGGCCGTCGTATACTGTCACGGCGTTGCGGCGGAATGTGAAGAACGATGGACTTACGAGCCGGAAGAGCGCCTGAGTTTTACGAGCTCCGTGGAAACCGGGCGGACGATTGGAATAGTCGCCAATGGCTGATTCTCCTAGAGTCCGAGCTTCCTGTTCGGGTACAGTTGGCTCCCTGGATTCGCGTCGCAGGTTGCGCAGATTGATCCAACGGTTCCTGTCGAAATTGCACCGCTGAGCGAGTCTGTGAGCAAACTGGCCGACCGGCCCCGCTTCGAAACAGCACTGTTGGGATTTTTTGCTGCGACAGGCCTGGCGATGGCGGTGATCGGCTTATACGGTCTGGTTTCGTTCGTTGCGGCGCAGCGCACGCAGGAGATCGGAGTACGGATGGCGCTGGGCGCTTCACGCGGGGACATCTTGCGGCTGATTGCCGGCGAAGGCGCACGCTTGATCGTGCTGGGCGGCGCCGTGGGAATCGGTGCGGCGATTGGCGCGACGCAATTATTGAAGAGCCTGTTGTTCCAGGTCGATCCTCACGACCCCATCAGCTTTGTTGTTGTGGTTGTGGTGCTGGGGCTCGTCGCACTTGCGGCAACGCTGGTGCCTGCACGCAGTGCCATGAAGACCGATCCGATGAAAGCGCTGCGCTACGAGTGACCGGGAACTTCTGCTGACGCCGAATCGTACAATCGCTCAAGCAGGAGTGGTGTGTGCGAGCGACGGCAATTGAGTTTCGGCTGCGGATGGCGATCAATGCGGCGATCATCATCCTGGGCTTCTGGGCGCCCTGGATCGACAAGTGGGGTATCGGCAGCCGCATCTCGCTGCTGGAGTGGCTGGCACTCGAGCTGAGCCGCAGCGGAGCGATGCCGTTCAACCTGGCTACATCTGTCGTGATCGTGGCCGGTGCATCGATTGCCGCAATCGGCGCCATGTTGCGCGTATGGGGGACGGCGTATCTGGGTTCGGGCACGGTGCAGAGTGGGGAGATGCGCGCCGAAGGTGTCATGGCCGATGGGCCGTATCGCTTTGTGCGCAATCCACTGTATCTCGGCCTGTGGTGCATGGTGGCAGCGCTGGCTTTCATGATGCCGCCGACGGGTGCGCTCTTTGCTCTCGTGCTCCTGACCCTCTTTCTGTTACGACTGATTCTGGGCGAGGAAGCTTTTCTCTCGAAGCAGTTGGGCGAGCCCTACCGCGCCTATCTTGACCGCGTGCCGCGTCTGGTTCCCCGATTGAGGACGGATGTTGTCCCCGGTGGCAACAAGCCCAATTGGCTGCGAGGAATTCTGGCCGAGATTCTGCCGATCGGTGTTTTCTTTACGCTCGCGGCTTTGTCCTGGACCTACGACGACCGGTTGATGGGCAGGGCTGTCCTGGTCAGTTTCGGCATCTCGCTTGTGGTGCGCGCGCTGCTGCCCGGAGCATCGGCCGAAACCAATCCTCTATGAATGGGTGAAGGCAAGCACGAGAAAGATCGCGCCCAGCACAAAAGATGCTGGAGCCGCGAAGAGAACAATCCATCGTCTCTTGAGGAGAGAGCCGTTCGGAAAGTGAGCCCGATAGAGGCTCAGAACTTCGGACCGTCGAGCAGACGACCCAACGCGAGCGAACAGAACGAAGGGTCCGAGGTCCGGGCGGACACTGTGCACGGCACGGACGATCTGCCAGCGCAGGTCGTGTTCGTACATGCCAAGCCCGAAGCCGGCGATCAGACAGACCATCGCCAGCGCACCATAGAGGATCATGCCGCGTTTATTGTACGGGAGTGTTCTGCTTGCCCAGACGGCCCAGGTGCGTCCACCCAAAACCGTTCGAGTACTTCAGTCCATAACCCATCAGGCGATCGATGCCGATGTGGTTGATCCAGATCAAGGCAAAGGGAAGTTGCGCCTTCGCGCCCATCAGGAGCGCCGCGACGACGAGTACGCCAGGCACAACGTAGGTGTGAGCGGCGTTGTAGATACGCGCGCCCCAGCACGAACTGGAGAGGTAGCCGAGCATGGAGAGATCGGGCACGAGCCACAATGCAGCGAAGACCCACCAGCTTGCGTCGATGCGTGCATAGAGCACGAAGGTGAGCGCGGCGACTGCAAGCCCTTCGAGGCGCAGCAACACCAGGGGTGAGCCTTGCACGGAGAAGCCCGGGAGTGAGCGATCGGGGAGTGAGGTCGAACTTGCCATCGACCCATTGGATGTCGGAGCGGGAGCGATGAATCGGGAAAAATCGGCGGGCAGAAGAAAAGGGGAGAAGCACTAAGCCTCTCCCCCGCTTCAAAGGGCCAGTCCGGATGAACTACTTCTTGGGGGGGGCAATGACGTCCTTCGCAGCCTTGGCTACGCGGAACTTGACGACGGTCTTGGCCTTGATCTTGATGGC
Source organism: uncultured Acidobacteriaceae bacterium (assembly GCA_963778705.1). GTDB lineage: Bacteria > Acidobacteriota > Terriglobia > Terriglobales > Acidobacteriaceae > Telmatobacter. The sequence goes on from CAVZVM010000008.1 coordinate 172,445, forward strand.
TTCGCCGGTTTGCGGGTTGCGGCCAATGCGAGCCTTGCGCTCTGCCTTCACGAGGCGGCCGATGCCGGGAATGACGAAGACGCCGTTCTTCTTGGTTTCCTTGATGGCGGTTTCAGCGAGCAGATCAAGGAAGGCGGCGGACTGCTTGTTGGTCAGTTCGAGCTTTTCCGCGAGGTGCCGGGTAAGAGCAGTCTTGGTGAGTCCTGTTGCCATGTAATGTTCTCCTTCTCGGGGTTGTTGCCTTGGGTTTCCGCCGCCCGGTCCCTCACAAAGAATCGAGGAAGCCATAAAGCGTACCGCATGGAGGGAGTGCGACCGAGGCAACGTTTGCACGAAACCCCTTTATTCATGCGGGTTCGTACAGAACCCTGTCGTTGAAAACAATGCGGCTTTGAGGTGGGTAAAGTCAATGGGAAAACACCTGATTTCCACAGTTTTATTGGGTTTTTGTACCTGAAATGCCGATTTTGGCCTGAAAATGGCGGTTTTTTGGCTCAGAGGCTCCAAAAGGCGCGTCAACAGCGGCCGAAACGAGATGCGCAACCGCGAGCTAGTGCAGGCCGAAAAGGACCTTTTTCTTGGGAGCAAGCGCTGCGGCGATGGGAGTGTTCAACGCGTCGACCATAGGCGCAGCGAGGCGGAAGTGGCGAATCACGAGGTCGGCGAACTTCGCGTCAAGAGCCGTTTTCGCCGGCAGAGTGGCCGCGAGGCCCCACTGGCGGCACCGGATCAGGTCGAGGGCAGGATGGTCACAAGGGAAACCCTTCGGCGGACGCGTGAGAGCGTTGCCTTCGAATTCGGAAAAAGTCCTGCGGACGGCAGACTTTTGGAGGAGTTTCCGGAAGGACAAGTGGTTGTCGAGCAGCCAGTGGCGAATCTGTGACAGCTGTTCCTTCTCTGGCATGTAGGCACCCGCGGCGACGATCACTTCCTTGGGACTGACATGAAAGTAGTAGCCTGCGCCGGATGTCTTCTGCAGACCCTGGTGCGACCACCACGCCGCGACGTGCGTTTTGTAGGGCCGCTTGTCATTGCTGAAGCGCGTATCGCGATAGATGCGGAACAAGCGATTTTTCTGCAGGCCGCACGTGATTGGGCGCGAAGTCGAGCATGGCGTCAGTGATGCGGCGGACGATGGCCAGCATCGGCTCTTTGAGTTCGGCTTCGAACTGCGCCTTGCGCGGCTGAAACCAGGCGCGGTCGTTGTGCTTGGCGAGATTGCGCAGGAAGGTGAGTGCTTCGGGGCGGAAGCAGGGAGGAACGGCGGCGGGCGGAGATGACTTTGCTGCACGCGGCATCTTGTACGCAGATTAGCAGGAAGGGCGCTGTGGAAAGACTAAGGAGCGGGAGGCACGTCCGGCGGGGCGGTCCGTGCGGCGATCTTAGCGCGATGTTTGCGGATATAGTGCGCGGCGATGTCGGGATAGAACTCGCGGATAGACGAGAACGCAATGTCGCGCATGACGGAGTAGCCGAACTTGGTGGCTAAAACGCCGAACGCGGTGGCGCTGGGGGGATAGTAAGAGCGCGAAACCACCTGCGTGAGCACCTTTCCGCCGAGACCGGCGATGTTGGGGGTTTGGCGGCCGCCGTAGGTGCGCGCCACGGCTTGCCGGCTGATGACATAGAGAGCGCGTGTCGCGATGGAATGCCCGGAGCCGAGAGCATAGAAGCGCGTGTCTTCATGCAGCAGGCTGGGCAGAAGCCACGCGGAGAGATAGGTGCCGTCGGTCTTGTCGAGGAAGCCGCGCCAGGTGTAGGCGTAAAAGCCGCCCACGCCTTTGCCCAGCGAAGGGTGTTCGTTGGTGCCTTCGGCGATGAGAGACGTGAGGCCGAGAAAGATGAACGTGGAGTAGTCGGTGGCCTGGTGAGTTGCGACGACGAAGTTGTATTTCCAGCCGGGAGGATGCGGTTTGGAGCCGCCGGAAACAGAGCGGAAGTTGGGCATGAAGCCGAGGATGCGCTTGGGTTGCCGGCGTTCGAGAGGAATCGGCTTGCCTTCCGCGTCGACATCGTCCTCGGGTTTGCCCTGCCCGGTTGGTTGGGTGGCGGACGGCGCGGGTTGGCTTGCCTGCTGCGCGGCATCGACACCAGTGGCGAGATCGAGTTCACCCGCATCGGATGCCGACGTGAGTGTATCCGCAGAGTCTCGCTGGGGCAGCGGCGCGTCGGGCCACAGCACCGATTGGGCACGGCCGTTCAAGGCAAGAGTCAGGCAGAAGAAGGCGATGAGGAAGCGCAGGAAACCATCCTTGAAACGCGGCCGACCGGACGCTCAACATTTGAGAGTTGATTCGCTTCATCAATTAGAACGGACAACGAGGGCAGGGGATTACGCGCCGTTCGTTAATTTTCATGCAGCGCGCCTGCTTGCCGTACTCTTGAAGGGCTCTTCCAGTTTAGCGGATCAGCTTCAACGCCCCGCGGAAGAGCCCGTCGAAATCAGCGGTCAGCGCTTTGTCCTTCGCGACCGCCTGTTCGATGGCCTTCTCTGCTGCCGGGCGCTGATAGCCGAGATTGACGAGAGCTGAGAGCACATCGTCGACTGCGGGACCCTGGACACCAGTCGAAGGGGTTGGCGCGACGGCAAAGTCATCGAGCTTGTCCTTCAACTCGACGACTAATCGCTCGGCGAGTTTTTTGCCAACGCCGGGAATGCGCGTCAACTGTGCATGATCCTGCGCGCGGATGGCCTGGACCGTTCTTTCAGGTGAAAGCCCGCTGAGCATCTTGATGGCGAGCTTGGGGCCAACGCCGCTGACGGTGATGAGCCGCTCAAACAGGCGCTTCTCCTCGCGGTCCATAAAGCCGAAGAGCGCAATCTGGTCTTCGCTCACCTGGGTGTAGATGTGGAGCGAGGCTTCGACGCCCACCGAGGGCAGCGACGTGAATGTTGGCACGGAGATGGTGACGTCGTAGCCGACACCTCCGGCTTCGACGATGGCCCGGCCGGGTTCCTTGTGGATGAGCTTGCCGCGCAGATGAGCGATCACAGAATTCCAATCCGCTTCGCCACCCGCGTCAGCGTATCGAGCGCACGGTCGAGCTGCGCGCGTGTGTGTTCGCTGGTGAGAATGAGCCGAATCCGCGCTTTACCCTCAGGCACAGTCGGGAACGCAATGCCCGTGCCCATCACACCTTCGTCGAAGAGAGCGCGCGAGAACTCCATCGCCAAGCGGCCTTCGCCCACGATGACGGGGGTGATCGGCGTCTCCGTCGATGGTGTGTTGACGCCGCCGATGTTGAAGCCCACGCCCCTGAGCTGGCCTTGAAAATAACGGGTATTTCCCCAGAGCCGTTCAATACGATGCGGCTCGTTCTCCAGAATGTCGAAGGCGGCGATGCAGGTGGCCGCGACCGACGGCGGATGCGAGGTGGAGAACAGGAACGGTCGTGCCCGATGGTAGAGGTAGTCAATCAAATCCCTGGATCCGCAGACGTAACCGCCCAGCGCGCCGATGGCTTTCGAGAGGGTCCCCACCTGCACGTCGACGCGCCCGTGCATTCCAAAGTGGTCGACCGACCCGCGGCCATTGCGGCCCAGCACACCCGAGGCGTGGGCGTCGTCGACCATCATGATCGCGCCATACTTTTCAGCCACTGCAGCGAGCTTGTCCACCGGGCCGATATCGCCATCCATCGAGAAGACCCCATCGGTGATGACCAGCTTGTGGCCTGGCTCGTTCTGGATCTCTTGCAGCAGCTCCTCGCAGTGGGCCACATCCTTGTGGCGGAAGACCTTGATCTTGGCCCGCGACAGCCGCGCCCCGTCGATGATGCTGGCGTGATTCAGTTCGTCCGACAGGATGAAATCGTCTTTGCCCAGGATCGCGCTGACCGTGCCGGCGTTCGCTGCGAAGCCGGACTGAAAGACCACGCAGGCCTCGACATTCTTGAAGCGCGCGATCTTCTCTTCGAGCTCCATGTGGATGCGCATGGTGCCGGCGATGGTGCGCACGGCTCCCGACCCCACGCCATAGGTGCGCGTCGCGGCCAGCGCCGCTTCGATGAGTTTGGGATGGTTGGCCAGACCGAGATAGTTGTTGCTGGCGAGGTTGATGACCTCTTTGCCGTCGTAGTGGCAGACTGGCGCCTGCTGATCGTCGAGCACACGCAAGCTGAAGTGTGTGCCCCTGGCGCGGAGTTCGTCGAGCACGGCGGTCAGGTAGGCGAGCTGAGGACGCGCAGCGGTCTGAGTCATGGCAAACCTCAAAGAAAGAGGATAGCGCGCGAGGCTCGGTCGGCGTTGCAGGTTCCCGCTCCACAACTTGCGCGGCCAGTTGCGCGTCTATATGTCAGGACGGAATGGAGAATGGTGTGCGCAGTTTTGCGTTGATCCCCTCTGCGGGACTGATTGCCTTGGTTCTTTCTTCTGGATTGCTTGCTGCCCAAGCGCCGGCAGCGAGCCCTGGCACGGGTCCAGCGGCCGCGGCTTCGGACGCCAGCTTCACCGTGAGCCAACACGGGCAGGCCGTCGGCACGGCGAGTTTTCGCATCGCGGCGACTGCCGATGGCTACGACTCGAGTTCCATGGTCAAGGTGGCTATGCAGGGGCTCGACTATGCATTGTCAAAAAACGAAGAGCTCACCTCAGCCAATGAACTTAAACATGTTCTTTTGAGCGCGACGGTGAACGACCAGGCTGTGAGTGTGACGGCGAAGCCCGATGCAGCGCAGTTGTTGATGAACATCTCGGCCAACGGCCGCAGCACAACCACACGACTGGAGACGCACCCAGCGGCTGTTTTTCTTCCCGACTTTGACCCGGGTGCACTCGAGACACTGCTGGCGCTGGCTGTGGCGCATAACAATCGCGACCTGTGGGCCGTCATTCCGAAGCAGGCCGGGTCGGTTGCACCGGTCACTTTGGCCACGTATCCCGACGAGCAGGGCACGCTGGATGGCAAGCCCATTGCCGTACATCATCTGGTAGCGACGATCAACGGAGCGCACACCGACTTGTTTGCCGGTCCGGTGAATCAGCTGCTGCAGGCCGAGTTGCCGCAGCCCGGATTTGTGCTGGTGCGCAAGGGATTTGTGCTGAAGCCGCCTGTGAAGCCTGTGGCGCCGGCAGAGTAGTTCAAAGAGCCCTCCCCGCGGCCACCGACGAGGCCCAAGCCCACTGAAAGTTGAATCCGCCGAGATGGCCGGTGACATCGACGGCCTCACCGATGAAGAAGAGGCCGGGTACAGTACGCGACTCCATCGTGCGCGAGTTCAGGTCGTCCGTATCCACGCCGCCGGCCGTGACCTCGGCCTTCTCAAATCCCTCTGTACCGACGGGGTGAAACTCCCAGCCATGCAGGCGCCGCTCGCACGCTGCGAGAGCGGGGTTAGACCAGCCATTGGGTGAGCCGATGTCGACAAGGCGATCGGCCAGTCGTTGCGGAAGCGCGACGCGCAGAGACTGGCGCATCCCGCCCACATCGCGACGCGCGCTGGGCGCCAAAAGAGGACGAAGCACGTCGGCGGCGGGCGCGAAGTCGACGGTGAGTAATTGGCCCGGCTGCCAATACGAAGACGCCTGCAGCACCGCAGGCCCGCTGAGTCCGCGATGCGTGAAGAGCAGCTTCTCGCGAAACTGAGTTGGCCCAGCCTTCGCGATCACCTCGGCCGAGACACCGGCGAGGGTAGTCCAGCCGGCTTCCGCTTCGCCGAGAATCAGTGGCACAAGGGCTGGACGGAGCTCGACGACATGCAGTCCGAACTGTCGCGCCAGATCGTACGCCAGGCCGGTCGCACCCATCTTCGGAATCGAGAGGCCGCCGGTCGCAATCACTAGTGCGTTCGCGGTGAAATCGCCCTGCGAAGACGCAACGCGGAACGACGAACCGTCCCGTTCGACATGAATATCGCGAGTATTCAGGACAAGTTCGACACTTCCCTTAGCTTCTTTGGCCTTCTCGCATTCTGCGAGGAGCATATCCAGGATCGCCCGCGCGGAGCCATCGCAAAACAGCTGGCCCAGCGTCTTCTCATGCCACGGAATCCGGTGGCGCTCGACGAGCTCGAGAAAGTGCTGCGGCTGATAGAGCGCAAGCGCCGATTTAGCGAAGTGGGGATTGTTGGAGAGAAAATTCGCGGGTGTGCAGTGAAGATTGGTGAAGTTGCAGCGGCCTCCACCGGAGATGAGAATCTTGCGGCCCGGCTGCGCATTGTGTTCGAGCAGAGCGACGCGGCGTCCGCGCTGGCCTGCGACGGCGGCGCACATCAGGCCCGCAGCGCCTGCACCCAGGACGATTGCATCATAGGCGCGCGTACCGGAGGGCATACACCGATTGTCGCCGATGGTGGCGCTATTCCTGCACCGAAGCGGAGCCGAAGCGTTGCCGAACAAGGGCGAGGGCTTCATTGGCGGTCGCGATTCCGCCTTCCAGTTGCGCGTCTTCGATGGCCTGGAGCATTTCGTGAAACTGCGGACCGGGTGCATAGCCGGCAGCGATGAGATCGCGACCGGTGAGGAGCGGCGTGGGCCGGACAACCTCCGCGGGTGTGGCCTCATATCGGTCACGAACGAAGTCGAAGATGTCGAGATTGCCGTGCGCCGCAAGGCAATCCATGCGATGGAGTGCGAGGTGCTCATCGAAACGATCGAGGCGGAAGAAGCGCTTCAGCGTCGAGTCTTTCATCTGCGGCGCATCGGCAAAGCGCATGTGGTTCTGGATCAGAGCAAGGATCTGGTGGGTGTCGTCGTTGGAGAAGCGCAGGCGGCGGCAAATCTCGGCGCCGATCGCTACGCCGACCTCGACGTGATTGTCGAAACGGATACGGTCCGGCGCAACGCGAAATGTCGGCGGCTTGCCTACGTCATGCAGGAGCGCGCCCCAGGCAAGCGTGAGCGGACATCCGGCAGGGAGTTGCTCGAGCAGGAGCAGCGTGTGGATCCAGACATCGCCTTCGGGATGGAATTGCGGCGGTTGCGCGACGCCCTTCATGCGGGCGACTTCGGGCAGGACCTCGGCGAGCAGGCCGGTCTCGTCCAATAGCTCAAAAGCCCGACGGGCCTTGCCTTCGGTCAGCATCTTGGTCAGCTCATCGCGCACGCGCTCGCGGCTGACTGTGTGAATCTTGGGCGCCAAGGCACGGATCGCGGCGAATGTCACATGCTCGATCTCAAAGCCGAACCGCGCGGCAAAGCGCACGGCGCGCAGCAGGCGGAGCTGATCTTCCTGAAAACGGCGCGCAGGAGGGCCGATGGCGCGGAGAATGCCGGCATCGAGATCGGCGAGTCCGCCGACGTGATCCAGCACGGCGTTGCGGAGCTCTTCAAGCACTCCCGGCACGATCGTTCTTCCCTCAGGGGCTGAAGCCCCGACGGTTGTTGCATCCGCGATGTACGAGCTAAAGCCCGTACCCTTCAGCGGATCGAGCAACAGGCCGTTGATGGTGAAGTCGCGGCGTTGCACATCTTCGTCAGCGCTCAGTGTGTAGCGCACTTCGTCGGGATGGCGACCGTCGGAGTACGCACCGTCGGAGCGGAAGGTCGCGACCTCCGTGACCACCTGCGGTGGGGCCAACTCTTCGGACGGGTTCTCAGGCCCGCCGGAAACAAGCACTACGCCGAAGTGCGCGCCCACGGCGAAGGTCCGCGGGAACATGTCGAGCACAATATCCGGCGTGGCCGATGTGGCGATGTCGTAGTCTGCCGGTTCGCGGCCAAGGAGAAGATCGCGCACACAGCCGCCCGCGAGATATGCCTCGTAGCCTCGGTCGCGCAGAGTCGCGAGGATATGCAGGGCCGAGTCGAGTTTTGGCGAGACGGGCATGGTGGCTGCAGCTATTGTCGCGCGCTCGGCGCGCAGGCCGGCAAGCCGATCCCGATACACTGAAAAGATGGGCGGTTCGGGCCTCATTTTGGGTATTGAGTCCTCGTGCGACGAGACAGCCGCAGCGGTCGTCGAACGCGGCGCGCGCACGCTCTCGTCTGTCGTGGCCTCGCAGATCGCAACCCATGCGAAGTACGGCGGCGTTGTGCCGGAGCTGGCCAGCCGCGAGCATCTGCGCGCGATCGTACCGGTGGTGCGTGCGGCGCTGGCCGAGGCAGGCGTCACCCTGGCCGATCTCGACGCGATTGCGGTAACCAATGGCCCGGGATTGGCCGGTGCGCTTGCTGGTCGGCATCACCTATGCGAAAGCTCTGGCCTTTGCGCAAGGGCTGCCGCTGATCGCCGTCAATCACCTCGAAGGACATATTCACGCGGTACTGCTGCACGACCGGGAGAAACAGAGCGGACCGAACATCCAGCTTTCCCAGGTCTCAGAAGCGAGACCTGGGGCACCCAGTTCTTCGGACATCGAGCCGGCTCTGGCCTTGGTCGTCTCGGGCGGGCACACGCACCTCTATCTCGCGCAGCCGCAGAATGGTACTTGGCGATATACGCTCGTCGGGCGCACCTTGGACGACGCTGCCGGCGAGGCGTATGACAAGGTCGCCAAATTGCTCGGGCTCGGCTATCCCGGCGGGCCTTGGATCGACGGGCTAGCGCGATTCGGCGACCCAAAGGCGATCCCGTTCTCGTTCTCGCAGATCAAGACCAAGGTGCATCTGCACGGCGCCGCCCCAAGAACCAAAGGCGCAAAAACGGCTCCGATTGCTGCGCTTAATCCGCATTTCCTGTTCTCGTTCTCGGGGATCAAGACAGCGGTTCTGCGCTATGTTGAGTTGCACAACCTGAAACCGGAAGCGGAAGCGCGGCGCGAGGCGCTGTTTACCGGTCCCGATGCGCCTGCCCGGCCCACGATCAAGGATGCGCTGGAGACGTGCGATCCGACCACGCTCGATCTCATCGCTAGCTTTCAACATGCAGTGGTGGGCGACCTGCTCAAGAAGACCTTTGCGGCCGCCGAAGAGCTGGACGCGATGCACATCCTCGTAACCGGAGGCGTTGCTGCCAACGGTGAGTTGCGCGAGCGGTTCATTGCCGAAGCGGTGCGGCGCGGAGTGGAGGTTTCATTTCCGGCGCTGGCGCTCTCAACCGACAATGCGGCCATGATCGCGGCGGCCGCATGGCCCCGTTTTGTGGCCGGCGAGTTCGCGCCGCCCAGATCTGTCGGCCGATCCGTCGCTGGTGCTGGGAAGATGAAACCCTGCGCTTTAGGCGGAAGGTTGAGGGTGGCTTTGACCGGCTTACGGAATGTGAGCAGATAAAGCTTGCCGCCGGCGATCTCTCGCGCGCGAATCTCTTCCATCTCTTCAGGAACGAGGTCGATGGGGCAACGGACATGCTCTGTGCCCGGCGGGAAGTAGGCCTTGGTTGCCGGATTCTTCTGGTAGCTGTCCCGCACGACCTTCTCTGTTTCGTCGGCGATGACGATCTTCGTTCCCGGCTTGGCGACCCAAATCATCTCGCGGATGGCGCGGGCCGGATCGGAAAAGAAGTTAATGCCGCCCACGTGGAAGACACAGTCGAACACCTCGGCACGAAAAGGCAGATGACCGGCCTCCCCATGGAAGAGATGCGCCTTGCGCCGCGACTTCCTGACAGCTTTGCGGCATTTGCGCAACATGCCCCAGGAGATGTCGAGGCCAAAGAAGTCGATGTCGTGGGGAAGATAGCGCAGGTTGGCGCCGGTGCCCACGCCGATTTCGAGCACGCGCATGCCGGGCGCGACCTCCAGTGCAGGCATGATTTCGCGGCGGAAGTCCGGCTTGCGCAGGACGACTCGATAAAGCGATTCAGCCAGATCGTAGCCAAGGGCGATGCGGTCGTATAAGGCCTGGTACTTCAGGTTTGGCCCAGTCAACGTGCTGACAAATAAAGGAATTCCGTCGCGGATGGGATAAACACGGCCCGTAGCGGTATTGCGGAGAGTACTCCCTTCCAGCTCGAAGTTGTAGCGCGTATCCGGATCGCAGAGCAGAGACAGGACTTCGCTTTCCATAACCTCCTTTCGAGCGGGAGAAATCAGGGGGAGTATCTTCCCATCTATACACCAACGGGCCCGCAAGTTGCGCGGATTGCCCGTAATTACTGAATATTTTGCGCTGTTACAATCGGAAATGGTATTGCGCAAAAGTGTTGGTACGAACCTAACGCACGAGTAATGACTAAGGGATGACTCTCCGCCTTTTCAATACCCTATCGGGTCAGCTGGACGAACTTACGCCGTTGGATGGTAAAGCGTTGCGCATGTATGCCTGCGGACCGACCGTCTACGACTACGGGCATATTGGCAACTTTCGCACCTTTCTGCAGATCGACGTGCTGCGCCGATTCCTCAGGCTGCGGGGGCTGTCGTTGCGTCATGTGATGAACATCACTGACGTGGACGACAAGATTATCCGCAATGCGAGCGAGCGTGGTATAGCAATCGGCGACTACACCGCCCCCTACATTGAGGCATTTTTCGAGGATCTGGAGGCTTTGCGCGTCCAGAAGCCCGAAGTGATTGCGCGGGCCACTGAGCATATCCCGCGCATGGTGGAATTGATCGAAAAGCTGGCAGCTTCCGGCGCAGCCTACAAAGTTGACGACGGCAGCTGGTATTTCCGGCTCTCGGCGTTTCCCGAGTACGGCAAGCTCAGCAAGAAGGACCTGAGCGGCATCGAAGACGGGGCGCGCGTGGATGTGGACGAGTACGAGAAAGACTCGGCGCGCGACTTTGCCCTATGGAAGGCGGCCAAGCCCGGTGAGACCTCGTGGGAGACGCGCAATTGGACGCGGACGGCCGGGCTGGCACATCGAGTGCTCGGCGATGGCGATGGAGTATCTGGGTGAGAGCTTCGACCTGCATGCCGGCGGCGAAGACCTCATGTTCCCGCATCATGAGAATGAGATCGCGCAAAGTGAGAGCGTCACGCACAAGACTTTTGCGCGTCACTGGATGCATGTGCGCTTCCTGCTCGTCGACGGGCGCAAGATGTCGAAGAGCGAGGGGAATTTCTACACGCTTCGCGATCTGCTGCTCAAGGGATACAAGGCATCGGCCATCCGGCTTGCGCTGATCTCCGTGCCTTATCGGCATCAACTGAACTTCACCTTCGAAGGGCTGACCGAGGCGACAAACGCAATTGAGCGACTGCGCACATTTCATCAGAGGCTGAGCGCCGCGAAGTTTGCACCGAGTTCGACGGAAGGGGAAGGCGCAATACCCGCGGCTGCGACGAAGGCCCACGCGCAGTTTCTCGAGGCGCTCAGCGACGATCTGAATACGGCCGACGCACGCGCACCGATCTTTGAGCTGGTCCGCGCGGCGAACACCGCATTGGATCGGGGACAGTTCTCAGAAGCCGATCGCGATGCGATTCTGCCCGTCCTCAAAGACTTCGATGCTGTCTTCGACGTGATGGAGGATCGCGACGCGGAACCTACGCGGCACGCGCTGGCGTGGGCCGAGAAGGCAGGGCGCATGGCGGACGTTGCGCCCGCGCTGCTGGCAAGCGCATCGATTGGCGACGACGAGATCAATGCGTTGGTTGCCGAACGCGATGTCGCCAAGAAACGGCGTGACTTTGCGCGGGCCGATCAGATTCGCAAGCAGCTTGCGGACAAAGGCGTGCTGATCGAGGACTCGAAAGAAGGAACACGCTGGAAGCGGAAGTAGACGGGGTTCGCGTAGAATGCTGAAAGCATCGCTCTTCACGGAGGCAGCCAATGGAATTCACGATTGTGTTCGATCGCGAAGAGGACGGTCGTTGGATTGCTGAAATCGAAACGCTGCCCGGAGTCTTGGCATACGCGCCCACCAAGGACGAGGCGCAATCGAAGGTCGAGGCGTTGGCGCTGCGGGTCATTGCGGATCGTATCGAACGCGAGAAATCGACGACCGGCTCAGTGCGTTTTGCGGCTGCCTGATGTGATCGAATGGTTCGATGTTGGATCGTGAGCTCGATTCACTTGGGGCTTGATTCATGAGCAAATTCCCTTCCACAACTGCCAGAAAGGTTCTTCGGGCTCTGGAGCGTATTGGATGGCGCGAAAAGCCCCGCATTAGCAGGAGCGGTTCTCATAAGCAATTTCAGCATCCCAACTTTCCCTATGAATACACCTGGGCCTTCCATGATTCCGAGGAAATCGGACCGGTAATGCTTGCGAAAATTGCGAAGCGAACCGGCCTAAAGCCGGAAGATCTTTGGAGACCGGAACTGGAAAAGATGTCAACCAACGAAGCAGAGGAATTGCGGGAGCACGCTGAACACGGGCAGACGATGCGCCCCGTGGCCTTCACGATGAGCGTGCTGGCGGTGCTGGTGGCTGTAACGACTGTGCTCGGGCATCGTGCGCACACGCAGGCGGTGCTTGACCAGAACAAGGCCACCGATAAATGGAATGAGTATCAGGCACACAAGATTCGCTCGAATGACACTGCGCTTGCAGCGGATTTGTTGAGCGCGCTGACGATCGCCGACCAATCGGCCGCTCAGAAGCTCCAGAAGGAATATGCATCGCATCAGGCGAAGTGGAACGACGATCTCGACACGCTGAAAGGCGAAGCCGATGCTTTGGAAGCGTCGGTTGCGAAGGCTGAGGCGCGTGCGACCCGGTTCGATCTTGGCGAAGCTCTGCTTGAGATCGGATTAGTCATCACTTCGGTCACTTTGCTCACCCGGAGCCGTCTCTACTGGTATTTCGGAATCGGCTTTGCAGCCCTTGGGATTCTCTCCGCTGCCTCCTCCTACTTTCTTCATCCGTGACTATAGTTACGAGCGAAGAAAGGACGCTCGCGTCCTTCGTGACAAGCGTCGCTCGCTGTGATTTTCGCACGTTACCAAAGCCGCATAACGGTATGGCACTTTCGCGGCAAGTTACGTAAAACTAAGGGATTTCACTTGCTTCGGCGAGAAGAGACAGGCTAACGTAGTCTCATCAATTGGGGAACAACCTTCACTCCTAACCAATGACTCAGAAGTTCGGGTCTGCGCGAAAGCCCGCCACTAACCCTGGCGGGCTTTCGTGCGTCTGAGCATACTCGCTACGCTTCGCGGATGAAGGACCGCTGCCACCGAGTCGTGTCGCGTCTGCGTGATAGACTTGCCGCGAAATGAAAGCAGCTTCGATTGCGTTGGCGTTGTCTCTCTGCGGAACAGCCGTAATTGGCCAGACCCCGGCGCCTTCCTCTGAGGCGCACGCGAGCGATCTGGGTTTCTCTTATTCTCTTCCCAACAATTGGGAAGTCGTGAACTCCAACCCGACGCTGCCTGAAGTGAAGGAACAAGCGCAGAAGAATGCGTCATCGGATGACGAGAAAAAGGGCGTTGCCTGCGTGCAGATCGCGCTGACAGCCCGGCACGGAGAGCCGGCCTCGGTTCTTGTTGTGGTGGAGCTGCCGTTCGACTGCTTTGGTCAATCGATGACCACCAAGGACCTGCCCGGCTTTGCGCAGGGAGCCTCCGAGGGCATCAAGCAAAGCTTCGACATCACCGATCCGGTTTATGGCGGTTACACGCTGGGCAGCCATAGCATGTGGATCGAGCGTGCCAAGGGAACGCCGAAGGGGCATCCGGAGTCGCCTTACACCGTGGAGATCGCATGTACGCTGCTGAAGAAAGGCGCGGTCTGCTGGATGGCGTTGGCCGCGGACGAGGATGCGTTGAAGGTGATTGAAGGCGGATCGGTTGTTCTTGAGAGTGAGGCCCCGACGGCCCTGGTGCCGGCGAACGCCTTCGAGAAGAAGCCCGGGACCTAGAGCGGTTCCACAATTTACGTGCCCTTTCGGGTATCGTGCAAGGTGTCATTTTCTTAAGGAAAATGCCACTTAAAGGTGCGGGCTTCGGGGTACAGCAATTGTGGAACCGCTTTAGTCGCGTAGCGCGCCGTTTTGACCGCATGCTATCCTCATAGGCAGCGGGAAACCAATGCACAAGCTTGTCGCATGCGCGATGCCGTTGATGCCGGCTCGAAAGAGCTGGTCCGGCTTGCGTGCGCGCTGCCTCTGCCCTCGCAAGCATTTGCGCGTGCTGCCCACCCGCACACGACCTAGCCTCTTCGGCGGCGATTAGTACCGGACCGCCGAAGATCCTCGCCTGCCTACCGGACCCGTTTGGGTCTGCGGAATGGGACGACCTTCAAGATGAGGGTCGGCGGGCTGCGCTCTATCTGTTAGCTGGGCGCTGAGCCGCACAATCGATCTGCCGAGGAGAACTGCGATGACGAAACAAGAGATGCACGCGAAATACGGACCGAAACTGGTTGGTTCGCTACCCGGACCCAAAGCGAGGGCTGCGGTCGAAGCCGATAAGCGCTGGATCTCGCCCAGTTACACGCGTTCGTATCCGCTGGTGGCCAAGCGCGGTCGCGGCATTCGTGTCGAAGATGTCGACGGCAACGAGTTCCTCGACTTCGCTGCGGGCATCGCCGTCACCTCGACGGGCCATTGCCATCCTGAGGTCGTCGCCGCGATCCAGAAGCAGGCAGCAGAGCTGATTCACATCTCCGGCACCGATTTTTACAACGAGCCTCTCACCGATCTTGCAGAAAAGCTCTCTGCGGTTGCGCCGATGCCCGGCCCGCACAAATTCTTCTACGGAAACTCCGGCGCCGAGGCCATCGAATGCGCGATGAAGGTTGCGCGCTATCACACGGGTCGCCAGAACATCGTCGCGTTCCTCGGAGCGTTCCACGGCCGCACCATGGGCGCGCTGTCGCTCACCGCATCGAAGCCGCAGCAGAAGCGCCGCTTTGGCCCGTTGGTTCCCGGCGTGACTCACGTGCGCTATCCGTATGCCTATCGCGGATGTACCGGCGGCCCACAGGAAGAGGAAGCCTTCAGCCTGGGCTGTGCACGCTACATCGAAGAGAAGCTCTTCAAGACGATCCTGCCTCCAGAGGAAGTTGCCGCAATCTTTGTCGAGCCGATTCAGGGCGAGGGCGGCTACGTTGTGGCGCCGACAAACTTCCTCCGCGAACTGCGTGGGATCTGCGACCGCCACGGCATTCTGCTGGTCGTTGACGAGGTGCAGAGCGGCGCAGGTCGTACCGGCAAGTGGTGGGCCATTGAGCACTCCGGCGTCCAGCCGGACATTGTCTGCATGGCCAAGGGCATTGCATCCGGCATGCCTCTCGGTATCTGTATGACGAAAGCTGACATCATGGATTGGGTGCCCGGCTCACACGCATCGACCTTCGGCGGCAATCCGGTCTCGATCGCTGCGTCTTTGGCAACCATCGACATCCTGCAGCGCGAAGCGATCACCAACGCGGCCAGGGTCGGCGGCGAGATCATGAAGCACCTCGAAGGCTGGAAGCACTCCCATCCCTCGGTGGGTGATGTCCGCGGACGCGGCCTGATGATCGGCGTCGAGCTGGTGAAGGACAAGGCGACGCGCGAGCCTGCGGCTGCTTTGCGCAATCGAGTGGAGGAACTGGCCTTCGAGCGGGGCCTGATGGTGTTGGGCTGCGGCGAGAGCTCGATCCGGCTGTGTCCGCCGCTTGTGGTCAGCTCAGAAGAAGCAACGGTCGCTCTCGGCATTCTGGAAGAGGCCCTGACTGAAGCCGAGAAGGAGCACAGCTTGCTTCGTGAACCCGCTACAGTGGGCAACGGGGCATAAAGCTCCGGCCGCCCTGCTCTGCATGTGCTGTGATCTGCGCTCTGGCGCGTAGCCTTTCCCAGGGCGGACAATAGTCTGCTATGGGAAGGGCCTCACAGCTGCGGATCAATTTGCTCGAGCGTGCGCTGGGCAGGTTGGATCGTATGGTGCGGCGTCGACGTCGGGACGAAACCGAAATGCCGCCTCATCTGGCGACCGGTCTTGCGGGCGAAGACGCAGCGTTTTTCTATCTGCGCCGCAAAGGGTACACGATTGTGGCGCGCCGCTGGTCCTCCGGCGACGTTCCGGGCGATGTCGATCTGATCGGCTGGCAGGGTTCACTGCTGTGCTTCATTGAAGTGAAGACACGCACGGCGCATGACATGACACCTGCGGAAACCGCCGTGGACTCGCATAAGCGTGCCGTGTTGCGGCGATTGGCGCGCCGCTATGTCCGCCAACTTCCTCAGGCGGAGATGCCGCAGGTGCGGTTCGATGTGATCAGCGTCTATCTGGTGCCGGGCGAGAAGCCGGAATTCACCCACTTCGAGGCTGCGTTCAGTTGGGGTGAGTTTGATCGGCGGGACTAGGTTACTGAGCGAAGATCAGCCCTTCGCGTCCGTGTACTCCTCGTGCCACGCCATCTGGATGGCTTCGAGTTTTCCTTCATTCGACTTGGTCGGATCGTCGGCGAAGCCTTCGAGCTCCGTCACGTAGCGATGCAGATCGGTGAAGCGCACCGTGAGCGGATCGAGGTCGGGAAACTTCTCCTGCAGCTGAATGCCGATCTCTTCGGCATCGGTCCAGTGAATTTCGCGGGGCATCGGGACTCCTCGTCGCTATTTCTGTTCGGCCAGAGCCAACGGCTTGCCTTCGGAGACGTAGTTGCGATTCCACTTGGGAATCTCGACGACGTAGTTGCCGGGCTTGGTAATGACTGCCTGGCATCCGAGACGCGAATTCAGCTGCTGGTCTGCGGCCATGTCGAGCCGATCGATTTCATCGTCTTCGGCTTCGCTGATACCCGCGCCGTCTTTCACCCAGATGTGGCACGTCGTGCAGGCGCACGAGCCGCCGCAGGCGTGATCGAGAAAGATGTCGAAGTTCTCCGCGACATCGAGAAACGACATCGGCTTGCCGTGGTGATCGTAGGGCATGGTGCCGTACTCGAACTCGACCGTTTTGCCCTCGGGTTCAAAGGTCACGCGAACGAGTTTTTCTGGCGGGATGTTTTTGGTGACTGCTTCGCTCATAGAATTTCCGTTTCTCTTTTTGCGTTCGTGCTTTCCCACCCTTGCCGCAGAAAAGATTGCGTCAAGGATGGGGCACCCAGGTCCAGCAGGATCATTTGAACTCCGCCGGAGCCATGGGGTGCGGCGACGTGATGTCCCCGTCGTCGAAATCTTCGCCGGCATCTCGCATCGTCTTGCCGCGAATGGCCGACGTCACCGCGGCGTCCATCATCAACTCTGCCAGGCGCTGTGTGCTGCGATCGAGCGCCAGCGTGGCCTCGCGCAGCGCGTTCAGGTCGTCTCCCAACTTGACGGCTGCCAAACGATCACGGGCCGCGTCAATCGCAGCTACTTCTTCGCCCGTCAGTGCGCCCCATGCCGGGTTGGTTCGCGCTTGCTCCACCTTGGCCAGGATCGTCTCAGCTTCGTTGCGCGCCTCGATCAACAGGCGCTTGGCAAAGTCCGATTCCGCGTTATCGAAGGAGTCGAGGATCATCGCCTCGACTTGCTCGTCCGTCAGACCGTAGGTCGCCTTTACTTCAATCTCCGCGGCTTTCCCGCTGCGCTGTTCGCGCGCGGAGACGTGAAGAATCCCGTCGGCGTCGATCAGGAACTTGACTTCGATGCGCGGCAGGCCGGCTGTCATCGGCGGAATGCCCTTCAGGTCAAAACGCGCCAAAGAGCGGCAGTCCGCCGCAAGTTCCCGCTCACCCTGCAGAACATGAATCGCAACGTTCGTCTGCCCGTCGACGCCGGTGGTGAAGTGCTCCGTCGCCGAGGCCGGAATCGTCGAATTGCGCGGGATGATGCGCGCCACGACACCGCCAAGAGCCTCGATGCCCAGCGAAAGGGGTGTCACATCCAGCAGCAGCATCTCTTCGGTGGTCTTCGATGCGCCGGCGAGAATGTCGGCCTGCACGGCCGCGCCCAGTGCAACCACTTCGTCGGGATTCAACTCTGTGTGCGGCTTTTTGCCGCGCGTCGAAAGTTTGAAAAGATCGTCGACCAATTGGCGTACCGCCGGGATGCGCGTCGAACCGCCAACGAGAACGACCTCGTCAATTTGCTCAGGCGTTATACCGGCATCGCTCAGTGCCTGCCGACAAGGTCCCGATGTGCGGTTCAGAACCGGCTCGATCAGCTGCTCGAAGACCTCGCGCGGAATGTCGCGCTGATAGCGATCGCCGTTGGGCAACTCAATGTCGAATTGGGCCAACCCTTCAGAAGAGAGCCGGATCTTCGCGTCAATGGCGTCTTTGCGCAACCCCTGCACCGCACCGGGCTGTTTGCGCAAGTCCACACCGTGTTCGGCGTGGATTTCGTCGAGAGCAATCGCGAGCAGCAAGTTGTCGATGTCGTCGCCGCCCAGGTGCGTGTCGCCGTTTGTGGATTGCACCTCGAAGATGCCATCGCGCAGCTTCAGAATCGAGATATCGAACGTTCCGCCGCCAAAGTCGTATACGGCGATGGTGCCGACCTTCGCGCGGTCGAGGCCGTATGCAAGGGCAGCTGCGGTCGGCTCATTCACGAGGCGCAGCACTTCGAGCCCTGCCATGCGGCCCGCATCTTTGGTCGCCTGCCGTTGCGCATCGTTGAAGTACGCGGGCACGGTAATCACAGCCTGTGTCACCGGCTCGCCGAAGAAGCGCTCTGCGTTGCGCTTCAGCTGGCGCAGGATGTACGCCGAAATCTCCGGCGCTGTAAAGCGCATCTCTCCGAGCTGAATGCGCGGCACTTCGCCTTCTTCCACGTCATCTGCAAGTCGGAAAGGGAAGAGCTTCAGCTCATTTTGGACTTCGCTTAGCCCGCGACCCATCAGGCGCTTGACCGAATAGATCACCCGCTCTGGCGTTTCGATCAACGCGCGCCGTGCGCTGTTGCCAACCGTGACCGTGGGGCGTCCGCCATCGGCGGCTATCGGGTCAAGAGCCACGACCGATGGAACAAGATTGGAACCGTCGACGCCGGGAATAACCACGGGCTTGTCGCCCTGCATGTAGGCGACAAGTGAGTTGGTGGTTCCAAGATCGATGCCGACGACACGTCCTTCCGCCATGAATTCGTTAAGCTCCCAGAGTCTCCGTGACATCACGGACAAGGTTGTCGAGATAGCGTCGGCGATCGAGCAGCGCGACCATAATCTTTTGCGCCGCAGCGCGTGCGGCCTCATCGCCGTCGTCCCAGGCTTTTCCCTGGGCGCGCAGATCGCGATCCACGTCGTCCAGCAGGCCGTCGAACTTCTTCTTGGCTGCCGTCAGGTCTTTCTTCAGCGCCGGATCGTCTTCGCCCATCTTCTGGTTCGCACGCATTTCTTCCAATTGCATGTTGAGGTCGAAGACTTCTTCGAGCAGATCGGCAGGAACCCGCGATGGATCGGTCCGCCCCTTGCCGCTGTGCTCTTCGCCGATCTCAGCGCCATGGAGCTTCAGCAGATACTCCGTCCGGCGAATCGGGTCGCGCAGCGTGCGGTACGCATCGTTCAGCAGCGCCGTGTCGGCGAGGCTCCACTCTTTTTCCTCTTGAGTGGCACGGGCAAAGCGATCGGGATGCAGCTTACGGCTGAGCTTGTGGAACTCGTGCTCCAACATGCCAAGATCAAGATCCAGCTTCGGCACCAATCCAAAGACAGAAAAGTAATCGCCGCTCGCGGCCGGCTGAATCTTGCTGCAATGGGGGCAAAAAAGTGTGGACTCGTTGTGAGCCACAGAACAGGACCAACAGGCGACAGGGACAGCGGAATCGGCAATGACTTTCAACATGAGCAGGCTCCGAACAGGCCCCGGCGAGCGGACCCTACGACGAGAAGGACGAACCGCAGCCGCAGGAGCGCGTGGAGTTCGGATTGACGAAGTTGAATCCCTGGCGCATCAGCGTCTCTTCGTAGTCGAGCGTCATGCCGTGCAGGTAGAGGAACGACTTGGGATCGACAAAAACGCGTACGCCATCGAACTCATAGATGCGGTCGCGCTCGCGCGGCTGGGTATCGAACTTAATTGCATACGAAAGCCCCGAACAGCCGCCGCCGGTCACGCCCAGACGCAGCCCACCCTCCGTCGGCGAAACGCCTTCCTTGGCCATCGCAGAGCGAATGCGTGCGATCGCGCGCTCCGTGACCTGCAGTCCCTGCCCTTTAGCGCCTGCGGCCGACTGCGCCACCTGCGGTGGGGGCACCTGCGGTGCGGCCACCGACATTCCTTCCGCAGGCTTCGATCCAATTGTCACTACGTTCGACATTTTCTTTTTGCCCATCTGCCGTGCGGCTGGCCTCTGGGCCAGCCCGAGCAGCCTTACTTACTGTGCGCTGGTTGCCGCTGCTGACTCGGTCTCGGCAACGCCGTTCTTCTTCTTCCAGTCGCCGATGGCGGCGCGAATCGCGTCCTCGGCCAGTACCGAACAGTGAATCTTCACTGGCGGCAGCGAAAGCTCCTTGACGATATCGGTGTTCTTGATCGCCAGAGCCTCTTCCACCTTACGGCCCTTGATCCACTCGGTCGCGAGCGACGAGCTGGCAATGGCCGAGCCGCAGCCGAAGGTCTTGAACTTGGCTTCTTCAATGACCTGGGTCTCGGGGTTCACGCGGATCTGCAGACGCATCACGTCGCCGCACTCCGGCGCACCCACAAGGCCGGTTCCCACGTCGCCGGAGGATTTGTCGAGCGTGCCCACGTTACGCGGATTGTTGTAGTGGTCCACTACCTTGTCGCTGTATGCCATCGGTTCCTTCTCTCCCGCGGGGAAGCCGCGTCGGTTCTTTTCAGCTCTTAGCTTCTAGCTGCTAGCTCCTAGCTATTCTTAACCTGTTCAAATCGCGTCCTTCCATTGGATGCGCGAGTTAGAGGCCAGGAGCTAAAAGCTAGAGGCTGCCTCTCAGTGCGCTTGCCATTCAATCTTCGTTAAATCGATGCCTTCTTTCACCATCTCGTAGAGCGGCGAAAGCTCACGCAATTTCTTCACAATATCGATCACCTTAGCAGCCACGTAATCCACTTCCGCCTGAGTATTGAAGCGGCCCAGACCAAAGCGGATCGATGAGTGGGCTACGTCATCGCCCAGGCCCAACGCCTTGAGAACGTAGCTCGGTTCCAGCGTCGCCGAGGTGCAGGCCGATCCGCTCGAAACCGCAACGTCGTTGATGCCCATCAGCAGCGACTCGCCTTCGACATAGACAAAGCTCATGTTCAGGTTGCCGGGCAAGCGGCGTTCCATGGAGCCGTTGACGTGCACGTAGTCAAGCTCGGACTCGAACTTGGCCTTCAGCCGATCGCGCAGGCCGCGCAGATACGCCGCTTCATTGTCCATCTCCTGCGCCGCGATCTCGCACGCTTTGCCCAGCCCGACGATGCCTGGGACGTTCAGAGTGCCTGACCTCATGCCGCGCTCGTGTCCGCCGCCGTCAATTTGCGCAGCGATCTGCACACGAGGATTGCGCCGACGAACATAGAGAGCGCCCACGCCCTTCGGCCCATAGATCTTGTGCCCGGAGATCGAGGCAACGTCGACGTTATCGGCGATCACGTTGAATGGCACCTTGCCGACAATCTGCACCGCGTCCGTATGGAAGATCACGCCCTTCTCATGGCAGATCTTGCCAATCTCGCGAATGGGCTGCAACACGCCAATTTCGTTGTTTGCAGCCATGATCGAGACCAGGATTGTCTTGTCGTCCATGGCGCGCTTCAAGTCTTCGAGATCGATCAGCCCATCGGCCTTCACCGGCAGATATGTCACGCGGTAGCCGTATTTCTCAAGCCGCTTGCAGGTATCGAGTACCGCCTTGTGCTCGGTGACCTGCGTGATGATGTGATTGCCGCGCTCGCGATACATCTCCGCGATGCCCTTCAGCGCAAGGTTGTTGCTCTCGGTGGCGCCCGAGGTAAAAATGATCTCCTTCGCGGTAGCGCCAATGAGCTTGGCGATCTGCTCGCGCGCCGCCTCCACCGCCTGCTCCGCCTCCCAGCCAAAGGAGTGGTTGCGGCTGGCGGCGTTACCGAATTTCGAGGTGAAGAAGGGCATCATCGCCTCCAGCACGCGCGGATCCAGCGGGCTGGTGGCATGGTTATCCATGTAGATCGGGAGTGTGACTCCGGCCGGCACTTCAACCTGGCTGACAACTGTGCTCATCGTGTTTCCATCCTTCATTCATTTCACCGGCGCAACGGCGCGGTGGGGAAGATCGGCTAAAGCGTTAACGAGACCAACGCGCGTGCATGGGGTGCGTGGCCAGGCGCCTGCTCGTGCTCAGCGAGGTCCTGAATACTGATGCTCTTCAGCACGCCGGCGATGGTATCGTTCACACGCGCCAACGGCTCTTTGATCGTGCAACTCGGCGTCAGGTCGCAGGCCTTCGCGCCCTTGGTGCACGAGGTGATGAAAAACGGCCCGTCGATGGCCAAAATCACTTCGTAGGCTGAGATCGATCGCGCCTCTCGCGAAAGGCCGTAGCCGCCGTTCATTCCGGCATGCGACTTCAATAGTCCCGCCTTGGTGAGCTGCTGCAAAATCTTGGCCAGCAGTTGTGCCGGGATTCCATACGCGTCGGCGATATCCTTTGCGCTCAGGGCGACGAAATCTGGCTGAACGGCTTCCGCGGTCTTTGTCTTGCGCGCGGCAGCATCGGCCTGTTCGGCGAGGAACTTCAACGCCATCAGTCCGTAATCGGCCTTTTTTGTCAGCTTGAGCATGGAATATCCGACTGCTTCAGTCCGTGTTTAGTATACGACCAGTTCGGTCCGGGATACAAGGGCCAGAAATGTGTCAAATTCGCCGATGAAGATTCAAGCAGGAACACATTTTGGCGCTTGAATTTGAGAGAAAGCTCGCTACAATCGGCGGAAAGAGCATCCTATCTCAACCCTGAATTTCCGATCGCGATGGCAACGGCCTGCAAACACCCAAGAGTACGCATCGTCTCCCGGCTCGAGGACTCCGAATTTGTCGAATGTCTGGAGTGCGGCGAAGTCTTTGATTCTGAAGAGTTTCACGACATGACAATCGAAGAGAGCGCCGAAGAGGCCAAGGAAGACGCGGTCGACGAGTAAAGCCCGCACGAACCGCCAGCGGCTATCCGAGTCAATTCGCTTACTTGGGGCTGGCTCCCGCAGGTGTCGACCCGGCTCCATGCTTGTGCGCTGCCAGCCAGGCATAGTGCAGGCCCGAGACAACGGTGAACACCATCGTGGCCCAAAGCGCAAAGCTCCGCAGCGCCACGACCCAGGCAGCCTGTGTCGACTGGTGCAGAATCACCACAGCCACAGCAAGAACCTGAGCAAGCGTGTTGATCTTGCCGAAGATGCTCGGCTGAAAATCGCGCCGCCCTGCCACGGCATAGAGGACGGCCGAAACCAGCAGAATGCCGACGTCTCTGCCGAAGACAAGAACCGTGACCCGGACGG
This sequence comes from uncultured Acidobacteriaceae bacterium, assembly GCA_963778705.1. Lineage (GTDB taxonomy): Bacteria > Acidobacteriota > Terriglobia > Terriglobales > Acidobacteriaceae > Telmatobacter. The sequence continues at coordinate 195,535 of CAVZVM010000008.1, forward strand.
GCATCAGCCCTTGATGCAGCAGCACCAGGAAAAGAGTACTGAGCAGTAGCTTGTCGGCAATCGGATCGAGATATTCGCCCAGCACAGTGCGCTGCTTCAGCGCTCGCGCGAGGAAGCCATCGAAAGCGTCTGTGAGTCCGGCGGCGACAAAAAGAATGAAGCCGAGCTTGAACCGGTTTTCGAGGATGGCCGCGACCAGAAAGGGTGCGATACAGATGCGCAGAAGCGTGAGCAGGTTCGGCGCGGCGCGCAGTGGATTGATACGAGGGTTGGGGCCAGCACTCATCTTGCCTGGGGTGAAACGCCTTCTCGGTCGAGAATTCCTGGTTCGACACGATGGTACAGCGGCTGCAACCCGGGAATCGAGCGAACGCTCACTTTTCCCGTCGTGCCGATCCTGCTAGACTACTTTCTGTCCTACGAAGGCGCGTAGCTCAGTTGGTTAGAGCGCTTCCTTGACACGGAAGAGGTCGCTGGTTCGAGTCCAGTCGTGCCTACCATTTCTAAAACAAAATAAGATACTTACAGACGCCGATCTTTTCCTCCGTGCCTCGCTTTGCATGCGGGAGGGGGGCTGTTCATTTGGGAAGTTTCGATTCAACTCCCATTCGTGTAGGCTGACCTGCCCACGGCCGGTCCGGCCATTTCTACAAACTCCCGCCATCTTCTGCGGAAGGGGGCCGGTTTGCCGTACCGATCAGTCGCAGATATTCCTGTGTCATCAGCGCCCGCATCCGCTGCGCTACATCCGGGTCGCATGCGACCTTGAAGGAACGACACCGATCAATCGCCGCGCGCAGGTCCTTGAGAAACGCAACGCAGGCCGGACAACCTTCGATGTGCGCTTTCATTTGCGCGGAAGTGCGCGGTTCAACCCGCGCATCCAGGTATTCAGACAGATTCGCAAACAGATCGCGACATTCTTTCGGACGCCCTAGTGTCATTTTCTTTTCCAGGGCACTCGGCTCCGGAATTCGTCTCAGAAGCAAGCTCATTTCTTTTCTGACCGCGAGTCTGGCCCGATGGAGCCTGACACGTACGGTGCCTACCTGGAGGTCGAGGATTTCTGCGATCTGCTCTGAAGTGAGCTCCTCCATATCGTGCAGGACCAGGATCATGCGCAGCGAGGTTGGAATGTGCAAGACCGCTTCGTGCAAAAGATGATGCTGTTCGGCATGGATCGCGTCGTGCTCGGGTCCGCCCTGGACCCTGAAAAGAAGTTGTCGAAGCTCCTCGCCGTCTGGCATCAACTCGTCCAGCGGAACCTTTTTTCGCTCGGGATCGGAATGTCCTCGCCTTATACGATGGCAGCGATTTCGAGTGACAGTGTAGAGCCAGGCGGCAAGCGCGTTGGGCTCCTGGACTTTGGATAGATGTTTGAGCGAGCGAAAGAGCACATCCTGCATTGTGTCTTCCGCATCCTCACGGTGCCCGCACATCTTCATGCTGAACGAGAAGACCGTATTCTGCAGCAACCCAATCGCCTCTTCGATCGCCTCGGGCGTGTTCTTTCTCAACAGCTCCGATGCTTGGATGAGTTCAGGTCGCATGAGGTAAGGGGGTGTCCCGATTTCAATGATAGAAGGATCGACGCATGGAAGCACGTCAGCGATCGGCTGTCCGCTATTTCACTGCTGAATCGCATTTGGGACCGTCACCGAGCGATGTCTCGATCATCTGGAGTGCAAGGGGGCACACGGTCCTCAACCATTCGCGAAACTCGCTCTCATTGACGAGAGACTCGGACTGAACGATAGCGCGAAGGAGAGCCAACGCGAGGCCCATTTCCGAGCCGGGACGATTCGACTCCAGCAGAAACATCTCCCGATAGACGTCATCCTTGAGTCGATTTGCCCGCCGGCGCTGCGAGGTCTTGTTGACCGTAGCCGGTGGGCCGTTGCTGCATCCTCTTTTCGGACGGTTCGTGGAACGAGCCATAACTACCCTTCTCAATCGCCGGTGACCAATTCGCATGAAGTCCTCGGCATCCCCGCAGAGCCGCACGAGTTGTACTACGGGCGGTCTATTTCAGCCCCATCGCGCGCAACATGGACATGGCCGGGCACCAGTTCGTAAACGCCGATTGCAGAAGATTGAGCCCCACAAATACTGTCAGCCACATCCAATAAGGCGAGACGTAGTAGGCAAGGGCAATCGACAAGAGCACCATCACGCCCGCCAGCAAGCGGACTCCACGTTCAACGGTCATTGAGTTACTCCTTCATGTTCCTGCGTTTCGGGCGCACAGGTTTCCAGTGCTTCGGACTTCACGTGCACCAGGTAGTAGAGAATGGGGATTGTCGGCCACGACAGAAAAGTCGAAGCAACAGCTCCGGCAATCAGGGAGATAGCCAGGCCCTGAAAGATCGGGTCGGTGAGAATCACACTCGCGCCGACGACGACTGCCGCTGCGGTCAGCAGCATGGGACGAAAACGGATCGCACCCGCGTCGATGACCGCCTCGCTCAAGGGCGCTCCCTGCCGCCGCCGCAGCTCGATGAAATCGACAAGGATGATCGAGTTGCGTACGATGATGCCCGCGCCGGCGATGAAGCCGATCATCGAGGTCGCGGTGAAGAATGCGCCCATCAGGGCATGGGCGGGGAGAATGCCAACGAGAGTTAAAGGGATCGGTGCCATGATGATCAACGGCACGATAAACGAGCGGAACCACCCGACCACAAGCACGTAGATCAAGACGAGCACCGCGGCAAATGCGAGACCAAGATCGCGGAAGACTTCGATGGTGATGTGCCATTCGCCATCCCATTTCATGGAGTAGTGGTCCGTCGATTCGGGCATCGCCGCGTTGTAGCGCGTCAGCGTATAGCCCGCCGGCAGCTTGAGCTCGTCGAGCTGCTTGTTCATCTTGAGGATTGCGTAGACCGGACTCTCCTCGGCGCCCGCTACGTCGCCCGTCACGTAGATCACCCGGTGGAGGTTCTTGTGGTAGATGCTCTGCTGAATCAAGTCATGATCCACGGTGACCAATTCACGCAACGGAACCATCGCGCCATTCGCGCCTGGCAGATGGATATTCTCGAGCGCCTGCTCAGAGGAGCGGCCCTCGCGCGTGAATTGCACTATGGCGGGAATCGGCTCACGCGCGCGATCATTGTGCAGGAGCCCGACCTGGGTTCCCGAAGTCGCCAGGGCGATCGCGTTGGCAACATTGGCCACTGCAATGCCGTTCTGTGCTGCCTTGACCCCATCCACGTGGAGCGCGAGCCGGGGTTGAGGGTCTTCGACATACCAATCCGTGTCGACTACGCCTGGCGTGCTCTGAAAGATGGATTTGATCTGCTGGGCCACTTTTGTCTGCCCGTCGAGATCGGGTCCATAGACTTCAGCTACCAGCGTTTGAATCACGGGTGGTCCGGGAGGCACTTCGCTCACCTGAATCCGTGCCCCGTACTGGTTGCCGATGTTCACGAGGAGTGGGCGTAGACGCCGGGCAATCGCATGGCTCTGGGAGTGGCGGACGCTGGCCGGAACAAGGTTGACCTGGATGTCTGCCTGGTTCGGCATACGGCGCATGTAATAGTGCCGGACGAGGCCATTGAAGTTGTAGGGGCCAGACGTTCCAGCGTAGAGCTGGTAGTTGAGTACATCCGGCTGCTGCCCCAGTTCGCTCCCCAGCGCCTGGGTCACGGCTAGAGTCTGTTCGAGGGGCGTGCCGTCGGGCATGTTGATGACCACCTGGAGCTCGCTCTTGTTGTCGAATGGCAGCATCTTTACCCGCACCAGCCCCAGGGGCACCAGCACAACCGAAATGATGAGCAGGGCGAGTACCGCGGCAAAGAAGAGGGCGCGATTCCTGCTGGAAGCAATCAGGGGCGACATCACTTTGCGATAAAGCCGCGTGCGCCAGTTCTCATGTTCCGGCTCCAGCAGGTGCGCTCCGCCGAGGTGTTTGCCCAGCAGCCGCATGGAGGCCCAGGGCGAGACGACAAACGCAACCATGAGCGAGAAGAGCATTGCCGCCGACGCGCCGACTGGAATCGGGCGCATGTAGGGGCCCATGAGCCCACGGACAAAGGCCATGGGAAGCACGGCCGCAATCACGGCAAAGGTCGCCAAGATAGTGGGATTGCCCACTTCGGCCACGGCTTCAACGGTCACCGCACTGCACGAGCGATTCCGATTCTCAGGCAGCCGGAGATGGCGAACGATATTCTCGACGACGACGATTGCGTCATCGACCAGGATGCCAATGCTGAAGATCAGCGCGAACAGCGTGACGCGGTTGATAGTGTAGCCAAGGAAGTAGAAGATCGACATGGTGAGGGCAAGCGTCACCGGAATTGCAAGCAGCACGACGCCCGATTCGCGCCACCCCAGAAACAGCGCGACAAGGAACGTCACGGAGAGCGTCGCCAACAGCAAATGCTCCAGCAGCTCATCCGATTTTGCTTTCGCGGTATCGCCATAGTTGCGGGTTGTGGTCACGTGCACGTCGTTCGGAATCTGCACACCCTTCATCTCGTCAATGCGCTTGAGAACGGCGTTTGCGATGTCTGTCGCGTTCGTTCCTTTTCGTTTCGCAACGGTTACCGTAACGCCCGGGTATTGCTGGGGCGCGTGCCCTGAGCTCGCGCTCGCGTTTGTCGTCCCAAACAACACGTAGTTGGCGGGCTCCGACGGCCCATCGACGACCTGTTCGGCTACATCGCGCAGGTAGATGGGCCGCCCGTGGTCAACGGCAACGACTACGGATTCGAGGTCCTCGCGATCCGTGAACAGATTTCCCGCGTCAACTCGAACCTCGCGATTGTTTTCGGCAAAGTTGCCTGCCTGCAGGCTGGCATTGGCCGCTTGCAGATGCCCCACGATGGCCAAAGGCGAGAGGCCGTACGCGTTCAGCCGGGCCGCACTGAGCAATACCCGCATCGTCCGCGGCAAACCGCCGATCACCGTACTCTCTGAAACATCCGGAATTTGCTCGATATTGTGCTGAACTTCGTCGGCAATGGCCCGCAACCGATAGCCATCGTAGTGTTCCCCCCACAGAGTGAGCGAAAGGATCGGTACATCGTCGATGGAACGCGCTTTGACGATGGGTTGCGTGACGCCGGGTGGAATCAGGTCGAAGTTCGAGTAGAGCTTGCTATAGACCTTGATCAGCGCATCTTCCTGCGGTGTTCCCACCAGGAAGCGCACGATGACCAGGCTCTGGCCAGGACTGGACGTCGAATAGACATACTCCACACCGGAGATTTGGTGGACCAGCTTCTCGATGGGAAGGGTCACTCGCTCTTCGACTTCTGCGGGCGACGCTCCGGGCATTGCCGCAGCAATGTCGAGCATAGGGACCAGAATTTGCGGGTCTTCTTCTCGAGGGATGATCGCCACGGCAAACACACCCAGCGCAAGGGACGCAACAATAACGAGTGGGGTCAGCTTCGAATTCAGGAACGTCTGCGCCAGACGCCCGGCTAAGCCAAGGCCGCGCGAACCGGAGTTCCGCATCATGGCTGGGCCTCGATCCGTTTGCCCGAAAGATCGCGATCGGAGGGATTGTCCACGAGCCTCTCGTTTCCAGATATTCCAGAGAGGATCTCGATCCCATCGGCCTGCGAGCCTCCGAGAGTTACATAGCGGAGCTGCGCAATGTTGTTGCTATCGAGGATGTAGACGCAAGGGAGCGATCCACGAACGACGATCGCCGAACGCGGCGCGAAGACGGCTTGCCTGCTTCCCGTGGGAATCTCGGCGGTGGCGTAGATGCCCGCCCGAAGCGCCTGCGATGCGGGAAGATCGATCTTCACCAGGAAACTGTGACTCGACGAATCCGCGGCAGGGACGATCTCCGATACAGTCCCTGGAGTGTCGGCGTTCGCAGCCCCGTCGACTGACACTGCAATCTTCATCCCTTTGCGCACCGACGTGATTGCCGATTCCGCCACCGCGGCCTGCAGTTGAAGAGGGCCCGATCCATCCATCTGCACAAGTGGAACGCCAGGTGAAGCCAGCGCACCAGGGTCGACCATGCGCGTGGTGATCACTCCGGCAAACGGTGCGACGACCCGCGCATAGCTCAACATGGTGCGAGCGCCGGCCTGCTGCGCTTTCACCGCGTCTGTCTGCGCGCGCAGAGCATCGACCTGTGCCGCTGCTGCCTCGGCCCGCCGCGTAACCTCGTCCATTTCTTGTGGGCTTACGCTTTTCTGTGCCTGCAATTGCTTGTAACGGGCGAGCGTGCTGGCCGCGAGATCGGCATTGGTCTGCGCAGCGATCTGCTCGTTCTCCGCGGCCTTCACCGCCGCTTCTGCCTGTTCCGACGCCGATCGCAAGGTAGCATCGTCAAGAACGACGAGCGTCTGTCCCGCTCTTACGGAATCGCCTTCGTGCACGAGCACGTCGTGCACGCGGCCCATGACCTGCGCCGATAGCACGGCGGTCTCGCGAGCGTGGAGCGCGCCTGTCGCTTTCAACGTCACGAAAGCCTGCTCCTGCTTGCTTGCCACAACGCGCGCTTGCACAGCCTCGACGACAGCCGGATGGAGCGGCTGATCCGATTGGCAGCCCAGCAGGGCTCCAGCGGCTAAACCAAGCAACATCACGTATCCAAGAACTCTCATTGCAGATCCTCCGCCGCATCGGGTGTCAGCGTCCCCGTCGCGAACATCAATTGGGCATATGCGAGGCTGTTGCCGTAGACGGCATGCCAGTAGTTCATCTGTGCTTCGCGCTCGGCATCTTCGGCGCGTAGCAAATCGGTAATCGTCGCGAGGCCTGCGTCGTAACGGTTCTTCAGAATTCGCAAGCTTTCGCCTGCCTGTCCAATTGCGCTGTGTGCCGTATCGAGCGAGAGCGCCGCGGTTTGACGCTGAATGTGGGCCTGCGTCACCTGCAGCCGCACTTGCTGCCGATAGGCATTCAGTTGGGCATCGACGCGCGCTTTGTTCGCCTTCTCCTTGGCAAGTTGTGCGCGCTTACCAATTGGCAGGAGATCGACACCGATCTGCACTCCGGCGACCCAGTTGTTCCCGCCGTTTCCACCAAGAGTCTGGCGATCGTCCTCCCAGTTGCCGTATGTGCTCACCCGCGGTCCGAAGTTCAGGCGAGCTGCACTCGTCGCCGCAGCCTGCGCCGATTGCGCATCGGCGATTGCGGCAAGATCGTGACGGTTCGTTGAGGCGGTCTGAAGTTCCTGTTCCAGGTCGCTCTTCGGAAAATCCTTCGGCTCGATCGGTCGAAGCGAGGAGGTCTTCAACTCTGGCGTTCCCATAGCCAGACCAAGTTGTGCCCAGGCCAGATCCAGATCGCCTTGAGCCGCAATCGACCCCTGCTTGCGCGCGGCCAAGCTCACCTGCGCAGACATGCGATCGGACTCAACTGCCAGACCGGCTCGGACATGGTCGTCCACGGAATTCAGCAGCGCGTCTGCGGTCTCAACTTCATGTTGTGCAATTTCTAGCTGTCGCTCGGCGTACAAGACCCCTTGGTAGGCCTCGACGACATCGAACACCACCTTCTGATCGGTAGCCTCCGCAGTAGAAGCCGCGCTCTTCTTCATCAGGTCTGCGGCATGAACGGATTTCTGTGCGTGAAGCGAATCGAAAAGAAGCCAATTGCCCGAGATGCGGCTGGAGAAATCACCGATCGCATCCGGTTTGTTCAATGAATTGAGCGCGAAGTCCGCCTGCGTGAATTCCTGCTGCCGCAGCCGCGTCCCGAATACGTAGACGGGATCGTTTCCGCGCGACATGTCTTCGGTGAAGTCGATCTGCGGAAAATACTGCGTTCGGGCCAGTGCCGCGCTTGCTCGCGCATCCTCCACGCCGGCCCGCGCCGTCTCAACATCCGGACTTTGTTTCAACGCAATCTGGATTGCCTGCCTGAGCGTCAGGGGTTCCTGCGCTGCCGCCCCGGCAAGAATTGGGCAGAAAAAGATGAGCCATCTGGCTCGGCCGAGAACTCGTTTCATGGGTTGACTTTCCTCGGAACATCACCGGCGTCCACTAGAGGAAAGTCATGCTTGTATTGGTTCGTTACATTTTTTGGAGGTATTTCTTGCAAATGCTGGCATTTCAGTCGGTTACAAAGGACAAGGCTCGACATCGACAATGCGCCGAGTTCCCGAACCCCGCGCTCACATTAGGAGTGGTGCAGTGGTGGGGAACTCTTCGGGTGCGACTTCCCACCGCTTCAGCCATGCGTGCGCTGCGCATTCTCCACTCAGTTACGCTTCCAAGAAAAACCGGGAGCCCGTGGGCTCCCGGCTGTTGTCGGCATGCACCGAAGTTAAAAAGTCACGTGCAGGCCCATGGTGAAAGCCCTGGAACCGCCGATCGTTCCGGTAACGGAGCCAAAGTTGGCCGCGTTATTCGGGCAGGTTGTCTGGCCCGCGATGGTTGTTTGCGAGGTGCAGTACCCCTGTCCCTCCTGCAACTGCAGCGGCAATCGCGTTGATTTCCCGGTGCCGTTCGCGGTCGGCACTTCGTCCAGGTTGGCCAGCGCAGACTGTTGGTCCACTGGATCGTTGGAAGTAACCACCTGGCCGTAACCGAGATAGCTGCGATATGTCCCGCAATTGTTATCTCCACCATAGGCGGCGATCGCCGTTGTCGAACATCCGTTGTTCTGGCGAATCTGCGCCTGATCCTGCGGGATGTCGGGACTGGATGTGTTGGTCACGTTGAAGGCGTTGAGTTCGTACTGGATCGTGACCTTGTCGCCGATCTTGAATCCCTTGCGGATGGAAAGATCGAGACGTTTCTGCAGATCCTGCCGGAAGATGTTGCGCTGCCCTACATTGAAAGCCGTTTGGTAGATATCCGACGGATCGGTGCCGGTTGAAACTGGAATGCCATTGGTGCCTGGCTGCAGGTAGGTGATGGCGATTTGCGACGGGTCGACGTACGGAATATAGTTTCCAGTCGAATCGCGGAACCTCCCCGGGTTACCGGTCAGAGCCGACTTGGGATGGGAAGGGTCCTTGATGCCAAGAACCGGGTTCATCAAAGTTGGAAAGTTTCCAAAATTGATGCTGCCTACCGCACCGTAGAACTCATACAGAGACCACGGTTCTCCGCTTTGCAAAACGCCGATTCCGGTCAGGTGCCAGTCGTTGGTGAAGTAGGACGCAAACGAGTGCTCCGCCGTCGCATTCGGCACATCAATCTGGAAATTAGCGGTAAACACATGCTTGCGGTCGAAGTCTGAAGAGGCCCACGAATCGTGGAGCTTCTTCGGGTTATCGCCGGTAAAGAACAGACCGATGTCGCTCTGTTCATCCAGCGAGTGGCTCCAGGTGTAACTGCCCCCGAACTGGAAGTGATGCGAAAGCCGCTTCTCGACGTGCGTTTCCAGGGCATCATAGGCCGAAACGCCTACGGTTTTGAAGTCCGCGGCATTCGGGCTATAGCCGACATACGGCGTTCTGAAGTCGGTATTGCCAGCATCGAAGGTGTTCCATGGTTCAACGGCAATCGGGCAATAATCGTAGTCGCAGTTCGAAGAGTTCTGATCCAGGACGTCCATGCCGTAGGACGCGGTCTCGCCCCAGATCGGATTGCTCGCAGTGGCGATGCCCGGCTCATTGATTGGAATCGGGATCACCGAATGACGGCCTCCGTTGCCTGTAAATCCAATGGAAACTGCTAGAGTGCTGGCCGGTTGCCATTGCACATTCAGGGTGTAGTTGATGGTGTACGGCAGCACATTGTTCTTGTCGTACACGCCAAAGTTGAGAGGTGAAGTGCAAAGGAGGTAGCCTTCCTGGCTTTGCCAGCCGCTGCAGTCCTTGCCGAATTGACTGTAATAACCGGTGGGAGTTCCAGTCATCTCGTTCAGCTGAGCCTGGAGGGCCGCGCCGATGACGCCCGGGTTGGAGCTTGGCGGCGTATAAATGCCCCCTTGCACTGGAGTGCTGAAGGCCAGATCGCCCATCGGATTTTCCAGTGTAAGGCCTGAGCTTTGGAGCGTGTAGCCGGTGGCTACGCTCACCAGAGGAGCGGATTCAGTTACGCCAAACGGGCCGCCAATCGAACCGCCCGCCGGTTGGGAGAGATAGCTGAAGAGTTCACCGCGATCGTAGTAGAGGCCCGCGCCGCCACTGATCACCAGATTGCCGTGGTGGGCGGCGGGTGAATAAGCGAACCCAACACGGGGTGAGATGCCCCACTGGCGTCCGTCCAGGGTCGAAGCGGAAACGCCCTTCGTCGGGTTCTGCTTATTGTTTCCCGCAATGACGATTCCGGAGTTCACCACGTTGAAGCCGGTCATGCTCGTGCCGGTCACGCTGTACAGGGTCGGATCGAAGTTGAACATGTCGCCGTACTTCTCCGTCATGCCGCCGTGGTAGTCATAGCGGACGCCGGCCGTGATGCTGAGGTTAGTCAGTACCTGCCACTTGTCCTGCACGTAGCCGTTGATTTCATTGGTGCGGTAGTAGCGATCCGCGTTGTTGCGGTGCGTCGTCGGATCGATACTCTCCACAACGCTGGAGCTTTTCACTATTCCCTGCAGGAAATTGTCAAACCCGCTGACAACAGCCTGGGCGTGACCGGTGCGGTTGTTGGTGATATTCAGTTGCGTGTAGCTGTATCCACCACCCGCGATAATCGTGTGCTTACCGGCAGTGAAAATCACGTTCGTCGAAGGATTGACGCGGTTCTGGTAGTAGCCCATATCCACGAAGGCGCCGGGCGTTCCAGCAGGACCAAGTTCGAGGCTAGGCGAGTATTGGTCGAAGTAGCCGAAGTTCCTGATCTCCAGCCCGGGCATGACATTCGCGACCAGGTTGTCTGTCTGCGCGGCGGAGACACCCAGGTTGCCGCCGGAGAAAGCCTGCTTATAGTTGCTGAACGAGCCCATGCGGACGAATCCGATACGTTGCTCCCAATTGACTTTCGAACCGATGGCGATGGTATTGTCCAGCGAAAAGACCTGCGCACCGTTATTTTGCGTCACCGGAAAACCGGCAGTGTTGGAATAGCCAAAAGGACGAGTTACCGGCGCGTTCTGATAGAAGTACTTCGCCGACACCCGATCGTTTGAGGTTGCGTCGTAGTCAAGCGAGATCGTGGCCTGATCCGATCTCAGGCGAGAGGTTCCAATCAGATACACATTGGGTACGCCATACTGATAGCTTGCGCTCGACTGCGCGGAAGGAATCAAATACCCTCCATCCGGAAGTTTGGCATTCAAAAGCGCCGCGGCAACCGGATCGATCGTAGCGGTGCCAGTCCCGCCCCAGGAGAGGTCCGCTGCCTCCAGCCCGGTGCTGCTCCGGTCATCGGTCAAGCCGCTGGGAACCGTCATCTCCGAGAGTCCGGTCGCATTGTCTTCATTCACGCTTCGTTGGTAGGCGCCGAAGAAGAAGAGCTTGTTCGTTTTGATGGGCCCACCAGCAGCGGCCCCCGCAGTCGCACGACGAAGCCAGGGGTTCACGAGCGATTTCGGAAACACGCCAATGCCGGCCTGGGTTAGTTGATAGGCCTGATTGAAGAAGAACGGCGAGGCATTCATCAGATTGTTGGCGTACGCTCCATAAACTTGCCCGTGCCAGTTATTTGTACCCGAGTTGGTGTTGACGTCGATCTGGGCTCCGCTGGTTGCGCCCTGTTGAGCGTCATACATCGACGCATTCACGCGAAGCTCCTGCATGAACTCCGGAGGAGGTGAAGGCAGGCTGTTGCCGTTCGATCCATAGACCGAGGTGCCCACCGAATACGATCCACCTGCTGTCGGCGCGCTTCCGATGTTGAAGTTGTACCGCTGCGAAGAATCGCCGCTGGAGCTCTTGCCGTTGAACAGGTTCGTCGAATCGACGCCATTCACCTGAAATGTATTCGACGTGTCGCGCTGTCCGTTGGCCCAGATAGGCTGGTTGCCAAGGCCGGCGTTCGAATCGAGGTTCGAGAGCAATTCGGCGTTCACGCCCGGTGAAAGAACCGCAACCTGCGTGAAGCTGCCTGTCGCAAGCGGGGTTTCGTCGATTTGCGCGCTGTCGAGTGTATAGCCGTTGGTTGTGTCGCTCGCATTCAGCAGCGGGGTCGAGGTCACAGTAATCGACTCCGAGACCTGACCAACCTTGAGCGTCGCATTGACCGTGGTGGCACGCGCTTCCTGCACAGGAATATTGGTCAAATCGGTGGATTCAAAACCCTCGTGGCTCACTCGCACGACATAAGTGCCAATGGGAAGGTTGAAGATCTGGTAGGAACCTGTCCCTTGCGACTTTGTCTTCGCCACGAAGTTGGTCGCCTTGTCGGTTGCGGTCACCGTGGCGTCGGGCACCGCCGCGCCCGATGCATCCAGCACCGTGCCGTTGATGGAACCGAGTGTCTGCTGCGCCTGGCCGGCGACCGCAAAGACAATCGACGCAAATAGCAACAGTGCGTACCTGGCTGCAGTTCTCCAGAAAGAATGCTTCATGCTTTTGTCACCTTTCTTTGTTTCCGCTTGCCTTATTTGGTTGTTGTTGGAAGCCGGGAGCGGTCCTGCCCCGGCCATCTGACAAGCTTGCTCTTCACGTGCGAAAACAGAATGAATAGAGGAATCGCGGTAAATAAATAGTCGCGGGGCACCCTAGTCGAATGCAAGCGGGAAATGGCGCAGGTCGAAGGACTTAAGAGCCGACCTGTGGAAAAGTGCCGAGGCAGGCCGATTCGTTCCGGATAATTCCGATGCCCTATGGGCTCTTCGATGGCTTTTAGCCTGCACCTTTTTGTCAATCGACACTCAGGCCCCTGGCTCAGCAATCTGTCTCAGCGCAACCGTCGCACGCGGACGCACAAGGAATGCCGTGCAGAGCAATGTGCCGTGATTCATCGCGCACCGCGAGTCGCAGATTCAAACGGGCTCTTCAGCGATTTTCAAAGTGGTATGACCACTCGATATTCTTGTCGTAAGATGTTGGACGCAACGCTAACCCCTCGGCCCGGAGCCAAAGATGACTCGACGCCAATCTTCACCGATCTGCAGAATCACTGTTCTGCTCTCGATCTCCATCCCGGCACTTTCCGCCAATTTCCTGCATGCGTTGGGCACCTGCGATCCGCGCACGTTCGGTGCGAAGGGAGATGGAATCGCGAAAGACACGTCGGCCCTGCAGGCTGCGATTGATGCGTGCGCGCAACCGGGAGGCGGCGTTGTTCGGCTAAGCGCCGGAAGGTATTTGACAGCTCCCATCGAACTGAAAACCAACATTACTCTGCAGATCGACAAAGGCGCGACCTTACTTGGATCGCCGGACCATCGCGACTACCCGCCCCATGATGAGTTCCATCTGCCGGATCTGCGACCGCTGGTAAGCGCGATCGACGCGACTAATGTGGCCATCACTGGCGAAGGCACGATCGATGGCAACGGTCAAAGCTGGTGGGACGAAGCGCGCAGCATTAAAGACCATGGTGTTCTGGGAACAGGACACCCGCGACCCAAACTGATTCTTTTCGACCATTGCAAACATGTACGCGTCGAAGGCATCACGGTCCAGAACTCACCCATGTGGCAGATCGTGCCGTACTATTCCGACGACGTGGTCATTCGCCATGTCCGCATTCTGGCGCCCCAACACTCACCCAACACCGATGCCATCGATCCCTTCTCCTCCTCCAATGTCGTGATCGACCATGTGTTCGCGGATGTGGGCGACGACGATGTGGCAATCAAATCAGGGCCCATCAATTCCCCCGGCCCCGACGCGCCGAGCCGTGATATCACCATTACCGACTGCACCTTTCTCCACGGACACGGGCTCTCGGTCGGCAGCGAGATTGCCGGCGGAGCGGAGAACATTCGCGCCGAGCGCATTCACTTCGAGGGCACGGACAACGGAATCCGCATCAAGGCCAACCGCGATCGCGGCAACGATGTCGGTCACCTCGTCTTCCGCGATATCGAGATGAAAGATGTGAAGAATGCTCTGATCATCAGCGAATACTATCCGGCGATTCTCCCGCCCGCTGAGCAAGAGGCCGCGCCGATCACCCGGCTGACTCCTCACTTCCACGACATCACGCTCGAAAACGTGACTGCCACCGGAGTCGAAAATGCCGCAGCGATCGTCGGACTGCCCGAGGCGCCAATCACCGGTGTTGTCCTGAAGAATGTCAGGATCGACGCGCAAAAGGGCGCCACCATCGGCTATGCCGAGGTGACTGGAGAGGGTTTCGTGGTCCATGTGGCAGAGGGGCAGCCCATCGCGCAGCTGGCGGGGGCCAAAGTCTCGCTTCGCTGAACGGCCCAGAGCGCTCTCAGGAGCGGCCAAGAAATACAGGCGCGATGTGCCGGTTGTAGAGATTCTCCGTCACATTCCTTGCGATCACTGCTTCGTTCTCCTCAAGCAGCCCCAGGTAGCGCGGTCCCATCTTCGCAGCTACCTTGAATCCCACGTGCAGTAGCTGGCGAAAGCTGCTGTTGTAGGCCGCCGCTCCACGTACATGCCGCAAAGCGGATGTGTATTGCTCCGAGGTCCAGCGATTCACTTCTCCGGGTGAAGGCAACTTGTTCGGGTCGATATCGATGACGGTGGCGTAAGGCGTACACAATTCTTCGCGGTGCCCGTACGCTTCGGCGTAAATCTCTTTTGCCAATGCAAGTCCGTTTCCACCCGCTTCCGCCAGACCAATGAGTTCTTCAAGCCATGTCGTCCCTGCCGTTTTAAGGTGCACGCCGGCGTCGAAACGTTTCATCACTCGATGAATGGACGGGTAGATCGAAAACTTGTCGCTGCCCGAGTGCACACTCAGCTTCAGGTTTTCCGGCAGACCGAAATGAGCCACTGCGTAGGCGATTGCCGCAACATCGAGCGCAAACTCCTGCTCGAATTGCGCCACATTCCCCACATAGTCCACGCCTTTGTTGAAGCGTCCGCTGAACTTGGGTGCGATCGTCTGTACGGGAATCCCCTCATCTGCGATCGCCGCGAGGATGATGAGCAACTCCACCGGTGTTTGAGCCGCATTGGTTTCGTCCATCGAGATCTCTGGAACGAATCTTCCTTGTCCCTTGGCCTGCTCGATGGCACGATACACTGCGCCAGCCTTCTGCACAGCGGCCAAAAACTTCTGCGCCGTCTGACGCAGTTCGCCTGCGGTGATTTCAAATGTCTCGTCGATTCCCTCGAGCCGAATGTTTCCCAGCAGTGCGGCTCGCTTCTTCACAAAGCGTTCGACATCCACATCGGCCGCGCACTGGCCAATAAAGTCGGCGACATCGATCGTGTAAAAGTCGCATGAGGGGAGGAAGCGGTCGACCGTCTGCAGGGTGATGTGGTCCGCGTCGCAGAAGTAAGGATGTTTCCAACCGATGGCTTTCACCGCCGCGTCGGCAGCCTCCCGGACTGAGATAGGTTCGGAGCCGATAATCGTGTGCTCGCGGTTGGACTTGTTCCAGACGGGCACGACGGTCAGGCCATGCTCAAGGGCTTTGATACACGCCTGGAGCTGCGCCTTGGCCTGATGTGCGAAACGATCTCCAGTGCCTACCGAGTACTTGCTCAACCTGACGCTCTTCTCGTTCATCTTCACTCCATCTCGAGCATTCGAGTCCGCGCGGCGCCTCGCCTCGGCTTACAGTCGATACGCTTCTTTGACGAGCCGGTAAGTCAGAGCCTGCGCAACATCGAACGCCTCGCTCTCGCCAAGCCGGTGTTCTGCAACCAGCCGGGCGAGGAACGCGCAATCGACGCGCCGCGCAACATCGTGACGCGCCGGAATGGAAAGGAAAGCGCGCGTGTCGTCATTGAATCCGACTGTGTTGTAGAAGCCCGCAGTCTCGGTCGCCAATTCGCGAAATCGCATCATTCCCTCGGGACTGTCGAGGAACCACCATGGCGGACCCAGACGCAGGCATGGATAGTGCCCCGCAAGCGGCGCCAACTCGCGGCTGAAGGTCGACTCGTCCAGCGTGAACACAATTAGGGTGAGTCCGCTCTCGTTGCCGAATCGATTCAGAAGAGGACGCAGTGCGTGCACGTAGTCCATGGCGCGGGGAATGTCGGCGCCGGTATCTCGACCAAAACGTTCGAAGACGGCCCGATTGTGATTGCGCACCGAGCCCGGATGGATCTGCATTACCAGCCCATCGTCCAGACTCATCCGCGCCATCTCCGTGAGCATCTGTGCGCGAAACAGCTCTTTCTGCTGTGCGTCTGTCTGGCCGGACAAGACGAGGCCGAACAACCGCGTTGCCTCGGTCTCGGAAAGATCGGCGGTCTGCGCGGTCGGATGGCCGTGATCGGTTGCGGTGCAGCCAAGAGATTTAAAGCGGGCCCGCGCCTTTCGCAGCGCATCCAGATAGCCCTTCCAGGAGGACGTGTCTTCATGGGTCTGTTCGCCGAGTTGTGCGATCGAATGCGAGAAGCCCGCAAATTCCGGATCGACGACAGGGTCGGGGCGAAAGTTCGGAATAATGCGAGCCTTCCATCCACAATCGCGAATGGCTTGATGGTCGGCTAGCGAATCCAGCGGAGAGTCGGTGGTGGCGAGCACTTCGATGTTGAAGCGCTCATAGAGCGCCCGCGGGCGGAACGCGGGCGTTTGTAGCTTGGCCGCGATCGTGTCGTAGTAAAAATCGGCAGTCTGTGCTGAGAGCGGATCGTTGAGGCCAAACAGCTCCTGGAACTCGTAGTCGAGCCACATACGCGTTGGAGTACCGCGAAAAAGATAGTAGTGGCTCGCGAAAATCCGCCAGACCTTGCGCGGATCTTTGAGCTCCGCTTGCCCGATCTCCAGATCGTCCAGCGAAACTCCCTGGCTATAGAGCATGCGGTAAACGTAGTGGTCGGGCTGCACCAGGAGCGTCGCCGGATCGGCGAAAGGATCGTTGCGCGCGAACCAGGCGGCTTGGGTATGCCCGTGCGGACTTACGATCGGCAGCTTACCGATATGCCCGTAGAGTGCGCGAGCAATACATCGCGTTGCAGGATCGGCGGGAAATAGGCGGTCTTCGTGGATCAACATAAATCGATGTCTCTTTCGCGGCGCGGCTTTTCAGCCCGGCAACTTAGAGGTCAGACCACGCCAGTATACACACAGATCGTTCCCCTCGCCCGAGAGCCGGCCCGGTCCATGCTACGCACAGGTTGTTCTACGGTGTTAATCTCGTTGTGCTTCGATTTTAATGCCTCACAGCAAGGGTTCTGCCTCCTATGCCGCAGAGCATGCAAGAACTGTCGAATAGCCACCTGACGATGCAGGTCGTGGACCACGTCCGTTCACTGATCGAAAATGGGACCCTGCAACCCGGAGATAAGATTCCGCCGGAACGCGAGTTTGCGCGCTCCCTCAAGATCAGTCGAGCCAGTTTGCGCGCCGGTATCGGCTATCTGGCCGCCATGGGGGTCATGAAGATCCGGCACGGTGTGGGGACATTCATAGCCGACGGGCCGCCGGATTTTGGCAAAGCTTCTCTCAGCCTGATGGGCGCGCTGCATGGGTTTCAGACCTGGCAGATGTTCGAGGCCCGCATCATCCTGGAAAGCAGTCTTGCCGCGCTCGCGGCCGAACGGGGCAGGGAAGAGCATCACACCGCGATGGCGGAAGAGGTCGCGGAGATGTTCGCGACCATCGATTCACCTCTGGACTATCTGATCCACGACGTGCTCTTCCATCGCATCATCGCGCAGGCTTCGGGAAATCCGATTTTGGCTGCCGTGATGGAAACCGTGACCTCGTCGATGTACGACAAACGCCGCAAAACCGTGGAACGGGCCACGGATCTCCGCGAGTCGGCGGAGATGCACCGCGAGATCTATCGCGCCATTCGCGCGCGTAAGCCGGATGAGGCAAGGGCCTTGATGGAAAAGCATCTCCGTTTGGCGCAGTCCGCGCAGGGAGTCGAGCGCCCTCCTGAGCGACGATCCTCGCCAAGTTCGTCGAGCGGAAAACGGCGGCGAACGAAGCCGGCAAAGTCCTGAAGTACGCAGGCGTTCAGGTTACAGAATCCGCAGGACCGCCTTGCCTTCCGCATCTCAGGTTTCTGGTCGGGCCGAATTCATCCCCACGGATAAAGGCATTTTCTCAAAGGTCGGACCACTGCCGATCTAGGAGTTGGCGCTAATCCAGACTTTTGGATCGCCAGACTTTCCCGTGCATCGGTCAAATTGCCCTTGACAAATGCCTAAACCTCCTGCAACCATTTTTCCGCACTCAAAGAGGTCGGACCACTGCCGGCCTAAATCCTCGGAATCAAAGAACACTTAGATCGTCTTTTGGGAGGCTTTCATGCCATACATGGGCACAAAGGCGCATGGAATGGTTGTTTCCTGCGCGGCTCTCTTTGTAGTTGCCGTGCTCTTCCTCTTCCCCCACCCCGGCCATGCGCAGATCGCGGGCACGGGCAACATTCAGGGTACGGTGACCGACTCGACAGGCGCCGTGGTGCCCAAAGCGTCGGTGACTCTCACCGACGAATCGACCCACGTGGCCCGCAAAACCGCTAGCGACAATGCCGGCGTGTATGTCTTTCCCGGCGTCCCCATCAGTACCTACGACCTCTCCGTCTCTGCGCCCGGTTTTAAGACCTATGAGCAGAAGAGAATCGTGCTTGAGGTTGGCAGCAGCATCGCCATAAATGCCACGATGTCCGTCGGTACGGCGGAGATGAAGGTCGAGGTCCAGTCGGAAGGGCTCTCGCTGCAAACCGAAGATCCTACGTTCAAGCAGACCATCGATCAGCAGGCCGTCACCGAGATGCCGCTCAATGGCCGCCAGATGACCTCTCTGATCACCCTCTCAGGAGGTTCGAGCGCGGCGCCCGCGGGCGACTTTACCGGCAGCAAATACTCCTACCAGACCATCTCGGTTTCGATTGCCGGCGGCGGTGGCAACACTACGCTGTGGCGCCTCGATGGCGGCGACAACGAGGACTACATGGGCAACGGCAATCTGCCTTATCCGTTCCCTGACGCGGTCAGCGAGTTTAGCGTCGAATCCACAGACCTCGGCGCCCAGGACGGTGGGCATGTCGGCGGCATGGTCAACGTCGTCACCCGCTCCGGGTCGAACGCCTTTCACGGCGAGGCCTTTGAATTCATCCGCAACAACTACATCGACGCCACCAATTTCTTCTCCACTTCGAAGGATACGTTGCACCAGAACCAATATGGCGGCACGTTCGGCGGACCGATCCTGCGCAACAAGATGTTCGCCTTCGCTGCCTACCAGCGCACCTCGGCCGACCAGAGCCAGGCCAGCACGCAGGCCACCGTGCCCACAGACGCCAACCTGAACGGGGATTGGTCTACCACCGACGGCGTTCCCGGTGTTGCCTTAAGCAACCCCTGCAACTCGACCCATGCGCCCATCCCGTTGGTCGATCCGCTCACCGGAGCCAAACTGGTTGGGAACAAATACGCGTCCGCGCCCACCTACGACGCCGCAGCATTAAAACTGCAAACGTACTTCCCTGCCAGGAATCCTTCGTACGATCCGAACGATTGCGGGTTTGTGTCCTATGCCATCCCCTATAAGCTGGCTGACAACCAGTTCGTCACCAGGGTTGACTACACGGTCAGCCCCAAACAGAACATCTACGGCCGCTACTTCGTCGACGGCTATCAGTTCCCGGCCTACTTCGACCAACACAACATCTTCGTCACAACGCAATCGGGCAATATCGAACGGGTCCAGACATTCACTCTTGGCGATGCCTATTCGTTCAACTCCAACTTCGTCAACGCCGCCCACATCTCCATCCTTCGCCGTGTCGATAACCGTGGGTACGCCCCCAACGACATCAACGCCCAGACGCTCGGCGTCAATGTGTATCAAGCGGCGCCGAACGGCCTGCAGATGTCCGAAGGCAAGTTCAACATCGGCGGCGGCACCAACTCCGTTGCGCACTTCAACGACAATACTCTTTCCTTTGACGATGACGTCACCTGGGTCCGCGGCAGACACCAGCTCATCTTCGGCGGCGAGTGGGTCCGGAATCAGCTCAATATCGGCAACGTCTACGAAGGCAACGGCATCTTCACATTCAATGGCCAGTACAGCGGCAGCGGCCCCAACGGCGGCAGTACCATCGGCGATCAGAACCTCGACTTTCTGCAGGGCACGCTCGGCGCAAGCGGCACCGGCGTTCCTTTTCAGCAGAGCAAGGAACAGCAGAACGCGCTGCGTGGCAACATTCCCAGCCTCTACATTCAGGACACCTATCACGCGACCCCGCGGCTGACACTGGTCGCGGGCGTGCGCTGGGGTCCCAACTTTATGCCCGTCGATTATTTCAATCGCGGCGTCGAGTTCAACATGGCAGACTTCCTCTCCAACACGGTTAGCTCCGTCTACCCTAGCGCGCCCGCCGGCATCCTCTACTACGGCGATAAAGGCGTTCCCAAGCAGTTCACCAAGAACTCGCCCTGGCAGTTCTCCCCCAATGTCGGCTTCTCCTTCGATCCAACCGGAACGGGCAAGACGGTGATTCGCGCCGGCGGCGCGCTCATGTACGACAATCCCAACTTCTTCACCGCACAACGCAATCAGCAGAATCCGCCATTCGCTACCGCAATCAGCAACACCGAGTCGTCAGGCTCCGGGCCGGTGATCTTCAGCCAACCCTGGTCGTCCGGCTCCATCACCACCAGTCCCTTCCCGCAGCCGGTCATTCCTACGCCTTCTCAAGCGAAGTTCTTCGCGCAATCCCAGTACATTGTGATGACGCCTCAGTTCCACCCCGCGTATACCATCCAATGGACTCTGAGCGTGCAGCATCAGTTCGCAGGTGGCTGGCAGTTGCAGGTGGACTACATCGGCAACGGCACGCGCCACGATCCCATCGGCTATACCTTCGACCCGGCCGTCTACATCCCTGGAACCTGGGGAGCAAACGGAACCGGCTGCACGGGAATTGCGACGAGCGGTCCGGCAGCGGTGAAGCCCGGCGCCGCCGGAACGCCCTGCTCCACCACCAAGAACCAGAATTCGCGGTTCGCCCTGACCATCGCCAATCCTGCCCAGGGGAACCAGATTCAGGGTGGCGGCGCCGGCTCAAACATCGTCGGCGACAGCGCTACAGCCAACTACAACGGCCTGGTCACCACTCTGCAGCATCGTCTTTCGTCCACGTTCAACCTGCTGGCCAACTGGACCTGGTCCAAGTGCCTCAACATTCAGGATGCGTCGGGCGATTACGCCGGTACGAACATCGAAAACCCCGCCAATGAGGCATTGGACTACGGCCCCTGCGGCTCCGACTATCGGCACATCGAGAACATCTCCGTGGTAGCCAAGAGTGCCTTCCACTCGTACTTCAACCGCGCCACGCGGCTCATGATCAACGACTGGGAGATCGCGCCTCTCATCCACATACAAAGCGGCGCCCCCGTCAACGTCACAGCCGGAGCCGATAACTCCCTAACCGACATCGGCAATGACCGGCCCAACCGCGTGCCAGGAGTCAAGCCCTACCTTCACACGAAAATCCAAAGCGCCACCGGCGAATCCAACCGCGGCTATCTCAACCCGGCGGCCTTTACCGAGATCTGCGCCAACAACGCGACCGCCGGTTGCGCCGCAGCCGGGACCTACGGAAACGTGAGCCGGAACGCCTTTCGAACTCCGTCGTTCTTTCAGTTCGACTCCCAGATATCGCGCATCTTTCCTATCCATGAGCGATTCAATCTGACTCTCCGGCTGGAAGCGTTCAATGTGCTCAACCATCCCAACTTTGCCTTCAGCAGCGCGACGCAAAACCTCACATCGAGTACCTTTGGGCAGCTCTCTACTACGCCGTCTTCAACCTCCACCGATCCTCCGAACTCAGCCTTCAGCGCGCGCGTGTTCCAGGGCAGTTTGAAGTTCGCGTTCTGAGATTCTTGCCGATGGGGCCGCGGGACCAAGATCGGTCTCCCGCGGCACAGAATCGTCAACCAACCACAGAGGAGAGCAATGCCGCAAAGTGCGACGAACCGCAGGGATTTCTTGAAGGCAGGCAGCGCCGCATTGGCCGCTACTGCGGTCTCATGGAACGCCAAAAGTTACGCTGCCATTCCCGGCGCCAACGACCGCGTGCGCGTGGCCGTAGTAGGCTGTGGCGACCGCATGAAAGGCGCGCTCATCCCTTCCTTTCTGCAGCACGCGCAAGAGATGAACTTCGAGTTTGTCGCCGTCTCCGACATCTGGAACCGGCGGCGCGAAGAAGGCGCGGCTTATATCGAAAAGCTCGGCGGCGGCAAGGTCGATCCGGTCCGCAATAACGATGAACTCTACGCGCGCAAAGATGTCGACGCCGTGCTGATCGCGACCGCCGACTTCCAGCACGCGCTTCATGGGGTCGAAGCAGTCGAAGCCGGACGCGATGCCTACGTGGAAAAGCCCACGGCCCACACCATGGAGGATGCGCGCAAGTTTCTTGCCGCTGTCAAAAAGACGGGCAAGATCGTCCAGATCGGAACCCAGCGCCGCAGCACACCCAGCTATCAGAAGGCTGCCGAATACATCAAGTCTGGCCAGTTCGGCGACATCGTCATGGTCGAGATGACGTGGAACGTCAACCAGCCCGGCCGCTGGCGCCGCCCCAGCGTCGTCCCGCTGCTCAAAGAAGAAGACACGGATTGGAAGCGCTATCTGCTCAACCGTCCGCACGTGCCCTTCGATGCACGGAAGTATCTTGAGTTCCGCTTGTTCTGGCCGTACTCCTCCGGCATTCCCGATCAGTGGCTCGTCCATCAGATCGATACCGTGCACTGGTTCACCGGGCTGCCGCATCCGCGTAGTGTCGTCGCCAACGGTGGCATCTATCTATGGAAGGACGGCCGCGAGAATTGGGACACGATGACTGCAGTCTTCGATTACGGTCCGCTCGACGATCCCTCCAAAGGCTTCCAGGTCCAGTATTCGTCGCGCTTCACCAATTCGGCCGGAGGCGTGAAGGAGCTCTACTACTCCAACGGCGGCATGATCGACATGGACAAGCAGACCGTGACGCCCAACGGCGGCCTCAGCGCGAAATCCGCCGCAGAGATGGGCATGAAGGCCAACCTGCTGCCGAGCTTCTCTCTGGTCGAGCATGTCGAGGCTGCATCGACCGCAGCCGACACGGGCGCCGATCCGCAAACCTCCGCCAACATGCGCAACTGGATGGAGTGCGTGCGCTCGCGCAAGACACCCAATGCACCCATCGAGGCCGGCTACAGCCACTCCATCGCCCTCTGCATGAATGTTGCCGCGATCCAAGACCGGCGAGAAGGTCACGTTCGACGACAAGACACAGCAGGTGATGGCTGGGGGCAAGGTCTATGCGTAGCATGGTTGTGCTCGGCATTGTTGCTGCCACCATGACTGCTTCTTCCGGACCACTCATCGCCGCAACTGCATCCGGTGTACAGGTTGTTGCAGACCCGGCCCAGCGCCGTGTCGACATCACCATCGACGGCCAACCCTTCACCTCCTATATCTGGCCCACGACACTCAAGAAGCCCGTCCTCTACCCGCTTATCGCCGACGAAGGCATTACCGTGACGCGCGGCTATCCGCTCGATCCACGGCCCAACGAGCGCGTCGACCATCCGCATCATGCCGGTATGTGGTTCAACTACGGCAACGTCAACGGCTTCGATTTCTGGAATAACTCCGACGCCATCAAGCCCGAAGATAGGGCCAAGATGGGCACTATCCTGCAGTCCAAAATCGTCTCCACCAAAAGCGGCGCCGACCGCGGCGAGCTGGTCGTCGACTCGGTCTGGGTTACCGGACAAGGCCAGCAGATCCTCGACCAGACCACGCGCTATGTCTTCTTGCGCCGTCCCCATGAGCGCGTCATCGATCAGATCATCACGCTCAAGGCTCTCGATCGCGCCGTCTTTCGCGACGACAAAGAAGGCGTGCTCGGCATCCGCGTCGCCCACTGGCTTGAATCGCCCGAGGAAAAAGGCGGCGTGTTTCTGGACGCGAACGGCCGGCCCACCAAAGTTGCAGCCGCCGACACCAGCGGCGCAACCGGCGTCTACCTCACCAGCGAAGGCGTGAAGGGCGGCGCAGCCTGGGGCACGCGCGGCAAGTGGTGCTCGCTTACCGGCCACACCGGCGATCACACCGTCACCATCGCGATTCTCGATCACCCCAAGAACCCCGGCTATCCGACGTACTGGCACGCGCGCGGCTATGGCCTATTCGCAGCGAATCCGCTGGGCCGCAGCATCTTCGATCCGAAGCAGCCGCCGTTCAACTACACGCTCGAGAAAGGGCAGACGGTGACGTTTCGCTACCGCGTACTGCTCATCTCGCACGAAGCCAGCTCCGAATCACTCAACCGCGAAGCCGAAGAATTCGCGGCGCAGGATCAGTAGCACGTTCAGCGTGCATAAACCTACACTCAAAAAGGTGCGGCAGACTGCGCACCGGAGGAGCTGAAAATGTTTGACGCGATGCGGCGAGACTTTCTGCGCAACGGCGGGATTGGACTGGCCCTGACTGGATTTCCGGCTGTTTCACTCGCCGCGGCAGCCCAGGAAGGAAGCTCAGGCGCAGCGGCGCAGGGCATCTTCGATGTCCGCAAATTCGGCGCGACCGGCGACGGAAAGACCCTCGACACGCCTGCCGTGAATCGCGCCATCGAAGCCGCATCGGCGGCCGGAGGCGGCCTCGTCTTCTTTCCTGCCGGCACTTATCTCTGCTTCTCGATCCGTCTCAAGAGCCAGGTCCACTTGTATCTCAGCCAGGGCAGCACGATTCTTGCCGCCGACTCACCCAAGCCCGGCGAGCAGACCGGTTACAACGGTGGAACCTACGACGCCGCCGAACCCAACACCGCCTGGGATGCCTATCAGGACTACGGCCACAACCACTGGCACAACTCGCTGCTCTGGGGCGAAGACCTGCACGATCTCAGCATCACTGGCCCCGGTTTGATCTGGGGCAGAGGACTGAGCTTTGGCGCAGGACCGGCGCCGGCTCCTTCAACCACATTGCGTGGCTTCGGCGCTCCTGAACCAACGGGCCGACAAGCCGCTCCGGCTCAACCCCCGCGCCATTTCAATCCCCGTGGCGACTATCCGATGTATCAGGCCGAGCAGGCAGGTGTCGGCAACAAAGCTATCGCGCTCAAAAACTGCCGCAACGTCCTCTTCCGCGATTTCTCGATCCTCAAGGGAGGCCATTTCGGCTTCCTGCTCACCGGGGTCGACAACGTCACCATCGACAACATCAGGATCGATACGGATCGGGACGGCATCGACATCGACTGCTGCCAGAACGTGCGCGTCTCCAACTGCACCGTCAACTCGCCCTGGGACGACGGCATCTGCCCCAAGTCGAGCTATGCCCTCGGCTATGCGCGCGCCACGCGCAACGTCACGATCGCCAATAACTGGGTCACGGGGTGCTACCAGCTCGGCACGGTCCTTGACGGGACTTTCAAAAAGTTTCCCGCCGACCAACGACAGTATGGGACAGGCCGTATCAAGTGCGGCACCGAATCCAATGGCGGCTTCATCAACATCACCATCACGGGCAACGTCTTCGAGGGCTGCTTCGGCTACGCGCTCGAGTCGGTCGATGGCGCCCTGGTTGAAGACATCACCATCTCGAACACGACCCTGCGCGATCTCGCCAGCGGACCGCTTTTTTACCGGCTGGGAAGCCGTCTCCGCGGCCCCAAAGAATCCACCAAAGTCGGAACCTTCCGCCGCGTCCTCGTCAGCAACCTCACCTGCTACAACGCCTCTGCGCGTCAGGCCTCGGTCTTGAGCGGTATCCCGAATTACCCGCTGGAAGACCTCAAGTTCTCCGACATCTATATAGAGACGGGCGGCGGGGGCACCGCAGAGGACGCCAAGGCCATGCCCACCGAGCAGGAAGACAACTATCCCGACCCCGGCCGCTTCGGCGTTACACCTTCGACCGGGCTCTTCCTCCGCCACATTCGCAATCTCGAGATGAGCCACGTCGAGATCGCGAATCGTACCGCCGACGCTCGTCCGCCCTTCTATCTCGGCGGTGTCGAGCGGGCCGACCTGTTTGCCCTCACCGGGCCACGCGTCGCAGGCGGAGCGATCCTGCTGAACGATGTAAAAGACCTGCGCATCGGCTGGAGCCGCGCGGCCGCGGACACCGTGTTGGCGAGCGTCGACTCGAAGTTGCTGTAGAGCTCTGACCAAGGTCAACGCTTACTTCTTGCGCGCCGAGCGACGCCGCTAACCCAGACGAAGAGCTTGGTCGTATCTGCGCGCTACTCTGTCCGGAGGACACGCATGGGCGAAACGGAGGCCGCTCGTCTTGCGGGCAGGAAGCAGGCCAGAATCGCGGCGGCGAGCAGAACCGCAGCGACTGAAAGGAAGGCGGCGAAGTCGAGTGCCTGCACGCCGAAGAGAAGGCTCTGCATCGCGCGGCCGACGAAATAGGCGCCGATCAGGCCAAGTCCCAGTCCGATCGCGGCGAGAATCACGCCGTCGCGAATGACGAGGCTGACAACCCGATTGCGCGTGGCGCCGAGAGCCATGCGAAGCGCGATCTCGTGCGCACGCTGGGCCACGGAAAACGACATGACGCCATAGATGCCGAGTCCGGCGAGGAACAGGGCCACGGCCGCAAAGCTCGAGAAGAGGATGAGCGTGAAGCGCTGGTCGGCCATGGATTCGTCGACGACTTCATCGAGGGTTTTGGGCTCGGCAAGAGCAACGCCCGAATCGACCTGGTGAACTGCAGCGGCGATGCTGTTGAGCATCGTGGATGGGTTCTCGGAGGTGCGCACCGCAAAGCCCGCCTGCGGCCAGGGGATTTGGTAGAAGGGGATGAGCATCTCCGGGTTTTCATCGCGCTGATCCGCCGTGTGCACGTTGTGGTAGGTTCCGACGATCTGCCATGGGAGATACCCGCCCAGCTTGGTTACGCCTGGAATCAGCTCTTCGACGAGCACCCGCTGACGAAAAGGATCTTTGCCCTTCAGGTATTTGTGCACAAAATCCTGATTGACCATGGCCACTCTGACCGTGCCTGCCCTGTCTTGATCCGTGAAGCTACGTCCGGAGATGAGCTGGATGCCATAGGCATTGAAGTAATCCGGAGTCACCATGCCGAATCGGGTGTCTGGGCGCTGCGACGGATCTGCGTAGGTCTGGCCGCCTTCGAGCATGAACGGCATCCCAAAGCCCGGCCCATAGGGCGGTTCGCCGGTCATGGCCGCCGCGTGTTGCACGCCTGGAACAGCAGCGATGTGCGCAAGCATGTCGCGGTAGTAGGCGGAGATGACTTGAGGATCTTTGGAGCGGGTTTCGGGCACGGGTAGGAAAAAGTTGAGAACGTGGTCGGTCTTGATGCCGAGATCGACATGAGCGAGATTCCAGAAACTGTGGATGGTGAGGCCGGCGCCGGCGAGCAAGGCGAGTGCAAGCGCGAACTCGCCGATCACCAGAATACGCCGCAGGAAATGCTTGCCCGCACTGGTGCCGGCGCGCCCACCTTCTTTGAGAGTTTCGGCGGGATCGACGCGCGATGCATACCACGCGGGAGCGGAGCCGGCCAGAAGACCGGCCACCGTGGTGGCGACGAGGGTGAAGAGCAGGATAGGTATGTTGAGGCGCAGGTCCGCCTCGCTCGGCAGTGTATTGCGTGGCATGGCCGCAATGAGGCCCTGCAGCATGGCGTAACCAAAGCCGACCCCAAGGGCTCCTCCGGCGAGGGCGAGGATCAGGCTTTCCGTAAGAAGCTGGACGAACACAGCGCTGCGGCCGGCGCCGAGCGCGCTGCGAACTGCAAGTTCCTTCTGCCGCGCCATGCCGCGCGCCAGCAGCAGATTGGCGACGTTGACGCAGGCAATCAGCAGCACGAATCCAACCGCACCCAGGAGCAACCAGAGCATTTTGATGCGCTCTTTGGGCAGAAAATCGTTCTTCAGTCCCTCGACATAGGAGCCCCAGCCCTTGTCGCTCTTGGGATAGACCTGTGCAATGTGGGCCGTGACGGAGTCCATGTTCTGCTGCGCCTGCTTGAGGGTGACGCCCGGCTTAAGGCGGCCGATGACCAGAAGCCAGTGGAAGTCGTGGTTGACCTGTTCGGGCTTGAAGACCAGGGGGACTGTGAGCTGCGCTTCCTGGCGATCGAAGATGCCAGGGCGCTGCACTCCGACGACGGTGTACGGGTCGCCATCCATGCGCAGAGTCGTGCCCACGATGCTGGGATTTGAGCCCAGCTTGACCCACAGCTTGTGGGTGAGGATCACGACGTGATCGCGGCCGGCTACGCCCTCCTCGGGCAGAAAGTAGCGGCCCAAGAGGAGCGGTTCCCCCATCATCTTGGGCATGCTGTATGTCTCTCGAACGCCGTTGACGTACTCTGGCTTGTCTTTGGTCGCAAGGTTGAAGCTGGCGCCGGACCAGGCGCAAAGATCCTGGAACACCGTGTTCTGCTGCTTCCAGTCGAGGAAGTCTCCCGCGGCGACTCCATTGTGATAGGTCTGGATTTTTGACCAGACCATCACCAGCTGATCGGGTTTCGGATAGGGCAGCGGAGCCAGGAGCGTCGCATAATCGACGGTAAAAATCGCGGTATTCGCGCCGATGCCGATGGCCAACGTGAGCAAAACGGTGATGGTCACGCCGGGGTTTCGCGCCAGCATACGGAAGCTGAAACGGATGTTCTGAAGCAGAGTTTGCATCCCTGTCTCCCTCGGTGCTACGTGCTGTAACAGTCTCCACACATCTTCGAGGAGATTGGCCGATCTTGCCTGGATTTGTGACGACTGGATGGCAGGAATCGGCGCTTCGGATTATCGCGCAGAAGTGCCACGACACTGCGGATCGATCCCCAGGGAGGCGATAGAGCAAGCAACGCACTCAAACCGCTCGCGACAGCCGCCTTCTCCACTGGCTCCGTATCGGAATAGACGGATGAGGATGGAAAAACGCGCCAATGCTCGCTGTCTGGAATTCTTGGTCCCTGTTGGATCACCGCCGAACCGAAATAACTTTTGGTAGCGACCCGATCAGCACAAACGAAGAGGGTGGCCTCGCGCACTCTCCGCGCTTTCTGACGTGATCGCCAGACCCACCTTTGCGCCATGAACACACTCCGAGTACTGGTCCCTTCTCGCGTGTCAATGCGCCCACACCCGTGCATGTTATGACACGTCCTGCCTGATCCGCAGCCATCGCAACTCTTTTTGAATCAATCGTCTCCGATTGGCGCGGCGCTTGCACTCTGTGTGGGCGCAGGCAATTGGAGGAGACGCGATGACAGGGTTCGTACTCAGCAGACTGGCGATGGGGTTGGCGGTAGCAGCGATTCTTGCGGTGCAGGCGATGGCGCAGACGATGGCTCCGGCCATTCCGAAACGGCTGATCGTCGTCAGCCTCGAAGATCGCAAACTGGCTCTTCTCGAGGACGGCCAGGTCAAGAAGGTTTATCCCGTCGCGGTCGGCAAAGTTTCGTCGCCAAGCCCCGAGGGTACCTTCACCATCGAGCGCCGTGTCGCAAATCCGACCTACTTCCACGACGGCAAAGTCGTGCCGCCGGGGCCGGGCAATCCTGTGGGCAGCCGCTGGATGGGGCTGAGTATTCGCGGCTACGGCATTCATGGGACCAATCAGCCGCGGTCGATCGGCAAGGCCGCGTCGCATGGATGCATTCGCTTGGCGCGTCCAGACCTTGAGGAACTCTATGCGCAGGTACATGTCGGCGACACCGTGGTTCTGATCGGGCAGCGCAATGCGCAGACCGCGCGGTTGTTTGCTACGCCGCAACCGGTGCTCGCAGCGGCACAGCAACCTGTATTGACGGCGCAGACTGCGCCTGCTCCGGCGACGACGACCACTCCGATCCCGGATGCGGCGAGCCTCGCGGCCAACGCCGTCGCGGCGATCACAGCGGGCGGTACGCGCTAGGGAGGCGTGGACATGGATGCAATGAGTGGTCTGGGCGCGCTCCTGCTTCCAGTGGTTGCGGGGCTGCTGCTCGAAGAGTTGACGTTCGGAGGACTGGTCCGGCTGCTGCTGGCTCCACGGCCGGGCACCAGGAAGAGCGGGGCGGGCAGGAAGCGGCAATCGTCTCCGGCGCGCGGACGTGAGGAGCTTAAACGTACAGGAGAGTTGGGAGGCGCGAGATGCTCGCACTAAAAATGTTGCTCAACATCGCGGGATGGGTATTGCTCACCACCGCGTTTGGTCTTCCGTTGTATGCCCTTTGGTTGCGTTTCAAAAACGCACACCGCACGCCTACTGAAGGAGAGGCAGTTTCTGAACCGGAACCGATCGAACCGATTCAATGGCGCATGCCCGCGACGCTGGCCCTGGCGGCCTGCCTGCCAATGCTCATTGCCGGCAGCATCGTTGTCGTGCCCAGCGGCATGGGCGGTGTACGCATCAGCCAGATCGGAGGAACGCTGCCCGGCACGCTGTATCCAGGCGTCCACTTCATCACGCCGCTGGTCGACAACGTCGAACTCTTCGACCTCCGCGATCGCCTGTTCACCGCAGGTCTGACGAACGGGGGCGCGAAGGGCGCGGTGCAAGAGACCAACCTCGATGTGCAATCCCGCGAAGGCCTCAACATCGGCCTGGGCGTGACGATTCGCTATAAGCTCGATCCGAGCAAACTGGCAAGCGTGCAAACGCGTCTGCCGCAGCCGGCAGACAAACAGCTTGTGCCACCGGTGGTGGCGAGCGCCTGGCGTGAGCTGGCGCCCGAATACACGGTGCGCGAGATCTTCTCGACCAAACGCGAAGAGGTACGCTCCCAGGCGGCTGGCATCATCACAAAGAAGCTCGCAGCCGACGGTATCGTGGTCGAGGAAGTCATGCTGTCGGAGGTGCAGTTGCCGCCGGAGTATGCCAAGGGCCTGGAGAATCTCCTCCTGAAAGAACAGCAGGACGACCAGATGTCCGTCGATACCGAAATCCAGCAAAAACAAGTCCGGATTGCCGAGCTGCAGGCCGAGGCCGAAGCTGCCCAAAAAGTGAAAATGGCCGAGGGCGATGCCAAATCGAAGGTTGTCGAAGCCAAGGGCGAAGCGGATGCGATGCAGTACACCCTGCCGCTCAAGCAGAAACAGATCGAGCAGAGCAAGCTCGAAGCCGAAGCGCGCAAAGAAGCCACGATTCAAAATGCCGAGGCGGATGGCGAAGCCAAGGTGATCGACAGCAAGGCCGAATTGCAGCGGCGCAATCTGCTGGCTGACGCCGAAGCCAGCCGCATCAAGCTCATCGCGGCGGCCAATGCCGAGCGCATGACAAGCGAAGCGGAGTTGCTGAACAAATCGCCGCTACTGATCAACAAAATCATTGCCGAGCGCCTGTCCGACAAGATTCAGGTCGTGATGGTGCCGTCCGACGGGAAGTTCTTCTTCGCCAACGACGTCTTCAAAAGCATGGCGAACGCTCCAGTCATCAAGCAGGAGATGGACTCAGAATCCGAGCCTGACAGCAAAGGCGGCGGAAGCCACTGAGTCGTGCGCGGGGCGAGCCGGCAAGACTCGCCCCGCGTTTTTCGTAACGCAGAAGATCCGCAACGCGCTAAACGATATAATCCGCGCAAACGGCAATCGCGCAGAATGAAGGCAGAATGAGGCTGATTCGGTGGGCAGCAGTTGTGTGGAGTGTGTGCGTGGCTGCCGCTTTTGGCCAAGCGCAGACGGCAAGCCCATGGGATCAACCGGCTGCAGCGCTCGCCGAGCAAGTTGCAGGCATTCTCGGCCCGGGGCAGGCGCGATTCACCCTCCGCAATCTCTCCACAATCCCCACCGAATCCGTCCCCACTATTCAAACTCTGCTCGAACGGGACCTGAAAGCCCACGGCATCTCGCTCGCCGGCGAGGAAGGCGCGAACGCGATTCGCGTGACCCTCAGCGAGAACACCCGCGAACGACTTTGGATCGCCGAAGTCGCGGAAGGGGCCACGACTCAGGTGGCCATCGTGGAAGCGGGTCCCATCGCGGAGCAGCACGCAGTGTCGACAACAGGCCTCACTCTTCGTGCGCAAACCGTCCTCACTTCGCGTCAGCCCGTGTTGGCGGCGCTCGAGACGCCCGGCGGCTGGATCGTACTCGAACCAGAACAGCTCGTTCTTTACCTTCGTGCCGCCGATGGCTTTCATGCGCAGAGTCGCGCCGACATCGACACCAGGCGAACGCTTCCGCGCGATCCCCGCGGCGTCCTCCGCGCTGACGTGAGTCAAACGCAATTCAGTGCCTGGCTGGCGGGAGTCGAGTGCACGGGGCCAACGTCGCCGGGCCAACCGCCCGCTGAATGGGCCATGGCCTGCCACTCGAGCGACGATCCATGGCCCGTTTCCCAGGATTTGTCGGCCTTCTACAACAGCGCCCGCAACTATTTCACCGGGGTCGTGACGCCCAGCGTCGGTGCCGATTTGCCCGCATTCTACAACACTACCGCAATCCAGCGTGCCGCAGGGGGAGCCGCGCTCGTCACTGCAGGCATTGACGGCAAAGTGCAACTGCTCGAAAACGGCGCCCTCAGAGCGATCGCCGGCACGCGCGACTGGGGCAGCGATTTCGCTGTCCTGCATTCGGGCTGCGGCTCCGGAGTACAGATCGTTGCCTCCAGCTCGGGCGAATCCGCGACTGACAGCCTGCGTGCGTATGAACTGCCCGCACTCGAGGCTATCCCGGCGAGCGCCCCGATCGAAGCTGGCGGGACCGTGACTGCGCTATGGGCCTCGCCCGACGACAAGAGCATCCTTGCGGTTGTGCAGCGTGCGACCGATCAATATGAGGTGGACCGTGTTTCGGCGCTTTGCAATTAGCTCTGTCCTGTTGGTCTGCGCGCTGCCTGCGATCGCGCGAACACGGCCGCATTATGGTGGTGCCCTGCGCGTTGAGATTGCGGGCGATCCGTGGCAGCGGCCCGACGGCATCGCGCGCCGGCTGATCTTTGACGGTCTGACCCGGATTGATGCGAATGGTTCCGTGCAGCCGGCCCTGGCCGTCGGATGGGAGACCGACAGCGGCGATCATCGCTGGGAGTTCCGTCTTCGTTCGGGCGTGCACTTTCAGGACGGCTCATCGCTAACTTCGACAGCCGTTGTCGCCTCGCTGAATCTGAGCTGCAACGGCAATTGTCCGTGGACTGCGGTGCATGCGGTCGGCTCGTCCGTCGTGTTCACCTCCGACAGCCCGATGCCCAATCTCCCGTCTTTACTCGCCGGCGACGAATTTCTGATCGCGCTCGTGGTCGCGGCGGACGGTTCAGCACCGCAAGGCAACATCGGAACAGGGCCATTTCAGGTCGGTTCCTCCGTCAATGGCGTGCTGTCGCTCAAGGCAAATGAAGCCAGCTGGCAGGGCAGACCCTTTGCCGATACCATCGAGATTCGTGCGCATCGTGCGGTTCACGATCAATGGCTCGACCTGAGTCTGGGCCGTGCCGATGTTGTCGAAGTTCCCGTAGAAATGATCCGCCAGGCGCAGCAACAGAAGCTGAAGATCGCGATGGCCCCACACGTCGAGCTGCTTGCGCTCAAGGCAGCCGACTTCGGCGCATTGGCGAATCCCATAGTGCGCGGCGCCATCGCCTCCTCGATTGACCGCGGCGCGATCGCCAATGTGATCTTCCAAAAGCAAGGCGAGGTCACGGCCAGCGTACTGCCGCAAGAACTCTCTGGCTACTCATTCCTTTTCCCCGCCGATCGTGACTTGAACAAGGCTCAATCGCTGCGCGGAGGGCTGACAGTTCCGACCCTCACGATCGCAGCCGAGAGTGACGGGGTGATGCAACTCGCTGCGCAACGCATCGCTCTCAATCTGCATGAAGCGGGATTCAATGCGATCGTAGCCGCATCCGGCAATGGGCCGCATCCGGACCTGATGCTGCGAAGAATCGCGCTGTCGGGCGGCCTGCCCTCCGCGGTGTTGGACGGAGTCATGCGCGCCACCGGCGTCGCGCCAGTGGGATCGGACCTTGCTCCTGCCTCTCTCTACAAGGCGGAGCGCGCCTTTCTCGACCAGCACACCCTCATTCCACTCGTCGATCTTCCCCATGCGTATGCGTTGGGGCCGCGCGTGCGCGATCTCCATTTAATCGCCGAAGGCTTGCCTGACCTGGCCGACGCTTCGGTGGAGGACGCGCCGTGAGCCTTCGGCAGCGTCTGCTTTTGCTCTTTTCGCTGACGGTAGCAGCGGCTGTTGCGGCCGTCTCCTGGACCGTGCTGCTGCGCGTTCGCCATGTCTTCGAGGAGCGCGATCGCGAGGAAACCGCGCTCTTCGTCAGCCAGTTTCAGCGCGAGTTCCAGAACCGCTCTGCCGAGGTTGCCGCTGCGGTGGACCGGCTGGCCGCCGCCGACCACGTACGAAGTATCGCCTCGGAAATCGCGCAGTCCGGCGACGCCGCGCCCTTTCTCACCGAAGCTCAGCCGCTCGCGCAGGATGCTCAATTGGACTTCCTGGAGATTGTCGGGCCGGACGGCAATGTGGTGAGCTCGGCACAGTGGCCGGCGCGCTTCGGCTATCCCGAGCCTGTCGCGAAGGAGACTGGATCGGCCGCGTTCCTGAAACGCGAAGACTTGCCCGACGGTTCGAGTGCCCTCGGGCTCTTTGCGGTGCGTGCTGTTCGGGGCGCCGAATCGTCCGTGCATCTGGTAGGCGGCGAGCGGCTCGGTCAAAGCTTTCTCGCCGACTTTCCGGTAGCACAGGGAATGCAGATCGGCCTATACAGCGATGTGGGCACTGCAGTGAATGTGAATCTGACCACAGGCGCGACTAGCCCCGCGTCCGTCGCGTTCGATGCGTCGCGGCTGCTCGGAGCCAACGGCGCCCTCCCCGGCGGAATGTATTACCAGAGCCTTATTGATACCGCGCGCACAAGTGGGCAGGAGACGAGCGGCATCGTGAACCCGACTAGTCGGCGTGAGGACAGCCTGAACGCCACGGCGATCCCGCTCAAGAACGCGCAAGGCCATGTGATGGCGGTGCTGCTCGTGGCGCTCTCACGCGCCGGCATGGTGGAGGCTCAGCAACACATTCGTGCGATCGCCTATGGGGTCGCATCGGGCGGCATCCTGCTGGCTATCGCCCTCAGCCTCTGGATTGCGGCCCGTGTGTCGCGTCCGATCGAGCAGCTGGCTCACGCGGCCGAAGAGGTTGCCGCAGGCCACTGGGATGTTCAAGTACCGGAGCGCGGGCGCGACGAAGTCGCCGTTCTCGCGCGGAGCTTCAACCACATGACTGCCCAGCTCGCAACGCAGCGCGAGCAGTTGGTGCAGACCGAGCGCGTCGCAGCCTGGCGCGAGTTGGCCCGGCGTCTGGCCCATGAGCTAAAGAATCCGCTCTTCCCTCTGCAACTGACGGTCGAGAATCTGATCCGGTCGCGCGCGCTGCCTGAATCGGAATTCGATGAAGTCTTTCGCGAGAGTACGGCCACACTCAGCGCAGAGATCGCCAATCTCAAAACAATCATTGGCCGCTTCAGTGACTTCAGCAAGATGCCGAAGCCTGAGCTGGAGCGCATCGACGCTTCCGATGCGATCTGGCGTGTCGCGCTCCTGCATTGCCCTTGGCTCGTGCGCGGTCTCAAGCCCTCGGGGGATGGTTATGTCGGACCGAATGCGATCGGCTGTTCGGTTGAGCTCAGTCTTAGCCCCATGCCACTCATGGCCGACCCCGAGCTGTTGCACCGGGCGCTCTCGAACCTCGTCCTGAACGCCATGGACGCGATGCCCAACGGAGGCCGGCTCACGCTCTCCGCGCAACCAAGCGGCGACAAGATCGAAATGCGCGTGGCCGACACCGGCGAGGGCCTGACGCCGGAAGAATGCGAGCGCCTCTTCACGCCCTACTACACCACCAAACAGCACGGAACCGGCTTGGGTCTGGCCATCGTTCAGTCCGTGGTTGCCGATCACAACGGCACCATTGCCGTCGAAAGCCACGCGGGAAGCGGGGCAACGTTTATCATTACGCTGCCGAAGGCCACCGCATGAGCGCAAAGGCAAAGATCTTGATTGTCGACGACGAAGCCAATACGCTCGCTTCGCTTTCCCGCGCGTTCCGGCTCGCCGGGCACGAAGCTGTGGTCTGCGATAACGCCGAGCGCGCGCTCGAACTGGCGAAGTCCGAACCGTTCGACCTGATCCTCAGCGACGTGGTAATGCCGCGGCGGGATGGTCTCGCCCTCCTTGAGGATCTGAAGACGGCAGAGGTTGCTTCGCCGGTCGTGATGATGAGCGGGCAGGCGCACATCGATATGGCAGTGCGGGCAACGCGTCTCGGCGCGCTCGACTTTCTCGAGAAGCCGCTCTCCACCGAAAAACTCCTGGTCACTCTCGAGAACGCACTTAAGCTCACACGTCTCGAAACAGAAAACCGCGAGCTGCGTTCGCGCGTCGGAAAGCATGCGCTGGTGTGGACTGGCGAGACCATGCGTCGCGCGATGGCGCAGATCGAGCGCGTCGCAGCGAGCGAAACGCGTGTGTGCATCTATGGCGAAACAGGAACCGGCAAAGAGCTGGTCGCGCGCACGCTGCACGAGAAGAGCCCGCGCGCTACGGGCCCGTTTGTCACTCTCAACTGCGCGGCAGTTCCGGCCGAGCTCATCGAGAGCGAATTGTTCGGTCACGAAAAGGGTTCCTTCACCGGCGCGGCACAACGCCACATGGGCAAGTTCGAGCAAGCCAATCGCGGAACCTTGTTTCTGGACGAAATCGGCGATATGCCCACTGCAATGCAGGCCAAATTGCTGCGCGTACTCGAAGAAGGCGAAGTGGAGCGCATCGGCTCCGACAAGCCCACCAAAGTCGATGTACGCGTTGTGGTCGCCACGCACCGGAATCTCGAGCAGCTTGTCGAGTCAGGCGGATTCCGCCGCGACCTCTATCATCGGGTCGTCGTCTTCCCCGTCGAGCTCCCGCCTCTGCGCAAACGCACCGAAGATCTGCCCGCGCTGGTGGAGCACTTTGCTCGTCAGGTGAGTGCACAAAACGGATGGAAGCCCATGCCTTTCACGGGAGACGCAATTGAAGCGCTCAAGAGCTACGCGTGGCCGGGGAACATCCGCGAACTCCGCAATGTCGTGGAGCGCCTGTTGCTCCTAGCGGAAGGCGAGGTCGATGCGGCTGCCGTGAATCAGGCGCTGCCGGCAACGCGAGCTGCCCACTCATCCAACGGCCCCGCCGAAGCAGGTCCACTCGCCGAACGAGTATTGGCTTTCGAACGCACTCAAGTACTCGCCGAACTGGAGCGCAGCGGCAAGCATGTCACCCAGGCGGCAAGGGCGCTTGGTCTCGAACGCAGCCACCTCTACAAGAAGTGCCAGCAACTGGGAATCGATCTGAAGAGCCTGCCTGGCTCCGGGGAGTAGATCGGCCCAATACAATCGGACAGATGACTTCATCGCGGCAGGAAGCCCATTGAGCGAGCCGGCACTCCAAACGCCAGCACGGTTGCCAAGACGCAGCTGGCACATTGCCTGGCTGCTCGGCCTCGGCGTGCTGGTCAACTACTTCGATCGCGTGAATCTCTCCGTCTCGCACGAGTCGCTGATCGCCGCGTTCGGCATTTCGAACATCGCCTTCGGCTATCTGTCGGGCGCCTACAACTGGACCTACGCGTTTTGCCAGCTCCCGATCGGTGTGTTGCTCGATCGCTTCGGCGTGAAGCGCATCGGACGCGTGAGCACATTCATCTGGAGCCTCGCATCGTTTTGCGCTGCAGCGTCTCCGGGAATTCCGAGCCTGTTCGGCGCGCGGCTTCTGCTCGGGGTCGGAGAGGCGCCTACATTCCCATCCAACGCCAAGGCGATTGGATTGTGGTTCCCTCCGCGGGCGCGTAGCTTTGCTACCTCTATCTTCGATGCCGCCGCCAAGTTCTCATCGGCGATTGGCGTGCCGCTCCTGGGCCTGATACTTCTCAGAATAGGATGGCGCTTGAGCTTCGCGCTCACCGGCGTCATCAGCATTCTCTTCTTTCTTCTTTTCTGGAAGGTCTATCGCGATCCGGCCGAAGATACGTCGTTGACCGACGCCGAACGCGAGGCTCTCGTCTCCGGTGCACATCAAGCCGAGTGGCAGCAGGAGAGTCAGGCAGAGACAAAGTCTCTCGGTTTTCTTCTCGCGCGTCGCAAGGTCATCGGCCTTGCCATCGGCTTCGGTTCGTATAACTATGTCTTCTATCTACTTCTCACCTGGCTTCCTAGCTATCTATCGCTCGCGCTGCACATCGACCTCTACAAATCGTTTCTATATACCGGCGTGCCATGGCTGGTCGCAACCATCGGCGACCTCGTCGTCGGAGGCTGGCTTGTCGATGCGCTGATTCATCGCGGCTTCGATGCCAGCCGTGTTCGCCAAATCGTCTTGATCTGCGGAACCGCATTCGGGTTGGGAATTCTGGGAGCCGCGAAGGCGCACGATGCCGCGCATGCTCTGCTTTGGATCAGCATTTCCATCGGCGGTCTATCCGCGGCCGCGCCGGTAGGCTGGACGATTCCGTCGCTGATTGCGAGCCGGGGCAACGTGGGGCGCGTCGGAGGCATTCTGAATTTCTCGAATCAACTTTCCGGAATCGCGGCGCCCATCATCACGGGCTACCTGTTCTCGGCGTTCCACTCTTTTGCGTGGGCATTTGGCGCGGCTGCGATCTATCTCGTCATCGGCATCGCGGCCTACATCGTGTTGCTCGGCCGAATCGAGCCGGAGCCGATCGCGGCTGGCTAATTAGAATGGGGATCGGGTCCGGTTGACACCGCATCGTCAGCCGCAAATGAGGAGCCTCCATGAAGGCGCTGGTTCTTTCCGCATATAAGCAATTGCAGCTTGAAGACGTACCCGTTCCGCAACCAGCGGAGGACGAACTCCTGATCCGCATCAAGGCATGCGGCATCTGCGGCAGCGACGTGCATGGTTTCGATGGCAGCACCGGGCGTCGCATTCCACCGATCGTGATGGGGCATGAAGCGTCAGGCGTCGTCGAGGCTGTCGGGAAGAGCGTTCAAGACTTCAAGGCTGGCGATCGTGTCACCTTCGACTCCACCGTCTATTGCGGTGCGTGCTTCTTCTGCCGGCGTGGCCAGATCAACCTCTGCGACAACCGCGAAGTCATCGGCGTTTCCACGCCGCTCTTTCGCAGGATGGGCGCGTTCGCCGAATACGTCACAGTTCCCGCGCGCATCGCCTATGCCTTGCCCGACACTATGCCGTTCGCCCACGCGGCGCTGATCGAAGCCGCATCCGTAGCTGTCCATGGCGCGTCTCTCACGCCGATCGAGCCCGGCGATACCGCCCTCGTTATCGGCGCAGGCATGATTGGGCTCCTCACGCTGCAAGCTGTGCGGCAGGCCGGTGCGGGGCGCGTCTTTGTCGTCGACCTGGATGACTCGCGCCTCAAGATGGCGCGCGATCTCGGCGCGACTGAGACCTTCAATTCCAAGCAGCAGGATGTCGTTGCAGAGATTCAGAAGCGCACTGAAGGCCGCGGTGCTGACGTTGCTCTGGAGTGCGTTGGCATCACCGACGCGATCGCCCTCTCCGTTGAAGGCGTGCGCAAGGGCGGTGCAGTGACGCTGGTCGGCAATGTCGCGCCGAAGATCGAGCTGGCCCTGCAGTCGGTCGTCTCACGTCAAATCCGGCTCCAGGGCTCGTGCGCTTCATCGGGCGAGTATCCCGAGTGCATCGCCATGATGGCCGACGGCACGATCCGCGTGGAGCCGCTCGTCTCCGCTGTCGCGCCCTTGGAGGACGGGGCATCCTGGTTCCAGCGTCTCTACAATCGCGAGCCCGGACTGCTGAAAGTTGTGCTGCAACCCTGAGGAAAGAAATCATGAGCGAGAATCTATTCGATCTGACCGGCCAGGTTGCCTTGGTCACAGGCACGAGCCGCGGACTGGGCCAATACTTTGCACGAGCCCTTGCACGCGCCGGCGCGGACATTGCCATGACCAGCCGCGACAGCAAAACACTGGCCGATTTTGCGCGCGAGATCGAAGCCCTTGGACGTAAGACATTCTCAACCGAGCTTGACGTACGCGATCAGGCCAGCATTCGGCGCGCCGTCGCCGCCGTCGAGGAACACTTCGGCAAGATCGACATCCTCGTCAACAACGCCGGCTGCAACATCCGCAAGCCCGCACTCGACGTGACGTGGGACGACTGGAACACGATCCTCGATACCAATCTGCGCGGTTCGTTCTTTGTGGCGCAGGCCGCAGCGCGCGGCATGATCGAGCGTGGCTACGGCCGCATCGTCAACATCGGCTCGGTTACCAGTGTTGCCGGTTTTGCCGGCCTGGCGCCCTATGGCGCGAGCCGCGGCGGCATTCGCCAACTCACCATGAGTCTCGCCGACGACTGGGGCAGGCACGGAGTGACAGTCAATTGCCTTGCTCCCGGATGGTTCAAGACCAAGCAGAATCAGGTGCTCTACGAGAATGCGAAGTGGGTTGAGTACATCACCGACCGCATTCCCGTGAAGCGCCCCGGACGGCCTGACGATCTCGATGGCGCCGTCGTTTTTCTTGCCTCGGAGTCGAGCCGCTACGTCACCGGGCAGACTCTGCTGGTGGATGGAGGCGTCTCCACGGGAGCGACCAAGGCGACGGTCTAACTGCGAGCGCCGAACGCCTCGCATCAAGTGTGGTGCGGCTCCGACGAATCAATTCCACGTTGCACCGCCATCGGTCGTCGACCATGTCGTGCCATCGCTGGCTTCGATCGTTCCCGTCGCCGCGTCGTTGAATCGGATGTGTGCGAGTATGTGCTCTGTGCCGTTCTTCGGCGGCAATCGCACCGTCTGCCACGTCGCACCTTCGTCCTGCGAACGATAGAGCACGTCGTTCTCGCCGCCGGCCCACACCACGTCGCCCACCGTCGACACAACATGCAATCTCGCATGATCGCCGATGGCCACGGCCTGCCATGCCTCCATCGCCGAAGGCACGCTCCAGATGTCCCCTCGTCGTCGATGCGCCAGTGAGGGCGCGTCACCAGACTCGCATTCGCACTCTTCGCAAACGACCCGGCGAGCGCATTTGTAAGACCTCGCGGCCCACCGGTGGAAGCGGGCAGGCTGGCTGGTGCGGGTGGCGATGCCTGCCCGTGCAAGGCCATCTGAGCCGATTCCTGTGGAGCGCCTTTCGCCTGTATCTGGGGAGCATTCTGCGCACGGATCGAACCGGCGCTTACGATGAGGTTTTGAGTGGTCATCTGATCGAGAGCGGCCGTTTGTTGCGGGGACGATTGCCGCGCTGCAGTCGCCGAATTGCGCGATCCCGCCAATTGCGGCGCGACCTGCTGCTGCAGGACCGGCGCAGGCGCGCTCCTCGCCTTCTTCTCCGCTTCCTCTTGCCGCGTCTCTCGCCGCTCCGAGACAGCAGCCGTCGGAGGAGCGGGCGCAGAGACCTTCGGAGGCGGCGCATTGACTGCGATCGTCTCCGATCCAGGTGCAGCCGTGATCGGCTCCGTCTTTTTCAGCCCATACCGGAGAGCCACTACCGATACGATCGCAATGCTCGCAGCCACAGCGGCCCACGGCAGCCAGACGCGCACAACGCGTGGCCCCTTGCGCTCGATCGGCGCCGGTGCTGAAGCCGCCGCCGGCATCATTGCCGGAGCCGCCATGCCCGGCGCCGCGGCAACCAACTCAAATTCGCGTGCCTGCTCGAGCTCGACCGCAGACAGGTGCAGGACCTCCCGGCATTCAGCACAGCCCGCGAGATGCGCCATCACGGCCTCTCGCTCGCGCGCCAGCAGCGATTTCTCTGCGAACCCCGTCAACAGGTCGGCGTCAGGATGGTCTACCGCCCGGCCTTTTGCCAGTGCCCTGAGCAACGAATTGGAATCCTGTGGCGTCATGCTCAATTCATTCCTTAGAACGTTTCAGCTCGTCGTTCTTGCCTCAGTTTTCCTTCCACATCCACATTCAGGTCCCTCACATCGAGCTCGGCCAGCAGCGACTCGCATTGCCTCGCGTCCAGGCCGTTCTCCTCTAATTGATGCCGTATTCTCTTGCGCAACGAATCCGTGAGCCGGTCGAGCTTGCGGCTGATTGTCGACTCATGCACGCCCAGTTGCCGCCCGATCTCCGCCAGCGTGCGCCGATCTAAATAATAGGATGCGAGCAGGAATCGTTCCTCGCTGCTCAACGCGCCCAGCATCTGTTCCACGCAGGCGGCCACGCGCGCATCTCCGGTGGAGGATTCGGTCTCGTTTCTCGCGGCAAACCCGACGCCGGCTTCCACTTGCTCTTCGAGGCTCACATCCTTCGCCAGCGAACGGCAACGGTCCACATATTCTCGGGCCAACACCGTGCGCAGCCAGCCCTGCAGCGATCCTCGGCCCATGTAATAGCGTAGTTTGGAAGCGCGTTGGCCTTCGCGGTTCGGCAAACCATACAGCTCCGCATACAGTCCGTCTGCAAGCTCCAGACCCGCTGCCTCATCCCGCGCGATCTGTTTGGCCATGGTGTGCAGCGGATGCCGGAAGCGCTCCAGGAACTCTCGCCAGGCAGCGTTGTTTCCGTCGGAGCACGCCCGCGCCAGCATCAGGTCTTCGACATGCAAGGACGCAACCAGCTCCAGCCTTTCGGCCGCGCTGCACTCCGCGCCATAGCGCATCACAACTGCTGCGATATGCCCCTGAAACTCCTCTGCCGAGATGCCGTAATATGCCGACCGCGATTCGCCGTATCGTTGGCGAATGGCTTGCCGCAGGCGATCTTCCAAAGCGCTTCCTTCGGCGGGCATGGCTTGTTCCCCCACGGCGTGTTCCCGAGGATAGCAAATTCCCTGCAAGATTCGACGCCCGCCCCGTTCTACCTGTGAGCTGCCAAGGCAGCATCGACAGGAGGACGCGCAATGGACACGGTTTTTGAAGATGCATTTGGACCCGGAACCCGGCGGCGAGGCAGTATCTGGCCCCACATCGGCCACGGTGCGGATTGGAGAGGAGCTGTCGCCGCGCTCTGCGGGCTTGCTGTTTGCTTCGCAGGGTTGGGCCGGAGGGCCCGAGGGAGAGCGTGCGTACCACGTCGAAGCGCCAATCGTCCGCGGCAACCTCGCCGTCTTTCCCGTCACGGCCGATGCGTCGCACGACACCTCGCAGTTCCTCACCCTCGACGAGGGCATTCGATCCGGGCAGGTGACGGTCACCGAGGCCGGCGACGAACGAGGCATGATTCGCCCCGGCCAGCCGATGACGCTGCGGCAAGGCAGCGGCGCCGAGGTCAATCGCCTCGTGCTCTACAACAACTCCACGCGTCCGCTCTTGCTCCTCGCCGGCGAAATCGTGACCGGAGGAAAACAGGATCGTATCGTTGGCTCAGACCGTATCGTGCCCGCTGGCTCCGGTCCGGTCGATCTCGGCGTCTTCTGCGTTGAGCCCGGGCGCTGGGTCGCTTCCAGTTCGTCCTTTGGCTCCATGGGTGTGCAGATGGCACAGCCCAGCGTGCGCATGCCCGCCATGGCCGATCGCAACCAGCAACGCGTGTGGGACAATGTGCGCGCCTCGAATGAGCGTATGGCCGACAGCATCGGCGGACCCGAAGCTCAGGCCGCCATCCACGGAACGACCTCCTACGCCAAGGTGTTTGCCAGTCCGCCCGTCGCCAAAGCCATGGGGCAATACGGCGGGGCAGAGACCGAGCAATCCATTCTGAGGGAACTGCGCGCGCGCAAAGCGGTGGGCGTCGTGGTGGCTATCAACGGCCGCATCATGTGGGCCGATGTCTTTGCCAGCACCGATCTTCTGGCAAAATATTGGGCGAAGCTGATGCGCAGCTACGTCGCCGAAGCCATG
Organism: uncultured Acidobacteriaceae bacterium; assembly: GCA_963778705.1. Lineage (GTDB taxonomy): Bacteria > Acidobacteriota > Terriglobia > Terriglobales > Acidobacteriaceae > Telmatobacter. Next base: position 239,157 of record CAVZVM010000008.1, read on the forward strand.
ACCTCCGCGAGCGGCGTTGCGGTGCCGGATCGTCACGAGGCCGAGAAATTCATCGACGAACTTGCAGGTGGACGCGAGGTGGTTGAGACCGAGGCCGATGTGTTTCGGCGTTCCGAGATCACCGGAGACGGCTACCGCGTCTTCACTCTAACCTCACTGCTGCCAAAGACCGGCTTCGAGGTCCACATCACCAAGCTGTGGCAATAGGGAGCGAAACGAGATGACACGCCTGACCGGAGTACCCGTACCCCGGCCAGGCGGAACTCATTGTGGCCATCGGGAGCGGAGAATCTCGGAGCCGAGCGCTCCGATCAGGTGAATCTCGAATCGAAAGTGGACATCGCTCTACGCGGCGGGTTCACCGGGGCCGAGCGCTCTTTCCTTCCCTTGACGGGGTGCTTGGCGAGGCGCCACATCCTCGCCAGGGGATAAAACGCTCCCGAGAATCGAAATCCAGCTGAGCAAGACGACGATGGAACAGCCCACCAATCCAATAAAGAAGGCGATCTCCAGCACGCGCGCGCAGAATATTTCAACGGTCATTCGGGCACCGACAAGGCGTCGTTCGTCTCGCCGATCTGAAGACTAGGGCGAAACTACGCGGCGGGCAAGCTGGACCAAGGTATAGTTTTTCGATCGCCTGCTCGCGAGCCAGCGCCATCGGCCCTGTTGCCGAAGACCGGCTTCGAGGTCCACATCCCCAAGCTGGGAACGTCAAAGTGAGTTGTCTCGGTATAAGTTGCCTGTCGGCGTGTCTTGCAGCCGCCGGCCCGAACGGACCAGCGAGGAGTCGCTGAATTCCAGAACAGCGCTAGTGGAGCCTACGATACCGCCGCACGCAGGGCTTCAAAGCAATCTGCATCGAGCTTATACGGGACGTCGTGCGCGATGATCGCCAGAGCCTGCTCGACTGCCATGCCGGCGCGATACGGACGTTCCTCCGTCAACGCACCATACACGTCTGCGACCGCGATGATTCGCGCCTCCACACTCAGCGCGCTGCCTGTCACGCCAAATGGATAGCCCGATCCATCGAGCTTCTCGTGATGCGCCCCTGCGATCTCCGCCAGCTTCGCGAAGGGGCCGATGCGCAAAAGGATGTCGCGGGTCAGCCGGGGATGTTCCTGGACGACGCGCCACTCGTCGGTGTCCAGCTTGCCCGGCTTATCGAGAATTGAGTTCGGCACGCGCAGCTTGCCCAGGTCATGCAGCAGCGCCGCGCGATGAACCATGGTCTTGCTCTCGGCGCTCAGTCTAAGGTTGAGGGCGATCTTCTCGGCTGCTTCCGTGACCCCCATCGAGTGCCTGAAGGTAAACGATGACTTGGCGTCGACCACATCAGCGAATGCCTCGCAGATCAGATCGATGTCGCTGGTTTCGAGCGCGCTCACCGAATCCGGCGCAAGATCGAGGACTGCCGCGCGGGTCTCGTTCTGCGGCGTAATCGCCAGAGCGTCCCACCACAGCGTGTCCTCCCGATGCAGGGTCTGTATCGCGCGCACCAACTCGGGGTCGAACCAGCGCCCGCTCCGTTCGCGCAAAACCGCCATCGCAGCTTCGGTGCCTCGCTCCGACGCAAAAACGTCGAGATGCTGTGCGATCGCGAGAATGCGTGATTCCAGCGGAATTGTCGCGCCCTTACGCCGTTCCGGATAACCGCTGCCATCCCAATGCTCGTCGAGCCCGCGCACGGCCTCCGCTGCAACGTCACCGAGCCCAATCTTCCGCAGAATATGCGCGCCGCGATCGCAACGCAGCGAAATCATCTCTTCGTTGTTGCGGTGCTGCGTCAGGCCAATCGCCACGATGCCCGCCGCTCGCCGCAGGGTGCTTGCGTTCGGCAGCACCGTGTTCCAAAGCAGGCGCAGGGTGGAGCCCTTCGGTTGGCTGGGCCTTGTCCAGTCCTCCAGCTTCACACCGGCTTTCACGCGCCGCTCGTCCCCGCCCCCAATGATCTGGCACAGCCGAGCAGCATTGCTGCTGCATCCCACATCTTTGAGCAGCAGCGCGTAGTAGAGGCTCGTCATCTGCTCCGTCGGCAGGCCAAGCTGGTGGCCAAGGCGCATGCCCAGCAGGCAAGTGCGCAAGGCGTGCCCAGGGACCGCCCCCTCCGTCAGGTCGAGCGCAAAGGAAAGTGCGGATAAAATCTCGGCGAGCGAAACCCCGCTCTTGCCAGAAGAGAGGGGCGCTTCCATCGTGTTGGTTAAAGTTTGGGACATGACCTCAGTCACCCTCGCTGATGACAAACCGGGGATCGCTTGCCGAACAGTAGCAAAGGCCAAGGTTCGAGAAACTCCCCCAAAAGTGGCGCTTTTGATCCAATCGAACAAATGGCGCGAATGGTGTCGGCATGTTGACGAGAACTTCGCGCGGACCTCGAAGCCGCTACAATATCCCCTACAGCCGAGTCCGGACTGTAACTCATTGATGGGCCTGTAGCTCAACGGTTAGAGCAGGGGACTCATAATCCCTTGGTTGGGGGTTCGAATCCCTCCGGGCCCACCAGAAATAAGGTCCTTCGCGCTGCTCAGGATTTCGCCTGCGGGCTCGGACGCCCGCAGAGCGGCTCAAGTTCGAATCCCTCCGGGCCCACCATTGCATGGAGCAGACGCTCGCTTTTCGCTCGCACGTTGCCGGATGGTCCGTCGCTCGGACTTCGCCCGCGGACCCGACAACGATTCTTGAGTGCCCGCAATTCACAAGTGACCAACAGTGTCCTATCTTTGCCCGGAATTGGGCGAACTTGTGCTACGTTGTGAGCACGTTTTTCTTGATTTCATTCGGTCCTGCAGTAGCCAATTCGCCTGAGGAGGTGCTTGCGGGTGGCAGACGGGCTCATCATCGACGCTCCCACCGGGGAGCTTGACGTGTTCGAATGCCCTAACTGCAAGCAGACGATCGATATTTCGGCAGACGTGTGTCGATTCTGCGGCGCGAAAGTAAATCATGAGTCAGCGCAAAAGGCCGCACAGTTGCTCGCCGTTGTCGACCAGGCCTGCAGCGATGCGAGCTATTTGCGAAATACGGCCGTCCTGGCTTTCTGTTTGCCTCCCGGCATCGTGATCGGCCTCCTGCGTTCCCCTCGTTTCATTCTGCTGGTCGGCTTTCAGAATGTGCTTCTGGGCTTTTGCATTCTCGTCCTGGTCGTATCGTCGCCATTTCCTATTTGGTGTATGCGCTGGTGGAAGAAATACGCGAATCTCACATCTGAGGATGATGAATTCCAGAGCGCGCGCGGGTTGGTACGGGCCCTGGGATTCTCTTCAGCGACGGCGTTAGCAACTTTTGGTGCGCTGTTGGGCTTGGTCCTCATCTTCAAGGCCGCTAGAGGATAGGTTTTAGGCGATTCGATCTCGGATCGCATCTCGGATTGTCGTTTCTGACATCGCAGGTGTGATCCAGGAAATCCCTCCGGGCCCACTATCGGCGCACCCAACACGCCGGGGTCATCGCCACCCGCCATCCCCGTATACTCAACCCAGCGCATGACCACACGGTTGGACACAATCCTTGCCTCCACCAGAACCTCCGTCGCGGCCGCGAAACTGCGTCTCTCCGCAGGCGAGCTGGAAAAGCAGGCGACCTTGCATCAGCCACGAGGATGGGCTGCGACATTGCGACGACGCGCTGCCTCCGGCCCCGCAATCATTGCCGAGATCAAGAAAGCATCGCCGTCCAAAGGTGTGATCCGCGCCGATTTCGATGTATTCTGGCTCGCCGAACGCTATCAGGCTGGCGGTGCTGCCGCGCTCTCCGTGCTCACCGATGCGCCCTACTTCGACGGCAGCCTGCGCAACCTCGAGCTGGCCTCGCAGGCCGTGACGCTGCCTTGTCTGCGCAAGGACTTCATGGTCGACGAGTACCAGATCGTCGAAGCCCGCGCCCATCGTGCCGATTCAATTCTGCTGATCGCCGCCGCGCTCACGGATGCTGAGATGAAGCGCTTCGCTCAGGCGGCGCACAATCTGAGCATGGACGTGCTGGTCGAAGTACACACTGCCGACGAACTCGACCGCGTGCTCTCAGCGCTCGGTGAAGACGGAGCCGATGCCATCGGCGTGAACAATCGCGACCTCAAGACATTTGAAGTTCGCCTCGAAACATCTCTCGCCCTGATCGATCGCATCCCCACCAGCGCCGTGCGCGTCGCCGAAAGCGGTATCTCTGCCGGCGAAGATCTATCGCGCCTCCGGAACGCCGGCTTCGACGCATTCCTCATCGGCGAGAGCCTGATGCGCCAGCCAGACCCCGGCGCCGCCTTGTCCGCCTTACTTGCCGGAGCGCTGACGACGCCGTGAGTCTGTGGGTGCAGCCGTGAGCATTTGGGTCAAGATCTGCGGGAACACCTCGCTCGCCGATGCGCAGTTCGCGGTCGACGCCGGCGCTGACGCTGTCGGATTCGTTTTTGCACCCAGCCCGCGGCGGGTGACGCCGACACAGGTTGCCGCTATCACGCCGCACCTTTCCGCTCGCATGGAGAAGATCGGTGTCTTCGTCGACTCTTCCTTTGATGAGATTGCCGAAGCGGTGCGCCTCTGCAAGCTCTCCGGCGTGCAACTGCACTCGGAAGCCGGATCGGACCTGCCCGCACAGCTCCGGGCAGAGTTCGGCCCGAGCCTGCGCATCCTTCGCGTCGTGCACTTCGCTGCCGGAGCCGAACAAAAGGCTGCTGCTCTGTCGCGCGATCCCAACGTCGATGCGCTTCTTGTCGACTCGCGAACCGACAAAGCCGTCGGCGGGACCGGCATTGCCTTCGACTGGACTGCGGCGTCCCACTCACTCTTCCAGAACGCGGAAGAGCGGAAGCTCATTGCCGCGGGCGGCCTGAATCCCGAAAACGTCGCCACGGCAATTGCTACACTGGCGCCGTGGGGCGTCGATGTCGTCTCAGGCGTCGAAGCCGCCCCAGGCCGCAAAGACCGCGAAAAAGTGTTTGCGTTTGTCGTCAATGCTCGCCGCGCGACTCGGCCGGCGTAGGTGTAGGTGCTTCAGAGCCCGCTCACGCAGATCACGAGCTTTCCCCGAACCCGCCACGTCCCCTGATACCGCATCGCCTCTGAAACCTCATCGAGCCTGTACCTTTTCTCGATGACCGACTTCAGCTTGCCAGTGGCCAGCAGCTCGCCAATCAACGTCAGATCCTCGCGATTGGCCTTGGCCACAAACACGGTGAACTTCTGCCGTGAGAACTGGGACTGAAGCAGAGTTGCAAGCAATCCCCCGAACATCACCAGCATCGACTTTGGCCCATCGAGAATGCCTCCTCCGACGAGAATGCCCTGCGGCGTCAGAACCCGCTTGCACGCCGAGAACGAGTGGTTCCCTGCGAGATCGAAGATCATGTCGTAGCGTGTTTGGCCGTCCGCGAAGTCTTCCTTCGCGTAGTCGATCGTACGTTCCGCCCCGAGCGACCGAACCAACTCCGCGTTCCGTGCGCTGCAAACCGCAGTTACGTGCGCCCCTAAGATCGTGGCAAGCTGCACGGCGTAGGTGCCGACGCCTCCCGATGCGCCATTGATCAGGACGTTCTGGCCCGCTTGGATCTTGCCTTTATTGCGCAGGCCTTGCAAAGCCGTGAGTGCCCCGATCGGAGCCGCCGCTGCCTCCTCGAAGGAGGCGCTTGCGGGCTTGGCGGCTAAAGCAGATTCCTGTGCAATCGCATACTCGGCGAATGCGCCCTTGCAACAGCCGAACACTGCATCTCCCGGCTTCAACTGCGTCACCCCCGGCCCAACAGCCTCAACCACCCCGGCCACATCGACGCCTGGATGCTTGACCTTGCCCCCTCCCATCAGCATCCGCATCAAGGCCGGCCCGCCCTTCATCATGTGCCAGTCCAGCGGATTTACCGCCGCGGCATAGACCTTGATGAGAACTTCCCGGGCCCCCGGCGCAGGCCTCTCGATCTCTTCCAGGGCCAGGACCTCCGGAGGGCCATTCTTGCGATACACAATAGCTTTCATCCAGCCGCCTCACTCTCGATGCTGAGACTAGACCCTACGCGGAACAAGAGCGCAAGTTCCGGGGTCACATCGGCTCGTGATCGTGTCGAGAGGGGCTGGTTTTCCCGGCAAGTCCGGCCTTGTTTGGCAGCCAAACCCCGCGTGGCTCTCACCAGTTGCACGCTTTAGTAAACTGGAAGCGCCCCCGATTCACGGTCCGCAGTTCAGGAGTTCCCATGGCATCCATCATTCTTCCCGCAGCTCCTTCGGAGTCGCGCCCCGGCCGTTTCGGCGCCTACGGCGGCCGCTATGTGCCCGAGACGCTGATGGCCGCGCTGATCGAACTCGAGCACGAGTACGACATCGCCAAGGCCGACGCTGCCTTCCAGGCCGAACTCGCCTCGCTGCTCAAGGACTTCGCCGGCCGTCCCACGCCACTCTACTTTGCCAAGCGCCTGACCGAAGAGCTGGGCGGCGCAAAGATCTACATCAAGCGCGAAGACCTGCTCCACACCGGCGCGCACAAGATCAACAACGCTCTTGGCCAGGCTCTGCTCGCAAAGAGGATGGGCAAGAAGCGCATCATTGCCGAAACCGGCGCCGGCCAGCACGGCGTCGCCACGGCTACCGTCTGCGCGCTGCTCGGCATGGAATGCGTCATCTATATGGGGGACGTCGACATGGAGCGCCAGGAGCTGAACGTGCTCCGCATGCGGTTGCTCGGCGCGGAAGTGCGCGGCGTTTCCTCCGGATCCAAGACCCTCAAAGACGCCATCAGCGAAGCCATGCGCGACTGGGTCACCAACGTCCGCACCACTTACTATCTGCTGGGCAGCGCCCTCGGCGCTCATCCTTATCCGACCATGGTGCGCGACTTCCATCGCTGCATCGGCCGCGAGATGAAAGAACAGATCCTCGAAAAAGAAGGTCGCCTGCCTACTGCGATCGTCGCCTGCGTCGGCGGCGGTTCGAACGCCATCGGTGCCTTCTACGAGTTCATTCCGGATCGCCAGGTCCGTCTCATCGGCGTCGAAGCCGGCGGCCGCGGCACTGCCCTCGGCGAGCACGCAGCACGTTTTCGTGGCGGAGAGCCCGGCGTTCTGCAAGGCACCTACTCCTATGTCCTCCAGGATGAGAACGGCCAGATCGCGCTGACGCACTCCGTCTCCGCTGGCCTGGATTACGCCTCCATCGGCCCCGAACACGCCATGCTGCACGATCTCGGCCGCGCCGAATACGTCTCGCAGGACGATCAGGCCACGCTCGAGGCTGTCGTCAAACTGGCTCGCACCGAAGGCATTCTGCCCGCGCTCGAGAGCGCGCATGCCGTGGCCGAGGCCCTGCGCATCGCTCCCGGCATGAGTCCTCGTGACATACTGGTAATTAACCTCTCTGGCCGCGGCGACAAGGATATGGGCATTCTGGCCCGCGAGTTGAAGATTCAGGGAGCCTGACCCGACCGGAATGATTGCCTTCGATCACAAACCGGGCCTGGTGGTGTATGTCACCGCCGGCGACCCCTCTCTCGATGCCACGCGCGCCATCGTGCTTGAGGCCATCGATGCGGGCGCGGACGTGATCGAACTCGGCGTGCCCTTCAGCGATCCTCTCGCCGACGGCCCCATCATTCAGCGCGCCAGCGAACGCGCTCTCGCCCGCGGCACCCGTCTCAAAGACGTGCTTGTGCTGGCCAGAGAGATTCGCGCTGCGCGTCCTCAAGCCGGACTCATCCTCTTCACTTACTTCAACCCTGTGCTGCGCTACGGTCTCGCCAAATTTGCCGACGACGCCGCAGCCGCCGGCGCCGATGGCGTCCTGCTCACCGATATGATTGTCGAAGAAGCCGACGAGTATCTCGCCGAAATGGCTCGTGTGCATCTCGCGCCGGTGTTTCTCGCCGCGCCCACCAGCACCGACGAACGGCTCGAAGCCATCGCCACGCACAGTAAGGGATTCGTCTATGCCATCTCGCGCACCGGCATCACCGGCAAGCAACAAAGCCTTGCCAGCGACGCCGCCGCATTGGTCGCGCGCATTCGGCGATGGACCACGCTGCCTGTCGCCGTGGGGTTCGGCATCTCCAACGCGGAACACTTCGCCCAGGTGGCGGAGTTCGCGGATGCCGCAGCGATTGGCAGCGCAATTGTGGAGCTGATCGAGAAATCGGTACCTGGGACAGAAGCCGGTGCAGTTGCCCGATTTATCCGGGGTCTGCGCCAACCGGCTGCGGCGCTGGCCCGTTAACTGACCCCACTGCAAGATTGGTTTCAACTTACACTCCGATGCGGCCCGGCCTAAGTGCATCCGCACAGCCGCCGAGCCCGCACCACGAGGATGGAATGACGCTCGAAGAACTGCGAGATCGCATTGATGTTCTGGACCGCCAGCTTGTCGAACTGCTGAGCGAGCGGGCCCGCGCCGCGTTGATGATCGGTCACCTCAAGGTGAAAACCTCATTGCCGGTGTATGAGCCGGCCCGGGAAAAGATCATCTACTCCAACGTGCGTGCGGCCAACAAAGGCCCGCTGCCCGACATCGAGCTGACGCATATCTACGAGCGCATCATCGACGTGATGCGGGCGCTGCAACGGAACGAGTTGGCCTCGGAGAGGAACGCCCTGGCGAATGCATCTGGATCTTCAGGTCCTGATTCGCCCGGCCAAGGTGCAGGCGCTGGCGCGCCAGAGACTGAGAAAACAAAATGATTGTTGCCATGCAGGAACATGCCACCGAAGAGCAGATCGATGCCGTCATCGACGCCATGGTGGATGCAGGAGTTGGAGTCCATCGAACTACCGGTGCGAGTCAGACCATTTTGGCGGGGGTCGGCCCAACCGCGGGTCTCGACCTCACCAAGTTCGAAAACCTCGACGGTGTGCTCCATGTGCACCGCATCAGTTCGCCCTACAAACTCGCTGGGCGCAGCTTCCGGCCCGAAGGCACAGTCGTCGAATTCCGCAACGGGGTGAAGGTCGGCAACCAGCGTGTCGTTGTGATGGCCGGGCCATGCTCGATCGAGAATCGCGATCAGATGTTCACCACTGCGGAGCGCGTCAAGGCCGCAGGTGGCAGCTTTCTGCGTGGTGGCGCCTTCAAACCGCGCTCCTCACCCTATGCCTTTCAGGGGCTCGGGCATCGACGGCCTCAAGATCATGCGCGAAGCTGCCGATGCCCACGGCCTGCTCGTCGTCAGCGAGGTCATGGAGATCTCGCAGATCGAGCCCATGCTGCCTTACGTCGATCTGTTCCAGGTCGGAGCACGCAACATGCAGAACTTCAACCTGCTCCGCGAACTCGGCTTGGCGCGCACGCCGGTGCTGCTGAAGCGCGGCATCGCCGCCACCATCGAAGAACTGCTGCTCTCGGCCGAATACATTCTCAGCGGCGGCAACTACGACGTGATCCTCTGTGAGCGCGGTATTCGCACTTACGAGACGGCAACCCGCAACACAATGGACATCTCTGCGATCCCGGTGGTGAAGAAGTACTCGCACCTGCCTATCGTCGGCGATCCTTCGCATGGTACCGGCCATCGCGACATGGTCGCGCCGATGGCCCGTGCCGCTGTTGCTGCTGGTGCCGACGCGATCATCGTCGAAGTGCATCCCAACGCCGACAAAGCAGTCTCCGATGCCGCGCAGACACTCTACCTCGATCAGTTCGATAAGCTGATGGGAGAACTGCGCACCATCGCACAAGCAGTTGGACGAACGATGTGAAGCCACGCAGTCCACGAATCTTGCTACCTTGCTAACTCGCTCACTCGCAAAGGAGCCATGATCGAGCGCATCGCCATCCTGGGTACGGGCCTGCTGGGCGCCTCAGCAGGACTGGCGTTGCGCGCCGCCGGCTTCAAGGGCTCCATCGCCGGCTGGAACCGCAGCGTCGCAGGCGCACAAACTGCGCTTGCCATGGGTGCGCTCGACTCCGTAGCCACCGACCCCATCGCAATGGCCCGCGAAAGTCAGGTCGTGCTACTGTGTACGCCCGTCCACGCCATTCTCGATTGGATGGAACAGCTCGTGGGCGTCCTCGGTCCGGACCAACTCATCACCGACGTTGGCAGCACAAAGGTGCAGATCACCGCGGCCGCCGACCGCATGTTCAATCGCCCCGGACGCGCTGCCTTCCTGCCCGGTCATCCCATGGCGGGCAAAGAGCGCGGTGGCGCGGCTCTTGGCGATGCGGACCTCTATCGCGGCGCAGTCTGGCTCTTCACCGACGACCCTGGTTGGAAGCGTTCCCCGCAATCTACAGCTCTGGTCGAAGACTGGCGCTGTTGGGTCGGCAAGATGGGCGCGCGCGTCATCAATTTGAATGCCGAGCGGCACGACGAGCTCGTCGCCTGGGTCAGTCATCTGCCCCAGCTTGTCGCCACTGCCCTCAGCGCTCTGCTCGAAGATCGGGTCGGCGATGCGCCCGAGCTGAAAGATGTTGGCGGCCGCGGTCTGCGCGAGATGACGCGTCTCGGCGCCAGCCCCTATTCCATGTGGCGCGACATCGCCCACACTAACGCCGACGCCATCCAGAAAGCGATCCTCGCGCTGGAGCAGCGTCTAACCCATATCCGCGAGAACCTGCGTACCCCGGAACTGCGCGACGAGTTCGATAAAGCCAATCGCTTTCGCAAGGAATGAGGTCACTATGAACATCCAATTTGCTCAACGCATGAGCGGTGTGCGTGCCTCTGCCGTTCGCGAGATTCTCAAAGCCACCGAGCAGCCCGACGTCATTTCCTTCGCCGGCGGCCTGCCCGCGCCCGAACTCTTTCCCGTCGACGATGTTCTCGCTGCGACCGAACGGGTTCTGCGTGAAACCGGTGCCTCCGCGCTGCAGTACAGCACCACCGAGGGCTTCGCTCCCTTGCGCGAACAGTTCGCAGCGATCTCGCGGGCGCGCGGCATCGCCTGCACCGCCGACGATATCCTCATCACCACCGGCTCGCAGCAGCCACTTGATCTGGCCGGCAAGCTCTTCATCGATGCCGGCGACTGCATCTTTACCGAGAGCCCGACCTACCTCGCGGCTCTCCAGGCATTTCGCGTTTACCAGGCGCGCTTTGTTGCCGTGCCCACCGATGAACTCGGCCTCGTTCCCGACGCTCTGCCCGCACTCATCGAACGCGAACGCCCGAAATTTCTCTACACCATCCCCAACTTTCAAAACCCCACCGGCGTGACGCTCTCCGCCGAGCGCAGACAGACGCTCTACTCCATCGCCGCACGCTATGGCCTCATCGTCGTCGAAGACGATCCCTACGGCGCTCTTCGTTACGCCGGTACGCACATTCCGGCCATCAAGTCCCTCGATACCGAGGGCATTGTCATCTATAACAGCACCGTCTCCAAAACCATCGCGCCCGGTCTCCGCATTGGTTGGACGGTTGCCGCTCCCGAGATTCGTCGCCGTATGACTATCGTCAAACAAGCCGCCGACATTCATACGTCCACCCTTGACCAGCGCATCGTGCATCGCTATCTCGCCGACTTCGACAGCGCCGCCCACATCGAACGCATTCGTGCTTCCTATGGCGAGCGCTTTCGCATCATGGACGCTTGCCTGCGCGAGACCATGCCCGAAGGCTATGTCTGGACCCACCCGGAGGGTGGCATGTTTCTCTGGGTCACCTGTCGCGAGGGAGTGAACACGCAAGACCTGATGCCCGAAGCCACGGCCCGCAAAGTCTTGTTCGTTCCTGGGCGCGACTTCTTTACCAGCGACACAGGTCAGCGTTATATGCGCCTGAACTTCTCCAACGCCACGCCCGATCAGATTCGCATCGGCATAGGCCGTCTCGCCGCTGTCTGCGGCAGTGCGATTCAAGCGGTCGCCGGATAACTAAGAACTGTGAACTAAGAACTGAGCCTGCGTGAACGTCCAAGAGCAATTCGGCCAGATCGATATCTATGTCTTCGATCAGATCCTGCGCGGCAACATCGCCCCCGGCATGAAGATTCTCGACGCCGGGTGCGGCTACGGGCGCAACCTCGTCCATTTACTCCGAGAAGGGTGCGAAGTGTTCGCGGTCGATCAGGACGCTGCGGGTGTGGAGCATGTACGCAAGCTCTCTGCGTCGCTGGGGACTGGACTGCCGGCGGAGAACTTCCAGGTTGCGCCGATTGAAAAGATGCCGTTTCCCGATGAGCTTGCGGATGTGGTGATTTGCAGCGCTGTTCTGCACTTCGCGCGCGATGACCGGCATTTTCTGGCCATGTTGAAAGAGTTGTGGAGGGTGTTGCGCCCAGGCGGGATACTGTTTTGCAGATTAGGCTCGCGCATCGGCATGGACTTCGAATCCGTGCGCCCCAATATCTACACCATCGGCGACGGCTCCGAGTGGTTCCTGGTGGATGAAAAGATCCTGCTGCGCTTGACCGATGAGCTGAATGGCGTGCTGGTCGATCCGCTGAAGACGACTATCGTTCAGGATTACCGCTGTATGACGACGTGGGTATTGCGCAAGCGCCGAGGCTAGACAAGAACGCGTAGATTCGCTTAGACCTGCTGCGCCATGGCCTCGTTTACGGGATCGAGGACATTGAAGCCCTCGCATCGTGCCGCCTCAAGCATATGCCGTGAGGCCGACACAAAGACGATCTCCATCCCCTGAAACATCTCGCGCGCCACAATTGCAGCGCCTACCTGCAAAGCATCGGGCCAGCGCAGATCGGTGCGGTCCAGCAGCAGCCGGGCAGCTTCAAGAACCGCGGGATTCAACGGCTCCTGCACCATCCTCGCCGCCTCAATGCGCAGAATCTCAAGCGCGGCATTGGCATCGTCCTGGCTCAAAGCGCCTGCCCGCGCACGACGCCGGATCGCGGAGTACACCTCAAGCGGCGCCGAAGCCGCAATCAACTTACGGTTGTCCTCGACGGCCTCCATCAGCTTGATCAGCGCGTCTGTGCCGGGCTCCTGCACAAACAGCTTGGCGAAGGCCGTGGACTCGAGGAAGTAGCAGCTCACAGAACGCCCCGTTCCTCTTCAATGACTTCGACAACGGATGGACCGCTGACTGCCACCGGATGGAAACGCTGCGCTTCTTCGGGGATGTTCGCCTCGGCGCGGTTCAGGCGGATCGTCGTCGTCGGATAGGCCGGTGTCTTCGGGTTGGCGATCTTGCTGGTCAGCACCACGCCTCGCTGGATTGCCTCGGCCAGGACCGCCTGCCTGGATTCAGGATGCTGGTTCCAGCGGAAGCTCTTGCGCGGCAAAAACGAGTCGCGGAACCACTTGAGCGCGATAAACGCGTGCCCACCACGTTCGGCCTCGGCCAGGGCCGCGCACAGTTCGCGGACCCGAATCTCAAGGTCGGCTGGCGCAATCGCAGGTTGGGCCTCTTCATCGCTCTCAAACGGGGCGCGCTCGGCCGCCATCCGCGGTGCTCGAAACTCCCGGGGGATGGCTGCAGCGTCCTCTGCTCGCTCGAAGTAGATGCGGACCTCGTCTTCCTCGGGCGACCACGTATCCGCTGGCGCATTGCGGCGCTTGCTGCGTCCACTTTCGCTACACAGTTCCACGATCGCCTGATATCCCGGAGGTGCAAGAAACCGCAATGCCCGAGCCATTCCCGGATCCTGCGAAAAAGCTAACTCACCCAAGGCCTCTTCAATAATCTCTTCCGCTTCAGGGATAGTTAGGTTGCTCACATCTATGCTGCTTTGCGCAGCTCTTGTCGCCTTCATTGTCCCCATCTCCCTATAACGTCTCTTTAGCCCCACCTATCGGTGCATGCCTCTCGTCCCAAAGAACTTGACCCAGAATATGTTAGCCACGCTATCGCAGATGCTGCGTTCACGCAAGAACAATCAGGACCAATCCGGATAAGGCTCTCCCGCATGGGCGCGGTGCGAAAATCCCAGACGGCCCCCTCGGAGAAGATCACTGCTCTGTGGCTGATAACTCGGCCGCCACGCCGAACCTGAAAAAAGCGAATCAGAACTTCTAGCTAAAAATCCTCCAGGATCGATCAAACCCCTGTCCTGGTGTCAATGATGATAATACGATTCTTAGTCATTGCCACAGGGAATCGAGACGGTTTGCCACGAGTGCAACCCGGGCACCTTCCGAAGCACCCCCGGCTCCCATGAAGACCTCGCCACAGACCGTATCTTCGTACAATAGGAATATGCGTCGTTTGTTGTTGGCCTTACTGTTGTCCTTCTCCGCATCGCCCTCGGTTGCCCAAGCCTTCGACCTTGCCGGTCCCAAAGTGGACGTGCACGTCAAGAGGGGTGACCTGACTCTGCCCGTCGGCGAGGTGCCGAACCTCCTCCCCGGCGATCGTCTCTGGATTCATCCCGACTTTCCCGAGAGCCAGTCCGCGCGCTACGTGCTCGTCATCGCCTTCTTGCGTGGCATCACCAACCCCCCGCCCAACGACTGGTTCACCCGCGTCGAAACCTGGAACCACGATGTGCGCGAGGAAGGCGTATTCGTCACCGTTCCCCAGGAAGCACAACAGGCCGTCCTCTTCCTGGCCCCTGAGACCGGCGGGGATTTCAGCACCCTGCGCAATACCGTCCGCGGCCGTCCCGGCGTCTTTGTGCGCGCAGCTCAAGATCTGCAGGCCGCCAGCTGGGACCGGATGCGTCTCGATGCTTACCTCGCCGAAGTCAAAGTCACCTCGCAAACCGACCCCAACTCTCTCAAGGAGCGCGCCGAGACAGCCGCGCGCAGCCTGGGCATCAAGGTCAATCAAGAGTGCTTCGACAAGCCCGTGGAGCAGCAGGCAACCTGCCTGTCGGCACACACCGAGGGGCTGGTGATGGACGACGCCAATGCGCAAACGCGCGTGGCCCAGCTCACCGCCGGTTCCACCGCCGACTTGATGAACCAGCTCGCTTACTCCCCGGTCGCCGGCGCGGGAGCCTACAGTCCTTACATCGGCGCCATCGTCGACACCGCACGGATACTCTCTTCGCTGCATACCGCCCGCTATCAATATCTGCCGGCTCTCGCCCTCCCTACCGAGGACACCCTCAACCTGCGGCTGAGTGTTCCGCCTTCTTTCCGCGATCCCAAGTCGGTGGTCGTCGTTGCCCTGCCTCCCGTCGGCCCCGCTCGTATGCCTCCACTCCACCCCATCGACCCGAAGGAGGTCTACTGTGCGCAGAAGCCCGATCTCATTCTTCCCGCCGGAGGCGCACCTCTGGTCCTCGCCACGCAGCTTGCTCACGATCTCAAGTTGCACGTCGAGACTGGAGGCCATGCTTTCGATCTTCCCGTGAAGGCCGATCCCGGTGAGGGCGGCCTCGCCCTGATGAAACCGGCCCCACTCTTTCCCGCGAGCGAAGTTACCGGCGAAGTGCGTGGCAAGTGGGGCTTCGACGATTGGATCGGACCCGCTTACCACCTGTATTCCGCGCAGCAGGGTAAATGGAGCCTGGCCTCCGGCGAGCAGTCCGCTCTCGTCGTAGGCCGCGAAGATACCCTCCACGTGAAGGGCGACAGCAGCCTCTGCATCGATAAGGTCGAAGAGCTGACCGCCAGGAGCAATGCTCTTCCGCTCGCCTGGAAATCGCAGAAGTCCGATCTGCTCGCCGTCTCGGTACCCATGGCCAATGCCACCCCTGGCCCGGTCAAGATCGCGGTCCATCAGTTTGGCCTCGAAAAGCCCGATGTCCTGATGTTGGACGCCTATGCCGAAGCCGCCTCGCTCGAGCGCCTCTCGTTCAGCTCTGGGGACCCGGACGCTGTCCTCACCGGCAACCGCCTGGATGAAGTCGCCAAAGTATCGCTGAGCGGAGTCACCTGGTCGCCGGAGGGGCTTGGCCGCGTCCAGGACACCGACCGCCTTACCCTGAAAGCCGACAATTCCACGGCAGCCATTGAGCCGGGACAGCACTATCTCGCAAACGTACAACTGCGCGATGGCCGGGAACTCAAGGTCCACGCAACGGTCTTGCCGGCACGCCCCCAGATCGCTCTGTTGAGTAAAGGCACGCAGGACCGGACCGCCGACGACACGCCGACCCTCGTGCGCCTGGGCAGCCAGGACGATCTGCCTGTAGACAAGCGCCTCGTCTTCTTTCTCAAATCGAAGGTCCCAGCCGCCTTCCCGCGCGACGAAAAAATCGAAGTCGCCGCTGTCGACGGAAGCTTCCGAACTGTGCTTTCACTCGCCGATGGCAGCCTGATGCTCGAAGATGCCGGCACCGCTCTCGGTGTTGTCGAGCCCTTGACTCGCTTTGGCCCTTCGGCTTTCGGTCCCGTCGAGGCACGCCCCGTCTCCGCCGATGGAATCGCAGGGGATTGGCAACCCCTCGGCACCCTGGTGCGCATGCCCGGCTTCAAAGAGCTGCACTGCCCGCGTGCCCTGGCCCGGCCCTGTGCGCTCTCCGGCAGCAATCTCTTCCTTGCCGCCGCCGTTGCAGCGACTCCCGCCTTCGACAACCCGACCGACGTGCCGCCGGATTTCACCGGCACCGAACTCGTCGTCCCTCACGCGGCCGGCGGAACCCTCTATGTGAAGCTGCGCGACGATCCCAGCACGGTGCAGACATTGACCATGCCCGTGACGCCCGCGCCTGCACAGGCAATTGCTCCGGCGACCATGCCCGCTCCTGCGCCGGAAACGACGGTTCCTCAGGCGAAGCCCGAGGCGCCGCCCACCCCGCCCCAATCCCAGACACAATCAACCGCCGCGCCGTCCCCTGTGCACTCCTGACTCTGTATGGTCCTGGTGCACCACGCGTACATCTCTCCTGTCGTCCCCTGGTCCTGTCCTTTTAATGCTGTGTCATCCTGAGAACCCGCAAGCCTGGGGCGAAAGCTTGCCCTGAGCGAAGTCGAAGGATCTGCTTTTAGGCTTTCGCGGTCGTTCGAAGAGGAGCCTCTAGTTGAAGTACGCCTTGTTCTTCGCGGCAAAATCCTTCTTGTCCGCCGGCAACTCGTCCTCGGCAAAGATCGCGTTCTGCGCGCACACTGTCGCGCAGTTTCCGCAGTCGATGCACTCATCGGGATTGATATAAACCTGCATCACCGACCCGGCATTGGCATCGCTGGCCTGCGGCGCAATCGCCGCGGTAGAGCACTCCGCCACACAGACAAAATCCTTGGTGCACGCATCGGTCACGACATACGCCATGATGAAATCTCCTCGCTCTGGGGCGCGCTTCTGAGCAGCCTTCCCCGTCGCTTCGAGCCTAGCGGGCTGCACCTTTCTCTCTTCGTGACTCGAATCACAGAGCCTGGAATCTAAGTCATTACCTCCGGGACCGATCTCAATGCTCCTGTAACACCGGTGTGACCTTGCATGTCCCCGTGTCCTGCACAATGAGGCCATGCAACCGAAAAGTTGGACCTTGCTGCAGACGGTCGCCTGCTGGAACTGGAAGTGTGCCTGGAATTGGAAGTGTGCGTTGCTGAGTGCCGCGGTTCGGTCGCTGGTCTATCTCGTGGCGATGGCGCGTTCCGGTCCGCAGGCCCGCTTTGCCGTGATTGCGGTGGAGATGGCGTACGTCACGCTCACCTCTGGACTCTATGCGGGAATGCAGCAGCGCGCACTGTCGTTGCGCTCGCGCTTCTTCGGCAATCTGATCGTCGTGGTTGGCGTTCCAGGGCTCGCCCAATTGCTGGATTGGCTCACCCATCGGGCCGTCGGTCCCGCAGCCCCGCCAAGAGCCATCCTCGCCGCCAGTATCTTCACGCTCGTCTCCGCCCTCTTCCATCTCCACATCATGCGCCGCGGTGTCTTTCTCACCGGGCACACCGGCCGCACCCTCGCCGACGACTTCCGCCGCATGCCGCGCCTTGTGCTCGACTTCGTCTTGCGTCCGTATGCGATCCTCTCCGGCTTCACTGCCCGCCTGGGCCGTGCTGCCGAATCCGAAAGCGCGCTGTAAGCTGGCACTTTGGTTCATCGAGAACACGGACCGCGAGCGAAGTTCAGCGCAGGTCGAACAACCGATTCTGTATCGTACCGAAACGTAGCTTATGCTGGGAGCATGCACCCTGAGCCAACCGCTTTGATTGACGTTTATCTGCGTCATCACGCCAACGGTCGCGACGAAGATTTCTGGGCATGGGAAGAGGTCCAGAGGCGCGTCAAAGCGGACTTGGCTGGAGCCTGGGCGATCATTCAGCTTCTCGTGCAAAAGGCTGATTCTAACGGTGAGCTTGGCTATGTCGCGGCAGGTCCGCTCGAAGACTTCATAGACATCTACGGGAACGCGGCGTTAGATGTGGTCGAAACGGCATGCAAAAATGACCAACGAATGCAGCTCGCGCTGAGCGGAATTTGGCTGGAAAGGGAAAGCTCAGTTTTGATGCGATGGCGTGAGCTTATGAAGTTGTACGGATTTATAGGTGGTGATCGCCAACCCCTCTCGACGCATCCAGACTGCTGGTTCTAACCGGTCCACCAACTCACCATCCTTGTCGATGGCCGAGGTCATTCAGCTTCGTTGAGTGCTTGACATGGGTTCAGGTTGGTTTGTGCCAATGAGAGAGTTACTTGGCAGTCCGCAGGTCGACCAATCCTGCATCTCGCTCTTCTCTGGCCCACGCCCGACGCCAGCTATGCTGAGTGCATGAAACGCTGCCGCCTGCTCTGGCTCCTTGCCGTGCTGCTCCTCTTTCCTGCAAGGCGCGTTCTCGCTCAGCAGTCCACCTGGTCCTTTGCCGTCTCCGGCGACAGTCGCAACCCGCCTGCTCCTACCCAGCAGGTGAAAACCATCGATCTCACGACGACCACTCAACGCGTGCAGCTGAGGTTTCCGCCCCCACCAAAAGTCGAGCATGGCTATGGCTCAGGTGGAGGAATGGGCTCAGTCTCCGACTGTGCAGCGGACATCCGCGACCCTCGCTCGCTCACCGTGAGTCTCGTGAATGCGACCGCTCGCAACGACGCTCCGAAGCGACGATTTCAAGTTGTATTCAAAGTCCTCAACACTGGAAGGGCACCAATCCAAGTGCCCGTTTCGCCTCACCTCTCGACCTTCAACCAAATGATCCATCGAAACAGTTCAGCTACTTAAGCCTTGCCCTGTCAGTGTCACCGGTTCAGAGGCGCGATTCAATCGGCTACGTCGAACTGTACGGAAGGGGCAATCTGCCGGAAACGCTGATGATGCTCAGCCCAGGCGAGTGGCTGCTTGTTAAGGCCGATGTTGATTTGCGGTCGGATGCACCTCCTGTCGGCACACTTTATCTGACGCCTGGCTATTCGCTCCAGCAGGTCACGTTCCATGCTTCTCCTGGTGGGTTCTCATCCGACACTGAAAGCATCTGTATCAACTCAATGCCCAGTCCTCAGGTGCTGGTGATGCGGGACGACCGTAGAGTCGGCCAGGAACACAGGTATCAGATCAGCAACTGCCGGATGGGCTATCCACGAAACATCGGAGTGAGCTTGAGAAACCAGCTCGGCGGACGCCGACTAGCGGGGAGCGAGCCGTCTCGTGGAGGTCAGGTCAGAAGGCGGAATTCCTGAAAATGCACGGAGAGTGCAAAGCGAAACGGATTCCTGTTGGGTGGGGAATTATATGCGCGCGGCCAGGGTGACATCCGTGATCTTGCACAGAGGACATCTGCAACGAAAGTGGCACGATTCGGTGCGCCCGCTGTATTGACGGATGCTTAGAGAAATGAGGAAGTATGTATAGACGCATCACAACAAGTTTCGTTGAGGGGACGACTATATTTCTGCGCCTTCGCCGGCGACTTGGCGTGCGTGTGCGATCGATTGGGCCAATAAATGAAGATTACAGTCATTCTGTGCACCTACAACCGCTCCCAAATTCTTGGCAAGGCTCTGGAGAGTGTTGTTGCTTCTGAACTGCCGGAATCAGTTGAATGGGACGTGCTGGTCGTTGACAACAACTCGACCGACCGGACACGTGAAGTAATCGAGACGTTCGAGAAGGCGTACCCCGGCCGTGTCCGCTACCTGTTCGAGCCGAAACAGGGGAAATCGAACGCATTGAACGCCGGAATTCGGGCAGCAAAAGGGGACATCCTGGCCTTCACCGACGATGACATTGTTGTCGCCCCGACTTGGTTATCGAATCTGACTGGCGTTCTGGATTCCGGTGAATGGAGCAGCGCCGGGGGCCGCATCGGCGCCTCGAACAGCTTCCAATGTCCGCCCTGGCTCTCTCTGCAAGGCGAACACAATCTGGGCGGTGTTCTCGGTTTCTTCGACCTTGGAGACAAGGCAGGTGCTTCGAGCGAGCCCTTTTTTGGCGGCAACGTTGCCTATCGCAGGGAAGTATTTGGGGCCTGCGGTCTCTACCGCACCGACCTCGGACGTTCCGGCGTGAGCCTGCTGAGCAGCGAGGACACGGAGTTCAGCCGCCGAGTCAACCTGGCGGGTGGACGACTGTGGTACGAGCCGTCCGCGGTCGTCTACC
The DNA here is from genome assembly GCA_963778705.1 of uncultured Acidobacteriaceae bacterium. Taxonomy (GTDB): domain Bacteria; phylum Acidobacteriota; class Terriglobia; order Terriglobales; family Acidobacteriaceae; genus Telmatobacter. The sequence continues at coordinate 259,450 of CAVZVM010000008.1, forward strand.
ATGCCGTGCCCGATGCCCGCCTGAGCAAGAGCCACTTCCTCAACTACTTCTACTTTCAGGGGCGCTCGCGAATCCGCGAGTCGGCCAACAGGACGGATGTGTACGGGGTTCCGAGATGGTGCTTTTCCGTGCCGTTCATTGTCGTGAATCTGCTGGCACCGAGAGTCAAGAATTGGCTGTTCACTTCGGACATCAAGCGGCGGTTTTATTTCAAATGCCTGGTATGGGGGACCTTTGGAGAGATCGCCGAGCTTCCTCGTTTGTGGCTGGAAGAAAAGCAGAGAGTACGAAGTTCCGGTGAGGCGACAGCATCGAGACAAGGCGGTCTTCCAGATAGCCTGGAATCTCGGAACGATTTTGTCCCGGTGCCCGGAATGTCAGCGCGGCCCGCGGGCGCTGTCGACGAAAGGAGGAAGAGTCGGCAGGGGTCCAGGGTTGGGGCAGAGACTGCATGAAGAAAGCTTCGGTCGTCGTTCCCACGTATAACCGATGGAGCAGCTTGCAGAGCTGTCTCGACGCGCTTCTGTGCCAGGCACTCGCCCACGACGACTACGAGATCATTGTTGTTGCAGATGGGTCAACGGACGGGACCGGGCGGGGAATGCCTTCCTACACTTCGGATCCCCGAGTCCGTTTCCTGCAGCAATCCAGGCGGGGTTTCGCCGCCGCGATGAACTCCGCAATCCGGGTAGCGAGCGGTGAGATCGTCGTTCTGATCCAGGATGACTGCATCTGTGAGCCAGGCCTGGTTGCCGCACATATCGCGGCGCACGCGTGCGATGAACGTCTGGTCCTCTTGGGCCCCGTATTTCCGCACCCAGAGTGTCCCCGCACTGCAGTCACCGCACTCTTACGGGAACGTGGACAACACGATTTCATTCGACTCACAATGGAAGGTCCAGGCCTTTCGGATTTGGCTCTCCGCGCAAATAGCTCCGTGCGGCGATCATTGCTGCAGAAGAATCCGTTCGATGAGAGCTATCTCCGCCATGCCGAGGCCGAACACGCATACCGGCTGCAGCAAGCGGGGGCACAAGTGCGTTATGCGCCCACGGCGGTCGCCTATCGGCTCTATGACCAAACCCCCGATGCCATGGTCTCCGACGCCAGGGAACTCTCTGCTTTCGAAGTGAGCTTCGCACGAAGCCAGCCCGCGTATCGGGCTATGTCTTCGATCGCGAAGTGGGATCAAGACATTGCGCGGAAGCGGGTCCTTCGCAGCCTCATGGCACGCCTACCGTTTTCCCTGGAACCCATTCTGAAGCCTCTCTTTCGGGTGGTGCACTCTTTTCGGAGGAATGCCTTCTTCTTGCGCGCCGCTCAGCGCCTTTTGAAGCTGCGAGTGGAGGCTGCTGCTTGTCGCGGTGCAGTTTCAGCTGCCGGGTCGTGGACCAAACTCCAAGCGTCGTTTCTTGTTCGTGTGCCGATCCTGCTCTATCACCTCGTAACATCTGATGCGGATTCCTCGCCCACCGCACTCAGCATGACGGGGAGCACCTTCGAGCGCCAGATGCGGTGGCTCGCCAAAGGCGGCTACCGGAGCATTGGCATTGCTGAATTCATTGCCTGGCGGGAAGGTGATTTTCAATTACCGCCGAAGCCCGTGCTCATCACGTTCGACGATGCCTATGACGATACCGCTCAGTCTGCATTTCCAATTCTGCAACGGTTCGGCTTCTCCGCGGTCTGCATGGTGGTGACGGGAGAGATCGCGAAGTTCAATCAATGGGATGTCAAACTCGGCTGGAAGCCTCGTGCCCTGATGAACGAGGAAGCGCTGCTGCAATGGAAAGAGCACGGAATCGAATATGGAGCGCACAGCTGCAGCCATCCGGATCTGAGGACACTGCATGAGAGCGATCTGCAGCATGAGCTGGCGGTCAGCCGGGATGCCTTAGGAGAGATCGTCGGGTCACCCGTTCGCACATTTGCTTACCCCTACGGCTACTTCGATCGCGGCGTGCGGGAGCAGGCGGCGCGATACTTTGACTTCGCGTTTACGACCGAACCGCGGCCTTCGAGTCTCGCCACCGACCCGTTTCTTTTGGGGAGAATGGAGCCTATGTCCTCCGACTCGTACTTCGACTTTGTGTCTCGGGTGCGGTGGGGCTGGACTCCGAAGTTGAAACTGAGAGCGGCGTTCGGCAACGCATTGCATCGTGCCCTGGGGCCTCTCCGCCTCACAAAGGCCGGCCGCGCTTTGGCTCATCCGGAAGCATAGGGACATCACTCAGAGCGAGCACGCGCGGGAAACGGCGGACTGAGTCATGCGACGGGGTAGAGCACTCGGCTCATCGTACGTACAGAACAATAAGCCCGAAGTGCTCTCGCCAAGCCGAAGTGCTCTCGCCGTGAGCGCGATTCCTGGCCTTCAGTTGCCCGCGTCCCTGTGCGCTTCGCCTCGGCGGAAGAGCTGATTCACAGTGGCCACGAAGTGCATAGCGGCTGGAGGAGTCGGTTCGCCTCCGGTCAGAATCTTGTCGAAGGGAACAGGGTGACCATACACGGCTTCCGTGTCCCGATGGTTCTGATGGACGACGTCACCGTTTAGGTCGATGCCGGCAAATAAGCCCCGGTTACGCGAGTAGGTCAGGAACTCGGCACTGGCTAGTTCCGTCGTCGAAGCCTGCGCGTCGCGGCCCACGGGTCCAGCAGCGACCGAAGCATCGCCGCCCAGCTTTACCTTGTCTTTCAGCAGGTCCTCGAGGGCGCGATGATTCACACCAATCAGCACAAGATCGGTCGATTGCCCACCGATTTGGAAACCGAGACTTGCGCCTTCGAGCTGAATGAACGCCGGGCCACTCCAACCGCCGTTGTGTGTACGGCAGGTCGCCACGCCCTGTCCGTATTCCCCACCGATGACGAAAGCGCCCTTCTTGAAGGCTGGCACCACCAACACGCAGGTCGCACGCGAGGCGATGTCCAGCGGGAGACCCTTATCGGGCGTGTTCATCAATTCATGAAGGACCGCGTGAGCCGCGTCAAGGCGTGCATCGATCTTCGCCGTATCTTGCGATAGGGCCAAACAGCTGAAGCTGGCTGCACAAAGAGCTGCTGCGAAAAACTTCTTCATAGTGGTTCTCTCTTTCGTAAAGGACTCATGTCCGCCCATCGACTTCAGAAGGGCACACATGAATACGAGTCGAATTTCGGGGTCGTGGTTGCATCGCAACGAAGGAAAGTCCTGCCACCGAATCCAGGGAGCGCAGTTCGGCACCCGGCGAGGTTTTTCCACGCATCGGATTGCAAAATCCCAGACAACCTTCTGTCGATTTGTACATCGCGGCTCAGGCGTCGGCGATCGGACGCTGGCGCGAAGAGAGTCCCAAGCGGCATAGCCATCAGACTCCATCCCTCCGCTTGTTCAGCCGGAAGGCGGCGAGTCAGCAACCAACGGAATCGCACCGGCGCAAAGCATCTGCATGGTTTCTATTTGTTGCGCTCTACTGCCCCGCGGCCCAGGCCAGCCCATCCGTGTCCTTGCCAGTCGCGATATTTCGCGCCACCGTCCAGCTCGCAAGATCGATCTCGGCGACTTGGTTGCCGCTCATGCACGACACGTAGGCCGCCTTGCCATCGGGCCGCACCAGCACCTCCTGCGGATTAGCACACACCCGCACGGTCTGCGTTGCCTGCATGGTTGCGAGATCGACGACCGCAACTTCGTTGGCATCGGGCAGCGCCATCAGCAGCCACCGGCCATCGGGCGTGGGCGCGCTGCCATAGCCGACCCTCTCAATCGGGATCCACTTGGCAACGGTGTCGGTCCTGGTATCGATGACCGCGATCTGCGGCTTGGTCTGATCCGCGGTGAAGACCCAGCGGTCGTCGTTGGAAATCGAGATTCTCTGCGTATTGCCGGAGATGGGAATGACCTTGAGCGTTTTCCGTGCCGCGATGTCGAGCACCGAGACGGTCCCCGGTCCCACGTTGGCGGTATAACCGCGGCGGCCATCATGCGAGAGCACAAGCATGTGGCTCTCCGGTTGGCCGGTGGGAATGCTCCCGACGATCTTCAGCGTTTTGGGATCGATGATAGTGATCGACTTATCCAGCTCCGTGGTCACGTAGAGCTTGCCGTCTTTGGGACCGATCTGCGGGCAGTGCGGACGCACGCCGTGCCCGAAATCGAGTGTCCCGACAACCTTCTGCGTGGCGATATCGATCGCGACGAGCTTGCTGCCGTCCGTACCCGGCTTGCCGACGCCCGAGTTGCCGTAGATGGGAACGTAGGCCGTCTTCCCATCCCTGGACGCGATTACCTCATGCCCGGTCACGCCGCCCTCGTCGACAGAGCCCAGCACCCTGCCCGCCACCGGATCGACGATAGCAAGGCTGTTCTCACCTTTCTGGGCGACAAGCAGGCGCGCCTGCTGCGCGTGAACCGCGACAACCATCGATACAACGAGGACAGAGCAGGACGCGCATCGGATCAGACGCAAGAAAACCTCCGGGAACCTACGCCAAGACTACGCCCCGGCACCCCCTCGTTGCGCAGTTTCATCGCGAGAGGATGCGAGGTGTTCTCTAATCCCCAATCCCTATTCCCTGGTTTCTCAGCTCTGCACCTTCCACGGATCGTACGTGCCCACGCTCCACGAATGCCCCTCCGGGTCCTTCACCGTGAACTCGCGGCTGCCGTAGTCGGTGTTCTGCAATTCTCGGATTATGACGCCGCCCACGGCTTTGGCCTTCGCATAGACCGCGTCGGCGTCGACGACGATGATGTACGCGCCACTCGTCTCAAAGCCTCCGACGTCTTCAGGAGTTTTGAATCTGTGGCCGTACTCATCGTCCTTCTGGGAGCCGAGCATGATCATGCCGCCGCCCAGCTTGAGCTCGGCATGGCCGATGGTGTTGTCAGGGCCGGGATAGACGGCATGCCGCTCAAATCCGAAGACCGAGCAGAGCCAATCGATAGCGGCCGGAGCATCCTTGTAACGCAGGGCAGGCATGATGGTGGATGGGGAATTCGGTGCGGGACCTGACATACGACCTCCTCAATTGCCATCAATATTGCAGATCGCCGTTGCGTAGCGCTTGGAAGAATCGGAAATCCGGGACCGATATCCGGAGAGCCTAATCCGCCGGAAGGTGGTTGGCCCAGGGGCCTTGCCGGTGCGCCGTGTAGGTGGTCGCGTCGATGCCCGAGAAGGCGCGGAACTCGTTGGCGAAGTGCGCCTGGTCGTAGTAACCGCAGTCGAGAGCCAGCTCCGCCCAGCGCACATCGCGGCCAGCGTGCAGTTCCCGCACAGTCTTCTGGAAGCGCTGCACACGGCACCAGACCTTGGGAGAAAGGCCTACGGCTTCGCGAAAGACCTGCGAGAATCGCCGTTCGCTCCACCCGGTCTGCCGGGCCACCTCGCGGACTGTGGCGACTCCGGGCGCTCGGTCGAATTGCTGCAGGGCGAACGCAACTTCACCGGTACGATCCGGAGCCGGCTGCAGAATGCGCGGAACCAAGCGCGAGAGCATGAACCGCTCCAGGCAGCTCAGCTTCTCCTGCGGCGTGGGCAACTCGCGTAGCCGGTCGCGCAGGCCGCAGGCGGATGAGCCCCAGACGTCCGTCAGATCGATCGAGCGATTGCTGAACTGGTCGACTGCATCGGACGCGAACGGCGCGAAGCCCCCGGGCGCAAACGCGACTCCCACCAGATCAGCCATGTCGGAGGTGTCAATGATCTCGTAGATCGAGCGCGCGCCGACGATCAGTGCAGGCGGCATGCGATGATCATTTTCGCCCCCAAAACAGTCTGGGGGGCAATCGAGCAGAAAATCGCGGGCCAGGTTGAGGATCACCTCGACGCAGCCGCTGGGGAGAACACGCTCGCGCCGGTGCGCAGTATCGTTGACACGCGCGTACCACAGCACGCGGATGAACTTGTCCAGTGGGGCGGCGGGAATGCGCTCCAGGTAAAGCACGGCGACCTCAAGCCCTTATAGCACGAGCAAAGGGACGCTGGCACGAACCGGCATGGGGTATGCTTGGCGCGATGGAGCTGCCCTCGGGAGATGCACGGATGGGCGATAGCCAGCTTGTCCAAATTGGCGATAGCCAGCTTGTCCAAATGATGGACGCGGCTCTGGCCGATGCTGCGCGGCGTGCTGGTGCGTGGCTGGCCTGCAAGCCCGGCTGCACGCAGTGCTGCCATGGAGTCTTCGCCATCAACGCGCTCGATGTGGCGCGGCTGGGCAGGGCATTGCAGGCTGCGGACCCTGAAACTGCCGAGGCCGTACGAGAACGCGCCCGTGCCTGGGTTGCTGAGTTCGGCCCTGACTTTCCCGGCGATCCCGCGACTGGCATCCTCGGCACCTCCGAAGACGACCAGGCCCGCTTCGAGGAGTTCGCCAATGACGCTCCGTGTCCGGCGCTCAATCCAGCCACAGGGCTTTGCGATGTGTATGCGGGGCGCCCGATGACCTGCCGTGTCTTCGGTCCGCCGACGCGGGTCGAAGATGGCCTGGGCTGCTGCGAGCTGTGCTTCGTCGGTGCTAACGAAGCCGAGATCGCTGCCTGCGAGATGCCCGTCCCGCACGATCTGGAGGAACGGCTGTTGACTGAACTCGGCGACGCGCGCGAAACGGTAGTCGCCTTTGCGCTGTTGCGATAAGCAGGCCGGCAGCGCTTCGATTTCTCTTGCAGATCACTCCCGGCTCTTGACGACTGGCCGTAGAATGGCATCCATCCAAAGCATCGACGAATATGCCTGTCGCCCACCTTACCCTCGAGATTCGCATCGAGCACGCCCAGTCGCTCAAGGACCGCCGCCAGGTGGTGCGCTCGATGAAGGACCAGCTGCGCCAGTCTTTCAACATCTCCGTTGCGGAGATGGATGAGGCCGTGACCTGGCAGTCGGCCACGCTGGGCATCGTGGCCATCTCACACTCGCGCAGTTATCTCCACGGATTAATTGAGGAGGTCGAGCGCGCCGCTCGGCGCATGGCCAATGAGCTCGGCGCGGAGCTGACCGACACCTTCTGGGATTATGTAGAAAGCTGATACGAAGAGGTTTAGGTCCTGGGGCAGCGCGATCTTTCGCGCCGGCGGCCTTCGTCGATCGAGTGACTTTTCTCCGACAAGAGTGCGCTCGGTCACATCCGCTGCAGCGATCCTCACCCATGCTCAAAAGTGAGAGGTATCGGGCCGCGATGAATCCAATTCAGCTTGTGGAGAAACTGAGAGCCATCGAACGGGCTTTGGAGCTGGAAGAGCGATCGACCGTTCGCACCTTGGTCGCTGAAGCCTTGCAGTATGCCATGCAAATGCAGCGTGAGTCGCCGGAGCAGATGCGGCGCGATTCCCGCGTTGTGCTCCATACGTAGTAAGTGTGACGGCCACACTCGATTTTTATCGGCTGTAGCCGATATGTATAAGAAGTAGCTAGTTTCGCAGCGGCGTCCGGTATCCCGGATACCCATAAGCGGGAGCCCCGGATTGATGACCCGGGGCTCTTGCATTTTGCGAAGTGCCGTCCTACATCCACGCGTCCTGTTCGCGCCCCCTTCCCAGTCCCATTCTGTTATCCTGATGGGTTTTCCCCCATAAGAGACTGCGTATGCCGGAACATAGAGGACGTAAACATCATCAGGACCGGGTAGCCGAGACGCTGCGCGAAGAGATCGGCGCGATGCTCGAGGGCGAGCTCTCGGACCCGCGGATCGCCTTCTGCTACATCAGCGAAGTCGTTCTGAACCCCGGCGCGAAATCCGCCAGGGTCTACGTCGCGGTCGACAGCGCTGTTCCCGACATTGCGCGCGCCGAAGAGGAGACGATTGCCGCGCTCGAATCGGCCAAAGGCTACATACGCTTTGAGATCAAGGAGCGGATGGGGGTGCGGCACGTCCCTGAATTGAGCTTCCTGGCCGACCGCTCCGGCCGCTTCCAGGCGCGCATCGAAGAATTGATGGAGCGTTCGCGCAAGCGGCAGAAGGCACGGGTCGAGTAGGCGCCGATGGACGACTCGGTCCCCACCATGGCGCAGTCCACACTCGCCGAAAGCGCCGCGAATCCTGTCGAGGCGATCCTTCGTGTCATCCGCGAAGGCGAGCGTTTCCTCGTCTGCTCCCATTCCCGCCCCGACGGAGACGCTGTGGGAAGCGTCCTGGCCATGGGCATGTTTCTGGAGCAGATCGGCAAGCGGGCCGACCTGGTCACCGCCGATCGCATTCCGCTGGTCTATCGCTATCTGCCAGGCGCCGGCGCCTTCCGCACCGCACTGCGCGTACACGGCCCATACGACGCCGCAATTCTGCTGGAGTGCGACAGCTTCGAGAGGACCCGCCTGCGTGGGTTGGAGAGCTTCACGATCGTCAACATCGATCACCATGCCAGCGGCCACGCGTGGGGACATCTCAATTGGATCGATCGCCACGCGGTGAGTGTGGGGGAACTCGTGTACAGGTTGATCAAGGCTGCCGGGGCTACCATCACTCCGGAGATGGCGACCTGCCTCTACACGACGTTGCTGACCGATACCGGAGGGTTCATCTACGGCGGCCTGCGTGCTTCGACCTTCGCTCTGGCCGAAGAGCTGACGCACGCCGGCGCCGACCCCGTCCGCATCGCCAAAAACACCTACTTTCGTGCGCCCATGTCGAAGCTGCTGCTGCTGGGCGCCGCACTCAACAATCTGCATCGCGAGGGACGCCTGGCTTGGCTGTGGGTGACCCATCACGACATGGTGCGCACCTGTGCCGCGGAAGAGGATTGCGAAGGCATCGTCAACTATGCGCTCTCCATTGCCGACGTCGAGGCTGCCGTCTTTCTGCGCGAATTGCCTGAGAGCCAGATCCGGGTGAGTCTGCGCAGCAAAGACAGAGTGAATGTGGCAGCGATCGCCGAGGGATTGGGCGGCGGCGGACACGAGAATGCGTCCGGTTGCACGCTCGAGGGACCGCTTCTCCGCGCGCTGGACGAGATTCTCGGCCTGCTGCGCCCTCACGTGCGCGAGTCGCTTTGAGATTCCTGGTGAACTTGAGATTCGAGGTGAATCTGTTAGCCTTGGTTCTGGTCGCGACGCGCCCGCGTGCGGTCCCCCCGAATCGCTGTTCGCGGTGGCGCGCCACAGAAACGTTCAACCTGCTCGCCCGGAGTATCCCTCACTCCCGCACGAAGACCGCATGAGTGACGATCCATTGAAGAACCCCCCGGACGTGGAGACCGCGTTGGAAGCAGCTGTTTCCGAACCGACAGAAGGCCCGCCGAAACGGCTGCCGAACTGGGCCACTGTTTGCGAAGCTTCGGTGTTCGTTGTCTTCGCAGTCTTCTTCATCCTGTATGGGGTGACGCCGTTGCTGGGCGGCGACGGTCTCGGCCTGGTAGGCGCCGACGAACCACGCTACGCGCAGATCGCTCACGAGATGCTCGTGCGCTTCGATTCCGCAGACACGCTTAAAGGGCGTCTCACCGCCTGCATTACACCCTATCTCTACGGTCGCCCCTGGCTCGAGAAGCCCGCCCTCTACTACTGGCGCGCCATGTTCGTGTTTCAGGACTTCGGCGTCCACGACTGGAGCGCTCGCCTGCCTTCGGCCACCTTTGCCTTCATCATGGTGGCGCTCATTTATCTGCATATGCGGCGATTCCGCCGCGGAGGCCATCTCGACGCTGCACTGATCACCGTCGCCTGCACCGGCATCATCGGTTTCTCCCGGGGCGCCTCCACGGACATGCAGATGGCCGCGCCCTTTTGCATCGGTCTGCTCGGCTGGTACGCGTGGTACGAGACCGACTCCAAGTTCTGGCTCTTCGATATCTACTTCTTCACCGGCGTGGCTACGCTGGCCAAAGGCCCGGTGGCGCCTTTCCTGGCGTTTCTCATCATTCTTGCCTTTGCCGCGCTGCGCCGGGAATGGTCGATCATCAGGCGCTCCTTCTGGTGGCCAGGGATGCTTCTCTACTTCGCCATCGTTCTGCCGTGGTTTGTCGCTGTGCAGCACGACAACCCCACCTTCTTCCGCGAGTTCTTCCTCGAACACAATCTCGAACGCTTCGCCACCAATCGCTACGAGCATCAGCAGCCAGCCTGGTACTACGTCGTGGTCGTGGTGCTCGGCCTGATGCCCTGGACCGTGATTGCGATCCGCGCCCTGGTCGACGGCATTCTGACCTCGGTGGCAGAGTGGCGCCTGCGTCACTCCAAACCCGACAAGCCCGCTCCTAAGCGGCCCGGCGACGCTTTTCCCGAATTCCTTGTCCTTTGGGCACTCATCCCCATCGTCTTTTTCACCTTCTCCGAATCCAAACTTCCCGGCTATATTCTTCCCGCCATCCCCCCGATCACCATCCTCACCGGCGATTACCTGTTCCGGTCGCGCCGCAACGGCCTGAACTTCTGGATCCTTCTGGGGCACGCGCTGCTGTGCGGATTTCTCACCCTCAGCGTCTTTCTCCTGCCCTGGTTTGTCGCGCACGGGGCCAGCCTGCCCCCGCTCCATGCCCTCGCCGCGGCACTGCTGGCCGCTGCCGGGGCCGCGCTTCTGATTCTGATCGTGGTCCACGGATTCGGTGTGGCCCGCCTCCGGCTTGCCACCACTGGAATCCTCATCGTCCTGATGTTCTTCCTCTATGGCTTCGGACCCTTTTTCGGCATCCCTGCGGTCGCAGCTTCCAAGCATGTCGCGCATCTTCTCGATCGTTCCTACTCCGCTCGACCGCTGGCCAACCGGCTCGCCGGATTTGGTCCGGCCGACGAAACGGTGGCTGTCTTCCGCGTGCGCCGCGATGTGGAGTACGGCCTCTCGTTCTACCGCAATCGCCAGGTGGTGAACTACGAAGAATCCGGGGTTCCCAACGAGGAGCACCTGCTGGTTGCGCGGGTCACCGGTCGTGGCGGCGCCGATCTGCACACCCAGGATGCGCTGAGCGAGTATCTGGAAGGCCGTGCCTACCAGCCGCTCTTCACCTGGCCGGAGCAGGGCCTCGAGATCTACCTCGTGGGCCGCAAGTGATCTCAAAGGTGGATTGAGCTTTATGCTTGCTTGCGAGGCTCAAGCCCTTCGTGTCACAGTGGCCAAAGATCGATAGACTTGAATCGGCGTCCCGGCAGCCAAGACGACGCCAAGTCTAGAAGACGAATATGGCAGCCAACGTCTCTTTCGAGATTCTCGACCTTCGCCACTTCGCAGCGCCGGTGCTGCGCCCCGTGCTCGAAGCCGAAAGCGACATCTGGCTCGAACGGCTGCACTGGGACTACCGCTCTTCCTCGAAGCTGCTGATGCAGTACATCGACAGCCACATGCTGCCGGGCTACGCCGCCCTCGAGTCAGGGCAGGTGACCGGCTATGCCTTTTGCGTCTACGAAGAGAGCAAGGCCGTCATTGGCGATGTCTTTGCGCTCCCCGGCGTGAACCCTGAAGGTCCGTCCCCTACAGACGGCGGATCTGCCTCAGGCCATGAGATCGAGGAGACGCTGCTGAAGCATCTGCTGGAAACACTGCTCAACTCCCCCCAGGTCACCCGCGTCGAGTCCCAGTTATTGCTGCATCCGGCTGGAACCCACGCCGAGATCTTCCGCAGGTCCGGTTTCGATGTCTTCCATCGGCTATTCATGGTGCAATCGCTCCAAGGGCGCTGGAATCGGCCCGATCTCAGTCTGCCCGCCGGTCTCGAGATGCGTCCGTGGCGCGAAGACGATCTGAACGCCGCCGCGCGCCTCATCGCCGCCGCCTACCGCGGCCATCCCGACAGCCTCATCAACGACCAGTACCACTCCGTGCACGGCTCGCTCCGCTTCCTGAACAACATCGTGCGTTACGCCGGATGCGGTGTCTTCTCGCCGGTGGCCTCGCACGTGGTGGTCGATCGATCCAGCCGCGAGCTCGCTGCCCTGGTCCTCGGTTCCCGCGTCAGTCCCCAAAGCGGGCACATCACTCAGCTGTGCGTTCACCCCGATTTCCGGCGGCGGGGACTGGCGCGCTTGCTGCTCTCGCTCGCCGCATCCCACTTCATGCGCCAGGGCGTAAGCGAAATCTCACTCACTGTGACCGAAGCCAACACCGATGCCATCGAGCTCTATCTGTCGGAGGGCTATGAGAACAGGCATACTTTCGATGCAACGGTCTGGGAGAGACACCGATCTAGTTGAATCCTGCGCGCAATTGCTGCGTTTTTGGCGCTTTGGGTGATCCATTTCGGTACCTTTGAATACCTAAGTAACCGAAAAAGTGCACAAAAGGAACAACGCCAAATTAGAATAGACCTACAAGTTTAGATACACCTTTTACATGGGGATAGACCAGGTAAGCACTGGAAGTGGCGCGCGAACCGGCTCAGCAACCGATTTGGCTGCAACAACATGAGTCCGGGGAGGTATGCCCCGGTCGAGGGTTCTAGCCTTGAACCTGAGCTGATATCTCCCTGGCCGCGGCACCTATAGGGGACGAGAGTCGTATGGAACCAATCGAAAAGACGCAGCGCCTCAACAAGGGCCGTAAGACCATCACACCGCATGCGAGTGCCGGGCCGCAGCGACTCTACGGCGGCAGATACGGCGCGGCCGCGATTCTGGCTGACGAAAAAGGACAGGCGCTGGTGTTGGTGGCGCTGTCTCTGACTTTGCTCATGGGCGCGATGGCGCTGGCGATTGATGTGGGATTCGTCCGATTTGAACAGCGCCAGCTGCAGAAGGCGGCCGATTCGGCGGCAATCGCGGCGGGTCTCGAGCTTGGCAACTGCAACTATGCGGTCTGCACCAACATGAAAACGGCGGCTGCGACGGCTTTGAAAGAGGACGGTATCACCGCCGCCACCATCACCCCGACAACGAATCAATGCACAGTCTCCGCCTCATCGGGCTTAGCCGTGACGATCAATGTTGCTCCCTGCGTCCTGGGGGCAAGCGATCCGAACAACGGCAACATCCATATGGTTGAGGTGGTGCTTACCCAGCCGCAAAGAACGTTCTTCGGCGCCATCATCGGGGTTCGCACCATGAATCTGGTAGCGCGCGCGGAGGCCGGCGATGCGTATGTGAATACCGGTATGAGCGGCGGGAATTGCATTTACACGAATGGTCTCCTGTTCAACAGCTCCAACGGCAACTTCACTTTGAACAGTTGCGGTGTTTACGACAAAGGGAACCTGCAAACCAACAGCGGCGACAGCGTGACAGCCTCGACGTTCCTCTATTACGGATCGTGGAGTCCCAATAACTGCAACAGCAGCTGTACATGGAACATCGGAGGGACGAATACCGGACCCCCGGCGCACACGACTACGCAGCAAAGCGATCCGCTGGCATCGCTTGACGCCGCCCACCCAGCCTGCGACTTCGACGACGAATACCCAAACACCCAATAGTGGAGCAACTCTGCAACCGGGCTACTACCCGAATGGGTTCAATCTCAATTCGAATGTTTCGGTGACGTTGAGCCCCGGTGTCTACTATATGGGCGGCAGCATCAACGTCAATAGCGGCGCCACGCTTGCCGGGACAGGGGTGACCTTATATTTCGCTTCGGGTTCATTGCAGCCGAATAGCGGCAGCGTCGTGCAGATCACGGCGCCCACGAGCAACACCTCGGGCTGTGGCTGCACCAACGCAAATATGGCGGTTTGGGAGTCGAGCAGCAATAGCACAGGGATGTACCTGGACGCCGGCTCCCAGTCCTACTATAACGGGGTCATTTATCTTCCGGACGCCGGCCTTACCTTGAACAGCGGCTCGGGCAACACCATCAACAGCGGATCGACTGCCACGGCTCTCGATGTGCAGAACATCACGGTTAATTCCGGTATAAATTTCGTGATCAACGGTTCCGGGGGGTATCTCGGTGGCAGTCCCAGCCAGGTTTTGGGGACGTTTGGGCTTGCGGAGTAGCCGACGATGAAACGGAATCGATTCCATCTGTTGCGAGACGAAAATGGGGCAAGCCTGATAGAGCTCGCATTCGTGTTGCCTTTGTTCCCGCTGCTGCTGTTTGGCGCTCTCGATTTTGCGCGGGCCTTTTATGTTTCGGTTGAGATTGTCGGCGCGGCGCAGGCTGCGGCGTTTTACGGGTCGCAGAATCCAACCGATACGACTGGCATGCAGACTGCGGCCCAGGACGATGCGCCGGATGTGCCGAACCTGTCGGTGGGAACACATACCTATGGTTCCGAATGCTTCGGACGGCAGCCAGCTACAGCGCAGAATACTCAACCATGCCGACGTGTTCGGGCACCACTACGGTATAACGCGTCAACGTCACGGTGACAGGAACCTATTCGCCATTGATCCCATGGCCCGGCGTTCCGTCGTCGATGTCTCTGACCGGTTCGGCGGCGATGCGCAGCGGAGGCAGCTAATCTGTCGGCTGAAAGACGGGAAGGCGAACCTAAAGGCGTGCCGCTGAGGAGCGAAGCGCAGAAGAACGGCCAGTCAATTCAATGAAGAGAAAGATTGACATACAGAAACGGTTCCGTTGGTTGCGCGAGGAGCGCGGTTCAGCGCTGGTGGAATTCGCTATGACTGCGCCACTCCTGATCTTCCTTTTGTTCGCCGTTCTCCAGGGGATGTTTGCGATGTATGCCTACCACTTTACGGCCTACGCGGCGCAGCAGGGCGCGCGCTTCGCCGTGGTCCGCGGCTATACCTGGAGTGCGAGCGTGACCACATCTTGCTCAACATCGGTAATATACGATTGCACGGCCCGCCCCATCGATATTCAGAACTATGTGCAAGGCCTGGGTGCCATTAACCCAAGCAATCTGACGATTAACACGTCGAGTTCGTATATTTGGCCGGGTCTGACGCCGGATGGCACCACCACCGGGTGCGCCCAAATCAACAGTAAAGGTTGCCTGGTGAAAGTGACCGTCAACTACACGTTCAATTTCGTACCTTTTCTTCCCTTTACCGGCCTGAAGATGAGTGCCACGTCGGAAAAGGTGATCCTGCAGTAGGTGGAGGCGTCCTACCCTCTCGACGACCGTCCCGTTTGTCTCAAGACCGCGTTCAACGTATTGAGCACCTCAGAGATGGCGATCTGGCAGTCGAGCGCGCCCGGGCGCGGGATCAGACAGTTTTCTTCTTCATGTAAGGCCGAAGACTCTTCGGCGCCTCGCGGCAGGCACATTCCTTCGTGTGTTCCCTATGCCAGTCGATCCTCTGCTGCAGCGTCGCCTTGGGCGGCATGGGATTCTTGGCGTGCCATTCCTTGTTCATTGGGACGAGACCTTCTTTCCGGCCTCCGGGGAAGAACCGTATCAGCGCGCGATCAGATACATGCCCCAGCTCAGCACAATCGCCGAACCCACAAACAGCAGGAAGCAGTACATCCCGTAGCGGAACATCCGCGCCGGCGTCTCGCGCATCGTAATGCCGAACACCACCGAAGCGCAGAGCGCGAAGAGCAGGACCGCCGTGAAATGAGAAGGAGCAAACATCAGGCGGGCTTCCTTCCCGTGCGCAGATTGTGTGCGTCCACCGCGGCGATCACATTCAGCAATCCGGCCACCACAATAAATCGCGTGCCATAGTCGGCGGTCGTCACCTGCGCCCCATCGGCGCCCAATCCCAGCGCGCGCGTCACGAAATACAGCAGTCCGCTCCCCAGGTCACCGACCAGCCCCAGAATGTCGAGAATGTCGTGCGCGCCCGAGTAGATCTTGCCCTGCATCGCCACGCCCAGCACAAACATGGTCAGGATTGCGAGCGCGAGCAAGAGGCCGCGGCCCCATTTGCGGACCAGAAAGTGTCCTGCGCCCGGCACCAGCCATCCGACGATGAGCGGCAGATAGACGAATCCCTGTTGTTGTTTGGTTGTCGCCGGAGAGCTGTTCGGTGTTGCTGCCATTCCTCTTCGACTATATCGCACCGCACAGGGGCCAGGTGTTCCGGATCAGGAGGCGAAATTGGTAGACGGTTCAGCTGCCGGTGGGAACGATCCCCGCATCTTCCGCCATCGGGATCTAGCCCTTTGTCCCTCGTTCCCTGTCGCTTAGATCCTTACCAGCTCCGTCTGAATCTTGCCCGTCACCCAGGCCTTGGTCTCCGAGGTCATCATGTTCACCTCGCTGCGCACGCCAAAGTCGGGCAGATAAATCCCCGGCTCGACTGAGAAGCAGGTGTAGGGCAGCAGAAGCCGTTCGTCGTGCGTTTCGAGGTTGTCGAGATGTGCGCCCGGACCGTGCAGATCGCGCGCAATGTTGTGGCCCGTGCGGTGCGTAAAGAACTGCGCAAAGCCCGCTGAATGAATCACACTTCTGGCCGCGTCGTCCGCCTCAAAACCGCAGATCGCCCGGCCTTCGGTGAACGCCGACTGCACGGCACGGATCGCCGCATCGCGCGCATCGCGTACCGTGCGAAACACAAGATGCTCACGTTCGGTTGGCTCACGCCCCACCACGCCGGTCCAGGTGATGTCGTAGAAGATACTCTCCGGCTCATTCACCCGTCCCCAGATGTCGATCAGGATGAAGTCGCCGTCGCGAATCGGCGCGCAGCTTTCGGCGGTGGGCTCGTAATGCGAGTCGGAACTGTTGGCGTTCGCACTCACATTCGGGCCGTTCTCCCAGACCAAACCTTCGCGCTCCATGGCCTTGCTGAGCCACTGCACGTGATCGAACTCCGTGAACCCAGCAATGCGGCGCGACCCCGCCGGCGGATTCACCCGCCGTCCCATCTCCTGCCATCCCTCCTGCAAAATACGGTCGATGGCCCGCTGCGCCACGATATGCGTGGCAGCTTGCTCTTCGCTTAACACCGCTTCGAAGTGGCTCACCAGATCGGCCGAGCTCACAATCTCTTTATCCAGGCTGCGCAGAAACTCGATCGTCCCAGCGTCGACCATCGAGATGTACATGATGGCGTTGTTCGGCGAGTACTGCATGGCAATCGTTGTTGCTCCGCTCAGCATGGCTTCAAGGCCGGCTGCGAGTTCGAGCCAGCTCGAGTAGAGTCCCTTGCTGCCGGGCAGGGAATCGAGCCGCGTCTGCTCCACCCGATGCACCAGCTTGCGCGGTTCGCCGTGCGCCGGTATGTAGTAGTACCAGCGCCGCGTGATGTGCGCTTTCTCGTCGAGGCCCAGAATATGTGCGGCTATGGGGTCGCGATGATGATGATCGTAAAAGAGCCAGCCGTCGTGGCCTGCGTCGCGCAGCGCGAGCTGAATCGCCTCGAGGTCCATACGACGATTCTACGTGGTGGGCTGGCCTGCAGGGTGGCTCGAAATCGCACAGCGCGAGACAGCGCGGGAAGCATTCAATGCCAATAGCCGCGCCTTACAGTGCCGCCATCGCTTCGGCCTGCCCTGGGAACAGTCCCGCATATTTGGTGATGCCCACCATCGTGAACACTTTGGTGAAGTGCGGCGACAGCCCGAAGGCATACACCTTCTGCCCCGAATTCGAGGCCTCGATCAGCATCTGGATCACCAGAGCGATGCCGCTTGAGTTGATGTAGTCCACCTTGGTGAAATCGAGCAGGACAAGTTTGTTTGTTTGCTTCGGGAGACCCTGATAGGTGCCCAGCACGGCCTCTTTCGATGTGCTGGCGATATCGCCCTCAAACCGCAGAACGGCGACCGGGTGTCCGGCTGGAGAAGTAAGCTGGTCGACACGCGCTTTTGTATCAGTCTGCACGATCTTGGTCTCTCCCTTTTAGATTAGTCCGCGTCTTTGTCGAGGCGAATTACCAGGCGTACGTAGCTGCTCTTGCCGTTCACGCCCTTCACCCACTCCGCTTCGTCGACCAATGCCTGGATCAGAAACATTCCCATGCCGCGCGGGTCTTCTTCGCCATGAATCTTGCGGTCGATATCGGGCTTAATCGGCATCTTCTTCAGGCCCTTGCCGTCGTCGATGACCTTGACTTCGAGCGCATCGTCAGCCGTCGACAGCACCACGCCAACCGACAAGCCCTCATTCAAAAGATTGCCATGCTCGATCGCATTGATGCACGCTTCGGCAACGGCGGTCTTCAAATCTTCGACGCGCTCTTCCTTGAAACCCATCAGCTTGGCCACTGCGGCCGCGGTGCTCATGGCTACCTTTTCGTAGCCGAGCCGCGAGGGCAACCGAACTTCCACGCTGGCAGGTTTCCCCTTGATCATGGCTCGTTCCTCGTCCTACCGCTCCCTGCACAGAGCCAGGGCAGTCATATCGTCGCCCTGCCGTGCCCCCTGGGCAAACTCATCGATGGCTGTCCACAATGCACCGAGAATATCATCCGCCTTGCTCGATGGGCAGCTACAAAACACATTCCGCAGCCTTTCCTCACCAAACTCCTCATCCCCGCAGAAAACCTCAGTCAGTCCGTCAGTGTAGAAGAGCAGCCTGGCACCCGGGTGTAACGCGCTCTTTTCGATGGAGTAGGCCATCCCGGGCAGCAGGCCCAGCGGCGTCCCGGTCGATTCGAATTTGATTGCCTCACAGCCCGGCTGCAGCAGAAATCCAGGATTATGCCCGGCGTTGACGACGTCGATCTCGCCCGACTTCGGGTCCAGCCGCAGGAAGATGGCCGTCACGTAGCGCCGCCGCGCCTCTTCGCCCTCGCCCCACTGATGCTGATTCATCCGCGCCGCCAGCTCGTCCAGCGGCATCCCGGTAATCGCAACCGCACGAAACGCCGCGCGGAAGCTCGTCGACATAATCGCCGACGCCAGTCCCTTGCCAGCCACATCGGCCACCGCCATCAGCAGGGTGCCGTCGGGTTGCTCGACAATATCAAGGTAGTCGCCGCCGACTTCGTAGCACGTCACCGACTTATAGCCGACCGAATAGCCGGGAATCTCCGGCAGCTCCTGCGGCAGAAGCGACCGTTGAATGTTCCGTGCCGCGTCCAGATCCTGTTGCACTCGCGCCCACTGCACATTCCGCTCGTGGTTGCGCGCATTTTCGAGGGCTACGGCAGCTTGCAGGGTAAGGCCCTCGATAAAGTCCGCCTCATACAGCGTCAGCTCGCGGCCATCCGGCGGAGCCACCACGAGCTCCGTCATGCGCCGGCCTTCCCGGTCCTGCAACAGATAGATCGGCTGTGTCGTGCCGTTGCCGCCGCCCAGGTCCAGGTCCTTCACATTGCCGTAGGCAAGCCCGACGCTGGGAAACGCCGCCCCCGCCATCTCCAGTTCGCGCACCACAATGCGCAGGGTCTGCTCGAGAACCTCGTCTTCGCGGATCGTGGAGTGCACCTGCCGCGAAGCCTCCAGCAGCGCCTGCAAACGGGCGACTTGCTGCTGCAGTTCGATGGTTTCGCCGCTGCCCGGCAGCTCGATCGATGCCGCCATACACGACCTCCGTGGAATCCCACTCTACCATGCGCGCGGCGCAACTGGTCACCCCTGCCGTTCAACGCCAGCTGGAGATTGTGCTCAGCAATGCACAGGGGGCTCTCTGGAAGTTTGGTCCGAATCGGCCTAAACTTACTGGCCGTGGAGGTGAATAGAGCTACTTGGGTGCGGGCCGTCTTATTCGGACTCTACTGCGATGGGAGCCTGCGCAGAACGGTGCGAATATCCCCGGCTTCCAGGATGCGCTTTTCGGACCCAGAGCGCGCGACAGCCAGCATCGCCTGCCCAATCTCCCGAGTCGAAAGAATCTGGTTGGGAAAGAGCTGGCGCAGAAGCGGCATCACCGGTCCCAGCACGCGATAGAACGTGCGGTACATCGGCGTCTTTGACTGAATGCCATCGAGCGGTTGAATAAATCCGGGCCGGAACATAGTGGCCTTCAGCGGCAGGCGCAGCAGAGCATTCTCCGTACGCCCTTTGACGCGCGCCCACATCATCCGGCCTCTTTCCGTGCTGTCGGTTCCGGAGCCGGAGACAAAGGTGAACGTCATGCCCGGATGCGCACGGCTGAGCGCTTCGGCCGCTGCCATCGTAAAGCCGTAGGTCACGCGCTCGTAGTCTGCTTCCTTCATGCCCGTCGAGGCCACACCCAGGCAGAAGAAGCAGGCATCGAATTCTGCAAGCTGCGTCTCCATGCCGGCGTAGTCGAGGAGGTTCGAGTGCACAATCTCACGCAGTTTGCCGTCGCGTCCCCCCGTCGCGCTTCGTCCCAGCGTGGCTACGAGTTCGACCGCCGGATCGCGCAGACATTCCAGCAGCACTCCCTGGCCCACCATGCCCGTCGCTCCGAAGATCAGCACCTTCATGCCGGAATTCCTTCCTCTTTCATTCTCGCTCAGTGCGCATACGATCCAGATTTGCCGAGCGTGACGAAATGCACTCACCTCGTCGATCCGCTCCTCTGTATTCGTGGAGCTCTACCTCGAAAGTCTCCGAGTCGGGTAACTGATTTGATCCTTTCTGAATCACTATAGTCCGTCGCGACTAAGCGATTCGGTAACATTTGTTCGTAACTCCCAGTAATTAGCTCGTAAGTGCCATTTTTCAATCGTGTCGAGCAGAGAATGATGGATCGTTGGGGAAACTGTATCTCGCAGAAATGGCCGCGACGATGAGGAGGGCAAGACGATGAACATCCTGCGCGCATTCGGAGAACAGATTGGTATCTTCACCTCCCCCAAAGATTCCAGCGACAGAAGACTTTCTCTGCGCCCAGTGCCGGTCGTCACGGCGGCGCCAGATCAGAACGCCGCACCGATCGAAATCGAGATTCCCCATTGCTGCTTCTACTGCTCGTGGTGCGCGGCGCAGATCCTTTTGCCGCACGACGGTCTGGGCTTCGCGTTTGGCGGTCCCATGATCCGCAAGATCGAAGCGCGCTCCATCGGAACAATCTGCGGTGGATGCGGTCATGTCGGAACTTATTCGCTCTTCCGCGGCTGCCAGGGCTATGACACGCGCCATAAGTTTGTGCCGTCGCCCCTCATGGGGCGGACCGTCCTGCTCGATTGGCTGCCCTGCCAGGAGGAGACCTGTGTCTTCAAGCTGCCGTTCTTCCTCACCTACGACGAGGATCTAACCGAAGCCAATCTCAAAGAGTGGGCGCCGAAGTGGCTGTGGAATGATCTAACCTGCTCCGTGGGCCACACCGTCGAGCCTCCCAAATGGCTCTTCGAATTCAGACCGCATCGGGCGGCTCTCGATTTGGCGAGGGCAGGCGTGCAGCGGCTCCGCTAGAGCGACGATTCCAAACCATCCTCGCGGCGGCTTGAAAGCGGCGCACCTTCCTCTCACCGCGATTCATCCCTCCCCATTTACTCCTCGCCCTGATTTATCCTTCAGCCCTGAGTTATCCTTCATTCGATGCGCAAGACCCTTTCCATCGCCATGATTGCGATGAACGAGGAGGCTAATCTGCCTCGCACGCTGGAAAGCGTGAAGTGGGCCGATGAAATCATCCTTGTCGATTCGGGCTCAAGAGATCGTACCCTCAAGATCGCAGAATCCTTCGGCGCCAAGACCAGCTATCACGTCTTCGATGGACACGGGGAACAGAAGAACGTCGCCCTCGACCTCTGCACCTCCGACTGGACTCTTCTGCTCGATGCCGACGAGGTCCTCACGCCCGAGCTGCAGGCGGAACTTCGCGCTCTCCTCGACGGTGAGCCGAAGTACGACGCCTATTGGATTCCTCGCCTGAACCTCTACTTTGGCCGCTGGATTCGCCACGGCGGCTTCTATCCCGATCGCAAGTTGCGTCTGTTCAAACGTGGAGCAGCTCGGCTCAGCGAAGGCGTGGGCCCGCATTCGACACCGCAGCACACCGGTCCGAAGGGCAGGCTCAAGCACGACATGCTGCACTATGCGTATCCCACGCTCGACATCTACCTCGAGCACATGAGCCGCTACAGCAGCGAGATTGCCAAGCTGCTCTATCGCGACGGCCGCATCAGCCGCTCATGGTTTGCATTCGTCTGGAACGGCGTACTGAATCCAGTCGCGACCTTCGTCTACAACTACTTTTTCAGGCTGGGCTTTCTCGATGGACGCGAAGGCCTGCTGCTCCACTTCAACCACTCCGTCTATATCCACTGGAAGTTCGTGAAGGCCTGGTGGCTGGCGAAGAACAGTGAAGAAGTGAGAAAGTGAAGCGGAAGCGCCTCGACTCTCTGTTTCACTCGTTCGCTCATTCACTGCTTCTCTGTTTCACTTTTTTCCGTTCACTGTCTTTCAAATATGGCAGCTCGCCTGGCCGCGCTTCTCCAGATACTTCTGGTGATACTCTTCCGCACGCCAAAACGTCTGCGCCGGCTCGACCTTGGTGACGACGCGCTTGGGCTTGTAGCGTCCCTCGGCCGTCAGTTCTTCGATCTTTGCGCGCGCCTGCGTCTCCTGCTCCGGCGAATGAAAGAAGATCGCCGACCGATACTGCGTGCCCCAGTCCGGCCCCTGCCGGTTCATCGTCGTCGGGTCGTGCAGATTGAAAAACGCATCGAGTATCTGCTCATAGCTCACCTTGTCCGGGTCGAAGTCCAGCTCAACCACCTCGGCGTGGCCGGTCTCATCGGTGCACACATCCTGGTAGGTCGGCTTGTCCAGCTTCCCGCCTTCATAGCCCACGGCGGTCGACACCACGCCGGGGATCGCCGCAAACGCAGCTTCCACACCCCAGAAGCAGCCCGCTCCAAATGTCGCTTTTTCTGTCATAACTTTTCAGATGCGCGTCGCTGTAATTGGTAACAAAAGCTTACAACCGCCCATCGAGCGCGAAAGCTACGCTCCGGTCCGACTCCCGTTGCACAGCGCGCCGTCGTCCGGCCAGCAGATCGGCAGCGCCCAGAGTCCCGCAGACCCGTCCCGTCGCCCGGTCCACCACCGTCATCGTCAGCAGTCCACTCGTGGCCATCGCTTCAGCAACCGCACGACACGTCTCGTCGGAGTAGGCAAAAACCTTCGGCATTGCCGCGATCTTCTGCTGGCTCTCGGGCGCAACCTCCGTCATCACTTCGGCGACGATCACCGTCTCCAGCGGGTCCACGCCATACTCGCGCGAAAGATGGTATCCGCGCCGGCTCAGTTTTTCCGTAAGAATGGACCGCGGCATCACCAGCGAAGTGACCAGATATGCCGCCGTACATGCCAGGACCAGCGGCAAGAGCGCGGGCAGAGCGTGCGTCAGCTCCAGCGAAAAAAGAATCGCCGTGAGCGGGACGCCCAAGGCTCCAGCCAGCATCGCACCCATCCCCAGCAGAGCCCACAACGCCTGCGTCTCGCCCGGCATGCCCGCGAGGTGCGCAATCGATTCGCCGAGTGCCGCCCCAATCATCAGCAACGGCGCCAGCACACCGCCCGAAGTGCCCGAGCTGAGCGAGAACGCCCACATCAGCGATTTGGCCAGCACCAGTCCAAGCAGCAACCCGACGGGCGCATTGCCCCGCAGCAACTCCGCGATGTTGTCGTAGCCCACGCCCAGGCCGCGCGGAAAGAAGAGCCCGCCAATGCCCACGACGATGCCGCCGATTGCAGGCCACCACATCCAGTGAATGCGCAGGCGACCGCCGATGTGCTCGAATGCGTCCTCGAACCCGTACATCAGGCGGCTTAGTCCTGCCGAAACTAATCCCACAAGCGCGCCGAGCGGGACGGCAACCAGCATCGACGGCCACAGCGAGATGTCCACATTCACCGGAAAGAGCGGCCCGTGACCCAGCCACGCGATGCGCAGCGCACCTGCTGTTGCACTGGCGACGGCCACAGGGACGAGCGAACGCGGCCGCCATTCAAAAAGAAGGAGCTCGACTGCCAGCAGAATCGCCGCTATGGGAGCCGCGAATGTGGCCGACATGCCTGCCGCTGCGCCCGAGACAAGCAGCGTTGTTCGTTCTGCGTCGGAGAGCTTCAGCCACTGGGCAATCAGCGATCCGAAAGCGCCACCGGTCATGATGATCGGGCCTTCCGCACCAAACGGTCCGCCTGATCCGATCGCGATCGCCGCCGAAAGCGGCTTGAGCACCGCGACCTTTGGGGGGACGCGCGCGCCGCGCAAGAGGATGGCTTCTATGGCCTCGGGAATCCCATGCCCGCGAATCTTGTCGGAACCGTAGTTCGCCATCAGGCCCACGATCACGCCGCCCACGACCGGCACCAACGCCAGCATCCATGCGGGTTCTGTTGAACCCGCTGGGCCCACCATCGCCAGACTGACGCGATGGTAGTAGAAAATGTTCGTCGCCAGCGCGATGGCGCGCAACAGCAGCACCGCGAGCGCCGCGCCCCCTGTGCCGATGACCAGAGCCACCGCACTCAGCAGCCACGTGCGGTTGTCGACTGTGAAATCGCGCAGACCCGAAGGCTGTGACTTCATCCAGCCTCCACCGGGGCAATCGATCGCGCGTGCTGGCCGACACCTTCGAGAGCAGTAACCAATCGCGGCCCGAGTTCGTGCAGTTCGCGTGCGTGTGCCTCTGCCAGCCGCTCCAGCATCCGTCGCCCTTTGCGTGTCAGGCGCAGAAGGGCGCAGCGCCGGTCTTTTGCATCCGCGGTTCGCTCCAGCAGTCCCTCCCGCTCCGAGCGGTCCACCAACTCCACCGCGCTGTTGTGCTTCAGGGCAAGGCGGCCTGCCACGTATGCGATGGTCACCTGGGCCGGCTCGGCTGCTCCCGCCACCTGCAGCAAAAGCTGATGTTGTTGCGGCTGCAGTCCTGCCTCCAGCGCCGCGCTCTCGCTGAAATGCAGAAAACGCCGCAGTTCATAGCGGAAGTCGGCAAGAGCAGTCAGCAGGTCAGCCGGAGCTGCCGGTAGACTGGCTGGAGCCTTCCGCACACCGGTTAGGTCTGATTCTTGGTCGAGTCTCACGGATATATCGTATCACGATATATCTCCCGCCATCTGGGCCTTGATTCCGGACAAATGTGATCCAAAACACATTCTGGAGCTTCCTCCGCGCCTATCGTGGTCCTTAAGAGGGGCCCATCCGATGGCGACGCAGACTGTACCAGCGGCCGATCTCCAAAAGGAAAGGAAGGTCTTTGCGCGCCGTCGCGCCCCGGACCGCTCCCAGCGCGTGCGGCACACCGCGCAACTTATCTTTGTCGCGCTCAACGGCTGGCTGGGCCTGCAGTTTCTGGTATGGGTGCGCTACTTCGAGCACGGCGGCCAGGGCCTCTATCTGCCGCGCCCCGCAGGCGCCGAGGGTTGGCTGCCCATCGCCGGCCTGATGAACAGCAAATACTTCTTCACGACGGGCCATATTCCGGCGATTCATCCGGCCGCGATGTTTCTCTTTCTCGCGTTTGTGTTGATGAGCCTTCTGCTGAAGAAGGCTTTCTGCTCGTGGCTCTGCCCGGTGGGCACACTGTCGGAATATCTGGCCATTCTGGGCCGGCGGGTCTTTGGCCGCAACCTGCGCCTGCCGCGCTGGGTCGATATTCCGCTGCGCGGGTTGAAGTATCTGCTGTTTGCCTTCTTCGCTTCCTTCATCGCCGCGATGTCGGCCGAAGCGTTGGCCGATTTTATGGAAACTCCCTACGGCCTGCTCGCCGACGTCAAGATGCTGAACTTCTTCCGCGACATCAGCCTCACCGCCGGCCTCGTCATCGGCGTGCTGATGCTGGGCTCCATGCTGGTGCAGAACTTCTGGTGCCGCTATCTGTGTCCGTATGGTGCACTCATGGGACTGGTCTCGCTGTTGAGCCCGGTCAAGATTCGCCGCGACGCCGATGCCTGCATCGACTGCGCCAAGTGCGCCAAAGCCTGCCCGTCCGGTCTTGCGGTCGACAAGCTGGTCCAGATCCGGTCCGTGGAATGTACTGCGTGCATGGCCTGCGTCGCGGCCTGCCCCGCAGAAAATGCGCTGCAGTTTGCGCTGGCTCCGCGGAAAGCCGCGACAGTGAGACAGAGATGGACGCGCCGGGCCTTAGGACCACTGACGGTAGCCGGCATCATCGCCTACATCTTTCTCGGGTTCGTGCTCTACGCGCGCGCCACCAATCACTGGCAAACCACGATGCCCCGCGAGGTTTACATGCACCTGGTGCCACGCGCCAATCAACTTACGCACCCGGGGATGTAAGAGTCTCCTGCGTTCAGAAGCCCTCTCGGCCTGGTTGCGGAGAAAGGCGCTTCCTGTTCGATGAATTGATAACTTCGACCGCGAGGCTTCGAATGCACAAAATTGATTGTCAACTTCGCTGTGTCCGACCGAAGTTCAACGACTGGTTTTCTGATATTCGCGAGCGTGCTTGAGAAGCGTCGCTACTTCTTCGGCCGTTTGCGCTTCCACTTCGGAGTTTCCGATTCTTAGCTGCGCTTTGCGCCCATAGCGGCTCTTAATCCACTCTCTAGTCACTGTCTCAAAAACCGAGCCCAGTGATGCGGTTCGAATGACGAACGTACCGGATAAACCCACACCTCCGTCGGCAGCATAACGCGCTGAAACGACAACCCCACTCGCGCGCAGCGAGTGCAGGAGGTCACCCAATTCCCGTTGATATTCTGGGCTTGATGCGGGCGAATCATCCGGCGCACTAGTCAGGTGCACTAGCGCAACGCCGGGGTCGATGTCTTGAGCTTCCATCGAAGCACAGTATATGCTTCCCGTCCCCGACGGCGTTGGGAAGATCGCGATCGAAAGTCGGCCAGTGCTTGAGCTGCGAACGAATGACCCGCCCCGGAAATTGCCTTCTAGTCAATAGTCGACTGCTGAAACAACGGCCCTCGCGCTGTCGCAGATTGTTCTTCTGTCCGAGGCGCCTTTTCAGGCCGCGCCCTCATGCAGCCGGTAGTACTCGAGCAGGTCTGTGCAGGGCGGATTCTTGCCTAGTTGGCGAAGCATGCCCGCCACTTGTCCTCGGTGCAGGGTCGCATGGTTCACCAGATGCTGGATCAGCTTCCGGCGTCCGACGCGCAGCCCGATTGCAGTGAACTCGGTCTCGAATTCGGATTCCGGAAGGCTCTCGACGAATGCGCGCCAATCCGGCCAGACTCGGGCCCATTGTTCTCGAAGCTCGCCGAAGTCGGGATCGGGACCCGGGTAGAGCAGTCCCGGATCGACCTCTGTGTCGGGCGAGGTCATGCTCTGGCGCAAGCGAACGATCCAGTCGTACTCGGCAAGGAACATGTGCCGGAGCGTGCCGAGGATGCTGTTGTGCGAGATGCCCAGGTCGCGGCTGAGCTCCTCGTCCGACAGTGCGGAGCAGGCGCGAAGAATCTCCTGGTCGGCCCAGGCCATGTAATCGATAAGAGACAGCAGCATTGCGCGAGGAGACGGCATGGGCCGGATTATAAGAGCCGCTCAGAACGCCGAGTGCGTTATTGTGACCGACGAGAAGCCAAGACGTTGCGCGAAGGCCCGTACTATGCCCGCCGCGCGCGGAACTCCTGCCCGATCGAAGCGATCGTCGCGCGATCCAGCACCTTGGCAGCTTCGGGAAACACGACCGATTCTTCGACCGCGATGTGCGCCTGATAGAGCCCCTTGAGCCGCTCCATCGCTGCACGGAGTTCCTGCTTCGCGTTCGGGACCGAGTGCGCCGTTCTGCATCCACTCGGAATACATCCGCTCGACCGCCTCATGCAGCGCGGCGGCCGTCTCATGGTCGGCCTCCAGAGCGTCAAGCTTGACAGCGTCCAGCTTGGCCATTCCTCCGCTGTCCGACCCGGCGCGTAGACGCGGGAACAACGAGGACTCTTCATCGGCGGTGTGGCGCACGCCTCCGGTGCGAAAGTATTTGAGCGCCGCCTGCACGGCTGCCGCTTCTTCGCCCGTCAGACTGCGGGCTGTAACGCGCTCGGCCACGGTTGCGAGGATATTCAGAAATTGCTCGATGCGGCGGTGGCAGTCGGTGAGCATGCCGATGGGGTCGTCGAATCCGCTGTCGGGTTTGGCGCCAATCTGTACCGCCATCGATGTCTCCTCAGACTATTTTGCCCGGTTGCCGAAGTTGCGCTTGCCGCCGGGTTTACCACCGCGCGCAGGGCCTCGCTTGGCGCCGCCGCTGGGACGCTTGCCACCGCGAGCCGGACCGGAGCGGTTGGAGCGGGGAGCGCTATCTTTCTTCTTGAAGCGCGCGGGCGCGGAGCCGGCGCCTTGCGGACGGCCCGATGATCTGTCTGGGCTGGCGTTTTGAGAACGAGCCGGACCCGCGCCTTGCGAGCGAGAGCCGAATGCAGGCTTACCGGCTGGCTTACCGAACCCGGGCTTGGCGAAGGCAGGCTTACCAAAGGCTGGTTTGGTCCGGCTCGAAAAACCCGGCTTCCCCGATCCGCCCGGTGCCTTGCCGAAAGGCTTGCCTTGCGGGCCGGACGGGCGAGCGCCGCCGAACCGTGGAGTGGAGTCCGGGCGGCGCGGTGGACCGTCTTTTCTGAATCTGGAGCTGGCATTCGGCCCTGTTCTGGGCCCAGATCTGGATTCGGTGCTCGGCTTCTCGCGATCAAATGTCTTGGCGCGCGGCTTTTCGTAAGACGTGTCGTCGGACTTTACTGGGCGTATCTCTAAACGCGGCCGCGACGTGCTTGGACGAACGAAGTCTCCCGCCGGTGCGCGACCGGCTGCGCGATTGTCCCTGCGGTTCTCTGGGCGATCGTCCGTCTGGCCGGGAGTCCGATTGGCCGTTCTATCGGGTTTGAAATCAGGACCGCGATTTGGTCCGGAGCCCAGGCGGCGATCTTTGCTCGGGCGATCGCTGTAGGGACGACCCGTTCCGCGTTGCGGAGCATCGCTTCGGAATCCCGAATGCGGCGCCAGGCGGGCGGCGTTCGAAGCGCGGTTTCGCTCCGGTTTGCGGACGATCGCCGCGAAATCCCGCTGAAGCGCGAGGCGGTCTGTCGCCAAAGGCCGGCTTCGCGACCAAAATCTCTGGCGCTCCTGCCCCTGTCTGAGGTTGGCCTGCCTGAGGACGTGCGTGCATCGTCGCGCGGCGGTCGCCGAAAATCGGGCCCCGATGTGGGCTTGGACTCGGTTCTGAAATCGGATCTGGGTTCGGTCCCCGGCCTGGTTGCTGGTCTTGTCCCGGCCTCGGGTCTGAATTCGGGTCGCGGTCTGCTTCCTGGTGCTGGCTTGGAATCGGGTCTGAAAGCGGGTTTCGCTCCAGCGCTTCGCTCCGGCCGCCGAGCGCCCAAATCGTCCCGCCCATCACTCCGTCTGGAATCGCGCGGATAGGGCCGCTGAAACTTCTTTCCGCGTCGCGCTGCTTCCTTTGCCATCCTCAGCTCGGTGGATTGGCCCGCTTCCTTCGGCAGCATCAGGCTCACCTTCGTCCGTCGCGGCTTGAGCTTGCCTGCGGCGGTCAGGCGCAACGCCTCGACCTCTTCGGTCGCCAGCTCGCGCATCTTGCCCGGCTCCACATCGAGCACGAGAGGCCCGTAGCCCACGCGGCGAATCTTCTCGACGTGGTGACCGATCTCCTCGAACATCTTGCGCAGTTCGCGGTTGCGCCCCTCGATCAGGATCACCTCGTACCACGGGTTGTCGCCTCTGCGAACCTGGCGGATACGCGCCGGCGCGGTGTGCACTTTGCCTTCGCCTTCTCCACCCTTGTCGATCGCTACCCCGCCGCGAAGGCGCTCGAGCTGGTCTTCGCCGGGCTGGCCTGCGACCTTCACCAGATACGTCTTCTCCACGCGCGACGCAGCCCGCGTGAGCTGGTTCGCCAGCTCGCCATCGTTGGTCACCAGCAGCAGGCCCTCGCTCTGGTAGTCGAGCCGGCCCACGGGATAGAGCCGCTCGCCCGTCTTCGCGAAGAACTGCATGACGGTCGGCCGTCCTTCCGGATCGGTCACCGTGGTGACGTAGCCTTTGGGCTTGTTGAGGACGAAGTAGCGCAGCCGCTCGGCACCACGCAGCAGCTTGCCATCGACACGAATGTGATCGCGCTCGGGATCGGCCTTCGTTCCCAGCACAGTCACGGTCTGGCCGTTGACCTGTACGCGTCCCGCGGTGATCAGCTCTTCGGCGTGGCGGCGGCTGGCGACCCCGGCCTGGGCCAGGATCTTTTGCAGACGTTCGAGCTTGGGTTGAGGAGCGTCGCGCTCCCCGGACTGGCCTTCGGGGGCTGCGCGCTCGGCGATCCGGCCTTCTGTCGCCGAACCGGCATGTTCTGCAGATTCGTCTTCAATTTCAGATTCAGTTTCGGAAGCAGTGTTGCCTTCGGGCACTTCTCCAGCCGCCGATGCCGTCCGCGCTGCTTGTTCTTTCGCAAACTCCGGGGCTTCCGACGTGATCTCCTGCTCCGGAGCGTTGGCGGGGTGCTCGTGCTCGTCAGTCATGAGGAGCCATCACTGCTTCTGCCTGCTCATTCGGTTCGGCCTCCGCCGTTGCGGTCTCTTCGACCCCTGCATCTCGCACCGCTATCGCAACGGGAACAGCATCCTCGCTGCCTTCCTCCGGCGCATTCTCATCCAGGTCCGGACCACCGTCGGCGGGCGCGCCGGCATTCTCTTCGATCGAATCGTCCAGCTCGCTCGCCGCCATCTTTTCGAACTCTTCCATCGAAGGCAGCTCGGACACATCCTTCAGCCCGAAGCGCAGCAGAAACTCTTTGGTCGTCTTGTAGAGAATCGGCCGCCCGATCACCTGCTTGCGGCCTGCAGTGGTGATCAGCTTGCGGCTCAGCAGAGACCCGAGCACGCCTGCGGATTCGACGCCGCGAATCTCGTTTACCTCCGGCGCAGTCACCGGCTGCTTGTAGGCAATTACGGCCAGAGTTTCGAGCGCGGGCAGCGAGAGCTTCATCGCCGGCTTCAGGCTCTTGATGAACTGCCGTACGGCATCGTGATACTCCGGCTTGGTGGCCATGCGATAGCCACCGGCAATCTCGCGGATCTCGATGCCCCGTTCGTCGCCTTCGTAGCCGGCCATGATCTCATCCAGCAGTTGGCGCAACACGGCCTTCACTTCGCGGTCACGGGCACGCGCAGCTCGTTTGGCTTCCGACTCGGCGTCGGGTGCTTCTTCGGTTGCCGCTTCGGTCAAAGACTCGGCTTCAGTCGTCTGGGTCTCCGCAGGAACACCCTGAGCCTCGGCGACCGCCTGCCCCGCATAGAACTCCGGCGTCTGGTCCAGACCCAGATACTCCAGACCCTCATCGATCATGGGGAGAGTAGGTGGGAGGGTCGCAGACTTCTCCGCCTCACGGGCGGCAGCGGCGGCAGCATCGCGCTCGGCCTTCCATGCCAACGCCTCTTCGGCGAACAGTCCGGCGAGCTGCGCGAGGGTGACGGGCTCCTCGGCAGCGTAGATCACAGCTTCCAGCTTGGATTTCAGACTCATTTCGACAACTCAGTCTCTAAGCGTATGGTACCGGAGCTTGAGTGGCTCGAAGCGCCCGCCGGATGAGGAAAAGCCCTCCGAAACAGTGCAGGCGTCCGGTCCCGCCGAACGCCCGCTCCGTATGTGTTGGTCGCACAGAGGTTAGGACTGACCCTTGTTCTTGGTGTGCACGATGGAGACCTTCGTCTTTCCATCGTGCGCGGCGGAGATCGTCACCATCACCGACTCGTGTTCGCCCTTCTTCACCGAAATCATGGCGCTGTTTCCGCCGTCGAAGACCGAAGCATCGCTGCCGAACTTGCTTTTGTAGAAATTCAGCACCTGCTCCTTCGAATCCGACGTCTCGAACGCTCCCGAGACGATCGACCCGGTTGGCAGATTCATGCGCATGCCGCCCTGCATGGCTTGCGCTCCGGGATAGATGTCTGCGCCCAGTTCTTCAGCCGTGAAGTTACTGGCTGCACCGGCATTGATCGTTCCGTTCGGAGTGTTGATCGTGAAATCGCCGTTTCTAGCGTGCGTATGGATGGCGTGCGCGACGCGCCAGACCATGAACCCCACCGCGCCCGCTCCGAGAATCCCCAGCCCGATCACCACTGCGAGAACGATCAGGATGATCTTGACGGCGCTCCCGCCACCGGACTTGACTTGCACTCCGGCAGGCGCGGCATAGCCTGCGGGAGGCACATATGCGCCCGAAGGCGGAACTCCGGTGTTCACTTGCGTGTAGCCGGGCATGGGCGGTGCTCCTGCGGCTGGAGGAGGCGGTGGTGGCGGGGCAGCCGGTTGGCTGGGAATATTGACCGGCGTAAAGCCACTGCTGGAAGGCGCCGCTGCCACGGGCGTACCGCAGGCAGCGCAGAACTGGGCGCCCTCGGATACTGTGGCGCCACACTTTGCACAAACAACAGCCATGACGTTCTCCTGTCGTATTGCGTTCGAACCGAGGGAGTCGGCTGCCACGGTTCCGCAACGCAATCCAATAGTTCTTGTGCGTGCAGAGCCTGAGGTTTACCGTGCAGCCACTATACCGGAAGGCCATCTTTCGCCGCGGCCTTTTTCTTTGCGCAAAAGAAAGGGGCAGGCCGAAGCCTGCCCGGTGAACCGATCATGGGCAACACTAGCTGCCGAACTGGCGGAAGAGAGCAAACAGCAACCCGGACAGACAGCGCCGCCGCCGGCAGCGTGAAGACCCACGCCGCGGCGATGTTGCGAATAGTGGAGAGTTGCAGGCCGCTCTTATTCGCGGCCATGGTTCCGGCGACGCCTGAGCTGAGCACATGCGTGGTACTGACCGGTAATCCAAAGTTGTCTGCGGCGAAGATGGTGGCCATCGCGACGAGCTCGGCAGTAGCGCCCTGCGCATAGGTCAGGTGCTCCTTGCCGATCTTTTCGCCGACCGTCACTACGATGCGCTTCCAGCCGACCATCGTGCCCAGGCCGAGAGCAAGGGCGACGGCGACCTTCACCCAGGAGGGAATGAACTTGGTGGCCTTGTCGACCTTGGCCTTGTAGTTATTCAGGGCCGCGGACTCTTCGGCCGTGAACGCGGGATTCTTCGATTTCGCCATGAGGCGAAGGGTTTCGCTGGTCACATACATGTCGTTGCGCACGTTGCTCTGCTGATTGGCAGGTACGCGCTTGTAGTCGCCATAAGCCTTGACGTCGCCTTCAAGATCGCGAATGTTCTCGCGTAGGGCAGTCATCGTAGCCGGCCCCAGCTTTTTGGTGCGCAGATAGTCGGTGAGCTCGGTGCGCGGATCGCCGTTCATGATCGCGTTCTTTTGCACGTGGGCGTCGACGATGGAAACGACCTGTTCGGAAGCCGCGATGAAGTCCTGAATATCCTTGGGTCCGACCGCATGATTCAGGGCATACGCCGTGGGCACCGTACCAATCAGAATGAGCATGATGAGTCCCATGCCCTTCTGTCCGTCATTCGATCCGTGGAAGAAGCTGACGCCGGTGCAAGTGAGCACCAGCAGCACGCGGATGGGCCACGGTGGAGGTGTGTTGTCTTTGGGCGCCTGATAGAGCGCTGGGTACTTGATGGTGACTTTGGCCAGCAGGAACAGAAGCGCCGCGAAGCCGAAGCCCACGATCGGCGAAATCAGCAGCACCTTGAAGACTTTGGTGGCCTGTTCCCAATCGACGCCCGAAGTGCCCGACGCGGAGTTCGACATCAGCTGGTTGGCCACACCCACGCCGATGATGGAGCCGGTCATGGTGTGGGTACTCGAAGCAGGCAGTCCCAGATACCACGTGCCCAGGTTCCACAGGATCGCCGCAATCAACAGCGCGAACACCATGGCAAATCCAGCACCGGAACTGACCTTCAGGATCAGTTCGACCGGGAGCAGAGTGATGATGGTGAAGGCCACCGCTCCAGCCGAGGTGAGCACGCCGAGGAGGTTACAAAGCCCGGACCACACCACGGCCATATTGGGTTCGAGCGAGTGCGTGTAGATGACGGTGGCAACCGCGTTGGCGGTGTCGTGGAAGCCGTTCACAAACTCAAAGGCCAGCGCAATCAGCAGCGCTACGCCGAGCAAAATGTAAGCCCAGGCGCTGGTGGTGGTGACGTTGCTCAGATCGCCCGCAATGTGGAAGCCGACATAGGCAAGGCCGCCGATGAGGGCGACGAGGACGATGGCGCCGCTGATCCACGCTGGGAATTTGTGGCTTTTCTTGTCGAGGAGCGATGCGCCATGAGGAATGGTACCGGCCGTGGTTGCGATATCAGCCATTGGTGACTCCAAATCTTGATGTGGAAGATTGTCCGGGTACGCGCGGGGACAGCACAGTCCGGACTCAACATGGATAACCCACGGCGATGAATGGCGGATGAATTCTGAAAAGAAAGAGCTGGCTCCCGAAAAGGTGGAGAACAGCCTGCGCTAAACAAGATGACGGCAGAGCCAGTAGAGGATTCCCGAAAGCAGCGCCGCGGCCGGCAAGGTAAGGACCCATCCCGCGGCAATATTGCGCACCGTCGATAAGCGCAGGCCGCTCCCGTTGGCAGCCATCGTGCCCGCCACACCCGAGCTCAGGATATGCGTGGTGCTGACGGGCAGGCCGAACTTGTCGGCGGCAAAGATGGTAGCCATCGCCACCAGCCCTGCGCTCGCTCCCTGCGCGTAGGTCAAATGCTCTTTGCCGATCCTTTCCCCGACGGTGATGACGACGCGCTTCCACCCAATCATGGTGCCCAATCCCAGTGCGAGCGCCACGGCGACCTTCACCCAGCTTGGAATGAACTTGGTCGCATGATCGATCTGGGTCGTATAGGTAGCGAGCACGGTGCGCTCTGGCGAAGAAAAGGCTGGCGCATTCGATTTCTGCATCAGGCGCAGAGCCTCGCTCACGATGTAAAGATCGTTGCGTACGCTTGCCTGCTCCTGCGCGGGGACCGCTTTGAAGTCTTTGTAGAGGGCAGCTTTCTGCTCCGTGTCTCCAATGAGTTCGCGCATGGCAATCGTCGTCTCGGGCTGCAGTCGCCGAGTGCGAATGTAGTCGGTCACTTCGGCGCGTGCGTCGGAGCTGGGGATCGCAGCGCGCGCAATTTTGCCGTCGATGTGCTGGTCGAGCACTCGGCCGGCCCGCTCGGAGGCGGCGATGAACTGCTGCACCTCCGCCGGTCCTATTGCGTGATTCAACGCGTAGGCCGTGGGCACCGTGCCAATCAGAATGAGCATGATCAGTCCCATGCCCTTCTGCCCGTCATTCGAACCATGGAAGAAACTGACGCCGGTGCAGGTGAGCACCATCAAGGCACGGATGGGAAGCGGCGGCGGCTTTTCGTCTTTCGGCGGGCGGTAGAGCTCGGGAAACTTGAGCAGCGCCTTCGAGATCAGAATCAGCAGGCCCGCCAATGTGAACCCCAGCAACGGCGAGATCAAGAGAGCCTTCAGCACCTTGATGGCCTGATCCCAGTCCACGCCCGAGGTGCCTGCATGCGCGCTGAGCAGCTGATTTGTCAGGCCGACGCCGATGATCGATCCCACCATTGTGTGCGAACTGGATGCCGGGAGCCCAAACCACCACGTGCCCAGGTTCCACAGGATCGCGGCCAGCAGCAACGCGAAAACCATCGAGAAGCCTGCGCCCGAGCTGACCTGCAAAATAAGTTCAACGGGAAGCAGGGCGACTACAGCGAATGCCACCGTGCCTGTTGCGAACAGAACGCCGGCAAGGTTGCATAGACCGGACCATACGACTGCGATATTTGGTTCGAGCGAGTGGGTGTAGATGACCGGCGCAACTGCGTTGGCTGTGTCGTGAAATCCGTTAACGAACTCAAAGCCCAGCGCAATGAGCAGCGCCAATCCCAGCATGGCGAAGGGTGCATTGCTCCTCACGGCCGCCGAGTCCAGATCGCGGGCGAGATGAAAGACGATGTAGCCAATGCTTGCCGCGAAGGCCAGAAAGAAAACGACGAGCCCAGCCTGACTCGACGAACCCTTCGATCGCTTCAGCTTGCGGTCGAGCAGTGTAACGCTCTTGGGAACAATTTCGACTGTCGCCATCAGTCTTCTTCCGATCTCGTCAGCAAGCGCAGAGGCGCCGTCGGCCTTACGTTGAGAAGATTTTGAGAACAGGAAGGAGAGTGCGGGACAAGCGCAGCAGGAGAAGCGGCCAATCCAGAGACTTGCATAAGACCCTGACGAACCGCATCGATGTGCGGTCCCCTATCGACGAACCTGGGGAATGCGGGTCGTTGCTTCTATTCTAAGCCTTCCCGGGGAGGGTTGGACAGGAATTCGCGGGCTATCGGGGTGCGGTGTTCCGCTCAAACCATTGAGCCAGTTCGACTTCGCTGACTTCGCCCGCGGCAAGGGCCAGAATCGTGAGATAGGCATCTTCCTGGCTCGCATTGATCCGCAAGTCCGTTGAATTCGAGAAAGGCAAACGAGACAACATAGCGGCTCGTTTGTTGCCATCGACAAACGGATGATTGGACGAGATCCCGAAACGCATAGGCAGCTGCTAGTTCCGCCAAATGCGATGGAGCCTTCGCGTAGGCGAAGAGGTTTTTCGGCCGAGCCAATGCCGACTCAAGCAGCCCCTGATCGCGCAACTCGCCCGTCAGAACCGCCAAAGACTCGAGATCTGTTGGGCGTGAACAAGCGAGCGCATCCGAAAGATCGCGGATCCAGAGCGGTTCGTTCATCACTCAGCCAGCTTCTTGAAGGCATCGCGATAGCTGCCGAATTACCCGCTCGTTTGCCACGTCCATCTTTGCCGCAAACTCTTCATCATACGGGGGTATCTGAATGCCCAGACGGCGTCTCGGTGATGCAGAGCGTGTCACCCTTCTGCATCATTCAGGCGGGCCAACGTCTCTTTGGGCAGGATGATGCCCGCGGAGTTGCCGATTGCGATGATTTTGGCTGGTGGTCGGCCATAAGCCACACTCGATCTCCTAAGGCAAGTATAACACAAGTTATAACATCGAGTTCATACACAAGTTATAACGCCATGTTTTGAGAGGGATCCGAGGCGTAAGGGGGCCCTTTTGTCTGGACGGCAGCTACTCCCGCCAGTCGTCGCGAGCGGCAAATCCTTCATTCATCACCGCGTCGAAGCCCGTGTGCTTCTTGATGAAGATCTCTGAGAAAGCCTTGTCCTGCCGGAGCAAGATGGCCTGCAATCGCACCAGCTCCAGCAGCGCCAGAAACATCGCCACCAGCGCCCGTTCCGACTTGGTATGGCTCAGGATCCGCCGCAGCGCCACCGGCTTGTCTTCGATCGCCAGCCGGCGGCTCAGAAACTGGATCATCTGCCCGACCGTGACCGCATCCTCGTCCACGTTGAACACCGGACGCGAGCGCGCGCGATCGAGAATGTCGCGGAAGATGCGCACCAGGTCGACGGTATCGGCGGCAAGCTCCGGCTCGGCCGCCACATCGTCTTTGAACTCGCTCATGCCGGGGTTGGTCCACGTCGCCGCTTCGAGCATTTGCTTTTGTTGCAGCATCTGCGCCGCGTTTTTGAAGCGCTCGTGCTCCAGCAGCCGCTCGACCAGCTCGCGCCGCGGATCTTCGGCTGCGTCGTCCGGCCCCGCGGGCATGCGCGGCAGCAGCATCTTGCTCTTGATGTGAATGAGCAGCGATGCGGTGTAGATGAACTCGCCGGCCACATCCACATCGCTCGACTTGAGCTGATTTACATACGCCAGAAATTGCGCGGTGATCTGCGAAATCGGAATGTCGTAGATGTCGATGTCCTGCTTGCGAATCAGATCGAGCAGCAGGTCGAGCGGCCCATCGTAGACCGCGCCGACGGTGACGGAGAAGGGCGATTGCTCCTGCTCTTCTTCCGGCTTCCTGGCCTTCGCGGGCATGGCGGCTTTGTCGACGGGCGCCGAGAGCGGGAGAGACGGCTGCTGGGCTTCGCGCCCAGCGGACGCGCCTTCGGCGATAGGCTCGATTTGCTCCGATTCCTGCGACGTGTTGGGGGAGTCTGGGGTCACTGCTGTCTCTACTTCTTCTATCACTCGTCCGTCCACGATTACGCCGGCATCTTCATCGCCGCGCGCACTTCTTTCATGGTCTGCTCGGCGCGGGTCGCGGCCCGCACGGCGCCTTCTTCCAGAATAGCCTCGACAGCATCGTCGTGCAGCTTCGCGCGCCGCTCCTGGATCGGATTCAGAATCTGCACCAGCGCATCGGCGGCCCAGCTCTTGCACTCGATACATCCGATGCCCGCCGAACGGCAGCCCTCGTAGACCTTCACCATCGTTTCGGGCGTCGAAAACACCTTATGCAGATCGCCCACCGGGCACTTGTCTGGATCGCCGGGATCGGTGCGGCGGACACGCGCCGGATCGGTCGTCATGGTCTTCAGCTTCTTCCGAACCTCCGACTCAGGATCGGAGAGCAGAATCGTGTTGCCGTAGCTCTTCGACATTTTCCGGCCATCGGTGCCGGGCAGCTTCGGGGAGGGCGTCAGCAGAACGTCCGGCTCGGGGAGCACTTCGCGCCCGTCTAGTTTGTAGAAATTGTTGAACCGCCGCGCCAGCTCGCGCGTCAGCTCCACGTGCGCCTGCTGATCCTGTCCGACAGGCACATAGTTGGCCTGATAGAGCAGAATGTCCGACGCCATCAGCACCGGGTAACCCAGAAACCCAAACGTGGTCAGGTCCTTGTGCTCGAGGTTCTCCTGCATCTCCTTGTAGCTGGGCACGCGCTCCAGCCACCCCAGCGGCGAGATCATGCCCAGATACATGGGCAGCTCAAAGTGCTGCTTGACCTTGCTCTGGATGAAGATGGTGCTGCGTTGCGGGTCGAGGCCCGCCGCCAAAAAGTCGTAGGCAACTTCCTTCACATTCGGCGCGATGTTCGACGTGTCGGCGTAGTCCGTCGTCAGCGCATGCACATCGGCGATAAAGAAGTAGCACTCGTACTGGCCCGAGTCCTGCAGCTTGACCCAGTTGGCCAGCGCGCCCATGTAGTTGCCCAGGTGCAGTTTGCCGGTGGGACGCATGCCGCTCAAAACGCGCGGGCGGGAATTCGTTGAGGATTGTTCAGGCATTCTGTCGTTCGGTTCCGGATGCTACTCGTGAGATAGAGCCGCTCCTGATCGAAAGGTCCGCAGATCGAAGGAAGGCTCGTTCTATTGTAGCGGGCATGAAGGCCGGCTACGGCTCTGCGCCTATCCGTGCGTCAGCACAAAGAACACCATGGCAAACATGGGCGACAGCACAATCCGCATGATCATGCCGCCGATCA
The DNA here is from genome assembly GCA_963778705.1 of uncultured Acidobacteriaceae bacterium. Classification (GTDB taxonomy): domain Bacteria; phylum Acidobacteriota; class Terriglobia; order Terriglobales; family Acidobacteriaceae; genus Telmatobacter. Next base: position 298,219 of record CAVZVM010000008.1, read on the forward strand.
GAATCATCAGCAGCCAGCTCAGCCAGTAGGGAATCCGGTCGTAGGCCTGCATCGCGTTATAGGGCAGCAGATTGCGCACCAGGTGGCTGCCATCGAGCGGCGGGATCGGAAACAGGTTGAAGACCATGAGCGACAGATTGATCTGGATTGCGGCAACCCCCAGCAGCACCGCGGCCTGCATAGAAGGATTCACGCCGTCCAGCAGCTCAAGGCGAAATGTAGCAACCACGATGTCGCGGCCACTCGGGGTCTCCGCGCTCCCCGGCACGGCGTGGCAGATCACCAGCAGCAGCAACAGAGCCAAAATGGCGAGAAACAGATTCGAGAGCGGGCCGGCCAGCGTGACCAAATTCTCGTCGCGGCGAATCTTCTGGAAGTTACGGCTGATCACCGGGGTCGGTTTGGCCCAGCCAATGAGCATGCCGCCGAACATGCCGAATCCAATCAGCGGGCCGAAGATCGCCAGTGCAGGAAACAGGATCGTGCCCACTGGATCGATATGGTACATCGGGTTCAGCGTCACCCGTCCTGCAAGCCGCGCCGTCTGGTCGCCGAGACGCGACGCCATCCACGCATGGGAGCACTCATGAAAGCTCAGAGAAAAGATGAGCAGAACAAATTCGAACAGGGCAAAAGTGAAGGCTGCCGATTGCAAACGAGCGCTCCCGTTGAGTGAAAGCTCAGGTTAGCATGCGCAACCTTGCCCGCTCACTGCCGGTTGGAAGGGAAGTGACCAAGGACTTGGCCGTCGGGAACCGTCGTTCCGCCAAGCACGATCTCGTGGCTTCCGATCCTCGCACCGGCGCCAATCGTGGTCGGCGCAAGCTTCACGTTGTCCAGATCGTCGGGCGAAGAAACATGCGAGAAAATCCGGACATACGAGCCGATCACCGCGCCTTTGCCGATCTTGATTCCGCCGCGATCGTTCAGCAGCGCGCGCTGCCGGATCACCACGCCATCCTCGATCCACAGGTTGTAGCCAAAGCTGAGATCGACGCCGTGATGAATCTTCACGCCCGATCCCATGTGCTCGAAGAGATGCCGGCCCAGCATGCAGCGAAACCGCAGTCCCAGCCAGTGATTCAACCCGATCGGCGAGCGGTCGAACATCTGCCAGAACCACAGCAGCGGCTTGCGCGGCGCAAAGCGCTTCATGTCCACGTTGCTGAAGTGCTCGGCCTCCAGCGTCACGTTTTCCGGATCGAGCGACATGCTCAGCACGTTGCCGGGCAACTCGCTGGTCAGGGTGAGGTTGAGCTTCCCGCCGTGCGGCCGGCCGAGATAAAGCTGGTACAGCTGGTCGCGCACGATCTCCGCGCGCCGCTCGGGCGCGCAGTGGCGAATGAACTCGTCGTCGAGAAACTGCAGCCAGCGGCGATAGACTTCTTCCGCCTCCGGCGCGGGATGCGGTATGGATTGGGGCACAGCAGCCGGCGCGTTTGCCATATGCATTGGACGATAAACCAGCCGCCCCGGACGCGCCACCACTGCGTGGGGCGGACTCTGCCTATGCCTGCGCAGTTCGCCGAGGCGTTATCCTAAAGAGTCAGCGCGCCTCATCGTTGCGTCGCTGCGAGAGCCCTCCACCATGCCCGAAGAAACCGCCCCCACTGCAAGCACTTCTGAAACGACACCTAAGCCGGTCGCACCCAACACCACCATCGCTACCCTCGGCAAGTATGAAGGCCAGTCCGTCACCCTGCACGGATGGCTCTACAACTCGCGCGAGAGCGGCAAACTGCTGTTTCCCATCTTTCGCGACGGCACGGGCACGGTGCAGGGCGTAGCGCACGTCAAGAGCGTTCCCGCCGCGGTATTCGAGACACTCAAAGGCCTCACGCAAGAGTCGAGCGTCATTGTCACCGGCAAAGTGCGCGCCGACAAGCGTGCGCCCGGCGGCTATGAGCTCGATGTCGAAGATGTCCAGGTCATCCAGCGCGTGCCCGAGTCCGATCCCTATCCGATCACGCTGAAAGAGCACGGCGTCGACTTCCTCATGGAGCATCGCCATCTCTGGGTGCGCTCACCGCGCCAGGCGTCCATCCTGCGCATTCGCGCCGAAATCATGCGCGCAGCCCAGGAGTACTTCGACTCGAACGGATTTATCCGCACCGATCCGCCGATCCTCACGCCTGCCGCGTGCGAAGGCACCTCAACCCTCTTCCCGGTCGACTACTTCGGCGATCCCGCGTTCCTCACCCAGTCCGGCCAGCTCTACATCGAGTCCACCGCGCTTGCGCTCGGCAAGGTCTACAGCTTCGGCCCCACGTTTCGCGCAGAGAAATCGAAGACACGCCGCCATCTGACTGAGTTTTGGATGATCGAGCCCGAGGTCGCCTACTGCGATCTCGACGGACTCATGGAGCTCGCCGAAAACTTCATCTCGCACATCGTGCAGAGCGTGTTGAAGAATCGCGCCCCCGAATTGCAAGTCATCGGCCGCGATCCGGAAAAGCTCAAGACCATCCTGCCGCCATTCCCACGCCTGCGTTACGACGAAGCCGCAAAGCTGCTCAACGAGGCGCACAAGAAGGGCGAACTGGAGCAGCCGTTCGAGTACGGCAACGATTTCGGCTCGCCCGACGAAACCTGGCTGAGCTCGCAATACGATCGCCCCGTGATGGTGCATCGCTACCCGGCCGCGGTGAAGGCCTTCTACATGGAGCCTGACCCGAAGGACGCGAACTTCGCGCTCTGTGTCGACGTGCTCGCGCCCGAAGGCTACGGCGAAGTCATCGGCGGCTCGCAGCGCGTCTCCAACTACGAACTCTTGAAGAGTCGCATCGAAGCGCACAAGCTGCCAATGGAAGCCTTCCAGTGGTATCTCGATCTACGGAGATATGGTTCGGTCCCGCACGCCGGCTTCGGGATGGGCATCGAGCGACTGGTCGCCTGGATCTGCGCGCTCGACCACGTGCGTGAGACGATTCCCTTCGCGCGCACCCTGCACCGGATCTATCCGTAAAAGCCGGGACAAAGGGGGCAGGTTCGACAGCGGGGCGGCCCGCGCTACAGTTGAGTCAGGAGGATCGTTTGCCCGGTCTACCTGCTCCCCGGCCGCTGACGCGGCAGAACCCTGCGCGAAAACGGCGACGTCATACCCCGTTGCCGCGCAAACCGCGCCGCCGCTGGCAAACGTATGCCATCCTGACTGCCGTCGTTCTCGGCTGTGTTCTCTTAGGCTGGGCCATGCTCGAACGCGCCTTTACCCCGCAGGCCAATACCCAGCTCACACGCCTCGACGCCATCATCGTTCTCGGTTACAAGGCCGACTCCGACGGAAACCCGACCCCTCGCCAACTGGCCCGTGTCACCGAGGGCGTCCATGAATACATGCGCGGCGTCGCTCCCCGGCTGATCCTCACCGGCGGAGCCGCCGCCAACCAATTTGTCGAAGCAAAGGTGATGGCCCGTGTGGCCGAATCCGACGGGATTCCTGCGTCCGCAATCTTCATCGAACCAAAAGCTCAGAACACCATCGAGAATGCCTGCTTCGCCACCCGCATCATGAAGGCCCACGGCTGGAAGTCGGCCGAGGTCGTCTCCAGCTCCTATCATTTGCCCCGCGCCGCCATGATCTTCAACCAGCTCCCAATCGAGTGGCGCATGCACGCTGCGCCACCTCTCGAGCCGCCCTCGCCGATCGGCTCTGCAGCAACCGACGCGTTCGAGACAATCAAGACTATCCGCTACCTGGTTTACGCCGAGTGGGCTGAACGCTGCGAGCCCTGAGTTCGCCAGAACCGGCGTCGCGCCATTTCGTTGCCAACGGTCTCAAGTCCCAACCGTCTACAAGCAAGGACTTCCTTCAGATTCCATCGAACGAGCCGTGACCTAACCGAATGATCCTTCAAGCTGAACTGTGCCCAGGCGCCCGCGTTGTCCCTTCCAAGTGTGGTCTTGTAAGCTGGGTGGTGATGCGCCTTCCAGTACGCCTCTTTGTCTCTGCTGCCATTGCAGCCCTCGCTCTTGCGTCAGCGGTCAGCTCTTCCGCTCAGAGTTCATCTTCCGCTCAGAGTCCACCTTCCGCTCAAAGTCCCCAGACGGGTCCTCCTGAGTCTCCGGTCTACGTCTCCATCGACCCGCTGGCCAAAGTCCGCTACAACAACCGCTACGATGTCTCGCTCGGCTTGGCCTACGACCACATGAAAGCCGGACCGACCCTCCTGCAAGGGTCGAACCTCGGCGGTCTCGATCTCTCTGCGTCGTACTGGCTGACCCGTCGTTTGGGCATTGAGGGATCGGGAAGAGCCTACCTGGGAACCAGCGGCGCCGCCCCCAACGCCTACGCGATTCAAGGGCCGTTCGTGAGCCAATATCTGTTCGTTGCCGGGCCGGAGTGGCTCGGGCCTCACAACAAGCACGGCGACCTCATCGCCCATGCCCTGTTCGGCGGAGCCTATGGCAACTTCGACACCGACCTGCGCGGCCAATCGCCTTCGGTCGTCGACTTCTATAACAATCAGCTCGCATTCGGTGCGATTCTGGGCGGCCACTTGGACCTGAACCGTTCGGAGCACTGGGTCTTCCGCATCACCCCCGACGCAGTCCTGACCCGCTACGGCATCAACTACGGCAGCCACGTCACCCAGACAGACATCAACTTCGCGATCTCCGTCGGAGCCGAGTACAAGTTCAAAAAGAAGCGGTAAGGAAGCAGGGTCACCGCAATCTCCCGATCGGTCGGGCCTGGCCAACCGGCAGGGCTCTTTCTCGCTGCAGACGGTGTCTCATCCGCCTGCTTCCGAAGCGGCCGTTGCCGCGTCTCGCATGGCGTATGGTATTCTCGCCCGTTCGGCGAAGCGCTGCCTCTTGCCTAAAGCAGGGCTCCGCGATCAAAATGGCAGAGCTTACACGACTTGCCGCGACCATAAGGAAGCCGCAGAGAGCAGGGGCAAACGGACATGAAGGAAACACTGGGCGTTTTGCTTGCAGGAGGCGCTGGAGAACGGCTCTTTCCCCTGACCCGTGACCGCGCCAAACCGGCCGTTCCGTTCGGCGGCCACTATCGCATCATCGATATCACGCTCTCCAACTGCATCAACTCCGGCTTGCGCCGGGTCTACGTCCTCACCATGTACAAGGCTCTCTCGCTCAACCGGCACGTGCGCGAGGGCTGGACAGGCATCGTCGGCCAGGAACTGGGCGAATTCTTCGAGTTGCTTCCGCCCATGCAGCGCACCGGCGCGAACTGGTACATGGGCACGGCCGACGCCGTCTACCAGAACATCTATTCCATCGGCAGCGAGCAGCCCACCCACGTCATCATTCTTTCCGGTGACCACATCTACAAGATGAACTACAACCGCATGCTCGAGTACCACCGCGAGCAGAAAGCGGACATCACGCTCGCGACCCTCCCGATTTCCCCCGAGGAAACGAGGCACTTCGGCATCGTCGAGGTGGCGTCCAACAACGAAATCGTCGGCTTCCAGGAAAAGCCTGCCTCCACCACGGTTCGCTCGCCCCTCAACCCCAACGCCGTTGACGCTTCGATGGGCATTTACATCTTCAACACCGAGTGTTTGCTGAAGGCGTTGATCGCCGACGCCGAGGACCCCACCTCCAAGCACGACTTCGGACACAACATTCTGCCCAATCTGCTGGGCAAAAAGAAGATGATGGCCTACTCCTTCGTCGACGAGAACAAGCAGCAGGCCCTCTACTGGCGCGATGTAGGAACCCTCGATGCCTACTACGACGCCAACATGGACCTGTGCTCGGTGTCGCCGGTGTTCAACCTCTACGACAAAAGCTGGCCGATCCGCACGCGCGTCCGCCAGTATCCGCCCGCCAAGTTCGTCTTTGGCGAGCCGGGCCGTACCGGCATGGCCGTCAACTCGGTCATCACCGCCGGCGTCATTATCTCCGGCGCCTCGGTGTCCAACTCCGTGCTCTCCCAGGATGTGCGCGTCAACTCGTACTCCGACGTCGATGCCAGCATCATCTTTTCTCACGTCAACATCGGCCGGCACTGCCGCATCCGCCGCGCCATCATCGATCGCGACGTGCACATCCCGGAAGGAACAGTCATCGGCTACGACCCTGTCGAGGACAAACGCCGTTATTTTGTGACTCCCTCGGGCCTCACGATCGTCACCCGCGATGCATCGCTCTTTGAGAATCCCGTCGATCCGGAGTTTTTGGAACGCTACTAGCGGCCGGACTCGGGCAACCTTTCCGCCGGGTGCTGCAACGATAGTTTTAGGAAGCTTCTTCGCCTTGCTGGGACAGGCCTTACGCCCTCAGGCGGCGAGCCGGTCTACTAAGGGGAATGGCCAATCGGGCAATGTTGGGCTATGATCGTGCTCTGTTCCCCGACTGCCGAAGATGGAGAAAACATAACTTATGTCGATACTGCACCGGGTCGTCCGTTAGTAAAGACCTTTGTCAAGACCATCCCGATGGTTGCGCATCGACGCGAGCGCCAAAGCTTTCTCGAACAATATGACCGCATCGTGAACGATGTCTACGACCCTCAATTAAAGGTCAATACCGATAAGCTTGAAATCGCAGAAATCGAGATCAATCGCAATTGCAACATCAATTGCGTGATGTGCAATACCTCGTTGTCCAAGCGGCCGCAGTTCAACATGGAGCTCGATCTGTTCGAGCATGCCGTGGAACAGGTCAAGCAGACAAAGAGTAAGGAAACCTCGCTGCACACGATCGGCGAGCCGCTGATGAATAACCGGCTGCCCCAGTACTTTGAGATCCTGCGCAAACATGGCGTCAAGATTCGGTTCTCCACCAACGGCCTGCTCCTTCACAAGAAGCTCGACCTGTTGATCGAGAACGCCGACATCATGAGCGAGTTTCGCTTCTCTATCGATGGCGCTTCGAAAGAGACTTACGAGAAGATTCGTTTCGGTGGCGAGTGGGAGCGGCTGATCACCAACCTCGAAATGTTCCGCGAGAAAACTCACGGCCGCAATGTGTTCCACCGTGTGCGGATCGGCTCCATTGTGAGTGAAGACGTGCGCCACGAACTCGCGTATCACCTGAAGTTCTGGAGCCGCTACACGCCGATGGAGTTCCTGGATATGAACCTCGTCAGCGGCCTTTCGCCCGATAATTCCTATTTCCTGAACCAGACAATCCTGAAGAACCACATCGTTCCCTGGCCGCCGTGCTACATGCTCTTCTCGCCCGCCCTGCATATCCTCAACGATGGGCGAGCCACGGCATGCTGCCGCGACTACCAGGGCGACCTGGTTTACGGCAACATCCGCGAATCCAGTCCCAAAGACCTGCTCAACAACGAGAACATCGTCGAGCTTCGCCGGACGCACCTCGAAAACCGCATCCCGAAGGGCTCCCTCTGTGCGAGTTGCTTCTGCATCAATCCGGCGGTCTCGCAGCTCTTCAGGCTTTTCGTAGGCGCCCTCATCCAGCGATTCTCTGAAAACTGGAATGTGCCGAAGATGCAGGGACGGTTCGACGAGTTCTTCGTCATGTTCGGGACCGGAATTCCCAACCGCGATCAGTTTGGGACGCTACTTCGCTCCTAGAACTGGTTGCATAAATGGCTTTGTGTCGGGGCACGACTTCAGTCGTGCCGAAAACTGTGCCAAAACTGAGGGGTTTTAACCCCTGTGGTTTTCCAGCTTTCGTCGGGGCCATTTATGCAACCAGTTCTAGGGCATAGTTTTCCGGGAGTATGGGGAGTTGGCTTTAGTTCGCCTTGTACTCCTGGAACAGCTCCGGAAACTGCTTCTTCAGGGCTTCCACCTTCGGCCGATCGCACACCAGGATGTACGGATTGCCGGGGTTCCTATCCGCGTAGTGCTGGTGATACTCCTCCCCGTCATAGAAGCCCTTCAGCGGCGTCACCTCGGTCACGATCTTGCGCGGAAAGACATGGGCCGCATCCAGCTGCGCGATGTAGGCCTCAGCGATCTTCTTCTGCTCGGCGTTCTCGTAGAAGATGACCGAACGATACGACGTACCCACATCCGGACCCTGCCGGTTCAACTGGGTCGGGTCATGCGCCACCGAAAAGAAGATGCGCAGCAGTTGCCCATACGTGATCTTCGACGGGTCGTAGACCACACGAATTGACTCGGCGTGTCCCGTGGTCTCGGTCGTCACCTGGTCGTAGGTCGCCGTCTGCTCCGATCCGCCGGCGTAGCCGACGGTCGTGTCCACCACGCCCTTCACCCGCTCGAAAACCGATTGCGTCCCCCAGAAGCAACCACCGGCAAACACTGCAGCTTGTTTGCCGGCCTTCGGCGCCAGGCCATCATCGGCCGTCGCCGGAGGAATCGCGCCGCCTGAAGCCTTCACATTACGCGTGAACATAAACACCCCCGCCAGCACGAACAGCCCAATCACTCCGACTGCCAGCATCTTCGACGATCCCATTCGACCGACCTCCGGCGCACCGACCTGCGCCGTCTGTGAGATGAGTCCGGCCCGAGAAGGTTACATACTGCACCCCATTTGCAGCACTTTCCGGCTGCACGATCCGACCGGCTCGCAGCATGGAACTACACAACAAAATCATGCGTATAGCCCGTCATGGCATGTGCGGGTACATTAAGCTGGAGCATGATCGGGCTGGCAGCCCCGCCCAGGTCGGCTAGGCGCAGTTTCCTGCCCACCGACGAGGGTGCCCGCGGGCACAGCGGGAAGCCCCCGGCAAATCCCGCAGCCGCCGTTGCCGGGCCGCAGCGGGCTCGCCCAATATCCGAGGAAGGGCGCGAGAAGGGAAGACCGCTGGAGATCGACTGGTCCCAAGTTGTCCGCCATTGCATGGACGGGGATTCCGGCGCATGGGCCGAGTTGGTCCGCACGCACCATCGCCGTGTCTATGGCCTCTGCTATCGCTTTACAGGAAATGCCACCGACGCAGAAGATCTCACCCAGGACGTCTTCTTAAAGATCTATTCCAATCTTTCCAGCTTCGATCTGACCCGCGGCAGCCTTCAGGTGTGGATCACGACGATGACCCGCAACCTGCTGGTCGATAACTTTCGCCGGACGAAGAATCAACGCGCCACCGGCTCCCTCGACGAGGGCTGGGATGGAAGCGACGAACTGCGGCCAGTGGACCGGCTCATGGCGACGGGCCCTTCGCCGCATGAATTCGCGGCTCAGAAAGAACTCTCCAAAATCGTGCAAAATGCTTTGGCTCGTGTCAGCGTCGAGCTCCGCGAAGCCGTCATTCTAAGAGATTTGCAGGACCTGGACTACAAGGAAATCGCTCAGGTCCTGGGCATACCTGAAGGTACCGTAAAGTCCCGCATCAGCAGGGGCCGCGCGGAACTAGCCCGCCTGCTGGAACGTAATAAACGGGAGGTGATGTAACCATGGCGAGCAGCACACATATTCCGAACTCACCGGCCTGCGGCCACTGGGAGACTCTCCTGGCCGACGCGCTGGATGGGCTGCTTCGGCCTGAAGATGAGGCGACCTTTAGCTCGCACATGGCCACCTGCCCACACTGCACGGCCCTCTTTGAAGAATCCCGGCGCGGTCGCGAATGGCTTGAGTTCCTCGCGGCCGAGCCCGAGATTCCCGAAGGCCTCGTCGACAAGATTCTGGCCACCACCGGCCCCGGACAGGTTGCCGGCTACGGTCTGGTCGCCGGCTCCGACGTTCTCCCTATGCCGCAGCCGTGGCAGCGCCCCGGCTTCATGGCGAACATTCGCCGCTTCGCCGAGCCCCGCCTGATGATGACCGCGGCCATGGCCTTCTTCTCCATCGCCCTGACCCTCAACCTCACCGGCGTTCGCCTCTCCGATCTGCGTCTCTCCAATCTCCGACCCACGGCTGTTCGTTCCTTCATGGAACGCCGTCTGACCCTGGCATCGACGCCGATCATTCGCTACTACGATCACCTCCGCCTGGTCTATGAAGTCCAGGCGCGCGTGCGCGAACTGCGCCGGACAAACCAGGGCGAGGGCGGGGAGAATCAGCAGCGGCAAAACACCCAGCCCGTTACGCCCGGTGAGTCGCGCAAGAACCCGCCCCACAAAGACGGTGGCTCGCGCGTCGATCCTCCGCAGCAATCCGGTGTACCAGCCGACAGCAATTCCGACTATCTGGAGACAGCTTTCTTCGTGAACGACCCAACCCTCACCCCGATGCCTGCGTTCGAACATCGGACAGCAAAAACCGCCCATTGCCCCAGCGACCAGGACCTGTCGCCGGGGGCCCCCTCGCACTCCGGCGGCTCCGCAGTAGCAGCAAGAGAAGGGAGCACAGTATGGACTGCGTAAATCACACTGGTGTTACCGCAACCGCGTATTGCCAGAACTGCGGCAAGGCGCTCTGCGCAACATGCGTTCGCAATGCCCCCGGCGGGCAGGTCTTGTGCCAACCCTGCTCCGTCAGCTGGCAGAGCTTCCAGCAGCCGTTTGTTCCGCCTCCCGCCGGCGCTCCGAATCCGATCGCCGCGGCTGTGCTGGGCATCATCCCAGGCGTCGGCGCCATGTACAACGGCCAGTTCTTCAAAGCCTTGATTCATGTTGTGATCTTCGCGGTGCTGATCAGCATCACCGATCACTACGGCATCTTCGGAATCTTCATCGGTGCCTGGGTGATTTATCAGGCATTCGAGGCCTATCACACTGCGATTGCGCGCCGCGATGGACAGCCTCTTCCCGATCCGCTGGGCCTGAACGAAGTGGGCAACTGGCTGAACCTCAGCGGACGTCCGCCGTATGCGCCGCCGCCGGCTGGCACTGCTGCTCCAGGTGTGCCTCCGGCCGGTGCATACCAGACCCCCTACGCGCCTCCGTATCAGGCTCCCACAGCTGGCGGATATCAGGCCACCGGCTACACGCCGGTCTCGGGATTCCCCGATCCGGGAATCCCCCCTGTCCCGCCTGTGCCTCCCGTACCACCCGTGCCCCCGATGGGCTGGCGTCGCAAAGAGCCGATCGGCGCACTGATCCTCATCGGATTCGGGCTGATTCTTCTGCTCAACCAGATGGGCTACCTCGCCGAACGGTTCGTGCACTTCCTGTGGCCGCTGATCTTCATCGCGCTCGGCGCATGGCTGATCATCCGCCGTGTCGGTGACTCCACACCCCGTGGACCTTTCCCTGGGGGCCCCGATTCGAAAGGGGGAACACAATGAACCGCTACATCCTGATTCGCCGGCTCACCGGCCCCTCCATTCTTCTCCTGCTTGGCGTTGTCGCCTTGTTGCATCAGGCCGACCTGGTCAGCTGGAACATCTTCGTCCCTCTGTTGCTGATCCTCATCGGCGTGCTCAAACTGGCGCAGAGAGCCGCGCTCGCCGCCGCCGGCGACGAACCAATGTATCCGGGTAGCCCCTATGCCTACGGCACCGGCGTTCCTCCCGCCGCACAGCCGCCGGCAGAGTCCGGGACCTCCATCGTTCCCGCTCCGCCGCAGAACTTCGGCCCAGGTTCCCAGGGAGGCCAGTCATGAGCAGCCAGCCCCCCTAGGGGCACGCCTCCCGGCGGTATGCCCCCGTACGATCCGCGCACGCAATGGCGTGTCTATCGCGAACAGCAACGTGCCGCGTGGCATGCGCAGCGCGAAGCGTGGAGAGCACAAAGGCATGCGTGGAAGGCCGGCTACGGCGGCTACGTTCCGCACGTCCCGTCCATCGTTGGCCCCATCATCCTCGTCGGCATCGGCGTCATCGGTCTGCTGATCTATAGCGGAAACATCTCGGCAAGCACGTTCTGGTCCTGGTACGGCCACTGGTGGCCCCTGCTCCTGATCGCCGCCGGTCTCGCGCTCCTCGGCGAGTGGGCCCTCGACATGCGCCGCAAAACTCCGGTCCATCGCGGCGGCGGATTTGTCGGCATCCTCATCCTGCTTGCGTTTCTTGGACTCGGAGCTTCCGGCTGGAACAACTTCTGGGGTCCGATGCGCGCGCAGTGGGGCGACAACAAGGACGACAACTTCTTCAACTTCTTCGGGCAGCCCGAGCACGATGCAGATCAGCAGGTCCTCAACACGCAGGTACCGGCCAACGCTGTCATCCAAATCGAGAACCCGCGCGGCGATGTCAGCATCACAGCAGGCGACGGCAACAACGTGCAGGTACAGGCGCATCAGATCGCTTTCGCCGAATCCGACGAAGCGGCAAAAAAGATCTTCGACGCCGAGCAGGCGCACGTCACCGTCAGCGGCAACACCGTTCTTGTGAAATCCGAGAGCAACACCAGCGGCCGCCTCAACATCGCCGTCACCGTCCCCAAGTCGGCACACGTCTCCGTCACCTCCGGTCATGGGGACGTAACTGCAGCGGGGATGGGAGCGGGAATCACCATCACATCGAGCCACGGGGATGTCCATCTCAGCACCATTCAGGGCTCCGTGCAGGTGCACTTTGCCAACGACCGCGGCGACTTTTCCGCGCACGAGGTCGATGGCGACATGACCGCCGACGGCAACTGCAACGATGTCACCTTCTCCGAGATCAAGGGCAAGGTCGCACTGAACGGCGAGATCTTCGGCGACGTCCACATGGAAAACATCGCCGGACCTATCCATCTGCACACTTCGGTGACCGAGTTGCAGCTTGCGGCCTTACCCGGCGATATGACCCTCAACTCCGACGATCTCCGCGTCACCGAAGCCAAAGGCGAAGTGCGCGTGACCACACGCGAGAAGGACGTGGACCTCAGCCAGATCTACGGCGATACCTACGTGGATAACAGCCGTGGCCAGATCACGATTGAACCGGCAGGTTCCTACAACATCGAAGCCAAGAGCGGCAAAGGCGATGTCGAACTGACCCTGCCGCCTGACGTTTCGGCCACAGTCGACGGCCGCACCCACAACGGCGACATTGTCTCCGATTACGCCCTCGCGATCAGCGGCGACGAGAGCAAGAGCATCAGCGGCCGCATAGGCTCGGGCCAAAGCAAGATCACCGTCAACGCCGACGTAGGCGACCTGCGCATCAAGAAGGGATCGGGCTTCCCGCCCGTTCCGCCGAACCCACCCACTGTTTCGGCAGCTCCCAACGCACCGCACTTGAGAGCACCGAAGGCGCCAACGGAGCAGCCCGTCACGCAGTAAGGAACAGTAGTGAGTAGCCAGCAGCCAGTCGTAAGTTGTCGTCACTGGCGACTGGCTACTGACAGCTGGCTACTCAGCTCTTAACGCCTCCATCGGATCCACATTCGCCGCGCGCCGCGCCGGCAGATACGCCGCCACCAGGCCAACCACAAGCAGTAATGTTGGTGCACCAATCATCGTCCAGCCGTCGTGCGGACTTACCCCATAGAGAAAGCGACCGACCAGTTTCCCAGAAGCGAACGCCAGCCCCATTCCTACCGCTACCCCGGCAACCAGCATCACGCCCGCCTGGCGAATCACCATCCACAATAAAGCGCCGCGGCTCGCTCCGAGGGCGATGCGCACACCCAGCTCGCGCGTCCGCTGCGAGACCACATAGGCGAGCAGTCCGTAGAGCCCCGCCATGCACAGCACCAGCGCCGACCCGCCAAAGATCTCCAGCAGGTGCGCCGCAAGTCGCTGGCTGCCATACGAGTCCTCCACAATCTGATCCATCGTAGTGATGGTCGCGTTCTGGAACTCGGGGCTGGCCTGCTTGATTAAAGCGCGCAGTTCGGGAACGACCTCGCTCGCGGGCAGCTCGGTGCGCACAGCCAGATCCATGGCGACCGTCTCCATGACCGGATAGTAGCCGCTCTCCGGTGTGATCTGTGGAAGTGCCAGTTCTACCTCGGGCACCGATGGCTCGGCCAACTTGTCTTGCCGCTCATCATCGATCACACCGATGATGCGCATCTGCGGGAAGCCCTTGCGGAGACTGAGCAGGTTGTACCCCAGAATGGCCAACGGATTGTGCGGGTCAGGCGAATGCTCCAGCGCGTAAGCCTTGTTGACGACGATCACCGGCTCCGAAGTAGCCGTGTCTTGCGATCCAAAGAATCGCCCCGCCGCCATCCGAAATCCGAAAACCTTCTGCAAGTCGGGGCTCACAGCCTTCATAAATGCGTGGGTCGTGTTCCCGTGCATCGACAGCTCCAGATGCACCACAAACGTCTTGGCCAGCGGCACCTCGGTCATCAGGCCTGCGCTGTCGACGCCATGCAAGTGCTGCACCCGATCCAGCAGCGGCAGGTAAAGAGTCTGAGTCATGTTCTGGCCTGTAAACCGATACGACGGAATACTAAGGTGGGCCACCACGATGTGATCGGTTCGAAATCCCAGCGGCACGTGGCGCAGCGTGTAGATGGTCCGCAGCAGCAAGCCGCAGGTCGCAATCAGAGTCAGCGACATCGCAATCTCTGCCGCCACCAACGCGCCCCGCATGCGATGCTGGCCCCGAGACGAGCCAGTCTGCATTCCGCCCTGCTTCAGCGCGGGCCCCACCGACGTGCGCGCTGCGAGCAACGCGGGACCTGCCGTCGCTACCAGCGTCGTCAACACCGTCAATCCCGCCAGCGCCAGTAGAATCCGTTCGTCTGGAGTCGCGGGAGCGGGAACGGGCAGTGTCTGGCTCAGCTCGTGCGCCAGGAGCCGTACCGATCCCATGGCCAGCCCCACGCCTGCCAGCACGGCAAGCCCACTCAGAATCAAGCCCTCAACCAGAGTGGACTGCGTCAGCCTCCAGCGGCTCGCACCCAGCGCCATTCGCATCGCGCTCTCCCGCTGCCGGCTTGTATTGCGCGCCAGGAACAGATTTGTCGCGTTCAGGCTGGCGATCAGCCACAACACTCCCGAGGCCGCCAGCAGCGCCAATAGCGCCTTGCGCACATCCTTGTCGACCAAAGTTTCGGCATAGCCGTCCACGTGCACTGAGGCATGGTCATGACGCAGGACATCGTCCGTGTACTGCGGCGCAATCCGCTTCTGCACGAGCAGCATCTCTGCCCGTGCTTGCTCCACGCTCACGCCCGGCCGCAGGCGCGCCATCGCAGTGAACACCATCCCCTTGTAGGAGGTGCGTCCCACCTCGTCGCTATTCAACTGAATCGGTACCCACACCCGCGGCGCTTGCGCGATCGCCGCCGGGTAACGGAAGCCCGTCGGCATGACGCCCACAACCGTATACGAATCCTTATTGATTCGGACCGCTTTGCCGAGGATTCCCCGATCGCCGGCAAACACTTCTTTCCACACCGCGTCGCTCAGGATGACCGTGCCCGCATTCTTGCCCGATCGGACATCTGCGTTCACAAAGCCGCTGCCCAGTGCCGGTTTCACGCCCAGCATGTCGAACAGCCCCGGACTGACACGCTCTCCATCAATCTCGAGCGCGGCATTCGGGCCCAGTAAAAAATTACGCCCATTCATTTTCCCGCCGGCTTCGATCTGGCTGAACGAACGGCTCTGCGCTCGCCACTGTTCGATATCGACCCATGGCGACTCCCAGTTGCGCAACGTCCCATCTGTCTCCTGGATCGTTACCAGGCGATCGGCATCGCGGTAGGGCACAGGCCGCAACAGCACATGATCCACCACCGTAAACATCGCAGCCGCCGCTCCGATCCCGAGTGCAAGCGTCCCAACCACCGTCAGCGCAAACCCCGGCCGTCGCCAAATCCCCAGAGCCACGAATCGTGCATCGCGCACCACCGACTCGATCCGATTCCATCCCCACGTGGCGCGCGTCTGCTCGCGCAGCAATGCCGGATTCCCAAACGCGCGAAACGCCGCAGCACGGGCCTCCTGAGCGCTCATCCCTTTGGCCACGTTCTCGGCAATCTGCTGCTCGAGATGAAATCGCAACTCATCGTCCAGATGCGAGCGTTCTCAACCCCGCGTCCAAACAACATCCGCATCTTCATTCGCAACCGATCCATCCACCGCATGATCGATCTCCTGACTTGGCGACTTGCTACTTACGACTGCCTTCCCCTCCGCTCTTAGAGCGAAACCAGGGTTACTGTGTCCTGTTGAGTTTCGTGCAAGGTTGCCGCTCCCTGATGGTCGCGTCAACTTGGGGTCCGTGCTTTTGGGATACACCAATCCTGGTTCCGCTATAGTCCGCACGAACCGAGGGTGCCCCATCCTAGCCGCCTCCACCTCACCAGCAATCTCCACCAACCCCAGTGCGGCTAGGGTGGGAAAGCAAGGACCCGCTCGATCCCTGACTCTTGGGCGCGCAAGCGCCAGTTGGCCGCACCGCAGGTGCCCGCCTGCCGCACCGCAGGTGCTTACTCCGTTCTCAGCGCCTGCATCGGATCCAACCGCGACGCGCGCCACGCCGGAACAAGACACGCCAACGCTGCAACAAGCAACAGAGTCAACGCCACCGCGCCAAACACAAACGGGTCGAGAGCCTTCGTCTCATACAGAAAACTCTGCATCAGCCGCACCGCCGCCGCGCTCGCCACCAGACCGATCGCCAGCCCCAGCAGTGCGGGCTTGATTCCATCTCCCAGCATCAGTCGCAACACCTGCTCCCGCTTGGCGCCCAACGCAATGCGAATTCCGATTTCCGTCATGCGCAGCGTCATCAGATACGAGAGCACGCCGTACAACCCGACACACGCCAGCAGCAGCGACAGCCCCGCGAAAGCAAGTACCAAGGTTGCGCTGAAACTTGCATTGCCCAGCGACTCTCCAATCACCTGCGGCAGTGTCAGCACATCGGTCACCGGCAGCTCCGGATCGAGTGCCGCGATCTGCTTCTGTACTGGAATGGAAATCGCCTGCGGATCGCCCTCGGTACGGACGGCCAGCGCCCCACCCTCGTTCGGCTTTCCCGCGAGCAATGGGAAATACATCGTAGGCATCACATGCTCGCCGACCCGCCAAATCGTGTCCCCCACCACGCCCACAATCTCGTAGTCTGCATCGTCCCGGGCAGCCACATGAAGATGCTTTCCCAACGGGTTATCGCCGCCAAAGTAGGTGCGCACAAGCTGCTGGCTCACGATCGTTTTTCTGGCGTTGTCGAGCCGGTCGTCGTTGGTAAAGAAGCGTCCTGAGATCAAGGGAATCTGCAGCGCGCTAAAGTAGCCGGGGTCGGCCGTCCGAATAAGCGCATCCGGCAACTCCTCACCCGGCTTCAGCGGAGGACGCTCCTTAATGAAGAAAATATCGTCTCCACCGTACCCACCACCGGGCACGGTCGAACCCAGTGCGACGCCGCGCACGCCGGGAAGCGCGCGCAGCCGCGCCAATAACGCCTCATTGAATGCATTCACTTTCTCCGGCTTGTCGTATTTCGACGAGGGCAGGCTGAAACTCAACGTCAGCACGTTGTCCGTTGCACAACCAAGCTCCGTCGTACGTAAAGAAACAAAACTCTTCAGCAACAGGCCGGCGCCGATCAGCAAAACCACCGTCACGCCGATCTCAATCGCCAAAAGCGTCTTGCGCAGGCCGGTGCGGGAAAGGCTGCCTCCCACCGCGCGCGAGGAGGCCTGCAGAATCGTGAACGCCGACTTGGCTGAAAGGGAAAGCGCAGGCAGCAGGCCCGCCAGCAGAGCGGCCAGGAAGACCAGCGCACAAGCGAATCCGATCACCGCTCCGTCCACGTGCACACTCTGTGCCGTGGGTAGATCTTTCCATGCGTGGGCAAGCCACTGCGTCGCAGCCAGCGAGAGTAGTACGCCAGCCGCGCCGCCCACAAGACAGACCAGCAGACTCTCCGTGAGCTGTTGACGGATCACAGCAAACCGTGACGCCCCCAGTGCGCCACGAATCGCGATCTCCTTTTGCCGCGCCGCACTGCGCGCCACAAGGAGATTGGCCACGTTCAGGCAGCCGATCAGCAGCATGCAACCCACTGCGCACATCAGAATCGTGAGCGGCTTCTTCACATTGCGCGCCAGATCGTCGGTCATCGATCGCTGCGCCACGTCCTCCGCCACAGGCGCGTGCAGATTCTCGAGATGCAACTGATACTGGATCGCCTCCACCTGGCTCAGCGCGCTCGCGAGGCTGACATTCGGCCGCAGCCGAGCCACAACCCGGTTGAAATGGTAGTCATGATGCTTGAGAGTCTCAGGTGGCAAGCCCTCCTGATACGGAACCCAAATCTGAATCTTCGCATCGGGATAGGTGAACGATTGCGGCAGAACACCAACCACCGAATAGAGCTTCCCGTCGAGATGGATCTGCCTGCCGACAATCGACGGATCTCCGCCAAAACGCCGCTGGAAGATGCTCCACGTGAGCATCGCGACGTTTCCATCCGGACGATCCTCGTTCTCGACAAACATCCGCCCATAGGCAGGCCGAACTCCGAGCAACGGAAAGAGATTCCAGCTTCCTCCAGCCGCGTTCACCTGTTCCGGCAACTCACCGTGCTCGCCGGTGATGTTGAACTGCCAGTAACGCCAGATCGCCATATCCTCGAATCCATGCGTCTGAGCCCGCCAATCGTAGAAATCCGCCGGAGAAACAACGTTGTAGTTGAATCCCCCCTCGTTGCTTCTGGCATCGCGAAAATGCTCGTAGACCATCACCAGCCGATCGGGATCGCGAAACGGCAGCGGCCTCAACATCACCGAGCGCACAATGGTGAACAGTGACGTCGCCGCACCAATGCACAACGCCATCACCAGAATCGCCATCAACGAGAAGCCCGGCGTGCGTATCAAGGTCCGAACGCCATAGCGCACATCGCGCGCGAACGCCTCCAGAGAAGCCCAGCTCCACGTTGCCCGTGCCTCCTCACGCAACAGGGCAGGATTGCCAAAGGTCCGCAAAGCCGCGTACCGGGCTTCTTCGGCACTCATTCCTGCAGCTCGGTTCTCAGCAATCTGCCGCTCCAAGTGGAACTGTAGCTCGTCGTTCAGCCGCGCACCCTCGCGCGGACGTCCCAACAGCATCCGCATCTTCATCCGCATTCGATCGATCCACCGCGTCATCTCATCCCTCCGAACCGCACGCAAGCGCAGTCTGCCGCACCGCAGGTGCCCGCAGGTGCCTAGGCTTCGCTCACAATCAAATCGATCGCCGCCGACAGCCGATTCCAGTTCGCCGTCTCCGCCTCAAGCTGCTTGCGGCCTGCCGCGGTCAGCACATAGAACTTGGCTTGTCTTCCTGTCTCGCTCTCCTGCCACTTCGCCTTGATCCAGCCCTGCTGTTCGAGACGATGCAGCGCCGGATAGAGCGAGCCCTGCTGCACCTGCAGCACCTCGCGCGACATCTGCTGGATGCGTTTGGCAATGGCCCAGCCGTGCATGGCCTCTGGCAAAAGTGTCTTGAGAATAAGAAGGTCGAGAGTGCCCTGAACGAGATCGCTTGGCTTACCCATGCCTAGATTATCTACAGCTTCAGTTGTAGACCGTCAAGGTATCGTTGGCCCATTCGTCACAAACCGGCAACCAGGCCTGATAGGCACGCGCAGGATTGCTGCGGCTTGAGTCGGCGACAACTGTTCCACAGACCCGAACATGCGCCAGCTCGTGCCTGTGCCGGCAGCCCGCCGACGAAGGTTCCTGCGACCCTCCGGGGCAGCGCGGATGCGACGAGGCTGGCGATCGGATACTCCTGCCCGAGCCGTTGTCGAAGAAGGAACTGACGGGTTGTCCACTATCCATCAGCAACGCAGTTTCAGGACGTACAAT
Organism: uncultured Acidobacteriaceae bacterium; assembly: GCA_963778705.1. GTDB lineage: Bacteria > Acidobacteriota > Terriglobia > Terriglobales > Acidobacteriaceae > Telmatobacter. Next base: position 317,709 of record CAVZVM010000008.1, read on the forward strand.
TGGACGGCCAATGAGGAAAGCCTTCCAGATTGCCCTTGGCGCTGCACTCTGTATAGCCATCGTAGCGCCGCTTATTTATTCACCGTTTCCGCTGTTCTGGGAGCATGAGGACGAGCCTCACGTTTACTCGATCACGTGGCGGTCAGGCGTAGTCGTCTTGGTGCTGGTACTTCTGACGCAATGGATTTCGCATTTGATCTTTCGATGGGTTAGCCAACGTTCTCAGGTCGACATCAAAAGCATGCGAACCGAAATGCGTCGGACTCGTCGAAGCAGATTGCCGTTAGTCGTGGTCTTGATGGCCATCATCATAGCTGGATCAGTACTGTGGTTGAACTGGGATCAGGTTTCAGTTCGCAGGTATGAAATGAGCATTGGCTTTGACGGAAAGGCACCCTGGGGCGAGGTGGGCACCGAATCCGCCTCCTCCGAGGCTCCAACAGTGCTTTACCGGTCAGTTGGCAACGGGTATTGCTACACTGCTTTCCAACTCCCGAGCCTGCGCGATCGCTTGAAGCACGAAAACAAGTCGCGCGTCACCGTTGAATACAACGTCTTCATCACCTTCGGCCATGAAGGCAAGTACACATTGCGCTCTGTGGATGGTGTGCCTTTGGCAACTGGCAAACACGTCATTCGCGAGACCGGCGAGTTCGGGGGACAGATGCTCTCGGGCGAAGATGAGACTCTGACCTGTCCCTGATGCCATCGTTCCACTCGGAAATTGATCAGATCCGGGCTACGGGCTGAAGATCACGTGCAGCAAGGTGGTCCCTAAGCCGTAATGGCCGACACAATAGAAGAACCCAACGACGCCAATCACATAGACCAGAACTTTAGCCCACGCAGGAAGTCTGTCCAGCAACTCGATCGAAGACGAAGGGAATGTGGCCCTTGCCTCACGCTTGGTATGGGTCATCTTGCTTGACATTGCTGCCATGATGCGTGAACGCTGCATGGAATGCAATAGGCGGACCAAATCGCGGTCATGGTCGTATCACCCGCAAACCGTCACTCACCAATCCAGCAACAGCTCCCCCATGTCCAACCCGAGTACCACCGTGCATCCCCCTCCGCTCTCCCTTTGCAGATCATTTCCCTCGAAACGCGCACACTGGTATCAGAATCGTTTTTCATCGGAGACTCGTATGCTCGAATCGACACCCAAGGCCCCCGCCCACTCCAACCCCGTCGTCGCCCGCTGCTGTTCCGCTTGGGACCAGGCCTACCAACACGCCCGCGCCCAAGGCAAAGGCGAAATTTTCTCAGGCATCGACGCCGCGAAAGCCTACCGCCAAAATCTGCCCGCCCTCGACAACAGCGACGTCATCCGTGACTTCATCGCCTGCGTCACTCAGGGTATGCTCCTCGGCGCGATCCCCGGTCAGGATGGCGCTCGCCTCCTCTATGCCGCCCAGGTCGCCAACACTACGCTTCGCGGTCAAAGCAGAAAACAGCCCGCTGCCTGAAAGAAAAATACCCCCCCCCGGGGGGGGTGATTCACTCTCTGTTCGCCTTTTCGATAAATCTCGCAAAAGTCTCGGGGTGCTTCCATTACCAACGATGGTCCCCAGCCCCCGAAAGCGATCCAGGAGCATTGCTTCGCCAAAGATCCGCAATCCGTTGTATGCTGCCTTCGCGGAGGGTCAACGCCCATGCGGCATTCCCCGATCAAAGTCATCACCGTCGAGCGCGAGTACGGCTCCCGCGGCGGCGAGTTCGCCCACCATCTTGCCCGCCGTCTTGGATGGAAGCTGATGGACTCCGAGCTGATCGCCGCTACCGCCAAAGCTGCCGGCGTTTCACCCGAATTGGCCGCGAAGTTCGACGAGAAGCTCGACCCCTGGTACTACCGCTACGGCAAAGTCTTCTGGCACGACTCGGCCTATCCCATGACCGGCCTGGGCGAAGAACACGTCTTCGACTCCGAACGCATGCTCAAACTCATTCGGAAGGAAATCGAGTCACGCCGCTCAGGAAGGCAACTGCGTTCTCGTCGGCCGTGGCGCCGCGTGCGCGCTCGCGTGCATCCCGGGCTGTTTCCACGTCTTTGTCTACGCCACTGCCAAGGCCAAGCGCGACTGGTTCGTCAAGGCCTTTCCGGAAAAGGCAGCACAAGCCGAACAGATGCTGGCCGGTCAGGACAAGCGCCGCGCAGCCGTCATTCGCAAGTTTTATAACCAGGACTGGTGCGCTCGCGGGCTTTATCACATGCTGCTCAACTCGGCCATGGGCACCGAAGCCATGATCGATTCGACCCTCGGAGCCACCGGCCTGAGCGACTGCAGCGAAGAGACCTCCGCCGCCCACCAGATCGGAACCGTCGGCGAGTGCACCTAAAACAATAGGCCGGTTTTCCATCCTCTCATTTGGAGATATCCTGTCGTCCTCTTCTCCCCATCTCCCATTGCAGTGTCATCCTGAGAACCCGCGGGTCTGTCGGGGTCCCCAAGGATAGGTCTTCGTCCTTGGGGTGATCTTGGGGCCCTGATCGCGCAGAGTGCGATCGGGGTAAGCGGGGCGAAGGATCTGCTTTTTTCAGTCGGCTTCAATCTACGCACCGACGGGAGTGCCAGCACCGCGGAACGAATCGCCAACCGGCTCGCTACACGCTCACCCGCGCCACCCGCGCTCCGATCCGCGTAAACACCTCCCACGGAATCGTCTCTCCTGCACGAGCATGATCGAAGGCCGAAATCGTCTCCGCTCCCTGCGCGCCCAGAAGCACCACTTCGTCGCCTGCTTCCACTCCATCGATCTCGGTCACGTCGATCACTGCCTGGTCCATACTGATGCGACCTACCAGCGGCGCGCGTTGCCCGCGTACCAGCACGCTGCATCGATTGCCCAAGCTTGCGATCGAGCCCGTCGGCATAGCCCGCCGCGAGCAACGCCAGCTTCATCGGTTCCGTTGCCACAAACGTCCCGTTGTAGCCCACCACCGAGCCCGCCGCGATGTCCCGCACTCCGACCACCTTCGTCTTCCACGTCAGCACGGGCTGCAACCGCCTGTGCGCCGCAACTAAACTCGCCGGTTCTCCACCTTCAAACTCCGGATCGAACTCCGGCGCCAAACCATACAGCGCCAGCCCCGGCCGCAGCATCGCCTTCATCCCAAAGCGTGCTGCTAACGCGCCAAGGGCCTCGGCCTGCCCACCCAGCAACGCCGCGGAGTTGCCCACATTCAGCCACGCCGGCTTCAGCCCCGCCGCTTTCACATGGCTGAGCGCCACCTCAAGCCGCGCGAGTTGATCCTGTGTCACCGCGCCATCCGCCTCATCGGCCGCGAACAGATGCGTCATCACGCCATCGAGCTTCAGCGGCGATCCGTCGCCGAAGCGCGCCAGCAACGGCCCCAGTGCATCAGGCCCCGCGCCCTGTCTGCTCATCCCCGTGTCGATCTCGAGATGCACCGGAATCTGCCCGGCCTCGGCACCCGCGCTCCCTAATTCATCGAGATGCCAAGGCTCCCATGCCACTACTGTCAACCGGTTCTCGACCGCATCGCTGCCCTGGCCGCGAAACACGCCGCTGATCACCAGAATCTCCGCATCGGGACAAACCGCGCGCGCGGCCACGCCTTCTTCCACGCTGGTTACACCCAGCCAGCGAGCCCCGGCACGCACCACCGCCGGCGCGCAGATCTCCAGCCCATGCCCATACGCATTGGCCTTCACAATCGCCAGCAGCTCCGCGTGCGGCGCAGTTTCAGCAAGCCATCGGTAGTTGTCTTCAAGAGCCTGGGCGCGAATCTCCACCCAGCAGGGGCGAGTCAACCCCGGGATAGATGTTGAAGGTTTCACATCTCAGTTTAGAGCCTGTTCTCAGCCTTCTGGCCAAACTAGTCCGAGAACTGCGCCAGCTTCTCCGGTGCCGGCTTCGGCGTCAACAGACTCACCACGATCATCGCCGTCACCGCCACCACTAGTGCCGGAAAGATCGCATCGCGCTCGGCAATCGCCGGCGGAAACAGTGGCCTGACTCCGGGCACATCCCAGGCCAGCGTCACCACCGTGCCCGCTGCAATCGCGGCTACCGCGCCCCACGCTGTCACCCGCTTCGAATAGAACGCCGCCAGCACCACCGGCGTCAGGGCTGCCGAATAAATGGTATAGGCCCAGAGCATCTTCTCCAGAATGCTCTGCGCATAGATCGCCTGATAGAGCGCCCAGCATCCCAGCAAAACCACCGCAAACCGCGAGACAATCAGAACGCGTTTGTTCGACGCACCCGGCGCCATGTACCGCACAAACACGTCATTGATTAGATTGGTCGCCGGCGAAAACAAGTAATTGGAAGCCGTCGAGATCACCTTCGCAAACACCGCGCCCAGCAGCAGCGCACCCATCAGCCCGGGCAGTCCGTGGCGCGCCGTGTAGGGAATGATCTCGTAGGGTTGCCGCGCCACTTCGCCTGTCTTATAGAGTGCCGATCCGAACACCGCGATGGCCACAATCAGCGTCTCAAGAACGACGGTCCCCACAATCCATCCCACCACCGAGAGCCGCGCGTCCCGCTCCGTCTTCGCCGAAAAAAACTTCTGATACATCACCTGGTTGCCCAGCATCAGCAGCATCGTCGGAATGGTGAACTCCATCGCCCGTGCAAACGTCAGGTTCCCCAGGACCTCGAAATGCGTCGCCGGCAGCGCGGCATGAAGTCCGGCCCACCCGCCTGCCTCTCCATAGAGGTAGGGCACCGCGACGATACAGATGACCGTCACCAGCGAGCCGATCGCCACATCCATATAGGCCACCGACGACATACCCGCCAACGCCGTCGTCACGATCACGAAGACCGCAACAATATATGTACCCAGCTCCGGCGTCACTGTCTCTGGAAAGATCAGATGCAGCACGTTGCCGCCGCCCTTGAACTGATAGCTGGTGATACCCACGTAGGCGAAGAGGATCGCGAAGGTCCCCAGTACCCGCGCCACCTGGTTATAGCGCGCCTCCAGCAGATCGGGCAGCGTGAATTGCGCAAAGTTTCGCGCTCGCGGGGCAATGAAATAGATCAGCAGCAGAGCCAGCCATCCACCTGCCGGCTGCCACAGTGCAGCGAACCCATTGCGATAGGCGTTCTCCGCGCCCGCAAACAGCGATCCAGCCCCGATCCAGGACGTCAGCAGCGTCAGAACCAGCACTACGGCCGGCAGCGATCGCCCCGCCACCAGGTAGTCGGCCTTGGTCTTCACGCGGAAGGCTCGCCCGATCGCCACCGCCAGCAACACAACCACAATCACAGCCAGAACGGCGACGTAAAGTTGCTGCATCCGCGAGTTTCCTCACTCCTTCGCCATCCGCGAAACCGAAGTTGCCGTGCCTTTGCGCCAATCCTGCCAAGCCGCCGCACGCTGTTGCTCGCGCCAGCCCCCTGCACAGAGCCCTCGCCCCTTGCGAGAAGAAGTGCGAGCAGTGTATCGGATGAGGGCAAGAACAGGCCGAACAGGCGAGTAGTCCCGAATGGCGTTGGGCGCCCCAATTGACCCTTCATTGCGGTGTTGTTAAACTAAAACTGCGGGGTGGAGCAGCCCGGTAGCTCGTTGGGCTCATAACCCAAAGGTCGCTGGTTCAAATCCAGCCCCCGCAACCATCACTGGACCCGGCTCCCGAGTAGGTCCCATTCTCCTTCAGCAATGTATGTACCGTCCGGCTGTGGAATCATCCGGGCGTCCTGGCCCCACCCCAGTGGCAGCGAGCCACTTGCGCAGATCCACGGCCACGAACTCCGGCCCGTTGTCCGATCGAATGTGCTCTGGTACTCCCTTCCGCACCATCACATCGGCCAGGGCTTCGATCACTTTTGCACTCGACCAGCGCCGCTCGGCGCGGATCAGCAGACACTCCCTGGTGTATTCATCGATCAGGTTCAGCAGGCGCACACTGCGACCATCATGCGTCCGCGTGCTGATGAAATCGTAGGACCAGACGTGATTGGCATGCTCTGGCCGCAGCCGCACGCACGACCCATCGTTGAGCCACAGCCGTCCACGTGGCTTCTGTTTCTGTGGCACCTTCAGCCCCTCACGACGCCAGATCCTCTCGACCCTATCCTTGCCCACCCGCCAGCCGGCATATTGCAGCAGCGCGGTGATGCGGCGATAACCGTAACGCCCGTACTGCTTGGCTAACTCGATGATGGCCTGGGTCAATCGATCTTCGTCTTCTCGCTGCGTCGGCCGGTAGCGTTGCGTGCCGCGTGGCTGATTCACCAACCGGCACGCCCAACGCTCTGTCATCCCATGCTTGTGCTGCGCATGGAACACCGCCCGACGGCGCCGTTCAGGGCTCAGAAGTTTCCCGAGGCGATGTCCTTCAACACCAGCTTTTCAAGACTCAGTTCGCTGACCAGCCGCTTCAGCTTGCTGTTCTCCTGCTCAAGTTCTTTCAGACGTCGAGCCTGGTCTACCTGAAGGCCTCCGTACTCCTTACGCCAACGGTAGTAGCTCTGCTCGGTTACTCCCGCCTCTTTGCAGGCCAGCGGCGTCGACTTCCCGTTCGCTACTGCTACCTCGATCTGACGGAGCAAATTCACAACCTGCTCAGGCTGATACTTCTTTCCTCGTCCCATACGCTCTCCTTGTCCAGTTTCTCTCAATCTCACTGGCACAATTCAAGACGGGCACTCCAGTGCCCTGCCATGCTCACCTCATGAGAAGGCACTGCCGAACCAGCGCGAACGCGCCGGAGTTGCTGTCTCTGCATGCGCGCCGATCGAGCGCGTTCCTGGCTTCAAGGAGGAACAGGCTTGGAAAGCGTTCAGCTCCACTCCGGCCCCAGGTCGACTACGCCCGCGATAATGCCGGCGCTGACGATGGCGACGTCCTGGGTCTGTCCTCTTTACCCGCAGCAATAGAACAGTCCGTCGCTTCTAAAGTGGAGATGACTGGCGAGATGTCCGACACCGGGCAGGATCCGCGCCTCGTGCCGGAGCCCAATCCCTTGTGAGCGATTCTCGATCTCACACCCATGCCGCCTGAATCGGGAAGACATTTCAGTTCCGGGAAACCCACCGAAAACTGTCCAACCGCAGATCGAGGTCAGCGGTTTTCTAGACAGATTCCGGGCTAGAGTCGATGAAAAGGCACAGGAAGTGATCAGGCGTCGTCGAGTAGTTCTACGGGCCTCTTCGGTATCTCCGGTTCATTGCAAGCGGCGCCCTCTGTAGAAGCAACCTCTGGAGCAACGGGCGTCGATCCGAAGCTACGGTGAACTGCTCTTGTGGGCCGCAGGCGCCCAATCCTCCGGAGCGTTCCTGATCGGGCGAGGACTCCGTTTCCTCCGACTGTCGTTGCCCAGCCGCTCTCTTTGTCTCCGCAACGGCAGCCGATACAGGCATAGAGGAGGGGCAAGCAGAGACGTTGGACATGCGTTCCAGTTCCGATGCGGTTTTCGCTCTTGAGAAGGCGGGACAAGCGCTCGGATCCCTGATGCTCGAATCGCAGCGGGAGATCGAGGCGGTGGGAAAAGCGTTTGAAGATCTTGCCCATCAAACGGACGCCATCCTGGGACTTGCCGCGGGTGTCATTGGCTGTGTCGAGGACAAGAGTGTGCACTCGATTCTGCCCAAGGTGCAATCGCTGGGCGTCGAAGTCAGAAGCTTCATTGAGGAGAAACTGCGGGCCACCACCGGAATCCTGGAAACAGCGACAGCGGAAGCGCAACTGCTAGACCGGCTCTGCCAGCTCACGCGCGGGCAGAGGTCCATTGCGCGCGAGACGCAGGTCCTCAGTGTCCTGACCAACATCGAGGTAGCGCGCCTGGATCGCCTGGGCGCGGGGTTTGCGTATCTGGCGCATCAGCTGGACGGCTTTTCGCAATCGGTGGCTCAAGGGACAAAGGAACTCACCGCGCACACAGAAGAGCGTAAGGCAGCGATCGAAGAGACGCGCCGCACACTGGCAGCCGAGTTGCCGGGCTTGGACCGGGAGTTGCTTCAGATCGAGGCCGACCTGGGAGTGGCGCTCTCGGCGGTGGATGCGGGCCTGACCAAGCTCTCCGGGACCCCCGCGCAGTTCCAGGGCTGTGTGGAGGAAATTGCGGGCAAGATTGCCGGCGTCGTGGCTGCAATCCAAGCGCACGACATTACGCGACAGCAGGTGGAGCACGTCGAGGAAGCGCTGCGGCTGATCGCGGCCAGGATGGAATCGTCGAACGGCTCAACCGGCGAAGTCCCCCGGATCGCAGCCGGTCTTGCGATTCAGGTGTACCAGCTGCGCAGTATCCGGGAAACCATGGGCAGCTGGGTGGCGCAGATCAGGATGTGCATGGACGGCATCCTGCAGATCAGCTGCTCGGACGTGTTAAGCATTGGCCCGTTGGTGCTGGAGCAGGAACGGGGACTCGCTTCGGAATTGATGCGTATCGGTGCGCTCGAACAGGAGTGCCAGAAGGACAGCGCCGAGGTGTCTGAGACGTTCGCGAGTTTATCTAACCTGATGCAACTCGTCGGCGAACATGTGGAGCGGTCGAGATCGGTGCGCGAGCAGCTTCAGTTGCTCACGTTTAACTCGATTATCGAGGCCAGCCACCTTGGCGCAAAAGCTGCTGCCATTCTTGAGATCTCGCAGAGCATCAAGAGGATTTCGGGGGAGTGGGGCCCGCTGACCGACCGTTCCGCGCAGGCAATGGAGGAGATTCTGGCGCTGGTGAAGCGGACCGAGCAGACCATGCAGGTCTACTCGCAGGCCGGGTGCGGTCGGCTTGCAGAGGCACAGGCCGAGACCAGGACTGCTCTCGAGAGCCTGCATACCGCCGCCGAGTTTGCCGCCGAGCAAGGCCTCGCGATCGAAGCCGCCATCCGCGCGCTGCAGGGGAAGATCGCCGCGGCAGGCGATACCGCAGATCGTCTGGATGCATCGGTCGCCCACATCGACGCGGCTCTGAGCGGGATTGAAGCGCTGCGGCAGCAATGCGGAGAGGTATGCCCCGAGGCAATCGGCGCCATCGATCGCGCGGAGGCGGAGGCACTGTATTCCGCGTCCTACACCACGGCGATGGAACGCGAGGTGCTGCGGGCAGCGCTTGTGGGAGGCCCGCTTCCCGCAGCGCAACAGAACCTGGCAGGAAACGATGTGGAGCTGTTCTAGAGGCTATCGGCTTACCACGAGCAGCGGCGAAGGAAGCAGTTTTTCCTCATCTCTAGGGATGGCGCGCTGTGCCGATGAAGAAAGCGAAGGACAACGATGAAACAGATCCTGACTGTGGACGATTCAGGCAGCATCCGCCAGATGGTCTGCTTCACCTTGCGCAAGGCAGGCTATGAGGTGACGGAGGCTGTGGACGGCAAAGACGGCCTGGACAAGTGCGGCCGCCAGAAGTTCGATCTGGTGATCACCGACCTGAATATGCCGAACATGGATGGCATACAGATGATTGCCGGCATCCGCAAGCAGCCGGGATATGGGTTCATTCCCGTATTGATGCTGACCACCGAGTCGCAGGCCGAGAAAAAGGATCAGGGACGCAAGGCCGGCGCAACAGGTTGGATTGTTAAACCGTTTAATGCCGACCAACTGGTAGCGGTGGTGCAGAAACTTGTGAAGTAGACGTCTGGGGCACAGCCCATGAAGATCCTCTAAGAAATCGCGACGCGGATGCGGCTGATGGATTGCTTCATCTCTACCGATTGGATTCATGGATCGAAGATTTTGGCAGTTCGGGTTGCAGCGAGATTCATCGTGTTCGATTGCGCGAAGGGGCTGTCGGCAAAGAACCGATTCCGTGCCTCGAACGCTCTCGATCACCAGCATCGGAAGAAAAGATGAGAACACTGACGCGGGTGCGGACGGCAACACAGAACGGTGTGGTTGCGCTTTTCGTGTGAGAGCGTGGCTCGGTTGGGAAAGGAATTGGGCGTGGCAATCGCTTTGGAACAGGAAACCCAGTCAAACACCATCCGTCTCGAAGGAGCTGTCGACATCGGTTGTGCGGCAGATCTGAAGGAGGCCCTGCTGCGAGCGCTCACGTCGGGTGCTGAAGTGCGCATAGTGTTCGACGGAGTCACCGATCTGGATGTGACGGCGATGCAGTTGATATGGGCTGCCCCGTGCGCAGCGCGAGAGTCTGGCGTCCGTTTCACACTCGCAGGGGAGATGCCCGCTTCAGTCGCGTCCGCTCTCGCCGATGCGGGCATTCAAGCGAATTTTGAATTGCCGTTGAGGGATCAGGAAGCCAGAGGGTTATGAACCAGCCGATCGCAGGGAATACCGACCAGTTCAAGCAGAGCTTCAGGGAAGAAGCGCGCGAGATTCTGGTGGAACTGGAAGCGGCTCTGCTGGAGCTAAACGAGAATCCGGGTGACCTGGAACTGATCGGGCGCACCTTCCGCGCTTTACACACCATCAAGGGTTCGGGCGCGATGTTCGGATTCGACGAGCTGGCGGCGTTCACGCACAATCTGGAAACGGCGTTCGACGAAGTGCGCAACGGAAAGCTCGCGATTACGCCGGAACTGATTGACCTCACGCTGGCCGCGCTCGATCAGATCAAGGCCATGCTCGAAGAGGGCTGCGGGACGCCGGACGCCTGTGCGGAGATTCTGGCCAAGGTGCGGCTCCTTGCCGGGGTACCGGCCAATCAGCCTGCCGGTCCTGTGCCGGAGGCGCCGCCACCGATGCTGGTCGGCAACGGACCAGAAGCGCAGTGGCGCATACGGTTCGCACCTGGGCCAGACCTGATGCGCAACGGCGCCAATCCTTTGTTGCTGCTCCGCGAGCTTGGGCAGCTTGGTGCTCTTTCAGTCACCGCCGACATGCGCGAGGTTCCGCCACTCAGCGAACTAGACCCGGAGCGCTGTTATGTGCGCTGGGAGATGATGCTGGCCACCGCAGCCGATGCGGAAGCGATCCGCGATGTCTTCATCTTTGTGGAAGACAGTTGCGAGCTGACGATTGAAGCCGCTTCGCCGACAACGTCGGACGCGGCTGCGCTCGAAGACGACAAAGCGGCGCGCGGGCTTGAGGAGAAGCGATCGGCCCCGGGAGGCCGCCGGAGCTACGACCACCCTGACAACGCGTCGAGCCTGCGGGTCCCGGCCGTCAAGCTCGACCAACTCGTCGACCTGGTGGGCGAACTGGTCACGGTTCAGGCAAGACTCAGCGAGATCGCGTCCCGCAGCGACGATCCGGATTTTGCGGCGGTGTCGGAGGAGATCGAGCGATTGACGTCGGCCTTGCGCGAGAGCTCGATGAACATTCGCATGCTGCCGATTCGAGGGACCTTCGAGAAGTTCCGCCGGCTGGTCCACGATCTGGCGCGCGATCTGGGCAAGGATGTCGAGCTCACGATGGAAGGCGCCGACACCGAGCTCGACAAAACGGTCATCGATCAGCTGGGCGATCCGCTGATGCATCTGATCCGCAACAGCATGGACCACGGCATTGGCTCGCCGGAGGCTCGTAGAGCGCATGGCAAACGCCCTACGGCGACCATCCATCTTTCCGCGCGGCATTCGGGCGCGAGCGTACTGATTGGCGTTACGGACGACGGCGAAGGGATCGATGCGGAAGCGGTGCGCAGCCGCGCCGTCGAGCGCGGCCTGATCTCCGCCGATGCCCAGCTCACTGAGGCGGAAACGTACGCCCTCATCTTCCAGCCGGGCTTTTCGACGGCCAAACAGGTAACCGACATCTCCGGCCGAGGCGTGGGCATGGACGTGGTCCGGCAGCGGGTGGAGAGCCTGCGCGGAACCGTCGAGGTGGAGAGCCGGCGCGGCGCGGGCACCCGGGTTACGTTGCGGCTGCCGCTCACGCTGGCCATCATCGATGGCCTGCTGGTGAGCGTGGACGATGGATATTTTGTGCTGCCTCTGGCCTCGACGCTGGAGTGCATCGAGCTGACCGAAGAGGACATCGAGCGCGCCAACGGCAACCATGTGATCGAGGTGCGTGGCGAGCTGATTCCCTACATTCGCCTGCGCGAGCACTTTCACGTGCGCGGCCCGAGGCCGGCGATCGAACAGATCATGGTGGTTGAAACGGGAGCAGGGCGCTATGGCTTTGTGGTCGATCAGGTACTGGGCAACTGCCAGACCGTGATCAAGAACCTGGGCCGCTTCTATCGGCACGTGCAGGCGGTCTCGGGCGCCACCATTCTGGGCAACGGAACGGTGGCGCTGATCCTCGATCCCGAGCGGCTGGCGCAGGAGGAGACGCGCACAACGGAGCGCGGCCTGCGCGGACGCCCGGGGCCGGCTGCGGGAAATGGCCGGACCATCGCACAACCAGAGTCGCCCTGCCGCGAAACCTCACCCCCCAGCCGATGCGATCAACGGGGAGCGGCGACCGTGAATGGACCTTAATCTGGCCCATCAACTCTGGCTGCGACGGCGCCAGGCGGAATCCATGGAAGGCTTTGTTGGGGCTGGGAAAAGATCCCGGTACCCGTCCAACAACGAATTAACCAGCAAGTGTCGTATTCCACTTCATCCGGATCTGGCGGCACACGAATCGATGATCGATGGGCAATTCGCCAGCAGCGATTCGACGGATCGAGCGGGAGAACGATGGCAAGCACGAAGGAGCGGCGAATTTCATGTCATCTGCATTGATCAACCAAGACCGGAAGCTGCATGGCGCCGGGGATGGAAATGGCGAGAATGGGCATGCAACCCACGCTCGCGCGAGCGTCAAGGCGCATCCCGCCAACGACGATACGACACTTGTGCTGCAGGAGATCATGCGGCTGGTGGACGCGTCCAAGGAGGGACGGCTCTCCGAGCGCGGCCGGGCAACCCAGTTCAACGATCTTCATCGCGAGATCATTCAGGGCGTCAACGAAATGCTGGACGCGATTCTGCTGCCCATCGGCGAGGGCAATCGCATTCTCGCTCAGATCTCGAACGGTAAGATCGACGAGCTCATCGCCCAGACCTACAAAGGCGACCACGAGAAGATGAAGGTCGCGATCAACAACGTAGCTGTCGTGACCCAGGGATTGCAGAAGGAGCTGGCGCGCCTGATCGAAGCCTCCAAGGAAGGACAGCTCTCCGATCGCGGCAAACCGGAGCAGTTCCAAGGCGCATACGCAGAGATCGTGCGCGGCGTCAACGCCATGCTGGATGCGATTCTGCTGCCCATCGGCGAGGGCAATCGCATTCTGGCCCAGATCTCGAACGGCAAGATCGATGAGCTCATTGCCCAGACGTACAAAGGCGACCACGAGAAGATGAAGGTCGCCGTCAACAACGTGGCCGTGGTGACGCAGAGCCTGCAGAAGGAACTGGCGCGCCTGATCGACGCCTCGAAGGAAGGACAGTTGTCCGATCGCGGCAAACCGGAGCAGTTCCAAGGCGCATACGCAGAGATCGTGCGCGGCGTCAACACCATGCTGGACGCGATTCTTCTGCCCATCGGCGAGGGCAACCGCATTCTGGCGCAGATTTCAAACGGCAAGATCGACGAGCTCATTTCCCAGACCTACAAGGGCGACCACGAGAAGATGAAGGTCGCGGTCAACAACGTGGCTACGGTGCTGCAGAGTCTGCAAAGAGAACTAGCGCGTCTGACCGAGGCTGCAGGCGCCGGAAAGCTTGCCGAACGCGGTAAGCTCGAGCAATTCCGCGGCGCCTATGCCGAGATCGTGCGCGGAGTCAATGCCGTCCTGGATGCGGTCATCGCGCCGTTGAATGTCTCTGCCAAGTACGTCGACCTGATCAGCAAGGGAGATATTCCATCGCAGATCACGGACACCTACCATGGCGATTTCAACACCATCAAGGACAATCTGAACACGCTGATCGCGGCGATGAATGAGATTACGGCGGCCGCCGAAGAGGTGGCTAACGGCAACCTGACGGTCAATCTGCGCGAGCGCTCGCCGCAGGACAAGCTGATGCAGGCACTCAGTGCGATGGTCTCCGGGCTGACGCGAACTGTCTCGGACATCCGTTCCATCGCCGGCGAGGTCGCGGCTGCCAGCCAGTCGATTTCAACGGCTTCGATTCAGGTTTCGAAAGGCGCGAGCTCTCAGGCAGCGGCGGCCGAAGAGGCCTCTTCTTCGATGGAAGAGATGGTCTCGAACATCAAGCAGAACGCGGACAACGCACAGCAGACCGACAAGATTGCCAACAAGAGCGCCAAGGACGCGCAGGAGAGCGGCAAATCGGTGCTCGAAGCAGTCGCAGCCATCAAGGAGATCGCGAACAAGATCTCCATCATCGAAGAGATTGCGCGCCAGACCAATCTGCTGGCGCTCAACGCAGCGATCGAAGCGGCACGCGCGGGCGAGCACGGCAAAGGGTTTGCCGTGGTGGCTGCCGAAGTGCGCAAGCTGGCTGAACGCAGCCAGAAGGCGGCCGGCGAGATCAATCAGCTCTCCGCAGCGACACTCAAGGTGTCGGAGAAGTCCGGCGAGATGCTGGAGAAGCTGGTTCCCGATATCCAGCGCACGGCGGAGCTGGTGCAGGAGATCACCGCAGCCAGCAAGGAGCAGGACACAGGCGCCGAACAGATCAACAAAGCGCTGCAGCAATTGGAGCAGGTGATTCAGCAAAACGCCTCAGCGTCGGAGGAGATGGCTTCGACCACCGAGGAGTTGACCGGCCAGTCCGATCAGCTGGTCAGCGCGCTCTCCTTCTTCCGCACTGGCGATGAAGGGCGCCCTGCGCAGGGGAGGCCGGCCGCGACCAGGCCGACGGAACACTTCAGTCCGCATACGGAAAGGGCAGCCAAGCCAAGCGGCCAGGCTTCGCCGAGCGGGCATGGCAACGGCGCGAATGGAAAGGGAGTCAAGCCGAACCTGCACGCCGCATCGGCCGGCGTGAAGCCGGCGGCAAAATCCGGAGTCAGTCTCCGGCTCAATGAAAAGCGCGACGACCTTGACGGAGAGTTCGAGCGTTACTGAGTGCTGACCGCACGGGCGGGCTTGGGAACGGTTTTTCGCAACGGAGAACCGTTCCGCTTCGCCAAGAAAGGATTGGAATTATGAGCGTGAACGAAATCACGGAGGCGCGGCAGTATCTCACTTTCAAGCTCGGCAACGAGATCTTCGCCACCGATGTCGCGAAGGTGAGAGAGGTGCTTGACCTCACCACCATCACCGCCATTCCCAGGACGCCCGACTTCATGGCCGGTGTGATCAACCTGCGGGGCAGCGTGGTTCCGGTTGTCGATCTCAGGCTGTGCTTCGAGATGTCGAAGACCGAGAGTACGCGCAACACATGCATTGTGGTTGTCGAGGTGCTGCTCGACAACGAATCGACGGTGATCGGCGCTCTGGCCGACTCGGTCGAGGAAGTGATCGACCTGGAGCCGGACCAAATTCAGCCGGCGCCACGGATTGGAACCCATATCCGCACCGACTTTATCAAGGGTATGGGCAAACGCGATGCCCAGTTCATCATGATCCTGGACATCGATCGGGTTTTTTCGGCGGAGGAGCTTGCTCAGGTCCGCGGCCAGGAATCCAGTCGTTCCCTCGTGGAAGCGGCTGCCTAAGAGGAGGAAAGGGGCGGGTCCTCCCGCCCCCAGCCACGCATGACTTCAGGCGATCAATGCATGTCTGCGAGAAACTTTACGCGTCTCAGCGAGCTCATCTACAGCGAGGCCGGTATCTGCCTGGGCACGGAGAAGAAGACCATGCTCGAGGCGCGCATCAAGCGTCGGCTGAAGTCTCTCGATCTGACCTCCTACAGCGAGTATTGCGATTATCTCTTCGGCGGTCAGGGATTCAAGGAAGAGATCGTGCACCTGATTGACGTGGTGACGACCAACAAGACCGATTTTTTTCGCGAACCCGGGCACTTCGATTTTCTTGTGGCCAAGGCGCTTCCCGACTTTGTCGCGCGCTACGGCAACGGCAGGCGGTTTCTGTTCTGGAGTGCCGGTTGCTCGACCGGCGAAGAGCCCTACACTCTGGCCATCGTGCTCAGCGAGTATGCGCTCGCCCATCCGGGCTTCCGCTTCAGCATCCTGGCCACGGACATCTCGACCACGGTGCTGGCAAAGGCCGAACTCGGCGTCTATTCTTCCGAAGCGGCAGCGCCGGTGCCGAGCCTGCTCAGGCAGAAGTACTTCTTGCGCAGCCGCGATCGCGACTCCAATCGCGTGCGCGTGATTCCGGAGCTGCGCCAGCTGGTCGCGTTTCGCCGGCTCAACTTCATGGATTCCGACTACGGACTCGCGGAGAAAGCGGACGCGGTCTTCTGCCGCAACGTGATTATCTACTTCGATCGGCCCACCCAGGAGAGCATCCTCCGCAAGTTATCCCATCAACTGCTTCCGGACGGATACATGTTCGTCGGCCACGCTGAAACCCTGCACGAAATGGACCTGCCGCTCACTCCGGTAGCACCGGCTCTCTACAGGAAGATCCATGGCGGAACCTGAGGCGGTGTTGCGGGAGGTGCACGTGCAGCCCGGAGAATCGCACCTGGTGCGCGGGCCCATGATCCTGCGTACGGTGCTCGGCTCTTGCGTGGGCGTCACCTTCTGGGTGCCGAGGCTGGAACTGGCCGCGCTTTGCCATCCCATGCTGCCCTTTTATCAGGCCAAGCCTGCGGTCCGCATGAGTCCAGCCGTCGGCCGCCGTTACGTCGATTTCGCTATTCGCGATCTTGCCGGGCAGTTCGATTCGTTTGCCGTAGGGCGCACCGAGGTGCAGGTCAAGCTGTTTGGCGGCGGCGATGTGTTGCTGGTAACCAACCCCGCATCGCGTCCAACTGTGGGCAGATTGAACTGCGAGGCGGCGCTGAAGGTATTGCACGATGAGGGTTTCACCATCATCGCATCCAGCCTGGGAGGCACCTCCGGTCTCCAAATCCAGTTTCATACCGGGACCGGAGAAGTGCTTCTGCGGCGGCTGAATTGAAGCGGGGGTAGGGAGCGCACGGGGGCTGAAATGCCTCCGGCACGGCTGGAAGAACGGAGAACAACAGTGGCCGCCGAGAATCCAAGAATTCGCGTATTGATCGTGGACGACTCCGCCGTCGTGCGGCAGACGCTGCGGGACGTGCTCTCTTCCGATCCGGAAATCGACGTGATCGCCACGGCAGGCGACCCGTTTGTAGCGGCGGATCGCATCGCCGAAGAGACTCCGGATGTAATTACCCTCGATATCGAAATGCCGCGAATGGATGGGCTCACTTTCTTGAAGAAGATCATGAGCCAGCACCCGATCCCGGTAGTGATTTGCTCGAGTCTGGCCGAGGAGGGCACGCAAAGCGCATTCCGAGCGCTCGAATACGGCGCCGTGGATATTGTGGCCAAGCCGCGCCTCGGGACCAGGCAGTTCCTGGAGGATTCGCGCATCGCGCTCTGCCAGGCAGTCAAGGCGGCGGCAGCGGCAAGGCCGCGCACCCTGCGGCCGAGCCACACAGTCGAGCCCAAGCTCACAGCCGACGCGATTCTTTCGCCGGCCACACATGCCATGGCCGAGACAACCGAAAAAGTTGTGGTCATTGGTGCCTCGACAGGAGGGACCGAAGCGCTCAAAACTGTGCTTGAGGCGCTGCCTGCCGATACTCCCGGCATCGTGATTGTGCAGCACATGCCGGAGTTGTTTACGCGCGCCTTCGCCAACCGGCTCGACGGTCTCTGTGCCATCACGGTCAAGGAGGCCGAAACCAACGATACAGTGATTCGCGGGCGGGCGTTGATTGCGCCGGGCAATCATCATCTGCTGCTGAAGCGCAGCGGCGCGCGCTACTACGTCGAGGTGAAGGATGGGCCGCTGGTGTGCCGCCATCGCCCATCGGTCGATGTGCTGTTCCGCTCGGCGGCGCGCTACGCGGGACAGAATGCAGTCGGAGTCATCTTGACTGGAATGGGCGACGATGGCGCGCGCGGCATGCTGGAGATGAAGCAGGCCGGCGCCACGACCTTCGCCCAGGACGAGGCAACCTGCATCGTCTTCGGTATGCCGAAGGAGGCGATTAAGCTGGGCGGCGTCGATAAGGTCCTGCCCTTGCAGGCAGTTGCTGCGGCGATTCTCTAGCAATTCTCACTTGGCGCGCATCGCGAGCCAAACATGCCATCCGCTCTCCGTTCAAGGGCAAGCTCTTCGGCTGCGTCGAGCCGCGGAAGTCCGGCCAGGCTTCATTCTCGGCCTCGAAGGTGGGCCCGCCACAGTCGTTGGCCTCGGCTTCGTCTGGCCGACTTTTCTCTCGCAACGCTGCCTGCCCATATATGTGCACACCCTAGCACTTCGGATGCGGGTTCTTGAATACCACCTCGGTCGGCAACCAGTCCGACAAGCGCTTCTCGCCGATCTCCGCATCGCCCGCCTGCGGGCTGATCGACGACCGCACTAACATCACGGTCACCTTCACCTTTCCTTTCATGCAGTACGCCCCGAGCAATTGCGCCAGCCCCTTGTCAGCCAAATTCATGTAGTCCGCAGGCAGCGTCCCCTCCGCGCCGGAGATATCGACCGGCGCCATGATCATCTGGTCCGTGACCGGCGTGTCCTTCTTCACTCCTGAAGAGTCGAAGCGCACGATCAGGCTCGCTCTCCTCTCCAGTGCATCGGGATTTGCCGTAAACTTGATCGCCGGCAGCGCTACGCCTGCCGGGTTGGGTTTGGGTGCCTGCGCGTCAAAGGAGATGCGGTAGGCAGGTCCCTTCCACTTGGGCTCAGTAGGAATGCCGGGCGCTTTGCTGCCCTGATCTCCACACCCAATCAGGAGCACTACTCCACCGATCGCCGTCAGGATGCCTCGTCTCACGTCATTCTCCTCGTTCCTAAGAAAGGACGCGCCAGAATACCACTTCCGCGTCTTCCAGGAGAGCGATCGTGAGAAGCCGCCGCGTTTCGGATCGTCCTGCGACCAAAGCCCGGCCAACCCAACGAGCCTTCTACTCCGTTCTCAACGCCCGCATCGGATCCACCGACGCTGCACGTCGCGCAGGCAGCAGGCAGCCGGTGATGCCAACAGCCAGCAGTACGCAAACCGCTCCGGCTGGCCAGCCCCGGATCGTACGGGCTCACCTGGAAAAGCAGGCTGCTCACCAGGCGCGCCGATCCGAATGCCAGCGCAACACCCGCAACTGCGCCCGTGGCCACTGGAAGCAGCCCATCGCGCAGCACCAGCCGATACACACTCGCACGCTGCGCTCCCAGCGCGATGCGCAATCCAATCTCGCGATATCGTTGCACGACCGAATAGGTGATCACCCCGTAGATGCCTAGCCCCGCGAGAAACAGCGCGCTCACTGCGAACAGCAGCAACAGGTCCATCTCGAAGCGCTGGTTGGCCACCGAGTCCGCGACCACACCGCCCAGTGTGCGCATTGCGGGCACCGGCACGCCGCGGTCGACGCTCCAGATCGTCTGCCGAATCGCATTCGCCATCTCCGATGGGTCCTGGCGCGTTCGCACCACCAGCCCGGCTACGAACTGACAACGGTACCAGTACGGAACATACACCATCATCGGATCGGGCTTGGCCAGGGAAATGGTTCGCGCGTCTGCCACCACTCCAACGACCGTAAACGGCTTCTCGCTGCGATCTCCTCGACCGAACTGCCGTCCCACCGCATCCTTTCCTGGCCACAGCGTCTTCGCCGTCTTCTCTGAAATCAATGCGACATTTCTGCCCCAGTCGCTCTCGCTGAAAAACCGCCCCGACAGAAGCTGCAAATGGATCGTCGCGAAGTATTCAGGGCTCACCCAGCGAAAGCTCTCCAGCGGCAGTTGCGTGACCGGCCGCGAGTCTCCCGCAGCCCGCGCCATGTCGCCCCAGCTATCTCCGGTCAGTGGCAGCACGCTTGTAATCGCTGCATGCTCCACGCCCGGCAGGCGATCCATGCGTCCGAGAACATCTCGGTAAGAACGCCGAGCGCTGTTGCGTATCGGGGTACGACTCCGTCGGCAAGTCGACCATCGCCGTGATCGTGCGCTCCGTCGTGAATCCGCGGTCAACAGCCATCAGCTTCATCAAACTCGTGGTCAGCAACCCGGTCATCAGCACCAGCGCAACGCTGATCGCGACTTCGATTCCCACCAGAACACGGCGTGCGCGCCGGCTCCCGCGCGATTCGCTGGCGAGGCGCGACTCCGCATGCAGGACTTCATTGGGCGCCGCGCGTGAAACCATCCATGCCGGCGCGGCTCCTGCCAGCAGCGTCGCGAGCACGGCCAGAAGCAATGCACATCCCGCTCCCGCCCAGTCCAGATGCAGAGGGTCGCGAAAGTCGAGCGATGCAGGAAGGAACTGCTGCATTGCGGGGACGATAACCGCGGCAAGCAAAACCCCCAGTCCGCCGCCGGCAACCGCGAGCACAGCAGTTTCACGCAGCGCCATCCGCACAAGCTCCGCGCGCCTTGCCCCCAGCGCCGCGGCTACTGCCATCTGCTGCTTCTGCCCGACTGCGCGCGCCAGCAGAAGGTTCGTAACGTTGACGCATCCCACCAGCAGCAGACCCGCAACCGCCACCAGGAGAATCATGAGCGGCTTCCCGTTGTTTCCAACCAGTTGCTCCTGGAAAGGCGTCAGCGCCGTCGCAAGTGTCGCCTTCTCATCCGCGGCCAGATGCTCGCTGATGGTGTGCTGCAGCGCGTCAAGTTCGGCCGTCGCCTGAGCCACCGATACTCCCGGTCTCAGCCGCGCCAGGCCAAAGTAATTGAAGTCGCCCATCTCCTCTTCCAGCGTCTCTTTCGAGAATGCCAGAGGCTCCAGAACTCCAATCGGCAACGAACGGTTTCTGCTGCCAATCGTTCCCAGCTTATCGATGGAAGGCATGTGAAACGACTGCGGCATCACGCCGATCACGGTGTAAGGAAAGCCGTTCAGCCGGATGGTCTTGCCGATGATTGCCGGATCACTGCCGAATTGCTCACGCCATAGGTCATACGTCAGAACGGCAACGCGTTCGTTGCCCGGCTGCGCCTCCTTTTCAGTGAAGGCGCGCCCCAGCTGCGGCTGTACCTGGAGCACCGAGAAGATTCCCGGGGTCGCCCCCAGCACTCCAACCTGCAAGGGACGTCCACCTGCCCCGAGAGGGGCAGAGCCCTGGCCCATGACCGCCATCGAATCGAAGCCATGATTGCGCTGTTGCCAAAGAACGAAGTGGTTCGCGTTGACAGGCAGGGTCGGATAGATGTTGCTCCATTCCGCGACCTTCTCTTCGATTGTCACCAGCCGATCCGCCTGCGCAAACGGCAGTGGGCGCAGCATCACGTCATACACAAGGGTGAAGATCGCCGTCGTGGCGCCAATGCCCAGCGCCAGCGTCGCTACCGCAACAAAGGTGAATCCTGGCGACCTCCGCAATTGACGCGCCGCATAACGCACATCCTGCCCTAAGCGCTCGAACATCGCCCACCCCCACGCCTCGAGCGTCTGCTCCCGAATCAGCGTCGTGTTGCCAAAGGCCCGCCGCGCGGCATACAGCGCCTCGTCCGCCGACACGCCCTTGTCGCGCTGCTCTTCTTCTTCGAGCGCGAGATCGGACTCCAGCTCCCGCTCAAGATCCGCATTGCGTCTCCCAATCTGCCACCAGCGCATCTCAGCTCTCCTCGGGGGCAGGCCACATCACGCGCGCCACAGCTTCGGCCATCTGCTTCCACTGCGATTCTTCGGCGACGAGCTGCTTCCTGCCCCTCTCGGTCAGCCGGTAATACTTGAACTCCCGATTGCGATCCGGCGCCGTCTCCCACTTGGAGCTGACCCATCCTCTCCGCTCCAGACGGTGCAAGGCCGGATACAACGACCCATGCTGCATCTGCAGAAAATCATTTGTCGTCCGCTGAATGTGCTTGCCAATCTGATGCCCGTGCGCCGGCCCGTAGAGAAGCGTCCGCAGAACGAGCATGTCCAGCGTGCCCTGCAGAAGGTTCGCGCGTTGCTGCTGCTGTTCTTTGGTCATGGAAGACGTTCGACCCTCGATGAAAGGCGATGGTAGACATCCGACCATCGCGGGTCAAGAGCATTCCGAGACTTTGTGACCAGCAGCGTGAAATCAGGTGCTTACTCTGCGTGTCGCTGCGCCGCGCACAACTGCCGTCGGTTCTGCGACCTGTTTGGCCCGAGTCTCAGCGGCCGTCGATTCATCCCCAAGCCACTCAAAGAGCAGGCATTGCAGCCTGCCACTCCTGCGCCGCGTGCGCGTCCTGCCTCCCCTCCAACGGAACCGCAGGACTTTTGCTTGCGTATGCTAAAGACAAGGCGCCTTTTTGATTGCCGCTGCAACTCCCTATCCGGTGCCTTCGTCCTTTCTCTATGAAGCTGATCGAGGCCTTTAAACTCGCGCTCCAGTCCCTGTGGGGCAATAAGCTCCGCTCCATCCTCACGCTCATCGGCGTGGTCATGGGTGTCGCCTCGGTCATCATGGTCATCACTCTGGTGAATGGCGCCAATCGTTACGTCTCGACCAAGCTCTCCGGTTACGGCGCCGACGTCTTCACCATCACCCGCATGCCCAGCGTCATCTTCTCCGCCGAAGAGTATCTCAAATACCAAAAGCGCAAGATCGTGCGCATCGAAGACTACCAGGCCATCAAGCAGGCCTGCACCCAGTGCATCGAGGTCGGCGCGCTCCTGCAGAAATCCACCAACGTTGTCGCCAACGGCCACTCCAGCAACAACACCAGCGTGCGCGGCTACACCTGGACGATGCTCTCGCTCAACAACATCGACATCGCCATCGGCCGCGGCTTCACGCCCGCCGACGAGGATCACGCTACCAAGAACGTGATCGTCGGCTATGACATCGTCGACAATCTGCTGGGCGACGGCGATCCCATCGGGCGCGAAATCCGCGTCGACGGCATTCCTTACACCATCATTGGCGTCGGCGACCGCCAGGGCAAAACCCTCGGCCAGTCGCAGGACAACTGGGTCGCTGTCCCCATCACCACCTACCAGCAGATCTACGGATACAACGACTCGGTTGACGTCTACGCGCGTACCGCCGGCAACGCACAAAACATGGAAGCAGCTGAAGACGAAGCGCGTGTCCTGATGCGCACACGCCGTCACAACGCGCCCGGCACGCCCGACGATTTCGATCTCGAAACCAACGACACGTTCCTCGATATCTGGAAGCAGATCAGCTCTCTCTTCGCGTGGGTCGTGCTGGGCCTTGCCTCCATTGCCCTCGTCGTGGGCGGCGTCGTCATCATGAACATCATGCTCGTCTCGGTCACCGAGCGCACCCGCGAAATCGGCGTGCGCAAAGCCCTCGGCGCCAAACAGCGCGACGTGCTGATGCAATTCCTCATCGAAAGCGCATCGCTGGCGCTCGTTGGGGGCGCCATCGGCGTCATGGGTGGCATTCTCGTCGGCAAAATCATCACCCTCGTGGTTGGCTTCCCCACTGCAGTTCCGCTGTGGGCTATCTTTTTGGGACTCTTCCTGGCCGGCGCCGTGGGCATCTTCTTCGGTGTCTATCCGGCCAGCAAAGCCGCACGCCTCGACCCCGTCGTCGCGCTGCGCGCCGAAATGTAACTGAAGTCGCAAGTAGGAAGTCGTCAGTCATCGGTAGACGGCCAGTAAGGGGCCCCTGTGGCAAAGGGATTCAGGGATTGTTGGTTTGGCAGAAGGCGATGCGTCTTTCTGTTTTTGTGTACCGCATAACTCAGCAATTTCCCCGAGAAGAACTATATGGTTTGAGCAGCCAGATGCGGAGAGCCGCGGTATCGATTCCAAGTAACATCGCCGAGGGACAAGGGAGACTGAATCCCGGTGAGTTCAGACAGTTTGTAGGCGTCGCTCATGGCTCAACCTGCGAGTTGCAAACCCAGCTCGAAATTGCTTGCGAGCTTACATTGTGCAGCAAAGCTCAGATCGACGAAGCAATGGAACTTTCCGAGGAGATTGGAAGAATGTTGCACGGATTAATTGAATCGCTTGGATAAGCGCCGTTCTGCTGGCGACTTGCTACTGACTACTGGAGCTGCACTCATGGCACAAGGACAAACCCGCGAATCCATCAAGATGGCCCTCGACACGCTGCGTACCAACAAGCTGCGTTCCGGCCTCACCGTCCTCGGCATCGTCATCGGCGTCACGACCGTGATCACCATCTCCTCGGTCATCAATGGCCTCAACAATCGCGTCTCCGACTGGGTCAGTTCGCTCGGCTCCAACGTGATTTGGGTCTTTCACATGCCCGTTATCGGCGTGAGACCCACAGCGGAGATGCTGGCCCGCAAAAAACTCACCATTGACGACGTGATGGCCCTCCGCACCCTCCCCCATGTGGTTGTTGCGGACGGCGGCTACCAGCACGTAGGCCAGTTCCGCGTCGGCCAGGTCAGCGTCAAATACAACGGCAAAAAAGTGGCCGGCACCCGGCTTCAGGGATCAACCGCAGAACTCGCTCAGGTCACCGACCTGAATTTCCTCCAGGGCCGCTTGTTCACCGATCAGGAGGACGAACGTGCCTCGCATGTCTGCGTGCTGGGCTACGACACCTGGCAGCAGCTCTTCAACGGTGAGAACGCCGTTGGGAAGGAAGTCAACGTCGAAACCGGCATGTACACGATCATCGGCGTTGTCGACAAACTGAAGTCGCCCTTCGGGGGAGGCAAGAACCCCGATGACAACAAGGTCTACTTCCCCCTCGGCACCTTCCACAACCTCCACCCCGAAGACAAGGAAATGTGGGTCAGCGTGAAATACGACGACCCGAAGAACAAACCACTGGTCCAGGAAGAAATCCGCGAACTGCTCCGTATCCGCCGCCACGTGCGCGTCGAAGCTCCGGACGACTTCGAGATCTTCGGCCCCGACTCGCTCTCCAAGCTCTGGGGCCAGCTCACCGGCGGCCTTGTGCTCTTCATGATCGCCGTCTCCAGCGTCGGTCTCATGGTTGGCGGCGTGGGCGTGATGAACATCATGCTCGTCTCCGTTACCGAACGCACCCGCGAGATTGGCGTACGCAAAGCCATCGGCGCCACCAAACGCACCCTGCTCACGCAATTCACCACGGAAGCCGTCACTCTCTGCGCCGTTGGCGGCGTAATCGGCATCGTCCTCGGCGCCATCCTCACCTGGATCGTCTACTTCCTCCCCATCGGCCTGCCCGCAACTGTTTCCCCGACATGGATCGTCATTGGCTTTGGCGTCTCCTGTGCCATCGGCCTGGTCTTCGGCATCTATCCTGCCTGGAAAGCCGCCAATCTGGACCCCATCGAAGCTTTGCGGTATGAATAGATGAACCGGAAAGTTCACAATGGTAGAAGTTCAAACTAGGGCCTGCCCGACACCAGGCATCGCGTTTTCAGTTTTTTCTAAACGATCGCGCCGTTTCTGCGGATCGTCTTTGCGCCAGGTGCACTCTCTCTCTTTCCCCAGCTCTGGTTGGAATTGCCGGCAGCACGTCATCCGGCAGGGGGAATCTCGTTCATGGAGCTGATCGAAGGCGTCAAGCTCGCCCTGCAATCTCTCTGGGCCAACAAGATGCGCAGCATCCTCACGCTGCTCGGCGTCGTCATCGGTGTCGCCTCCGTCATCATGGTGGTTACTCTCACCAACGGCGCAAAAGACTTCGTGACAAGCAAGATCAATACCTACGGCGCAGGCGTCATCACCATCAGCAAGATGCCGCAGACCTTCATCACCATCGATGAATACCTCTCCTTCCAGAAACGCCGCGACATCACCCTCGACGATTACAGGGCCATCCTCTCCGAGTGCAGTCTCTGCGTCTCGGTGGGCGCACGCCGCAGCGCCAGCGGCACCATCGTCTACGGCAACCACTCCAGCACCGATACCGACATTCGGGGCTGGACCTGGACCATGCCTGCGCTTTCCAACCTCAACATCGAACTCGGCCGTTCCTTCACCGAAATCGAAGACACGCACAGCGCCCACGTCGCCATCGTCGGCTCCGACGTCGTCGATAATCTGCTTGGCCCCGGCGATCCGCTGGGCAAGGAAATTCGCGTCGCCGGCGCGCCTTACACCGTCATCGGCGTGGGCGAGCGCCAGGGCAAAATGTTCGGCCAGAGTATGGATAACTGGGTTGCCGTCCCGCTCACCGCGTTCCTCGAACAGTTCGGCTCGCATCAGACCATGGACCTCTACATTAATGCCGGCGGTGGTGGCGAAGTCATCGACAACGTAATGGACCAGCTCCGCACCATCATGCGTGCCCGCCGCCATCTTGCACCCGGCGCGGCCGATTCCTTCACCATCGATACCAGCGCCACGTTTCAAGATCTCCTCGGCAGAATCCTGAACAGCTTCGGCGCCGTCGTCGCGGCCATCGCCGGCATCTCTCTGGTCGTCGGCGGCATTGTCATCATGAACATCATGCTCGTCTCCGTCACCGAGCGCACCCGCGAAATCGGTGTCCGCAAAGCCCTCGGAGCGCGCCGCAAGGACATCCTCCTGCAATTCCTCATCGAGTCGGCGACCATGTCCCTCGTCGGCGGTCTCATCGGCGTCGTCGCAGGCATCGCTCTGGCCAAGATCGTCACGCTCATCATCGCCTTTCCTTCGGCCGTGCAGATCTGGTCGATCCTGGTTAGCCTTTTCGTCGCCACCGCCGTCGGCCTTTTCTTCGGCGTGTATCCGGCCCACAAGGCATCGCAACTCGATCCCATCACCGCACTGCGAGCGGAGCTATAACCATGCGCCTCACCGATTCCAAAGAGTCCGTTCGCCTCGCCCTCGAAACCCTGCGCAAAAACAAGCTGCGCTCCGGCCTCACCATCCTCGGCATCTCCATCGGCATCTCGACCGTCATCCTCATCTCCTCGGCTATCAACGGACTCAATACCAACATCGATCGCTTCGTCAGCTCCCTCGGCACCAACGACCTCTGGGTCTTCCGCTTCGAGCCCTTCGGCCATCGCCCCACCACCGCCGAACTCAATCGCAAACAACTCACCTACGAAGACGGCATCGCCATGCGCTCGTTGCCCTTCGTCGTCGCCGTGGACCCCGAACTCACCTACCAGAATTTTCAAACGGGACTGGGCTCCGTCTCTATCAAAGCCGGCACGCACAAAATCTCCAATACCATCCTCAACGGCGTCACCACGGAGGTGAAGGAAACGCAGGATATCGAGCTCACCGAAGGCCGCATGTGGACCGACTCGGAGGAAGAACGCGCCGCCAACGTGACCGTACTCGGCCACGATGCCGCAGAAGATCTGTTCCCCAACGGTTCACCCATCGGCCAGGACATCGATTGCGAAGGGACCATCTTCACCGTGATCGGCGTACTCGACGTGCAGCCCCAGCCGTTCGGCAGCGGCCGCAACACCCAGGACAACTCGGCCTACTTCCCGCTCGATACCTTCCGCAAGATTCATCCCGAACAAAAGGACTTCTGGATTGTCGTCAAATACGACGACCCCTCCCACAAAGCACTCGTCGTCGACGAAATCCGCGAGCTTCTCCGCCGCCGCCGCAACGTGCGCGTCGAGCAGGACGACAACTTCGCCATCTTCGGCCCCGACTCACTTACCCGCCTGTGGAACTCGCTCACTGGCGGTCTCTTCCTCTTCATGGTGGCCGTGTCTTCGGTCGGCCTCATGGTCGGCGGCGTCGGCGTGATGAACATCATGCTCGTCTCCGTCACCGAACGCACCCGCGAGATCGGCATCCGCAAAGCCATCGGCGCCACGAAACGCAACATCCTTCTCCAATTCACGCTCGAAGCCGTCACCCTCTGCGCCGTCGGCGGCATGTTGGGCATCCTGGCCGGATCGCTCTTCACCCTCATCCTGCACTACGCCGTCTCGTTCCTGCACGCGGCGCTCTCGCCCACCTGGGTCCTCATCTCGTTTGGCGTGTCGTGCGTCATCGGCCTCGTCTTCGGCATCTACCCCGCGTGGAAAGCCGCCTCCCTCGACCCCATCGAGGCCCTGCGCTACGAGTGAGAGAAACGGTTTATAGTTCGCAGTTCTCAGCCCATCGAGTGCCGCCGACAATCGGGGGCGAGCCACTTTCGACCGGCTGTGAACTGTGAACTAAGAACTGCGAACTCGCAGCTGTGATCCATGCCCTACTCCTGCCTCGTAAATTCGGGCATAGAATACCTGTCAGCTCTGGAGAGGCCCGGATCATGGTCAAAGGCCAAACACGCGAAGCCGTCGTCCTGGCGTTTGAAACCCTCCATGCCAATAAGCTGCGCTCCGGCCTCACCGTTCTGGGCATCGTCATCGGCGTCTCCACCGTCATCGCCGTCTCCTCGGTCATCAACGGCCTCAATCGCCGCGTCTCCGAGTGGATCACTTCCTTCGGCACCAACGTGATCTGGGTCTTTCACATGCCCATGATCGGCGTGAATCCCACCACGGAGATGCTCACCCGCAAAAAGCTCACCCTCGACGATGCGCTTGCCCTGCGCGCCCTGCCGCATGTGCTGGGTTCGGATGCCGAACAGCGCCACGTCAACGAGACCTTCCGCGTCGGCGATGTCGACGTGAAGTTCAACGGCAAAAAGGTTTCGGGCGCGTTCTTGTTCGGTTCCACCGCCCAAATCGAAATCGTCTCCGACCTCGCCACTGCCTCGGGGCGCTTCTGGACCGACGACGAAGACGCTCGCCATGCACATGTGTGCCTGCTCGGCTACGACACGGCCCAGATGCTGTTTGAGGACGCAGACCCGATCGGCAAGGACGTGAACGTCGCCACGGGCCTCTATACCGTGATCGGTGTGGTGGACAAACGCAAACAACCCTTCGGGTCCGGCAAGAACCCTGCCGACAACGGCGTCTATTTCCCGCTGGGAACATTTCACAATCTGTATCCCGGCATCAGGGACACGTTCATCGCCATCCGCTACGACGACCAGAGAAACAAGTCCCTCGTCGAGGAAGAGGTCCGGGAGATGCTGCGTATCCGCCGCAAGGTGCGCGTCGACCTGCCCGACAACTTCGAAATGATGGGGCCCGACTCGCTCTCCAAACTATGGGGCCAGCTCACCGGCGGCCTCGTGCTTTTCATGGTGGCCGTGTCTTCGGTCGGCCTCATGGTCGGCGGGGTCGGCGTCATGAACATCATGCTTGTCTCCGTCACCGAACGCACCCGCGAGATCGGCATCCGCAAAGCCGTCGGCGCCACTCGGCGAGCCGTCCTTCTCCAATTCACCACCGAGGCCATTGCGCTCTGCGCCGTCGGCGGCCTCATCGGCATTCTCGCCGGCGCAATCATCACGGGAATCGTCTACATGCTCCCCATCGGCTTGCCTGCGACCCTCTCCACGCTCTGGGTTCTCGCCGGCTTCTCCGTCTCTTGCGTGATCGGCCTTGTCTTCGGCATCTACCCCGCCTGGAAAGCCTCCCAGCTCGACCCCATCGAAGCCCTCCGCTACGAGTGAAGCAGCTCTTAGTTCGCGGTTCACAGAGTCCCCAACGATCCCTCCTGTCGTCCTCTTCCCCCCACCCTCCGACATCGTGTCATCCTGAGCATCGGCGCGCAGGGGGCCCCATTGACGACGTTAGTCGTCAATGGGGTTAGCCGAGCGAAGGATCTGCTGTTCGCACTTCCTTGATCCGCCGCCCCGAAGGCACTCAACCGGCCGAGAACCGAGGACGATAAACTATCAGCTGCGAACTATGAACTGCGAACTGAGAACTGCGTGATGCCGCACGCTCTGGCCTTAGCCGTGGAGATCGTGACCTCGGCGCTGGCCGTGGCCGGCATGGGCTACTTTTTCGCCGGCCTCCTCGCCGCGCGCGTCTTCCTTGCGCAACGCCGCCGGCCCCTCGTTCCCTTTGCGCCCAGCGTCAGCATTCTCAAATCGCTCAAGGGCGTCGACCCCGGTATGCTCGACGCCTTCCGCACCCACTGCAACCAGAACTACGCCGGCGCCTACGAACTCCTCTTCGGCGTGTCGTCACTCTCCGATCCCGCCGCAGCCATCGTCGCGCAACTGCAGCTCGAATTTCCGCAGCACACCATTCGTCTCATCGAGTGCCCCCAGCGTCTCGGCGCCAACGGCAAAGTCAGCACGCTCGCGCAGCTCGTTCCCCACGCCCAGCACGAGTTCCTGCTCATCAGCGACTCCGACATTTCTGTTTCGCCGCACTATCTCGAGCGCGTCATGATCGCCTTCTCGCATCCGCGCCTCGCCGCCATCGGCGACGAACAGCCCATCGGTCTCGTCACCGCGCTCTATCGCGGCCGCGCCCATGGCACCCTCCCATCGCGCCTCGAATCCCTCGGCATAGCTACCGACTTTCAGCCCAGCGTGCTGTTGTCGAAATGGATTGAAGGCGGCATCCGCTACGGCCTCGGCTCCACACTCGCCGTGCGCCGCGAAGCCCTCGACCGCATCGGTGGATTCCCCGCGCTCGTCGACCATCTCGCCGACGACTACGAACTCGGTGCGCGCATCGCTCAGGCCGGCTACACCGTCGTCCTCAGCAGTGAAGTCGTCGAAACCAGCACCCCCCCCTACACCTGGCGCGGATTCATCGACCATCAACTCCGCTGGCTGCGCACCGTCCGCGACGCTCGTCCTGCCGGATACGCCGGCCTCATCTTCACCCATGGCTTCGCATGGGCCGTGCTCAACGTCGTCGCAAGCGGACTCAGCCCTCTCAGCCTCTGGCTCCTCGGCCTCAGCTTCTTTCTGCGCCTTACCCTCGCCATGACGGCCGGCGCCGAAGTTCTAGGCGATCACGAAGTGTTGCCCAACCTCTGGCTCCTGCCACTGCGCGACCTCGTCGCTCTCGGCCTCTGGATTGCCGGCTTCGCATCCAACACCATCGTCTGGCGCGGCGAGAGCTTCACCGTGCGCAAGGGGGTTCTTCACAAGACGTAAGATCCAGCCGTCCACTCGGACACTGTGGACAACTTGCTTTTCCAGGCTCGCCGCTCTTGCGTTGATGTAGATGTGGTCGCAGAGAGCGGCCTGACAGGCCGCAAGGAGAAAGCAAGCGCCGTCATGAAAAAGAGGGTTGCCCCGAGAATCGGACCTGCATTCGCGAAACGTGCATCTAGCCGACCTGATCTGCCTTGATCGACGCCAGAATCCAGCAGCTGAAAACTCTGATTCGCGCCGCCGTGAATCCTGCTCTTAGTCCGACTCGTCCCCGTCGCCGTGGTGGTGGCTGTAGTGCCCAATCTGCTCGTCGAGGTGATTGGGATCGACGGAGACCTGCACGACGTCCATCTCGTTGCTTTCTTTGTCGACAATAAACAAGCCCATGCGTTCGCCCTCGGGGCGCATGAAGATGAGAGTCTGTTCGCCGCCGTGGCGGCTGGTTTCACGAATCATCTGCTGCCAGCCGGAGCCTAGCTTTTCCTGCACAAGCTGCTGCAACTCGGAGCCGTCTACTTCGGCGGTGAAGTTCTCAAAGTCGGCGACGTGCAGGTTACCAGCTCCCCAGCGCGTTGCCTTGCCCGAGACCAGGCTGATCAGCCCGAGGAAAGGAATGCGCATCGCGTGCGCGTGATAGCGCGACTCGATCGAGTCGACAACGCCATCAAATCCGCCTGCGCCGCCACCGGCAAGCACCACGACCGGGACCGCTAGAGCTACAGTGCATAGGAGAACTCCGAAGAAGAGCTTCATTGGTCACCGTCCTTCTTCACCTTGGTCGTGTCCTTGTTTTTTTCTTTCACCTTGATATGCGGGTCCTTCTCCACCTCGGCCAGAGCGCTGAGACCGGCAAGTCCGTGCAGTCGGCCCAGGTCCTCCACGCGGATGGGGCCGAGGATGAGCACGATGGCAAGCTCGCGCGGTTCGGCGGAAAGGATGAACATGCCCTTGTTCTCGCCATTGACCACCTTCATCAGGATGTCGGTCGTCTCCCCGGAGCGGCGCTCATGCTCGTGGACGATGGCGGTCCAGTCGGGTGTCGCGAAGGACTTGCGCAACTGCTCGAGCTGGTCGGGATCGTACTGGCCTTCCTTGTCGAATTCGTAGTCGCGGACGTAGATGCCGTCGAGGCCCTCGATTAGCTGGCGCACATTCGTATCGTCGCCGTCTTTGTCGTGCATGAACTTGGCCGCAAAGCCGAGCATATTCTTGTTGAGCGTCACCTCGGTGACGTCGGAGGCGCGCGCGGCGAGATCTTTCTCCAGCTGCGGCGGAAGAACGAGCGGCGAGGGCGGCTGCGCGAGAGCCGGCAGAGCGAGCGCGGCAGAGAGCAGCAGGGTTGCGATACGAGATGGGATGAATGCGGTCATAGGCTTTCTTCCTGATAGTCCTTACTCGTGGTCGGCGCGATCGCGTGCGGCGAGCCGAGCCTGAATCTGATCGAGTGCGTGATTGGTGATGCGCAGCGCGGTCATCACTTGCTCACGGGCGGCTTCGCCTTTGCGCTGCTGGTCGACATAGTGCCAGGTGTAGCCTCCGCCGAGGGCCGCCGCCAGAACGAACACCGCAGCAAGCCGTTGCCACAGCACCACACGGCTGTGCATCTGCGCAGTGCGGCGCTGGGCGCGCTGATTCATGATGCGGCGCTTGAGCCCCGGCGGTGCGGGCCTGCGCAGGAATGCCTGGCGGAGCTCGTCTTCGAAGCCGTTCATTTGGTCGGGATCGTCCATCGGGTCAGACATTGGACTAGGCGCCTCCCACGTTTCGTTGGGGCCGCAGATAGTCCTTCAGATGATTCTCGGCCTTGGCTCGCAGCAGTTTCAGCCCGCGCTGCAGATT
Source organism: uncultured Acidobacteriaceae bacterium (assembly GCA_963778705.1). GTDB lineage: Bacteria > Acidobacteriota > Terriglobia > Terriglobales > Acidobacteriaceae > Telmatobacter. The sequence continues at coordinate 350,215 of CAVZVM010000008.1, forward strand.
GCTCTTCACGGTTGCCAGCGGGGAATCGAGCGTAGCGGCAATCTCTTCCGGCGTCAGGTCTTCCTGATAGCGAAGAACGAGTGCGGCACGCTGCGGTTCGGGTAGCGTGGTCAGCAATTGTTCCAAACGCGCGCCCATCGGTGAAGAGCGTTCCTCGGGCTGCGTGCCGTGATTCTCTTCAATCTCGATCCAGAGGTCGACTCCCCGCACTCGCCGCCGCCGCATGGCGTCGGCAGCGCGATGCATCGCAACGCGGCGGAGCCAGAAGAGCGCGTGTTGGGGAGATTCGATGCGGGTCATGTTCCGGTCCAGTTCGAGAAAAACGTCCTGTGCGATCTCCTCGGCCAGTCCCCGGTCGCCGGTCATGCGCCACGCCAACGAGAACACCATGGACTGATGCTCGTCCAGGAGTCGCTCAAAGTCCGGCAGCCAGTCACGAGGCATTGGGATCGCTTCTACCTTCTAATCCGCGGGAAAGTGCGGCTTGGGATGCAAAAGGTACGTGTTGGACCGAAAAAAGTTCGGAAAGGCTGTTGCCGAGGCATCTTGCACGACTGACCGAATCGAAACGCGCAAATGCTACGGCGCGTAACACACGAAATGTTACAGCCGGTAACGGAAAAAGGCAAGGAGTGTCGCGCTCTTATTTGCCGGGGTTTGCGAAGAATAGGACTGGCCGTCCATGCAGAAGCTTCGCGTACCGGCGGAAGCTCCGCGTCCTGTCCTGCCTGCCTTTCCATGCAGAACAATCGACGGCTTGCATATCAGAAGCTCGAAATTATCCGCAAATCTTTACGGGAAAATCGACATTGGGTGGGGGGGTAGGGGTGGATACCCTGCAGCCTCTCCGCGAATCTTCTCCACATTGCTAGTATGCAACGGCGAGGGGAAATACTTCGCAAGCCGGCCAGGAAATTCATTTCTCGATCCGAGGATGAGTGTCTACTGCTCGCGCAGCAGAACAAGCGGATCGACGGCCAGGGCGCGCCGTGCGGGAATCCAGCTGGCGATCAGGCCCAGCAGAAGCATCGTCGCCGTCACGCCGCCGAGGACGAGTGGGTCCTTCGGCGTGGCCTGGTAGACGATGTAGGAGAGCAGCCGCGTCGCAAGCACTCCCAGTACCAGGCCGACAGCGGAACCGATTGCCAGCAGGCGAAGGGATCGTCCCAATGCCGTACCGAGGACATCCTTCTTGCTGGCTCCCAGGGCAACCCGAATCCCCAGCTCGCGCAGACGCCGGCTGACGACGTAGGACGCCATCCCGAAGATGCCGGTCGCGGCGAGCACTGCACCCAACAGTCCAAGAACTCCCAACGCGACGGATGCCACGCGCGCCGCGAACAGTGCCGAATCCATCTCGCGTGTCCAGGTGCGGATGGCGATCGGCAAACTGGCATCGAGACCGTGCAGCGTGTTCTGGAGGACCCCGGTCAACTCCTCCGGACTGCGGGAGGAACGAACCAGGAGCCACGTGCCGGTGGCTGGGTATTGCTGGAAGGAGAAGAACATGGCGGGTTGCTGGTCTTCGGTTAGGGTGCGGTATTTGCCGTCTTCGACCACGCCAACAACTTCGGCGCGCTCTTTGCCCCAGAATTTGAAGTGTCCGCCGATCGCCTTGTCGATTGAGCCAAAGACTTTGATGGCGAACTGACGATTAATGAGCGCGACGCGGGGGGCTTGTTTGTCGTCGTGAATGGTCAGATCTCTGCCTGCGAGCAGGTGTGTGCCGGCTGCGGACAAGTAGCCCGGCGAGATGCGATAGCTCATGGCATCGGCGGCGAAGTTGGTGGGGCGGAAATCGGTGACAGTATCGGCGTAAACATAGGAGTCGCCGCCGCCGAGGCTGAGGGGGAGCTGACTCGTGTAACCGGCAGACGTCACACCGGGAATCGCGCTGACGGCATCCAGCATACGGCGTTGCATGACAGACGAATTGTCTTCCGTGTAGCCAGCCATGCGGAGGTCGCATTCGAGAACGGTGACGCCCTGCGGCTGAAAACCATAGCTGTTTTGGAGGGAGCGGGCGAGACCGCGCACGGCAACGAGCGAGGAAGTGACGAGCACAGCGCAGATGGCAATCTGGACGACCAGGAGCAAGTCGCGAACTGTGACCCGCCGCATCGATCCGACAGTCGAACCAGTCCGAATGACCTGCCACGGATCGGCGCGCAGGACCTGGCGAACGGGGACCATGCCGAAGAGCAATCCGCTGAATAGAGCCAGAACGAGGGCGACGGCGTAGGTGCGCAGGTCGGGGTTCACGGGGATATTGATGGGGACATCGGGGATCGGCTGCCACACGCTAAGGAAACGCAGAATGACCACTCCACCGGCAAGTCCGATGACTCCACCGGCCAGCGAGACCAGCACGGCCTCGGTCAGAAGTTGGCGAAGAATCATCCCACGGCGGGAGCCAAGAGCCAGGCGAAGAGCAACTTCTTTGGCACGGTCCGCGGCGCGAGCGGCAAAGAGGCTGCCCAGGTTGGCGCAGGCGGCGAGGAGAATCAAACCGGCGAGGAGCATGAGGCCGGCCATGAAAGCGCGTGCAGGGCCACCGAGCATATCGCCGATGAGACCGGGGCGCGCGAGGGTGAATTTGAGGCCATCGTCTTCGCTGGGATAGGTTTTGGCCAGCCATGCGCCGATCGAGTTCAGGTCGGCCGTCGCTTGTGCAGGAGTGATTCCCGGCCTTAACTTGCCGACCACGAACGGCGAGTGACTGCCGCGCCACTGGAGCGAGTCGTACCCCTCGACGGTGGGCTGTTCGACGATGGGAATCCACATGGCCGGTGCGAAGAACAACTCGGTGCCGCGAAAGCCGGACGGCGCCACGCCAATGACGGAGAACGGATGCTTGTTGATGGCGATGGTGCGGCCGACGACGCCCGTATCGTCATGAAAATGGCTGTGCCAGTAGGCGTAGCTCAGGACAACGTAGGGCGCGCTGTTCTCCCCTTTTTCGTCGGAAGAATGGAAGAAGCGGCCGAGATAGGGTTGAACGCCGAGCGTGTCGAAGTAGTTGCCGCTGGCCAGGTAAGGCCACGCCGTCGATGGATTGCTGCCGGTGTCGATTCCCGCAGGGCCAATGATCTCGAACGTCATCAGGCTCTCGAAGGTCCGGTTGCGGTTGCGCAGATCGAGATAGTCGGGATAGGACTGCGAAGGGAACTGGAAGCGCTGCACCATATAGAGACGCTGGCCGTTGGGGACGTTCACCGGGCGCAGCACAATCGCATTCAGAATGCTGAAGACCACTGCGTTTGCACCGATGCCGAGAGCCAGAGTGATGATGGCAGTCAGGGTGAAGCCGGGCGACTTGATCAATTGGCGGAGGGTGTAGCGCAGATCGGTCGACATGCGCTTGTGTACGGCGGCACTACGCTGGCGGTTCCCGGGAACTCGTCACAATCTGCAGGGACAATCTGAAACCGTGCACTCCAGATGGCCGGATCGCATCCCCGATCAGCCGAGCGGGACGCGGGCAAGGCAGACGGCGAACCAGCCGCGGCGATCGGTCCAGGTCATATTGGGGGTGAATCCTGCTGCAGCGAGCAGGTCTTCGGCTTGACCGGGCCGGAATTTGTAGCTGTTCTCGGTGTGGATGGACTCGCCACGGGCGAAGTCGACGGTCAGATCCAGGTCGGGAAGATGCACTCTCTGCGCCTTCTCACTGATCAGATGCATTTCGATGCGCGAGTCGAGCGCGTTCCACAGGGCACGGTGCGCGAAGGCATTGGGATCGAAGTTGGCATCGAGGTCGCGGTTGATCCGCACCAGCATGTTCCGATTGAACGCAGCGGTCACGCCTTCCGCGTCGTCGTAGGCGTCGAGCAGAGTATCGGCACTCTTCACGAGATCGACGCCCAGAAGCAGAGAGTCACCTGGGCGGAGCGCGGAGCGAATCTTGCGCAGCAGGCGGGCAGAGTCCTCGGGCTCAAAGTTGCCGATGCTGGAGCCAATGTAGAGCACGAGCCGGTGCTCATCGGGCGAGGGCGGGTCAAGCGCCAAGCCGTCGGTGTAGTCGATGACCTGAGGAGCGACGTAGACATGCGGAATCTCGCGTTCCAGGCGTTCCTCGGCGGCCATCAGCGCAGTCGCGGAGACGTCGACTGGCTCGTAGACGACGGGGCCCTGACGCCTCACGGCGGCTGCGAGCAGGAGGCAGGTCTTCTCGGCAGATCCAGCACCGAGTTCGGTGATGCGGAGACGCTTTCCGGCTGCGGCACGGGCAACGATGGCGCCGGCGTCGGTGGAGAGGATGGCGCGCTCGGTGCGGGTCAGATAGTACTCGGGCAGTTCCGTGATTTGTTCGAAGAGCCGCGAGCCCTCTTCGTCGTAGAAGAGCCAGGGGGGAAGCCGCTTGGGAGTCGACGCAAGCCCTTCCCGAACCGCCGTGGCGACCCGTTCTGAGATGCGCGCTTCGGCAGAAGGAAGAGCCGTAATCGCCATGTGGAGTGTTGGATGCGCGACGGTTGGAGCGGGTTACGATTTCTCTGGTTTCGCTTGCGCTAGCCGAATGCCGGAGAACTGCCAGCGGGTTTCGGGTGCGAAGAAGTTTCTGTAGCTGGCACGGATGTGGGCTGCGGGGGTGACACACGATCCACCGCGCAGAACCATCTGTCCGCTCATGAACTTACCGTTGTATTCCCCCAGCGAACCGGGCAGGGGCCGAAAGCCGGGGTAGCCGAGGTAGGCGCTGGCCGTCCACTCCCAACAATCCCCCCACCACGATTGCATCGAGCGGGGCTTTTGGAGGAGAGCTGTGGGAGGGTGAGCACCGTCGCCGGAGCGATCGGCGGTCTCATCTGCCGGAGCGGGCACGAGGTTGCCGGAGTCGAGCAGGTTGCCTTGGATGGGCTGATTTCTCACTTGCTCCTGGGCGGCTGCTTCCCACTCGAATTCGGTTGCCAGGCGCTGGCCGGCCCAGCGGGCGTAGGCATCGGCTTCGTAATAGCTCACCTGACTGACCGGGGCCGACGCCATCGCCGTATCGCATCGAGGGGTTTTTCTCCGCGCAGGGTGAAGAGCGTCCAGGCGCCGTCCGCATTCGACCAGTAGAGAGGAGCGCGCCAGCCTTCGCGCTGGACGGTATCCCATCCGGCGGAGAGCCAGAGCTCGGAACGCTGATAGCCGCCGTCGGCGATGAAGGCAGCGTACTCGCTGTTGGTCACCAGGCGGTCGGCGAGCGCGTAGGGCTCGAGCCAGGCCCGATGACGCGGCATTTCGTTGTCGAAGGAGAAGCCGTCGCCGCTGTGGCCGACCTCGACGAGCCCGCCTTCAAACTCGACCCACTGCGTGCGGGCGGCGGCGATAGCGAAACCAGTTTGGCGGTCGTTGGGCGAAGCGGGAAGATACGCCGGGCGGAGCGGATTCGTGAAAAGGGCGTGGAGAATGTCGGTGAGCAACAGCTCCTGGTGTTGTTCTTCGTGGTTCGCGCCGAGCTCGATGCGTTTGAGTGCTTCGGGGTCGGGACATCGCTCGATCAACTGCTCGATAGCTTCATCGACGTGCCTGCGATAGCGCAGGATCTCAGCGATCGGGGGACGTGAAAAAGACGAGCGCAAGCGCTTCTCTGGAAACGCAGCGAAACTAAGGTAATAACTGTTGAAGAGCCAGGAGAAGTCGGGGTCGAAAACCTTGTAGCCGACGAGAAATTCGCGCAGGACAAAGGACTCGAAGAACCAGGTCGTGTGCGCCAGGTGCCACTTAGCAGGCGAGGCCTCGGGGCACGACTGCACCATCATGTCTTCGGGCGAGAGGGGTTCAACGAGCGCGAGAGTACGTGCGCGCGTCGTGCGGAATCGCTCAGCAATTGCAGTATTTAGGTCCAACGACGAGATCGAGCTCACGGTGGGTCCTCTTGTCTTGGGATGACGGCGCCTTCGTTTGCGTTGCGGGAATTTGCGGTACCGCGATTCTTCCGCTTCTACTTTTGCATCTCACCCGTCCATGAGGTGTCGGGAGTGTCGGCGGAGTGTCGGGCGTCACGGTGGTTTGACCGAATTAATGCGATACCCATGCAGGGCCGTTGGTTTCCAGTTTGGCCCGCCCGGGGACCGTTTTACAAATCTCGCTTCTGTCATGTGGCGCAGCACCAAAAAAAGTGCTTTAATTCCGCACTGACAATCCTCAAGATTTGTCGCCCCCATTCCTTCTTGAGGAGGGAATATGTGTAGACCCAACAAACGCCGCTGGCTGCCGGCAACTTTAGTTTCAGCAGCCCTGATCACAGCCGCACTCACGACGGCTGCGCAGACGACACCGAACACCGGATTGACCGCGGCAAGGCCTGCCCTTGAATCCACTGTTCTGCCAGTCACCCAACCGGCACCGGAATCCCTGGGCGATGCCCTCATGGCGCACCGCCGCTACCAGGCTGCAATTGAAGCATACAAGCAGGCTCCCACGTCGCCCGTGGTGTGGAACAAGATGGGAATCGCCTACCAGATGCTCTTCAATCTGCAGGATGCAATGCGGTGCTACAAGGCGTCGCTGAAGCTCGATGCGAAAAGCGTCAATGTTCTCAACAATCTGGGCACCGTCTACGACTCGATGAAGCAGTATCGTATGGCCGTGAAGATGTACCGGAAAGCGCTCAAGATCGACCCTAAGTCCGGGCTGGTGTTGAAGAACCTCGGCACCGATCTGCTGGCCCAGCACCAATACAAGAAGGGCTGGGAAGTGTATAAAGACGCACTGGCCGTCGATCCGCAGATCTTCGACCACAGCAACGGGCCGCGCATCGAGAATCCGGCTTCGGTGCAGGATCGCGGCGCCATGAACTATTACATGGCGAAGGGTTGCGTTCGCGCGGGCAAAGCCGATCGTGCCGTGGAGTATCTGCGGATGGCGATCGATGAGGGCTTCACGAACCCGAAGAAGATCGCGGCCGACCAGGAGTTTGCGGGGCTGCGTGGCGTGCCGGCGTTCGACCAGCTGATTGCGGAGCAGAAGGCGCAATAGACAGACCGGACGCGGGCTGGCGCGGTGTGCCTTACCGGAGATATCCGAGGATATCCCTGATTCCGAAAGACATGCCAGTCATAGTAGTCTTCTGAGGCGCGCCCTGCGTCTATCGAGACAGGCCTGTCGATAGCGGCCCCGGAGGCCCAATGAGCACACGCATTTTAGCTGCGCTTCTTCTCTCTGCTGCGATGACGGTCGTTTCTGCGCAGGATATGGGTGCCCCCCAGGGACCCGGCCAGACCGACGGCCAAGGCGCGTGGCAGGGGCAGCGCGGCGGCCGTGGCGGCATGATGGGCTCGATGATGGGCAGCGGCACAGCGGGAACGGTCACCGAAGCTGCCGCGGATCATTTCACCGTGAAGACCGAACTCGGGGATGTCTACACCATTCACTTCAGCGCGAATACGCGGATCATGAAGCAGCCGCCGGGCGGAGGGCCGCGGCGTGGTCAGGGGCAGGAGCAAGGCCCGGGCGGTGGTGAGGGCCAGATGCGAACACCGCCGCAGCCCATCAAACCTGCCGACATTAAGGTGGGCGATGTACTTATCGCCAGCGGCGAGGTGGACCGGGCTGCAAAGTCTGTCGGCGCGGTATTCATCCTGCTCATGGATCCGGAGCGCGCCAAAGAGATGCGCGCGATGGCGGCGAACTTCGGCAAAACGTGGCTGGCGGGCCGGGTGACGGCGATCAATGAGGTCAAGGTGAGCCTGGAAGGCGGGCCAGACCGCGCAGCGCACAGTTTTGTGGCCGACGAGAACACGACCTTCCGCAAGCGGCGCGATCCGATCACGCTGGCCGATGTGCAGGTGGGCGACATGGTGCGGGTGGAAGGCGCCGTGAAGGACGGAACATTTCTGGCGACGTCGGTCGTGGTGATGGGGCCGCCGCCGCAAGGGCCGCGCGATGCCAGCAATGGACCGGGACAGCCGCAGGCACCGCCTCAGTAGCCCGATCGCGCTTCACTCCCTGCGTCACCGTGCTGCGTCACTGCGCGGATCGCAACATCACGGTAGACTGTGCGCGGGAAGGAAGCCGACGCGCCATGGAATCCACGAGCAAGCCGGGTTCACCCAACACAGAGGATCAGATTCGCGACGCGCGTTTCGCGATGCGGATTTCTCTGATCGTCGGCGTCCTGATGCTCGCAGCGAAGGTCAGCGCCTATCTTCTCACTGGTTCCTCTGCCATTTTCTCGGATGCCGCCGAATCCGTCGTGCACGTGGTGGCTGTGGCCTTTGCGGTCTTCAGTCTTTGGCTCAGTACGCGGCCCGCCGATCCAAAATTCCACTACGGATACGAGCGGATCGCGTTCTTTTCGGCAGGATTCGAAGGCGCCATGATCGTCGTGGCTGCCGGAAGCATTCTCTATACGACGATCGAAAAATGGAGACACGGGCTGGTATTTGAGGATCTCGGGAATGGGGTGATTCTCATCGCCGGCGCCGGTGTGCTGAACGCGATTCTGGGGTGGTATTTGCTGCGGCTGGGACGCCGGAATTGTTCACTGATCCTGGAAGCCGATGGCAAGCATGTTTTGACGGATAGCTGGACCAGTTTTGGCGTGGTTGTCGGCATTCTGCTGGTGATGCTGACCGGATGGAAGGTGCTCGATCCTCTGGTTGCGCTTGCGGTGGCAGGAAATATCTTGTGGTCCGGCGGAAGCCTCGTTTGGCAGGCAGCAAAGGGATTAATGGATTATTCCGACCCCGCAGTCGGACACCAGATTCGCAGCAACCTGGACTCTATTTGCGATGAGTTTGGACTGCAGTATCACGGGGTCCGATTTCGAACCACCGGCTACCGCCTCATCATTGAGATTCACCTGCTCTTTCCGCAGAGCATGGCGCTGGGCGAGGCACATCGCCTCGCGACGCTTGTTGAAGAGCGCCTGACCGTCGATCTGGCCATGCCTTCCGAGGTGACCACGCACCTGGAATCGCTGGAGGACCATTCCGAAGTGCACCATGCAGTGCACTATACGGGAAGACCGGACTAGGGTCGGTTCGGGGCCACGCCTGAGATGACCGGTCCGCCGGGGCCTTCAGCGACGGCGCATCCCGATCCAGGCGGCAAGACAACCGGCGACGACTCCGGCAGCAAAGACGATGCCGACGGCTTCCACCGGATTCTGCTTCACGGCTCTCTTTGCGTCGTCGAGGGTGTCCTCCGCAAACTCGCGTCCCTGCCGTGCAGTTCGAAGCGCAGAACGCACGCCGTCATCCACGGCATCCTTCACAATCGACTTGATCTTCGACACTTCGCGCAGAACATCCTCGACGGTTGCTTGCTTTTCCAGCAGTTCAATCCCCATAGCTGATCTCCTTATGTCTTGCTCGAACTGCGGTCCACATCGCACCGCGGTATTCGGCGTAGTTGTATCGACTGTTTGATGTGATCTATAGGGTGATCGTTGCTCGGATGAGTCGATATGTGCGGACTTCAAGCTGTTTGGCCGATTCCGGCAGCAGGCGCTTTCCGGTTCATCGGCAGATTCTGCCCTTTCATCAGTACGTTTTGCCCTTCGTCGAAAAAGCAGCGCCCCGCCTTTCGATCCTGGATAACGTTCAAGGTGAAACCAACACCCTGAAAGGGATCGGATCCAATGGATGACACACTCGTTCACGTCGAAGAGGTCACACGCACCTTCCCGCTGGACCACAGCGAGGTGACGGCGCTCGACCAGGCGAATCTCCGGGTCTCTGCCGGTGAGTTTCTGGCGATCGCCGGGCCCAGCGGCAGCGGCAAATCGACGCTCCTCAATCTCATCGGCTGCATCGACAAGCCGACCTCCGGACGCATCGCGATCGACGGCGTGGATACGTCGCAGCTGAGCGCGGCGCGCATGACGACGCTGCGGCGCGAGAAGATCGGCTTTGTCTTTCAAACCTTCAACCTGATTCCGGTCTTTACCGCGGCAGAGAACGTGGAGTTTCCGCTGTTGGTGCAAGGCCTGAGCGCGAGCGAGCGGAAGTCGCGTGTGCAGGATGCGCTGGAGAGTGTGGGATTGACGGCGCGTGCGCATCACCGGCCCGATCTGCTCTCAGGCGGGGAGCGCCAACGAGTCGCAGTCGCGCGGGCGATTGTGGGGCGGCCGGCGCTGGTGCTGGCCGATGAGCCGACGGCCAATCTCGACACACGGAACGCGACACAACTCATCGACCTGATGCGCGACCTGAACGGCCGCCTCGGGCTCACATTCATTTTTTCGACACACGACCAGCGCCTGCTCGAGCACACCCCGCGCATTGTCCGGCTGACGGATGGGCGAGTGGTTTCAGACATCAACGCTGCCGAAGACGCGAGCGCCGCGACGCCGATCGCCGAAGCCGCATTCTCTTGAGCTCAGATAAAGGAGACAGTCATGGGCAAGTTCTTGCTGCTTGCGTTTCGTAATGTGTTTCGCAATCGCCGGCGCACGGTGATGACGCTGCTGATGGTCGGGGGCGGCGTAGCCGGCCTGCTGCTCGTCGGTGGATTTTTCGCCTTCATGTTTCGCGGATTGCGCGAGAGCACCATTCGCACCGGGCTGGGCCATATCCAGATCTTTACTGCCGAGCATTTCCAGCGCGATGAGGTGCATGTGCTCGACACGGGCATCGGCAACTGGCAGCGTGTGGCAGCTTCGGTTCGCGCGGGCGAACATGTACGCGGCGTTGCCCCGCGCATCGAGTTCTACGGCATGTTGTCGAATGGCGTGAAGTCGTCGGTCTTTATGGGCAGCGCGGTCGAGCCCGATGTCGAGCGCGAGATGGGATTCAACCCGAGGATCGCCTCGGGCAGAGATCTAAGCACGAATGCGAATGGGGAGGTCGAAGCGCTGGTCGGCGTCGGCGTCGCAAAATCGATGAGCGTCAAGGTGGGCGATGGGTTGACGATTCTTGCGGTCACTGCGGATGGCGCGCTGAACGGAATCGATGTGCAGATCGTAGGAATTGTGAACACAGGGTTCAAGGATCTCGACGATCGCTTCTTGAGAGTCACCCTGCCTTCGGCGCAACGGCTGTTGCAGACCGATCGCGTGACGAACCTGGTGGTTGGACTCGATCAAACCGAGAACACCGACAAGGTGGCTGCGACGCTGATTCCCAAACTGAGCGGCCTTGGGCAGCCGATGGCGATCCGGAAGTGGGTCGAGCTGGCGGCCTACTACAAGCAGGTGCGAACGCTGTTCAGCGGCATCTTCGTGTTCCTGGGAATCATCGTGTTCTTCATGGTGTTGATGGCCAGCGTAAACACCTTGCTGATGGCGATGTTTGAGCGGACGCGGGAGATCGGTACGATGCTGGCAATGGGGACGCCCCGGGGCTGGATTGTGGCGCTGTTCATGGTGGAGGCGACGCTGACCGGATTCTTTGGAGCCATCGTCGGCGTGATCGGCGGCAACCTGTTAGGCATGGCTCTCAACGCCTCGGGACTGCACCTTCCGCCGCCCCCGGGGACCGATGTTCCCATGATGTTCCGAGTTCTGCATGTGCCCGGCGTTGATGATCGGCTCGTCGCTGATGGTCGTCATCTCGCTGGCGCTTGCATCCATCCTGCCCGCGATCCGTGCATCGCGGCTGCAAATTGCGGAGGCACTGGCCCATGTCTAGAGTGAACTGCATTCTTCGTTCGTTTTTGCTGCTCTTTCTGCTGGCTTTCTTGATTACGTGGGTCGTTGTTTGCCATGCGGCTTCGGCGCCTGCGCCCAACGCAGAGACACATGCTGAAGCAGTCCGATGCGTTTCGGAACGGCTGGCCGGCCTACGTGGTGCATGTAAAGATTACGGACTTCGAGGCCGGAAGATCCGATGAGGAGCATCTCTACGAGGTCTCGCAGAAAGGCACGGACAAGACGTATGTCGAGTTTATGAGCCCGCGCGAGAAGGGCCGGCATCTGCTGATGGTCGGCGATGACATGTGGGTGTACCTACCCGATACCAGCCGGCCGGTGCGGATTACACCACTAGAGCGGCTGACGGGGGATGCCTCGAACGGCGATGTCGCGCGAACCAACTACGCAGTCGACTACTCGCCCGCGTATCTGCGGGACGAAAAGGTTGGCGCAGTCGAGTGCCATGTGCTGGAGCTGACCGCAAAGCGCAAGGGTGCGACCTATCAGAGGATTCTTTACTGGGTGCGCGCCGAGGATGCGCGGCCGGTGCGAGCGGAGTTCTACCTGACGTCGGGCAAGCACATCAAGTCGGCGACGTTCGATGAATATGAGTCGTTCGGCGGCAAGCTGCTGCTGCACAAGCTGACACTCTATGACGAGATCCGGCACAACTCGCACAGTGTGCTTGAGTATTCGGGCGCGGTGCGCGCAGATCTGCCGGACAAGCTCTTCTACCAGGGCCGCGCGGACAGGTTTTAGCCATGAAGCTGAGCGCGTTCATTTCCGCCGCTCTGATCGTCGCAGGGGCGTGCAGCGCCCAAGGGCAGGATGCGTCGATGGAGGAGAGCCCGTGGCGGACGCGCTACTCGGTGAGTGCGATCGACGATGCGACCTTCTACGGCAATCTGCGCGAGCCGCTGCCGACGGTTCTGAATCAGGTGCTGGTGGAGCCGTCCTTCGGAGTGCGCTATCAACAACGGCTCACGTTCTCGACCAGCCTGATCGGAATCACCCGGTCGTACACGGACAACTCCTCACAATTGCGCGTGAAGGAAGCGTATGTGGGCGTGTCGGCAGGCGACTTCGATTTCACCGCGGGCCGCAAGATGGTGCGTTGGGGGACAGGATACGCGTTCACGGCGGCTGGAGTGCTCGATCCGCCCCGTATCCCAACCGACCCCTCGGACCGGCTGAACGTGAATGAGGGGCGCGACATGGTGAAGGCGGATTATGTGCACGGCAAGCACGCTTTTACGCTGGCCTGGTCCACTGCAGCGCTGGCGCCGGCGAACACCGACCTGCACGACACCACGGCCTTCCGGTATAACGTTCTGGTGCATGGATTCGACACTTCGCTGATCGCGGGGAACGACCGCGGCGGCGACTCGTTTGGTGGTGTCACGTTTACACGCGTGGTCGGGCAGGGGTGGGAGATTCATGGCGAGGGCCTGTGGCGCGAGCAGGCTGCGGTGCTGCTGGGCGCGAAGTGCACGCTGCACTCCGGCGTGACGTTCATCGGCGAGTTCTTCACGCCGCCGAATATTCCGTATTACAGAGATATGAGTGTGTCGCCCCTCGCAGGGCGGCAGCATTATGCGCTTTTCAATGTGGGCAAATCGCGACTGCGTGAGCGTCCGGGCTGGAAAGAGTGGGATCTATCCGGCTCGATCGTGGCGAATCTCGATGACTACAGTTACACGGGCGTTGTGGATGTGAATCGCTGGTTCGGCAATCACTTCTCGTCGTACCTTCACGTGGAGATTCCCGAGGGGAGCAAGACATCGGACTACGGGGCCGCGCCCTACAGCACGGCAACGTCGATTGGAATGCGATTCCAGCTATGAACGAAAACCTGAACGGATCGCCCGCCGCTTCTCCCGAGACACCCGTAACCTTCTTCAGCTGGGCGAAAGCCTTCCTGAAGGGGATCTGGTTCGTCCCCGCGCTCGCGGTCCTGGTTGTCATTCTCCTTGTCGTGTTTGAGCACACGCGGCTCTCTGAGGTTGGCCGCCACTTTTTCGCGTCGCTCATCTATTCGGCATGTATTGGCATTCCTTCTACGTTCCTAATGAACTGGCTCGGCCGCCGATTTGCAGGACGTTTCCCTCGGCTCATCGTGCTCATGAATGTAGCGGCGCTGATTGCTACGGCCACGGCGGGCACATTGGCCGGGGGAATTGTCTTTCAGATCGTCGGTCTCATACCACGCCGGGAATTCTGGATCGAATTCTGGACGTCCTACCCCATTGCGCTGCTCATGACCCTGATCTTCGGGCTCAGCATCACATCGTTTGAAACCATGAGGCACAGGCTGGAGAGGGCGACTCTGGAATTGCGCACGCGGCAGGTGGAGCAGGAGCGAGCCAACAAACTTCTCGTCGAGGCCCGCCTCTCGTCGCTCGAGTCGCGAATTCACCCGCACTTTTTGTTCAACACGCTGAATTCGATCGCTTCGCTGATTCCATCCGATCCCAAGCGGGCAGAAGATACGGTGGGCAAGCTTGCATCGTTGCTGCGCTTTTCGCTCAATGCCAATCACAGCAGCCTGGTGCCCCTGGCGCAGGAGATCAAGGTGGTGCGGGACTACCTCGAGATCGAGTCGACACGGTTTGGGCCGCGGCTGCGCTACACGATCGAGGTGCCGGAGTCTCTGGGGCAGGTGAAGGTGCCGCCGCTGGCCTTGCAGTCGCTGGTGGAGAACAGCGTGAAGCACGTGGCAGCGCAGCGCAGCGAGGGCACGACGATTCAGATTGTTGGTGTGAAGGCGAATGACCGAGTCAAGTTGTCGGTGATCGACGACGGGCCGGGGTTTTCGCTGGCTTCGATCTCGCCTGAGCATGGGCTGGGGAATCTATCCGCGAGGCTGCAGCTCTTGTTCAGTGACGCGGGCCAGCTGGACGTGACGCGCGAAAACGAGAAGACGGTTGCGCGGATTTCCTTTCCCGCGGAGGTGTAGGGGGCAATGGAGACGGCTGCACTGCGCGCGTATCTGGTGGACGACGAATCGCTGGCACTCGAACGGCTGGAACGATTGCTGGGGGAGTTTTCTGAACTGCTGATTGGCGGAAAGGCCTCCGACCCGGCGCGTGCAGTCGAATTCCTCAACAGCCCTGAGGGAGCGAGGATCGATGTGCTCTTTCTCGACATTCAGATGCCGGGAATGAATGGGTTTGAGCTGTTGTCCCGATTGACGCGGCAGCCGTTTGTGATTTTCACAACGGCCTACGATCAGCACGCGCTACGGGCATTCGAAGCAAACACGATCGATTACCTTCTGAAGCCGATTGAGACCGAGCAGCTGCAACGAGCCCTGGCCAAGCTGGGAAAACTGCGCCCGGTTACCAAGCCGGAGTGGCAGCAAAGTCCCGATCTGCCGGCGATGCTGCGAGAACTGACGGCGTCGCTGCAGCACGGCCAGAGCGGGTATCCGCATCGCATCGCATCAAGAGTCGGAGAGCGCATCTCATTTCTCGTGCTGGACGACGTGTCGCACTTCATCGCCCAGGACAAGCTGACCTATGCGGTAGTAAACGGACGCAGCCATTGCGTGGATCAGACGATTGCCGATCTGGAGCGGCGGCTCGATCCGGCCAGGTTTCTGCGCATTCATCGCGGGGCGCTGGTGAACGTGGACTGGGTTCACGAGGTGAATTCGTGGTTTGCAGGCAAGGTAGTGCTGACGCTCAAAGACGCGCAGCATACGCAGCTCACCGTGGCGCGGGATCGCGTGCGCAGCGTGAAGGAGCGGCTGGGGATTTAGAAATCTGCGCAGGGAGTTTGCTGCCGTCGAGTTTGCCTAACGTGAGAGATTACGCGGAGAATTTGAGGTTTTCGTCGGCCCATGCGGCCGAGTCAGCGGCAATCTGCGCGAGTTGCGGCCCCGTCAGCTGGTGGAAGCGCTTCACCGCATCGCAAGTCGACCAATTGCTGCTCTCGCTGGCTTCGATCCAGCAAAGAAGACTGCGTTCGGGGATCTTCTCGCCCAGGAGGGCAGATCGTATTTGATCTCGCAGAGCAAGGGCGGAGACGGCCTGCTCCATGGGGATCCGAAGCATCGCGGGCAGCAAGCTGAACAATCCCAGGAGGTATTGCTCCGACGGGTCGAAGCCGACCAGATGCGCAGCAAGCTCGCAGAATCGAGCGCGCGTCAGAGCCAGGCGCAAGACCTCGGCCGAGCGGCCTTCGCTCAGAGCGGTTGCGACAGCCAGGGTGACAACCCGTCGAAATGCCTTTTCTCCCATGAGCATCAGGGCGCTCTCGATCGAGCTCACCTTTTGGCGCATGGCATAGATGGGAGAGTTGGCCAGTCGAAGGAGGCGGAACGCAATGGCTGCGTCGCGTTCGACCAGGTGGCTGATCTTTCGGATATCGAAATCGTTCTGCTCCAGGTTGCGGAGCAATTCGAGGCGAGCGAGCTGATTGGCAGGTATTTCGCGCCGTTTGATCA
Organism: uncultured Acidobacteriaceae bacterium; assembly: GCA_963778705.1. Taxonomy (GTDB): domain Bacteria; phylum Acidobacteriota; class Terriglobia; order Terriglobales; family Acidobacteriaceae; genus Telmatobacter. The sequence goes on from CAVZVM010000008.1 coordinate 366,222, forward strand.
AAGTGGGCCGGCAGAAATAGTAGCCCTGAAACAGGGTGAATCCTTCATTGCGCGCCTGTTTGAATTGTTCGGGTGTTTCGACCTTCTCTGCGAGAAAAACTACGCTGCTTTTGCGGAGCTTCCTGATGAGTTTGACTCGCTCCGGCGACTCCGACAGAGTGAAGTCGACTTTGATGAAATCCGCGAGGGCGATGAGGTGATCGTATTTGGGATCCCAGACGAAATCGTCCAGGGCGATGCGAAAGCCCAGCGACTTGAGCCTCCGGCAGGCGGCGATCAGCTCCGGAGTCGGCTCGACTGTCTCGAGAATCTCCAGCACGGTGAGACTGGGCGGAAGCACTTCGACTACCCGGCTGGTGAGCGTTTCGAGGGTGCAGTTCACAAAAGCGGGAAGGCCACCCGTGAGTCTCTCCAAACCCACTGCAACGGATGCATCGAGGATCGCCCAGGTCGCCTTGTCCCCGTTGAAGCTGCAGGCGGCATCAGGGCCGCTGCGGAAAAGCAGCTCGTACGCGTAGGCGTCGCCGCGAAGATTGAGAATAGGCTGGCGTGCACAGTAGCGAACACGGTTTACATCCCCCGGGTCTGTGGGCGAAACAGGTTGGGGGTCGATTGGGCTGGCTAATGAGTTCAGCACCTTCGCTTATCGGCACATTCGACCGATTCCTTTAATCCAATATGCGCAGGAGCTCTAGCCGCCCATAAACATGCCGCCATTCACGTCGAGAACGTGGCCGGTGATGTAGGCGGCTGCATCGGAGGCGAGAAACGCGACAGACTGGGCGATCTCCGTGTCGGTGCCGGGGCGTCCCAGCGGAATTTGCACCATCATCACCTGGCGCTGCTTCTCATCGAGTACGGCGGTCATGGGCGTTTCAATATAACCGGGTGCAACGGCATTCACCGTGACATTGCGCGAGGCTACTTCGCGGGCCAGCGATCGGGTGAAGCCGATGAGTCCAGCCTTCGAGGAGGCGTAGTTGACCTGGCCGGCCTGACCCGTACGTCCCACGACGCTGGTGATATTGATGACCCGGCCCCAGCGGTTGCGCAGCATGGCGGGAAGGAGAGCTTGCGTCAGAAGAAATGTTCCGGTGAGGTTGGTCGAGAGCACATCATCCCAGTCGGCGCGCTTCATGCGCATCATCAGGCCGTCGCGTGTAATGCCGGCGTTGTTGACGAGGATTTCGACTTTGGCGTAGCGGTCGAGGACGGCTTTGGCGCCGGCCTTGATGGAGTCTTCGCTGGCGACATCGAGGGCGAACGCCGCAGCCTGACCGCCGGCTGCAGCGATCTCGGCAGCCACTTCGGCGAGCTTCGCTTCGTTGCGAGCAGCGAGCGCGACAGTCGCTCCGGCTCTTGCCAATTCCAGCGCACAGGCTCGTCCGATGCCCTGGCTGGCTCCCGTGACAAGAGCGATTCTTCCTTGTAGATCCGCCATCTAACCTTCCTTTTCTTGCCGTACAAATCAGGAGCAGCTCCGCCGTCCCGAAGGTCATTATAGGGATCGAGCGTGCCGGATGGATGGAGTTGAGGATGTATGGGCTGCTTTAGGACGAGGGAATCGCCTGTGCCGGAATGCGCTGACGGCGGCGCGCGGGCACGGCGAGTTCCGGCGGCCAAACGTAAACCGCCAGCCGGCGCGAGTAGTGCAGCACCGGCTCCTGATCTTGGACGACAACGCCGATCGAGGCGGGCAGGTCGTTGATCTCGATGTCGGCTGCGGCGTCTTCAAGCGGCCAGGGAACATGGTGCACATTGGCGCGGATAAGTTCGCCGCCGGCATTCCTGGTGAACAGGCAGTAGCGCTCGGTCAGGAAATATTCGAGCGTCCCGCTGCGGTTTTCGGTGAGCTTGCGGGTTGGCCCGAGTCCCCTATAACGGGCTTTGAAGATCACCGGCTTACCGGCAAAACGCCTCCGGCTGTAGAACCCGAACTCGCGTCCGGCGATCGATTGTATGCGCATCTCCGCCCAGTAGTAGGGCAGGTGGTAGTAACTGCGCGCTGCGAGGACGGCCAGCGGGTTGGCGCAATCGAGCGAGAAGAAGTAGACACCGGGTGTACCGGTGCGATGGTCTCGTACATAGGTGCGGAGGTTTAGTTCGGGGAAGCTGCGTGTGCCAAAGATGGGGGGCAGACCGCGCACCTTGATGCGGTCCATCCAGAAAGGAACCACACCGATCCACGCCGAGCCTTCAAATGTGTCGAGGTGCAGGCCTTCAGGGAGGAGCCCGGCGATCTGGGCGGGATGCGTCCGCCAGTGGGCGAAGAGGAGATCGTTCCAGCGCTGGGTCATTGCCCAGCGACCGGGGGGCAATGGCCGAGGCCGCTGCGACGTGCGCACCTTGATCTCCCGCATGGCCCGCTGCTCCTGGCTAATTGGACGCCGCCGCCGTGGATCGGGATGCACGGATATACGCGCGCCCAATGAGGCCTTTCAGTTTGATGGGCAGGGAACCAAAACGTCAAGCGGCTTCTTCAAAAAAAACGACAAGTCTGCGTCCTCATCCCCGGACCCGCCTCATGCCGTATTCTGGTCGCGAGAACGTCGAATGTCCAATGAATCTTTTCTCCCCACTGAAGCGCGCAACCAAACCGAAGTTTTCGCCGTTCACGGCGCCGATCCCGAGGTTCTGGCCTATGCAATGGCGAAGTACTCCCGGTCTGCTCTTTCCATGCGCGAGTCGCTGACTGAGATCAGCGCGCAGCGAGCCGAGCAGTTTCTGAACACCTTTTATTTTCAGTATGGCCACCGGTCCATTGCCGATCTGGCGCACATTGCCTTTGCGGTGGAGCGGCTGAGCCTGCTGGCCGCCATTGTGCTGGTGGACGAGCAGCGCTGGGACGGGCAGGAGCGGTCGACGCGCTACCAGAATTTTCTGAAATCGGGCTGGTATTTTCCGGACTTCGGCGCGGATTCGGGATCGGCGCATCTGTACGCCGAGACAGCTCAGAATCTGTTTGCGGTCTATCAGCGGACGACGGCGGCGGTGCAGGAAGCGCTGCGCAAGCGCGTCGCGCGGCCCGAGACGATGAAGCCGGACGCGTACGAGCGGACGCTGAAGGCACGGGCATTCGATGTGGCGCGGTATCTGCTGCCGCTCGCGACCAACACGTCGCTGGGGCAGATTGTGAATGCGCGGACCTTGGAAACTCAGGTCTCGCGGCTGCTGTCGCATCCCATGGCCGAGGTGCGCGATCTGGGACAAAGACTGCGCGATGCGGCGACGGGGCCGGCGTGGAACGTGAACGCGCAGGCGGGCGCGGCGTTTGTGGAGAAGCTTGCGGGGCAGCCGGATCTGGCCGCAGAGGCGGCGAATTTGCTGACGCGCGAGACGCGCACCGCGCCGACACTGGTGAAGTATGCCGAGCCCAATTCGTATCTGATCGAGACCCGCAAAGAACTGGAGCAGGCGGCAAGCGAACTGCTGCGGGGTGTGCCGCCCGCGCTTGCGCCGGTAGTCGATCTGGTGGAGCGAACCGAGACGCTCGAAGTGGAGCTGGCGGCGACGTTGCTTTACTGGGGCAGCGATCATCCGTATCGGCAGGTACGGGATCTCGTCGCGAGCCTGCCCGAGAGCCGCATCACGGAGATCATCGAGCTGGGTCTGCGGCATCGCGGACGGCATGACGAGGCGCTGCGCGCATTCCATTGCGGCGCTGCGCTGCGCTTCGACATTCTGATGGACATCGGCGGATTTCGCGACATGCACAGGCACCGGCGTTGCGTGCAAATCAAGCAGGGATTCACGGCGCTGCATGGCTACGAGACGCCGATGGTCGGCGATCTGGGCGCCGATGTGAATCTGCTGGCCGAGGCGGGCGCGCTCGAAGACTACAAGGCTGCAGCCGATGGTGCGCATGCCGCGAGTGCAAAGATTGCCGCGGGTTCTGCGCCGGAGGCGGCCGTGTCGGCGCTGTATGTGTTGCCGCTGGCCACGCGCGTGCGCTGTCTGTTCAAGATGGACTTTGCCGAAGCGCAGTACATCAGCGAGCTAAGGTCGGCGCCGGCAGGACACTTCAGCTATCGGCGCGTGGCGTGGGAGATGTTTCTGGCTATGCAACGGCAGCACCCGACGCTGGCGAAGCATATCCGCGTGACGGACTTTACGCAGCCGATCGATCTGCTGCAGCGGTAAGCGAGGCTCAGGTCTCCGCTGGTGTTTCTTCGGCGAGCGGCTCCGCAGCGCTGCGCAGTGCTGCCGACGTGAGTTGATCGGCATGACGCAGGTCGGGGAACAGCACCGTCCACAGGCCAGCCACCGCAAGTGAGCCAATCCCGCCGTAAATGGTCGCGCGCACAGCTCCCCACCATTGCGCCGTCAGGCCGCTTTCGAATTCCCCCAATTCATTCGAGCGCGCCGATGAAGAGCGAATTCACCGCACTCACGCGGCCGCGCATCTCGGGCGGGGTCGCTAGCTGCAACAATGACCCGCGGATGATGACGCTGATCGTGTCGGCTGCGCCGCCGACGGCCAACGCCGCGAGCGAGAGCCACAGGTTACGCGAGAGGCCGAAGATGATCGTCGCTGCGCCGAAAATCGCGACACAGATAAACAGACGTTTACCGGCACCGCGGCTGAGAGGAAAGCGCGCCATCACCAGCGACATGGTGAGCGCACCGACGGCGGGTGCGGCGCGCAACACGCCCAATCCACGCGGGCCCGTGTGCAGAATTTCACTGGCAAAAATAGGCATCAGCGCGACCGCGCCGCCCAGCAATACAACAAACAGGTCGAGCGAGAAGGAACCGAGCAGAAGCCGCATGCTCCAGACATAGCGAAAGCCGGCGAGAATCACGTTCAGCGAAACCGCACGGTGTTCCATGCGGCCGGGGCGCACATGCATAATGCCGACCAGCACGAGGAACCACGCGAGGCTCACCAGGGTGAAGAGATAGACGATGCCTGCGCCATCCAGGCGCGTGTCGGGCATCCAGCGTGTGAGCGGAAGCGTGAAGAGCAGGCCGCCGAGCGCAGGGCCGGTGATATTGGCGAACTGAAAGATGGCGCCACCCCAGGTGACGGCGTTGACGAAGTGGGTCTCAGGGACGAGATGGGGGATGAGTGCGGAGCTTGCCGGCCCGGAAAAGGCACGGCCCATGCCGATGAGGAAGAGAACGGCGTAGATGGGATAAACGTTGGGTACTCCGTTGCGCGCAAACATCAGCAGCGCGAGCGTGCAGAGGACCTGCAGCGCATAACAGGTGAGGATGACGCGGCGGCGATCGAAGCGGTCGGCCATGTGGCCGGCAGGCAGAAGAAACAACAGTCCCGGCAGGAAGAGCGCGAGGCCGGTGTAGCCGAGATCGATGGCACGATGGGTAATCGAGTATACCTGCCACGCCACGGCGACAGATTGCGCCTCTGCGCCGAGGATGACGCCGGCGCGTGCCATCTGGTACAAGCGGAAGTCGCGAAAGGCGAAAGCTTCAAGCCCTCGTTTGGGGCTTCGTTGAGCAGGTTGTGCGGGAGGGGAATCCACGGTTGCTTCTAGGGTATCAATTCGTCCTGTGACCGCCGTTGCGCGCAGCGCACGCCGAGGGCCCGCCCGCGATCCATGCAGGCCCATGCAGGTCGTTGAATGAAGATCGCTCCGGTATTCTGAAACTTGCAGACACTCACGCAGGAACGCACTGTGCCCGGCCGGCTGGCCGCTGCCGCAGTGGCGCTGTGCGGCGTGTGCGCCTTCCTCGAACTCTATTGCACGCAGCCGCTGCTGCCGATGCTGGCGCAGATCTTCCATGCCTCAAAGACCGGCGTGGGAATGACAGTTTCAGCGGCGACGCTGGGAGTCGCGATCTCTGCGCCGATCTTCGGCGCGCTCACCGAACGGCTTCCGCGCAAGCGCGTGATCGTGGCGTCGTTGCTGGGCATTTCTGTGCCGACTCTGCTCGCTGCTACGTCAACATCGCTTGCGCAGCTGATCTTCTGGCGTTTTTTGCAAGGTATTACAGTGCCTGGCGTGATCGCCGTACTGGTCACGTACATCGGCGAAGAGTGGCCACCGGATCGCATCCCGCTGATCATGAGTTTTTATGTGAGTGGGACAGCGCTGGGCGGTTTTTGTGGACGGCTCTCGGCGGGCTTTCTGGCGGAGTCGTTCAACTGGCGCGTGAGTTTTCTCGTGCTCGGCACGGCGGCGCTACTCGGGGCAAGTGGTGTGGCTCTGTGGCTGCCGAAGGGCAGTCGACGCGCACCGAGTCCGAAGCGTTTGGACACGCTGCCCTCGTTCCCGTATCAGGTGCAGGGATTATTTCGCATCCGAAGGCTGGTTGCGACGTTTGCGGTGGGGTTCAACGTTCTCTTCTCGCTTGTCGGCGTGTTTACGTGGATCACGTTTTATCTCGCAGCTGCGCCCTTTCATTTGTCGACGACGGGTTTGAGTTCGTTGTTCTTCGTGTATCTGGTGGGGTTGGTGGTGACACCAGCGGCAGGACTGCTGATTACGCGCGTGGGCTTGCGTGCAGGGATCGGCGGAGCCATCGCGTGTTCGATTGCCGGCGTGCTGCTGACACTGGCACATGCGCTGCCGATTGTAATCGTCGGGCTTGCGATGTTATCGAGCGGCGTGTTCATTGCACAGACGGCTTCGCAGAGTCATCTGCGTGTCGCGGCGCCTGCCGGGGCGAAGGTGACGGCGGCGGGACTCTACATTACGTGCTACTACCTGGGTGGCACGGCGGCAGGCGTGGTGCCCGGAATCTTCTGGGCTCTGGGCAAATGGCCGGCGTGCGTAGGCTTTATCGTAGCCATGCAGTTATTGGCGCTGGCGGTGGCCCTGGTGGGTTGGCGGGCGGAGGAGACGGCTTAGCTCGCGGCGTGAAATCCTGCACCCCAAAGTGGGCTTCCGGAATCTAAGGGGAGGTATGCTGGAAATGTGAGCGGGAGTTGTTCCCCCAAGGCCCTGCGCCTTCCCCAACTGCGATACGCCCGAACCGACTGAAGGCCCTGAACCGACTAAAGACAAGGTGATGCTTTGGCCGATACGCCATCCCTGACCGCGACTGCAAGCTCGACAACGGTCGTCAATCCAAATCCGCAGCCCGACGCGCAGTGGAAGCCGCGCGTGAATCCGTGGCTGATCGCGGCGACAGTGGCGCTGGCGGCGTTCATGGAGGTGCTCGACACCTCGATCGCCAACGTGGCCCTGCCGCATATTGCGGGCACACTGGGAGCCAGCACCGACCAGGGAACGTGGGTGCTGACCAGCTACCTGGTCTCGAATGCGATTGTGTTGCCGCTGGGCGGATGGGCTTCGAGCCTGATGGGGCGGCGCAACTTCTTCGTCTTCTGCATCTCGGTATTTACGGTCGCGAGCTTTTTGTGCGGAGCGGCGCCGTCCCTGCCGCTGCTGCTGCTATTTCGCGTGATTCAGGGCGCAGGCGGCGGAGGAATGCAGCCGATGGCGCAGGCCATCATGGCGGATTCATTCGAGCCGCACAAGCGCGGACAAGCCTTCGCACTCTATGGCCTGGTGGCGGTGCTCGCGCCGTCGATCGGTCCCACGCTGGGCGGATGGATTACCGATAATTTCTCGTGGCGCTGGATCTTTTTCATCAATATTCCGGTCGGCATCCTGGCGTTCTTTTTGGTGACGCGGCTGGTGGACGATCCGCCGTGGATCAAGGCCGACCCATCCAAGATTCGCAACATGGACTACGTCGGGCTTGCCTTCCTGACCATTGCCATGGGCGGCATGCAGATCATGCTCGACAAGGGCGAGGAAAACGACTGGTTCGCGTCGAGCTTCATTCGCTTCTTTGCCGTGCTGTTTGTGGGCGGCATGATCGGGCTGTTCGTGTGGGAGTGGCGGCAGAAGAATCCGCTCATCAATCTCAAACTGTTCCGGTTTAAGAATTTCGCGATCTGTTGTTTCTTGATGATGCTGGTCGGCGGCGTGCTGAATGCGAATACCGTGCTGCAGCCGCAGTTTTTGCAGCAGCTGATGGGCTATAACGCGACCAATGCGGGGCTGGCGTTGACGGCTGGTGGGGTAGCCCTGGTGATCATGATGCCGCTCGCCGGGATTGCGACGGGCAAGATTTCGGCGCGCACGCTGGCGGTGTGCGGGTTCATCATGTTTGTCTTTACGTTCCGCATTGCCGCGAATGTCACCACGCTGCAGATGAGTTTTGCGCAGGCTTCGTGGCTGCGCGTGGTACAGATGCTGCCGCTGCCGTTCTGTTTTATCTCGATTACGAATGCTGCGTATGTGGGGATGCCGAAGGAAGAGAGCAACCAGGTTGCGGGCCTGATCAATTTTGTTCGTAATCTCGGGGGCAGCATCCTGATCGCGCTGACGGATGCGCAAGTGACGAGCCGCGCGATGTGGCACCAGCAGCACCTGCAAAGCGACATGGTGCCGGGTTCCATCGCCTATCAACAGCATTTGAATGCGCTGTCGGGATTCTTCAACGGTCATTTCGGCGGGTCCAACGGCGCGGGAATGGCCGTAGCCAATCTCTACAACCAGCTCAATCTGCAGGCGCAGACGCAGGGCTACCAGGACGTCTACATGGAGCTGTCGTGGATGTCGTGCGCGCTGATCCTTCTGTCGTTCATGCTGAGCAAGAACAGGCCGGGCCAGGGAGCGGGCAGCGCCGCGATGCACTAAGCTGGTGGACGGCGCGGCTCATGCGGAGCCTTCGCCCACTCGACCCACCCAGGGGGAACTCATGGCAAATGCAATTCCCGACCTGACCCGCACCGCTGTTCTCAGCATGGACCTGCAAACGGCCATTGTTTCGATCTATGCCAAGAGCCAACCGGATTTTCTTCCGCGCGTGGCCGGCGTGCAGGGTGCAGCGAGACAACGCTCAATCCCTGTGATTCATGTGCAGGTGGGCTTTCGAGCCGGATTTCCCGAGGTCAGCGAGCGCAACGCACTCTTCGGCGCGATCAAGACAAATCCCCAGTGGCAGCAAGTCTTTCAGGGTCCGGCGGGCGCGATTCATCGGGAGGTCGCACCCGTGAACGACGAGATCGTTGTGACCAAGCATCGCGTAAATGCTTTTCACGGAACCGATCTCGACATGATCCTGCGCGCGAAGGAGATCGATACGCTGATTTTGTTCGGCATCGCAACCAGCGGTGTAGTGCTCTCGACGCTGCTCGACGCCAGCGACGCCGACTACCGCCTCCTGGTTGTGAAGGATTGCTGCATCGATACCGATCTTGACCTGCACGCTTGCCTCATCGAAAAGTTCTTTCCGCGGCGCGCAACGGTGTTGTCGGCAGACGAGCTGCGCGATGCGCTGACAGCGCACTGACCCATTTCAAACCTTTAATTTGTAGAGGCTTTTCCTACGGAGGGCTTTGGGATTCCCAGCGACTGTCCTGCGTCGCTGGGTCATCCGTCGCTGCGTGCAGATTGGGGAGGGCTATGGGGTGGGTCCGAATCGTATTCGAGAAGCGAAAGCGCCAGGAACCTTGCGGTCCCTGGCGCTCTCTGGGGTGTCCTGAAGCTTATTGGATCATGCACCGTCCCAATCAGTCTCCCGATGCGGAGTCCGGGTTGCCCCAGGCTCTGTATCCTCCGGCTCAACCTGTAACACGTCTCCGGGTCACCCCGTACTACGCGCCCATTGGCTGCGTCGGCGATCACGTTTTCGAGTTACCCCGAAGCGCAATCCTTTGACTGTTGCCGGCGACGGATCTCCGAGGCGACTCGAATTTCGCGTCCTTCAGCGCCGCTGGCTGCGAAGGTCCGGGTTGCCCCAGCTCCTCGCGCTTCCTGCTGCGCCTCCCGATGCTCGCTGCAGGTTGCCCCGCGCGCTGCACCTTCCGGCTTTACCGGCGACCGATCCTCGAGGCGAGTCGAGGCTCGGATACTTCGGCGGTGCCGATTGATCGTTTCCGGGTTGCCCCGTACTGCGATCCTTCGGTATCGCCGACGACCAGGTTCCGGGTTGCCCCAGAACCTGTATCTTCCGGCACCAGCTGATGAATCTCACCGAGTTTCCCCGGTTTGCTCACCCTCCGGCTTCGCCAGAGAGAATCTCCGAGTCACCCCGAAGCTTCTTGATTCTCTGGCTCCTCCGATTGACCTGGCACCACATCGCCGTGGTGCTTCGGTCCTTCGGTGGTGCCGATGAACTGAGTTCCGGTTCGCCCCGGGACTCTGTTCCTCGGCTTTGGCCGCCTCTGTTCCTCGGGTCTCCCCGATTCGCATCAACGGCTGGGTCGATGATGAACCCTAGCTGTCCTCGAACTTTGCATCCTCGACTTGCGCCGCGGATGAATCTTCGTGTCCAATCAGGTTTCGCAATTCCTGCCTGACCTTCAATGCCTTCTCAATCTCTTCCGTTCTCCACTGCCAGCTTGCGCCGACTGCAAAGCGCGTCTTCAATCAATCTGCATCTACTGCCGGACTTGAACTGCTGTCCAACTCCCTACAGGGTCACCAACTGAAAGAGACATTAGGACTGTTCGATCTGTGGAAGCAAGTGTAAATCTCCGGTTAATTTGTGGATATCACCAGAGGTAGTGCATTCGGCAAATAAAGGGAGTTTATTGCCCTTGGAATTGCACGAAATACGCAGCAATTATCAGGGCTTTCGCGCGATCGAAGAGGTCACAAATCGCGCGAATTTTCTCTGTGCAGGCTAGAGCGTCACAATCTTCGCTTCGAGCAGAGCCTCGATCGTTCCCAGAGCTTCGAGCACTTTACCCGAGACCGGCGGATCGACCTGCACGACGGCCAGAGCTTTAACGGGCGCGGTCCCGGCGCGTTCGCGGCCGAGAGCGAAGTTGGCGATGTTGACGCCCTGCTCGCCCAAAATGGTCCCGATGCGTCCGATGACGCCGGGCACGTCGAGGTTGCGACAAACCAGCAGTGTCCCTTCGAGCGGCGCTTCGATGTCGATGCCGTCGAACTCGAGCAGGCGCGGCTGCTCGCCGTGAATCACAGTGGCAGTGGCATGGCTGCGTCCCCAGGGGCCATGCAGCTCGATGGCAAGAACAGTCGCTGCTCCGCCGCGAGGGGTCTCCTGCTTGTCTTCGTGGACGCGGATGCCGTGCTCCTGAGCAACAGCGGCAGCATTGATGCGGTTCACGTTTTCCGAGCCCTGCAGCAGACCTTCGATGGCCGCGTTGCGCACGAGGTCGGTTTTCGCGTCGACAAGCGCGCCGCCGTAAATGAGATGGATGGATTCGATGCCGCTCTTGCCGGTTTGGGCGAGGAAGGAGCCGAGGCGCCCGGCAAGGTCGATGTAAGGAGCCAGCTTCACGTACTCTTCGTGGCTGAGCGAGGGCAGGTTGACGGCGTTTTGCACGACGCCGAGCTTAAGATACTCGCGGACCTGCATGGCGATCTGAATGCCGACCGCCTCCTGGGCCTCTGCTGTCGATCCGGCAATGTGCGGCGTGAGGATGACGTTGTCGAACTCGGCGTAGGGCGAGTTCTTGGGTGGCTCCTCAGTGAAGACATCGAGAGCGGCGCCCCCGACCTGACCGGACTTGAGGGCGGCGACGAGTGCAGCGTCATCCACAAGCTCGCCGCGCGCGCAGTTGACGATGCGCACTCCCTTTTTCATAGTCGCCAGGGTCTTGGCGTTGACGATGCCGTGCGTCTGCGGCGTAAGGCCGACATGCAGGGTGAGATAGTCCGCCTTGGCGAAGAGTTCTTCCAGAGAGACAAGAGCGATGTTGTTCTCGCGGGCGACGGCGGCGGAAACAAACGGATCGCTGCCGACGATCTCGAGGCCGAAACCACGCGCCCGTTTGGCCACTTCGAGCCCGATGCGGCCGAGGCCGAGGATGCCGAGTGTCTTGCCGCGCAGCTCCGCGCCCTGTAACGATTTCTTCTCCCACTTGCCTGCGTGCATGGTTGAGTTCGCTGTAGGAAGCTTGCGCGCGAGCGCGAGCATCAGGGCGATAGTCAGTTCGGCGACCGCGACGGCGTTGGCGCCGGGCGTATTCATCACCACGATGCCGCGGCGGGTAGCTGCATCGGCGTCGATGTTATCGACACCCACGCCAGCACGGCCGATCACGCGCAGCTTCGGCGCCTTCTCCATCAGCGCATCGTCGACCTGAACAGCAGAGCGGACAACCAAAGCGTCGGCATCCGCGAGCGCGGCGGGCAGCCCGTCCGGCAGCTTGTCGTGGGTCAACACTTCCCAACCGGATTCGGCCGCAAAGACGGCCAGCGTTGCAGGAGAAACCTTTTCGGCCAGAACAATCTTCATCGTGTTCCCCTTCACTTGCTGCGCGGATTCGTATTCATCGAAGCGGATGTTGTGCTGCTCGCAGAACAGCTCGAACATGCGCACTACGGCTGCATGCGGCTTACCTTCGCCGCGTTCGTACTTGGTGAGGGAGTTGGGGTGCACCCCCAGCTTCTCGGCCATCTGGTATTGGAAGAGATCGAGCTGCCGGCGTGCGATCAGCAGCTTTTCTCCGAAACTTAGCTCAGCCATGAAAAAGCAGCTCCTAGCTGCTGGCTTCTAGCCTCTAGCTAGAAGCAGGTCTGTCATCATCTGCGTTCGACTCTTCCGCTCATCGGATGAATCCATACCAAAGCCCGATCTGCGCCGCGCACGGACAAGCTAGTAGCTAGAAGCTAGTGGCTAGTAGCTGAGCTTGCGTAGACTTTCTGCGCTGCGGCGACCGCCTTGCCGTACTCAACCGGCAATCCCAGCGTGTCCTTGGCGATATGCTCCATGGCGCCGAGCAGAGCCACCGTGTCGAGATAGTCGAAGAATCCAAGATGCGCGACGCGGAAGATCTTGCCCTGCATCTCGCCCTGGCCGTTGGCGGTGACGAGCGAGAACTTAGCCTTGAGAGCCTTGACCACATCGCCGGAGTTCATGCCCTCTGGTACAGCAACAGCAGTCGCAGCGGCGGCAGGGGCCGTGGGTGCGAAGAGCGTGAAGCCCAGAGCGGTGAGTCCGGCACGCGTCGCGGCGGCGTTCAATTGTGCGTTGTCAATAAGCGCGATACGGCCTTTCTCGAGATCGCCGCCCGCCTGGCCGGCAATGTAGTCGAGGGCGGCGCCCAGGCCAGCCACCAGCGCGACCGCCGGCGTGTAGGCGCTCTCGCCCTTGACGGCGTTCTTGCGCTCCTTGCGCAGGTCGAAGTAGTAGCGGGGGTTCTTGGAGGCGTCCATCGCCTTCCAGGCCTTCTCGCTCACGCTCAGGTAGGCGAGACCCGGCGGGATCATCACTGCTTTTTGGGATCCGCCGATCAAGACATCGATACCCCAGGTATCCACGTCGAAGTGCGTCGTACCCAGGCCGGTGATGCCGTCGACCACAAGAATTGTCTCGGGCGCGACTTCCTTGATCAGTTTGGCGATAGCTTCGACGTCATGTCGAACGCACGTCGAGGTCTCCGTGGCCTGCATGTACACAGCTTTGTGCTCCGGCTTGAGCGCCGCGCGTATGTCGTCGAGCTTGAACGTCTCCCCATAGGGCGCTTTCACCACATCGGCCACACAGCCGAAGGCCTTGGTCAGATCGACCCAGCGTTCGCCGAACTTGCCCGCGGTGAGCACCAGAACCTTGTCACCCGGAGAAGTGAGGTTGGAAACCGAGGCCTCCATCGCTCCGGTGCCCGAGGAGGAGAGCAGGAGCACATCGTTCTGCGTACCGACAAAGACCTTGAGCTGGGCGAGCACCTTCTGGAAGAGCGCGCGAAACTCGGGCGTGCGGTGATGCATGTCGGCGGCTGCCATGGCGAACTGGGCAGCCGGAAGCAGCGGCGTTGGTCCGGGCGTATACAGGCGTGTCTTTCGGAACATTGTTCTCCTTGTTTTGGACCGGCTTTAGCGGCGAGCCGAACCTGTCGAGAAATCACAGAATACACATTTTTGTGGCTTTTGTGAATACCCGCAGTTTGAACGCCCTGACGGCTCCCCTTTTGGGAACCCGGAGGCATACTTGCGCTCAGTCAGGCTCGCGCTACAATCTTGGCGTTAACACTCGCTGCAAGTTTCTGTTTTTATTGGCTCAAGGGAGGAAAGACGGATGCCCCAGCACCAGCCTCAGCCCGCTTCAAGGAAGGGCCGAAAGCTGCCTTTGCTGGTGGTTCTGGTCCTCCTGTACCAACTGGCCAAGGTCGCCTTCTTCGGCTGGGTATTCTGGCAGTGCTGGCAAGCGCAGGGGTCAGGCATTCCCCCGTTTGGAGAGGTGGAGAACCATAACCCGGTCTTCGATGCGCCCTACTTCTTAGTTTTCCCTCTGTGCGCGGTATTTCATCTCATCCTTGCCGTCGGTCTTCTAGCCTTGGGCAGGTGGGCAAGGGCCTTCGCCGTCATTCCTCTGATCGGCGCCGCCTTCTGGTGGTTTCTTGAGAACAGCCTCGGATACCACTCGCTGCGGTTGCCGGTCGATACTTCGGCGATCCTGGCTGTCCTCGCTGCCGAGATCCTTGCCATCGTCATCCTCTACGCCACGGCGGAAGCGCGCGAGGCGTTTGCCCCGGCACCCCTGAAGCATCGCTCCGACAACCTTTGACGAACCCGCCGCGAAACCGGCCGGCGCAATGGGGCTGTGACCGAAAACGACAGACCGAGCATCGGTGCAGCCGCCACTGTGCAGCCGGTTTCCCTACAGCGCCGTTGCATTACCGGTGTCCACCGCCGCCTCCATGAAAGCCACCGCCGCCACCACCTTGGAAGCCGCCGACCCCCATGAAAGCCGCCACCAAATCCACCCCCGTGGAAGCCGCCGCCATGGAATCCTCGCGCCGGAGCCGGATGGACTGGCCCGCCGACGTGGCCCGTGCCGCGATAGCCGTAACGGCCGTGCAAACCCCGTCCGCCGTACCAACCACCGCCATACCAGCCGCCCCCCCAGCCGCCCCAGCCAAAGGGATAGAAGCCCCAGCCGAACGGGCTATAGAACGGCCCTCCCCCGATGAAGGTGTAGTCCCACATGTACGGGTCCCAGTACCACCCAGGGTCGAACCCAGGCCCCTCGGCATACTCGCCGGCGATCTGGTTATTTGCTTCCGCCAGATACTGCGAGCGCAGGCTGTTCCAGTTGTAGAGATCGTCTTTCGCCGCGTTCACGTCGAAGTCCACAGGTTTCTCTTTCGCCAGCGGCTTGTCGTTCGGGCCGGTAGCGACCAGAGCGAACTCGTGATGAGACTTTACGGTCTTGTACTTTCCATCGCCGACTTCAACCGCAGCCTTTCCGTCGAAGACCATGGCCGTGGGCTGATCCGCGTTGAATTCGTAGTAGCCGTTCTTCACCAGTTGCGTGGTCACCCCGGCGTCCACGATGTCCAGACGATTTTCCGGGTGGATCTCGTCGACTTCAATCCCCGCACGTCCGCGCTCGAGCGCAACCTCCGTGTGGGTCAAATCCGGCGTGATCATCTTTACCGCGCTGTTGTCATCGAGGCGCAGAAACACCCCCGGAATCAGCAGCACTTCCGCCTTCCCTTGCTGCGTAGTCAGCTCCTGGCCAGGATTCAGGTCGGCGCTTCCCACGCTCTTGTCGGTGACTTGCTGTCCATTGAGATAGGCAGCGCCCTCCACGTAATTCAGTGTGCCAGGGCGCGCAACATTTTCAGCAAAAGCCGCCGGCGCCAGGAGCAACCCAGCTCCCGCCAGCGCGATCGTAATCGGTTTCCACATCATCGCTTCTCTCTCCCTACATGAGAACGCGGGAAGGCCATCTGAGTTCCGGTTGTCGGACCGATTGGCTTGCGTGGACTGAAAATGAAGTCGTCTCTCGCCTGCATCCTTCGCGAAGGTCGCGCATCGGGCGACACGCTCCTGCTGGCTGTCCATTAGAATCGAGTCTTTGAGGGGACATCATGATCGATCCAGGCGCACTGGCCGCGCAGATTACCAAATTGATGGTGGAAGCCATGAAGGCCCACGATGCCGAGCGGACCGGCACGCTCCGTCTGATCAAGGCGGCGCTGATGAACAAGGCTCTCGAGAGGAACGCCACCCTGACACCGGTCGAAGAGCAGCAGACGCTGGCCACGATGATCAAGCAGCGGCGCGACTCGATCGAACAGTTCACCAGGGGCAACCGGCCGGAACTAGCCGCGAAAGAAGCCGCCGAGATCGTGGTCGTCGAGGAGTTCCTGCCGAAAGTGCTGGATGAGGCGAGCCTGAAAGCTTTGGTGGCCGAGGCTGTCGCCGAACATGCCGCCGCCAGCGGCCATGCCCCGACGCCGAAGGATATGGGTCCCGTAATCAAGCTTGTGCAGGCGAAGATTCAGGCCAAGGGGCTGCGCGCCGAAGGGCGCATCGTGAGCGAGCACGTAAAGGCGGCGCTGGCAGGCTAAACCCTGAAGCAAACCGCCGTCTGCCGTACACCTCCAGAACTATTCCTTTTTCAACTCGGGCCGGCTCGGCAGCCTGCGCGGGTGCTCTTCATGAAGTTCGTGATAAAGCTCATCGACTTTAAGCGTCGCCTTCGCAAGAGCTCTCTTGCCGGCCGCTGTGATCTTGTACACGCGCCGCCTGCGTCCCCCGGCATAATCCGATCCAGACTTCAGCAGTCCAGCGCGCTCTAATCCGTGCAGCAGCGGATACAGTGTGCCGGGGCCGATCTGGTAGTCGTGATGCCGCAGCTCTTCCATCATGCCAAGGCCAAAGATCGGCTCCTGCGCGGCGTGCAGCAGCACATGGATGCGAATCAAGCCGAAGAACAGTTCCCGCTTGTGATCCGTCACAGAATTCACTCTACGTCCATTTTTCGGATTTGATACTCCTTGATTATTATCGAACTTCGATATATTGTCGCCATCAGGACCGGCCTCTGCTTCCCGCGATCGACCCCGAATATGTCATTTAGGTTACAACCCCAATTAGGGACCCCTCGCCGCAACTACGTGGCCGCGGCACTGGCTTTCGTCTTTCTACTCTGCGCATCCCGCCTGCACGCGCAGGGTCCGCCTTTTCAGGTCGACGACCCGGTTCCCGTCGACTATCGCCATTACGAGTTCTATATCTTTGGCGGCGCCGACGGTACGCCGGTTGCGATGGCTTCGACTGGGCCCGCACTCGAATTTAACTGGGGCGCAGTCCCGCGCGTGCAACTGCACGCAATCTTGCCCTGGGGAGGCTACTTTCCTTCGAACAAGGCGGTGTATGCCCCTGCGGGCACCGGGCCGAGCGCCTTTGGCCTGACGGATATGGAACTGGGCGTGAAGCTGGCGATCTTCAAGGAGACCAAGAGGACGCCGCAGATCGGCACCTTCACCATGTTCGAGATGCCAACGGGGAACGCCGACAAGGGCCTCGGTGTAGGCAAGGTCTGGTACAAGCTGCCGGTGTGGCTGCAGAAAAACGAAGGCAAGTGGCTCTTCGATGGCGGCGCCGGCGAAGAGGTGGTGCCACAGACCGGGCTTCACGATTTCCCCTATGGCGGGTTCCTGGTGAAGCGCGAGATCAGCGAGCGGCTCGAGCTGGCGGCGGAGGTGTTCTCGCACGGCGCGGAGGGGATTGCCGCTCCGCAGACCCAGAAGTCGACGATGATTGATGCTGGCGGCTACTGGCACTTGAAGAAGGTGCCAGACACGGAATTTCTGTTTGCGTACGGACACTCGGTCGCCGGGCAAACAGAGAACTACGCGTACGCGGGCATCTATTGGACGTGGGGGAAGGACGACAAGCCGGACGATAAGGACGCTCCCGACAAGAAAGCGCTGCTGAACGACGGGCTCTACTCCAGGCAGAGCATGAGACGCGGATTTTGAGCTGGAGCGCGATTCTGCGTGCATCGCCCCATGGGCGACAGGAGCATTGATCTCAATGGAGATCACCGCGCGCGGCCTGTGGACGATGGTGCACGGCATGGGATTCGGAGCGCTCTATCTGCTGGCTTGCTCCGGCGCCCTCGTCGAGCTGTGGCGCCGCTATGCAGCGACGGACTTGTCGCCGATCGGCGAGCGCGAAGAAGGCTTCCTGCGGGCCTATCTGCTGATAATGACGGTGCTCGCATGGGCCGCCGTGCTCACCGGCACGTACATCGTCTATCCGTGGTATCGGGCCGTGCCTCCCGCCGGAGCGATCGATCTTGCCGGGTATCCGCAGCGACTGCTTCTCTCCAACCCAACGACGAGCGGCTGGCACTCGATTGGGATGGAATGGAAGGAGCATGTTGCATGGCTCGTTCCGATTTCCATCAGCATGGCGTTCGCCGTGTTCAACAAGTATCGCCGCAACCTCAGGACTCATCCGCAGCTTCGCGGCCTGGTCCTGAGCTTTGTAGTGGTTTCATTTCTGGCTGCGGGCATCGCTGGTTTCTTGGGCGCAATGCTCAACAAGCACGCGCCGGTTGAAGGCGGTCCCTCGATCCGTCTCATGGAAGGAGAATCGCGATGAGCAGCAGGTCGCACTCCACTCCCACGCCTGCTGCCCAGGCGATGACCAACGGCTCCGGTGCGGCTGCGGTGGTTGCGGCGGGATTTGGTTCGTTCGTGCTTGCGGTCGTGGCCATTGCGGCGGACAAGTCGACCGCGATCAAGATCCTGATGAATCTCTATCGTCCCACCGGGCCCCTCTCAGGGGTGACGACCACAGCCATCCTTGCCTGGCTCATTCTCTGGGTGGTGCTTCAACTCCGCTGGCGTAACCGTGACGTAGCGATCAAGCCCGTCGGCGCCGTCGCGTTCACGCTTCTTGTCCTGAGCTTTGTTGCTGACGTTTCCGCCAATCGCAGATCTCTTCTGAAAAACGACAAGTTGGCGATGGCACAGGTAAAAATGCCGGAGCAGGGTTCGCCTGCTCCGGCACACTGGCTGATGGTTCGACTGCCCGGACTAATTCAGATCGTCCACGTAGTGGCCGACGATGATCGGATTGCCTGAGGTCGGATCCTTCAACAGCAGGCCGACAACCCGAACATTCGCGTTATCCGTGATGCTGCTCAAGCCGCTGAAGCCGTCGCGGAACTCGCAGTTGCCTGCGATGTAGACAGTCACCTTCTCCGGAATCAGGACGCCTGCGAAGCCGTTGACCTGCATCTGGAAGGTTCCGTTGCTCTCGCTGCCGGGAACGACCGTACCGTTAAAGCCCCAGTCGCGCAGCATGACGCGCTTCACAGTAACAGCCGATCCATTCGCAGCGCCGCTTGCTGGTCCGCCCACGGCGACGTGCTGGCCAGCAAGCAATCCGCTGGGGTTGAACAGGAATTGAGACAGCGATCCGTGCATCCAGTAGATAGAGAACTTCTCGCTGCCGCTTAGATCGACCGTGGCGATGTTGCCGTCGGCCACGCCTGTGCCAGTCGGCAGAGTGCCGCGGACATACAGATCGAAGCTCGTCGCCGCACCGCTCGACGGAGTCACGTAGGTGACCTGTCCGGCAGCGTAGAAGCCGGTGTCGGAGATCAGGCCCACTTCGTCGGCATCGATGGTGGCATCCGCGCGGTCGAGACTGCCGGAGATCTCCACGATGCTGCTTGAGTTCAGGCTGCTCAGCGTTGCCCCGCCATCCCACTCCGTCTGTCCATTCACGCTGATGGTGAACGTACGCCCGTGGGGACCTTGCACGGTGAATGTGTTCGCGGTCGTGTCCGTCGCGGTGACTGCGGCGATGAACTCATCGATGTAAGCCCCTGGGTCGGAGTTGTTGACGGCCTTGACCGTGAAGGTCGGAGTGACATCGCCCGTGATGTTGCCACCCGAGTCCACCTGAATCGACTTACGCAGATCGAAGTCCATATGCAGGCCGACGGGAGCGCCGGCGGTTGCAACGACCATTGGGCTGCTGAGCGGATAGGTGAGTGAAGTCGTGGAGAGTGTCGCCGTTTCTGTCGTGATCGTCGGCTCGGGATTGGTTGTATCCAGGTAGCCCAGGGTCGCGGTTCCCAGCGAGATAGATACGCAGTTATACGTGCCGGCGGCTACGTCGTTCATATCGATGAGGCTCTGCAGGCCGTTATAGCGCGCGAAGTCGACGGTTTGCGCACTAATCAGCGATACACCGGTGCCGCTGCAGTCGGTTGAAGTGTAGGCATCGATTGCCGAAAGCTGCACCGCAAACGAAGTAACTGCGGCCATCGGGGCATCGGTTCCGACCACGAATGAAGCACCCGTTGGCGATGTGGAGTTACCGTTAGTGGAGTTCGTAACCATACCGCTGGTACAGCCTGCGATCAGCAATGAGCCAACGGCCAGTGCACAGATAGAAGGAAGAAAGGTTCTTCCAAGCAATTTAGAGGGCATCTCGAGTACATCGCTTTCTGCAGATGTCCGTGGCCTCCACGGATTCATCGCTGGAATTGAGACAATAACAGCAGCGAGCTTCGCAGTTTCTGAATGTGGCTTTCTGGTTTATGTATCCGATGAAGCCGTTTCTCTTTTGCTAAGTGCCTTGAGAAAACGGGCGAACAACAACGAAGCCGAAATGGGGGAGGAAACCGAAAATCTGCCGACTTACTGTATTGCCTTGCTCACTTTGAACCCAGGGTTGCGTCGTTTAGTTGCGCGAGGATTCGGTATTTTTCCGTGAGTCGTTACACTCGTACTGTGCCGACCCATCGATTGATAAATTCATCGATAAATTGCGAGATTACCTGTCAACTCCAAGGGCCGATCGCCGTCTATCCAGAAATCTTCTGACCGGTTCATCCTTTTCCAGACCCATCGCAATGTCATAGGCTTGCCGCGCCGATTCCTTTTGCCCGGTGCGAGCCAGGAGATCGGCGCGCGCTGCCCACCACGGCTGATACTCCCGGAGGCGTGCGTCGCCGGCGAGCTGCTCGATGGCGTCGAGACCCGCCAGTGGGCCATGAAGTTCGGCTACCGCAAGCGCGCGATTGATCGCAACGACAGGGGATTCCGAATACCCGAGGAGCGCATCGTAGAGTGCAACAACCTGCGTCCAGTTGGCCTGCCCTGTGCGGCGGCGCTCGATGTGCGCCGACTGGATGGCAGCCTCAAGCTGGTACCGTCCTATGGTGTTTGTTGCACAGGCTCGAAGAAGGAGTTGCTCAGCCTCGTCAATCATCGTCGTATTCCAGTCATCAACGCGCTGCTCCATCAGGGGCACATATTCCCCTTGCGCATCGCGCCGGGCGCGACGGCGCGACTCGGCATAAAGCATGAGTCCGAGCAGGCCCATCGCTTCGGCTTCATTGGGAAGCAGCTCGGTGACCAACCGGCCGAGATAGATCGCCTCTTCGGCAAGATCGCGCCGAGCGAGATCGGCGCCCGAGGCATCGATCCAGCCTTCGGAGAATGCAGCGTAAATCGCGTCGAGCACGCCTTCGAGACGTCCGGGCAGCTCTTCGCGTTCGGGAATACGCAGCGGAATCCCGGCCTGGCGGATTTTTTGTTTCGCGCGGACCAACCGCTGCCCCATGGTGGCAGGCGAGAGGAGAAAAGCCGATGCGATGCGCGCGGCATCGAGCCCCAGCACGGCCTGCAGCATGAGCGGAGCGCGAATGCCGATGTCGATGGCTGGATGCGCGCAGGCAAACATCAGCCCCAGCCGCTGATCGGGGAAGTCCGATTCATCCGCGGCTGCGGCGAGGCTGTCGGCCATGCTCTCGATGTCGTCACTGGTGTCTTCGCGCCGCCGGCTCCGCACCGTGTCCAGGAATTTGCGCCGCGCGACGGTCAGCAGCCATGCTTCGGGATTGGCCGGGCAGCCCTCGTCCGGCCAGTGGACAAGCGCCGCGGCGAAAGCATCGGCCAGCGCATCTTCGGCCGCGTCAACATCACGGGTGCGCGCGGCGAGATAGGCGACCAGTTTGCCATAGCTGCGGCGCGCGACAGCTTCGGCTGTAGCGCGCGCCTGCTGGTCGTTCGCTTCAGGATTCATCTGCCGTTGTTGGACATGTCCCAGATAGCGCGCACTTCGACCACGCCATGACCGACGCCGGGGCAACGCCCCGCCCAGGAAAGAGCTGCGTCGAGATCGGGAACATCGATGAGATAGTACCCGCCCAACTGCTCTTTAGAGTCGGCAAAGGGGCCGTCGAGCACCTGTGTTTTGCCATCGGTGGTGCGCAGGGTGGTTGCCGTGCCGGCGGGGCGCAAACGGTTGGAGCTGACATGCGCGCCAGCCGCTTTGAGCGCTTCCGTATAGGCCATGTAAGCTGCATAGCCCTGCTGCTGTTGTTCCGGTGTCATCTTTGCGAAACTGCTTTCGTTCGAGTAGAGAGTGAGCATGTATTGCATGGAAACCTTCCTCCGTCTTGGATTGTAGGCGACGATTTCTTGTGCGCCTACTTCCATGACGCCGGGAGAACGGGAGTTTCGACATTGACGATCGGAATTTGTGAAGAGGGCGCGATCGGCCCGTCAGTGCTGATTCTGCGTAAGGAGAGTCGGGCAAGTTGCTACCTTGGTGTTAGTCGCGCAACTCTTGCACGTATCCGAGTGTCTCATTGGTAGGCAGTTTGAAGACTTGAGGAAGCGATGAAAAGGCTAACGGAAAAATCGACCATTCCCCTCGATCATGCAGTACTTTGCCTGGACTGCAGTTGTGTGAGCGATGCGAATCGGGAGTGCCCGGCGTGTTCGTCGAGAGCGCTGATGAATTTGAGCGTGGTCTTGAATCGCCGCGACGATGTTGCCCAGGAGCAGGAGTTAGCGGCCGCGTAACGTCAAGTGTTATCTCATCTGTCCTGCAGGAACCGACTTGACCAAGCCCAGATCGCTGGCGACTTTTTCCAGACGAGTCCGGACCCCTGCATCGGGCGGAACCAGCGGCAGACGAAGATGATCGCCGCACTTGCCCATCAGATTGAGCACGGTCTTCACCGGCCCTGGATTGGCATCCCAGAAATTTGCTTCGAAGAGCGTGGCGTATTTGCGTTCGAGGGCGCGCGCTTTCAGCCAGTCGTTGTGAAGTGCGGAACGAATCATCTCGCCGACTTCGGCAGGAGCTTCATTGGACGCCACGCTGATGAGCCCGTGAGCTCCGACGCCGATGGTGGCCAAGGCCAGGTTGTCGTCGCCGGAAAACACCTTGAAGCCCGCAGGCACGTGATGGATCAGCTTAGCGATCTGCGCCAGATTTCCGCTGGCTTCTTTGATGGCCTGGATGTTGCGCGCCGACTCGGCCAGGCGGACGACGGTGTGCGGTTCGAGATTGGCGGCGGTTCGGCCCGGCACGTTATAGACGCACACAGGAATAGGATCGACAGCTTCGGCCAATGCAAGAAAATGCCGGTACTGGCCTTCCTGGCTGGGCTTGTTGTAGTAGGGATTGGCGGAGAGGATCACGCTCACGCCGCGAATCTGGCTGAGCAGCGACGCATGGCGCAGCAGTGTCCGGGTGGAGTTGTGCGTACATCCGGCCCACACGGGAACCCGTCCGCCGGCGGTATCGATCACGATGCGGACCGTGTCGAGCCACTCGTCTTCGTCGAGCGTGGCCGCCTCGCCGGTCGAGCCGCAGGCAACCAGGAAATCGATGCCCGAGTCGATCTGCCAGTTCACAAGCGCACGCAGCGCCTGCTCGTCGATTCCGCCGTCCGCCCGAAAAGGCGTGACGATCGCTGTGCCACAGCCCGTCGTTTCCATCAAAAGTGAGTGTATACCCGGCAAGGGTTAATCAGCAGGGCTGTTTCTGGGCGGAATTGCATGGGAGCGGGGGACCAGTGCGCCATCAGCCCCCTACGGTCGTTGATCCTCGTTTCCCTGTCTCCGGTACTCGCTTTCGAGCATCGACATCAGGCGCAAATTGCACCACGCGCCGTCTCGCTGCGCTGCGTCGCGCATAGTCCCTTCATAGACGAAGCCCAGGCTCTCGTAGAGATGGCGGGCGCGCGCGTTGTCTTCGTAGACATCGAGGAAGAGCCGATGGGCATGCAGGTCGTCGAAGACCATGCGGACGATTTCGGTCAGGATCTTCCGGCCAAGGCCCTTTTCAGGGTCGCCGACAACGATGCGCTTCAGCTCGACGGCACGGTTGTCTTCGCTCAGGCCGCGAAGGATCGCGTAGGCCTGCAAGTATCCCGGCTCGGTTTCGCTGACCAGATAGCGCGCGTCGCCGCTCGCAAGAGTGGCGCGATGGCGTGCCTCGCTCCACTGGCCGACGAATGCACGTGCGAAGGGCAGACGCTCCAGGGCGAGGAGGCCGTAGATGTCGTCAGTAACCGCGAGGCGAAGCAACATGAGATTCAGATTAACTGTTGAGGGCGCGAGAGTTTGCGGCAAGGTGCAAACGCAACCCGAGTTCCAAATTGCAAGCAAGGCTCTGGCTCGAACCATGACGAAAGGCATGTGTACGTGGTAACCACGCTGTTCCCTCGGGCTAGGTACGCGTATACCATTTCTGACAGGGGAGTTCGGGCGCTTCGAGGATTCGTCGCGACCGAGCTGGTTGTCCAAAGATTTTGAATAGATAGATTTCCACCCTGCAATGTTTACAAAAACAAAGTTGCAGGCGGCAGTGCCATTTTTTCCTCGGATTGAATCGGATTCTGCACTGCAGCGCAGCGTGGAATTCCCTGTTGTCGCAGGCAGCTTTCCTTTTTCGGCCATGAAGGATGCAGGAACTATGAGCGGCAGACCAGAGATGTCGACGACCCTTCAGGATCCAAACACCGAACCCGCCAGTTCTGCGAGTGCCACGATCGCTTTGATCGGGCCCAATGCCACGCATCGCCGCGTGATGGCCAAGGCGCTCCTTGGGAGCGACGCGGGCACTGTCCGCGAGTTCATCGACTATCCCGCCAACCTTGGGGAAATCGCCCACCTGATGGAAGAGCACTTCGATGTCGTGATGATCGACGTCGACAGCGATCAGAGCTATGCGCTGCAGATCATCCAATCGATCGCAGGGAGCAACACCGCGATCGTGATGGCCTACTCCATGCGGGACGATCCGGAGCTGATCCGCGAGTGCATGCGCGCGGGAGCACGCGATTTTCTGCCGCTTCCGGTGGATGCCACCGCCGAGGCCGAACCTGAGCCAGTGCCCGAACCAGTGTCGGAGCCGGTGACCATGCTGGAATCGGTTCCCGAGCCTGAAGCTGTACCTGTGCCTGTGCTTGAAACGGCACCCTCGCCGGAGCCGGAACCTGCCCTCAATCCTGCCGACTTTTTGCGGTCTGAACCCGCAGTCCCGGAGGTAGCAGAAGCGCCCCTGAATCCCAGGGACTTCCTGCTGGAGACCCCGCGGAAAGTTGAGGAGCCGTCCGCTTCAGTGCCCGCGTTTCAGCCGCAGGAGTACAGCGTTCCGTCGCGTCCGCAGTTTGTCGATCCGCGGCGCACCGCACCGCAGGCCGCACCCCAAGCTGCATTTCAGCCGCTGCCGAAACCAGTCGCGAAACCCGCGCAGCAGCCGATACCGCTGCCGCCACCGACAGGCGAGGTTCGTCATTCCGAAGCCGCGGCGTCGCACGTCCAGCCGGAAGAGCTGCGCAGGCCGAGCACTGGGGCCAAGCCTTCCCAGAAAGCGGTGAGTGCGCCTTCTAAGGGAGACGAAATCGACGCATGGGACAGCATGTGGATCAAGCCGGCGTTGTCAGGCGCGGCAAAGATCGCCGAGCCAAGCGTTGCTCCCGCTGCCGAAACCTCCGCCAAAAAGACTCCGGGGCCGGCGTTTCAGAGCGGCCCGCAGCTGGTGCGCGCCGCGCAACAGCGCGCCGAGGCCACGGCCGCATCAAGTCCCGCTGCCACACCGTTGTTCCGGGCGGTCGATTCCGAGCCGGAAGCCGGGTCGCAGCATCCCTGGAAGCGGTGGGCGATTCTTGGAGGCGCATCTCTGGCCGTCATCGGCCTCGTCGCGATGGTCTTTTTGCCGTCGCATCGCACCAGCGTTCCGGTTACCCAGCAGGCTCAGCCCGCAGCCACGCAAGCCCAGCCCGCGCAGGGTCCCGCAGCACCGGCTCCGCTTGAATCGAAGTCGGCCCCCAAGCCGTCCGCCGCCACTCCTCTGAACGATGACCAGCCGCAGCGAGCTCCAGTCTCTTCCGCGATGATGGACGCCCAGCTGAATGCGCCATCGCGCATTGCGGGGACCCTGAAGAAGCCCTCCCAACAGGCCGATGAAGCCCCCGGCGGCTTCGGTCCCTCAGCCATCGACAGCGGTAGCGCGTTGCCCGGCCAGGTCTTCGGTCAATCGCGGGGTGTGAAAGTTGTTCCCACGGTTTCAGCCATCTCCGCTGGGGTTGCCGAGGGCATGCTGCTGCACAAGACAGCGCCCGTCTATCCGGAGATCGCCAAGAACGCTCATGTCGGTGGCACAGTCGTTCTCGGGGCCAACATCACCAAGAGCGGTGCCCTGACCAATCTTCATGTTCTAAGCGGTCCATCGATGCTGCGCGGCCCGGCGCTGGACGCCGTGAAGACGTGGCGCTACCGGCCGTATATGCTCGACAACCAGCCTGTCGAAGTCGGAACAACGATCCGCGTTGTGTTCTCGCTCGAGCCCTGAGATTCACAGGCAAGGACAGGCGTCCGATCTCACAACTGATCGAAGATCTCGCGGAACTCCCAGGTGCCCGACTTGTCTTGCAGCCACTCGGCTGCGCGCACCGCCCCCAGGGCAAAGCCGCGCCTGGAGTGGGCATCGTGGCGCAGCTCGATCGCATCATAGTCGCTGCGCGCGGTCACGATATGCTCGCCCTTGGCGTCGCCGATACGGTGCGATTCCACCGGCACTTCAATTCCAGGTTTCACCGCCAGCACAATCTCCTTCAAGGTAAGAGCCGTACCCGAAGGAGCGTCGAGCTTCGACGTGTGATGGGTCTCGCTGATCGAGAACTGATAGCCGTCGAGCCTCGCCAGTTCCGCGGTCAGGCGGAAGAGCTTCTGCACGCCAATAGAGAAGTTGGTGCCGTAGAGTAAGGCTCCCGCGCGGCGCCTTGCCAGTTCCTTCATCTCGGCGAGTTGGTTGTACCAGCCGGTTGTGCCGACCACGATTTTTCCGCCCAGAGCGAGTACCGCGCGCATGTTTTCGACGGCAGCCTCGGGAGTAGTGAAGTCGACCACCACGTCGATGCCCGCGAGGTTGGGCGCGGTGAGCGCCGAGGCGCGGATGTTCTCTGCAATGTCAAATGCGCGCACGCCGTGTCCGCGTTCGCGAGCCACTTCGGCAACCAGCGAACCGGTCTTGCCTTTTCCCAGTACCAGAATTGTCATGCTCTTCCTGCTACCAACTTGATGTTCCGGCCTGGCCGGTAAAACTCACTCAGCAAATGCTTTGAAGAAGCGGATACGCACCCCGGGCTTCCCATCGATTTTCATGCCTTCGACCGTGCCCACGTAGACGCCGCCATTCAGCCAGTCGTACTTCCCCTTGGGCGCTTCGAATACCGGGCTGGTCAGAACCGCATCTTTCGTCCCCGCCGAGTTCGGACAGATCATCCCCTGGTTTACGACGTGAACGATGGCTCCATCGTCCGTTTGAATCATATAGTCCGCGTGCAAATTGAAACAGCCGCTAGCGTTGACCAGCTGCCAGTCCCAGCCGCCGGGCATGATTTTGCCATGAAGGCCAGAGCCGGCGAAGGTGCCGCCCGTGATCGGCACGATGTTGCGTTTGCCGATCGGCGTTTCGCCGACAGGCACATCGGCAGCCAGCATCACTTGTTCTTCAAAAACAAACTGGAGTCGAGGTGCGGCAGGAGCGGACTGGGCAGGCGTTTGCGCAGGCATCCACATTGCCTGCATGACACCACAGAAGAGCACCGCCGCAATGCGGGCAAACGGCCGAAAACGATGCAAGCCAGGCTCCTGTTAGGTCTGCGTGAGAACGCGGCGCGTTTCGACGTCGAAGATCAACGGATCGGGATCTTTGAAGAACGCCGCGTGCAGGGACCGCACCGCCTCATCGGCATCGTCTTCTTCGATCATGAAGCTCATGTTAATCTCGCTCGCTCCCTGCGAGATCATGCGCACGTTGATGTGGCGGATGGCGCCGAAGACCTGCGCCGCCATGCCATGCTGGCCGCGGATATCCTCGCCCACCATGCAGACCAGCGCCTTTTTGCCTTCGTACTTCACATCGGCCAGCTTGCCCAGGTCGGCGGCGATCGCCGGCAGCCTGTCATTGGAGTCGACGGTGAGCGACACCGAAACCTCGCTGGTCGAGACCATATCCACCGGGCACTGGTGCTTGTCGAAGATCGTGAAGATCTCCTTCAGATAGCCGTGCGTCATCAGCATGGGGCTGGCCACCACGTCGATGATCGAGAGCTTCTTCTTGACGGCGATCGACTTGAACGGGCTCTTGCAATGCGGTGCGACCGAGATGATGCGGGTGCCCTCATTGTTGGGGTTCTTGCTGTTCAGCACCAGGACAGGAATATTCTTCCTGACTGCGGGCAGGATCGTCGCAGGATGCAGAACCTTCGCGCCGAAGTAGGCGAGTTCGGCTGCCTCTTCAAAACTGATGACTTTGACACGCAATGCATCAGGGCAGACTCGCGGGTCGGACGTCATGATGCCGTCGACATCGGTCCAGATCTCGATGGCTTCGGCGGTCAATGCTCCGCCGACCAGCGCGCCAGTGAAGTCCGAACCGCCGCGGCCCAGCGTGGTTGTGATCCCCTCTTCGTTCGACGCGATGAAACCGCCCATGACGGGAACCTTCTTGGCGTCGATCAGGGGACGCAGTTTCTCCGCCGCGCGTTTCTCGATGAGAGCATCCTGCGGGACAGCCTTCTGAAACTGGGAGTCCGTGACGATGATGTCGCGGGCATCGACACGCGCGGCATCGATGCCCCGTTCGCGAAAAGCCGCCGCCACGATGCGGCTGGAGATGCGCTCGCCATAGCTGACCACAAGATCGGAGATGCGGGGCGTGAGTTCGAGAATGGCGGCAAGACCGCGCAGGATTTCGTCGAGCGAATCGAATTTCTGGTCGATAAGGGTGCTGATCTCGGCAGCGTCGGCGGAGTTTTTGATCAGAGCGCACGCGGTGTCGCGATGACGGCAACGGAGGCGCGAACTGATCGCCAGAGCGCCGGTGCGATCTCCGGTAGCAGCCGAGGCCGCCGCGCGTAACAACTGATCCGTGACCTTGGCCAGCGCACTGACCACAACCACAGGCCGTTTGCCCAAGGCGAGACGCCCGGCAACGATGCCTGCGGTGCGGTTGATGGCGGCCGGATCTTCGACCGATGTGCCGCCGAACTTCATCACAACGATGCTCATGGGGGAGTTCCCTGGTGATTCGTGAAGATCAGGCTCGAGCCACGGCTTCAGCCATAGTTTCAAGCTTGCCGAGGCTTGCCAGCAACTCGGCGTTCAAAATCGTTGCGCCGGCCGCCCCACGCACTGTGTTGTGCGAGAGCAGGACAAACTTCCAGTCGAGCAGGCTGCACGGGCGCAGGCGACCCACCGTCACGGCCATGCCGCGCTCGCGATTGCGATCGAGGCGCGGCTGCGGGCGATCGGGCTGCGCGGCGAACTGCACCGGCTGCTTGGGCGCAAAGGGCAGATCGCGCCCGGCTAACGGCTTGTAGTCATCCCAGGCGGCAAGAATTTCGTCAGCTGTCGCCTTCTTGCTCAAATTGATCGACACGCACTCGGTGTGCCCATCGACCACCGGCACGCGGTTACAGTGAGCCGTTATCTTCGCTGCGAGGGGGTCGACATGATGGCCGTTCAATTTGCCAAGAAGCTTCAGCGTCTCAGCCTCCATCTTCTCTTCTTCGCCGCCGATATAGGGCACGACGTTGTCGAGAATGTCCATCGACGCCACGCCGGGATAGCCGGCGCCGCTGACGGCCTGCATGGTTGTGACAAAAATCTGCTCGATCCCGAAGCGCTCCTCGAGGGGCTTGAGCGCCATCACCAGGCCGATCGTCGAGCAGTTCGGGTTGGTGACCATGTAGCCGCCCGACTGCTTGCGCGAGGGCTGCTCCTCGATCAGGTGCAGGTGCTCGGCGTTCACCTCGGGAATCACCAGGGGAACATTGGGCGTCATGCGGAAGGCGCTGGAGTTCGAGAGCACAGCACAGCCGGCATCGGCGAATTTGGGTTCAAGCTCGCGGGCGATCGCGGCGTCGACCGACGCGAAGATAATTCTCGGCGCGCCCTCAGGCTCGGCCGGCGATACCGGCATCTTCGCGATGCGTTCCGGCAGCGGCGTATCGAGACGCCACTTCGCGGCTTCGCCATAACACTTACCGCTCGACCGGTCGCTCGCAGCAAGCCACGCGATCTCGAACCACGGGTGGTCTTCGAGCAGTTGAATGTAGCGTTGGCCCACCATGCCGGTGGCGCCGAGAATACCAATGGGATGTCGGGTTTGCATGGACGTGAACCCTCCAGTGTACAGGATTCGCATTCGCGAAACAGAAGCCCTCGGCCTGCGATGAGTAATTTGTAATCTGTCTCCGGCGCGCCGAATCCTCCGCCGACCGTTACAGAATGCGGGAGATTTGCCGATGCTTCGAGAAGGTGCAGACATGGGGGTTCGGCAGTTCACAAAACAGACGGGGACGAGCCCGCTGGAAGTGGGTACACCGGAGGGGAATCCCGAGCGCTGCCTCACTCTGCTCATCGACGGAGCGGCTCTCAATGTGCCCGAAGTGGACGCCGAGGGTTATCGACTCTTCAGGGCCAATGTGGCCCGGCTTTCGCAGCAGATGCCAGACCGGCTTCCGCAGGAAGAGAAGCTGGCGCTGATACGCGCCGCGGTGCATGAGTTCGAGACCTACCGGGGCACAGCTGAAACTGCGCTGCGCGAACGGCAAGCAGGCTGGCGGGCGCTGGCCGCGGGATTGTTGCACGAGCTGCTGGCGAACCTCGGCATCCCGGCCACATCGCCGAGTGCAAGCCCGCTGCTAGGGCAGGTGGGACAACTGACCACGGCGCCTGAGATCGAGGCGTATCGTGCCTCTCTGAACGAATTTCTGCGCCCCGGTGGAGCTGCCGGCTCGCACGCGGCTGCGTCGCTGCGCAAGGCAGACCGCAGTACGGCGAACGACAATGCCGCGGGATTGCGCGGCGGGGGCGCGGCGATCGAGCATCTGGACAGCGTAATGAAGGCCGGCCGCCATGGGTTTGTGACGCTGTTTCGGATGAGCTGCCTGGATGTGATCAACCAGCGCTTCGGAATGGACGCGGTAGAGGACTGTCTGATGGCTGTATCGGCGTTTCTGACGCATAGCCTGCGCGGCGACGACCGGATCTTTCACTGGAGCGATTCGTCGCTGCTGGCCATTCTTCTGGACCGTCCCAACGAGCAGATTGTCACCGCCGAACTGCAGCGGATCGCGAACCAGAACCGCGACATCACAATCAACGTCAACGGAAGGATCGTGATGCTGAGGATCCCGCTGGCGTTCGAGCTGATTCCGATCGAGAGGCTGCATACAGCGGACGAGATCGGCCGGTTGACAGGCACAATGCCAGTGCTGACGGGTGGGAGATGAACACAAAGTTGCCGATGTTGAAGGCGTGCGCAAGCAAGGCTGGATGCCGCGCAATTGACGAGTTACCGGTCGCCTACATGGAAGTGAATCGCGACGGGGAGGTTTGTTATCTGAATCGTGCCGCGCGGGAGATGCACGATCCATCGCTCGGGGAGCTGACAGGCAGGCATGTCTGGGCGCTGATGCCGCCCGCCGAACGCGATGCGCACCGGTCCGCCTTCGAGAGGGAGATGAAGACAGGGGAGGCGTCGCCCGCGGTGGTTTTGCGGTCCATCTATACCAAGGCGGGCGAGTACAGGATGTACGAAGTGCATCGCAGGCTGATTCTCGACGACGAGGGAAACCCGGCGGGAATGCGTCTGGTCTCGTTCGACGTGACGGAGATGGAGACTGCACGGAAGGGCGCACAAGACTCAGTGGACTGGATGAACAGCGTCTTTCAATCGATGGCCGAGGCGATGATCGTAATCGACGCGCTGGGCTTCGTGCGCTATCTGAATCCGGCAGGCGAGGCACTGACAGGGTGGCGGCGCGAAGAGCTAGCGGGCATGCAAATCGAAGACGCTTTGCCACTGGTCTCATCCCAGTCGCCGGATGGGAATGAATTAAGTTTCGGAGTGACGATCGAGCAGCGATGGGCAGGCAAAGCCGTGCTTCTCGACCGCCACGGGCGAAACTTCTCGGTGGAACTCAGTACATCCCCAATCGTGGATCGCGAAAAGGGCTATACCACTGGAGTGGTGGGCGTGATGCGGAGGGCCGACAATGGCCTTGTGAATGCGAGCGCCGGACTGGAGCCGGACTGCGACTGCGGTATCGTGATCATCGAGTAAGCCGGGTAGAGCGCGAGCCGGGTTTTCCTCGGTGTATAGTGCGGCGCTGTCTAGGGAATCGAACAAGCGGAGGTTTTGAAAGGGCACGGCTTCAGCGCTGCCGTACATGCAGCGAAATAAGAAGCGGCTTTAGCCGCTGTGGGCGTTCTTGAGACTTGTTCAGAGCTTCCCTATCCCATCGCAGCCAGAATGGCGTCTGCGAATTGCGTCGTCGTCGCCGTGCCTCCGACATCGCGGGTGAGCGCCTTGTGCTCCGAATACACTTTTTCGAGCGCGTGCTGAACCTTGTCGGCGGCGGCCTCTTCGTCGAGATGGCGCAGCATGAGGATCGCCGATTGCAGCAGCGCGGTCGGGTTGGCGAGATCCTTGCCCGCGATGTCGGGCGCCGAGCCGTGAACCGCCTCGAAGATGGCGCAGTCGATGCCGAGATTGGCGCCGGGCACCAGACCAAGCCCGCCAACGAAGGCCGCACAGAGATCGCTGACAATATCGCCGTAGAGGTTCTCGAGCAGCAGCGTGTCGTACTGGTAAGGGTTCATCACAAGCTGCATGCAGGTGTTGTCGATGATGTGCTCGCCGTAAAAAATCTCAGGGAATCCTTCGGCAACCTTCCGCGCACAGCGCAGGAACAAGCCATCCGACAACTTCATGATATTGGCCTTGTGGATGGAGTGAATCTTTTTGCGGCCGTGCTTTCGCGCATATTCGAAAGCGAACTTCGCGATGCGGGTCGAGCCCTTTTCGGTGATCACCTTGATGCTCTCGACCACGCCGGGAACCACTTCGTGCTCGAGACCGACATATTCGCCCTCGGTATTCTCCCGAACGATGATCAGGTCGACGCCGGGCCACTTCGATTCCATGCCGGGGAGATTCTTGATCGGCCGGAAGTTGGCGAAGAGGTCGAACTTCTTGCGCAGCGTGACATTGATGCTCTTGAAGCCGCCTCCGATGGGCGTCGTGACGGGCCCCTTGAGCGCGACCTTGTTGCGCTCGATGGATTCGTAGAGCGCGGCGGGAATGTACTCGCCAAAGATCTCGAAGGCTTCGGCGCCGGCGGCGTGGCGTTCCCATTCAAATTGAACGCCGGTGGCTTCGAGGATGCGGACCACAGCTTGGGTGACTTCCGGGCCGATGCCGTCGCCGGGGATCAGGGTGATCTTGTGAGTGGACATTTTCTTTCAGCCTCTGGCCTGTAGCTTGCAGCTCGCCGCCTGCAGCAGTCACGGAGCCTGCTTTGAGCATACTGAATCGCGATGGGAGGCGCGCTCCAACGCCCGACATGGATTCTCGCCGTCTAGGTCTTCGCTTTGCCGCGATGAGAGTCGAGCAGGCCTTCGAGCTCTTCTTTGAACTCGCGAACGTCCTTGAAGTCGCGGTAAACCGACGCGAAGCGGATGTAGGCCACAGTGTCGAGCTTCTTGAGGTGCTGCATGATGAGCTCGCCGACTTCCGAAGTGGTGCGCTCGCGCTCCGGCGCGTCGATCAGATAACTCTCCGTCGCGTCGACGATCTTTTCCAACTGACCGGACGAGACGGGCCTTTTTTCGCAGGCGCGCAGCAGGCCGCGGAGAATCTTTTCGCGATCGAAGCGCTCGCGGCGGCCGTCCTTTTTCACGACCATGTAGGGAATCTCGTCGATGCGCTCGTAGGTGGTGAAGCGGCGATTGCACTTCTCGCACTCGCGGCGGCGACGGATGGAGTCGGCTTCTTTACTCTCGCGCGAGTCGACCACGCGGTCTTGCGGAAAGCCGCAATAAGGACACTTCATTCTGTTGCGATTGTAAGCGAGAAGCCGGTAGTCAGTGCCCAGTCGCATGTAGCCAGTCGCGTGCGCCAGCAGCAGTCCGCGGACAGCCTAAGGCGAGATGACCGGATAGTCCGATGGCGGCAGGCCACTTACTTCTGGCGACTGGCTACTCGCTACTTGCTGAGGAACTCAGCAACAGCCCCAACCACCGTCTCCTGCTCATTCTCGCGCAACTCGGGGAAGATGGGCAGGGCCAACACTTCGCGGGCAGCGCGCTCGGCTTCGGGGAAGTCCCCCTCTTTATAACCGAGCGGCTTCAGCGCGTCCTGCAAGTGCAGTGGCACGGGGTAGTAGATCTCCGAGCCGATCTTGCGCTCGCTGAGAAAGGCGCGCAGCTCGTCGCGTCGGCTGGTGCGAATCACATACTGATGCCACACATGGGTGGTGCCGGGGACCTGATGCGGCAGGATGATGCCGCGGTCCGGGTAGGGACCTGACTCTGCCAGGCCCGCAGCGTGAAAGAGCGTGTCGTACCGCGCGGCGATCGCACGTCGCGCATCGTTCCACCGGTCGATGTATTTGAGCTTGACCTGGAGGACTGCGCCCTGGAATCCGTCCATGCGCGCATTCCAGCCGAGTTCGTCGTGGTGGTAGCGACGCTTCATGCCGTGCTGGCGCAACATGCGGGCGCGTTCGGCGAGTTCCGGCGAATTTGTGGTCACCATGCCGGCGTCGCCCGCGGCGGAGAGATTCTTCGTGGGGTAAAAGCTGAAGGCGGCGATGTCGCCGAGGGCACCCGCAGGCACGCGGCCGCACGCAGCCCCAAAAGCCTGGGCGGCGTCTTCCACCAGCCTGAGATTGCGGGTCTTGGCCATTCCCGCAAACCGGTGCATGTCCGCGGGCTGGCCATAGAGGTGCACCGGCAGGATTGCTTTGACGGTTTCGCCCTCCGGGCCCGCCAGGACCGTCTGGACGGCGGTAGGCGACAGGTTGAAGGTGGCCGGGTCGATGTCGGCCAGGATCGGCCGGGCTCCCGCGCGGAGGATTGAGCTGACTGACGCGAAGAAGCTGAAGGGGGTGGTGACGACCGCCATGCCAGGCCCGATGCCTGCCGCGGCCAAGGCAAGCCACAACGCGTCGGTGCCGGAGGCGCATCCAATGGCCTGAGACACGCCGATGTGACGGGCAGCAGCGGTTTCAAAGGCGGCGACTGGCTCACCAAGGATAAACTGTTGCGTCTCCAGTACATGCCCGAGGGCTTCGAGCAGTTCTTGATGCAGAGGGGCATATTGCCGCCTGAGGTCCAGCATCGGGACGGGCAAGGGAGCGGGTTGGTTTGTGGAGTCGGAGGGCACAGGAAACTGGGCTGCGTCTTGCACCCAATAGGTTAGCAGCCGGGGAAGAACGGTGCGGTCCCGGCTGCCGACGTGACCAGAGGGTGGGGGTCGCAGTTGAAAAGGTCAGTGAACCTCGCTATTGTTGACACATTGCGGGACCAGGCGGAGCTGGGAATTCCGGCGCCGTGCCCGTGTATTTGTCTTTTACCGCATCAGATGTTTGGGCGCAGTTCCACCAATTCGAGCAAGCAGGAGATCGGCACATGGAAAACAAGCCGGCGCAAAATATTCAGGACACCTTCCTGAATACCGTTCGCAAAGACAAAACCCCCATCACCATCTATTTGGTCAGTGGCGTCAAGCTGACGGGGAAGATCCGCTCCTTCGACAAGTACTCCGTGCTGCTTGAGAACAACAGCCAGGAGCAACTGATCTTCAAACACGCCATCTCCACCGTTGTCAGCAATCGGAGCGTGCTCCATACGGAGCATCGGCCGGGGGTTGTACATACGGGACTGGGGCCATCGGCCGTACCGGCGCCAGCGCCGACGGCGGCAACAGCGGAGCAGCGATAGACCTCGTTGCGAACGGCCCGCATTGCTGGCGGCGTTCGCGCGATGTCGGGTAACGCCGCTCCGCGGGAATAGGTCCTTTGCTTCAAAAGACTCAACGTGCCGATCGCGCGGGTGAGACGCGGGAACGTGCGGTTCTGGTTGGCGTGGACTTCACACTCCGCCCTCCGAGAGAGCGCGCGGGCCTTGCCGGTGCGCGCCTTGCTGCGTCCGCAAAAAAAGTCGCTACAACGGCTCAAGTGGCTGGCGAGCGAGTGGGTTTGGCGCCGAACGCCGCAGCCGGTTTTGGCGTCGAGGAGTCTCTCGAAGAGTTTCAGGAGCTTGTGACCAGTGCGGGTGCTGAGGTTGCGGCGCAGTTGCTGCAGCGGCGGCCGCGGCCCGATCCGGCGACGCTGGTGGGCGCGGGCAAGGTAGAGGAGATTGCCGGCGTAGCAGCCTCGACCGAAGCCGATCTGGTGCTGTTCGATCACGATCTTTCGCCGACACAGTTGCGCAATCTCGAGTCGGCCCTGCCCTGCCGCGTACTCGACAGGACACAGCTCATCCTCGACATCTTTGCGCGCCATGCGCGAACGCGCGAAGGCCAGCTGCAAGTAGAGCTGGCGCAGCTCGAATACATGCTCCCTCGGCTAACGGGGCGAGGCAAGGCCATGTCGCAGCTCGGCGGCGGCATTGGGACCCGCGGACCGGGCGAGACTCAGCTCGAAACGGATCGGCGCCGGATTCAGCGTCGCATCGATCAGCTGAAGCTCGATCTCGATGGAGTGCGGCGTGTGCGGCGCCAGCAGCGGCAACGGCGCGAGGCTGTGCCCGTGCCGACCGTGGCGCTGGTGGGTTACACAAACGCCGGCAAAAGCACGCTGTTCAACTGCCTCACCGGCGCGCAGGTGCTCCAGTCGTCGAAGATGTTTGCGACGCTCGATCCAAAGTTGCGGGCGATCGAGTTGCCCAGCCGGCGCAAGGTGCTGCTGTCGGACACGGTGGGATTCATTCGCAATCTGCCCCACACACTGGTCACGAGTTTTCGCGCGACCTTGGAAGAAGTGGAGCAGGCCGAGGTGCTGCTGCACGTGCGCGACGCGGCCTCGCACTATGGAGAGGAACAAAAGACGCAGGTGGAGAAGGTGCTCGGCGAACTGGATGCGCTGAACAAGCCGCGGATCGAAGTGCTGAACAAGATCGATCTGCTGAGCGCCGAAGATCTGGGGCACCTGCGCGACACGCGGCGAGGTGCTGGTGTCGGCTCGCACCGGCGAAGGGATGAATGACCTGCTTGAGGCGATCGACAAAGCGCTGCACTCGGATCCGATGCTCGATGCGGAGCTGCGTGTCCCGCAGAATGAGGGCGCCGTATTGGCTGCCGTTGATGCAGGCATGATCGTGCACGCCCGCGAGTACGAAGGGAATCTTGTGCGCCTGCGCGTGAGTGGGCCGTCGTCGTTGATAGGACGATTGCGCGCCTATCGAGTGCGGACGGGCAGCGAACAGGCATCGCACTCGACACACGAGGATACGCACGGATGACCGACTCTTCTCCTGATCCTGCACTCAAACCGGCTCCCGATCCTGCGCCGTCGATCAAAACCCTTTCCTCACGTGAGATCTATCGCAATCGCTGGATGCGCCTGCGCGAAGACGAGATTCTGCGCTCGAACGGACAGAAGGGCATCTACAGCGTGGCCGAGAAGGACGATGCGGCGATCATTCTGCCGATTGACGGCGACCGCATCTGGCTGGTGGAGCAGTTTCGCTACACGATTCAGCAGCGCGCGCTGGAGTTGCCGCAGGGCAGCTGGGAGCAGGAGAAGGCAAGCCCCGAAGATCTGGCGCGCGGCGAGTTGCGCGAGGAGACAGGCCTGCACGCGCAACAGATGATTTCGCTCGGCATGCTTTGGATTGCCTATGGATTCACACGGCAGAAGCAGCATGTCTTCCTGGCGACGGGGTTGTCGCAGAAAGAGACCGATCGCGATGCCGAAGAGCACGATCTCGTGGTGCGCAGCGTGACAATCGCAGAATTCGAGCGCATGATGCGCGACGGAACCATCGCCGATGCCAGCACCGTGGCAGCGTGGGGGCTGTATTTGATGTGGAAACATCAGAGAGGTGTGAACTGACGCGAGCAGAAGTCGTATCGAAGGGGTGGCTTATTGCCGCTTATTTCGTCGCATCGACATTTGCGGTGCTCTACCTTCCATATCTATTCCCCGTCAAGCCTGCGACATCAGACTCCTACATTTTTGGATATAGCAATGCCGCCGGGATAGCTTTGTTGATGCTCCTCGCCTTCGTGGGGGCCCTTTGGACCAGAGGTCGTCTCAAACTCGATGCTCCTTCGGCCGGTCCATCGCCTCACGTGCCGTTGAAAGTCTTGTTCGTTACTTTGACGGTCATATGTTGCGCATGTCTCTGCTTCTATCGGCTATCTGGCCGCTGGGACCCGCCATGGGAAGGAATGCAGATTCTCAATCGGACATACCTTCTGAGCTTGGGAGAGAAGCCCTATGTCGATTTCGAGTTTCCTTGGGGACCGGCGTTCCTCTACGTCCCAAATTTGCTCCGCGCAGGCCTTCACCTGAGCCTTCTCCAGAGCTACGCGGTAACGTGGGGTCTGGCTTCGCTAGTCAGCGTCTATCTCCTCTATGCTGTGGTCAACTGGATCGACGTCCCAGCACGGAACAGAGCAACGATCTTTCTTCTCTTCAGTTTTGTTGCTTTAGTTTCGGTCGGGAATATGGGGCTGAACTACACACTCTTGCGATACATCTGCCCCCTGTTCTTTGTGCTGATTGTATTCCGGTTGTCGCATCGAGATGCGGGAGGAGGGAACCGGCTGGCCGCCTGCTTGGCCGCAGTCCTGTTTTCCGCGACCCTGTTCTTGATCTCGCCCGAAGTTACCATCGCGCATATTTTCGCCTGCTCTGTTCTCCTGTGGCCCGCCAAACAGGCACAGGCGAAATGGCTGCAATGGGCGACCTACGTGGCCGTCTTTACAGCATTCGCGCTGCTTCTGGCCTTTTGTTACAGGCTCCACATGCTCGACAGCTTGTTACTTGACGGAGGCGGTGCTAATGGTTTCCCCGTTGCGCCTGGACCAGCCACGTTGGCCTATTTCGGCGCAGTCTATCTCGGCGCCTGCTACCTGGTGCAGCGATTCAGAGCGGGGCAACAGGACAATGCTGTAGCCATCCTCCTTTATTCGATTCCGATGTGTGCCGCGGCCTTGGGAAGATGCGACCCGGGACACATCCTGCTCAACGGGATCGGGTTCTTTCTTATCGCCCTCTTTTGGGCGTCCGCCACCGGACGTTGGTGGCGGCTCTGCCGCAATTTGTTTATTGCCTGTCCCCTCGGCCTTTATGTGGTGATCGCATTTCTTGCGACGGCAATCGGACTGAGCGCCCCCGCGGCGCGAGAATTTCCTCCCAATGGGGACATTGCTTCCCTCTACACAACGTTCTCAAAAGGTTCGATTCGTAAGAGATTTGAGATTCCCTTCACCTACGAGCCCAATGCGAGGGGATACATCGTCTCAAGCCAAATTGACTATGGATTCTTCTATGGGGGCGCGGACTCGAATACGCCGCAAGCGATTGAGCGCCAGATCGACCAGCTGAAGCAGGGTTCGGAAAGCAGCCTGCTCTTGGCTCCCGATTTCACGCAAAAGTGCGTGGTGGATCAACGGCACGAGAGAGTTCTAGTGAGCGCGCTTTTAGGATTCCCGTATCTCGCGAGGGTTGCCCATCTTCAGAGCGTCCGCAAGCCGCTTTGCGACTACATCCACGGACACTACAAGCTTGCAGAGCCTGCAAGCGCGCGAAATTTTGGATATGGGCTCTGGATACCGAAGACTTCCGCCCCTTGAGCCGATTGAGTTCGAGCGCATGATGCGCGACGGAACAATCGCCGATGCCAGCACCGTTGCGGCGTGGGGGCTGTACCTGATGTGGAAGGCACAGCAGACAGCTTCCGTTCGATAGCGGATCAATAGAGAATCGAGGGCATCCAGGCGCCGGCTGGTTCGTTGTAGAGCCCGAGGGTCATCAACGTCATCGGCTGCACGATGCGCAAGCCATTGGCGAGACACCAGCGCAGCACAGCACTGTTGCGCGAAGGAAGAAGAATGCCGGAGCCCCCAAAGGAATCCGCGGATGCGATCAGTGCCTGCAGATCGACATTTGTCTCGGCCGTGGTGTGGCCGAAGAATGCCA
The DNA here is from genome assembly GCA_963778705.1 of uncultured Acidobacteriaceae bacterium. Classification (GTDB taxonomy): domain Bacteria; phylum Acidobacteriota; class Terriglobia; order Terriglobales; family Acidobacteriaceae; genus Telmatobacter. Next base: position 406,185 of record CAVZVM010000008.1, read on the forward strand.
GCGAGCTCGCGTAGCCGGTGATTCTCCCGTCTCGTTCGACGACCATGGCCGTGCTCTGCTGGATCGCCTGCGCCAATTCGACTGCGCGCTCGAATCCGTGCACTTTGCGAGACAGGGCGTTGCACGCAGCCAGGTCCGCCGAAGTCGCGGGCCGAACTTCGCATCCGGGCACGCTTCGTTGCGCAGTGTGGCCCTGCAGGCAGCTAAGCGGCTCACGAACATCGAACCCCAGGCTCGTATAGAGCGCGAGCGAGCGATTGTGAAATGAGGCCTGCACGAGGCGCATGCCAGCTTTGCCCTCAGCCTCGGCGCGGTCCATCACCGCCTGCATCAGCTTGCGTCCCGCGCCGGAATTCTGCACCGCCGGATCGATGGTGATCGGGCCGATGCCCGCGATCGTTGAGCGCTCATCCAGACAATTGCTGCCGATAATGCGGCCTTCGCTTTCGGCAACCACGCAATAGAAACCGGGAGCTGCGAACATCGTCGAGAGAACACCGGCGGGAATCTCCTGGCTGGGGAAGTCGCACGGGAAGTTGTGGCGGGCATTGAGGGTGCTGAAGGCGTCGTAACAAATGCGGCCGCAGACCGTGGCGTCTTCCGGCGTCGCGGTGCGGATCGTCACTTCGGATGCGACAACCGGTGCCATGGAGCGTGTCCCCTTCGGAGTCAATGAGCTGTGTTCGTGATCCAGTCTTGGTGTGGCGGGCGGCGACGAAGTTCTGCCGCCGCGCCTTGGGAATTCACGCAGTTGCCGGTTCCGGGTGATAGCGGCGGAAGGCCATCACCGTAAGTGTGACAAACAAAACCAGAGTGACGAGCTGCGCGATCTTAAACGGGCCTTCTGATTGGGTCGGCGCGAGAGCGTGCAGAGCTGGCACCTTCTCAAACGACTGGACAATAAACACAAACACATTGAAGTAGAGGGCGAGGGCTGCCGAGATGACATAGGATCCGCGCCAGCCGCCATTCATGTGGCCCACATAGCGCGCGACCGCCGCGATGCCCAGGACGACCATCGACAGCAGGCCGATTACGATCCCAGGGGTCACGCCTTTGAAGGGGAAGAGAAACCCGGTGATGCTGGTCAACGCGGTGAACGCGAGGAACACCACATTCAGGGTGGGAAGGTTGCGGGCTGCGATCCAGCCGAGGACGGCGACTAGGCCGGCCGCGATGGCGATCAGGCTGATCGCGACGTGCAGAGTGGTGAAAGTGGCAAGGGACATTCCTAACATCATGTGCATCTCCTATGGTGTGAGTTGCAGAAACGCTGCCTGCAGGGCACAGACAAAACCTCCCGGAGGGCAGCCGGAGACGGTTTCAGCGGAAAGCAGATTGACGTTTGTGCGGGGGAAGCCGCTGAGAGACCCAAGGGTAGCACGGAACCGGAAACGGCATGCAAGCGAAATTCTCCTACCCCTGGACCCACAGACGCAGGCTCCGCTGAACCATCTGTTGTACTCCAGAGCTAGAGCGACGCCAGGGCCTTGTGCACCTCGCCCACGACCGAAGTCCAGTCGCCGCGCTGCGGTTGTCGGAAGATGCGCATCGCCGGATACCACGGGCTCTTCTCCGTCCCTAAAAGCCATCGCCAGTCGGGAGCGAACGGCAACAGCAGCCATGTCGGCCGGCCGAGGGCGGCGGCGAGATGGGCAGTCGAGTTGTCGATGGCGATGACCAGGTCCATGGCCGCGGCTTGAGCGGCGAAGCGGTCGATGTCCTTAGCTTGATCGACGGTGCTGTCGACCATCAGAGCCACACCCGCAGCCTCCGCCTGAGCCTCGAGCTCCGCGTGATCTGCCATACTGCAGGCTGATCCACTTGAGTCGTGGATTGTCGAAGAGCGGCGCAAGCATAGAGAGCGCAATCGAGCGCCTTCGTCCGGATTTCGCGTTGCGCGTGTGCCAGGCGAGACCGATCAGCGGCCGACCGTCGTCGCATTTGGATCTGAGCCGCTCGCGTTCCGCGGCATCGGCGAACAGATACGGCGACTTCACTGCTGCGAATGCCGCCAGACTGCTCCGGAAAAAGCGCGCCAGGCTTCCGCTGGGCAGATGCGCGGCAATCTCTAACTCCGGCTGCTTGGATGGATCGTAGCCGGAGATCACTGGCACGCCGGGAAACGAACGCGCGAACAGCGGAGCCAACCTGCGATCGCAATCGATGACGACAGGGATTCCAGTCGCGATCAGATCGGGGATGAGGCCGGCGAACATGATCTCATCGCCTACGCCTTGTTCTCCCCAGACGAGCAGACGGCCCGATGCAAGAGGCTTTCCGTCCCAGAGCGGCTGCGGGTAGGTCCGCATCGACGTGTCGAAGTCCCGGGTGCGCCAACGCAAATCGAAGTTGGACCACCCGGCGGCGAATTCGCCTTTGAGCAGAAGGGCCCCGGACTCGGCGACGGCGGCCTCGGCCATATCCGAATTGGACTGAAGGGCAACGCGGAACTCCGCCAGCGAACCATCGACATCGCCGAGCTGCTGCAGGATATTGCCGAGATTGACGTGGGTCTCAGCCAGATCCGGCCTTAGGGCGAGCGCTTGCCGATAGCTCGCCGCAGCTTCATCGAGTTTGTCCTGCGCCTGCAGCACATTGCCGAGATTCGAGTGATACGAGGCCGCTGTGGGATGGAGCGCGATGGCTCGGCAAATCGTCGCAGCCGCCCGTTCCAGGTCGCCGGCCTGAAAAGCAACCATGCCGAGCAGATGAATCGCGTCGGCGTGATTGGGGTCGATATCGACAACCTGCAAGTACAAACGCTCGGCCTCGGCAAACTGTCCGGCGCGATGGTGAGCGAGAGCTTGGTTGATGAGGGTCTGCGTGTCGATGGGGGAAGTCGATCGACTAGCCACGATGGACTACGGCCGTTCTTCGACGGCGATCCAATGGGTGGGATACTCAGGACCGATGTATTCGGCGCGCGGGCGGATCAGGCGGTTGTCGTCGAGCTGTTCGATGACGTGCGCGGCCCAGCCGGCGATCCGGCTCATGGCGAAGATGGGCGTGTAGAGATCGATGTCGATGCCGAGCGTTGCGTAAGTCGAGGCGGAGTAGAAGTCGACGTTGGCGTTGAGCTTCTTTTCCTTATTGATGTAGAGCTCGATGGCGCGCGACATTTCATACCACCGAGGCTGGCCTGCGTCTTTGCCGAGCTGTTCCGCACATGCGGCGCAGGTGCGTGGCGCGCGGGTCTTCCGTCTTGTACACGCGATGGCCGAAGCCGGAGATCTTCTGCCGGGCCGCGAGCATGTTCTTCACGTATTCCACCGGGTCCGCGCCTTCCTTATCGATGGTCAGCAGCAAACGCATCACGCCTTCATTCGCTCCTCCATGCAGCGGGCCTTTGAGTGCGCCGATGGCTCCGGTGATGGCGGAGTGGATGTCGGAGAGGGTAGCAGCGATGACGCGGGCGGCGAAGGTGGAAGCGTTCAGCTCGTGGTCGGCATGAAGAATGAGTGCGATATCGAGGGTGCGGGTTGCCGTTTCCGAGGGCTTGACGCCGTTAAGCATCCAAAGAAAGTTACCGGCGTGGGAGAGAGAGCGATCCGGTGGAACGATTTCCTTACCCTTGCGGATGCGATCGTAGATGGCTACGATCATGGCAATCTGTGCGGTGAGGTTGTAGGCCTTGCGGACGTTGGCGTCGTGGGAGTTGTCTTTTTCGTCGGCGTCGTAAAAGCTGAGCGCCGACACCGCAGTTCGCAGCACTTCCATGGGTGTCGCGGTAGATGGGAAGCTGCGCAACAAATCGACGACACGCTGATCGAGGACGCGGGCGAGGGCGAGCTGGGCCTGAAATTCGCGCAGCTCGAATTGATTGGGAAGACGGCCGTTCCAGAGCAGGAAGGTGGTCTCTTCGAAGGTGGAGTTCTCGGCCAGCTCGTGGATGTCGATGCCGCGATAGGCGAGCACGCCTGCATCTCCGTCGATCCAGCAGATGCCGGAGTTGGTGGCAACAATTCCTTCCAGTCCTTTTCCCGCGACAGCTGTAGACATGGCCTTTGGACTCCCTCTTGCTTGGTCTATTTTTGTACGTTTGGCCTGGCATTCCGGCGCGGAGGACCGCCGGACACACAAAAGTGCAGCAAAGTTCTTTTATAGCTTAGCGATTGATGGATTGTCACGGTCGAGAGGTCTCAGCCGTCCCCTCCACAAGGTTACTGTTTGCATCGGAGGCAGGCAGCTTCTTCTTCGCACCCGGGTTCATTTCGTTCTATATTGAGTGCAATCCCCGGAGGTGTTTGTCTGCCATCCTCTCGATTGCACAAGCTTTCCGGGTATCTGCAGCGCCTCGAAGACTCTGCGGAGGCAATTCCGCACCCTTCGAAAACAAGATAGGATTGCGCCAACCCGTCAGAAGCGGCCCGCGTGGGACCGCCGAGCAGGAGGAAAGGGAAACAATGAGTGAACTTGAGAATGCCCCGAGAACTTATTCCGGCGCGTTGCTGGCAGTCATCGGAGCGGCGCTTGTGGCCGCGCTCGGGGGATTGATCTGGGCTTACACGCTGAGTAATCGTGTGGCGCACCAGGAGACCGAGCTGGCAGCCGCGAACCAGCAGAACGTGAAGCTGGCTGCCGATCTGCGCGAGACCAATGCGCGGTTGACGGTGGCCACCGACGAGCTGGGCAAGTCGCTGGGCCTGACGCAGAAACAGCTGGATGAGCGCGCCGAGGCTCTGATTTCGAAGGAACAGGCCGATGCCAAGCGGCTTGAAACTGCGCAGCGGCAGACGGCCCAGCAGGTGACCGCCGTCGCCAGCGATGTCTCGACCGTAAAGACCGATGTGGGTGGGGTGAAAACCGATCTCACGCAGACCAAGACCGATCTGCAGGGCGCCATCTCTCAGCTCACGTCCATGAAGGGCGACCTGAGCGACCATGCCAGCCTGATCGCGCGCAATGCGCAGGAGCTGGATGTTCTGAAGCACCGCGGCGACCGGAACTACTACGAGTTCACCCTGCAGAAGGGCGAGAAGAAGCCGGTGGGCACGGTGAGCCTCGAATTGAAAAAGACGGACCAGAGGAAAAGCCGGTTCACTCTGGTGGTATTCGCGGACGATCGCAGCTATGAGAAGAAGGACCGCAACGTCGACGAGCCGATGCAGTTCTACAGCGGCAAAGATCCGGCGCTGTACGAGATCGTCGTGAATGGGATGCCAAACAAGAACTCGGTCTCAGGCTATCTCTCGACGCCGAAGACTGCGCCAGTGCCGCCGACCGCGGCTCCTACCGGTCAATAACCGCGGTCGTCGCGGTGGCTTTCACTTCGGGCTGGTAGCGGAATCCGAAGGTGAAGTCGAGAGCCTTGCGCGCATCCCATTGCGCTTTCGCCAGGCGGAAGGAGGAGACGAAGGTCCCCTCCTTCGTCTCGCCGGGCTGGAGCGTCAATTCGGTATCGATGGGCGGATTAAACCAGGGCCCCAGGTCCGGATAAGCCTTAAAGGTGCGCAGGTATTGCGAGGCGGTGCCGGCGAAGCTCGAGTCGATACTCCCGTCTTGCAGCGTCACGTTGGTCAGAATCTGGTGCAGGAAGATCGGGTTCTTGTTCTGGTTGTGCAGGCGCACATGCGTGAAGACCAGAACCTGATCGAAGGTGGTCTGTGAGACCGCGCTTCCGTTGGCGTCGAAGCCCGGCGTGACTTCGTGCATGGGATGCGCCCAGATATCGACAATCTGCGCCGTCGCGACGGGCGGCTTTTCTCCGGCAATCACATAGATTGCAATCGCGATGCTGACCACCACCGTCGCCACCACGGCGGCGATGACGATGTGGCTCGTTCCCTTGGTCAGGGACTCGCCCTTGGCGGTGTCGTCCAGTTCGCTCTGGGATTGCTGACCGAGCAGACTCATAGCGCCCTTATCTTATCCCGGGGGATCGAGGCGCTGCCATCAAATCGTGAGAGCCGCAGGGGCCGGTAGGAACCATGAATGGGTTACGGCCGGGGACGCAGCGCCGCCAGAAAGTCATCCGGTCCGCGCGTGTTGAGCACATCGGCAGGCTCAAGCCAGAGGCCGGGACTTAGGCCGCCTTGCGAAGCGGTTGGATTCTCTTGCGGTGCTGCCGGCCCGCATGCCAGAGGTCATAGTCCATCTGGAGACCCAGCCAGAAGCCTTCATGCGTTCCCAGGGCTTCCGACAGCCGCAAAGACATCTCCGCGGAGATGCCCGCGCGTCCATTCAGAATGCGCGAGAGGGTCGTCCGGGTGACACGAAGATGCCGCGCGGCTCCTACGATTTCAATTGCGCCGAGATACTCGCGAAGGACCCGTCCCGGGTGGGGTGGATTGTGCATCAGCATACTGAAGGTTCCTCCTGTCCTTTAGTGGTAGTCCTGATAATCGACAAGGACTGCATCGTCTTCCTCGAAAGTGAATGTCAGGCGCCAATTCCCATTCACCTTGACCGACCAGTGTCCGCGAAGGTTGCCGTGAAGGGGATGAAGGTCCCATCCTGGGGCGTTCATATCCGGCGCAGATTTCGCCCGGTTGAGGGCAAACAACTGAAGCTGGAGCTTGGGGGCGTGTTTAGGTTGAATGCCCGCCTTGCTGCCGGTCTTAAAGAATCTCTCGATGCCAGAATGTCGAAAGGTCCTGATCACGCGTATAGCGTAACGCCTCGCGACCCGCTTGTAAAGTAACTGCAGAGGGGCCGGCCTTGCCTACGGCCTTGGCCGCAGCCCCCCCAGAAACTCCTCCGGCCCGCGCGTGTTCAGCACATCGGCGGGCTCGAGCCACGCGCGGCGCAGCTGGCGCATACCATAGGTCATCTTGTCGAAGTCGCGCAGATTGTGGGCGTCGGTGTTGATGACGATTTTGCAGCCCATCTCCTTGGCCAGACGCAAATCGCGGTCGCTCAGGTCAAGACGCTCCGGAGCGGCGTTATGTTCGACGGCCACGCCCAGTTCGCCGGCGCGGCGCAGCACGGCGCCCATATCCATAGCGACCGGTTCGCGGCGAAGCAAGAGCCGGCCGGTAGGATGCCCGAGGATCCGTGTGTAAGGGTTCTCAAGGGCGCGTAGCACGCGGTCGGTCGTCTCTTCGCGGCTCTGATCGAAGCGCGAATGGATGCTGGCGATGACGACCTCCATCTGCGCCAGCACTTCGTTGTCTAGATCCAAAGCTCCGTCGGCGAGAATGTCGACCTCGATGCCGGCGAAGATGCGAATGCGGCCTTCCATCTCTTTGTCGGCCTCGCGAATTCTCTGGATGTGCTCCAGAGCCCGCTTCTCGTCGAGCCCGTTGGTCATGGCCAACGCTTTGGAGTGATCGGTGATGGCAATGTACTGGTAGCCGTGGGCGAGCGCCGTCTCAGCCATCTCGCGAATCGTGTTGTGGCCGTCGGTCTCGACCGTGTGCATGTGCACGTCGCCCTTGATGTCTTTGAGCTCGATGAGGCGGGGCAGGGAATGACTCGCGGCAGCCTCGATCTCGCCAAGATTCTCGCGCAGCTCGGGTGGCATCCAATCCATCCCCAGAGCGGCGTAAATCTCCTCCTCGGTAGCAGCGGCGACCACCACCGACTCGTCGTCGAGCCGGGCCAGAGCCCACTCGCTGAGCGTGTAGCCCATCTTGAGCGCCCGCTGGCGCAACGAGACGTTGTGGGCCTTCGAGCCAGTGAAGTACTGCAGAGCCGCTCCATAGGATTCCGAAGGCAACAGCCGCACGTCGACCTGCAGGCTATTGGCCAGGTAGAAGCTGACCTTGTTCTCGCCCTTCGCGATCATGCTGTGGATGCCCGGATACGCGGCGACATATTCGACAGAAGCGCCGCACTTGCCGGGCTGGCACGCAGGGCCGGTGACCAGCAGATCGAGATCGCCCGCAGTCTCGCGCCCACGACGGAGCGATCCCGCCGGCGTCACGCGTTCGATCCCCGGAAAGGCCAGCAGGTACTCAGAGATCTGCTTCGCTGCCTCTTCGGCCTCGTCGATGCGGAACCGCCCCGAGCTGCGCCGATAGTCCTCGATGCCCTTCTTGATCTTCTCAATCTGCTTTGCGCCCATCCGCGGTAATTTGGCCAGCCGTCCATCCTCGATCGCGGCCGAGAGCTGGTCGATGCTGGTGATCTGCGCGGCCGACCAAAACAGCGCAATCGTCTTCGGCCCCATGCCAGGCAGTTTGAGCAACTCCAGAATCCCCGTGCCGTACTTCGCGACCAGTTGATCGCGCTGCGGAAGAGACCCTGTGCCAGCGATGGACTGAATATTCGCGGCCATGCTCTTGCCGATCCCAGGAATCTCGAGCAGTTTTTCGGACGTCCGACGCCACTGCCATCAAGTCGACAGTGGTCTGCTCCGCGGCTTCGGCAGCGCGCCGGTAGCTCAGAATGCGGAACGTGTCGGCGCCGTCGATCGCCATCAGATCGGCAGTCTCCGACAGCAGGCGGGCGATGGTGGTGTTTTCCAAGGATCAGTCTCCGCGGGGGAAGAGTCTCCGCGAACAGTATCCACGATGAGGCAGGCCGACCGGATTCTTGAGAGGTGGGAATGTCCCGATGAAGCGCGGTCCGGCGCCGACGTCGCAATGGCCCAGGCATCACAAATGCAAACTCAACCTTGTGATGGATTCGGAACCTTCAGGCAATCGCTTCCTCTACCACACCTGTGGTTTGGAAGCTACGCCCCACGATTCATAAGGCGCACATGTATCCACAGCGGCAGGCTCTGGGGGTATGACTTCGAGCGAAGCTAAGCTGCGGTGTGGGCGGCGTCCCTCATCCGGATCACTGCATCCGCCTGGGGACCTTTCTGACCCTGGACGATATCGAACTCCACGTCATCGCCCTCTTTCAGTGTTTTATAGCCGTCCAATTGGATCGCCGAGTAGTGGACGAATACGTCGGGCCCGTCATCGCGTCCGATGAATCCGTAGCCCTTGGCGTTGTTGAACCACTTCACCTTGCCTTTGTACTGAGCCACAGGCTTGCCTTTCTTGCATGGATGAGTTGACAGCGAGCGAAGACGCAAAGGGGAACGCCCGCCGCATACGGGATATGACGGTGATTGGCGCCGAAAGGTTGATAAGAAATTGACGAACGAAGTTCACGAAGTGGGACAAGGCTCCGGTATCCCTCGCCGAGCTCTCGGAAGCCGTTGATTTAATGGCGCTACAGCTGTATTTCGGTAGGAATCTACTTCCGCTTTTTGGCCAGCATTCGAGCGTAAAGCAGCACGCTCGTCAGCGTCTTTCCATCCAGAATCGCGCCCTTCTCGATCATCTTCAGCACGTCCGACAGCTTCACCAGCCGAATCTCGATCTGCTCGTCTTCCTCTGGATGCGCATCGCCCGGAATGAGGCCCTGCGCCAGAAACACCTTCATCGATTCGCCCAGAAATCCGGGGCTGGCATAGTACTCGACGAGCGGCTTCCACTTCTTCGCCCGATACCCCGTCTCTTCTTCGAGCTCGCGCTGCCCGCCGATCACCGGCTCCTCACCTGCCTCCAACTTGCCCGCCGGCAGCTCCCACAAGTACTGGTTCGCCGCATGGCGATACTGCCGCTCGATCACGATCCACGGATCTTTCTTGCTCTTCGAGTTGTCGAGAGCCAGTATCACCACACTGCCGTTGTGCCGGATCACATCGCGCTCGCTGTGCTTGCCGCCCGGTTCGATCAGCTTGTCGTGCCGCACCTTGAACAGCGAGCACTCGAACACCACCTCGGAGCTGAGCAGTTCGGCGGTCTCGACTGCCCCGCGTTTAGCTGCCCCTCCGCGCGTCTTGGACTTGAGAGCTTTCTTGGTGGCGCCCTTTTTGGCGGCTTTCGTTGCAGACTTCTTCGGCATCGCGTGCGTCTCCTAAACGGGGGATTGCGACGAAACAACAGGATACGGCACGCGTCTGAGCCGGACCGTCAATTGGTTGTGCATCGATTCGCCGCGGCATGGCATCCTTAATTCAACCGGTTCTCCCAAACATCCGGCCCAGTCTCACTCACAGGAAACGAACGCGTTGCATCTGGCAGACTGTCATCCGATCGCCGTAGCACCGGGGTTGAGCCACCTCTACGCGGACTTCTGTGCCGGCGAGGCAGCGCTCGAACCCTTCTACGGCTTCGTCCCTCTCCATGTGGATTGGCAGACCGCCCCGCCGCGCCCCGCGCATTGGCCCGAGCTGGTCGACGTGCTCGCCGCGCAGAATCCGGCAGCGAATCCCGCGACAACAGCGAGTCTGGACGCGCTCCGCAGCGGCGCCGGCGTGGTCGTCACCGGCCAGCAGGTAGGCCTCTTCGGCGGACCGCTCTTCACTCCGCTCAAGGCAGCAACCGCCATCGCCCGCGCCCGCAACGCAACCGCAGCCGGCAAGCCCCACGCCGCGCTCTTCTGGCTCGCGACCGAAGATCACGACTTCGCCGAAATCAATCACGTCACCTTCCCCTCGCGGCGCGAGCTCAAGAAGCTGGTCTATCCAGACCGCGCCCGCTGCTCCAGTTGCCGGTCGGCAGCGTCGTACTGGACAAACTCTATAGCTCCAATCCTTGACCAGGCCTGGGAGCTCATCGGCTCCTCCGAAGCCATGGACGCGCTCGTCGACGCCTACAAGCCCGGCCGCACCTTTGCCCAGGCCTTCGCCGATTTCTACTCCAGGGTCTTCGCCGCCCAGGGGCTGCTCATCTTCGATGCCGCCAGCCGCGCCGTCCATCGCATGGGCGCGCCCGTTCTGCGTGCCGGTCTTGAGCAGGCCGACGATCTCCACGCCGCCCTCCTCGAGCGCAACCAGGCTCTCCAAGCCGCCGGCTATCACGCCCAGGTTGCCGTTGCGCCCGGGTCAAGTCTCCTGTTTTTACTGGATGAAAAAACCGGCGCGCGCCTGGCTCTCAAGCGCACCCCGCCCAGCCCCCAGGAACCGCAAGGCCTCTGGCAGGCCGGCCGCGACCGCTACACCACCGCCGACCTGGTCGGCATCTTGGATTCGGCTCCCGAGCGCATCTCCCCGTCGGCCCTGCTGCGTCCCCTGTTTCAGGACTATCTGCTCGGCACCTCGCTCACCATCGGCGGCCCGGCCGAGATCGCCTACTTCGCGCAATCCGAAGTGATCTACAAGCGGATTGCCGTGCGAAAGGGCGGCAAGATGACCCCGTCAGAGCCAAGATTCTCAGCGACGCTGATCGAACCCCAGATCGGCGACCTTCTCCGCCAACATGGCCTGACGCTGGACCGCATCTTTTCCGAAACACAAGACTCGCTCACCCAGCTCTTGGCCGCCCGCGCAATGCCCATCGAGGGCAAACGCAAGCTGGCTGCAGCCGGCAACGCGCTCGACGCTGAGTTGACGCCTCTTCTTGATTGGGCGCGGGCGCTCGATCAGGGCCTGGGACGTTCAGCCGAAACCGCGGCCAGCAAGATGCGCTACCAGATGAACCGTCTGCGCCGTCTCGCGGCAAACTTCCAACTGCAAAAAGAAGAATCCATCCGGCGTCACGCCGAGGCCATCAGCCGCGCCCTCTATCCCGGCAACGTGCTGCAGGAGCGGCTGCATGGAGCAGCGTATTACTTCGGCCGCTACGGATTCGATCTCGCCGAGCGCCTCACCACCCAAGCCACGGAAAACTGCGCCGGCCATACCTCGATCTGGCTGTAGCGGTCTCTCGAACGAAGACCTGCTCTTCTTACCAACGAACCAAGACCAGTTCGTGGCGACCCTGTCCTCGGGGACCCCATGCCCACCCGCTCCCAAGGCCGGCCGGCGCTCGCTCAGCCGCCGCACTTGCACCCAGATTGGTTGTTCACTCGTAGCGCAGCGCCACCGATGGCTCAACGCGCATCGCCTTGCGTGCGGGCAGATAGCAGGCCAACAAAGCGATCGACGCCAGTCCGAAAGCTACGGCGAGCATGGTTGCCGGATCGTTGGCGCCGATCCCATAGAGGAGCGGCGCAAGCATACGTGCGGCCGCGAATGCCGCGCAGAGTCCGATGCCCAGCCCGATCGCCGTCAATCGCAGTCCCTGGCCCATCACCATCTTGAGAACATCGCTCTGTCGCGCACCGAGTGCCATGCGCACGCCGATCTCGTGTGTCCTCTGCGATACGAGATAGGCAATCACGCCGAACAGTCCGATCGCCGTCATGACCACAGCGAGCATGCCCGACACACCGAGGAGCCATCCGGTGGTCCGCGCCGGAAACAGCGGCAGGGCCATGAAGTCCTCGATCGTCTGGACCTGCGTGGCGGTCATCAACGGATCGACGATCGGCACTTCGCGCCGTACCTCGTCCAGGACCGCACGCGAGTTGCCGGCGGTGCGCACGACCAGCGTTCGCATCGATGGAAGCAACCCGCGAAAAACCACGGCCACGGGCCCTTCGCCCAGCGTGCGGTATTTCCCGTTCTTCACGACACCGACAACCTCGCTCATCGTCTTTTCGTTGCCCAAGGCCAGCCTCTTGCCCACTGGATCTTCGCCCGGCCACAGTCTCCGCGCCGTGTTCTCGTTGATGACAACCGCATCGGCCGTCAGGCTGTCCGCCTCTTTCTCAGTCAGGTCTCGGCCGCGCAGGAGTTGAATGCCCATGGTGCCGAAGAACCCAGGTTCGACGCGAAAGACATCCACGGTGATCGCTTCAGGGTCTTTACCCAGCCGCAGGCCCGCAGATGTTTGCGACTGCGACATCTCCAGAGGCAGAAACTGCGCATAGCTCGCAGAAGTGACATTGGGCAGCCGTTCTACCCGCTGCAGCAGGCGCGCATAGAAGTCCTTGACCTTCTGCGGCGAGTAGCCCAGGCTCCCGGGGTCAAGCTTGGCCAGGGCGATATGCCGTGTATCGAATCCAGGGTCGATCGCGTTGGCATTCATCAGGCTGCGCACGCACAGCGTAGCGCCGGCGAGCAGGACAACGCACATCGCCAGTTGTCCTACAACCAGGGCGTTCCGTATGCGCGACTTGCCAGGACCCGCCGAGCGGGATTCTTCGTTGAGGACTCGCGCAGGCTGCGCTGCCGAAGCACGCAACGCAGGGGCCAAGCCGAACACAACGCCCGCAGCCAGAGAAACCGCGGCGGTGAAAAGAACGACTCGCCAATCCAGGGGAATGTCGAGGGAGATCGGCAGGTTCGCTGGCATCAGTCGCATGAGCAGCCGCGAAGTCACCCCCGCAATAGCCATAGCGGCCACTCCGGCGATGCAGGCCAGGATCAGGCTTTCTACCAGCATCTGGCGCAGCAGGCGTGCAGGCCGAGCGCCAAGCGCAGCGCGCGTTGCCATCTCGCGCGTTCGTCCGGTGGCCCGCGCGAGCATGAGGCTCGCCGCATTGGTGCAGGCAATCAGCAGCACCAGGGCGAAGACCACGAGCAGGCCGCCGGTGAACGCACCCACATAGACTCGGAAAGGTCCGGGAATGAGCGTAAGCGGATACACCATCGCATCCAGAAAATCGTCCTTGCTTCCGTGGTCGAGGAAGACCTGTTTCGCGAGCACGTGCATCTCCGCCTGCACACTCTTGCGGTCGCCCGCACTGCGCATCTTTCCCGCAACAATCAGCCAGTAGCTGTTGTGGTCGGTCATGCGGCCCTTGTCATGGGTGAAGCGATCCTGCACAGTAAGCGGCGCCCAGAAAGTCGGCGCAGTTGCGATGAGCAGGCCGGTGAATCCCTGCGGAGCTACCCCCACGACGGTGAACGCCTCGCCATCGAGCATCATGGTTCGCCCTACAACCTTGGCATCGCCGCCGAGCTTCGTCTTCCAGAACGTGTAACTGAGCACCGCCACCTGACGTGGATTTTCTTCTTTGTCGTCGTCGGAGGAGAGGGTGCGTCCCAGCGCGGCATTGACTCCGAGCAGTTGAAACAGGCTGCCCGACACCAGCTGGCCGTAGAGGGTTTCTCCCGTTCCGTCGTGGTTCCAAATCGCGTTGGTGCCGTCGCCATCGAATGCCATCAGGCCTTCGAGCGACCGAGTGTGGTCGCGGTAGTAGGCATAGTCGGGATAGTTGAACGGCAAGTAACTCTGCAGCCCGCTGCTCTTCGGATTGTGCAGCCAGACCTCCACCAATTTGCCGGTTGCGCTCACTTGCTGCGGAGGCCGCAGCAGCAGGGCATTCACAAACGTGAACACCGCCGCATTCATTCCGATGCCAAGCGCCAAAGCTAGAACCACGGCAGCGTTCGATGCCGGCCGCTTGGCAAGCATGCGTGCCCCGAACCGCACATCCCGCCACCACTCCTCCGGCGACAAAATCCCGCGCTGCGCTCTCTGCCGCTCCTTCAGCACTGTGGCATTGCCGAACTGCCGCCGTGCCGCCCGGGCTGCATCCTCCGCGGTCATCCCCTGCGCCGTATAGCGCTCTGCCAGCAGCGCAATGTGCTCCCGGATCTCCTCTTCGAGCACTCCGTCTTCACGCTTTTGCGCCGCCTGTCCCCTCACTCTCGCCCACAGCACCCGCAGTTTCCCCATCGCGTCACCCTTGCCTCTCCAGCCGCAACACACGCTCCATTACGCCTGCTACCCGTTCCCAGTTGTCCCTCTCGCGCTCCAGTTGCTTCGCGCCCTGTTTGGTAATGGAATAGAAGCGAGCCCGCCGGTTGTTCTCACTCGTCCCCCACTTCGATGCAATCCATCCCTGTTGCTGCAGCCTCAGCAGCGCCGTGTAGACCGTCCCCTCGTTCAGATCGAGAACGCCATCACTCACCTGTTCGATGCGCCGCGCAATCCCGAACCCGTGCAACGGCCCCATCGCATGAAGCGTCTTCAGCACCATCAGGTCCAGGGTGCCTTGCAGCACTTCCGATCTCTTCTCGGCCATCGTCTGCTCCTATGGACATTGCACATAAGATACCCGCTCTCCTTTGCAATGTCCATAGGAACGTTGCGAATCCTGCGCATGGTTTGGCGTCGCGAGAATTTCCCCGCCCGTTTGCGAAGAATTAACCCCAAATAGCGCACGATAGAAGAAGGTCCAAAGCCGATCCAAATCTCGCCCGCAATCAATAGCCAGGGGGCATCGCCCACCGGCGGCGGGCAATTTTGATCGGTCCAGCGAGATCAGTGGTCAGACCACTGCCCTACCCCCCTCCCCCCTCCCCCATGCTCCAAACACAGTGCAATGAACCGAAAGCAGGGCAATCCCGCAGTACCCAGGTCACGCAAGCGGTCCCGATCCCCGAACAATCATCCCTGACTGACGACTGCCTACTGACGACTGAGCCGCCCTTTATAATCGCCGCGAAGCTACGCGGGGGTTTCGATGAGGCGTCTTTTCCTTCTTGCTTTGGCTGCGGGGTTGAGTTTTCCAGCGCGCGCGCAGATGCAGACCTGCGCAACACCAGGCCAGGACAACGACTTCCTTGGAATTCAGACAATCCGTCTCTGGCCGGGACCAGCGCCTCAAGCCAAAGGGGATAGCTGCAACGACATTCCCACGCTGACCATCCTCGCACCGCACGAGGGCACCGAGAACGGTTCGGCAGTCATCATCTTTCCCGGCGGCGCCTATCGCAACCTCGCCGCCAATCTCGAAGGCCGTCAATATGCGGACTGGTTCACCGCGCGCGGCTTTCGGGCGTTTATCGTGCAATACCGGCTCACTTCGAATGGTTACGTACTGCCGGTTCCGCTCGTCGATGCACGGCGCGCCATCCAGCTGGTGCGTTCCCGGGCGCGCGACTACCTCATCGATCCCAATCGCATTGTGGTGATGGGCTCGTCCGCTGGCGGACATCTGGCCGCACTCGCCGGAACGCAGTTTGTTCCCGGCACTCCCGACGCAGCCGATCCAGCAGATCGCGTCTCCAGCCGCCCAGACTATCTGGTCCTCATCTATCCCTGGATCGGCGCGATCTCTTCAGACACATCGCACCTGAGCTACTGCAAGATCTTCAATCTCATGGACCGTTGCGAAGCCCTTCGGGCCGCCTACTCTCCGGACCTATTCGTCACCAAAGACACACCGCCAACCTTCTGGTATCACACCTTCGACGATCAAACCGTTCCTGTCGAGCAGGGCCTGCGTTTCTACGAAGCGCTGGTGAAAGCTGGCGTTCCTTCCGAGGCGCACATCTTTCCCCACGGAGCCCACGGCAGCGGCATGGGCAAAGGCGATCCGGCACTCGATCAGTGGCCGGTGTTGCTCGAGACCTGGCTGCGCGGGCACGGATTGCTGACCAAGGATGCTGCGATCGTCGCGCCGAAGTGACGCCTCGGATGTCGCCGCAGTTGTCGAGTGGCAGTTGTCGAGTGAGTGATCGGCGGGCCTGAGCACCACAGTTGCACCGGCATCTGCAATCTCCAACTGGAGTCTTCGGCTCAAGCCCCGCTTGTGTGGAAATCTCCTACTGCGGCTGAGGCGCGCCTTGCTGTACTCCGCCTTGCCAGCCCCCGCGACGGCCGCGTTCCTGCTGCATCGCTTCAAACTTCTGCTTCTGCTGGTCGTTCAGTACGGCTTCGATCTTGGTCTGTGAGTCCTGCCGGATCGATTGCATCCGAGCGCGCCGGTCCTCGCGGGACAAGCTCTGATCCTGGAAGACGGCTCTGCATCTTCTGCTGGCGGTCAACCAGAAGCGGCTTGATCTGGCTCTGCTGGTCGGCGCTGAGGCTCAGCATGCGAGTCATGTGCTCGAGCTGCCGGTCGGGGTCCATGTGCATGGGGCCACGTCCGGGCTGGCCCTGATCTTGCGGCTGCGATGGGGGTTGTGCGGCATTGTCCTGAGCAAGCGCGGCGCTGGAAACACCGAGCGCAAGAGCGCCGGCAAGGGCGACTTTGACGAGTTGGTTTCGCATTGGGTTGAACATCCTCCGTTTTGGCTCGGTTTTTCTCTGGACCGGCCCGGTCATGGAGGTAGACGGAGAATGCGCCAAAGGAGATGAGTGCGGAGAGATGAGGACGGGAAAAGTAGCCCAGAAAGTAAGAGGCGGGCAACCAGTTTCGGTAGTGGAGAGGCATCCCGAAACTGGCGCCCGCTGGACCCTGAACCGGGTCTAGGTGGTAACTTCAGTGTAGGCCTGTTCTAAGGGAAAGCAAGCCATTTTTTCGTGGAACTCCCTCTCAGGTGACCGGTGTCACAAGCCTCAGTGCAATAGGCCCTTCGCGTTGACTTGCGAGTTTCCCGCCTGATACAAAAAGGAGTTCCACCCACTCCAGTTTTTCGAGTTTTTGACCACCCGCAGTTCCGGTGCCTGAATGCAAGACATCTTCCAACAACTCCAGGGCTACTTTGTTGGCGCTGTGCCCACCTCCCTGTTATTTATCGTGCTGGTTTTGGCGTATCAATTTCTGGTCCAGGGACCGCTGAGCGCCACGCTGAAGGAAAGGCGCGCCCGCACGGAGGGTGCTGTGGAAGCAGCGCATCAGGCGATTGCGCAGGCGGAAGCGCGCGCTGCCGAGTACGACACCAAGCTGCGGCAGGCTCGTGCAGAGATATTCAAGGCTCGGGAAGAGCGCATCAAGAAGTGGAGCGGCGAGCGCGATGCAGCTCTCGATGCAGCCCGCAAGGCTGCTGGCGCACGTGTAAGCCAGGCCAAGGCTGAGTTGGAAGCAGAAGCGGAGAAGGCCCGCGGGGTGGTGCAGGCGTCAATCGCCGAGCTTGCGAATCAGGTGGTGCGCGCGGTGCTGCCCGCGACTACCGGGGGTATGCGTTGAAACAGCCTATTCGCCGCATCCGCGTTTTTCGTACCATCCTTCCCGTTGTCGTTC
The DNA here is from genome assembly GCA_963778705.1 of uncultured Acidobacteriaceae bacterium. Classification (GTDB taxonomy): domain Bacteria; phylum Acidobacteriota; class Terriglobia; order Terriglobales; family Acidobacteriaceae; genus Telmatobacter. Next base: position 423,813 of record CAVZVM010000008.1, read on the forward strand.
TTGGTCTATTGGCAGCCTTAGTCGTGATGCCTGGTCATGTGGCGGCGCAACAGGCAGCAACGGCGGCACAGAGTACGTCGGGCGGCGAAGCCGCGGTCGAGAAGGCAATCGATAAAGCCGGTGCAACGGAGAATGCCGGAGAAGATGAGAACATCTACCGGCATACGCCCCTGGTCCAGTCGTTGGCGAAGGTTTTTCATCTGGACGTCGAGACGACCGCACGGATATTCGAATTCATCAACTTCGCGATTATTGCGCTGGCGATTCTGATTCCGCTGGCCCGGATCATGCCCAAGGTGATTCGCAAGCGTTCGGAGACGCTGAAGCACGATCTGGCGACGGCGCGAAAGACCACTGCGGATGCCAACACGCGGCTGAGCGCGGTGGAAGCGAAGCTCTCGAAGCTCGATTCGGAGATTGCGGCGATTCGCGCGCAGGTGGAAGAAGACAGCAAGCACGACGAAGTACGCATCAAGGCCAGCATCGAAGAAGAGAGCAGCCGCATCGTTGCCGCCGCCGAGCAGGAAATCGCGGTGGCTGCGGCGCAGGCTCGGCGCGGATTGCGGCACTTTGCAGCCGATCTGGCGATTGAGCAGGCCGCGAAGCAGCTGGTGTTGACGCCGGAGACCGATCGCGCATTGATCGCACAGTTTGTTGGCGATGCCGCCAAGGGAGGACAGAACTAAATGGCTGCATTTGCCTCCCGCTATGCACGCGCGTTTCTCGATGTGGTGACATCGGCGCATCTCGATACGGCCGCGATTGACAAGCAGTTGGCAGACTTTGAAGCCACCTGGGGCGGGAGTCTGGAACTACAGACGTTCTTTCAGAATCCGGCGGTTCCGGCGCTTCAAAAAGTGGCGATCCTCGACAAGCTGAACGCGAAGCTCGGAATGCAGAAGGAGCTGCGCAACCTGGTTGCGGTGCTGATCGATCATGGCCGCATTGGGCATGTGAGAGAAGTGATTGCGTCCTACCGTGCTGCGTTGCAGGAGCGGATGGGCATTCGGCAGGCAGAGATTGTGACAGCGCGCGAGTTGAGCAGCGATGAGCGCAGCCAGTTGCTCGAAGGTGTGGGCAAGCTGGCAGGCACGAAGATTCAGGCGGACTTCAAGCTGGACCAGTCGATTTTGGGTGGCGCCGTGGTGCGGATTGGTTCCACGGTGTACGACGGCTCGGTGCGCGGACGGCTGGAACGGCTGAAGGAAGCATTGGCGGGCTGATTGGGCCGGGTTCAGGTTTCGGGGATCAGGGGTCAAAAGGGTGACAACTACCCTGCGAAGTTTGGGTGTTTTGACAAGAGAAGAGAGAAACGCAATCGGGACTGGATAGAAGCGCTCAGAGACGGAACGTTCGCTGTAGCAAAGCGAAACTGATCCCTGAACCCTGACCCCTGATCCCTGAGGAAAGCAAAATGGCTCAGATCAAGGCAGACGAGATTACACAACTTCTTCGCGAGCAGATCGCGAACTACGACTCCAAGGTCCAGGTGGATGAGGTCGGCACGATTACTACGCTCGGCGACGGAATTGCGCGTCTGCACGGCCTGGACAAGGTCATGGCCGGCGAGCTGCTCAGCTTTCCCCATGGAATCGCCGGACTTGCGATGAGTCTTGAAGAAGACCAGGTGGGCGCCGTGGTGCTGGGCGACTACACCGAGCTCAAAGAAGGCCAAGAGGTCAAACGGACGGGGAAGATCTTGTCCGTGCCGGTGGGCGACGCGATGATCGGCCGCGTTGTGGATGCGCTGGGTCAGCCCATCGACGACAAGGGGCCCATCGCTACCACGGAGACGCTGCCTGTGGAGCGCCTGGCGCCGGGCATCATCGATCGCCAGGGCGTGCGCGAGCCGATGGCGACCGGCCTTAAGGCCATCGACGCCATGATTCCGATTGGCCGCGGACAGCGCGAGCTGATCATCGGCGACCGCCAGACGGGCAAGACGGCGGTTCTGCTCGACACGATCATCAACAACGCCAAGAACGATCTGATTTGCATCTACTGCGCGATCGGGCAGAAGCGGTCTTCGATTGCGGGCGTTGTGCAGACGCTGACTGAAGCCGGCGCCATGGGCCACACCATTGTGGTTGCCGCTTCGGCTTCGGAGCCGGCGCCGATGTTGTATCTGGCGCCGTATGCTGCAACCGCCATGGGCGAGTACTTCCGCGACAACGGCCGCCATGCTCTGGTGATGTACGACGATCTGTCGAAGCACGCGATGGCGTACCGCGAAATCTCGCTCCTGCTCCGGCGTCCGCCGGGCCGCGAAGCCTATCCGGGCGACGTGTTCTATCTCCACTCGCGCTTGCTGGAGCGTTCGTCCAAAATGAGCGCGAAGCGGGGCGGCGGCTCGTTGACGGCATTGCCAGTGATTGAAACGCAGGCCGGCGACGTTTCCGCGTACATTCCGACCAACGTCATTTCGATCACCGACGGTCAGATCTTTTTGGAAACCGACCTGTTCAACTCGGGTGTCCGCCCGGCCGTCAACGTAGGCCTTTCGGTTTCGCGTGTGGGTTTCTCGGCAGCGATCAAGGCGGTCAAGCAGGTAGGCTCGACGCTGAAGCTCGATTTGGCTCAGTATCGCGAGCTGGCCGCCTTTGCACAGTTCGGTTCGGATCTCGATCCGTTGACGCAGAAGCAGCTGAACCGCGGCCAGCGCCTGACGGAGCTGTTGAAACAGCCGCAGTTCCATCCGCTGACGTGGCAGCAGCAGGCAATCGTGCTGTTCGCCGGCACGCAGGGCTATCTTGACGACCTGAAGGTGACGGATATTCGCGCTTTCGAAGATGGGCTGCACAAATACTTTGCTACCGCGCAGAGCAGTCTGGTGGAAGACCTCACCAAGAAGAAACAGCTCGACGATGACGTCCGCAACCGGCTGCACGCCGCCCTGAAGGAATACAAGGCAGGGTTTGTGGCAGAGAAGGCGGAAGCAGTTACGGCGTAAAGGCAGCTTCTAGCCGCTAGCTTCTAGCTACTAGCTGAGAGCCAACCGAAGGAATGCTGGATTCAGCCATGGCATCAGAGTCGAGTATCGATGGCCTTGAGGCATGGGATGTAGACGTGAAGGAAGTTAGTGCGAGTCGATTCGTAGCTTCGCGCAGTGCGTAAGACAGGAAACGTAGTTGAGAAAGCCGGTAGCGATCCGGAAAAGATGATCGATGAACTGCGAAAGTTCGAATTGACCGTTCAGGAAGCGATTCAGAGAAAAGAGCTAGAGGCTAGAAGCTAGGAGCTAGCAGCTGATTTATGGCAAACGTACTCGATCTCCGGCGTCGCATTCGCAGCGTGAAGAACACGCGCCAGATCACCAAGGCCATGAAGATGGTGGCTGCGGCCAAGCTGCGCCGTGCGCAGGAGCGGGCGTTGACGGCGCGGCCCTACGCGCAAATGATCACCAGCGTGCTGGAATCGCTGGTGCGCCGCGTCGACATCTTCGACGAAGAGAGCGGCAACCTGCGTCATCCGCTGTTCGTCACGCGGCCTGAGAAGCGCGTACTGCTGGTCATCGTGAGTGGCGATAAGGGATTTGCGGGCGCATTCAACGCCAACATCCTCAAGATCGCCTACCAGTTCATCGCGGGCAACCCGGACAAGCAGATCGACGTGGAAGCGGTGGGCCGCAAGGGTCGCGACCAGATGCGTCGGCGCTATCCGGTTGCGGCATACAGCGAGACGACGGACGCCGAAGGCCACGTGCGCAAGACGCGCGAGCGGAAGGGATCGGTCGAAATCACCGGCGATCATCCGGGCATGCTGGAGAAGCTTGAGACCGGTCGCGTCTATGATTTGGCGAAAGACATCATTGCGCGCTACGTGCACGAAGAGATCGACTCGGCGTACATCGTCTACAACGAATTCAAATCGGTCATCTCGCAGCGGCTGGTGGTGGAGCAACTGCTGCCGCTGATCAAGATCGGCAGCCCGCGGGTTGCAGGTGCCGTAGAACCAACGCCGGAAGAGAAAGAGCGCGCGGCTGAGGCTGCACGGAGTGCGGGCATCGCGTTGGAACCGGCGGATGCGCACGAGGCCGAAGAAGAGTCAAAGAAATTCGGCACCGCCGAAGTGGACTACATCTACGAGCAGCCGGCGGAGGAGCTGTTCGCCGGGCTGATTCCGCAATATGTGTTTGCGATGCTGTTCCACGCGATGGCGGAGTCGGTGGCAGCGGAGCAGGCAGCGCGTATGACGGCGATGGATTCGGCGACCAATAACGCATCGGACATGATCGATGCCTACACGCTGCAGATGAACCGTGTGCGGCAGGCGGCCATTACCAAGGAAATCATTGAAATCGTCAGCGGCGCGGCCGCTGTTTAGTTCGCGAAGAAGGCAGACATGGCAGAAAACACAGGCAAGGTAATTCAGATCTCAGGACCCGCGGTCGACGTGCAGTTTGAAGAGGCGACGATGCCGCCTATTTACCAGGCGCTGCGCGTGACGAGCGAAGGCTTCAAGGTGCCTACGCCCATCAACGTGATCCTCGAAGTGCAGCAGCATCTGGGCGAGGGCCGCGTTCGCACGGTGGCCATGGAAGCGACCGACGGCATGGTGCGCGGCATGAAGGCGCTCGACCTCGGCGGCCCCATTCGCGTGCCGGTAGGTAAGGAGACGCTGGGCCGCGTGATTAATGTGATCGGCGAGCCCGTGGACGAGCTCGGGCCCGTCGGCGAGAAGACCCGCATGCCAATTCATCGCCCGGCGCCGTTGTTCGACGAACAATCGACGCGCGAAGAGATGTTCGAGACCGGCATCAAGGTCATCGATCTGATTCAGCCGTTTTTGAAGGGCGGCAAGATTGGCCTCTTTGGCGGCGCGGGCGTGGGCAAGACGGTCGTCATTCAGGAATTGATTACCAACGTGGCCACGAAACACGGCGGCTTCTCAGTGTTTGCCGGCGTGGGCGAGCGCACCCGCGAGGGCAACGATCTTTGGACTGAGATGACCGAGTCGGGCGTGATCAAACCCGGCGATTTTGCCAACTCGAAATGCGCGCTGGTATACGGGCAGATGACCGAACCGCCAGGTGCGCGTCTGCGGGTGGCGCTGAGCGCACTCACCGTCGCCGAGTACTTCCGCGACGTCGAAGGGTCGGACACGCTGCTGTTCATCGACAATATCTTCCGGTTCACGCAGGCGGGCTCTGAGGTCTCGACGTTGCTGGGCCGGATGCCCTCCGCTGTGGGTTATCAGCCGAACCTAGCGACGGAGATGGGCGAGTTGCAGGAACGCATCACCTCGACGAGCAAAGGCTCGGTCACTTCGGTGCAGGCGGTCTATGTGCCGGCCGACGATTTGACCGATCCAGCGCCGGCAACTACGTTTGCTCACCTGGACGCAACGACGGTGTTGAGCCGGCCGCTGTCGGAGCTTGGCATCTATCCCGCCGTCGATCCACTGGCGTCCACCTCGCGTATCCTTTCCGCGCGCGTTGTCGGCCAGGATCACTACGACGTGGCGCAGGGCGTCAAGCGCATTCTGCAGCGCTACAAGGATCTGCAGGACATCATCGCCATCCTAGGCATTGACGAGCTTTCTGAAGACGACAAACTGACGGTCGCTCGGGCGAGAAAAGTCCAGAAATTCCTGTCGCAGCCCTTCCACGTGGCTGAGGTCTTCACCGGTATTCCTGGAGCGTACGTGAAGATCGCCGATACGGTGCGCAGTTTCAAGGGCATTATCGAAGGCAAGTACGACGATATTCCGGAGCAGGCGTTCTACATGCAGGGCGCGATTGAAGACGTGCTGAAGAAGGCCGAGGAGTTGAAGGCAACGGCGTAAGAGCAGCTGCAAGCCATTAGCTTCTAGCCTCTAGCTAGGAGCTAAGAGCGAGAAGCTGGGAGCTGAATTAATGGCGGAAGCGACAACCAATCAATTGCGGGTGAGGCTGGTGACGCCGGAGCGCGTGCTGTTTGAGACGCTGGCGGACTCGGTCGACCTGCCCGGCAAGACCGGCTACCTGGAACCGCTCTATGCGCACGCTCCGCTGGTGTCGTTGCTGGGTGCGGGCGATGTGATCGTGCATGGCGGCGAGCAGGATGGGCAGCGCTACAACGTGAACTGGGGCTTTGTGGAAGTGTTGCCCAATCGCGTAACGATTCTGGCCAACGATGCGTTGAAGCCCGAGGAGATCGACGTAGCGCGCGCGGAGAAGCAGCTCGATCGCGGACACCAGGAGTGGAAAGAGGCGGGCGAGAGTGAAGAGGCCTACACCGAGGCGCTGCGGGTGATCGCAGAGGCCGAAGCGAAGATTGCCTCGGCCGGGCCTCAGAAGCACTGATCGTCCGGCAGTCTGAGAAAAGGCAAAAGCCCTGCTCTACGGAGCAGGGCTTTTGCTTGAGTTGAGGTTGTAGGAATGGTTTAGTGGCTGTCGCCGTCGTGGTCGACATCACCCGAAGAGACAGGGGGCTTCTGCGCAGCGCTGCTCAGAGTCACCGTGTCCTGCGGAACGCTCGACTGCGAAGGCGCCGGGGTGGGTTTATGAGTAGATTGCTCAGCGATCGACGAGTTGTAAGCTGCGGTGTTTGCGGATACGCCTGTGACCATAGTTGTAAAGGACCTCCATGGGTCCGTAGTGGCCCTATCGGCGTGTGACGGGCATCAATCCAGAGTGAATTCGATGAAGATTCAGTCATGTTCGATCCGCTGTTAAATCAACTGTTTAGCCGGCGACGGTTTTGTCATGTTCGCCTCGTCGCCGCACGAGATAGAGAGCCCTGGGCCGCTATGTGGTCCCTCGTCGAGGCTGGCACGAGTGAAGCTCAGTGGTGGAGAATGTTTCTTCGTATTCAAGCGAGGAATTCGATGAAAGCTCTGAGGGAATGTGCGTTTTTGGCAGGCTTTGCAATTTGCTGCGCGGCGAGCGGGGCACTTCTTGCGCAACCTTTGCCTGCCACACATGTCGACGATTTCGCGGGCAAGCCGCGGGTTGTCATCATCAGCGATATTGGCAACGAGCCGGACGATCAGATGTCGTTTGTGCGGCTGCTGATGTACTCCAATGAATTTGACCTCGAGGCAATGATCGCGACGACCTCGACCTGGCAGAAGAAAGCATCGCATCCCGAAACGATGCATCAACTCGTTGCGGCGTACGGACAGGTGCGCCCGAATCTTCTTCTTCATGCCAAGGGCTGGCCCGAGGCAGCGGATCTGGATGCTCATGTCTATGCCGGCCAATCGGCCTATGGCCTGGCGGCGACGGGACCGGACAAAACCTCGGACGGTGCACGCGCGATCGTGCGGGCGGCGGAGAAAGACGATCCGCGGCCACTGTGGGTCTGCATCTGGGGAGGCGCGAACACCCTGGCCCAGGCTTTAATCGAAGCGCGGGCGACACGCACGCCGGAGCAGGTGGCGAAGATTGTCGCGAAGCTCCGTGTGTATTCGATCTCCGACCAGGACGATGCAGGCCCGTGGATTCGGCGCGAGTTTCCCGACTTGTTCTACATCGTGATGCCTTCGACGCCGACCAGCGGCGAGTACGCCTACGCGACCTGGACGGGGATCAGCGGCGATCGCTACTACCGCAACGGCGAAGGCGCCGATTTTACGACGGTCACCAACGAGTGGCTCGATGCGAACATCCGCAGCAAGGGGCCGCTGGGCAAGGTGTATCCAAAGTTCATGTTCATCATGGAGGGCGATACGCCGTCGTTTCTTGGCTTGATCGACAACGGTCTCAACTCCTATCGGCGACCGGACTGGGGAGGATGGGGTGGACGCTACGTCTACCGCCAGCCGTACGGGGAGACGCATCCCATCTGGACACAGGGCGGCGACGAGTTCGCGCGCGTGACCTCGCAGGACACGGTGATGGGCATCGACGGCAAGGAACACGTCTCGGATCAGGCGAGCATCTGGCGCTGGCGGGAGGCTTTTCAGAATGACTTCGCGGCGCGTATGACCTGGACGGTAGCGGACTTTGCGCATGCAAACCACAATCCGATTGCCGTCGTGAACGGCCAGGCTGGAACGGCTCCGATCGAGATGGATGTGACCGCCGGAGACTCGGTCACGCTGGATGCGAGCCACAGTTCGGATCCTGATGCCGGACAAACGCTGACGTATCGCTGGTTCCACTACGCAGAGGCGGGGATCGCCGATGGGAATCTCGCGACGCTATCGCTCACCGGCGCTGACAGGCCGAAGCTGACCGTGCACGTCGACTCGCCCTGCCACGCGCTATGGCTGTCGATGATTCCGTGCAGAGGCTCCGGCGTTGCTCACGTGATTCTGGCGGTGACGGACAATGGGTCGCCACGGCTCACGTCGTATCGGCGCGTGATCCTCCATGTGCATCCCGCGGATAAGGGGAAGTGAGCGGTGCTACCGGAGTTGGTGCACTACCAGACGGTTCTGGGATAGTGCTCCGCGATGACTTCGTCCGCAGAGATCAGGGGAGCGAGCCCGTTTACCTTTGCCTGGGCAACAATCACGCGGTCAAATGCGTCGCGCGTCCACTTCTCGTCGAGCGCCGCCTTTGCCACTTCTCCAAAGGACAGCTCGCAGAGGCGCAGGTCCAGTTCGTGTGCCACTTTGCGCAGAATGTCTTGTGCCGGCAGAACGAGACGCCCGATCTCGTACAAGTATTCGAGCTCCAGGAGCACCATCGGCGAAATCAGCAACTCGGCCCGACGAATCAGCCGGGAAGCGTCCGATCCAATGGCCTTGGCGCGGCCATGAGCAAGGCGCAGAACGGCGTTCGTGTCGAGGTAGGCGATCATGCCTTGCGCCGCGTTTTTCGCGCGCTGGATCGAGCGGGCGCGGATGCGGTCTGTACAGGCTTTGCGAGCTGCGCTAACTGGTGGTCCCACTTGCGCTCCCAGTCCCGCATCATGTCCGCCTTCCACGCATCGTCGGCAAGATCCGCACCGGGTAGGACAATATCCATCGGCGTAATTCGGCTTAGCTTGTCCCGTGCGGAGCCCTCGGGAACGATCCGCACGCGGCGTCCCTTGTGGCGTACCCAGATCTCTTTGCCTTCAAGAGCTTGATCGACCAGCGTGAAGACATTCTTCCGGAACTGTGAAATCGGCACTTCCATGCACCGATTGTACCACTATGTACATTTCTAACGTACATCGTGAACATAGCCTGCAGCTCTGTTCGCTGAGCCTGTCGAGCGCCTACAATGCTTTGTGTCATGGCAAAGACGAACGACAAAACCTTTGAGGTAGCGTGTCCCGACTGTGGGGCGATGTTGAAGATCGATGCTGCCACCGGCCTGGTGGTGAGCCATACCTCGGCCCCGCGCAAGCGCATGTTCGAGGACTTGGAGACGGCAGCGAAAGCGATGCGCGAGCAGGACGAGCGCAAGGAATCGATCTTCCGGCAGTCCGTCGATGCGGAGCGGAACAAGGAAGATCTTCTGGAGAAGAAATTTGCCGAAGCCATGCGCAAAGCCAAGGACGCGCCCGAGGGTAAGCCGCTGAGGGACTTCGATCTCGATTAGGAATTTGTGCCTGCTTTTCCTCAGATGAGCTCCGTATGCATCCAAGGCTTTGTGACGCATACTAAGTGAGATCGCGAGATCGAAGGAGCCATTCATGGGCATCGTGTCTCTCCCCAAGCGCAAAGTCCAGCAAGTGAAACAGGCGATTGAATCGCAGATCGAGTCGCCCGATCTGGTCAGGCTCACAGCCGGCGGCGCGCTGGTGGCCGGTGGCATTCTTCTTCTCACCGGTCAACGGCGCGCGGGCATCGCGGTGTCCGTTGCGGGTGCTGCGCTCACGCTGCTGGGCGAGCAGGAGACGGTGCGCGCGTGGTGGGAGCAGATTCCCGACTACGTGAGCCATCTCGAAAACATGGTCGGCCGCGTGAAGAGCTCGATGGAAGAGCTGAACGTGACGCGCGACAACCTGCACCAGGTGCTGACGGGCACGGGCCGGTAGTTTTCTTCTCGGCGTAATCTCAGATCCCCAACGTGCGGCGCCCTGCCTCGCTGATGCGGTGCGGTGTCCACTTGGGTTCCCACACAAGCTCGACGTTGACCTTGCTGATGTCCTGGATGCCGGCGAGGCGGTTATTTACCTGCTCGAAAATGAGGCCGCTCGCAGGGCATTGCGGCGTCGTCAGGGTCATGGTGACTTTGACCCACTGCCGCGGCCATGCGGGCGTGGAGTCGGGATCGGGGCCGGTGGCGATCTCGTAGATCAGGCCGAGGTCGACGAGGTTCAACTTGACCTCGGGGTCGTAGCAGTCGCGCAGTGCGGTGAGGATGTCGGATTCGGTGAGCATGAGAGGCAGCTTCTTGCTACTAGCCGTTAGCTTCTAGCGTATGCGTGGCGCGACACGAAATGACAAGCGCCGATGCCGGAGATTAAGGCTGGGAGCTAGCAGCTAGAGGCTAGCAGCTGTCTTTTAGTTCTTCCGCTCAACCAGGTAACGCGCCACCGACTTGAGTCCATCGGCGCGGCTGCCATAGGGCGCGAGCGCGGCAAAAGCTTCGTCGATCAACGCGGAGGCGTCACGCTTGCTCTGCTCGATGCCGTACACCGCGGGCCAGGTGGCCTTTTCGGTCGCCTGATCTTTGCCGGCGGTCTTGCCCAGATGTGCCGAGTCCACGGTCCTGTCGAGCACATCGTCCACGATCTGGAACGCGAGGCCGGCCTTGCGCCCGAAGATGTCGAGACGGGCAACATCGTCCGGAGTGGCGCCTGCGAAGACGCCGCCTGCGACCACACTGACGCGAATGAGAGCGCCAGTCTTGGCGCGATGAATGGCTTCAACCAGCTCCGGTGTGGGCTTGGTGTGCTCGCTTTCGAGATCGAGGACCTGCCCGCCGATCATGCCGTCGACCGTGCCAACAGCGTTCGCAATCAATCCAATGATCTGCACGGTGGCCGCCGGCGGCGAATCAAGGCCAGCCAGCACTTCGAAGGCGCGGGTCTGCAGCGCGTCTCCGGCCAGGATGGCGATGGCTTCCCCGAAGGCTTTGTGGCAGGTGGGTTTGCCGCGGCGCAGGTCGTCGTTGTCGAGCGCGGGCAGGTCGTCGTGGATCAGCGAGTAGGTGTGGAGCATCTCGAGGGCTGCGCCCAGCCGCTCGATGCCTCTCGGAACTTGACCGGCGATGGTCGCGGCGGCTTGCATGGCCAGCACCGGGCGCAGGCGCTTGCCTCCAGCGAAGGTGGAGTGGCGCATGGCGCCGTGGATCGACGCAGGAACGACGTCGGTGCCAGGAATCAGCGCCTCCAGCGCCTTGTCAGTGAGCTCGGCGCCTTCCTGAATCAGAGATTGGACGTCACTCGGCATTCATCTCAATGATAACCGAGCGCGGTTTTGCATGCGTTCGAAGACACATAGGGCTGTGAGCAGCAGAAGAGCGAGGAAGCTGATCGCCTGGCCGAGGCGCACGTCGGGAGTAGTCGTCCAATCCACGGTGATGCGATCGTGGCCTTGGGCCACGGGTACGGCGAGCAGGCCATCGGCGCGCTGCGGCAGGTTTTGCAGGATATTGCCGTTCACGCGGACCTGCCAGGCGGGATAGCGGCGGAGGCGAAGAATCAGGAAGCTGGCCTGCTGGACGTTGGCGTCGATGTGGAGATCTTCGGCGGACGATGTTTGTCCGGTTGGTGCTGGAGCGAAGGTCTGGAGGCATGTGCCTTGATTACGATCCCACGGTGGATTAGTATCCGCTGGCCCTTCGCCAAGAGTGATGGTCGGCGATGCGGCCAGGCAGGCGGCGGGCATACCGACGGGGACGATGGAGTTGTCGGCGCCACGAGGTGCGTATTCGTCGGCGCCCTCGAAGCCTGTTCCCGCGTGGTAGACGTTCAACATCCCGGCGACGGCGTCTTCCTCGTCGCAATCCTGAAAGAAGCTGAAGGCTGCAGCGCCCGTGCCGACGAGAAAAACTGCTCCGCAGATCGCGAGTGAAGCGATGCGCCAGTTGCGGCGCGTGAACCAAACGGCAGCAGCAAAAAAGATCCCCATCGGCGCTTCGGCGGCGACGAGCCACCGCCACGGGAACTGGAGAAAGCGGAATTCCGGCAGGACCCGCCAAAGCGGGCCGGAGATGGGAAATTGCAGCAAGAGGACAGCGAAGGGAATCAGCGCGAGGGGAATCCACCAGCGGGCAGCGCTGTGGAATCGGCCGCGCGCCCACGCGATGAGCAAGCAGGAGATGGCGATTGCCAGCATCGTTACGCCGATGGCTGAGACCTTCAGCAATTCCAGGTCGTGCTCTCCGAGGGCGGGGTCGGTGTGGCGGGCGAAGAGCCAGCTGTTCTGAAACTGATAGCCGGGATCGTTCACGGCCTGGCGGATATCGACCCAGCGCTGCTCGTAGGCAGCGGGCAGGATGTAGACGGCGGCCAGCCCGAGCCCGAGGACCGCTGCAGTGGCGGCCCGAAGCAAAGGTGCACTCGAGTGCCGCGCCCAAGCAACCGCGAGCGTGAATGCGGCGAGCAGATAGCTTGCCATCACACCGAGAGGCGCGTTCGAGAGCCATGCGCCGGCGAGGACCGCGGCCAGCGGCGTTGTGGAGCCGTCGAAGGCGCGGCGCAGGATTGGTGCATCGGGCAGGCGGTCGCGCAAGACGAAGAGCAAGAGCAGTGGAATCCAGAAGCCTCCAGCGAGTTCGCCGAAGTCGGAGCGCTCGTAGGCGGTAAAGAGGGCGTAGCCCGAAAAGAGCGCGGCACAGCCGGCGAGCGTGGCCATGCCTTCGCTCAGCTTTTCGCGCGCGAGGGCGCGCGTGGCGAGCCCCGTTCCGGCCAGGAACAGATACGTCATCGCAATCGAGACGGCCTTCCATGGGAAGACAAAGCCGAGGGCAGCGCCGAGCATCCACGAGAGCGGCGGGTAGAAGATGAAGCGCGGCTCGCCGGCGCCGTAGTTGGCGCTCGGCGCCCAGCGGGGATAGAGAATGCCCTGACGCCAACTGTGCTGCGCGTCGAGCCATGAGACGAGATGGAAGTCGAAGTCGTGACCGCAGGAGTTGCCGAGGAAGAGCTGCGGGCCAGTGGCGATGAGGGCTGCCGCGAGGATCACGGCAATGCCAATTAGGTCGCTGCAGCTTCGGTTGTGTCGAGCGTCCGCTGATCGAAGCTGTTCCCTGATCCCTATTCCCTGTTCCCTGTCCCTTCATGGCAGCAGGCGCAGCGTGTGTTCCGTATGCGCGGCGACTGCAGTGGGAGTGAATGGCAGAGGAAAGGTTCTGCCATTGGCGTAGTCGTTCCACTGGTCGCGGAAGTAAGGGCTGTAGGGATTGCCGCTTTCGCCGAGAACGATATTCTCTGTGGATCCGTCGATGTTGCTCCAGTCCATCGTGAAGCGCTGCGAGGGGCCAAAGGCGCGGCCCACCTGCTTCACCGTCACGCCATCGCCGCTGAGCGGTTGCGGTCCGGTGCCGGCGATCCGGCTGATCAATGGAAGGAACGGGGCCAGTGGATGCTCGAGATCGATGACGTGCCAGCTGCCATATCTCCAATGGCTAACATCGGCAGTGGCTTTGCCTTTCTCCATGCCACGCCGCACAGCCTCGGTGAGAGCGGCGTCCCAATCTCTGAAGCCCGGCGGCAGCCAGTCGGGATTGGCGTGCATCACGATCTCTTCGAGGGCGAAGTTCGATTCGGACCACTCGTACTCTTTCGCTAGATTGCCGAGCTTAGGTTCGAGGATCATCGGCCGCAGGGCGGCGCGCGCCGATGTGACGATCGAAGCAGCGGCAGAGTCGGTGGACAGGCGGCCATCCCAACTGCGCATCAGGTCGGCGGCCTTGCGCAGGCGATCGTCCAGGCCGGCTGTGTGGTCGATGGCGTAGGCGAAGCGATGGCCCATCTCCTGATCGACTTCGCTGTAGATGTCGGTCTGAAGCGCGAGGAGATCCTTTGGTGTGAGCCCGTCGCGGCCCTGCAGCACTTTGTAGATGCGTTCGATGCGATAGGGATCGGACCATTCGTTGCTGAGTGGGTACTTTGTCGCGTCGGTGGTGACGCGCGCGTTGGCGGTGGCGAGAAATCCGGAAGGCGGATCAAAGGCGTTGGGCAGATCGTCGAAGGGAATGTAGCCCTGCCAGACACGCGCGGAATCGCTGATGGGCACGTCGGCAATCCCGTTCAGACGGATTGGAATCTTGCCGACAGCGTGATAGGCAATGTGGCCTTGGTCGTCGGAGTAGACGACGTTCTGCGTCGGCCAGCACCATTGGCCGAGCGCCGCGGAGAACTCCGTCCAGTTGGCGGCGACGTTCATCGCGTAGACCGGCAGCGTATTCAGGGTGGGATCGTAGAGCGGCCACTTGAGCGCGATGGGGCGCGATTCGCCGGCGAGGATCGGGTTCAGCAGCGGACCGTGCTCGGTCGATTGCACATCGAGCTTGAAATCTTCGCCGCCGCGGACGTGGATCACTTCGTGGTCGACGGCGAGTGGATGCCACTGCGCGTCGTTGCCCTGGTAGTTGTTGCCCTGGACCTTTTCGACGTAGAGATCCTGCACGTCCGCGTAGAGCGCGGTGAATCCCCAGGCGACGTGCTCATTGTGGCCGGCGATGACGTAGGGGAAGCCAGTAAGGGTGACGCCTGCGGCATGATAGCCGGGCGCGCTCAGGTCGGCCATGTACCAGATGTTGGGCACCGTCAGCGAGAGGTGCATATCGTTCGAGAGCAGCGGCTTTCCACTGGCAGTGTGCTGGCCTGAGATCACCCAGTTGTTGGAGCCGGGCTGGCAGCCGTCGCAGTCGACAAGTCCAAGAGCAGCGCGGAGCTCATGAATATCTTCACCAGGAGTGAGCTGCGTCTTGGTGGGCTCATCGTCTTCGTCGTCATCGTTGTTGACCTGAGGCGGAACCGAGCGGGGCTGGCTCCAATCGATGAGCTGGCCGGTAGGCGGATGATCGCGCCATGACCCGACAGGATAGAGATTGGCGACAAGCTTCGGGTTATTGAGCTTCTGTGCAATGCGCTCGCGCGAGAGCTTCACGTCGAAGCGTGAGTCGAGCGTTTCGATCATCATCATGCCGACGGAAAGAGAATCGACGCCAGTCCAGGGCTTCGGTTTGTAGTGGAGAAGCGCAAACTCGGGCGGAAGGGAGTCGGCGTGCTGGCTGATGAAGAGATTCACGCCGCGCGCGTAGGCGTCGAGGCGAGCGCGTTCGTCGGGTGACAGGTTGGCGTAGATGCGTTGAGCGGTATTGCGGAACTGGAGCACGCGTTGGGCGATGTCGTGCTTGAGGAGCGAGCTGCCCATGACCTCGGCTAGCTCGCCTTTGGCATTGCGGCGATAGGCATCCATTTGCCAAAGCCGGTCCTGCGCCGTGATATAGCCCTGCGCGACAAAGAGGTCTTCCTGTGTAGCGGCTTCAATGTGAGGAACGCCGTGGGCATCGCGGCGGACAGTGACGGGCGCGGAGAGTCCGGTGAGTTGCAGATTGCCGTCCAATTGCGGAAGCGCGGCCTTGGCGACGGATTGCAGCCAGAAGATGCCGGCAGCGCCTGCCAACAGGAGAAACAAGAGCAGGCTGACCGCCGACCATTGCACAACCCGCAGCCAGCGGCGCGCCCGCCTGCGAGCCATTGCGGCAGGAGTCAACTGATTTGATTGCGGGGCGTTTTCGATGTTGGGCATCGTTCAGAAACAGGATACGCCGGAGCGCCGCTGCTGGACCGCTTCAGGAAGCGAGCTGATGCGACTGCTTCGGGGTCAGCAGGCTCGTGTGGCGATACCGGACCCAAAGGAAGAAGGTCAGGAGCAGCAGAACGGGAATGACGAGGAGGCTGCCCTCCGGACCGTCGGAGCCGCCACTAAGAAGAACGTTTCCCGCAGGTGTCGTGGTCAGCAGATGGTGTTGTGGCGCGAAACCGCTGTCGGCGGTGCCGTAGAAGTAGGTTTCTGCCCAGTCCCATGCAGTGTGGCAGCCGATGGCCCACCACGCCGAGCCTGTGAGCCGGACGCTCACGCAAAACACAAATCCAACCAGGCTCGCAGCGAAGATGCCGATCGCGTCTTCGCCTCCGTTATTGGTGTGGAAGTAGCCGAACGCGGTCGAAGTGGCCCACGCCGCCTGCCAGAAGCTGGAGCCAGTGCCGTCGAATCGGTGCACGAGCCAGCAGGGGACGACTCCGATCAGCGCGATGGCAAACACGCCGTTCGAACCCTTGCCATCTTGCCCGGTCATGAGGAGCAGGCAGAGCGCCGACACTGTCGCCAGCGCCCACCAGAAGTTGATGCCACGCGTGAGCGTAGAGAGGAGATAGCAGCGGAAGAAGCCTTCTTCAAAGAGGCCGACGAGCAGGAACGCGCAGGCCCAGAGGATGCCGTACTTGAAGACAGGTACGCCGTGGAGGCCTTTTGGGCCGAAGTGTAGCCAGCTGCCGATCGCGAGCACGGCCACAAGGAACGAAAGGGTCGCAAATCCTGCGACTAGGCCGCCGGCGAAGTGCTGCGTTCTGCGTGCATCAAGAAGGTTGTAGTCGACCAGGCGGCGTTGTTCGATGCGGGACAGAACAAAGCCCCCCACAAGGATGGCCGCTAGAGGGACGAGCTCGGAGATGAGCGCTGGAATTGGTGTGAATTCGCCGTTGGTCAGAGCCGGATCGAGGGATACAGCGATGATGGAGAAGACGAACAGCAGAAGGTAGTAGAACCCGACAAACAGCAGCGCCGACCAGCCGCAGCGCAGCCCGTGGCTGCCCAGAAAGATCGAGGAGAAGTCGTGCGGGGGCGAGGAGCCCGCAGTGGGAGTCTCCGATCCAGAGGGTGGTTTTTCGCTAATACCCTGCGTGGTTTCCGGTACAGGGAGATGAGTCGGCGGCTCCATCGAACTGAATTCTACTGAACGTCGGCTGCGGAGCGGCGAAACCCTTGTCACACAAGGCGGTACATTTGCTTACGGCGGTACCCATCGTGCCTTGACACAATGAGTCCTGGGCAGGATTCTTAATGTTCCGGCTTGACCGGATTTTGTTCGGAGTGGGGATTGCAAGTTCGCGTTTTCTATCACGACAAGTGCTTCGATGGAGCCTGTTCGGCCTCGCTGTTCGCGCGGTTTCATCGCGAGTGCATCGCGCAGGGTCCCGCCAGCTACTCCTATCACGGGCTGGTTCATCGGGCGGGCGCGCTGTTCGACGAGAGCGAGTTCACCGGCGACGAGAATGCGATCGTCGATTTCAAGTACTCGGCGTCTCCCAGGATCACGTGGTGGTTCGATCATCACTTGTCGGCGTTTCTGACACCAGAGGACCAGGAACACTTCAGGTCCTGCCAGCAGGACCCGGTGTGCGCCGCGCGCAAGTTCTTCGATCCCACCTACACCTCGTGTACCAAGTTCCTCGCCGACATCGCCTCGACCAAGTTCGGGTTCAAAACGGCGCCCATGGCCGACATGATTCATTGGGCCAACATCGTGGATGGGGCGCAGTATGAGAGCCCCGAAGCTGCCGTGGAGATGGCGGCGCCGGCGATGAAGCTGACGCTGATTATCGAGTCGACCCAGGACCCCGCGTTCATCCCGCGACTGATTCCACTGCTGACCGAGATGCCGCTGGCCGAAGTGCTGGCGCAGCCGTTTGTCGCTAGTTTGCTGCCGCCGCTGCTGGAACAACACCGACATGCGATCGAACTGATTCGGCAGCGCAGCGAAGAGCGCGACGGCACCATCTTCTTCGACATCACAGATCAGCCGATGGAAGGGTTCAACAAGTTCATCCCCTACTATCTGCATCCGCAGGCGACGTACTCGATTGGGCTGTCGAAGTCGAGCTTCCGCACCAAGGTTGCGGTGGGCTCGAATCCCTGGACCAAGGCCGATCCCGCGAAAATGGTGAACCTTGCCGCAATCTGCGAACGCTACGGCGGCGGTGGCCATGCGCGGGTGGGAGCGATCAGCTTCCCGCCCGACCAGGCGGATCGGGCGCGGCAAGCTGCTACGGAGATCGTGGCGGAGCTGCGGTCGAAAAATCCGCTGTAAACCTTGGCTCGAAACCGATGCCTGAACCGATCCGGGTTCGCCCCGAAACACCGACAGAGCCGATTCGGCACCTGTTCGCTTACGGTACGTTGCAGCCGGGGCTTGCGCCACTGGAGATTGCCCCAGTGGTTGAGAAGCTGCGACCTGTTAGCGAGGGATTCCTGTTTGGAAAGCTCTACGACCTCGGTTCCTATCCGGGCGCAGTGATCGATCCTGCGTCGGCGTGGCTGGTCTACGGGACTGTCTTTGAACTGCCGGAGGACACGGGGATACTGCCCAAGCTCGATGCCTATGAGGGTCCAGAGTATGTGCGGATCGAGCAGTTGGTGACGCTGGTTGCGGGCAAGGTGCTTACCTGCTGGGTCTATGACTACCAAGGCAGGCCGAGTGAAGAGCGCTTCATTGAGAGCGGTCGGTGGGGTGCGCGGCGGCCGATGCAGCCCTAGTCCGCCGCTTGGCCGGGAGGCCTCATGCTGGGCCAGACCGCCCGCCTGTGATTCAGGAACGCCTGGACTCCTTCTTTGAAGTCCTCGGTGGATCGCTGCGAAGCGTTGGCCTCGATGGCGTCGGCGAGCTCTTCGTCGAGCCGGCGGGCGGCATGTTTGGCGAGGAGCTTCTTCACGCTCTGCATGGCCTGCGGGCTGTTCTGTAACAACGATTGCGCCAGGGCTTTGGCGGTACACATCAGCTGGTCCGCGGTAACGATCTGCGTAACAAGGCCGAGATCGAGCGCTTCCTGTGCTTTGATCAGGCGGCCGGTCAGGAGCAGGTCGCGGGTGCGCTTTTCCCCGATCTGGCGCAGCAGGAACGAGGCAACGATGGCGGGAACAAAGCCGATGCGGACTTCGGTGTAGCCGAACTTGGCCTCGGGCACCGCCAGGGTGAAATCGGGGATGGTGGCCAGTCCCATGCCGCCGGCGATGGCCGGGCCGTTGACGGCTGCGATGACCGGCTTGGGGAATTCGTAAAGAGTGCGAAGGACATGGGCGACGTTCTCGGAGTCGCGCCGATTTTCCTCGGGTGTTTTTGCGGAAATTGTAGCCAGGTGGTCGAGATCGAGGCCAGCGCAGAAGGCCGGGCCTGCTCCCGTGAGAATGACGACACCGCAACTGCACTCGGCGGCATCGTGCAGGGCGCCTGTCAGCTCGTCGATCAGCTCGGGGCTCAGCGCATTGCGCTTTTCAGGCCGGTTGAGGGTGAGGGTACGGACTCCGTTTGCAGTCTCGGCGAGGATGTACTTGAAGCGCGTCATACGGAACCTCTCTCGGCTTGAAGGTCCGGCAGTGAGGCTATCCTAGCGCAAAAATGTCTTTGGGGGCAGGTGATCGGGCGCACGGGAATCAGAGCGTCTTTCAAGTGCTTGAGGATGCGTGCCATTAGGTGAGTGCGTACTTCGTCCAGGATGCTATAGCCCAATCTCCCCCGCACGCTTCTTCATCGCCTCAAGACAGAACCCGATGTGCTGATCGAGGCCGACGCCGAGCTCGGCGGCGCCCTGGATGACATCGTCGCGATTCACGCCGCGTGCGAATGCCTTGTCTTTCATCTTTTTGCGGACGCTCGCAACTTCAACATCGGCAATCGCTTTGGTTGGCTTGACCAGCGCGCATGCGGTAAGAAAACCGGCCAGCTCGTCGCAGGCAAACAGGGCTTTGTCCAAGTGCGTCACGCGCGGTACGCCCGAGTATTGTGCATGGCCGAGGATGGCGGTGCGCAATTCCTGGGACCAGCCGAGGCGTTCGAGTTCGCGCACGCCAACGAAGGGGTGCTCTTCCTGCGTGGGATGGCGTTCGTAGTCGAAGTCGTGCAGCAGCGCGGTGGTGGCATAGAGCTCGATCAACTTCTCGCGCTCGTCGCCGCTCAGGCCCAGGCGGTCAGCCTCGGTTTCGCCGCAGGCGGAGACACAAATCTCCACGGCGCGTGCGTGCTTGCGCAGGCTGTCGCTCTGGGTCCACTCGGTGAGTAGCTGCCAGGCCTCGTCGCGACCGTGGCCGTTCTCGGACATGAATTTAACCTCCTGTTGCTGCATTTGGTTCGTGCTTCTTAGGGTTTTTCCGAGTATGATGGGCAAATCTTAGGTTTGACCCTAAGTTTGTACTTGACAATTATGGTTCACCTCCCCCAAAGTAACACCATTCACGGTGCGAAAAGGCACCGCGGAGACCACGCTCTGGCACTCCGCAACCCTACGATGGCTACCACCCTTCCGAGTGTGGAGACGAGAGAAGTTCTGCGTTGTGATCACTGCAAGTTAGTGCAGTTCAGACCCAGTACCTCTCTTTGCAGAAAATGTCACAGGCCCCTCGATATCGAGGAGCCGGCTCCCTTAACTCCTCAACTGGTGACGAGCATGCCTGTTCCCGCCTCTGCCGAGGCTGGATTGCAGGTAGCCGCTCAGGTGCGTGAGATTCGCCGTGCGCGGCATCTCAGCCAGCGCCAGTTAGCGGGCCGCATGCAGGTGCCTCGTACCTACATCTCCAAGATCGAGAACGGCAAGGCGATTCCCACGCTCGGATCGCTGCACCGTCTCGCGGTCGCTCTCGAAGTAGAGATGAGCCAGTTGGTGCGCGACTCCCGCAGCCGGCGCGATGAGGAAGTGGCAGCCATTCTCGCCGACCCGTTGCTTGCCGAGATCGCCACGTTGCTGCCGCACCTCGACTCGCTGCACCGCACATTGATCTACGGATCGCTGCGGGATATGGTCACGGACCGGCGCCGCACGGCATAGAGCACCTCCAACGTCGACAACCTGACGTTGTGGCCCATGCTCGCACCTCAACGACGAACTTGTCGTTTTCCCCCCACGAAGCAGGACGGGCTCGTGGGGATCTCGGGTTAGTCTCGCCGGGGGGCTCCGTGCTGCGCGTGGGCACTTCCGTTTTTGCGGAGCGCGCGCAGGCGTTTGCGGCAGGTCTGCGCATGTGCTAGGTTCGATGGTGCTGAGGATTTAACGGCACCGGAGGCCGCGGGTCTCCGTATTACTTCAATGAACCGGCCCTCCGTCCGGATGGCGCGCTCAACTTCGATTTGCAATTGTCCATGCATTTCAGCGCCGGTCCGGATTCCGCAGGTGCACTCACGAGGCGATTCCGTTGCAGCTAACCGGCACGTTGCGTATCCATGAGCTCACAGCCGAGGAGCGCGCCGTGTATGCCACTCTCAAGCCGGAGCGTCTTCCCGATCATGTCGCCATCATCATGGACGGCAATGGACGCTGGGCTGGACGACGTTCTCTCAAAAGGTTTTTGGGCCATCAGCAGGGCGCCAAGAGCGTGCAGCTGGTGACGGAGACGGCTTCGCGCATCGGACTTCCCTGGCTGACCCTGTACGCGTTTTCGCTGGAGAACAACCTGCGCCGGCCGCGCGCAGAAGTGAACTTTCTGATGCGGCTGCTCAAGAGTTATCTCGAATCGAACGTGCAGCGCATGATGGACAACAACGTGCGCATCCGCTACATCGGGCGGACCCACGACCTGCCGAACGAGGTGCAGGACAAGATGAGCTGGGCCGAAGAGGCGACAGCGCACAACACGGGCACCACGCTGACGCTGGCGCTGAACTACGGCGCGCGTTCGGAGTTGGTGGATGCGTTTCGCGCGCTGGCGGCCGAGATGCGCGTCAAGCACATCGCGCCGGATCGCATCACCGAAGAGGATATTCATCGGCATCTCTATACGGCACACATGCCGGACCCCGACCTGCTGATCCGGACTTCGGGCGAGATGCGGGTGTCGAACTACCTGCTGTGGCAGATCGCGTATGCCGAAATCTTCGTGACGGATCGGCTGTGGCCGGACTTCCGCGGAATTCACCTGCTCGAGGCCATCGCTGCATTTCAGCAGCGCGAGCGCCGGTTTGGCGGCATCGGTGAGAGCTGCGGCGAGGTCGAGGAAGACCCGGAGCGGATGAAGATCGCCGCGGGGTGAGCTGAGACTCGCCGCTTCCTAAAGCTCGTCCAGAGCCGACATCTCAAGGTCCATCCGTAACTTGCCGATCTCGCTGCGCGGTGTATCCTCATCCCTGAATGCGACGAGTTCTAACTGCTGCGGTTCTGGCGCCTTTGGCGCTGGCCCTGGTCCTCTTTGGGCCCAAATGGCTGATCACCATGGTGGTCGCGGCGGTGGCGATTCTCGCCGGCTGGGAGTTTCTGGGCCTGGCGGAACGATGTGGCGCCAAGCCGCCACGCCTCGCCGTGATGGCTGCTTTCGTGGCACTGTTCGCCGGCAACTACCAATGGCCGGACCAAACCCTGGTGATCCTGTGCGGATTAAGCCTGAGCCTGCTCGTCTGCTGCACTTTTCGCAAGCCGGTCGAACGCGTGCTGGTCGATTCCTGTTCCTCGATCTTCGCGCTGTGCTATGTGGGGCTCACGCTCCTTGCAATTCCCACAATGCGCGAGGAGTCGAATGGGCCGTCCCTCATCGTGTTCCTGCTTTTCGTGGTGTGGGCTGGAGACATCACCGCACTCTATACGGGCCGCATGTGGGGCAAGAGCAAGATGGCGCCCTCGATCAGCCCCAACAAGACCTGGGCCGGGGCGATTGGCTCGGTGCTGGGCAGTGTGCTGGTCACGGTGGGCCTGTACGCGCTCTCGCTGCAACTGGCGCAGTGGAATTTCACCAAGCTCTCCTTTGCCGATGAGGCGTGGTGGAATTGGCTGGTGCTGGCAGTAGTGGTGAACGTCGCTGCTCAGGTGGGCGATCTGGCGGAGTCGGCTCTCAAACGCTCCGCAGGGGTCAAAGACTCGGGTAGCCTGCTGCCCGGACATGGCGGTGTTCTCGATCGCATCGATGCCCTGCTGCTGGCTGCGCCCGTCCTGTGGTGTGCACAGGTGATTCGCTGAGGCCTGGCGCGCAAACACGACGTCGCGGCTCGACGATAATCAAAGAGAGGCAACGAGGTTCTTGAAACGACTCGCCATTCTCGGTTCAACCGGTTCCATCGGGCGAAGCACACTCTCCATCGTTGAGCAGTTTCCAGAGCGCTACTCGGTGACGGCGCTGGCGGCCGGACGGAATGTAGACGAAGCCTTTGCTCAGACATTGCGGTGGCATCCGAAGGTGGTGTCCCTGGCCACTGAGGAACTGGCCGACGATCTTGCACGGCGGCTAGGGCAGGCAGGCGTTGGGGACGTCGAGGTTGTCTGGGGAACCCAAGGGACGGTCGCCTGCTCCACCCATCGTGAGGCAGACTTCGTCGTCTCCGCGATTGTGGGCGTTTCCGGACTCGAAGCGACCCATGCGGCGATCCTGGCAGGCAAGCCGGTGGGACTCGCGAACAAGGAGTGCATGGTTGCTGCGGGCGAGATCCTCACCGCGGCGGCGCGCGAACGCAAGGTGCCTATCCTGCCCATCGACAGCGAACACAATGCCGTGCACCAGTGCATGAGGGTCGGAGCACACGATGAAGTCAAGACGATCTGGCTCACGGCTTCCGGTGGACCCTTCCGCAAGCTTCCGCTCGAACAATTCGAGTCCGTCACTCCGGAGCAAGCCTTGAAGCATCCAACGTGGGTGATGGGACGGCGCATTACCGTCGACTCGGCGACGATGCTGAACAAGGGGCTTGAGGTGATCGAAGCGTGCCGGCTCTTCGATGTTCCGCCGTCGCAGGTGCGGGTCACCGTCCATCCCCAATCCACTGTGCATTCGCTGGTGGAATATGTGGATGGCTCGATCCTGGCCCAGATTTCGGTTACAGATATGCGCCTGCCGATCCTGTATGCACTGGCGTACCCGGAGCGGCCAGCGTCGAATCTGACCTTCGATCTGGCCGCGCTGAGCCAACTGGATTTCGAACCGCCGGACTTTAAACGCTTTCCTTGCTTACGCCTGGCCTACGAGGCAGCGGAAAAGGGTGGAGCGCATTGCATTGCTCTGAATGCTGCGGACGAGGTTGCGGTGGAGGCGTTCCTGGAGCGGAGAATTCCGTTTGGCGGAATCCCGCGTACAATTGAAAAAGTGCTTGCGTCAACCCCGGAGGCCCACCCGACGACGATTGCGGGCGTGCTCGCCGCAGACAAGGAAGCGCGTCAAATGGCTGGCGCGTTCACTGCTACGTCGGATGTCGAACCGGCCAGGGGAATGCGGGCTTAAGGATTCCGCCCTAAACATATGCACGAGTTTTTAGTCTCAGCTTTTGCGTTCATTGTTCTCATCGGGATCATGGTTGTGGTCCACGAATTTGGCCATTTCGCTGTGGCCAAGCTCTGCGGCGTCCGCGTCGAGTCGTTTTCGGTTGGCTTTGGGCCGCGCCTGTTTGGGATCAAGCATGGCGAGACCGACTACAAGGTCTGTCTGCTGCCCCTTGGCGGCTACGTGAAGATGACAGGCGAAACGCCCGGTGAGGACGCACCGAACGACGATCCGGCGGCTTTCAATGCGCATCCGCGCTGGCAGCGCATGCTGATCGGCGTGGCTGGACCGGCAGCGAACTTCATTCTTGCCTTTGTGCTGATGGTGCTTTATTTCGGTTGGATCAACGAGGTCCCCGACATCAAGGTCACTACGGTGGAGTGGGTTACACCGGGATCGACTGCGGCGCAGGCCGGTTTGCAGCCTGGGGATGTTTTTCGTCAATTCGGGAGCGTGAAGAATCCGGACTTTGAGACAGTCATCGATCTGACGCGCGACAGCTCAAACCAGACTTTACCGGTGGCCATCGAGCGAGACGGCCAGACGATTCAGACCGCGCTGCAAATCCCCGACAAGACCGCGAAGAGCGGATTGGAACTGAACCAGACGGGACTGTTCCTTGAATACGCGCATGGCCCGATTGGCGTCGATCAGACGGTAGCGGGCTGGCCCGCCGAGAATGCCGGTCTGCGAGCGGGCGATTCCATCCTTGCCGTGGATGGGCACGCATTTCACACCCTTGATCCGTTCGTAGATTATCTGCAGTCGGGTCAAGGCAAGCCGATTACGCTCACAGTTGCGCGGAAGGGGAAGACGCTTCCGCCAATGGCGATCAAGCCAATCGAGCAAGATTCAAGATGGCAGATCGGATTCGGGGCAGTCCTTCCCGCCGATCCGCCGATGCATGAGCGGCCCATGGTATTTGGGGAAGCAGTGAGTGAAGCGCGCGATTTCTGCGCAGAGAATTCGCTGCTGATTGTCGATGTGCTGAAGAAGCTGATCACGCGCCAGGCGTCGGTCAAGCAGCTCGCGGGCCCAGTGGGCATTGCCCACGCTGCAGGTCAGGCCGCGGAGACCAAGTACTGGGCGCCAAAGTTTGGACTGGCGGCCGGGATCAGCCTCAACCTCGGCATTCTTAACCTGCTGCCTTTCCCGATTCTCGACGGCGGCCTGATCATGCTGCTGCTCATCGAAAGCCTGATGCGGCACGACATCAGCATTGTGATCAAGGAGCGGATCTACCAGGCGGCCTTCGTTGTGTTGGTCATGTTCTTCGTCTACGTGAGCTTCAACGACGTGGCCAAGCTGACAGTCTTCAGCCACCTGAAACCCTGAGTCATCGGAAGAGACCGAATGCCCGCTATCACGCATCAGGTGCGCGTGCGCTACGCCGAAACCGATCAGATGGGCATCGTGTACTACGCCAACTACCTGGTCTGGTTCGAGCTGGGGCGCGTAGAGCTGCTGCGGGCGCTTGGGCTTGCCTACAGCCAGCTGGAGAAGGAACACGAGTGCATTCTTCCTGTGGTGGAGGCGACGTGCCGCTACAAGGCGCCTGCGCGCTACGACGATGAAATCCTGATTGAGACCCGGCCCTCGTTATTGCGGCAGTCGGTGATCAAATTTGCGTATCGCATCCTGCGCAAGGGCGAGAACGGAGCGGACTCGACGCTGCTGGCCGAAGGCGAGACGGTGCACGTGGTCTGCGACGATCGCCTGAATAAGAAACCGTTGCCGGAGCACTACGCGGCTGCGTTGCGCGCAATGATGAGTGAGAGTTAGAAAATAGATCGATCGTTTGAACTCGCTGACACAGTTTCCTTTTCCTCGAATCTGCCGGGCTCTTCGCTGTTTTGACACACTGTTTGTGAGTTGCCCATCGCTCGTCTTGCAGGGAGTCGAACAGATCAAATACTAGGAGCAGACACAATGAGCGTCCCCCGCAGTTTGGCTTTCTTTGCCACAGTCAGTCTTGCCGCCACACTTGTGATTGGCGGATGCAAGTCGAATAACAACACAGCAGCAACAAGCCAGGGTACTCAACCAGCGCAGTCAGCGCCAGCCTCGACACCGGATGCTGCGCAATCCGCGGCGACATCCGGACAGGCTGCGACGCCAGCCAGCGGGCAGGCTGGTGCTGCTCCCCCTGCAGCTTCGTCCGCGAGTTCGCAGGCTGTGGCGCCTGCTGGCAGCTCCCAGCAAGCGTCCGCACCCCCTCCCCCACCTCCGCCTCCGACCGTCGTGTCTCTGCCCGGGGGAACCGAAGTTCAGGTGCGGCTGGATTCCGATCTGGGTTCGGCAATCTCGCATGCGGGCGACGCGTTTACAGCGACGGTTGCCCACGACGTGGCAGTGAACGGCCAGGTAGTGATCCCGCGGGAAGCGCGCGCCGAGGGTGTTGTGGTCGATGCCAAGCCGCTCGGCCATTTCAAGGGCGGTGCTCTGCTGTCTGTCCGGCTTGAACGCGTCACCACCCGATGGGGCAGCTATCCGGTTTCGACCAGCTCGATTTCGCGCGCGGAAAAGGGCAAAGGGAAGCGCACCGGTCTATTCGCTGGAGGTGGTGCGGCATTCGGCGCGTTGGTCGGCGGCCTCGCCGGCGGCGGCAAAGGCGCAGCCATTGGTGCGCTGGCCGGTGGCGGGGCGGGAACAGCTGGTGGCGCGCTCACAGGCAACAAGCAGATTATGCTGCCGGCTGAGACCTTGCTGACCTTCCAGCTAGAGCACTCTGTCCACATTACGGAGCAAGCGCAGCAGGATCCGGGATTGCAGCCGCGCTAAACAGGCGACGCTGTGACCCGATCTCTATCGGCGTCACTTCTGCGTGGGTAGGTAGTGACGCCGGTCCAGTGTCGTCGAGAGAATCACCGAGGTTGTCGTCGGTCCGAAGGCTGTCAGTTGCTGGATCAGAGCTTCGAGCGACGGGACTCCGTCGAGTGCTGCGCGGAGCACGAATGATTCGGTCCCGGTGACATGATGGCACTCGAAGATTGAGTCGAGACTTTCGATCTTCTTCCTGAATCGCGCATAATCTGACGGCTGCACAATCGCACGCAGGTAGACATGCAGAGGCCTGCCCAGTGTGGAGAGGTCGATCTCCGTGCGGTAAGCCCGAATGACGCCGCGCTCCTCGAGTCGTTTCACCCGCTCGGCCACCGCCGGAGGAGACAGCCGGAGTTTTCTGCCGAGTTCGGCGAAGCTGGTGCGTGCGTTGCGTTCGATCAGGTTCAGCAACTTCCAGTCGGTCGCATCGATGCCCGCTTTCGAATCGAATTTCATAGCCTCATTGTACTTTCGTTTCCAATCCGCGGTGCTTCGACGACTTTCGAAGCCTCCTTCCGCGACCAGTCTCAAAACTCCTAACCTCTCTTCATGTCGATCGTGCCACTTGCAGAAGGATTGTGGCTGGGGTTCAGCATTGCCGCGCCCGTCGGACCGATTGGGACGCTCGTTTTAAAACAATCTCTCCGCTCGGGTTTCCGCGCGGGGATCGCGAGCGGGCTGGGCGCAGCGCTTGCCGATCTCTGCTACGGCATGCTGGCTGCGGCTGGGGTCCGCATGGCAGCGGCGTATGCACGTCCGATCGCTCTTGTCGGCGGCATCATCCTCCTTTGGCTGGCCTGGAAGACATGGCACGAAACGTCGCCTCAGGAGTTTGCTGTTGCGGAAAGCGAAAGCAAATTGCGTCGCATCGGAACAACGTTTCTTCTGACGATTTCCAATCCGATGACGATTCTCTCGTTTGCAGCGATGATTTCAGCGGTCGGCGCCGCAGACCCGGCTCAGTTTGTGGCCGGCGTCTTTCTCGGATCGATGGTGTGGTGGGCGGTGCTGAGTGCGACGTCGTCCTGGATCGCCAAACGCGTCGAGATTCGCAGTTCAATTCTGAATCGCGCCGCTGCGATCACGCTGGCTGGCTTCGGCCTCTGGGGAGTGCTGGTGAAGGGGCTGCGCTAGTCGCCGTCGATTCAGCCTTGGACCAGGGCGAGAATGAATCCATCGTGCTTCTTCGAGCTGACGGTCTGGAGCGCGGTTGCGGTCAGGCGGGGCTCGGCGGCCAGCTTCTCCGTGAAGCGGCGAACACCTTGCACGTTGGGGTCGGGGTGTTTTGGATCGATGACCGCACCTTCGCGCACAACATTATCGGCGACGATGAGCGTGCCCGTGCGTGCGAGCTTGAGCGACCAGTCGAGATAGTCGGGATAGCTCGCCTTGTCGGCGTCGATGAAGATCAGGTCGAAGGGTTCGGCGCCATCGGCCACGAGCTTCTTAAGGCTCTTGGCAGCGGGGGAGACACGAATGTCGACCCGCTCTGCCAGCCCAGCCCTTTTCAGGTTCCCGCGCGCGATCTTTGCGTGGCGCGCCTCAAGTTCAAGCGAGACGACCGTTCCGCCCGCGGGCAAGGCACGGGCGAGCCAAATGGTGCTGTACCCGCCCAGTGTGCCGATCTCGAGGACGCGGCGCGCTCCGGATACACGCACCAGGAGCTCGAGGAATTTACCTTGCAGAGGCGTCACGTCGATCGCGGGCAGGTCGGCCTCGCGATTGGCGGCGATGGTGGCCTCAAGGGCAGGATCGCGCTGGAGGAGCAGGCGGTCGAAGTAGGCGTCGACTTCGGTCCACAGTTTTTGTGGTTTCATGGTCATCGGGGAAGAAGAAAGCTACTTATCGCGAGCTACAACAAAATCGGGTACCCAGAGCAGTGCACGTTTGAAGTCCGAGTCAGGCAGGGAAGCGAGAGCCTGCCGAGCCTGTTCGGCGTAGTGATCGGCCGCGGCCATGGCGTACTCGACCGAACCGTTGCGGATAAGGATTTCCTGAATGCGTTCGCGGCTGGAGTGCTCGAAGCTGCGATCGTCGAGCACACGCTGAATCATCTGGCGATCGCGGGCGGTTCCGTGATCGATGGAGTGAATGACCGGCAGTGTGGCTTTGCCTTCGCGAAGGTCGCTGGCGACCGGCTTGCCCAGAACCTCCTCAGTGGCAGTCAAATCGAGGACGTCGTCGACAATCTGGAAGGCAAGCCCGACGGAGCGGCCATAGGTGGCAAGGTTGTTCTCTTCGGTCTCGGTAGCCCCAGCCAGGACTGCGCCAAGGCGCATGGAGACGGAGAACAGGCAGGCGGTCTTGCGGAAGATCAGGTCGTAATACTCGGCCTCGGAGACAGCTTTGCCGAGGCGCTGAATCTGTAAGAGCTCGCCTTCGACCATCTGCTGCGTAAGGCCAATGAGCAGGTCGAGCACGCGGAGGTTGCGCTCCTCAAGGGCAACGCGAAAGGCCTGCATGTAGAGCCAATCGCCGGCCAGAACGCATTTTTCGTTGCCCCATGTCGTGTTCGGCGAGGGGCGGCCGCGGCGGGTTTGCGCGCCGTCGATGATGTCGTCGTGGACCAGGGTGGCAGTGTGGACCATCTCGACAACGGCACCGAGACGGATCGCGCTGGGGCCGAAGTAGTCGAGCGCATGGGCGGTCAACAACAGCAGAGAGGGGCGGATGCGCTTGCCGCCGCCTTCGCGAAGGTATTCGGCGATCTCGGTGATGGTGCTGACGCTCGAGGCGGCGTCACGACCCAACTCCTGCTCGATGGCGACGAGGTCTTCGCGCAGGAGCTCAAAGACTTCTCGTGCCGTTGCTATCGCCAGAGTACTCAATCGTGTCGGTTCTCGCGCTTTCCGTTCCTCTGCGGCGTCGCGTGGGGACGCGTGAGCCGGCCGGGAATCTGCTCTAATTCGTGCGGTAGTTCGTAAACGTCAATTCCACGCCGAGATCTCGCCCGCGCAGCGTGGCAATGATGGCCTGAAGGTCGTCGCGGTCTTTGCCGGCTATCCTCACAGTATCGCCTTGAATACTGGCTTGTACCTTCTTTTTTGATTCCTTCACAATTTTGACGATTTCTTTTGCTTTCTCGGTAGGGATTCCCTGCTGCAGGCTGATTTTCTGGCGCACGCTCTGTCCCGCGGCCGGTTCGACCTTGCCGTAGGTAAGATTCTTGAGCGAGACACCTCGTTTCACGAGCTTTTGGCCGAGGATCTCTTTGACCGCTTCGAGCTTGTACTCGTTGGCCGAGGCAAGCTGAATCGTGTCGCTGCCTTCGAGATCGATCTCCGAGTGGGAATCTTTCAGGTCGAAGCGCTGGCGGATCTCCTTGAGCGCCTGATCGATTGCGTTGCGGACTTCCTGCATGTCCACTTTGCTGACGATGTCGAATGAATTGTCCTGCGCCATGTTCTTCCTCGATCTTGCCGGGGAGACCCGGACAACAGCCTCTATCAGTTTCCCATGCCGGAGGGCAGGCCGAATAGGCGGCAGAAGTTTCGGGTGGTGGCGGAGGCGATTTCGCTGGGGGACACGCCGAGCAGTTCAGCCAGTACGGCGGCGGTGCGGACAACGAAGGCCGGCTCATTCCGTTTGCCGCGGTCGGGCGCCGGGGCGAGCCAGGGAGCATCGGTTTCGACGAGAACGCTCTCGATCGGCACCTGTGCGGCGACGTCGCGGAGGGGCTGTGCCTTGGGGTAGGTGAGGTTACCGGCGAAGGAGATGAGAAAGCCGAGGTCGAGCGAGCGTCGTGCCTGCTCCCAGCCGGCCCCGAAGCAGTGCATGACGCCGCCCAGTCCCGTGTGCCTCCAATGCTCATCCAAAACCAGAAAAATGTCGTCCCACGCGTCGGGCGACTCGTTTGTTCCGCGGCAGTGAATCAGGATAGGGCGCTTGCGCTGCGCGGCAATTTCGAGTTGGGCGATGAGTTTGGCGCGCTGGACGTCGTGCGAAGCACCCTCGTGGTAGTAGTCGAGTCCGATCTCGCCGCAGGCAATGACTTCGGGCTGGGCCAGCAGGTTGTCGAGCTTGGCAAGGGCGGCGTCATCGGCTTCGGGGGTCGAGTGGGGATAGATGCCGGCGCTGGCGTAGAGCTTGGGCAGATTCGGTTGCCCGTTGAACTGGCGGCAGAGATCGAGGGCCTGGTGCATCTCGGCCGGACCCTCGCCAATGCCGATCGAGAGCACCGCGCCGATACCAGCCTCATAGGCGCGGGCAAGCATCTCAGCGCGATCGCCGGC
This sequence comes from uncultured Acidobacteriaceae bacterium, assembly GCA_963778705.1. GTDB lineage: Bacteria > Acidobacteriota > Terriglobia > Terriglobales > Acidobacteriaceae > Telmatobacter. Next base: position 454,910 of record CAVZVM010000008.1, read on the forward strand.
ATAGCGCGGACTGTCGAGGTGAGCGTGGGAGTCGATCAGCAAACGAGTCTCCGTGCGAGTGGGTCCCGATCTGGACGATTCGGTAGGTGGCCCGCCTTACTTGAGCCTTGCACCCAGCGGAACCTCTTCCAGGAATCCGGCGAGCACAGGCGCACCATCGGGGAGCGATGCGGCGAGCAGCATGCCGTTCGACTCAAGACCCCGCATCTTGCGTGGAGCAAGATTGGCGACGATGACGATCTTGCGGCCGATCAGCTTCTCCGGCTCGTAGTACTGCGCGATGCCAGCCAGAATCTGCCGCTTCTCGTAGCCGAGATCGACTTCGAGACGCAGCAACTTGTCGGCCTTGGGAATGCGCTCGGCAACGAGCACCTGGGCAACGCGTAACTCGACCTTGCCAAAGTCGTCGATCTCGATGATTGGAGAAGCGCCACCGGGCGCAGCCGATTCCTGCGCCACCTGCGGTGGGGCCAACGCCTCTGTTCCTGTGGGCTGAGGAACCTTCGATGCGGCGGACTCAGCCGGCGCATTCGCTGGTGGTGCAGGCGTTGTTGCGGGTTGCAATTCGGTCGTAGGCTTGATCTCGTCCATGGGCTTGTTTTCTGCCTTCTTCTTCGGTTCGTTTGCCGGGACTGCCGGCGCGGGACTCGGCTCGGCAGCGGGTTGGCTCGGGCCACCTGCGGCTTCAATCACTGACTTGTTGTTCTCTTCTTCGAGCGCGACCATGCGCTCCACAACGTCCTTTTCCGCACGAGGAAAGAGCGGTGCGGGTTCACCAAACTTCGTTCCGGCCTTCAAACCGCCCCACGCGACACTGCTGAGGAAAGATTGCTTCGCAGCATCGGCGATCTCACCCTGTCCCAGTTGCTGCCAGACCTTCGCTGCAGCATCAGGCAGGATGGGGTAGACCAGCGCCGTGATGACGCGGATGGCTTCGGCGGCCGTCGCCAGCACGCGCGCCTGGAGCGCGGTATGTTCCGCGTCGGAGCGTTCGGGCGGCTTCTTCCATGGGGCATTCGCCGTGAGGTAGCCGTCGGTCTCGGCGATGAGCAGCCACAGGTTCTTGAGCGCGTCGGAGAAGTTCAGCTCGTCGAAGGTCGGACCAAACTCAGCGAGGGCCTTCACAGCGTGCTCGCGCAACGCTGCTTCCGCAGAGGTTTCCGCACCAGGTTCCGGCACCACCCCGCCGAAGAACTTATGCATCATGTTGACGACGCGGCTCACAAGATTGCCGTAGCCATTGGCCAGGTCGCCGTTGTAGCGCTGGACCAGTGCATCGAACGAGAAGTTGCCATCTTGGCCAAAGGGAATCTCGCGGAGCAGGAAGTAGCGCAATGCATCCGCGCCGAGCACATCCTGAACCGTCTCAGCCCGCACAATGTTCCCGCGCGATTTCGACATCTTGCCCTGGTCAAACAAGAGCCAGCCGTTCGCGCGCACCGTGTGCATCACAGGTAGTCCCGCAGCCATCAGGAATGCCGGCCAATAGACGCAATGGAAGCGGCTGATCTCTTTTCCGATGAGATGCATGTTCGCCGGCCAGAACTTCGCGAACCGTGCTTGATCAACCGGATCGTCCGAGCCATAGCCGAGCGCCGTGATGTAGTTGGCCAGCGCGTCGAGCCACACGTAGACGACCTGCTTTTCGTCGCCAGGCACAGGGATGCCCCAGGTGAAACTGGCGCGGCTGACAGAGAGGTCGCGGAGACCGCTGCGCACAAAGCTGACGACCTCGCGCCGCGTCGACTCGGGCTGCATGAAGCCCGGATTGGCCTCGTAGAACTCCAGCAGCTTGCGCTCGAACGCCGAGAGTTTGAAGAAGTAGTTCTCTTCGCTGACCGTCTCGGTGATCCGGCCGCAGTCAGGGCAAGGCGCTCCCGGAGGCACATCGACCCACGCCTCGTCGGAGACGCAGTACTGGCCCGTATACGAGCCCTTGTAGATGTAGCCGCGCTGCTGCAGGGCAGTAAAGAGCTTCTGCACCCCACGTTTGTGGCGCGGCTCGGTGGTTCGAATGAAGTCGTCGTAGGTGATGCCCAGCCGGTCCCATAAACCGCGAAACTCGCCGGCAATGGCGGTGGCAAACTCCTGCGGTGTGCGGCCGGCCTGTCTGGCCGATCTCTCGATCTTCTGCCCGTGCTCGTCGGTGCCGGTAAGGAACCACGTCTCGATGCCGAGGGCGCGCTTGCGGCGCGCAATCGCATCACAGACGATCGTCGAGTAGGCGTGGCCCAGGTGCGGCCGCGCATTCACGTAGTAGATGGGCGTGGTGAGGTAAAAGCGCGTCTGTGCGGGAGCTTGATCGGACATTGCGACGTGATCTTAGAGTCGTGATACGGAAGTGAAGCGTCAGTGACGATCCTTCTTCATCTTACGGTATGCGACCCGTGCGGCAAGCCTGTGTCCAGGCTGTGCGAGGCATCGGTCTGCCTCACCGCAGGTGATAAAATCGCCTTGAAAATCAAGCATTTCTGAGGTTCTCACCGGTGTATCTGGAACTCGAGAAAAGGCTGGAAGCGCGCATTCGCGAGGCGCTGAAAGCCAAATACGATCTATCCCTGGAAAACATTCCGCTCGAAGTTCCGCCGGAGCTGAAGTTCGGCGAACTGGCGACGCCCGTTGCCCTGCAACTCGCGCGCACCCTACGCAAGGCTCCCAAGGTGATTGCGCAGGAGATCGTAGCGGCGCTCGGCGCGGTCGACGGTTTTGCCAGCTTTGAAGTCGCGGGCGCGGGCTATATCAATGCGCGATTCGATCGAACGGCAGGGGTGCGGAGCGTTGCTTCAGATGAGCCAACGCGCTTGTCCAAAGGTCCGCCCCACGCAGTGGTGGCCCTGGTAGAACACACCAGCATCAATCCCAACAAGGCCGCCCACGTTGGGCACATTTGCGCAATGCGATTCTGGGCGACACGTTTGTGCGTCTGCTGCGTGCTGCCGGCCAGCAGGTGATGGTGCAGAACTACATCGACAATACCGGCGTGCAGGTAGCCGATGTAGTGGTCGGCTTTCTGCATCTGGAGGGCAAGTCGCTGGCCGAGGTGCGCACACTGATCGCAGAGAGCGAGAGCCGTTTCACGCGGAGCGGGCGCTTCGAGGACGCGATCGACTACATTTGCTGGGATCTCTACGCCCGCACGTCGTCTTGGTACGAGCAAGGGGCCGAAGCCGAAAAGGCCGCGCGCAAGCGCCTGAGGTATGACACGCTGCACGCCATCGAGCACGGCAGCAACGAGACGGCAGAAGTTGCCGAGTTGATTTCGACCGCGGTGCTGCGGCGGCATCTTCAAACCATGCTGCGGCTGGATATCGAGTACGACTTCTTGCCGCGCGAGAGCGAGATTCTCCATCTCGACTTCTGGGCGCTGGCCTTCGAGCAGTTGAAGAAGACCGGCGTGCTGTACTTCGAAACCGAGGGCAAGAACAAAGGCTGCTGGGTAATGACGCGGCCGGGCGCCGCTGACAAAGACGACGCCGACGAGACCAGCGTCAGCACAGCAGAAGATGAAGACAGTGCGAAGTCCCCGGATGAAGATGCCAAGGTGATTGTGCGCTCGAATGGGACCGTGACGTACGTCGGCAAGGACATCGCATATCACCTTTGGAAGTTCGGCCTGCTCGGACGCGACTTCGGCTACAGGAAGTTCTTCACCTATCCCGATCATGAGTGTTGGATCTCGGCGGAGAAAGGCGAAGACAAGCACCCACACTTCGGTGGCGCGAACGCGATCTACAACGTGATCGATGCACGGCAGTCCGATCCGCAGGCCAACGTGATCCAGGCCTTGCGCGGCATGGGCCACACAGCCGAGGCAGACCACTACACGCACTTCAGCTACGAGATGGTGGCGCTGACTCCGCGTTGCGCAACGGAACTTGGCTACGACGTCCCTGAAGAGGATCGCGGTCGCCCGTACATCGAGGTCAGCGGTCGCAAGGGCTTCGGCGTCAAGGCCGACGACTTGATCGACAAGCTGGTTGCCGCCACCCGAGCCGAAGTAGACGCGCGCCAGACCGGCCGCGACGAAGTCGAGCGGCAGCAGATTGCCGGGCAGATTGCCATCGGCGCGCTGCGCTACTTCATGCTGAAGTTCACGCGAAATTCGGTGATCGCGTTCGACTTTAAGGACGCACTGAGCTTCGAGGGCGAGACCGGACCGTATTGCCAGTACGCCGTCGTGCGGATCCGCAACATCTTCCGTAAGGGCGGGACGGCACACGAGTCAGTGCTGCACCAGTTCGCCGGGGTGAATCCGGCGCCCTATTTGATGGGTGAGGAGAACGAAGACATCTGGTCGCTATGGCTGCGCGCGGGGCGCCGCACGGCGGTGCTCGAGCAGTGCATCGCGACCTCAGAGCCGGCGTATCTGGCCAAACACGCGTTTCAGCTGGCTCAGGAGTTCAACAACTTCTATCACAAGCACCACATCCTCACCGAAGAAGACCCGGCGCGGAAGACGTTTCTGCTGGCGACGGCGGCGGTGGTTTTGCGCGAACTGACAACGGTGCTGGGATGGCTGGGGATCGAGAGCCCCGAAGCGATGTGACCATGCGTCCCGCGTAGTGTTGCGGGCATCACAAGAAATACCGGGTTTGCGAGGTATAGTGCGGACCGGTTGAATCTATGGCGAGCACAATCTTGCAGACTGAATCGCTCTTCTCTATCGATACCATCGCCCAAAAACTCGGCCTTACACCCGAGGACTACGAACCGGTGGGCAGGTTCGGCGCGAAACTGAAGCTCAGCATTCTCACCGATGCGCACGCGACGTGTCACGGCAAACTGATTCTGGTGACAGCCACGACGCCGACCACTTCGGGCGAAGGCAAGACCGTGGTTTCGATCGGGCTGGCGCAGGGGCTGGAACGGATCGGGCTCAAGTCGGCCGTGACGTCGCGCGAGCCGTCGCTGGGGCCGGTCTTTGGCATGAAAGGCGGAGCTGCTGGCGGCGGTCGATCTCAAGTCGAACCGAGCCGGCAGATCAATCTGCATTTTCACGGCGATTTTCACGCCATCACCGCGGCGCACAATCTGCTCGCGGCGATGATCGATTCGCATCTCTACTTCGGCAATAAGCTCGATCTCGATCCCGCGCAGATCGCGTGGCCGCGTGCGATGGATATGAACGACCGCGCACTGCGCCATGTTGTGGTGAGCGCGGGCGAGCTGGACAAGCCGGGCCACGAAGGAGCGAATCGGGCAACTGGGTTTGTGATCACGGCAGCATCGGAGATCATGGCGATTCTCGGGCTTGCTTCGAGCAGAGCCGATCTGCGGCGCAGGCTGGAGTCCATTGTTGTGGGGGTTTCGCGCGAGGGGCGGCCAGTCACGGCGAAAGATCTGGGCGCAACCGGAGCGATGATGGCTCTCTTGAACGAGGCACTCCTGCCGAACCTCGTGCAGACAACGGAGGGTACGCCTGCCCTCGTACACACCGGACCGTTCGCCAATATTGCCCACGGGACGAGCTCGGTTTTGTCGCAGAAGATGGCGGTGCGCCTGGCAGATTATGTGGTCAACGAATGTGGTTTTGCTGCCGATCTCGGTGCAGAGAAGTACTTCGACATCGTGATGCGCGAGTCCGGGATCAAGCCGGCTGCCGCCGTGCTCGTGGCAACGGTGCAGAGTCTCAAGGCGCAGGGCGAAGGCGACCTCGCTGCCGGATTCGGAAATCTGGCGCATCATGTGCAGGTCCTGAAAACGTACGGCGTGCCGGTGGTGGTAGCGATCAATCGCTTTCCATCGCATGCTGACAAAGAACACGAGGCGATCCGCGAGGAGTGCGCGCGATTGGGAGTCGAATCTGCCGTGACCGAGGCCTTCAGCAAAGGCGGCGCGGGATCGGTCGACTTGGCGAAGAAAGTCGTCGCGGCGATTGAAAAGAATCCAACGCCAGACGTCCGGCCAATGTACGACGAAGAGGATGCGCTTGAAGAGAAGATCCTCAAGGTGGCGACAAAGGTATACGGTGCAGCGGGTGTGGCGTTCAGCGATGAAGCGCATACGAAGCTCGATCGCTATGCTGCCTGGGGATTCGGCCGGTTGCCCGTGTGCGTTGCCAAAACGCAGTATTCGCTGACCGATGACCCGAAGCGCATGGGCGCGCCGAAGGACTGGACGCTGCGTATCAACGATGTTTCGCTTTCTGCGGGAGCGGGGTTTGTGGTCGCGATCGCAGGCAACATGATGCTGATGCCGGGTCTGCCGCGCGAGCCGCGGGCGCTGGCGATCGATGTGGACGACGACGGAAACATTGTGGGCGTCTGATTCACCTGAATCGAGGAGATCGCTGCGATGGAACGAATTGCTTCGCTCGCGGAAGAGGTTCCGCCGCCCGTGCCTCTGGCGTTCGCAAAGATGGCGATTCTGCGGGAAGGGTTAGCAGGCAGCGGCTACACACTCGCAGGTTGTGCCGCGCGTCTTGGAGTCTTCCCGCGTCTGGGCGTGAACTTCTGGCCGGCCCTGCGCAGCAAATGGGCTCCCGACGCGACGGATCCGGTCGATACGCTATTGCAGCTCTTTATCGATGGTGCAGGAGGTTCGCGGCGGATCGGCTGATCCAGCTCACGTCTGCTGGATTCGTAGACGCGGTGGTGGAGAGCCAGCTCGCCGAGCGGAACGGAGCAGTCCTGCGATCGAAGCTGTGCCTCTTTCCCTGTTACGGGAAGTTCATCGTCACCGACCGAGCCTCCAGGAATACGGCCATCAACCAGGTGATGTGGCTCTGGGGAGAGAGCTACATTCTTGGGCGGCCTGGTCAAACGCAGCGCCAAGAAAGCGGGCGATCGATCTGGGAACCGGCTCGGGAGTGCACGCGCTGCTTGCCAGCGATCACTGTGAGCGCGTTGTTGGAATCGACGTGAATCCGCGGGCGCTGGAGTTTGCGCGCTTCAATGCGGCGCTGAATGGGATCACGAATGCAGAATTCGTGCTGAGCGATCTGTTCGCGGCTGTCGAAGGGAGCTGCGATTTATTGCTCGCGAATCCACCCTATATTCCGGATTGCACGGCGCCGGCGGGAGACAACTTCTGGAGCGGAGGCGACGAAGGTACCGGGATTCTGCGCCGGATCGTGCAGGCATTGCCGGAGAGGCTCGAATCAGGCGGAACGGCACACATCGTCGCGCTCTATCCGCTGTGCCCCGGCATGTCGCTGAAGGAGCAATGTGATCGCTGGCTGGTCGGCGCACTTGATGGAGCGATCAGTGCTTATGATGTGCTGGACCACACGTGGCCGGTGCCAAATTATCAGGATGTGCTGTCAGAGAAGCCGTACGAAGGGGATAAGTCGGCGTGGCGTTTCGGCGTAATCAGTCTGCGTCCCGCGAAGAACGGCGCAGGCTGGTGGAGGGCCGTGGGCGGATCAGGGCTTTTCTTCCGCAAGGACGGAAGTTGTTGTGTGGTTGCAGATCATGACGCGGCGTGAGGCGTCGACTCGACGCCTGCTTCGGCCTATGGCGTCAGGCGGGAAGTTCGGTCGCGCCTTCTCCCAACAAAGCCGCCATGCTATCGGCGATCGACAGACGGCGTTGGCTGGCATCGCGCAGGGCGAGCTGATAGCGCATCTGCTGGACCGCACTTTCCCGCTCCGCCGTGCTTGCGACCTTGGGTGCGCCGCAGCAGAACACGATGTTCTCCCGGGCTGTGAGTTCGCGTCCGACCTTCTCTTCGATGGCCGCCTTCTGGCTAGGCGACAGTTGTGCCGTCTGCAAGATCATTGCTCTGCCCTCCGCTGGGTACGGAACTCGAATGCTTATGTTGTTACTACTCCAGCGCGAGCCGCCGATCAATAAAGATCCCATAAAGAAACGCCGAAAAGTCCTCCACAGCCGGGATGACTGGTAACCGAGCGCAGAGTTACTCCTGAGCGGAATAGCTTCTGACCCACTCCAGAATCGATCGCACAGCCACGCCTGTCGGGCCTTTGGCGAGGAACGGTTTGTTCTCGTCGTTCCACGCAAGGCCGGCGATGTCGAGATGGATCCATGGCGTGTCTTCAGAGAAGGTGTGCAGAAACTCGGCCGCCGTGGACGCGCCTCCATAGCGGCCTCCGGTGTTCTTGATGTCGCCGATGTCGGACTTGATCATGTCGGCATATTCGTCGCCGAGCGGCATGCGCCAGAACTTTTCGCCTGAGGTGGCAAGCGCGGCCTGGAACTTCTCGAATGTGGTGTCGTTATTCGAGAAGGCTCCGGCGTTGATCATTCCCAGGGCGACGCCAATGGCGCCGGTGAGGGTGGCAGCGTCGATGAGGTGCGTTGCGCCGAGCTGGCGGGCGTAGGTCAGACCGTCGGCCAGCACCAGGCGGCCTTCGGCGTCGGTATTGATGATGTCAATCGTCTTGCCCGGCCGGTCCGAGGCCAGGGGCATAGCGGTCACCACGTCGCCGGGCTTGTAGGCTTTGCCGTCGGGCATGTTCTCGGCGGCACAGACCACAGCAATCACACGCACATTGGGCTTGAGCAGAGCGATGGCGCGCATCGCGCCCAGCATCGCAGCGCCACCGGCCATGTCGTACTTCATCTTCTCCATGTTGTCGCCGGGCTTGATGGAGATGCCGCCCGTGTCGAAGGTGATCCCCTTGCCGACGAGACCGAACACAGGGCGATCTTTCACACCTTCGGGCTCGTAGCGCAGAATAATCAAGGCCGGGGGCTCGGCGGAGCCCTGCGCGACACTCCAGAAAGCGCCCATCTTGAGTTCATGGAGTTTTTCGGTGGAGTGAACCTCGCAGGCCAGGCCGACTTCCTGGGCCATGGCTGCGGCGCGCTGGCCCATCACCATCGGCGTGAGCTTGTTGCCGGGCTCATTCACCAGCGAGCGGGTGAAATTCTGGCTTTCGCCGACAATCACACCCTCATCGAAGCCAGTTTCCACCGCTGCTCGCTCCGAGGCTGCTGGAGCAACAACGGTGAACGATTGCACGCTGAGATCCTTGCGGTCGCTGCGATAGGTGTCGGGATCGAAGTCGCCGACGAAAGCTCCCTCGACGGCCGCCCTCGCCATTGCGACGGAGCGGACCTATGGAGTTGTTCTCCGGCAGGGCCAGGGCCAGCTCGCGGATGCCACGCGGCTTGGTGAAGCGAACGGCGGTTCCGGCGGCGTTGCGGACGCTGTGCAGGGTAGCTTTGACTTGTTTGCCAAGGCCCACAATCAGAAGGCGCTTGGCGGCCAGCCCCGCGGGCGCGTGCAGAAGCAGCGTCTCGTTGGTCCCGGCCTTGAACTCACCGCTCGCGAGCACCGCAGCTGCGGCGGCCGTCAGGGCTGCGTCCGAGCTCAGGAGGGCTGGAGCGGGCTTGGCATTGGCGCCCTTTTCGGTTTGCGTATCGATGGCCAGGACAGCGAGGAGCTCTGTGGCAACTTCGGCAGGAGAGGCAAAGGACAGATTGGTCCGCATGGACCGATTTTATTTCACTGCGGGGATACAGGCAGAGAAGCGAAGAATCGACATTCGTCGTGCCGGCATGGCAGGGCTGCAGATTAGTTCCCTCGCCGATGCTTGTCGGCGTTGATCGCTGCTCGTGCTTCGCGGTCGGCCTCGCGGCGGCGCTCGGTCTCGCGCTTGTCCCAGTCTTGTTTGCCCTTGGCCAGGGCCAGCTCGCACTTGACCCGGCCTTTGCGGAAATAGAGCCGGGTAGGGATGAGCGTATGCCCCTTGATCTGCGTCTTTGACTGTAGCTTGCGAACCTCTTCGCGGTGCATCAGTAGTTTGCGGGTACGCGTTTCGTCGTGATTGGCGATATTGCCGTGTGAATAAGGTCCTATATGTACATTGAGAAGAAAGGCTTCGCCATCCTTCACGAGCCCGTATGCGTCCCTGAGGTTGGCTTTCCCCTCGCGGATCGATTTCACCTCGGTACCGCGCAGGGCGATGCCTGCTTCGTACTTCTCGATGAAAAAGTAGTTGTGGCTCGCGGCGCGATTCTGGGCGGCGTCCCGTTCCCCGCTGGCCACGGGGTCGCGCGGACGCACAGGCTTTTGCGGCCCCGAGCGGTCTTGAGGAGCGATGACGTGACTGGATTGGCGGGACACAGCGAAGTTACCTCGAATCTTCATCGTAGCATCGATCGAAAACCGACTATTCTGGGCAGGCGCCGGGGTCGTTGCGGCCGCGTATGGGGCTTCGTGTGCGAAGTCCAAGACCCTGCAGGGCTTTGCTAGAATGAGGCAACGTTGGATGGGTGTTTCGAAGATCGGAGAATCTGGCCTGGCCGGCCTCGCCAACCCTGGGCGGCTCTCGCCGGCTCTGAAGCCTGACTTACCCCCGAGGAGTTCAATGAATCGCCGCGCAGCCGGAGTGGCCGCAGATCGGGTCTTTTTGCGGATCGCGTTTCTTCTGTTTCTGGCCGCGCTGAGCGCCACGGCGCTCCACGCACAGTCGGCAAAATCCTGGTACAAGCAGGGGCAGTCTGCCGAGGCGCGCGAAGATTACGACAGGGCCTTCAACGCCTATCAGAAGGCCTATTCGATGGCTCCCAAGGAGATGACTTACAAGGAAGCCTATTACCGGGTGCAGATGCCGACTGCTGCTCTGCACATGAAAAACGGGCGCAGGCTGCTTGCAACCGGGGACGAACAAGGCGCGTTGATGGAGTTTATTCACGCCTCCGAGATCGATCCCAGCGATGAGGCGGCGCAGCAGGAGATTGCCAAGGTACGTGCGCTGCACAAAGAGCAACCGCCGACGAACACGAGTGGCGTGCCGGAGAGCTCCGGCGAGGAGGCCGTTCTCGATACCATTGGCGCGCCTGTTCAGCTGAAGCCACTCACCAGCGAGCCGTTCACGCTGCACATGGTCGAGGATTCGAAGGTCGTTTATCAGGCCGTCGGCAAGGCAGCAGGCGTAAATGTGCTCTTCGATCCCGACTACACCGGCAAGCGAATCCAGGTCGACCTGACCAACGTTTCGTTGCTCGATGCACTGCGCATCGTGGGGACGATCTCGAGCACTTTCTGGCGGCCGATTACCAGCAACACCATCTTCGTGGCGGCAAACACGCGTTCAAAGCGGACGGAGCTCGATGAGCAGGCGGTGCAAACGTTCTATTTGTCGAATGCCTGGCAGCAAAACGATCTCCAGGATACGTTGCAGGCCGTCCGGCAGGTTCTGCCGAACGCTCACGTCTACGGTGTCCCCAGCCAGAACGCGATCGTGATGCGAGGTACGTCGGACGAGCTGCTGCTGGCGCAGAAGCTTGTGAACGACCTCGATAAGGCGCGTCCGGAGGTGGTTGTCGACATTGCCGTGCTCGAAGTGAGCAAGAACTGGCAACGGACGCTGGGCATCGCGTGGCCGCAGAGCGCTGGAGTGGCTCTGCAGTCGCCGACAGCGTCGAGTTCTTCCTCCTCTTCTTCTACGTCCTCTTCGTCCTCATCGAGCACGAATCCCACGCTCTACAATTTGGCGCACCTGAACTCGAACGATTTCGCGGTGACGATCGGTACGGCGACCGCAAATGCTCTCTTATCGGATTCCAATACCAAGACGCTTCAGAATCCCCGCATTCGTTCGACGGATGGCCAGAAGGCGAGCATGAAGATCGGCTCGCGCATTCCGATTGCGACAGGTTCCTTTCAGTCTGGGGTAGGCGTGGCCGCCGCAGTGACGCCGCTGGCCGAGACGCAGTTCCAGTACATCGATGTGGGCGTCGTGATCGAAATGACACCGACGGTCCACTACAACGGCGACGTCACGTTGAAGCTCTCCATCGAGGTCAGCTCCGAGGCGAATAGCGTCACCATTGAAGGCGTGACCGAGCCGATTATCGCGCAGAAGAAGAGCGAGCAGACAATCCGATTGCACGAGGGAGATGCCACCGTTCTGACCGGCATCCTGAATCAGCAGGATATGCAGTCGTGGACCGGTATTCCGGGTTTGAGCTCGATTCCGATATTGAAATACTTGTTTGGCTCGAAAGATCACCAGATTACGGACGACGAGATCGTCTTCCTTCTGGTGCCGCACATCGTGCGCTCGCCCACTCTCACGCCCAGCAATCTGCAGCCAGTCGATACCGGAACCGGCCAGTACACGGAGCTTCGGCGCGTCGCTATCGATAGCTCTCCCACGAGCCTTTCGCCGATCGCGCCGCCTGCGCGCCCTCCGGTGGAAGCGGGCGTGGGCGCCGTGCCGGGGCAAAGTGCCCAGGCCGCGGCTCCGGCCGCTTTGGCGCAGTTCCGGGCGTCGACACAGGGCGGTCCACCTTCTTCGTCGCCACCGAACGCGGCAGCGCCTGCGTCTCCCGCCGCAGCTTCGCCGGCGGGTCTTCGCTTCTCGCTGGTGCCTTCGGCTGGCTCGTCGGTTGCTTCGGGTACGACGTTCCAGGTTCCCGTGGTCGTGACCGGCGCGCGAGATGTTGCATCGGTGCCGCTCCAGGTGCAATACGATCCGGCCAGGCTGGCACTCGTGAATGTCGGCGACGGCGATTTTCTCAGCAGCGACGGGCAGGCTGTGGCTCTGGTGCATCGGGACGATGGACCGGGAAACATTGTGATCAACGCCTCGCGCCCGCCGGGGGCCGCCGGGGTAAGCGGCGCAGGCGTCGTGTGCGTTCTGACATTTCAGGCAAAGGCCTCGGGGAGCACCGAGCTCAGCATCGCGCACCCCGGCGTCTTGACGAGTGGACAGCAGCCTGTGCAAGCCGAAGGCGCGCGGGCCACGATCGTGGTGAAGTAGGCCGGGCTCATGAGCAGCATGCGAACCATGCCGAAACGCGCGGAACGCGGCCTCACGCTGGTCGAGCTGATTGTGACGGTTGCGATCCTCACGATTCTTGCGTCGGCCGCTGTGCCGGTGATGCGGTTCAAGGTGAAGCGGGATCGGGAGCGCGAACTGCGGCGCGACCTGTGGGAGATGCGCGACGCGATCGATCACTACAAAGATGCGGCGGATCGCGGAGCATTTCAGACCAAAGTCGATAGTCAGAACTATCCACCCGACCTCGACACATTGGTGAGCGGCGTCGACGTGCAGGGGAAGAAAGTAAGGTTCCTGCGGCGGATTCCTGTCGATCCGATGACCGGCAAGACGGAGTGGGGTATGCGTTCCATGCAGGACGATCCGACGTCGGACTCGTTTGGCGGGCAGAGCGTCTTCGATGTGTATTCGAAGTCGCAGGGTACGGCTCTCGACGGCACCAAATACTCGGACTGGTAGAGCACATGCGCAGAGACTCACAACGCGATGCCGGCTTTACGCTGATGGAGCTCATGATCGTGATGGCGATCATCGGCATCCTTGCGACGCTTGCGGTGCCGAGTTTCATCGGCGCAATTCGAGCGGCGCGCGAAGCGGTGCTGCGCGAAGACCTGCACGTGATGCGGGCGGCTATCGACTCCTACACCATGGACAAGCAGAAAGCACCTCAGTCACTTGACGACCTGATTCAGAGTGGCTACCTTCGGAGCATCCCGGAAGATCCGATGACCCACAGCAGGGACACGTGGGTAACCGATACGAGCGATACGCTGGCTTCGGTGGATCAGACCGATTCCGGGGGCATCGACGATGTGCACTCCGGATCGCAGGATACTGGCACGGACGATCAGCCGTACGCTAGCTGGTAGATGCAAGAGGTTGTCATGAAACGATCGATAGACCTAATGTTGTTTATTGTGTGCATAGGGGTCTCATTTTTAGTTCAACCGGCGGGCGCTCAAGAGAAAATCACCGTGCGCGTGCTCGATGGAAAGACAGGCGAGAGGATTCGGCCAGATAATATCGAGGCTCGGATCAATCGCCAGCAGACAGCGCACATCGAGTGGGTGAAGATGAACGACGATGGGACAGCTGACTTGCGGCTGCCCGCGACCGCAATCGCGCTCTATGTGCGCGCCACTTACGCTGAATCCACCGAATACTACGTCAATTGCGACATGGCGAAGCAGAAGGATACGTCAGCCGAGTCCTGGTATCCGGTCAAGGACATCCTCAGCGAGGGTCTCGTGATTCCGAACGACTGTGTCAAAGGCAAGGACGCCGGCAAGGTGAAGACGGATCCCAAACCCGGCGAGCTGGTTCTTTACGTGCGAAAACTGAACTGGAAAGAACAGTCGCTCCAGTAGTTCGTCTGAGTACAGCGAGCCGAAGCAAAGGAAGAACCTTCTCTTGGCGCAGGATCTCGATCATTCCCCCGCGCAGGCATTCATCCTTGAGACCTATAGCTACTACGCCCGCCTGATGAGGGACGCGCCGCTCGAGTCTGGCTCCGATGCGAGCCTGAGTCTGGGCGGCGGTTTGTTTTGGGCCGGTGAACTGGATGGGACAGGCCGCGCTCTGGTTGTCGCCGGGAACGTCGCCGGAGCAGCGACGCTGGCAGCTACAAGCAACACAGAGGCACAGCGGCAGGCGGTACGCGACGGCATCGTCGACTTCCTCGTGAACTCTCTCGATGAGGCCCTGCGCATCCTGAAAAACGAGATTCGTAAACGCGAGACTGTGGCCGTGTGTATCGCAGCGCCGCTGGAAGCGGTCGCGCGCGAGATGACGGAGCGCGGTGTGCGCCCCGACGTTTTTCGCGAAGGCGTGGTACGCGCCGACGAAAAGGCCCGAGCGCTCGAGCAGCAGGGCGATGCGGAAGCCGATCCGATGAACGTGCGTGCGCTGGTGATGTGGCGGGTGGACCGTGCGCCGGCGCTATGGCTGCCGAAACTCGACGCCATTGCGCTCGACTGTCTCGGGCCTGACGACGCCATCGCGCGACGCTGGTTGCTGCGTTCGAGCCGCTATCTCGGCCGGCTTGGGCAGGCTGTCCATCTGATCTGGGCTAATCGGGAGTTCGCGACGCGGATGATCGATCGGGTCCGGGAGTCCGTGGAACAAGGCGATATCAAGGTACGTGGCCGGATCGAATGCATGTGCTCCGGGACCGGCAGCGATCTGTTGCTCTTTGGTTCACAGGAGGAAAGCGGCGCTCCTTCTCAGGGCTGATCCGTTTTCGCGGCCTCAATCCGCGACCACAATTCACCCATGCCCTGCTTCGTCTTCGCCGAGACAGCCAGCACCTCATCGAGTTCCAAATCCTTCTTCAACGCGGCCAGGTTCTTTGTGCGCACGTTGCCGCTCAGCCGGTCGATCTTGGTTGCGACCACGGCAAAGCTGCGGTTTGCAGCGCGCAGCCACTCGATCAGCGTGCGGTCGCTCTCCTGGGGCGGAATGTTCGAGTCGACGAGGCAGATACACAGACTCAGTGTCGGACGTTCGGCGAGATAGGGCTCGATGAACTTCGGCCATTCCGCCGAGATGGATTTCGAAATCTTCGCGTAGCCGTAGCCGGGTAGGTCGGCAAGGATGTTGCACGGCGCTCGTCTCTCGTCCGAGACAAGGAAAAAGTTGATGGCTCGGGTGCGGCCCGGCGTGGACGAAACCTTGGCCGCCTTGTCGCCGACAAGCGCGTTCAGGAGGCTCGATTTGCCCACGTTGGAGCGGCCGAGAAAGGCAATCTCCGGCACAGTGGGGGCCGGGAATTGCGCAGCCGAGAGGGCGGAGAGCAGAAATTGAGTGGTATAGCGCATGGGCGAACAGGCGGCGCGGCTACTGCCGCGCGACCTGTCCTGTGATTGTTTCCGAAGGCGGCACCGCCGCCAGCACGTCGGCCTCCGCCGGCACGGGCGCGGGCAACGGACCTTCGAGCGCGAGCGCCAGCACCTCGTCCATCGTGTCGACGAAGTGCAGCTTCATCGCGTTCTTGATGTTGTCGGGCAGCTCGGAGATGTCCTTTTCGTTGCCACGCGGCAAAATCACTTCAAAGATGCCGGCGCGCAAGGCCGCCAACAGTTTCTCCTTGAGTCCGCCGATCGGCAGAACCTTGCCGCGCAGGGTGATCTCACCGGTCATGGCGATGTCGCGCCGTACCGGAATCTTTGCCAGCGCGCTGGCAAGGGCCGTCGCCATGGTGATGCCTGCGGAAGGTCCGTCCTTCGGGATTGCGCCTTCTGGGACGTGCAGATGGATGTCGATGTTGCGGTAGAACTCGCGGCTGAGCCCAAGGTGCAACGCCTTGCTGCGTGTGTAGGCCAGCGCAGCTTGTGCCGACTCCTGCATCACATCGCCAAGCTGGCCGGTGATCGTGAGCTTGCCTTTGCCATCGAGTACTTGCACTTCGGTTGTGAGAATGCTGCCGCCAACTTCGGTCCACGCCAGGCCGGTGACAAGCCCGACCTCGCTCTTTTCATGTACTTCGGAGTCGCGGAACCTGACCACACCGAGAAACTCGTTGATGTTGGCCCCGGTGATCTCTTCTTTGAGCTTTGCGCCTTTCTTGATCACGCGCCGCGCCACTTTCCGGCACACATTGCCGATCTCGCGCTCGAGATTGCGGACACCGGCTTCGCGCGTGTAGCTGCGGATGATTTCGAGAATCGCATCGTCGGCGAAGACGACATTCTTCTCGCTCAGGCCGGTCTGCTCGCGCTGCTTCTTCACCAGATACTGCTTGGCGATCTCAAGCTTTTCCTGCTCGGTGTAACCCTGCAGACGGAGCACTTCCATGCGGTCCTGCAGCGGCGGCGGGATGGTGTGCATCACGTTCGCCGTCGCAACAAACAGCACCTGCGAGAGGTCGTAGTCGACATCGAGGTAGTGATCCTGGAACGTCGTGTTCTGCTCGGGATCGAGCACCTCAAGCAGCGCCGATGCCGGATCGCCGCGAAAGTCCGACGCCATCTTGTCGACTTCGTCGAGCAGGAAAACCGGATTCTTGGTCCCTGCGCGCTTCATGTGTTGGATGATCTGCCCCGGCAGAGCGCCAATGTAGGTCCGGCGATGGCCGCGAATCTCGGCCTCGTCCCGCACACCGCCCAGCGACAGACGCACAAACTTGCGCCCGGTGGCCTTGGCGATCGACATGCCGAGAGACGTTTTGCCCACGCCCGGAGGTCCGACGAAGCAAAGAATCGAGCCCTTGGGGTTCTTGACTAACTGACGAACCGCCAGAAATTCGAGAATGCGCTCCTTGATCTTCTCAAGGCCGTAGTGATCCTCGTTGAGGACCTTCTCGGCATATTCGATGGAGCGCGTTTCTTTGGACTTTTTCTTCCATGGCACGGCGAGCAGCCAGTCGATGTAGTTGCGGCTGACAGTCGACTCGGCCGACATAGGCGGCATCGCTTCGAGCTTCTTGAGCTCCTGTATCGCCTTGTCGAGTACTTCTTTGGGCATGCCCGCGGACTCGATCTTCTTCCGCAATTCGTCGAACTCGCTCTTTTCGCCGCGGCCCAATTCCTTCTGGATCGCCTTGATCTTCTCGTTGAGGTAGTACTCTTTTTGCGCGCGCTCCATCTGGCGCTTTACGCGCGACTGGATATTGCGGTCGAGGTCGAGCTTTTCAATCTCGATGTCGAGTACGTCGGCAATGCGGGCCAGCCGTGCAGCCGGATCGAAGATGCCGAGCAACTCCTGCTTCTCCTCGATGCCGATCTGCAGATTCGCGGCGATGGTGTCGGAGAGCTTGGCAGGCTCGTCCATGCGAACCGAGGCGATGATGGTCTCGTAATTCAGCGACTGTTGCAGCTTCACGTACTGCTCGAACAGGGAGGTGACGCGCTGCATCAACTGCTCCAGCGCCTGTGTCATCTCGAATTCGGTTTTCCCGGTGCGGACTGTGGCGACGAAAAAGCCGTCGCGATCGGTCACGTCGGTCGATTTCGCGCGCTCCACACCCTCAACGAGAACTTTGATATTGCCGTCAGGCATTTTGACGCTCTGCACAATGTTGCAGATCGCACCGACCTGGTAGATCTCCTTGGCCTTGGGCTCGTCGATTGAGGCGTCATGCTGGGTGGCGAGAAAGATCTTGCGATCGCCGTTCAGCGCCTCTTCGAGCGCGCGCACACTGGAGAGGCGGCCGACCACAAACGGCGTCATCATGTAGGGGAAGATCACCATGTCCCGAATGGGCATCATGGGGAGCTTGCGGGGTTCGTTTTTCTCGCGGGATGTGGTCATGGGTGCACCTTTGCCGACAGCATTTGTATTGGACGCGTAGGGGGAGCATCGGGTGCAAAGAAGATTCCGCCGCTCATGTTGGGATTGTACAGCGGATTGGAAAGGCGCAAAGGGTTACCGGGCGGCGCGAAGCTTCATCTAAACGGGCAACTGCCGCGCTAATCGCTAAAGTTCAGATTCACGGGGTGGGCGGCCAGCTTCGGCGGAGCTAGCCTCGGGCTGGTCACAAGCACGGTGCTCCTCACCACCTCGAAGCTAAGATTCCTCATCCACACTTCGCCTGCACCGGACAGAAGAATACCAAGCGAGATACTCGTTGCATCGGCCGGGACATCGAGCACGACATCGAAGGGGGTCCACTCTTTGGTCCCTTCGATCGGGCGATCCTGCATGTTGTCGAACGCCACCATGGTGTGCTCTTTGTCAACGCGCATCCACAAACCGGCCCAACCCTGGACATCCCTGGAGCGAACCCAGCCGTGCAGCTGGACGCGTTTTCCTGCGGAGTCGGCTGCGGAGATGCTTTGCATCAGGGTTCCGAAGCCACCGGTTACGCGCACAGAAGATCGTAGATAGGCCCATGGCTGCCCGATCTGTGTCATTGTCCGGTCAATGCCAGTCCGATAATTCGCTGGAGCGTCGCCGGCAAGGAACCATCCTGAAGGCGGCTGATCCGTCTGCGGTGCCGGCTGGGCGTAGGCCGCCGTCAGACCCAGGCTGGAGGTCAACAAGCAGGTTCCAATCGTAAGTCGTCTCGAAGTAGCGCGATGCGGCAACAGGCGCCGAGCGAATCGCAGGCCGATTGGCAGAGTGTCCACGGATGACCACCCTTCCCGGTTTTCTGGCCGGATGTTACTGCAATAACCTTCGTTGCGATGTGATGTGACGGTTTCAACGCACCCAACATAGTGCTCGGAGCGAGAATGGGGCTAGAAGAAATCCTCCGGAAATGTTATTCCGGAGCCTAAAAAGCGTCCCCGGGACCTGATACTTTTACCTGCTTTTGCCGATATATGGACATGTCTCAAACTACCGGAAACCCGCTGAGCCTGTATTCGACTGATGCGCCGCAAGTTGCGCGTTATGCGGCAAGGCAGCCGATTCTGACCATGGATGAACGGGTCTTCGGCTACGAGCTCTTGTTTCGTTCAGGCGCGGAGAACCACTTTAGTTGCTCGGATGGGAGCGACGCCACACGCTCGGTCATTGACATGTCGAGCTTGCTGGGGCTCGGCGTCCTGTGCGACAACACCCATGCATTCATCAACTGCACGCGCGAAATCCTGCTGAGTGAGTTCATCACCCTCCTCCCTCCAGAGAACATCGTCCTTGAAGTCCTGGCCTCGGTTCCTCCGGACGAGGAAGTGATGCTGGCTCTTACCCAGCTGAAGCGTGCCGGGATCAAAATCGCGCTCGACGACTACTCGGTCGACGATCCAAGGGAGCCGCTGGCCTACTTTGCCGACTTCATCAAAGTGGACCTCCGCCAGACCTCGCTGACCGATGCGGGGATCATCGTGTCTGGACATAAAGCTGTTTGCCGCATGGTCGCCATGAAGGTCGAGACCCGGCAGGACTTTCAGCTGGCGCGGAAGGCAGGCTTCCAGCTGGTGCAGGGCTACTTCTTCCGCCGCCCGCAGATGGTGCGCACCTGGACGGGTACGGCCAATCGCGTCATTCATCTGTCGCTCCTGAATGCAGTGATGAAGCAGGAGCTGGATCTGGGCGAGATCGAGGAGCTCATCAAGAAGGATGCGACCCTCTGTTTCCGCCTGTTGCGCTATCTGAACTCGCCGATGTTCGGCTTCCGCAGTGAAATCTGTTCGGTGCGGCAGGCCCTGATGATTTTAGGTGAGAATGAGACGCGCCGCTGGTGCCGCCTGGCCGTGACGCTTGAGATTGCGCACGACCGCACTTCTGACCTAATGCTGGCTGCTCTTACACGCGCACGCTTCTGCGAACTGCTGGGGCCGCGCGTTGCCGACGGCAACGTCGACCTCTTCCTGCTCGGACTGCTCTCCCTGATGGATGCGATTCTGGAGATCCCGATCACAGCGGTTGTCGATGCCTTGTCGGTACACCAGGACATCAAGCTGGCCCTGACCAACAAGGAATGCCGCCTGACGCCGCTCTACAACCTGATGCTTGCCGTCGAAGCCGGCGAGTGGGACATCGTCAGCCACCTCTGCGAGGAAGTCCACGTGCCCGAGGCTTTGGTTTCGGGGACGCAATGGAAGGCGATGGAGTGGGCGCAGCAGTCGAGCGCCAGCGACCGGTAAACGCGCAACAGAATCTTCTGCAAAAGAAATGACCCTCAGCCGGTTGGCATGAGGGTCTTTCCTTTGAGGATGCGAATCCGGGTTATCCGGCCTTCTCGAGCAGGCAGGGCGACAGGTCGCGGCGCTCGACCATTTCGCGGCTGATCTCAAGATCGCGCACGCGCTTGTTCGAGGGCAGGTGGTACATCAGGTCGAGCATCAGCTCCTCGAGGATCATGCGCAAACCGCGCGCTCCAACCTTGCGGGCCAGCGCTTCTCGCGCCACTGCTGCCACTGCATCGGTCGAGAAATGCAGTCGCACATTCTCGTATTCGAGCAGGCGTTGGTACTGCTTCAGGATGGCGTTGCGCGGCTTGGTCAGGATTTCGATCAGCGCCGGTTCATCCAACTCGTCCAGTATGCCCATCACCGGCAGGCGGCCGACAAACTCGGGAATCAAGCCGTACTTGATCAGGTCCTGCGGCTCGGTCTTGCGCAGCAGTTCGGTGTCACGATGCGAGCGCGTGGTCGCTGCATCGGCTTCTGCATCGACGGCCTTGAATCCCAGAGCCTTCTTGCCGACGCGCCTGCCAACAACGCGTTCCAGGCCGACAAAAGCTCCGCCGCAGATGAAGAGGATGTTGGTCGTGTCGACTGCGGTGAACTCCTGGTGGGGGTGCTTGCGTCCGCCCTGCGGAGGCACATTGGCCACAGTCCCTTCGAGAATCTTGAGCAGCGCCTGCTGCACGCCCTCGCCGGAAACGTCGCGGGTGATGGAGGGGTTCTCGTCTTTGCGGCCAATCTTGTCGATCTCGTCGATATAGATGATGCCTTGCTGTGCGCGGGCGACGTCGCCGTCGGCGGCCTGCAGCAGCTTGAGGATGATGTTCTCCACGTCTTCGCCCACGTAGCCGGCTTCAGTCAGCGTGGTGGCATCGACAATGGCGAAAGGAACGTCAAGCATTTTGGCCAGGGTGTGCGCCAGAAGGGTCTTGCCGGAGCCGGTGGGGCCGATCAGAAGAATGTTGGACTTGGCCAGTTCGACGTCGTTGTTGCGCATGCGGTTCATCTGGATGCGCTTGTAATGGTTGTAAACGGCGACGGCGAGCTTCTTTTTGGTTTGGTCCTGCCCGATCACAAAGTCGTCGAGGAAGCTTTTCACTTCCTGGGGCTTGGGAAGGTGTCCGGCGGTGGTTGCGGGATGCGCTTCACCGCGGTCGTCCTCGAGGATCGAGTTGCAGACCGCGACGCATTCGTCGCAAATGTAGGCCCGAGGATAGTCGCTCGGCGACGAGATCAACTTGGCCACGGCGTCCTGCGACTTGTGGCAGAACGAGCACCGTAGCGCTTCTTCGGGTCCCGTGCGCGTCTTCATTCCACTACCCCCTGATAAGATACCGCGAATCGAGTAACTTGACTATGGTCCTTAAGTGCGAGGCCGGTCGATGATTTCGTCCACAATTCCATACTCTTTGGCCTGCTGCGAGTTCATGATGAAGTCCCGTTCGACATCGTGTTCGATCCGGTCGAGGGGCTGGCCGGTGTGCCGGGCCATCAAAGTATTGGTGATTTCACGGATTCGCAGGATCTCTCGGGCGTGAATATCGATGTCGGTGGCCTGTCCGCTCAGCCCGCCCATGGACGGCTGATGAATGAGAATACGGGAGTTAGGCAGCGCAAAGCGCTTGCCCTTGGTCCCCGCGAGCAGCAGAAACGCTCCCATGCTGGCTGCCTGACCGATGCAGTAGGTAACCACATTGTTCTTGATGAACTGCATGGTGTCGTAAATGGCCAACCCGGCAGTAATCGAACCCCCCGGGGAGTTGATGTAGAGCTGGACATCCTTCTCCGGATCTTCGCCGGAGAGGAACAGCATCTGGGCAACTATGAGATTGGCTACCTGATCGTCGATCGGCGTGCCGAGAAAGATGATGTTATCGCGAAGCAGACGCGAGTAAATGTCGTAGGCGCGTTCGCCCCGACTCGTCTGCTCAACCACCATGGGTACTAAAGCCATTCGGCGCTCTTCTCGCTCTTCCGTCGGGGGCGGTTTGCCCCCTACCCTTGATTGCTGCGCGGCTCGGAGTGGGGTGACTCCAGGCTTGCAGCGGTTCCCTTCAGCACCCTGCCGGCTGACTAGGCAGGTAGCCTCTCGTACAGCAAATTCGCAGTCTTTTCGCGCTTCATTTGTTCCCGGATTCTAGCGAGCCCACCATCCTGAGTCAAACGCTGGCGGAGCGCCTCAACCGGTTCATTGGATTGAAGGGCCGCGATATGGACTTCGCGGTCCAGTTCCTCATCGGTTACGGTTACCCCCTCTGCCTCGGCGATCTTGTCGAGCAGGAGGTTGGCTTTCACTTCGGCAATCGCTCCGTCGCGCTGTGCGATGCGCAGCCGTCCGAAGTCGAGCTTGCGCATCTGCTCCGTGTTCATCCCCTGCGCAGCCAGGGCACGCAAACCACGCTCCAGCCGCGTGTCGATCTGATCCTGTACCAGCGATTCGGGAACAGCGAACTGGAACTTCTCGTTCATCGCCGCGAACAGCTTGTCCTTGGTTTCGGCGGCTACGCTGCGGCTCTTGCGATTGCCCATGTGCTCGCGAATACGCTCTTCCAGCTGAGCCAGACTCTCGTAGTTGCCCACTTCCTTGGCGAAGTCGTCATTCAGCTCCGGCACGGTCCGCTTCTTGATTGCCTTCACCGCCACTTCGTAGGAAGTTTTCTTGCCGGCGAGTTTCGGCTCGGCATAGTCGGCCGGATAGATGACCTCGGCCTTCAGCTCTTGCCCGGGCTTGGCGCCGCGGAGCACCTGCGTAAACGCCTCGACCGTATCTTTGCCGCCCACTTCGACGAGCGTGTCCTGGCCTTCGATGGGGGCAGCATCAGCCTCGTCTTCGACTTTTCCCGAATAGGAGATCTGCGCCCAATCGCCGTCCACAAGCGCGCGGTCCTCTTCGACCGGCTCGATGGTGGCGCGCGACTCGCGCAACTCGGTCAGCTCATGCTGAAACTCTTCGTCGGTGACCGCAGCCGAAGGCTTCTCGACAACAACATCCTTGTAGCCGTCGATCGAAAACGCCGGCAGATACTCGAATGCCGCCTTCACATGAAGCGGCTGGCCATCTTCAATCGTGAGTTCCGTAACCTGCGGCTGGCCCACCGGGACCACACCCAGATCGCGCACGCCCTGATTGAAGCGCTGCGGCAGAAGCTGATCGATCACTTCCTTGCGAATCTCGCTGGTGAATCGCTTCCGGACAACCGATTCCGGAACCTTGCCCGGCCGGAACCCGGGAATGCGCGCGTACTTTTGATAGTTGCGCGTCACCGTGCGGAATGTCTTGGAGACGTCTTCGGCGGGAATATCGAGCACCAGCTCGCGCGTACAATCCGGATTCAACACCGGCCCATGCGTGTGTTCATGCCCATGTTCGTGCGTGTGGTCGTGGCCTTCGTGATCGTGGGCGTGGTGCGCCTCTGGTGTTTCGTTGCTGGGAGAATTTTCGAGGGTATCAGTAGAACTCAACGTGTATGCCTTCCGGGCGCGGCGCGCCAAAGAAACTGCCTGCGCCGCTCGGGCGAATGGAGCACCGCGTGGCTCGGGGTTTTCCTTTCACTCATGGTAGAGGGTTCGCGGGTGGGGGTCAAACCGGCCACGGCGGGGCTGGCCGCCGCGTTCATGCGGAGGTCACGTTACTCTTCAGAGACCTGGGGCTTGCGCACGTAAGGAAGGAAGCGCGGATCGGCGGCGCCGCAGCGAGCATACGAGGCGCGTGCTTCGGCGAGACTCAAATGGCCGTTGACGGTCAGTCGAATCTCGAAGGCGTCGGCATCCTCCTGGCCATCGTCCTCCCACCAGCAAACGGGGCACAGCTTCATCGCCGCAGGCGCTTCGAGCGTCCTGTAGCCGCAACACGGGCAGCGGAAAAGAACCTCGGCGGGCTTTTGGCTGGCGGATAGCTGCATGAGGAAATAGACGCCGTTTTCCACTGCGGAGATGACACCGACTCCGAGCGACTGGACCAGGCGGCGCCGTCTATCCTTAACCACGAAGAATGGGAAAGGAAGGACCTGCCCATGCGCCGATTGCCTGCAGGCTTTGCTCAAACTCTCGTTTCTCTCGTCCTCACCGCCGTCGTGGCTCCGCTGCAGGCGCAGATCTACGGACAACCTGCGCAGAAGGGTCTGCGTGTGGCCATCGTAGGACTGGTGCACGATCACGTGGCTGGTTTCCTGGCCCAGTTGCCGCAGCATCCCGATGTGGAACTGGTGGGCATCGTCGAGCCCGATCCGGCTCTGCAGGCAAAGTATCAACAGAAATACAACCTCGCCGACAATCTCTTCTTCAGAGACCCCGCCAAGATGATCGAGCAGCGCCGTCCGCAGGCGCTCCTGGTCTACACATCGATCGCCGAGCATCGCCGCATCATCGAAGTGGGCGCGCACTACGGTATCTCGGTCATGGTGGAAAAGCCGTTGACTATCTCGCTCGACGACGCCCTGGCCATTCGCAGAATCGCGCGCGAAAAGCACATCCACGTGTTGGTGAACTACGAGACCACCTGGTACGCGAGCAACAAGGCTGCGTACGACGAAGCGACGCACGGCCACATTGGCGATATCCGCCGGGTCGTCGTGCACGACGGCCACCAGGGCCCGAAGGAGATAGGTGTGTCCTCCGATTTTCTGAACTGGCTCACCGACCCCGCCCAGAACGGTGCTGGTGCGCTCTACGACTTCGGCTGTTATGGCGTCGATCTCATGACCTGGTTGATGCACGGCGAAACACCGGAGACGGTGACGGCTGTCGTGAATCACGACAAACCGGAGATCTACCCGAAGGTCGACGACGATTCCACGATCGTGCTGCAGTATCCGCGTGCACAGGCCGTGATTCAAGGCTCGTGGAACTGGCCGTTCAGCCGCAAAGATATGGAGGTCTATGGCACGACGGGATATGCCATCACGGTGGGCGCCGACAAGGTCCGCGAGCGTCACGAGCGTGAGGGCGACGAGGAGACGATCAAGGCAACGCCGTTGCCGGATCGGGAGAGCAACTCGCTCAGCTATCTCGCCGCTGTGCTGCGCGGTGAGGTCCGCGACACAGGCGATCTGAGCGCACTCGATACCAACGTCAAGGTGATGCAGATTCTCGATGCGGCGCGCGAGTCGGCGCGTACGGGAAGAAGCGTGCGCCTGAATCCGATCGGTGAATACTAGAACTTCGGTGTGGGCTAGTTGCGGCGATTCCCTGGCGGATTTGTCGTATCGGGCTGATTGCATAAAAGGTTTTGTGTCAGGGCACGACTTCAGTCGTGCCGAAAGCCGTGCCAACACTAAGGGGTTTTAACCCCTGTGTTTTTCCAGCCTGGGTGCCCAATGTCTCCCGATTGTCCCCGGGGTCCCCAGCGACAGGTCTTCGTCGCTGGGGTGGTCTGGAGACGTGGGAAACCACGAACCCAACCCGCTCTTCTCTTCCTGACGCAGAATTCAACTCAACAACAGTCGGCCACGCAACCCCGCTCTAAAATCGAGATGTGCGAAAAGTCCTCCTCCTCTCCGTCCTCGCGCTCGTCGTCGTACCTGTGATTGTTGTCATCGCGCGATCCGCGACTCCAGAAATTGTCTTGCCGGAGTTTTCCGCGGCCACACTCGGCCAGGCGACACCGGTCAGCGTTGTTGTTCACGATCCGCGCGGCGTCCGGAAGATTACGGCCGCCATCGAGCAGAACGGCGCCAGCTTCACTCTCGGCGAAACTGCGCAACCGTCGAAACTGGCCGACACGTCCTGGAGCTTCACCGCCGGCGTCAAGACCGCCCCGCAACTCAAAGACGGACCGGCGAAGCTCGTCGTCGAAGCGACATCCAATGATCTGCTGGGCCGAAAAGCGCGTGCGGAACGCGACGTCACGGTCATCACGCGCATGCCCTCGCTGAGCGTCGATTCGGACCAGCACTACCTCTATCAAGGCATGGCCGACCTGGTGACGTTCAGCGTCTCGGGTCCATCGACGGCCTCCGGTGTCCGCGTCGGCGACTCAGACCTATCGTTCCTGGCCGATGCCCGGCGGCAAGCCCGGTTCCTTTTCGCTCTTCGCCTTTGCGTGGAACATGCCGCAGGGAACGACACCGTTGGTCTACGCGTCGATCGGCACCGGCAACGACGTCACCGAGCCCATCGTCGTGCAGTTTCCGAAAAAAGAGCAGCCGCATTACACGGTGCACGATCTGCAAGTCAGCGATGCCTTCCTGAATAAGGTCGTCAACGAACTCGATCCCAACGGCTCCGGCGACCCTGTGGCCCGCTTTGTCAAGATCAACAGCGAGATGCGCAAGGCGAACAACAGGACACTCTCCGACCTGCGTTTTAAGACCGCGCAGAAGTTTCTCTGGTCCCAGCCCTTCGCGCGCCAGGCGCACTCCCAGGCCGAAGCCACCTTCGCCGATCTGCGCAACTACATCTATCACGGCAAAAAGATCGACCAGCAGGTGCACCTCGGCTACGATCTTGCCGTCACGCAGCATGTCGGCGTCGAGGCCTCCAACGACGGCCAGATCGTCTTTGCCGCGCCGCTCGGCATCTACGGCAACTGTGTCGTCGTCGATCATGGCTACGGTCTGCAGACCATCTACGGCCACATGAGCGAGATCGACGTGCACGTCGGCGACATGGTCAAGCGCGGGCCAGGTGATGGGCAAGAGCGGCATGACGGGCATGGCCGGCGGCGATCACATCCACTTCGCCATGCAACTCGACGGTGTGCAGATCGATCCCAAAGAGTGGTGGGACCCGCACTGGATCAAAGACCACATCGCGCGCCGCGTCGACCTACCGGGCTTTAAGGAATAACCCTCTTCTCTTGTGTCCGAGAAGGGGCCTTCTTTTTCTGATTGATCGGTAATACACTTACAAGTAGGAGTATTACTATGCGAATCACGCAGAAGGGCCAGGTTACAATCCCCCAGGAAGTGCGGAGCCGGCTCGGACTCCTGCCCTACACCGAAGTCGAGTTCGAGATAGCCGGGGATCACGCGCGTATCCGTAAGGCAGCCGCGAAGCGCCGAGGCAGGCGCGCGTGGATCGAGAGCCGTTGAAGCTCTGTGGGGAGCTGCTGACGCCCGCATGTCCACGGACGAGATCATGGCCCTCACGCGTGGAGCCTCAACGCGTGGAACCATCCGGCGCGCGAAGCGATGAGACCAGCACTTCCACTTCTCCCGGTGCGCCTTCGCAATTGCAACGGGGTCCTCGTGGATAGCAATGTCTTGCTTGACCTGGCTACCAAAGATGCGAACTGGGGTGACTGGTCGCGCCGGGCACTTGCCGAGTGTGCCGACCTGACCCAATTGGTCATCAATCCCATCGTTTACGCAGAAGTCTCGGTTGGATTCACTAAGATCGAAGAGCTCAACCTTGCGCTCCCCACCACGATCTATACACGCGCCGCCCTGCCTTGGGAGGCGGGCTTCTTAGCAGGAAAGTGCTTCGTGGCCTATCGCCGTCGAGGCGGGTCCCGGACTACCCCGCTGCCGGATTTCTACATCGGCGCTCACGCCGCGGTTGAACAGCTGGCGTTGCTCACGCGCGATCCAGCACGCTACCGGACTTACTTTCCGAAACTTGAAATCCTCACGCCCGCATCATAAATAGTGCGGGCGCGAGAACATTGCCTACGGCACAAACACGTGCAGCCGCACATGCCACTTCGTGCTCTGGCCGGGCTTCAGCGTCACCATGCCGGTGTCCATCTTGCCCCACTCCTTGCCAAAGGGATTGGCGAAGTTGAACTGATCTTCGATCGCCACAAACTGCATCGCCGGCGGCGCATACATCTGGATGGTTTTGATCTCCGGTGAGATGCCGACAATGTCAACGCCATACTTCGCCGCCGGATCGATCACCTTCACCGTCACGACGCCATTGTTCCAGGCCAGCTTGCTCCAGTTGTCGTCGTAGAAGTTCTTGGCGAGCGCAACGCCGCCGGGAGCGCGCAGGTCATATTGGGTTCCGTCGACCGGCTTGATCTTTCCAGTCGGGAACACGTTGTCGTAGTTGTCGACTTCGGCGAGGTTCGATCCGGGAATATGAATCCGCGCCTGCGTGCGATCGCCCGAAGGCAGCGCGAAGTACGGATGCCAGCCGATGGCGATAGGCTCGGGCTCACTGCCCACGTTGTGCGCGACGATGCTGGCATCCACAGCGTCGGCCGTCAGCGAGATCGTGACATCGAGGTCGGTCTTCGAGAGCCAATGGCCGCTGAAGTCGCCGGCGTGAATCACGCCCGTCACTTCCTGCCCACCGGCGATGTCCTTCACCTTCACATCGTCGGTCTTCGCCTTGAGAATGAGCCCGTGCATCGCATGGCGCTCGGCCTCAGGATTCTTGCCGATGTTGTTCGCCGGCAGAGTGATGGTGTGGCCCTCCCACGAGGTGGTCAACGTTTTGCCATCGGCCGAAAGCTTGCCGCGAATGCGATTGGGATAAGGAACCAGAAATGCCGACCCGAGCCGATAGCCCAGGTCGCCGTTGGCGTCGTCCTTCTCGTCGAGCATCTGCTTGGCAGTCGCCAGATCCGGCGAGGCCAAAACATTCACGCTGCCTTTGCCTGGAAAATTCGCTGTGATCTGGATCAACTCCATGCCGCGGCCCGGCGCGAGCGTCACGCTGGTGAATTCGGGCTTGGTTTTGCTGACGGCGGCGCGGTGGAGAGTGACGAGTTTCTGGCCGCCAATCTCTGTGACTTCTTGTGCAGGACTAGTCATAACGAACAGGCTCCCCATGAGAACCGGCAGAGTAACGGGAAGAGCAATCCATTTGCGGAGCGATTTCTTCATCGTGGTCCATCCCTGAAGCTGCGATTGTTTTCCAGAAGCTCTCCAACGTACGGCTAGATTTTGCCGCACGAGAAAGCGTATTCCGGAAGCCGCCTCATTCTACGACAGCCGATCAATCTCGGATACGACGATGCTCGGTCCGCGCACTTCCAGCTTGCTCGACCTGGCGCACAGGCGCGCTGACAGCGCGGCCGGCGCAGAGTAAAATGACGGAAAGCCGAGCGGGAGTAGTTCAGTGGTAGAACGTCAGCTTCCCAAGCTGAATGTCGCCGGTTCGATCCCGGTCTCCCGCTCCAAAGATCTGACGAACCCGTCCGGAAGCACACTTTCTCTGGTCGGGCGACGTCTCGGCACCCATTCAATAGGCTGAATCAAGCGATCGATCCGCGAAGCCCCGTAAAGTCAGGCTGCCGCTTGAATCGCTGTATCTGCCCAGCGAGCGGCCTCACTGTAAATCCGAACCATCGGTTCGCTCTCCAGACCCTGATCGTGGGCGATTCTGTCGGTCGCCGGCCAATCTCCGCGTTCATGGGACTCAAGCCAGGTGAGTGCAAGGCGCTCTCGATGAGCCATTCCGCTGAGCGATTCGCGAATCTCCTGCCGCAGTGGCAGCATCGGTGCGATTTGATCGATCGGCACCTGCAACATGGCGGGAAACAGACTCATCATCCCCAGCAGATACTGCTCGGTCGAGTTGAGTTGGCACATCGGAGCAGCCATCTCGCAGAACCGGGCTCGAACCAGGGCCGTATGGAGAATCTCTGCAGGTCGAGACGCATTCAGTTGGCTGGCAATTGCCAGAGTTGCAATGCGACGGAAGGCATCGTCGCCCACAATCACCAGCGCCGAGTGAATGGATTGCACTTCACGACGGATTCCGAAGCCTGCCGAGTTGACCAACCGCAGAAGACGATAGGCCAGAGACGTATCGCTTTCCACAAGCGGGACCAGGCGCTTCAGGTCCAGCGGATCATTGAGTAGTTGCTGCAGAATCTCCAGATGAAATCGGGTATTCGCAGGAATGCTGCGTTTCGCCATCATCTCTGGACGGCAGAAGTAATACCCCTGGAAAAGCTTGAAGCCCTCCTCGCGAGCCAGACGATACTCCTCTTGTGTCTCCACCTTTTCGGCGACCATCGTCGCGGAATTGCGAGGTAGCTCCTTCATGAGCTTGAGCCGTCCCTCGTGGTCGAGCTGGAATAGGTCCACCTTAATGTAGTTTGCCAATTGGACAAGAGGAGCAAGCCGCGGCTCCCAGATGAAGTCGTCCAGAGCTATTCGGAATCCAAGAGCCTTGAGCTGCCGGCAAACCTCGATTAGTTCCGGTGTAGGCTCGACGGTCTCGAGCAGCTCGATCACCGTCATCGCGGGCGGAAGCACTCTCGGCAGTTCTTCGAGCAGGATCTTGCCCGTGCAATTCACAAAAGCGGTATGTCCGGCGGTCAGATATTCCAACCCGAACATCACGGCATTGTCCACGGTGGTATAGGTTGCGGTTTCAAGGTCGCCTTGAAAGGCGTTGGTCAAGCCGTTGCGGAAGAGCAGTTCATATGCGTGCACATTTCCATTGAGATCGAGGATGGGTTGCCGAGCCATGTAGCGCAGCGTCCCAGTCCCATCGCTCGCGATTTCCTGTTCTGGGGCCCCGAAGGAATCAGAATCCATACTTCAATCTCCGACAAGCGGCTCTTAGCTGTTTCTATCTGGCCCCAGGTCCGTAGTTAGCGCGACTCGTTTTTCATTACGGATATTAGTTCATTCAGTCGACACAATCGGCAATTCTGGAATCCTTGGGGATGCTTTAAGTCACATCGCCGCCGATCGGTAGTTGGTCGCCGAAGGAAAGAGCTTTTCAGAATCGAATTGCGTGTTCTGCCCGGCGAGCGGTTTGCTTCTACGGGATTCGCTAGGCGAACCTCCTTTCCCGCTCAGCGGCAAAAGCCTTACCCCGGCAAGCCTTGCCTATTGAGCTAGGCAAATAGTGCCAGCTTTATCTCCTCATGATTTGGAGGGGACCACGACCAAAGGCCGCACGATGGGATCTGTACCCCAGGTCGCTCTCGACAAGCCTCCGTACTCAACGGCTCGTCGTGCGCAAAAGCAGAACTGGCGCGAAAGCAACGATCGTCCGCACCCGCAAACAGGCTCTGGGACGCAAATGTGCGCGGAGCATTTTGATGAGGTTTTCATGAGACCAACTAAGTCCCCGATTCTTGAATTGACCAAAGCTTACTAAAGTTTTTGTTCATATAGAAGGACTTACTCTCTAAGTTGACCGTCCTAAGTCGGGATCCACCGACTTACTTCTCCGACTTTGGCGCGCCGATTGCCATGAAGTCACCAGCGAGGTCGGGCCATCGCTTTGCACGACATCGAACACAATCGCGGCGGTCTTACCCCAATGCGCTGCTGGGGGCGGTCGGCCGTCGAACAAAAGGAGCAATACAAATGCTAAGCATTCTCAACAGCATCTCGTCCCTGACCGCGGAAGACGCACTGTCGAACACACAGGCGGACCTCCAGAAAACGCTGACCCAACTCTCTACAGGTCTGAAGATCAACGCTGGTTCAGATGACGCCGCCGGCCTCTCGATCGCCAATGGTCTGCAGGCAAACATCGCGGCTCTGACCCAGTCGAGCCAGAACGCATCCGACGGCATCGGCTTGCTGCAGACCGCCGACGGAGCTCTCTCGCAGGTTACGAGCCTTCTCGACCGCGCCGTGACACTGGCGACCGAAGCGTCTACGGGCGGCCTCTCGGCCTCGCAGGCCACCGCGCTCGACACGGAATATCAGTCGATTCTGACCGAAATCGGCGGCATCGGCGCGACCACCCAATACAACGGCACTGCCATCTTTGGCTCCACGGCCAATGTCTACACTTCGGACGGCACGGCCGCCGGCAGCAGCACAGTCGCGGCAACAATCAACGCTTTGACCACCGCCGCTCTCGGCTTGACGGGCACCAACCTGACCTCCGCTGCGAACGCGCAGACCGCGCTGGGCGATATCAGCACTGCCATCGTAACGATCGCCGCAAACCGCGGTGCGATCGGCGCCGCTGTCAACCAGCTGGGGGCCAGCGCAAACGTTGAAAACACCGAGGTGACGAACCTGACCAGTGCGGAGAACAGCATTCAAAACGCGGACATCGGAAAAACGGTTGCGCAGATGACGCAGTACAACGTTCTGCAGCAAACCGGCATGGCAGCTCTGTCGCAGTCCAATCAGGCGCAGCAGGCCGTCCTCAAGCTCTTACAGTAACTCGCATTAGAACGGAGTCCTTGAAGAGGCGCGTCTCCTGGCGCCCCGCGCTCAGCCGAACCAGCTAGTGACCGATCCAAGGACACTCAGCTCGATGCAACCGCTTCTGAAGAGGCGGCACACTGTTGCTGCGTGTCGCTTTGAAAAAGAAGATTCCGGGCCCCTCATCGTT
This sequence comes from uncultured Acidobacteriaceae bacterium, assembly GCA_963778705.1. Lineage (GTDB taxonomy): Bacteria > Acidobacteriota > Terriglobia > Terriglobales > Acidobacteriaceae > Telmatobacter. The sequence goes on from CAVZVM010000008.1 coordinate 487,382, forward strand.
CTCTAAGAAAACGAAAAAATGAAAGGGAATCGCTCCGCATCGAACCTTGCCCCTAATAGCGCAAGGGATGCCGATGACTGTCCGGAAATATAGAGAGACTAGTTCCTGGCATCTTTAGTAAGTAGTCATTCGAAAAGCGTCGCCAAAGCTTTTGACAATTGATTGAGAGAAGCGCGAGCGAAGACGGAGGTCTGTCGTGAAAATTCTGTTGGTCGACGATGGCAAGGCGATGCGGCTATCTAGCCGAGCGCTGAAAGAAGCCGGTTACGGAGGGAGATGTTTTATCCATCCGATTGCCCTGACCTCTTGTTATCGGATTGGAATATGCCCCGGAATAAAGCTTGATCGCTCTCCGAGTCACGCGGGCGACGTTCTTTGCCATTGCAGCGCGGATTCGGAAACCAATCAAAACATTCAGGACGCCTTCGGATCCTGTCCGATCTTGAGCACCAGGCAGGTCACGAACTTGTCTCCCGAAACAAGCATCTGATGCGGAAGGCCGGCAGGCACATGAGCCAGATCGCCGGCGCGCAGCTCCTGCTGGATACCGCCTCGAATCGCGGCACCACGGATTTCTCCGGGAGCGACGGTCTTCGCCTCAGAAATCGTTCCGCCGGTGAGCAACGACGCACGGCCGTCAATCACGAAGAACAAATCGGCAAAGCGTTCATGCAGCTCGGCGCCCCCGTCGCGGCTTCGCACCAATAGGTGGATGGCATGCTGTGGGTACTCCTTAAGAATTTCGCTGGCACTCCCCTCGCTGGCTCCGGCCAATTTCTTGAGATAGGCGGCGCGCTCCAGAAGAATCGGCGCAGACAGATGGTCGAGAGCGTCGTCGCGCTTGTCCTTCTTGCCCTTCGGCATCGGCAATGGTTTCTCGATGGGGAGGAGTTCTTTCAGGATCGTTTTTGAGAAGTCGTCCATGGTTGGTCCTATTTTAGGGCGCGCTCGGGGAGCCTGGCGATGTCCGCAAGCTGGCTTGCACGTTGGAAGATGGAGAGGAACATGGGCCGCGTGAGCCTGCCGGTATTCGTATTCTGCAGAGATGGATGAAAGCTGGCGATTGCCCGCAGGCCGTTGGGCAGAGTGAACTCGGCTCCGTGCGCAAAGGTGTAGCCCGCGCGTGAAGAGATGGTCCCAGAGCGTTGGGCATGAGAGACCAGCCCATCGAAGGCAATGCGGCCGAGGCACACCACCACCCGCAGATTCTGCAGCAAGCGAATCTCCTCGTCGAGCCACGGGGCGCAGTTGCGCAGTTCTTCGGGCGTGGGCTTGTTGCCGGGCGGTGCGCAGCGACCGACCGCAGTGATCCATAGGTCCGTCAGCCTCATGCCGTCGTCCCGCGATGTCGCATGCGGCTGCGAGGCAAATCCTGCTTCGTACAGGACGGGATACAAAAAGTCGCCCGACCCGTCGCCGGTGAAGGGCCGGCCTGTGCGATTCGAACCATGCGCACCGGGAGCGAGACCCAGAGCGAGGACCCGTGCGTCCGGGTCGCCAAACGAAGGAACAGGCTTGCCCCAGTACTCCCAGTCTCGATAGGCCCGCCGCTTCACCTTGGCAACTTCGGCGCAGTAGGCTCGAAGCCGCGGGCAGCGATCGCAGGCGACAATGCGGGTGTTGAGATCCTCCAACTTTGTGCGCGGTGAAGGCATAAAGTGAATTCTATGGGAGGTAGAGCGTAGGTTCGATAGTCACTCTCGGTCTGCGATGGGTTCTGCATCTGGCAGAACCGGGCAAAGCATCCTATAACAAAGGAGAGGGACCTGGAGAGACAGCCCATGGCCATCATTGAAGCCATCCTCGTCGGAGGTCCGAAGGCTCTTCGCGATGATCGCGGCGAATGGGTGTCGTCCATTGCGCGCAAGCCGGTCGATGGGCCGATCCACTTATCGACGGAAGGCTTCGACGGGGACAAAGTTGCGCAGCCCTACCATGGTGGTCCTGACGCCGCGGTTTGTGTGCACCTCGCAGACCACTATGACTTCTGGCGTGACCACTACGGCGTTCGACTCGATCACGGCCATCTCGGCGAGAACATTGTCTTGAGCGGACTCAAGGAAACCGACGTCTGTGTCGGAGACATGATCGCGATTGGCTCAGCTCGTGTGCAGGTCTCCGGACCTCGCGTTCCGTGCGAGACGCAAGCGCGCCGTGCCGGACGGGCCGATTGGGTGAAACTGACTATTCGCGAAAATCGCACGGGTTTCTACCTGCGCATACTCGAGGCAGGCGCCGTGCAGCAAGGAAATGACTGGATCGTGCAGGAGCGGCTTAACCAGCGCGCCTCAATTCCAGCGATCAATCGCTGCCTCTATCTGGAGTTCGATCCGGACCTTGCCAACGAGTTTGCCGAAGCACCCGGCTTGGCCGACTGGTGGCGAGAACAGTTCCGCGAGAAACTCGCACGAACAAGCAAACATTGGAGTGAGGAAATCCTGCGACCCGAGGAGCAGGAGATTCACAGGCACGAAAGCAAAATGGATTAGCTTGTAAGCCAGGACATTCTGAGATCGACCTTCCGAGGAGATGAATGCAATGAAAGCCGCGAAGTTATTGCTGCTGGCCGGCGATTTTGTCGAGGACTACGAAATCATGGTTCCGTTCCAGGCGCTGCAGATGGTAGGCCATACCGTGCATGCCGTGTGCCCGGGCAAGAAAGCGGGCGAACAGGTGCGAACCGCGATCCACGATTTTGAAGGCGACCAGACCTATTCCGAAAAGCGCGGGCACAACTTCACGCTGAATGCGACCTTCGACGAAGTGAAGGCGGCCGACTACGACGCGTTGGTGATTCCCGGTGGCCGCGCTCCGGAGTATCTGCGACTGAACGCCCAGGTCCTCGACCTGATCCGATACTTCGACAAGGCGGGCAAGCCCATCGCGGCCCTGTGCCACGGGCCTCAATTGCTGGCAGCCGCAGGCGTGCTGAAAGGCAAGAAGCTTAATGCGTATCCTGCCTGCGCACCCGAGGTGGAACTGGCCGGCGGCACGTTTGTGAAAGTCGATTTCAGCGATGCTGTTGTGGACGGCAATCTGGTCACAGGGCCCGCATGGACAGCGCATCCTGCGTGGTTGGCGAAATTTCTTGAGGTGCTCGAAGCGCACCTGGCGAACAAAGCGGTTTAAGGTCTTCCGCGTCGCTGGAGGAGGATCGGCAGAAACTCAGCATCGTGCGCCGATCGCGCGAATTGCACGCACGGCGCGCAACGGCTGACCTGTCGCGGCAGCGAGCGTCTGCTGAATTTCAGCGAGGATCGAAAGTGCGATGGCCGCCGGAGTGTCGGCGCCAACGTCGATCCCGGTGGGCGCATGCATAGAACCAAGCCATTTCTCCACACGATCCGCAGTGGCGGGTAACTGCAGAAGGCGGGCGGCCTCGGCCAGCAGTTCGTACGTGCGCCGTTGCGGGCCCAAGACTCCCAAATAGGCCGGCAACGTGTCGCCTCCGAGGATCGATGCCAGGACGCGCGAATCCTGATCGAAGCTATGGGTCATCACGACTGCGGCATCGGTGGCGCGCAACGAAATATTCTGCGGTGCTTCTGCGGGCAAATTGAAGATCGGCAGCGCCCGAAGATCGTCAGCCGCAGAGAATCGGTCGCGCGTGACCAGGTTCGAACGGCCGTCGGCGACGGCGACAAACCAACCCAGCCCTTGCGCAAACTGCGCGAGCGGCTTTGCATCGTCTCCGGCGCCGAAGATCCACAAGCCTGTTCGGGCCGGGCGATAGTCGGCAAGGATGCGCGTCGGGACGCCCTCCAGAGTGAACGTTCGTTCAAATGAGGCGCGATGATCGAACGCTCGCTGAGCCGACTCATCAAGATCGGCTCGGATTCCCAGGTCAGCGTCCGCACTCGGCTCATCCAAACCCGCGGCCCGTCGTCGACCGATGTGCGGGCCATCGAGAACGGTTGCGATGCCGATGGTTGCACGCTGGTTGAAGGCGCGCTCAAAAAGCTTGAGCAGCGGTCCGGCTGTCTGCTTGCGCTCCAGGAGAAGATAGACGACACCGCCGCAGCCCGAGCCGTAGGGACGCTCGTCTTCATCGTCCTGCGTTGAATAACGCTCCACAACTGGGCCTGACGACGTGAGCCACCACGCGCGCCGCGCGACTTCGGCTTCCAGGCATCCACCGCTCACGGTGCCCGCACGGCGGCCATCCTGTGCCAGCAGCATGCATGCGCCGGGCTTGCGATAGCTCGACCCTTCGACGGAGACGACCGTGGCCAGAACGTAATCCGTCCCTGAGCTTTCGAGTGAGCGCCACAGAGTCAGGATAGGTCCGAGGTCGTTCATATTCCTTTAGACGGAGACGATCTTCGATTGCAGCAGATGCTCGATGCGGACCGGCAACTCGCGCACGCGGACACCGGTCGCATGATAGACCGCGGCAGTGATGGCCGGAGCAACACCTGCCAGTCCGATCTCGCCTACGCCGCGCGCACCGAACTCGCCCATGGCCGGATCGGGATAGTCGAGGAAGGTCACATCGATCGACGGCGCGTCGGCAGAAGTTGCCACAAGGTAGTCAGCCATGCTGCCGTTGATGGGCTGCCCGGTGCGCTGGTCGTAGATCGTTTCTTCGAGCAAACCCATGCCCACGCCCATCACCACGGCGCCTTCAATCTGATTCGCCGCGGCACGCGGGTTGATGATGCGGCCGGCATCGATGACGGTGACCACGCGGCTCACGCGCAGGCGGGCGATATCCGGCTCCCACTCCACTTCGAGGAATTGCGCACCGTAGGAATGAAGCGAGACGGATTTAGCCTTCGGATCTTCCCAACTCGGCTGCGTCTTGCCCTCGGCGCTGATGCCGTTCAGCCGCGCCATCTTGAGCAGATCGGCAAAGTGCAACCCTGCTGCCGGGCTCTTGATCTTTGCCGTGAATCCGGCCCTTGGTGAAAGCAACGTTCTCCGGCTTGGCATTCTGGAACGGCGAGCCCTCGACAGCAGCAGCGAGCTTCTGCAGCTTCTGGATCGCGCCGTCCGCGCCCGCTGCGATGGCGTTGAGCACGGACCCCGTGACCATTGACCCGCCGGACATGGGCCCATCAGGCAAAGCGCTGTCGCCGAGAATCACGTCGATGCGATCGAGCGGCACGCCGGTCCTCTCGCTGAGCACCTGGGCGAAGACCGTATAGGTGCCGGTGCCGATGTCCTGCGTGCCACAGCGCACGCAGAGTCGGCCGTTGGAGCAGAACTCAACCGACGCGGTGCAAGGGAGTCGAAGCGCCACCCAGCTTGCACCCGCCATGCCCCAGCCAAGAATCTTGCCGTCGCGCCGCATGGAACCGATACCTGGCGTGCGTTTCTCCCAGCCGAACTTCTTCGCGCCCACCTCGAGACATTCCTTGAAGTGCCGCGAAGAGAAGGGCATGTTGTTGCTCTCATCTTTTTCGGCGTCGTTCAGCAACCGCACCTGCAAGGGATCTATTTGTAGTTCTTCGGCCAGCTCGTTCATGCCCGCCTCGAGTGCGTAGAGCCCGGGCACGGCGCCGGGACCGCGCATCCACATCGGCGCGCCGACGTTGCGGCGTACCAATCCGCTTGTCACTTCGAGATTGGCGACGCTGTAGAGATAAGGCGTGGCCTCGCCGCAGCCTTCGTTGAAATCGTCGAGCTGCGAGGTCACGTTGAGATAATCGTGCCGCAGCGCCAGCAGCTTGCCCTCTTTGGTTGCGCCCAGTTTGATGCGTTGTTCGGTGCGCGGCCGGTAGCCGACCGTCGAGAACATCATGCGCCGGTTGAGGCTCAGCTTGACGGGGCGATTCAAGCGCCGCGCGGCGACGGCCGTCATGGCGGTGTGCGGCCAGGGGAAAAGCTTGCCGCCAAAACCGGAACCCAGAAAGCGCGTGACCACCCGAACATTCTCCAGCGGCAGGCCCAGCACTTGCGCCATGACCACGCGATGATTGACCACACCCTGCGAGGTTTCATACAACGTGACGCGATCGCCATTCCAGACTGCGACGGAGGCGTGCATCTCGATCGGGTTGTGGGTCTCGATAGGCGTGATGTAGGTCTGGTCGACTTTGATCGCAGCTGAGGCGAAGGCCGCGTCGGGATCGCCGCGCTTGGAAGCGGATTTGCGCTCTCCGCTGTAGTCGTCGAGGCTGGTGCGAAGATTTGCGGTCTGCGGCTCGTATTCGACCCTGACCGCGGCGGCAGCGGCAGTCGCCTGCTCCAGCGTCTCGGCGATGACGACGGCGACGTGCTGTCCCCAGTGGCGAATCACGTCGTCTTCAAACGTCGAGCGTACCTCGCTGTTGGTGGCGTTGTCGTCGCCTGGAACCGTTCGGTAGAGCGGGCCGATATTGCCGTGGTGCAGCACGAGAAGCACGCCGGGCATCCTTTCGGCAGCACTCGTATCGAGAGACCGGATGCGGCCACTGGCAATCATGGCGCCGACCGGCACGCCGTGTACCATCCCGTCGAAGTGGAAGTCTGCTGCATATTCCGCAGAGCCTGTCGTCTTCAGAGGTCCGTCAATGCGGGGAGTCGCTACGCCAATGATCGAATCGGGAGTCGTGCTCATATCGTTCGTCCTTCTTTCGGTCCCACACTTCAGGCTTCAAGCACCTTCGACTGCAGCAGATCCTCGATGCGAATGGGCAGCTCGCGGACGCGCACGCCGGTCGCGTGGTAAACAGCCGAAGCGATGGCCGGGGCTACACCGGCCATGCCGATCTCACCGATGCCGCGCGCGCCATACTCGTTCACGATCAGGTCCGGATAGTCGAGGAAAGTGACGTCGAGCTCCGGCAGATCGGCGCAGGTGGCGACAATGTAGTCCGCAAAGTTGCCGTTGATGGGCTGACCGAAGTGCTTGTCATAGTGCGTCTCTTCAAAGAGCGACATACCGAGACCCATCACGGCTGCGCCAAGAATTTGATTGGTTCCGGCCTTCTTATTGATGATGCGGCCGCAGTCAAAAATGGAGAAGATGCGGCTCACGCGAATCCGTGCAATCTCCGGTTCCCACTCAACTTCTGCAAAGTGCGCGCCATACGAATGCAACGAATACTTCTGCGCCTTCGGATCTTCGAACGAGGGAAAGGTGCGGCCAGTGGCCGAGATGCCGCTGAGATTCGCCAGCTTGAGCACGTCCTCGAAGGGCAGACTGTTTGCGGCCGAATCGGCGCCTGACCTCAGTGCGACGCCGACGACTTGCGGTTGCTGCGCTTTCGAGATCACCCGGCCATCGGCCACGGCGAGGGAATCGGGCTGCGTACCGTGGAAGGGCGAGCCGGGGGTCTGTGCTGCGATATGGAGCAGGCGCGAGACGGCTTGATTTGCGGCCGCGCTGGCCGCGGGCAGAATCGCGCTCGTGACCATCGAACCGCCGGAAGTCGGCCCATCGGGCAGAGACGTATCGCCGAGGAAGACGTCGATGCGATCGAGCGGCACACCGGTTTTCTCGTGCGCGACCTGAGCAAACAGTGTGTAAGTTCCAGTGCCGATGTCCTGCGTGGCGCAGCGAACGCACACGCGGCCGTTGGGGCAGAACTCGAACGTTGCCGTGCAGGGAATGCGGGCCGCCGACCAAGATGCTGCACCAACACCCAGGCCAACGATCTTGCCGTTCCGTCGCATCGAGCCAACCTCGGGAGTGCGCTGCTTCCATCCGATCTTTTCGGCTCCGACCTGATAGCACTCCTTCAAATGCCGCGAAGAGAAAGGAAGATTCTTGCCTTCGTCGCGCTCGGCGTCATTCTTGAGGCGCAGTTCGAGCGGATCCATCTTCAGCTTGATGGCGAGTTCGTCCATCGCCGACTCGAGCGCGAAGAGGCCAGGTACAGCGCCGGGTCCGCGCATCGGAGCCGGCGCGCCCACATTGCGCCGAACCATCGCTGTGGTCACTTCGAGATTCGGACAGCTATAGAGGAACGGTGTCTGCTCGCCGCAGTGTTCGACGAAGTCGTCGAGCTCGGAAGTTTGCGTGTAGAAGTCGTGGCGAATCGCGGTCAGCTTGCCGTCCGGGGTCGCGCCGAGGCGAATGCGCTGCTGGGTCCGTGGGCGGTGGCCGACGTTGGAGAACATCATGCGGCGATCGACGCTGAGTTTCACGGGACGCTGCAGGTGGTGCGCAGCCGCAGCGGCCATGGTCGATTGCGGCCACGGAAACAGCTTGCCGCCAAACCCCGAGCCGATGAAGCGCGAGATGACGCGGACGTTCTCGTAGGGCACGCCGAGCACTTCGGCCATCACGCGGCGATGATTCACCACGCCCTGCGACGACTCGTAGAGAGTGACGTTGTCGCCGTCCCATACCGCAACGGTGCCGTGCATCTCCATCGGGTTGTGGGTCTCGACGGGAGTCGAGTAGGTCTCGTCGAGCACAACGGACGCCGCTGCAAGGGCCTGGTCCGGATTGCCGCGCTTCCAGCTGCTCTCGCGTTTGCCATCGAAGTCCGCGCTCAGATCGGTGCGCACATCGGGCGATTCGACGTCATACTCAACGCGGACCGCCGCGGCCGCAGCTCGCGCCTGCTCCACCGTTTCGGCAACGACCACGGCAACAAACTGGCCCCAGTAGTAGATGTTGTCGTCCTCAAACGGTGGACGCGCTTCGTTGGTTCTGCCATCGTCCTGCCCCTGAAAGAGCCGGTAGACCTTCTCCATGTTCCCGTTGTGAAAGACGAGCAGCACGCCGGGCATCTTCTCGGCTGCGCTTACATCCAGGGTCCGAATGTGGCCCTTGCCGATCGTGCTCTGTACCGCGATTCCATGCACGAGATTGGGAAAGTCGTGATCGACGGCATAACGTGCAGTGCCCGTGGTCTTCAACGGTCCATCGATGCGAGGCACGGCCGCGCCAATGATACTGGCTGCGGAGGAAAGTGTTTGCGTCGCCATGCGAAATCTCCGGGGTTCGACGAACGTTTCGTTCCGAGCCCAGGCTACGAGCTGACCTGGGTGCGTACCGGCCCTTCGAGCTAAGCCGTTGCCATCTTCAGCGTGCGCACCAGGCAGCGCTTGGCCAGTTCCACCTTGAAGGCGTTGTCGGTGCGCGGCTTTGCTTGAGCCAGCGCAGCTTCGGCTGCCTTGCGGAATGTGGCTGCATCGGCGGCCTTGCCCAGGAGCGCCGCTTCGGCCTCGTGCGAGCGCCAAGGCTTAGTCCCCACTCCGCCCATCGCCACACGCACATAACGGATGCGCCCGCCTTCGACCTTCGCCACCACGGCAGCCGATGCAAGCGCAAACTCATAGCTGGCGCGGTCGCGCAGTTTCAGATAGGTTGACTTCGCCCCGTCGATGGGCTTGGGCAAATCGACGTAGGTGATTAGCTCACCCGGCTCGAGTGCGTTCTCTATATGAGGTGTATCGCCGGGCAGCTTGTGAAACTCGCCGATCGGAATCGTGCGTTTGCCCTTCGGTCCTTCGACATGGATCACGGCTTCGAGAGCGGCCATGGCCACGCACATATCGGAAGGATGAGTCGCGATGCAGTGATCGCTGGTGCCGAGAATCGCATGGATACGATGGAATCCTTCCAGAGCCGCGCATCCTGAACCCGGTGTGCGCTTGTTGCAGCCGTAGCCTCCGGGCAGCCCGGCACTGGGCTCACGGAAGTACGCACACCGCGTGCGCTGCAGCAGATTGCCGCCCGTTGTGGCCATGTTGCGCAGCTGCGGCGAGGCGCCGGAAAGAATCGCCTCCGACAGCACGGTGTACTTTTCCTTCACATCGGAGTTCCAGGCGAGGTCGGAGTTGCGCACTAACGCGCCAATGCGCAATCCTCCGTCCGGCAACGGCTCGACTTTATCCAGCGGTAGCAGATTAATGTCGACAAGCGATTGAGGCTTTTCGACCGTGAGTTTCATCAGGTCGACGAGCGTGGTGCCGCCAGCGATGAACTTGCCTGCCGATGCGCCAGCCAATGCTTTGTCGACGCTGGACGCCTTGACGTAGTCAAAAGTCTGCATGGAGTTGCTCCTTCGTCACGCTTGGGCCCGTACGCGCTTTACCGCGGCAAGAATGTTGGTGTAGGCGCCGCAACGGCAAATGTTGCCGGCCATGGCGTGCTTGATGTCTTCGTCCGTGGGCCCAACCGGCTCCTTCAGCAGAGCGACCGCGCTCATGATCTGGCCGCTGGTGCAGTAGCCGCACTGGTATCCGTCATGCTCCACAAAGGCTGCCTGCATCGTATGCAGGTTGTCGGGCTGGCCCAGGCCCTCGATCGTCGTGATCTCGTCGCCTTCGTGCATCACGGAAAACGAGAGGCAGCTGTTCACGCGTCGGCCGTTCACATGCACTGTGCAGGCGCCGCATTGGCCGTGATCGCAGCCTTTCTTGGTGCCGGTCAGATGAATCCGCTCGCGCAGCGTGTCGAGGAGCGTGGCCCGCGTGTCCAGTCCACGCAGCATGTACTCCTTGCCATTGATGCGCAGCGTTACCGTTGCGGTGCCGGTCGCGTCTGTAGGCTCGTCCGTCACCGGCGCAATTGCAGGTGCAGCCGCAGCCAGGGGCGCGGCTCCGGCAAGCAGACTCGTTGCGCCCAGACCCGACAAGAACGACCGGCGGCTGAACCGGCCAGTAGCTGAGGGTGGCGGCAGCGGCTCAAGCTCCAGCGTCTGCTGGTCGGGAGCGAGCGTGCGATCAGATGATTGGGCGCGCAGGTGTCTTAGGTGGGGAGGAAGAGAATCTGCCACAGGGAACCTCCTCGGGCCATAGCGCTTTTAGGAAATGCTGTAAGTCGAAGCTACTGATTCAAAGTCGACGCGCCCTCAAGGAGCGGCGACCCGGCACTGCAGCAGAAACTTCACATGATTTCCTAAGACGCCGTAAAGCCCGCGTGCAGCCATCCTACCCGAGTTGATGCGGGTGGAGGATGGGTATTGCAGCGAAACGGCCGAACCGTTTACGCCGGGGAAGAATTCCGGATCGAAACGTGGAGAAACGTTGCGATCTGGAAGGAGAATCGAGCAACATGGCCGCCGAGTGCAGCAGGCGGCGACGGTTAAACATTCACCAAAGCCTTGGCCCCCGGAGCATACCGGTCTCCGGCGGCGACGTTCGGCGGGAAGATCTCGCCCAATCCATCGAGGACATCGGGAGCCAGCGAAAAATCGACGGCGGCCGCATTCTCCTCCAAATATTTCCGGCGTTTTGTGCCCGGAATCGGTACGATGTCCTCGCCCTGCGACAGCACCCAGGCCAGCGCCAACTGACTCGGCGTCCTACCCGACTCTTCAGCCAACTGTCGCACCTTCTCGACCAGTTCAAGATTGCGCTGAAAGTTCTCGCCTTGAAAGCGCGGGCTGTTGCGCCGCCAATCGTCCGACTCAAAATCATCGGCGCTTTTGATGGCGCCCGTCAAGAACCCTCTCCCCAATGGACTATAGGCGACAAATGCCACGCCCAGCCTCCGGCACAGCGGCAGAATCTCAGTCTCTGGCTCACGTGACCAGAGAGAGTATTCAGTCTGCAGGGCGGTAATGGGATGCACCCGGTGGGCCCGCTCAAGCGTGGCAGGCGCGGCTTCCGACAGCCCGAGATAACGCACCTTGCCCTCTTCGATCAACCGCGCCATCGCGCCAACAGTCTCTTCAATCGGCGTCTTGGGATCGACGCGATGCTGATAGTAGAGATCGATGGTCTCGATGCCCAGCCGCTGCAGGCTGCTTTCGACTGCCTTGCGCACATAGGCGGGGCTGCCATCGACGCCGCGTCGTGTCGGATCATTGGGGTCGCGCAGGATGCCGAACTTGGTTGCCACAAAGAAGCGATTGCGCCGGCCCTTCAGCGCCTTGCCCACCAGGACCTCATTGGTATGCGGTCCATAAACATCGGACGTGTCAAGGAAGTCGATGCCGAGTTCGAGCGCGCGATCGATGGTGGCCAACGACTCCTGGTCGTCGCGCGCCCCATAGAACTCGCTCATGCCCATGCAGCCCAGGCCAATGGCTGAGACCGTGGGCCCGTTCGCGCCTAGCCTGCGCGTCTTCATGTCGGATACCCCGCAAAGCGGTTGATGTTGAATCGCAGGCTGCTGTCAGCTGACCGGCTCGAGCTCGCAATCGACCTCAGGCTCAGACAATGCCGGCCGGTTGATCCGGATGCGCTCTTCAATCTTCTTGTAGTTGGCGATCTTGTGGGTCAACAACGCGTGCGCCTGCTGCAACTCGACGATCTGAGCGGCAATCCCCGCCTGGTGGTCCTCCAGGATCTTGCGCCGCTCCAGGCTCGTGGCGTCGCCCTTCTCGCGGAGTTCCGCGTAACGCTGCATCTCGCGAATCGGCATGCTCGTCGCGCGCATGCAATGGAGGAAGTGCAACCACGCCTCATCGGCATCGGAATAGCGACGGTGACCGTTGCGGGCGCGTCCGACCGGCTGAATCAGCCCCACGCGCTCATAGTAGCGAAGCGTGTGCGCGGTCATTCCGCACCGCTCTGCCATGCTCCGTATGGTGTATCCCGCGTTTTGCATAAGATCACCGTACATCTTGAAGCGCGCTCGAAGTCAAGCTCCATCGTACCCCTCGAACTAGGGTCCGACACCGTGCCGAAACGGCTGGCCGCCGCCTCTTTTCTCCCAGCTTTTCATCGAGATAGGAGGGGGGCCAGGCTGCCGTAGCAAGCTCCACGCCTTAACAATTCTTAAGAAAGAGGCAGTCTCGCCGTTGGTGCGGCCTTAGCCCATCAAATCCTTCTCGTATCATCGAATCGTGAGCGACGCGAGCACGAGCGCAGCAACAGCGGAAGTCCTTCAACGCTATAAGAAGATGCTGGCGGTGGCGTTTGAAGAGGCGCGCTACGGGCGGATCGAGGGCGGCATTCCGATCGGCGCTGCCCTGTTTAAGCAAACCGGCGAGCTGGTCAGCCGCGGGCACAACCGGCGCGTGCAACACGGTGACCCCAGCATGCACGGCGAGACCGACGCGTTCCGCCGCGCCGGCCGCCAGCGCAGTTATCGCAACATGGTCATGGTCACGACGCTTGCTCCCTGCTGGTACTGCAGCGGGTTGGTCCGCCAGTTTCGCATCGGAACGCTCGTCGTCGGCGAGAGCCGCACCTTTCCCGGCGGTCTCGACTGGCTGCGCGAGAACGGAGTCGAAGTCATCGACCTCGACGACCGCGAATGCCGCGAACTGCTGGAGGGCTACATCGCCGAACATCCCGAAGTCTGGCACGAAGACATCGGCGAAGAGTGAGCCCGATCCTGTCGTGATCGGCTACTTGATCGGATCGTTTAAAGTGATCCTGACCCCCTGAAGGCTTCCCAGGAGGGCTTCACAGGAGGTTTCATGCACCGCCGCCAATTCCTCTCTGCTTCTCTTGCTGCGTCCGGCGCTGCAATCGCCGGCAGCGTGCCCGCGCATGCAGCAGGCGCCCGCGAACACTACCAGCTTCGCCGCTACTCCCTCACGACCGGCCCGCAGCTGAAGCTGACGGAGAACTACCTGGCCGGTGCGCTCATTCCCGCGCTGACGCGCATGGGGATCGATCGGATCGGCGCATTCAAAGTCGACATAGGCCCCGAGACACCCACCTACTATGTGCTGATTCCGTCAGCAGACGTCGCAGCTTTGGCAGGGCTTGACCTCCATCTCGCGCACGATGAAGAATTCCTCAAGGCTGCCGATCCATTCTGGGGTGCGCCCGCAGCCGCGCCGGCCTTTCAGCGTGTGGAGTACTCACTTCTGGCGGCGTTTGAAGGCTGGCCACGGCTGACCCCGCCCCCCTCTTCCGCAGCAAAGGCCAAACGCATCTTCCAGCTGCGCACCTACGAGAGCCCCAGCTACAAGGACCACGTCGTCAAGGTGCAGATGTTTCACTCCGGCGAGTTCGACATCTTCGCCAAGGCAGGCTTTCACATGGTCTTCTTCGGCGACACGCTCGCCGGCTCGCGCATGCCCAACCTTACCTATATGGTCAGCTTCGCCGACAGTGCCGAACTCGACGCCAAGTGGGACCTGTTCCGCAACGATCCGGACTGGAAGAAGCTTTCTGCCGATCCACGCTTTGCACCCGAGCCGATCGTCTCCAACATCACCAACCTGATCCTGAGCC
>CAVZVM010000009.1:0-247515 GCA_963778705.1 uncultured Acidobacteriaceae bacterium
TCCCGGGACCGATCTGCCGTCGACGAGTGATTTGGCGATTTAGCGTTAGTCGAGAGTTGCTCCTTCCCAGGAGCGGGTAATCCGTGGCCGCCTTCGACGGCCGAAACCGCGAGACTCGCATTCGAAAGCCTCTTTTCACGAATTTTCACATCGGAGCCTCGACGCCCGACAGCGCTGCACTTGCACCAACGAGGGCTGTTCTCGTCAGAAAATCGCGACGGGCCATGGCTCGTCCGGAGGTGATACCGTTAGCGTTCCGACATTTTCAAGACGGCTTCCGGCAGTCGCAGGCCTTGGATCTCGATCTTGGAAACTGCGGAGTCGATGTCGCGAAGGTCGTCTGCGGAGACCTGGATATCAACCGCTCCGAGATTCTCTTCGAGGCGGTGCAGCTTCGTCGTGCCAGGGATCGGAACGATCCACGGCTTCTGCGCGAGCAGCCATGCCAGCGCAATCTGAGCTGGAGTGCCTTCTTTGCCCTCTGCAATGTTCTTCAGGAGGTCGACCACGGCCTGGTTCGCTTCGCGTGCTTCCGGCGTGAAGCGCGGCAGCATGCCGCGGAAGTCGGTAGCGTCGAACTTCGTGGTGGCATCGATCTTTCCCGTGAGGAAACCCGAACCGAGAGGACCCCAGGACACGAAGCCGATTCCTAGTTCCTCGCATGCTGAGAGAACGCCATGCTGTTCGACATCTCGAGTCCAGAGAGAATACTCACTCTGCACGGCAGTGACCGGCTGAACCGCATGAGCACGCCGGATTGTGTTTGTTCCAGCCTCCGAGAGGCCGAAGTGCTTCACCTTTCCGGCTTTGATAAGGTCGCGCACTGTACCGGCTACGTCCTCAATCGGGACCTCCGGATCGACCCGATGTTGATAAAGAAGATCGATCACGTCTGTATTGAGGCGCTTTAGAGAGGCTTCCGCGACCTGCTTGATGTGTTCCGGCTTGCTGTTCAACCCGCCGCCGCGTTGCCCATCCGGCAGGATGTCGAAGCCGAACTTGGTCGCGATTACAACGTCTGCACGATGCGGTGCGAGCGCCTCGCCTACAAGCTCTTCGTTCGTGAACGGACCATACGCTTCTGCAGTATCGAAGAAGGTCACACCATGCTCGACCGCTGCTCGCAGGAGCTCGATGGCTTGCTGCTTCTCCATGGCCGGCCCGTAGGCATGGCTAAGCCCCATGCAGCCAAAACCAAGAGCGGAGACCTCAAGTTTACTGTTACCCAGTTTTCTCTTCTGCATTACGTCCTGTCCTATCCAACAAGCGGGCTCACTTCTCCGACTAGATATGCCGCAAGTAAGCCACTTCTTTCACCCTAGTGCTTGCGAGGGTCCCTCTGCTTAGCGACACACGCCAAAGATGCAGCAGAACACGACAATCTTCAAGCGACTTTTTTGGCGCGTTTTGCTGCGGTTCTGGCATGTTCTGCAAAGACAAACACCTTCGCCGAGGACTAGTGTAGGCACACTAGGGCTACCCGAACGGAGGCCTTGGGGCATGAATTCTGTCTCTGGAAAGCGTCCACCATGCAGAAACACTTTCGATACTCGAACAGCAGGTTTGATCTTCTCGACTCGATGGGCGTTGATTCCTCAAAGGTACTGCGGCACGCGCACCTCTCCCAGGAGCTCTTGCACAAATCCCGCTTCCTTCTCACCACAGAGGAGGCATTTGCTTTTGGGGAAGCCATCGCAGAGGTGAGCGGGAACCCGGCAATAGGTCTAAAGCTGGGTACAATCCCGAGGACGCAGAACTTCAATCCGCCCGGCATCGCCGCGCTCTGCTCGGAGACTCTGGGGGAAGCGATGGAGCAGATAGGTCGCTATAAAAAGCTGACTTGCCCGGAAGAACTGGTCCAGCACAAAGGTCAGGGTGAATGGACGCTTCGCTTCCGGTTTCTCATGACGGATCAGCCGGAGCCGCCTGTGCTGATTCAGGCTGGTTTCGCCTACTTGCTTTCGATAGCGCGACATGGAACAGAGAACAAAGGTTTCAGTCCTCTACGGTTGGAATTGATGGACAATAATCCTCCTGTCAAACAGATCAAGCAGGTCTTCGGTTGCCCGGTCATAACGGGAGCGCAGCACAACATAATGGTGTTTCGGGAGACTGACAGCGCGTTGCCCTTTGTGACCCGCAATCCTGAGCTGTTCGAGATGCTCGGTCCCCAGCTTGACCAGGAGCTTAGAGAAGGCAGGAACACGGAAAGCTTTGTGGATCGCGTGCGGCTGGCAATCCAAGAAAAGCTCACTGGGAAGCGCCCAGCGATGGAGGACATCGCCGACGTTCTCCGTCTCAGCCCTCGCACACTGCAGCGGCGTCTGCAGGATGACGGGTACAGCTATCAGCGTGTGCTGGAAGAGGCACGCCGCCATTTGGCGCGTCATTACCTGGCCCACTCACACCTCGACCTTAACGACGCTGCATTCATGCTGGGCTACAACGATGCAGCCTCGTTCGTCCGGGCCTTTCGCGGGTGGGAAGGTGTTCCACCAGCACGCTGGCGAGACGAGCAACGTTCCTCCTCGCCTGTCCACTAATCAACAAGAACCGCGAAATCCATTCTGGAGAGAATTATGAAAACGTTCGTGTTAGGTCTGTTTCTATCGTCACTGATTGTGCAATCGTCCTGCGCGCAGCAATCACCAATGCCACCAACGGAAACGATTACAACTGCCGCAAGTAATACACCCGAGCAACAAGAAGTCATCGACCTCTCAAACATGAAATGGGATTGGATGGCAGACAAGAAGGTCGATTCCTTAGAGACACTCTTTGATGACAAAGCCATGTTCACTCACATGGGAGGAACCTGGGGAAAAACCCAAGAACTAGCTACCATTAAGAGCGGCGGCATCTGGTACAAAAAAGCTGTAGTTTACGCAGTTGACGCTCGGATATTTGGTAACACAGCCATCCTGCTAGAGGACATTGATTTGCAGGCAGCAGTCGGTGAGCACGAAGTCACCAATCCCTTTATGGTGACTGAGGTCTATATCAAGGAAAACGGCAAGTGGAAGCTCGCCCAACTCACGTTCTCGCATCTGCTTAGGCCGGTCAAAATGAATAGCGATAAGAATTAGCGACAAACGTCGAGAGAGAATCTGCGACGAGGTTTTGGCTCGTGGAGTTTGTGAAGAGACAGGCCGTGCGGGAACGGGCTGTTCCCGCACAAATCGCGCTGTCAAGGCGAGCACATTTCCGGAACGACGCAGATGAGGCACATGGTCAACAGGATCGGTGCGGCTGGTACACGGTTCACTGCCGACGAAGTCGCCGGACTGAACGCATCACTGGCATTCTCAACTGACGAGAACAGCCCAACGCGCTCATCGACCTAGGGTTGAGCGGCATTCCGAGGATCACTACCCTGAAACGCCCTTGTCTGAACGTGCCGCCGCGGTCACAGCGGGCGCTCCGGACTGTTTGCGAAGAATTATCCCTCTTGGGCGCAAGATGAAAGAGTGGTCATCTCGAAACGCACGGCCCAACTCGCCCGTGCGACGCGGGCCCGTTCGGCTCCGTGGTCTGACCACTACCATATCCCCCCCCATCGTTATTAACCAGGGAGTCAATCACCAAAGTGTGCAGGCACGCGACTTTGTTTGCGAAGAATTTCGCCGGTTCGGATCCGGTTCCGCGCCCGGGACGGTCCCCTCAGCCCACCGTGGTTCGGATGCATCCGTTCCGCTGAAGGCTGAGAGCCGACTGCTGTCCTTCATCCCCACGCGCCCAGCAGCCTCCGCACCAGCACCAGTTCTCCGAGGTGATAGGCATTGTGATCCGCGGTCAGCAGCGCCTGGCGCAGAATTGTCTGTCCGTCGCCGTGCGGAATCTTCGCGTAGAGATCGGTCTTCTCGTCGGAGACCAGGGCGCACATGGCCTTCAGATCGCGCCGGAAGGCACGCAGGCTCTTGTCCCAGGCCTTTTCGTCCGGCGGTGCCGCACTCTTCGGCCAGTATCCGCTCGGCCAGTCCGGTGACTTGTGTTTGGCATCGCGCGAGAACTCCAGAATGTCCGACTGCGCGATGCGCAGGTGCTCCAGGATCTCCCACACCGAGTGCTGAACACCCTTGGGCCGCTTGCCGCGCAGTTCGACCGGCAGGTTCTTTACCGCATCCTCGAAGGTGACGTGGGCTTGGCCCTTGGTTAGCAGATTGATCAGGTGTTCCCGCAAGAGTGCATCATTCGCCATAAGTCGAAGCTCCCGTTTCGGACAGATTGCTCGCTTGCCCTTCAGATTCTGAACCCACCGGAGAAGATGCGTATTCTTTCCAAGAAGGGCCGGCATATACTTGCAAGCGATGCAGAACTCGATTCTTGCTGTTGTGATTGCCCTGGGTTCTCTGGTGGGCAGTGCCGCTCCGGCTGGAGTTGCGCAGAATGCGACGCCTGCGATACCAGCCGAAATATCTGCCGATCTCGGGAGCTGCTCCGCACTGATTCGGGTGACCGGAGCCGATTCCAAGCCCGTATATGCGGCCAAGGTCACGACGCGGATTCGTTATGGTGCGTTCGGTGTGAAGAGACTGGACCTTGAAGCGTTCACGGACGCCGATGGACAGCTAACGATCACGCATCTTCCCGAGGTTCTCAAGAAGCCCATGTACATCCACGTGACCAAGGACGACAAGGACCAGATGGTCGAGTTCAAGCCCAGCGAACGCTGCAAGGCCACGTTCGACGTCCAGCTGAAATAGCAGAGAAGTTGCCGAAAGGCCGTGGATGCGGCCCGCCGCGTAGTGACACTCTGAGGAGCAATCGCGAGTGTTCTAATAGACGCGTGGCGCGCCTCGACAACTTCCGCCTCGTCGTCTTCCGCGCAGTCGCCCGTCATCTCAGCTTCCGCAAGGCCGCCGAAGAGCTCTACCTGACCCAGCCGGCCGTCAGCCAGCAGATCAAGGCTCTAGAAGACGAGCTCGGCACACAGTTGTTTGACCGTTCCGGATCGGAGGTGCGGCTCTCGCCCGCGGGCAAGACACTCCTGAAGTATGCGCAGCGTTCCAGCCAACTGCTGGTGCGTGCCGAACACGAGCTGGCCTCGCTCCATGGCGGCAACGCCGGCCCCCTCACGCTCGGTGCCTCCACCACAATTGCCCAGTACGTGCTGCCAGGCCTGCTCAGTGAGTTCTGCCAACAGCATCCACGGGTCTTCCCCACGCTTCTCAGCGGCAATACCGAGCACATTGTCGCTGCAGTCGAAGATCGTTCCCTGGCGCTGGGTTTCATCGAGGGCCCGCCCCACAGTCGCGATGTAAAGACCGATCCATTTCTTCAGGACGAGCTGGTGTTGATCGTTCCTGCAGCCCACGCATGGGCCAAGCGCGCCTCAGTCCCTCCCAGCGAACTCTCCAGCGCTCCTCTGTTGATGCGCGAGCGCGGCTCCGGATCGCGTCAGGTACTCGAACAAGCGCTCGAACGCGCCGGCGTCAAGCGCCGCCTTTTGCACGTCGCGATGGAACTGGACTCGACCGAAGCCATCAAATCCGCCGTCGAAGCTGGGTTTGGCGTGGGCTTCGTCTCGCGCTGGGCCATCGCCAAAGACCTGCGCCTTGGCCGCACCTTCAAGATCGTCGACGTTGCCGGTTTGCGCGTCCGGCGAGACTTCCTCATCGCTTCGGCAAAAGGCGTCGTGCTGCAACCGGTTGCCGAGGAGTTTCGCGGCTTCCTCTTCGCACGCCACCACGCATCCCGAAAACCTCGCCGCTCTTCATCGCCCGATAAGCGCGCCTGATGCGGCATCACTTCTTCTGCTTGGACTTGGCGCTCCAACCCAGCCCAGACTGGGTCTGTGACAAGAAACGCCTTTTTCATCGGAATGATCCTCGCGGCAAGCGGCCTGCTCTCCCCGCCGCTCGCTCTTGCAGCAGGCCTGGTCTACGGCTTCTCCTTCGAGCACCCGTTCAATTTTGAGGCCCGCCGCCTCTCGAAGTTCCTCTTGCAGGCCTCGGTGGTCGGCCTTGGCTTCGGCATGGACCTGCATCAGGTTCTGCAAGCCGGCCGCTCCGGCTTCGTTTACACCGCCTGCAGCATCGTCATCGCCATGGCGCTCGGTTGGGGATTCGGCAAGCTTTTGCAGGTCCAAAAAGGGACCTCGTTTCTCATCTCCGCAGGCACCGCCATCTGCGGTGGCAGCGCCATTGCTGCCATCTCGCCCATCACCGAAGCCAGCGAAGAAGAGATCGCCGTCTCCCTGGGCACGATCTTCATCCTGAACTCTGTTGCCCTCCTTGCCTTCCCGCTCATCGGCACGACGCTTCATCTTTCGCAGACACAGTTCGGTCTCTGGGCCGCGTTGGCCATTCACGACACCAGCTCCGTCGTCGGAGCCACGGCAAAGTTCGGCGCGCTTGCACTCGTTGTCGGCACCACAGTCAAGCTGGCGCGCGCGCTGTGGATCGTTCCACTCTCTCTCGGGACAGCCATTGCAAAGAAGAGCACGGCCCGCGTCCAATGGCCCTGGTTCATTCTTCTGTTTTGTCTGGCGGCCGTGGCCAACACGTATCTGATGCCGTTCCACGCGGCCTATCCCACGCTGCGCCACCTCGGCATCCTGGGGCTCACGGTGACGCTCTATCTGATCGGAACCAGTCTATCGATGAAGACGCTGCGCCAAGTCGGATTTCGTCCGCTGCTGCAGGGCATTCTCTTGTGGATTGTGGTCGCCGCCGGCTCGCTGGCGCTCATCCGCGGCAACTGGATTCACCTGTAGGCCGTGTTAGACGCTTCGCTCTGCGATCGACGGCGTCGCCTAGGCGGTCAGCTCTCGTCCATCCGGCCCAGGAATGGCTGCAGTGTACACCGCATCGCGCCCGCCCTTGTCGGCCTTACGCAAGGCTTCATCCGCGGCAACCAGCAGAGACTCCGGCATCCGGTACCCCAGGTAGCTCGGAACCGCCTGCACGCTCGCCGCTCCGATGCTCACCGTCACCTGCAACTTGCCATCTGGGTGGTCCGGATAGCGAATACCTGCTGCCCGGACCTCCTTACGAATCTCTTCGCCCACAGTGATAGCGCCTTCAAGATCTGTCTCCGGAAGAATCGTGGCAATCTCTTCCCAGCCATAGCGGGCCACCGCGTCGCCCGATCGCTGCACAACACGCCGAACCGCCTCTGCGACTGCGCACAGGCAATCCTCCCCAGCCGGTTGGCCGTAGAGATCGTTGTACTGCTTCAAATGATCCACGCCCACCAGCAGCAGCGACAGTCTCGACCCGTTGCGCACGGCTCGGCGCCATTCCTTCCCCAGCGCTTCCTCGAAGGCGGAGCGGCTCATCAGTCCGGTCAGTTCATCCGCGTGCCCATCCTGGGAAGGGCTCTCTTCCAATTTCTTGCGTTCGGAGATGTCGCGCAGCACGACAAGCGCATTCCCCCCTGGACACGCAGCACGGATCATCTGTGCGCTCGCCTCCATCCAAATAATGTCGCGATTCTTGGCGTAGATGCGGAACTCGGCAGTCACCCGATCCGACGGATTCGTCGCAAGCCGATTCGAAGCGCGGACAATGGCGGAGAAATCCTGCTCCAGAACGAACTCCGGCGCAGGCCGCCCCAGCAGCTCTTCCGGTTCGTAGCCGAGAATGCGTTTACATGCAGGAGAGACATAGTTGGCGCGGAGATCGGGCCCGACCCGCACGATCAAATCCATGCTGTGCTCCGCCAGGATGTGGAACTCCTCTTCCTTCATCGCAGCGATTGTTCCTGCATCGCCCCGGGCGGCCGCATAAAGAAGGCGGACCCAGCTGCGCAGAGACTGGATGCGGTGCGCAACCGTCATAGCGATCGTCCATCCTCTTTTAGCTCGCTCATCCTATCCTCGCCGCAAACCGCCGCCGGCCGACTCGAACGGTTCCTGCCCCGTCTCCCATCCAGATCCAGAATAACTTCTCACCACTTGTCCGCAAGCCGAACCGCGCATCCCGGAGTTACCTGCGTGATCGAGACGAAGGAAGCACCAGGGACAGCGCGACTGCAGGCTCTACGCCCCCAGCGCCGAGCGTTGCGCAGCAAAAATCTCCCGCAGACCACCCTCGGCGAGATCGATGAGACCATTGAGATCCTTGCGCGAGAAACTTCCTCTCTCCGCCGTTGCCTGCGTCTCCACCAGGCCGCCGTCGGCAGTCATGACCACGTTCATGTCCACATCGGCCTGCGAGTCCTCTTCATAACAGAGATCGAGCAGAGCCGTGCCCTCCACAATGCCCACCGATGTCGCCGCCACCATCTGCTTCATGGGCGACTGCTTCAACACCCCTGAAGCCACCAGCGCATTGAGCGCTATTGCCAGGGCAACCGCCGCGCCGGTGATCGCCGCAGTCCGTGTGCCGCCGTCGGCCTGGATGACGTCGCAGTCCAGAATCACCGTTCGCTCACCCAGCGCCTTCATGTCGACGACCGAACGCAGGCTGCGCCCAATCAGTCGCTGGATCTCATGCGTTCTTCCACCGATCTTGCCCCGCTCGCTTTCACGCGGCGTACGGGTCGCGGTCGACCGCGGCAACATGGCATATTCGGCGGTCACCCATCCTCGGCCTGAGTTGCGCAGCCACCCGGGAACGCCGGGCTCGATCGTCGCATTGGTCAGAACCCGCGTGTGACCAAGGGAAACGAGCACCGAACCTTCCGCAGTCTGCACAAAGCCTGTCGTCAGAGTGATCGGGCGCAACTGGCTGGCGGACCGTCCCTCAGGCCGGAGAAAAGAGGCGTTCATCGTCTGCATAGTTGGATTGTACGAGAGCAAGCGTTCCAGTCTGGCCCGACCAATTCCATCGTGGGAAATGCGCCCCTCTTGAAGACAGATATGGGAAGCGCCATAAACCACTGACACCACGCGCGTTCGACGATGCTGCATCCATCTGCTTCCCAATTTGAGACTGGCGGCCTTTGCAAGCGCGTTTTAGAACTTCGCCTGCTTTCTCCCTAACCACCGCCCTTTGAGTCCCTTAGCAAATCTTCTGGATTTGGCCACCGACGTGTATTGAAACAGGACAGATTGCGCTGCAAATCGAAGGACAAAGAAGTTGCCCGTTCGAAAACAGCGAAAAGTGGGAGCACGAAAGGACGGTTTGCCACCCATGGATTCATATGATCAACGACGTCACAGGTTTCGAGAGACCGGCGGAGCGCCCGTGCCTCTTCTGACATCGACCTAGGGTTGAGCGGCATTCCGAGGATCACTACCCGGAAACGCCCTTGTCTGAACGTGCCGCCGCGGTCACAGCGGGCGCTCCGGACTGTTTGCGAAGAATTATCCCTCTTGGGCGCATGATGGAAGAGTGGTCATCTCGAAACGCACGGCCCAACTCGCCCGTGCGACGCGGGCCCGTTCGGCTCCGTGGTCTGACCACTACCATATCCCCCCCCCATCGTTATTAACCAGGGAGTCAATCACCAAAGTGTGCAGGCACGCGACTTTGTTTGCGAAGAATTTCGCCGGTTCGGATCCGGTTCCGCGCCCGGGACGGTCCCCTCAGCCCACCGTGGTTCGGATGCATCCGTTCCGCTGAAAGCTGAGAGCCGACTGCTGTCCTTCATCCCCACGCGCCCAGCAGCCTCCGCACCAGCACCAGTTCTCCGAGGTGATAGGCATTGTGATCCGCGGTCAGCAGCGCCTGGCGCAGAATCGTCTGTCCGTCGCCGTGCGGAATCTTCGCGTAGAGATCGGTCTTCTCGTCGGAGACCAGGGCGCACATGGCCTTCAGATCGCGCCGGAAGGCACGCAGGCTCTTGTCCCAGGCCTTTTCGTCCGGCGGTGCCGCACTCTTCGGCCAGTATCCGCTCGGCCAGTCCGGTGACTTGTGTTTGGCATCGCGCGAGAACTCCAGAATGTCCGACTGCGCGATGCGCAGGTGCTCCAGGATCTCCCACACCGAGTGCTGAACACCCTTGGGCCGCTTGCCGCGCAGTTCGACCGGCAGGTTCTTTACCGCATCCTCGAAGGTGACGTGGGCTTGGCCCTTGGTTAGCAGATTGATCAGGTGTTCCCGCAAGAGTGCATCATTCGCCATAAGTCGAAGCTCCCGTTTCGGACAGATTGCTCGCTTGCCCTTCAGATTCTGAACCCACCGGAGAAGATGCGTATTCTTTCCAAGAAGGGCCGGCATATACTTGCAAGCGATGCAGAACTCGATTCTTGCTGTTGTGATTGCCCTGGGTTCTCTGGTGGGCAGTGCCGCTCCGGCTGGAGTTGCGCAGAATCCGACGCCTGCGATACCAGCCGAAATATCTGCCGATCTCGGGAGCTGCTCCGCACTGATTCGGGTGACCGGAGCCGATTCCAAGCCCGTATATGCGGCCAAGGTCACGACGCGGATTCGTTATGGTGCGTTCGGTGTGAAGAGACTGGACCTTGAAGCGTTCACGGACGCCGATGGACAGCTAACGATCACGCATCTTCCCGAGGTTCTCAAGAAGCCCATGTACATCCACGTGACCAAGGACGACAAGGACCAGATGGTCGAGTTCAAGCCCAGCGAACGCTGCAAGGCCACGTTCGACGTCCAGCTGAAATAGCAGAGAAGTTGCCGAAAGGCCGTGGATGCGGCCCGCCGCGTAGTGACACTCTGAGGAGCAATCGCGAGTGTTCTAATAGACGCGTGGCGCGCCTCGACAACTTCCGCCTCGTCGTCTTCCGCGCAGTCGCCCGTCATCTCAGCTTCCGCAAGGCCGCCGAAGAGCTCTACCTGACCCAGCCGGCCGTCAGCCAGCAGATCAAGGCTCTCGAAGACGAGCTCGGCACACAGTTGTTTGACCGTTCCGGATCGGAGGTGCGGCTCTCGCCCGCGGGCAAGACACTCCTGAAGTATGCGCAGCGTTCCAGCCAACTGCTGGTGCGTGCCGAACACGAGCTGGCCTCGCTCCACGGCGGCAACGCCGGCCCCCTCACGCTCGGTGCCTCCACCACAATTGCCCAGTACGTGCTGCCAGGCCTGCTCAGTGAGTTCTGCCAACAGCATCCACGGGTCTTCCCCACGCTTCTCAGCGGCAATACCGAGCACATTGTCGCTGCAGTCGAAGATCGTTCCCTGGCGCTGGGTTTCATCGAGGGCCCGCCCCACAGTCGCGATGTAAAGACCGATCCATTTCTTCAGGACGAGCTGGTGTTGATCGTTCCTGCAGCCCACGCATGGGCCAAGCGCGCCTCAGTCCCTCCCAGCGAACTCTCCAGCGCTCCTCTGTTGATGCGCGAGCGCGGCTCCGGATCGCGTCAGGTACTCGAACAAGCGCTCGAACGCACCGGCGTCAAGCGCCGCCTTTTGCACGTCGCGATGGAACTGGACTCGACCGAAGCCATCAAATCCGCCGTCGAAGCTGGGTTTGGCGTGGGCTTCGTCTCGCGCTGGGCCATCGCCAAAGACCTGCGCCTCGGCCGCACCTTCAAGATCGTCGACGTTGCCGGTTTGCGCGTCCGGCGAGACTTCCTCATCGCTTCGGCAAAAGGCGTCGTGCTGCAACCGGTTGCCGAGGAGTTTCGCGGCTTCCTCTTCGCACGCCACCACGCATCCCGAAAACCTCGCCGCTCTTCATCGCCCGATAAGCGCGCCTGATGCGGCATCACTTCTTCTGCTTGGACTTGGCGCTCCAACCCAGCCCAGACTGGGTCTGTGACAAGAAACGCCTTTTTCATCGGAATGATCCTCGCGGCAAGCGGCCTGCTCTCCCCGCCGCTCGCTCTTGCAGCAGGCCTGGTCTACGGCTTCTCCTTCGAGCACCCGTTCCATTTTGAGGCCCGCCGCCTCTCGAAGTTCCTCTTGCAGGCCTCGGTGGTCGGCCTTGGCTTCGGCATGGACCTGCATCAGGTTCTGCAAGCCGGCCGCTCCGGCTTCGTTTACACCGCCTGCAGCATCGTCATCGCCATGGCGCTCGGTTGGGGATTCGGCAAGCTTTTGCAGGTCCAAAAAGGGACCTCGTTTCTCATCTCCGCAGGCACCGCCATCTGCGGTGGCAGCGCCATTGCTGCCATCTCGCCCATCACCGAAGCCAGCGAAGAAGAGATCGCCGTCTCCCTGGGCACGATCTTCATCCTGAACTCTGTTGCCCTCCTTGCCTTCCCGCTCATCGGCACGACGCTTCATCTTTCGCAGACACAGTTCGGTCTCTGGGCCGCGTTGGCCATTCACGACACCAGCTCCGTCGTCGGAGCCACGGCAAAGTTCGGCGCGCTTGCACTCGTTGTCGGCACCACAGTCAAGCTGGCGCGCGCGCTGTGGATCGTTCCACTCTCTCTCGGGACAGCCATTGCAAAGAAGAGCACGGCCCGCGTCCAATGGCCCTGGTTCATTCTTCTGTTTTGTCTGGCGGCCGTGGCCAACACGTATCTGATGCCGTTCCACGCGGCCTATCCCACGCTGCGCCACCTCGGCATCCTGGGGCTCACGGTGACGCTCTATCTGATCGGAACCAGTCTATCGATGAAGACGCTGCGCCAAGTCGGATTTCGTCCGCTGCTGCAGGGCATTCTCTTGTGGATTGTGGTCGCCGCCGGCTCGCTGGCGCTCATCCGCGGCAACTGGATTCACCTGTAGGCCGTGTTAGACGCTTCGCTCTGCGATCGACGGCGTCGCCTAGGCGGTCAGCTCTCGTCCGTCCGGCCCAGGAATGGCTGCTGTGTACACCGCATCGCGCCCGCCCTTGTCGGCCTTACGCAAGGCTTCATCCGCGGCAACCAGCAGAGACTCCGGCATCCGGTACCCCAGGTAGCTCGGAACCGCCTGCACGCTCGCCGCTCCGATGCTCACCGTCACCTGCAACTTGCCATCTGGGTGGTCCGGATAGCGAATACCTGCTGCCCGGACCTCCTTACGAATCTCTTCGCCCACAGTGATAGCGCCTTCAAGATCTGTCTCCGGAAGAATCGTGGCAATCTCTTCCCAGCCATAGCGGGCCACCGCGTCGCCCGATCGCTGCACAACACGCCGAACCGCCTCTGCGACTGCGCACAGGCAATCCTCCCCAGCCGGTTGGCCGTAGAGATCGTTGTACTGCTTCAAATGATCCACGCCCACCAGCAGCAGCGACAGTCTCGACCCGTTGCGCACTGCTCGGCGCCATTCCTTCCCCAGCGCTTCCTCGAAGGCGGAGCGGCTCATCAGTCCGGTCAGTTCATCCGCGTGCCCATCCTGGGAAGGGCTCTCTTCCAATTTCTTGCGTTCGGAGATGTCGCGCAGCACGACAAGCGCATTCCCCCCTGGACACGCAGCACGGATCATCTGTGCGCTCGCCTCCATCCAAATAATGTCGCGATTCTTGGCGTAGATGCGGAACTCGGCAGTCACCCGATCCGACGGATTCGTCGCAAGCCGATTCGAAGCGCGGACAATGGCGGAGAAATCCTGCTCCAGAACGAACTCCGGCGCAGGCCGCCCCAGCAGCTCTTCCGGTTCGTAGCCGAGAATGCGTTTACATGCAGGAGAGACATAGTTGGCGCGGAGATCGGGCCCGACCCGCACGATCAAATCCATGCTGTGCTCCGCCAGGATGTGGAACTCCTCTTCCTTCATCGCAGCGATTGTTCCTGCATCGCCCCGGGCGGCCGCATAGAGAAGGCGGACCCAGCTGCGCAGAGACTGGATGCGGTGCGCAACCGTCATAGCGATCGTCCATCCTCTTTTAGCTCGCTCATCCTATCCTCGCCGCAAACCGCCGCCGGCCGACTCGAACGGTTCCTGCCCCGTCTCCCATCCAGATCCAGAATAACTTCTCACCACTTGTCCGCAAGCCGAACCGCGCATCCCGGAGTTACCTGCGTGATCGAGACGAAGGAAGCACCAGGGACAGCGCGACTGCAGGCTCTACGCCCCCAGCGCCGAGCGTTGCGCAGCAAAAATCTCCCGCAGACCACCCTCGGCGAGATCGATGAGACCATTGAGATCCTTGCGCGAGAAACTTCCTCTCTCCGCCGTTGCCTGCGTCTCCACCAGGCCGCCGTCGGCAGTCATGACCACGTTCATGTCCACATCGGCCTGCGAGTCCTCTTCATAACAGAGATCGAGCAGAGCCGTGCCCTCCACAATGCCCACCGATGTCGCCGCCACCATCTGCTTCATGGGCGACTGCTTCAACACCCCTGAAGCCACCAGCGCATTGAGCGCTATTGCCAGGGCAACCGCCGCGCCGGTGATCGCCGCAGTCCGTGTGCCGCCGTCGGCCTGGATGACGTCGCAGTCCAGAATCACCGTTCGCTCACCCAGCGCCTTCATGTCGACGACCGAACGCAGGCTGCGCCCAATCAGTCGCTGGATCTCATGCGTTCTTCCACCGATCTTGCCCCGCTCGCTTTCACGCGGCGTACGGGTCGCGGTCGACCGCGGCAACATGGCATATTCGGCGGTCACCCATCCTCGGCCTGAGTTGCGCAGCCACCCGGGAACGCCGGGCTCGATCGTCGCATTGGTCAGAACCCGCGTGTGACCAAGGGAAACGAGCACCGAACCTTCCGCAGTCTGCACAAAGCCTGTCGTCAGAGTGATCGGGCGCAACTGGCTGGCGGACCGTCCCTCAGGCCGGAGAAAAGAGGCGTTCATCGTCTGCATAGTTGGATTGTACGAGAGCAAGCGTTCCAGTCTGGCCCGACCAATTCCATCGTGGGAAATGCGCCCCTCTTGAAGACAGATATGGGAAGCGCCATAAACCACTGACACCACGCGCGTTCGACGATGCTGCATCCATCTGCTTCCCAATTTGAGACTGGCGGCCTTTGCAAGCGCGTTTTAGAACTTCGCCTGCTTTCTCCCTAACCACCGCCCTTTGAGTCCCTTAGCAAATCTTCTGGATTTGGCCACCGACGTGTATTGAAACAGGACAGAT
This sequence comes from uncultured Acidobacteriaceae bacterium, assembly GCA_963778705.1. Classification (GTDB taxonomy): domain Bacteria; phylum Acidobacteriota; class Terriglobia; order Terriglobales; family Acidobacteriaceae; genus Telmatobacter. The sequence continues at coordinate 14,809 of CAVZVM010000009.1, forward strand.
TGCGCTGCAAATCGAAGGACAAAGAAGTTGCCCGTTCGAAAACAGCGAAAAGCGGGAGCACGAAAGGACGGTTTGCCACCCATGGATCAGACACCATCAACGACGTCGACAGGTTTCGAGAGCAACGGCGGAGCGCCCGTGCCTCTTCTGAATCCCTCGCTGGGAGCCACCTCCGGCCTGGCCGAAATTGCACATGAGGCCCGGAATATGGTGGCTGCACTCGGACTCTACTGCGATCTGTTGGAAGAGCCAGGCGTCTTTGCCGAGCCCTTCCGGCACTACGGGAGCGAACTGAAGATGGTCGCAAGCGCAAGCCGCGGTCTGGTAAACCGCCTGCTCACCTTGAGCACCGGCGAAAGTTCAGGCACAATTCCTCAACTCGATACGAGCGCTGCCAATGCCAATATCAGCTGGCCCGAGGTCGTTTCGCGGGAGGCGAAGAGCACGCGTTACTGGGATGAGTTGGCCCCGTGCCCGATCGCTGACCTGGCCTGGGAACTGCTCGCCAGCCGCAGTCTCCTCGCGGCGCTGGCCGGCCCGTCTATCACGCTCACTTTGGACACCGTCGGCGGAGCTCTTCCGGTTCGACTCAACAGCGAGGATCTGACCCGCATCCTCGTCAATCTCGTGAAGAACTCGGTCGAGGCAATCCACGGCAGTGGCGGACGCATCCATCTGGTTCTCCGGGAGTGTCAGACCGGCCCTGAAGACATGACACGCCTGCTCCTGAACATCGAAGATAACGGCGTGGGCATTCCGCCCGACGCACTCGAGCAGGTCTTTGAGGCCGGCTACACCAAACACGCGAAGACCGGTAACGCACCAGCCAATTCTCAAACAGGACATCGCGGTCTGGGGCTTTCGATTACCCGATCGATTGTCGAATCAGCCGGTGGGTGCATTCGAGCAGCCAACCGCGATCCCGTGGGTGCTTGCATCCAGATCGAACTTCCAGCTCGCACCGCCTGAAGTGACAATCAGCACACTAGTCGGAAATCCGTGACAAATCACACAGCGCAACGCAGAGAGAGGTTCCTACAATGCTCCATACTGTCTTTCATTCACAAGTGATGGAACCTATCTCTCAAGCGGTTGATGTCGCCAAGATGCGCGTCCTGATCGTCGATAACGACGCAACGATTCGCAGTGCCTGCGAAGAGATTGCCAGGACGCTTGGATATAGCGCGGAAAGCACAAGCGACCGCCAGACCGCGCGGAGCCGCGCATGTCAGCACATTGTCGACATCCTTCTCCTCGACGTGCCTCCGGGTGACCCAGAGACCTTGGATTTTGTCTCCGAGATCCGAACTCTCTGTCCGCAACTTGCGATCGTGGGAATGACGACCTTCGCCAACATGAATTCGATCATCGACGCCATGCGGCGTGGCGCCTCCGACTATCTGGTGAAGCCCTTCGATGTCAGCGATCTGTCCGCAGTTCTTGAGCGAGCTGCGGCAGCGTTAATGGCCGATGCAGGCGCTCGGCAACTGCGCGATAGCCTGCGTCCAACAAAGGGTTTCGGCTCGATGATCGGCCGATCGACGGCTATGGACAAGCTCTATCGCATCCTCGCCAAGGTCGCGGAGAGCACTCATCCAGTCCTGATTCTGGGCGAGAGCGGAACGGGCAAGGAACTCGTCGCCCGCACCATCCACGCCAGTGGAGCAAACGGCGACAAGCCATTCCTGCCCGTGGACTGCGGCTCTCTCGTACCAACGCTGATCGAGAGCGAACTCTTTGGTCACGTTAAGGGAGCCTTCACCGGCGCGAGCCGCTCGAAGGACGGACTGCTTGTCTCCGCGGAGACCGGGACTGTGTTCCTCGACGAAATCGGGGAGCTGCCGCTCGATCTGCAGGCCAAGTTATTGCGAGCCCTGCAGGAGAAGGAAGTGCGGCCGGTCGGCGCAAGCCATACTGTTCCTATCCGGGCCCGCATCCTGGCGGCGACCAACCGCGACCTGACCGCCATGGTGGAGAACGGAAGCTTTCGCAAGGACCTCTTCTATCGCCTGAACGTCGTCAACCTCCGCTTGCCGCCCTTGCGCAGCCGCCGTGAGGACATCCTTCCACTCGTCTCCAGCTTCCTCGAACGGATCAGCCGTCAGAACGGAAAGAAATTCACGTTGAGCGATGAAGCTCTGCACACGATGATGAGCTACGATTGGCCCGGAAACGTACGCGAGCTGGAAAATGCCGTCGAACATGGGTGCGCCTTCTCAACATGCGGCTCCGTCGCTCTGGCCGATCTTCCGACGCAACTCCAGCAAATCGGACTCGCAGTCCACTGCGTTCCCACAGCCCGAGGCGACGAAGGCACAGCGGACGCAATGATCCAGGTAACACCGATCGCAGATCTGGAACGACATGCGATCCTGGACGCGATCCGGGTGCTGGACGGCGACAAACTCAAGGCGGCCCGGCTATTGGGAATAGGAAAAACGACTCTCTATCGAAAACTGAAGGAATACGGTATTGCCGACGTAGCCCAGGCGTGACCCGCTCCCGGAGCGGATTGCTACTGGAGCGAGTTTGGGAAAGAATGTGTGCTCCGGCCAGTCAAATCGCACAACGAGTGATCCGCAAACACGGCGAAAGAAGGAGTTCAGATGAGCATTCTGATTGTCACCGGAATTGAAGGGGCAGTAAACTGCGCAGCCGTGGTAGCGGAGAAGCTGGGCACGGAGGTCGATGTCGCCGAGGGACGAAGGGCTGCCTTAACCGCGCTGCGCAAGCGGGAGTTTGCGGTCGTGGTTGTCGATGAGACGCTTGCCATATGCGATCCCGCAGCCGTTGAGGCCATCTGGGATCGCGCCGCCCTCGCGATTCCCCTGCAGATGAACTTCGCTCTATCGGGCGCGGACAGGCTGATCCGCGAGATTCGCGCCGCGTTGCATCGCCGCAATCGCGAACAAGCGCTGGCCCGTCAGGCCGCAACGGGCGCGATCGAATCCGAGCTGCGAACCACGGTTGCGGGCCTGCTTCTCCACTCTCAACTTGCGCTCTCGGCGGGCGAGATGCCAAGACCTGTGGCCGACAAGCTGCGTATTGTGGCGGATCTGGCCAACAATCTTCGCCAACAGTTAAGCTCCTCCACTCAGCCAGGCCGGCCGGCAGCTCGATGAGTAAGTTCGGATGTACTCATGAATGTCGCTTTTGAGCACCTCTTCGTCGTACTCCGATCCCTTAAGCTGAAAGCAGCATGCAGGATTCTGCCGTTCTTCTCATCGATTGCCCTGACCGTAAAGGGCTGGTGGCGCGTGTGGCCGGGTTGCTCTACGAGCACGGAGCAAACATCCTGCACGCCGATCAACACCAGGATCACGATCTCGGCCTCTTCTTCATGCGCGTCGAGTGGGGCCTTGGTGAAGATTCCGCAAAGGAGGCCGACGGAGCGACGCCGGTCTTCGATCTGGAGAAATTCAGAATCGAGTTCACGAAGCTGGCCGCGGAGTTGGCCATGCGTTGGACTTTGAGTGCGCGCGCCCTGCGTCCCCGTGTCGCGCTCTTCTGTTCGCAGTACCTCCATTGCATGGCCGACCTGCTGCATCGCTGGCGCACGGGTGAACTCGCCTGTGAGATTCCGGTGATTGTCTCGAACCATCGAGAGGTCGAGAAGCTGGCCGGCTTCTACGGAATCCGGTTCGAGCACATTCCGCTCTCTGGCCAAACCCGCGCTGAAGGAGAAGCGCGCCAGTTGGCCCTCCTTGAACAGCAGAAGGTCGATCTCATCGTGCTTGCGCGCTACATGCAGATTCTCTCGCCGGATTTCGTCGCGCGCTATCCCGCCGCGATCATCAACGTGCACCACTCATTTCTGCCCGCGTTCACCGGCGCGCGCCCCTACCAAGCAGCCCATGCGCGCGGCGTCAAGCTGATTGGAGCCACCAGCCATTACGTCACCGAGGTCCTCGACGACGGGCCGATCATCGAGCAGGACGTGGCCCGTATCTCGCATCGAGACCAGGTGGACGATCTGGTCGCGCGAGGCCGGGATCTCGAACGGCTGGTGCTGTCGCGCGCAGTCCGCTGGCATCTGGACCGGCGCATTCTCTGCTACGGCAATAAGACGGTGGTCTTCGACTAAGTCCAGGGATCAGGCTCAGAGGCCAGGATTCCCAATTTCCTGTTCTCTTAATCGCCCTACTCCACCAGGGCGTCGGCGATGCCCAGGTGCCGGTCGAGCGCATCGATCCCGAAATCGAGCTCTTCTTTGGTCACGATCAGCGGCGGAGCAATCACGAAGTGACTGACCCACGCCTGCTGTGCCACGCCATCGGCCATCATCTTCGCGGCAATCTGATCGACAACCAAAGCCTTGCCCTCGACTTTATCGCGCATCGTATTGAAGGGCTGCTTGGTCTTCTGATTCTTGACCAGTTCGACAGCGAAAAAGAGACCCATCCCGCGCACGTCGCCGATCGATGGATGCCTGGCCTTTAGAGCGTCGAGCTTCTCGCGCACATACGGCTCCAGTTCCTTGGCCCGCTCGACCAGATTCAGCCTTTGCATCTCTTCGATCGTCGTTGTGGCTGGACCGAGCGTGATCGGATGCGCTTCATAGGTGTGCCCGTGCGAGAAGTAGTGGTCCTCGAAGTAGTCGGCGATTTCTTTGGTCGTCGCGCACAGGCCGAGCGGGACGTAGGCTGAGGTGATGCCCTTGGCCGTAACGAGAATGTCGGGTTTCACGCCCCAGTTGTCGACGGCGAACCACTTGCCGGTGCGACCCCAGCCCGCCATCACCTCATCGGCGATCATGAGCACGCCATGGCGGGTGCAGATCTCGCGGAGGCGCGGGAAGTATTCGGGCGGCGGAATGAGAACGCCGTTGGTGCCTACGACTGGTTCGAGGATGATCGCGGCCACATCGCTCTCGTTCTCGATCATGTGCTCGATGTAGTCGGCACAGGCAACGTTGCAGGTCGGATAGGTGTGCTTGATGGGACAGTTGTAGCAATTGGTTTCGGGAGCAAAGACCACGCCCGCGCCTTTGCCGGCCGGTTCCATCGCCCAGCGACGAGGATCGCCGGTTGCTGCGATCGAGCCCATGGTGGAACCGTGGTAGGAGCGATAGCGGGAGATGATCTTGGTCTTGCCCGTGTACATCCGGGCGATCTTGAATGCGGCCTCGTTGGCCTCCGTACCGCTGGTGGCGAAGAAGAACTTGTTCAACCCTTCCGGTAAAACTTCGAGGAGCTTGGCGCTGAGCTTGGCGCGCGCGGCGGTGGCGTAGCCGGGAGCGACGTAGCAGAGCTCACGCGCCTGCTGGGCGATGGCCTCGATGACACGCGGATTCTTGTGGCCGAGGTTGACGCACATCAGCTGCGAGCTGAAGTCGAGGTAGCGCTTGCCTGTGCCGTCGGTAAACCAGCAACCCTCGGCGTCGGCTATGTACAGGGGTTTCCAGGATTTCTGGAAGCGCCATGTGCCGTAGTTGGTTTGGCGCGTCAGGGTTGCAATCTGTTCGGCGGAGAGCTCTGGGGTGGCAAGCGTGTCGCTCATGGAGGACCTCGTTCGGGAACGTTCCTCCCATGCTACGACAGGACTCGCCGTCCGGGCGATGCCTTCGCGTCGCCTGCGAAGACTTCTGCGCAGGACTACGGCGTTTCGCCACGGACGTAGAGGACCGGACCGCCCTGATGCAGTCCTTGAGCGAGGCGCGCCGCCTCTTTGGCACTGACCGGCGTGACCGCGATGGGCGAGGCGAGCTGAAACTCGATCTCGGATTCGGCGGGGATGCGGATGGCAGGACCTGCGGATGCGGCGGAGATCAGCGTGCCGACGCCGGCGCCGACGGCTGCACCCGCGGTCGCGCTGGCGACGCGCGCCGAATCCGTGACGCCCGCTTTCGACGCGGCCACCGAGCCGCCGACGATGGCGCCGATGCCTGCGCCGCGGAGGGCTTTGGTTTCGGTGGGCCGAGTCTTGCTCGCGCCGGTGACTTTGAACTGGTAGGTGTAAAGCGGATAGGTGTGGCCGCCCAGCATGAGCGCGTCGAGTTTAAGGATGAGCTCGGGGCTGCCGGTGAGCGCGCCGGACTTCTTGGACTTAAGAACCTCGCCGCGGACGAGGGCTCCGCGCGGAATGGCGAGCACATTGTCGACCACGACATCGTCGCTGACGGTGAAAGCGAGGGATGTTCCCTGCTCCGCGTTCGTGGTGGTGATGACGGAGTTGGTGAGAACGCGGATGGGAGTGTCTTCGAGGATGATGAGGGGAGCGATGAAGTCGGTGCGCAGAGTCGCGGTGTCGGCGGTTGCGGCGGAGGAGGATTCCTGCGCGACGGCGGGAAGGACGATGAGCGCGAGAAGAACGGCGGCGAACAGAGGGAAACGGGCGTGCGACGGCTCTGGGAGTGTCATGGAGTTCCTATTGCTTGGACGGATGGGGCACGGAATTGTTCCACGGGACTGGCCCCTTCGACTTCGCTCAGGGCAGGCCGTCCAGGCAGCGGGCGCTACGCGCGAGACTGCGGGCTGCTTTCGCGGCGATGCCTTCTCACAATTGTTCCACGTGGAACAATTCGCCTGCTGTGCGCCGTACTTTTGTGGTGTGGTGCGGTGGGATTCGTTGCGAAGAATTACGGGTGGAGCTGGAGAGTCAAGGGAATGGGGAGCAGTCTTTGGTGCGGATCACACGCCCACGAGATTTTGCGCAACCTGCGGGCAGATTCTCGCACGGTGGTTATTTACTCATTGAGTATCAGGGAGGGGGGTGGGGTCGGTGGTCTGACCACCTGCGCCCGCAGAGATGTATTCCGGTCCTCTGATGAATCGATGAATCCGCTCCGCCATGGGTCCGCTTGCCTCCATTTCGATTGTGCTCTTTGCGGCGAATTAATCTGCAAGGACTGGCCCCTTCGACTTCGCTCAGGTAGGCGGTCCAGGCGGAACGCGCTTCGCGTCGGATGGCTCGTCAATCGTTCGGTGCGACGAAACCAATGCGCCGACGCGGCTTTGCGGGCGGAGTCATCAGCTCCCGAATCGCATCGAACACCGCCCTGAACTGCTTGTCATATCTGCCTTCCAATTCATCGAGACGCCGGGCGAGCTCGCGATGCGTCGCCAGGATCTCCCGCAGTTTGACGAACGCGCGCATGATGGCAATGTTCACCTGGACGGCACGGGGGCTGTGCAGAACGCTGGAGAGCATGGCCACACCCTGCTCGGTGAATGCATAGGGAGCGGCACGTCGCGCGCCGCCCCAACTTGAAGTCACAGTTTGTGACTTCAAGTTGGCGTACTCCGCGCGGTTCAGCTGAAACATGAAGTCCCTGGGAAAACGCTCCCGGTTGCGCTTGACGGCCTGCACCAGGACTTTCGGCGCCACTTCGTACAGCTCCGCCAAATCGGTGCTGAGCATTACCTTTTGCCCACGAATCGACAGGATACGCCGCTCCACACGCTCGGCAGGGATAACGGATCTTGAAGTCACAATTTGTGACTTCAAGATGCGCCTTGAACGCTGTTGCATGGATCAACGGTAGCGCAGGGAGAGCGCGAAGGAAGTGCCTCCGGTCACTTTGTCGCCGATTCCTCGCGCACCGTACGGGGCGCGGGGGGTGCAGGGGCTTGCTGACCCAGGGCGACGCGCCCTGGGCTATTGTCCTTGCGTCCCTGCGGGAGGCATCTCCCCACCCTTGCTGCGCAAGGATGGGGCGCAGCGGCGACTGCGCGATTGCCTGCTGGGATGACGCACACCGGCGCGGAATTCTGCGCAAATTTTCGGTGGAAAACAAAAATAAGAGGAGGGGGAGGGGGTACCCCCTCGGTCGCTCGCATGAGGGTCTCCGCTCCATTTCCATTGTGCCGCAAGGCGCGGTAATTCTTTGCAAGAGCTGAACGTCCATACACCTTGAAGTCACAATTTGTGACGTTTAGAACAGTTGGGTGACACCGCATTGAGCCAGGTATTTGGCGGTCCCTTGGAACTCCTCCGGAGAGTTCGTTGGGTCGTTCGGGTTCCCCCTTGGAACGAAAATCACCATTCCCTTGCGGGCGCGAGTCAACAGTACGCGATAAGCATTTCTTCTGTAGATTCTCTTTTCTTCGCTCTTAATCGGCCGCCATGTGGTCCGGCTTGCCGTGTCGCAACGTGCGAAGTTGCCAACCGCGCGATGGATCCCAAACGAAATCTCCACCCCAGCAGAGCCCAATCCAATCTAGTTCCAAGCCCTGAATCTCGAACTCTGTCGCGAAGACCTCACAGCGGTTACTTGATCGCACATCCGACTGCTCCGCAAGGTACCAGTGCTCCCATGGATAGTCCGCGGGGAATGACGAGTTAGGTTCAAGCCCCTCCGCTCGCATCCGTGCGGCTCCCGAAGAACCTACCAAAGCAACGTTCAATCCCGATTCCTTGTTGTTGCAGTTTCAATCGTGTCTCGTTGATATCTCGAGAAAGAAATATCGGAAACCTATCCGTTATTCCGAGAGAGGCGGCATCGTCGGATTTACCATCAAGTACGAGATTCACCCAAGTTGCAAGTTGGTCGGCACGCAAGCTTCGGTTTGAAGTACGCAGATGCAGCGCAGAGCTTTCGTGCACTTCCTTCTGCCTAACTGGATCGCTGTACAACCGGTGACCTGCGGTCGACTGCCCCCCTTGCAGAACCTCCGGTGAAGCATAGATGAGCCAATCCTTGGAGGCATCCAATAGGGCTCGTCCCCACTCCTCGAGTCCGGCTTCGCCGTCATTTATCTCTTGTCCTCCGCCCACCAACGCAACGACCACAGCCCAGTCCTGGTGCCGTTCCATAATGCGCAACAACATCTCCGGCTCAGAATAGTCGCGTCGGAATTTCCTGAAGTTCTGAGCACGGTTCCAGGCACGCTGCGCCTCATCAAAGATAATTGCGTGGTTTGACGGTGGCCCAAGGTTATCGTCTGTGTGATATCGAGCAAAAACATGGACGTTCTCGATGAGCGTTTTTGCCTCGGTGCGCGCTTGCGGTGCGTATGCGCCTTTTCGCATGCTTTCCTTTGTAAAAAGGAATTGCAGCACCTGCACCAGAGGACCGTTACCACTCATGAAGTGAATGGCATTCCCCTTGTTCTCATCGGAATGTGCAAGACTCAGGCCAACCAGAGTCTTGCCAGACCCTGGAACGCCGGTCAGAAAACAGATCGCATGACGTCCCTCGGCACGGGCGCGATTCAGGCACTCCTGCACTGTAAGACGCACGTCTTCAATCTGGACCTCAGACGCTTCGGATTGCGCAATCTCGCGGATCGAGAGCCCGCTTCTGAGTGCCAGTGCAGCGTCGAGAATGCTTGGAATCGGAGAATATGGACTCTCATCCCAACACTCCGCAACTACTTGGTTCTTCGACGGTTCCTCTATTGCGATCAGAAGTTTGGACAGTTCATCCCATGCACTTCGAACGACTGGCGCTATCCAATAGGTAGCCAGTTGGGGGAATAGTTCACGCTGATTCAGCGAAGCGATGTCAGGTTCGTGCGGATTATTAGTTGAGACAATAATTGGTACAATTCTGCGATCTCGAGACTCTTTGTGGAAGTAATGTAACAGGAGGGCATATTCTTCAACTTGGCGCTTCGCTTGTGATGCAGCGACTCCTGGCTTCGCTTCGATAATTGCAATTGAGTCTTTGACCAGCAGAACCGTGTCGATCCGCATTTCCTTTCGCGGAATCGAGAACTCTAAGAGTAGGCCCCAAAATCGCGCTGAATAAGGCATCGACACATCTAATTAAGCAGTTTCGGAGCGAGCTGAGATCTCGTTCCCAAGTGAGCGTCTGCTCTGAATACTGGGTCGTGTAACCGCGATTCGCGTATGCGATCCCCAAATGAGCAAGTACGTGCTCATCGGTGCGCGCAAGGAAGTCTTCTACGCTCGATCGGTAAAAGCAAGTCATGTCTATTTGCCAATCGACTCGCTGCGAGTATCCATTACCCCACCAGCAGGCTTTGGCAACGGGGTTCTTGGCGAACATCTGGCGGATGCCGCGGAGGGCCTGGCGGGTGCGCTCCTCGTTTTCGATGAGAGAGAAGCGGATGTGGCGGTCGCCGTGTTCGCCGAAGCCGATGCCGGGCGAGACAGCCACTTTGGCTTCGGTAAGCAAGATCTTCGAGAACTCCAGAGAGCCGAGGGCCGCGTAGGCTTCGGGGATCTGCGCCCAGACAAACATCGTCGCCTTCGGCGAGGGGACGTGCCAGCCGAGCTTGTTCAATCCTTCGATGAGGACGTTGCGGCGGAGGCGATAGGTTTCACGGATTTCGGCGACGCACTCCTGCGGGCCCTCCAATGCAAGAATGCTGGCGACCTGGATGGGTGTGAAGGTGCCGTAGTCGAAGTAGCTCTTGAGGCGAGCGAGGGCGTTGACGAGGACCGGATTGCCGACCATGAATCCCACGCGCCAGCCGGGCATGTTGTAGGACTTGGAGAGAGTAAAGAATTCGACAGCGACTTCTTTGGCGCCGGGAACTTCGAGGACACTGGGGGGCTTGTAGCCGTCGAAGCCGAGGTCGGCGTAGGCGAGGTCGTGGATGAGATAGAAGCCGTGCTGATGGGCGAGCGCAACGAGGCGTGCGAGGAAAGGCAGCTCGACGGTTTGCGTGGTCGGGTTCGACGGGAAGTTCACGATCAGCGCCTTGGGGCGCGGGGTCATGCGCGGGATGAGGTCTTCCAGATCCGCTAGAAACTGTTCGGTGTCGTGGATGGGGACACTGACGACATGAGCGCCGGCGATGACGGGGCCGTAGATGTGGATGGGGTAGGAGGGATTGGGGACCAGGACGGTGTCGCGCGAGTCGAGGATGGCGAGACAGAGGTGGGCGATGCCTTCTTTGGAGCCGATGGTGACGATGGCTTCGGTGTCGGGATCGATGTCGACGGCGTAGCGGGTTTTATACCAATTGGAGATGGCTTTGCGCAGGCGCGGGATGCCCCTGGAGACGGAGTAGCGATGGGTGACGCCTTTCTGCGCGGCCTCGATCATCTTGTCGACGATGTGCTGGGGGGTGGCGCCGTCGGGATTGCCCATGCCGAAGTCGATGATGTCTTCGCCGCGGCGGCGCGCGGAGACTTTCATTTCGCCGGTGATGTTGAAGACATAGGGCGGAAGGCGCTGAATGCGGGAGAACTGATCCATGATGACTCCAGTATGCCACCCCATTGACAAAGACCTGTCGATGGGGACCCCGGGGTGCTACCGCGGAGTGAACAGTGGATAGTTGACAGTGATCAGAACCTCGGGAGTAATGCCGAGGCAACAGAGACTAAGGACTGTCAACTTTGGCGCGCTGCGATGGATGAGGTGGGACGAGTCTAGGCGGCCGAAGCCGCCGCAGCACGGGCCGCACGCGCGAAGGCGCGGGGAGAGGCGGCGATGAGGGCGGCGTGCATGGAGAAATTATAGCGGGTCGGGCGATGATGATGGTTCGATCGGCGCCGAAGGCGCCGATCAGACGAGGCGTTCGGCTTCGGGAAAGCGCGAAGCGGTTTTCAGAAGCCGAACGACAAGGGTCGGGTCTTCGCGGAAGCGAAGACCCTAGATGCCGATCCGGTTTCAGGCACGCGCAGCGCGGCGAAAACCGGCTCGGCCGGGTGCAGGCCTGTTCCCGCTGCGAAGAGCACGCAGGGTTCTGGAGCGGGAACAGGCCGAGCCGATGAGGGCCGAGTCGCCTGCAAGGGCTCAAGAGGGACCGCAGGTAAATCGGCCCGGCTGTGTTGCGCGGTTGTTGCGCGAGATCTCGAAGAGCTCGCGGTACGCAACGACCTCAGTGGCCGGTGGTGAGGACGACGCGGAAGCGCGCGGCGCCGCTCATCATGCGGGCGTAAGCCTCTTCGGCTTTTTCGAGTGGGTAGGTTTCGATCATGGGCTTGACACCGGTGAGCGCGCTGAAATTCAGCGTGTCTTCGGAGTCCATGCCAGTACCGGAGGGCCAGCCGGCGACGGTGCGGCGGCCAAGGAGCAGCGGGAATGGGTTGATGACGACGGGGCCGTCGGGCGCTCCGACCAGGATGAACTTGCCTGCGGGGGCGAGCCCGTCGATGACCCACTCGAGAGCCTTGGCGCTGGTGACGGTGGAGAGGACGATTTGGCACCGCCGATTTTCTGGAGTTCTTTTGCGGGATCCTGCGTGGTGGAGTCGATGTAGATGTGCGCGCCGAGCTGCTTGGCGAGCGGGCCCTTATCCTGGCCGCGGGCGATGGCGATGGTGCGATAGCCGGCCTTGGCTGCGTACTGGATAGCGAGGTGGCCGAGACCTCCGATGCCAAGGATGGCGACGGTATCGCCGATGCGCGCGCCGCTGTTGCGCAGGGCATTGAAGGTGGTGACGCCGGCGCAGAGTAGAGGACCCGCTTCCGCATCCTTCAGGTCGTCGGGGATGAGTGCAAGGGCATTGGCCGGAGCGATGACGTAGTCAGCATAGCCGCCGTCGTAGTGAATACCGCTGATGGGCTGGTTTTCGCAGAGCATGAAATCGCCGCGACGACATGGCGTGCAGTAGTTGCAATGGCCGCCGTGCCAGCCGAGGCCAACGCGCTCGCCGACTTTGAAGACAGGGACTTCAGGGCCGACAGCGTCGAGGATGCCGGCAACTTCGTGGCCGGGCACGCGGGGAAATTGCAGGCCGGGCCACATGCCCTCTTTGGTGAGCGAGTCGCTGTGGCAGACGCCGCAGGCCTGTACGCGGATGCGCACCTGGCCAGGACCGGGGTCGGGAAATTCTTTGTTGACGAGTTGAAACGCTCCGCCGGCGGCGGGGACCTGCATGGAACGGCCGGAAACAGTTGACATTGGGGTGCTTCTCCTGGGAGTTGGATGGAGCGGTGGTGTGGAAGTTGCAGAAGGACGATGAATGTTTTGTTGAAGATGGAGGCGGGGTTGACTGAGAGCTAGTTTCGATATATCTTAAGATATATCTTGATAGATCGGAGAGGGGCACCAGATGTTTGAACACTTGAGAGAAAGACTCGAGGAACACGAGGGCGGCGACTGCCGGCACCGCCACGGGCGCGGCTGGTGGGATGACCACCGGCGGGAACGCTGGGAGGGCTTTGGCGGCGGCAGGGAGCGGATGTTCGATAACGGGCAACTGCGGCTGGTGATTCTGCAACTGATTGCGGACAAGCCGAGCTATGGCTACGAAATCATCAAAGCGATCGAGGAGCGGCTTTCGGGCGGCTACGCGCCGAGCCCGGGCGTGGTGTATCCGACGCTGACGCTTCTGGAAGAAGAGGGGCTGGCAACAGTCGCCTCTGCGGACGGCAACAAGAAGCTGTATACGGCGACGGAAGAAGGCAAGGCTCATCTGAAGACTAACCAGGCACTGCTGAAGGCGATCTTTGGGCGGATGCATGAAGCGGGCAAGATGTTTGGCCGGGGCAAATCGCCGCAGATCAAGCGGGCCATTATGAATCTCAAATTCGCACTGAAGATGCGCGTGGAGCGCGGGAACCTGACTGCCGAACAGGTGAGCAAGGTCGCCGAAGCGCTCGACGCAGCGGCTCGGGCGATCGATGAGGTGTGAGGGAGAAGAGGATTATGGCGCAAACAGAGCAGACGATGAGTGCCGCGCCGGACGCTTCTCGGGTGCTGGAGGCGAAGAATCACCAACTGCAGACGCTGGTGGGTGAATTGCTGGCGACGAACCAACAGTTGCGGTTCAAAGTGGCGCAGCTCGAAGAGGAAACGAAGAGTCTCGAGAGCGGTCTCGCGAAGTCGTGCGCGGCAGCCGGGGCACTGTGGCCGTGATGGACGGACTCTATACTGAAAGACGGCATGAGCACGTTTCTTCCAGTCGATGAGCAGTTGGATTTGTTACAGAAGGGCGCGGCGGAGATTATTCGCGTAGCCGATCTGCGCGAGCGCTTAGAAGAGAGCCGCAAGACAGGCCGGCCGCTGCGGGTGAAGGCGGGATTCGATCCGACGGCGCCCGATCTGCACCTGGGACATACGGTGTTGATGCGCAAGCTGCGGCACTTTCAGCAGCTCGGGCACACGGTGATTTTTATGATCGGCGATTTCACGTCGCTGATCGGCGACCCGACGGGACGCAACGTGACCAGGAAGCCGCTCACGCTCGAGCAGATTGAGAAGAACGCCGAGACCTACAAGGAACAGGTCTTCAAGATTCTCGATGAGAAGGCGACCGAGGTCCGCTACAACTCGGAGTGGTTGGGCAAGCTGGGCTATGAGGAGACGATTCGGCTGACGGCGCATTTTACGGTGAGCCAGATGCTGGAGCGCGATGAGTTTCACAAGCGCTTTCAAGCGGAGCAGCCGATCAGTCTGCATGAGCTTTTGTACCCGGTGATGCAGGGCTACGATTCGGTCGCGCTCGAATGCGACGTGGAATTGGGCGGGACGGATCAGAAGTTCAATTTGATGTGCGGGCGCGAGCTGCAGCGGCACTACGGACAGAAGCCTCAGATCGTGCTGATGACGCCGATTCTGGAAGGGCTGGACGGCGTGCAGAAGATGAGTAAGTCGCTGAATAATGCGATCGGCATCAATGAGCCAGCGAGCGAGATGTACGGCAAGCTGATGAGCGTCTCGGATGAGTTGATGTGGAAGTATTTTCTGTTTCTCACCGATCTGCGCGGGTCAGAGATTGAGACGCTCAAGGCGGATGTAGCTGCGGGAATACAGCATCCAATGGCTGCGAAGAAGCACCTGGCTCATACGATCACGGCGGGATTCCATAGCGACGCAGCGGCACAGAGCGCCGAGGAGAATTGGGCGCGGATGTTTCAGCAGAAGGAGACTGCTGAGGATCTCGAAGAGGTGCAGGTTGCATTCGCTGATGTCGCCGCGATCGGGCCGAACCAGGTTCGGCTGCCGAAGCTGCTGGTCGCATTGGGGCTGGCGTCGAGCGGCGCTGAAGCGAATCGCAAGATTGCCGAGAAGGCCGTGAAGCTGGATGGAGATGTAGCGACGAGCAGTGTTGTCACGATCGGTTCCTCGCGCCCAGCACGCACCGTAGTGCGGTTGGGGAAACGTGCGAAGGTGGCAGTGATTCAGTAGTACAAACACCGACGCGCTAGAATCTCGCTTTCCCACGTCTCAGAATCGAGACATGGGGCACACATTTTCGTGCTTACCAAGGAGCGGCCCGGGCCTGAAGGCCGGCCTTGTGTGGTGCCGACGTTCGTGGGGGCTAAAGCCCCACGCTCCCTCCGCTTGGAAACCTCGATTTGTGAGATTCGTGCTTTCCCAGGTCCCAAATGCGGGACCTGGGGTACGCCATGTTCGTGCTCTCGTGAACTTGGCGTTTTTTGAATGGCCAAATGGCGTATACTTGACATGGAGACAATCCATGGCGAGTCATTCCGTTCCTGAGGTGCTCGGCGGTGAATCGGTTCTCGGCCGGCGGATGCGCAAGGGCGGCGCGCTGGCTGAGTTGGTGCGCGAGGGGCTTCCCGTTCAATCGCTCTTCCTGTTGGCCGAGCGCCTGAACCTTCGGCAGGGGGAAATCTCAGAGAAGATCGGCATTCCGCAGCGCACGCTGACGCGGCGGCTGGCGCAGCACTCGCGCTTGACGGCTGCGGAGTCGGATCGCGCGGTGAGGCTGGCGCAGGTCTTCTCCACCGCAGCGGAAACGCTGGGCGATGAGGACAAAGCCGCAGCGTGGCTGAAGACGCCGAATCGCGCTTTACGTGGGGGCCGTCCGCTTGACCAGTTGGACACCGATCCAGGCGTGCGCGAGGTGGAAAACGTGCTGGGCCGGATTGCGTACGGCGTCTATAGCTGAGCGGTTCTCCAGCTTATGTGGCCTTTTCTTCATTGTGCAGGGCGGCTTTTTCTTAAGGAAAAATCCGCTCAGGAGAAGTGGTTTCAGCCTGGGTCTGCTGGAAAACCGCTGTGATGCGCATTTGGAGAATCTGCCGGACGCGCTATGCCGCGGAAGCATTCTCCGGTCATGGTGCGCGGCGTTTCGGAGGACGCTGGAACACGCCCGGCGTGCCGATGGTCTATGCGTCTTCTTCGCTTGCGCTGGCGGCTATCGAGTTGTTCGTGCACCTGGAGCCGAACCTGCAACCCGACGATCTGGTCTCGATCGCAGCCGAGTTGCCTAAGGGAGAACCGGCGTTGCGTTGGGAGCCCGATAAGCTGCCGCCGGATTGGTGGAGCGACGATGTTGAACCTCTGCGCGCGCTTGGCGATCAGTGGATTCGCGACGCGGCTTCGCTCGCGATCGAGGTTCCTTCTGCCGCATTGCGCATGGAGTGGAACGTTCTCGTCAATCCATTGCATGCGCGCATTGGCGAGTTGCGAATTGACCCGCCTCAGCCGTTTGTCTTCGACGCGCGCATGTTCCGGTAGTCAGTTGCTCCGCCGCGCCGCGGGAGATAGCGCGCGGAAGCAGCTACGCCTGGTAGCCGCCGGTGATGTAGCTTTCGAGGGCGCCGATGGCTTCCTGCTGGCTGCTGATGACCCACTTGACGAGATCGCCAATAGAGACGAGGCCGATGACCTTGTCGTGCTCGACCACAGGGAGATGGCGGAAGCGGTGCTCGGTCATGAGGGCGAGGCATTCGTCGATGGTGTGGCGAAGGGTGATGGAAAGGACAGGGCTGGTCATGATGTCAGCCACGCGCGTTTCCTTCGAGGTGTGGCCAAGCAGGGCGCATTTGCGCGCGTAATCGCGCTCGGAGAGGATGCCGAGCAGATGGTCGTCGGCGCAGACGAGCAGAGCGCCGATGTCGTATTGGGCCATGAGTTCGAGCGCTTCGAAGACCGTGTGGTCGGGGGCGATGGACAGGATGCGGTTTTGCCGTTTGCCTTTCAACACAAGCCCGATGGTGCCGTCGATGCGCATGCGACCTCCTCGATGTGCGGGCCGGTCCAACGCGATGGGCCGCCGGCTCCGGGGATTATGGAGTTGGAGTGTAGCGCGAAACGAAGAGAGTTGTCGCCAGGAAAAGAGGAATTCTTCGGCCGGAGCTGGTTGCTGAGACGGAATTGGGCTGTGCTGCGCCGGAAACCCAGCATCTAGGCCTGGAAGTCGAGCTCGACAGGGTCGATGAGCGGGAGCAGCCATTTGAGCAGGGCGAGATGCATGGGATGCCTGGTATAGGCGTCGGCGGCTGCCTTCTCGGTGAAGGTCATGAGGCCGCAAAACGAGTAGCCCTGGCCGCGGGGCGAGAGGTTGTTGCCTACGTGGACATCGAGCAGACCAGGGACGTTGCCCCGGAAGGCGAGGATGTCTTGCGCGGCGCGGACTTTGTCGGCGTCGGTGGCTTCGGGCTTCCAGCGAAATCCAAAGATGTGGATGAACATGTTTCTCTCCCTTCCTTAGTTCGCGAGTGCGAAGGCACGGCCGGATTCGAGGAGCTTGGCGACGGCTTCTTTTGACGTGGACTCAGTGTAGATGCGCATCAGGGGCTCGGTGCCGCTGGCGCGGAAGAGTATCCAGGTTTCGGCGGCGTTGGGCTTGGTTTTGGCTTCGGGGTTGTCGAGGTAGAACTTCACGCCGTCGAGGTTCTCCTGGCGCAGTATCTTCATGCCGGCGATAACGGGATCGCCAGGCTTGAGGGCTTTGGCGCGGGCGATGGCGGCATTTTTGATGTCGTCGGGGATGTGCAGGTCGATGCGGCCGTACTGGTGCTCGCCGTATTCGGCTTGCAGATCGGCGACGAGTTGGCCCAGAGTCTTGCCTTCTTCGGCCATCACGTTGGCAAGAAGCAGCGCGTTGAGGATGCCGTCGCGCTCGGGTAGATGACGCTGGAAGCCGATGCCGCCAGACTCTTCGCCGCCCATGACGATCTCGCGCTCGAGCATGTAGTCGCAGACGAATTTGAAGCCGATGCCGTGCTCGATGAGTTCGCGGCCGTGCTTCTTGCAGATACGGTCGAGCATTTTGGTGGTATTGAAGGCGCGGGTGACGGCACCGGGCCAACCTTTGCGGCGCAGAACCCACGAGAGCAGGACGGAGAAGATTTTGTGCGGGTCGACAAAGTTGCCGTACTCGTCGGTAGCTCCGATGCGGTCGGCGTCGCCGTCGGTGCAGAGGCCAGCATCGCAATGGTGCTCGACGGTTGCCTCGCCGAGGGCGCGGATGTGGGGCTCGATCGGTTCGGGGTTGATGCCGGGAAAGAGCGGGTTGGGTGTGGAGCGGATGGGCACGTTGGCCACGCCGATGCGACAAGAAGATGTCGGAAAGAATGGTGCGGCCGCAGCCGTACATGGAGTCGATAGCGAATTTCTTGCCGGACTTGGCGATCAGGTCGAGGTCGGCGAAGCTCTCGACGGCCTTGAGGTAGTCGGGAAGGAAATCGACTTCAACGATGGGTGCGGACTGTGCGGCGCGGACTACGGGCTTGCCGAGATACGTTTCGATCGCCGCGATGATGGAGGGCTTGCCCGAGCCGCCGTACCAGGCTTTGTATTTCACGCCGTTCCACTGAGCGGGATTGTGCGAGGAGGTGATCATGATGCCGCCGGCGGCACCGCGTCCGCGCACACCGAAGCTCAGCGCAGGTGTGGGGGTAATGTCGTTGGCGAGCTGGACGGGGATGCCGGTGGAAGCGACGACCTCGGCGCAGGCGCGTGCGAAGGCCTTCGAGCCGAAGCGGGTGTCATAGCCGATGCAGAGGCCGCGTGCGGGATCTTCGTCGGCTGAGCCGGCGCGTGCATGGACGTATGCCGCGATGGCCTCGGCCGCGGTGCGGACGTTGGCGAAGGTGAAGTCGTCGGCGATGACGCCGCGCCAGCCGTCGGTGCCGAACTTGATTTGCGGATGGGGCATGGTGAGTGGGGCGTTCTCCTTGCAAGAGTCTATCGAAACCTATCGATGGATCGTTTGAATCGTCAATATCCCTCTATTTACTCCGCGGTTGTTTGATCGACCGTGAACGCGGTGGAATATAGCGGAAGCGAATCAAATATATCTTGTCCCCTGTCCCGTGTTTCGCGACCTTGAGGAGATCCAGCACGCCGGCGAATCCGGATTCGCGGGCCAATTGTGGGGTAATATCCGGGAGGCCGATCGGGTCAATCGATTCAACTTCGATCTCGCCCTCGTCCACACGGTAACGGCCACCGACCCGGACATGGAGGCGTTTCCAGATGCGCACGGTACAGGTGACTCTTCCTTGCTTCACGTCTTCGCGGAGACGCTTGGCGAAGACCATCTCTCAGATCAGTTCGCTGCGACCGGTGAGGTTGAGTTCTTTGACGATTTTGCCGACGTCCTGGGAGTGATCGCGATGGGCGATGAGCAAGGCGTCGTCGGTGTCGACGATGACCAGGTTTTCAACGCCGACCAGCGCAACGAATTTCTTGGGGCTATAGATGTAGTTGTTGCCGGCCTCGATGGCGAGATGGCCGTCAGTCTCGGACACGTTGCCGTCGCCATCGCCACGCAGGCGGGTTTCGAGCTGGTACTCGTAGAGCGAGGCCCAGGAGCCTAGGTCGTTCCAACTGAATTCCGCAGGCACGCAGTACAGATTGGAGAGGTGCTCGCCTTTGGCGGAGCGAGGCTCGAGCACGGCGTAGTCGACAGAGATGTTTTCGCACTTGGCGTAGAGCTTCTGGAAGACCTTTTCGAAGTCGGGCGTGCCGTAGGCAGCGGCGATGGATTCGAGCAGCGGTGCGGTCTCAGGCACGTGTTCGCGGACGGCGTTGGCCAGGGTGCGCGCAGACCAAAGGAACATGCCGGAGTTCCAGAAGTAGTTGCCTGCGGCGACAAAATCTTCGGCGCGATTGAGATTCGGCTTCTCAGTAAAGCGGCGCACATGGAGTGCACCTTCGTCGCCGGCGTCGTCGCCGGTCTCGATATAGCCGTAGCCGGTTTCGGGGCGGGTAGGCTCGATGCCGAGGACGACGATGTTCTCACCATTCGCGGCGAGGGCGATGCCCTTGTGAAGAGCCTTGAGGAAGCGCGGCTCATCGGCGATGACGTGGTCGGACGGGAAGACGCCGAGGACGGCATCGGGGTTTTCGCGCTCGATGAGAAAGGCGGCCAGACCGCAGGCGGGGGCCGTGTTGCGGGCGACCGGTTCCTGGACGATCTGCTTTTTGGGCACGCCCGACAGCTGTTCGCCGATTTCGTGGGCCAGATACTCATTGGTGATGACCCAGGTCTTGTCGGCCTTGACGATGGGTTTGAGGCGTTCGACGGTCTGCTGAATCATGGAGCGCTCGCCATCGAGCGCAAGGACCTGCTTGGCGTGGGCGCGGCGCGAACGCGGCCAGAAGCGAGTACCGCTGCCGCCGGCGAGGATGACTGGTCTGAAATCGATCGGACTGGGCATGGAAGACCCATCCTAATCGACCTAAGGCAGGTTTGCCCAGCCCCGGAGACGATTTAGCGCGGGGCAGGTGAGCCCGATCACCTTACAGGATCAAGCATTTCGCGCGACGCGCGATCGATGAGGCTGCGCGCTATGCGAGACGACCGAGGAATTCGGCCATACGGCGGGTTCCTTCGTCGATGGATTCCTTGGTGACCGGATAGGAGATGCGGATGTGTTCGCCGGTGCCAAAAGCCTCGCCGGGGACAGTGACGACGTGGCCTTCGTGGAGCAGCCTGGTTGCGAGCTCGGTTGCGGTGCGGATGCCGCCTTTGCCAAGGAAGGCGGAGATGTTGGGATAGACGTAGAACGCGCCTTCGGGTTTGGTGCAGGTGACTCCAGGAATTTGAGCGAGTTTGGCGAGCATGTAGTCGCGTAAATCGATGAACTCGGCACGGAATTCGGCGACGCAGTCCTGCGGGCCGGAGACGGCAGCAATGGCGGCCTTCTGCACAAAGCTGGTTGCGTTCGACGTTTGCTGCGACTGCAGCTTGCTGAGGTTGGCGACGACGGGCTTGGCGGCGAGAGCGTAGCCTGCGCGCCATCCAGTCATGGAGTAGGTCTTGGAGAGCGAGCCGAGCACGACGATGTGGTCTTTGGCCCAGGTGAAGGAACCGCCGGAGACGGCTTTGCCCGCGTAGTTGAGATAGACATAGCACTCGTCGAGGAGCAGATAGATGCCACGCTCGTGTGCGAGGTGGACAATGCGCTCGAGGTCCTCGCCGGAGACGACGGAGCCGGCCGGGTTGGAGGGCGAGTTGAGAATGATCGCCTTGGTGCGCGGCGTGATGGCGGCTTCGATGGCGTCGGCGGTGATGCGGAAGTTTTCGGCCTCACTGGTTTCGAGGAAGACAACCTTGCCGCCGGCGTACTGAATGATGTCTTTAAAACTAACCCAGTAGGGGACGGGCAAGATCACTTCGTCGCCGTGATCGACGAGGATCTGCAGAGTATTAAACAGCGCGTGCTTGCCGCCGGTGGTGAAGATGGCTTCGTCGATGCCGTAGTCGGAGCCGAAGTCGCAGGCGTGGCGCTCGACGATGGCTTTGCGCACGTCGGGGATGCCGGGAACGACGGTGTAGCGGGTGAAGTTGGCCTCGATGGCAACGATGGCAGCGTCCTTAATATGGCGCGGCGTGGGAAAGTGCGGTTCGCCCGCGCCGAAGTCGACGAGGTTGGCGCCCTGGGCGCGGAGTTTGGCGGCCTCGGCGGCAACGGCCATGGTGGCGGAGACTTCAATGCGGCCGATGCGGTCGGCGAAAACTTTGGCGGGAGCGGCGACGGTCATGATGTTTCTATTCTTGCAGATTTTGGGGGATGGGGGAAACCGAGGAAGTTTGAGAAGCCGGATCACACGACCGATCTAGGAACAACCTGGCTTCCATCCTCCCCACTTTATCCGACCTGTATAGGGGAGCCACCACTTTTCCAGCGTTCCGCCATGATGATGTACCACAGGAAACCGGCAAGAATCCAGACAGCCAGAATGATGACGGCCGCGATGATGAGTGTTCGTCTCCTGTCCGACCTTTCTTCATCCGTCATGATCGCCCAGATTATACGGCGCTCGGCATGAAACCACCTTGGACGGTTTACCGCCTAACCGTCACTAACTCCCTCGCCCACCTAGCGCGCGGTCACGGCAGGTCGAGGCGCTAGAGAATTTCGGCCAGATGCAAGCGCGCAAGGGGCAGCGGGCATTCGGGTGGCCCCTGCTCTTCCGATTTTGGAGAGCACTCAAGCTAGAACTGGGCGGCGGCTGCGTTGCGTGCGGCTTGCATCAGGGACTGGTGGGTGCCGACGATTTCGGAGCCGTCGCCCTCGCCTTCCGGATGGAGTTGAACATAGCGTCCGTCGCCTTCGAGTGTCCATGCCTGGCGGCGGTCGCGGAGAAGGGTGTCGAGCACTTTCCAGAGCTTTTCTTTCGCGGCGGGCGCTTTGACCGGCGTGACCACCTCGATGCGCCTGGAGAGATTGCGGAACATCCAGTCGGCTGAGCCGATGAAGTAGTTCCCTTCACTGGGCTGCTCGCTGCCGTTGGCGAAGTAGAAGATGCGCGAGTGCTCGAGGAAGCGGCCGATGATGGAGCGAATGCGGATGTTGTCGGTTCGGCCAGGGACGCCGGGACGCAAGCAGCAAAAGCCGCGAATGATGAGGTCGATCGAAACGCCGGCAGCAGAGGCGTCGCAGAGTGCCTGAATCATGGCGGGATCTTCGAGCTGATTCATCTTAGCGACGATGCGGGCGGGCTTCCCTTCTCTGCGGTTGACGATTTCCTGCTCGATGAGCGCAAGCAGGCGGGGCCGCATGGTCGACGGCGCGACGAGGAGCGAAGTGCACGCCGGCGCATGGGCATGGCCGGTGAGGTAGTGGAAGAGGTTGACGACGTCGCGGGTCAATTGTGGATCGCAGGTGAGGAGGCCAAAGTCGGCATAGAGGCGCGCGGTTTTGACGTGGTAGTTGCCGGTGCCGATGTGGACATAACTGCGCAGCCCGCCGCTTTCTTTGCGGACTACGAGGGCGATCTTCGCGTGCGTCTTGAGGCCGCTGACGCCGAAGGTGACGTGGGCTCCAACGCGTTCGAGCTCCGCGGCCCAATGCAGGTTGCGTTCCTCATCGAAGCGCGCCTTGATCTCCATGACGCAGGCCACTTGTTTGCCGTGCTCGGCAGCGCGGACGAGGGATTTGACGAACGGGGTGTCGTCACCGATGCGATAGGCAGTCATCTTGATGGCGACGGTTTCGGGATCATCGGCAGCCGAGCTAATGAAGTGCTCGACGGAAGCGTCGAAGCTTTCGTAGGGGTGATGGACGAGGATGTCTCCGGCTTGAATGGCGGCGAAGATCGAGCCTTCAGCGAGCGCAGGCGGAACGAGAGGAGTCCACGTGGGATCGCGGAGCTCGGGAACGGGAAGCCCGGCGATTTCGAAGAGTGTAGTGTAGTCGACTTCCTCGTCGAGTTCATAGATGTCAGCCGGCGAGAGTTGGAAGCGATCGCGCAGCGTATCGCGAATGCCGGCATCGGCGTGGGGCCCGAACTCGAGGCGGACGACGGGCTCATAGCGCCGCTGGCGCACCTGTTCCTGCACCTGAAGACGAATCTCCGCCTCGGAGCCTTCGACGAGCTCAACCTCAGCGTCGCGGGTAGTGCGCACGAGAGTCATGCCGGAGATGGTCATACCGTTGTAGAGAATGTGGATGTTGCCACGGATGACTTCGTAGAGCGGAACGAGAAGGCGCCTGCCTGATTCGATGCCGACGGTGAGCGGGACCCACTGGCGGAGAGAGCCGGGAATCTTGATGCGCGCGACCATCTGATCTCCGCGTTCGGGATCATGCAGACGGAAGGTGAGCGAGGTGGAGAGGTTGGAGAGAAATGGGAAGGGGTGTTCGGGGTTGATGACGAGCGGCGTGAGTGCGGGCGAGATGTCACGCTCGAAGTACTGGGCTGCCTCCTCTTTCTGCGCTTCGGTCAGATCGTCCCAGCGACGGAGAAAGATGCCGTGCGCGGCGAGACCGGGAACGATGGCGTCGCGGAAGCATTGGGCCTGGCGGCGCAGCATGGGGACCAGCTTGTCTCTCAATTCAGTGAAGCGCGCGGACTGTTCTTCGTTGTTTCCGCCGCGCAGCGCGGCGACGCGCTTCATGAAGAACTCATCCAGATTGGAGGTAAAGATGGCGAGGAACTTGGCGCGCTCCAGCAGGGGCGTGCGTTCGTCGAGAGCTTCGGCGAGGACGCGCTCATTGAAGTCGAGCCAGCTGAGATCGCGATCGATCCAGATTTCCGAAAGCTCGGGCGAGAGGCGTTCGTTGAGGACGCCGTTGTCGCCGATGGATGCGAGGATGGGGGGCGCTTCGATTGTTGCCATCATGAATTCCTCAGATGAGCCAGCAGATGGACCGGGATCAGCCTTGCGCGCTGTTACGGTTCTGGATTGTGGACGATGGCGGCGACTGCCGCACCAAGTCGGCGACGTCTTCAACCTTTTCGGTCAACTGGTTCAGACGCCGCGAAAGCGACTGAATCTCCGCTTCGGCGCGGCGGTTGACGTCGAAATCCAGTTCGCTGCGCAGGCGATCTTTCGAATCCTGCCGGTTCTGGCTCATCATGATGACCGGGGCCTGGATCGCAGCCAGCATCGACAGGAAGAGATTAAGCAGGATGAAGGGATAGGGATCCCAGGCCTGATTCCTGAGCGCAACATTGATCGACGAGTAGACGATCAACACGACGGAGAAGAGGATGATGAAGACCCACGAGCCGCCGAAGCGTGCCACGGAATCGGCGAGGCGCTGGCCGAGGGTCGACTGCTCTTCGATCAACTCGTTGGGATTGCGGCTCGCGCGGCTGCGGATCAGCTGTTGGGCGACGTGAAATTGCCTGGCCTGCACAGTGAGCATGTCCATGCCGGCCATCGGGCGGCAGGCGAGCAACTTCTCCAGATCGTCACGGCCCACTTCGAGACAGACGACTTCATCGAGCGCTGTGGCAGTGGTTTGATGCTCGCTCTGCTGCAGCATGGACGCGAAGCCAAACATGTCGCCGTGGGTCGGCTCTTCGACGAGGACCTCCTGCTGATCTTCGTCAATCGTTGTGACCTGCACTTTACCTTCCATCACGACATACCCATGGGCCGCCGTCTCGCCGAGCTTGAAGATGCGTTGGCGGGGGGCAAATCGCCGGAGCTCGATTTGCGAAGCGAGGATCCGCGCTTCGTCGTCGTCGAGTAATTCGAACAGGGGTACGTGTCGTAACTCATCGGGATTGCATGGCATGGCTGACCTCGTGGGTGGGCTGCGGAGCGGGGAGATCGCGTCGTTGCGAGCGACGATAACAGACGGTAGAGAGAAACGTACCGCCTTCCATGTGATTTTCCTGTTACAGCCACGTGAATGGGAGATGGGGTTGCGGAGGCAGGCATTCACGTGGCGTTTAACGTTCGTGCGCAGTCGACTTGGTACGGTGTTGCGCAGACACCAAGGCACCTGTTGCGCGGCGACGATGAGAGAGGTTCGCAGCAAATCGGCGAGGATCGGCGGACGGCTCGCCCGCCGCTGCCTTGGCCTGGCGGTGTACTGGATGGCGGCCGAGATGGCGTTCGCACAGATACCCGACGTCACGGTGTCGCAGCGGCCTGAGCCGCAGACACCGACGGAAAGCGCACCGACGATGTTTCCCCACCTGCCCGAGAGCCGACTGTGGCTGTCGGGACAGATGAACGTGATTTTCCAGGGAAACGGGTCGTTTCCGGCGCGCTACTCGGGAACGAACAGCTTTCAGAACAAAGCGAACGAAGCGAATGGGCGAGTGATCACGCTTTACACGGGGTGGCAGTTGACACATTCGGTGGAAGTGCTGGCCGATGCGGAAGAGGCGGAAGGACTGGGGCTGAGTTCGGCGCTGGGCATTGCGGGCTTTCCGAATCTCGACGCGGTGCGCGATCCGACGCTGGGGGCAAGCCCCTATCTGGCGCGAATCATGGTGCACACTTCTTTTCCGTTCGGCCACGATGAGGCTGACGCCGGACCTCTTTCAACTTTCTCTGAAATGGCGAAACACCGGTTCGAGATGCGCGCGGGCAAGTTTGCCATTCCCGATTTTTTCGATACAAATTCCGTGGGCGGGGACAGTCATCTCCAATTTATGAATTGGGCGGTGGATCAGAACGGCGCGTACGACTTTACGGCCGATGCGCACGGTTATACATGGGGCCTGATGGGCGAGTATCAGAGTCCGCGATGGGGATTGCGCTCGGCCTTGGCGCTGATGCCGGGGCCAAATAATGGGGGACCCCTGGTGTGGGATCTTCGACGCGCGAATACATCCGATACTGAGCTTGAGCTGCATCGGGGGCCGGTGGGCAAGACAGGGATGATTCGGGTTCTGGGATGGGTGAATCACGCGAACATGGGTATTTATCAGTACGCGATCGACCAGTATCTGGCCGGCGAAACGAAGGCGCCCGACATCTCGAATCATCCGCTGCAGGTGACGGCCAAGTATGGATTCGGCGTGAATGTGGAACAGGCGTTGTCGGCCTCGGTGACGGCGTATGGGCGGTTTGGATGGAACAACGGGAAGACCGAGACTTGGTCGTTCACGGAGATCGACCAGACGTTTTCAGGAGGCGTGACGGCGCTCGGCCATCTGTGGAAACGGAACAATGACCGAGCCGGTTTTGCTTTTGCCTCGAACGGGATCAGCAGTGTTCATGCGCGCTATCTTGCACTAGGCGGGTTGGGATCGGTGCTGGGCGATGGTGCGCTCAATTATGGCCGAGAAAACCTTGTGGAAGGCTTCTACACGGCGCACCTGTGGCACGGATTGTTTGCCGCTCCCGATCTGCAGTACATCGTTTCGCCGGGCTACAATCGGGATCGCGGACCGATTTTTGTTCCTTCGGGCCGCATCCACGTTGAGTTCTGAATGACAATTCAGGGGATCATGCACCGAATCCTGCGGCGGAGAAAACTCGGCACCCTAGTGTGGCTTGTCTTGCTGGTCGCCGGGTCGTGGTCGACTCTCGAGGCTGAATCCATCGAATCTCTTGCGCAGGTAAGGAAGCTGTATATTGCGGATTTTCATGGCGGGCAGGAGGCAGCGCATCTGCGCGGAAGCTTTCTGCGGCATCTCGATGGAGACCATTTCGAGATTGTGCAGTCGCCCAAGGACGCGGATGCGATTTTGAACGGGACAGGCGAAGTCTGGCTCAAGGGATATGTCTCGATCAGTGCGCGCACCCCGGCATCGGACCGGCAGGCTGTGTATGCGGGCTATCTTTCGATCGAGGTGAACGGACGGGATGGGCAGCCGCTCTGGTCGTGGCTGGCGACACCGGGCAGGCTGGCATGGACAAACATCGTGGACAACCTGGCAAGCCGCGCAGCGAAACAGCTGACGGAAGCCGCGGAATCTCAGCCCGCGAGTGCAGCGGCGGCGGCCTCCTCGACTTCGACGCTCGCGCCGACAGATCTGGCAGGGGCGGGAGCGACGTTTCCAGCGCCGCTCTATCAGAAGTGGTTTCAGGACTTCGAAGAGCTTCATCCGGGAGTGCATTTTCACTACTCAGCTGTTGGTTCCGAAGCCGGCGTGCGCAGGCTGATTGCTGGAGAGACTGATTTCGCGGGGTCGGATGTTGTGCCGGAAGCCGTGGTGGGCGCATCTGCCGCAGAGCATTTGCAGCGCATTCCGTCGGTGTTGGGAGCCGTCGTTCCGATCTACAACCTGAGCAGCGTGACCCAGGACGTGCGCTTCACGCCAGAGGCCCTGGCAGATATTTTTCTTGGACAGGCGAAGCAGTGGAACGATGAGGCTCTGAAGCGGTGGAACCGGGGAATCGATCTGCCGAGTGCGCCGATCACGGTGATTCATCGCTCCGATGGCAGCGGAACGACGTGGGTGTGGAGCGACTATCTAACGAAGGTGAGTCCGGCGTGGGCGACGGCGGTGGGACGAGGCACGACGCTGCGCTGGCCTGTAGGGACGGGTGCGGTGGGAAACGACGGCGTGGCGGAAGCCGTGTTGAACACGCCGAACTCGATTGGCTATGTGGAGTTGACGTATGCGATTCAGCACAGGCTGGCCTACGGATCGGTGCGCAATCGAGCAGGCGAGTTTGTGCGCGCCGACCTGGACAGTGTGTCGGAAGCTGCGAAGGGCGTGGTTCTGTCTGCCGGCCACGATCCAACGATCACCGATGCTGCGGAGAAGTTTGCCTATCCGATCTCGGCGTTCACCTGGCTGGTGATGCCGGCGGCGGCGGCGAGTCCTGCGAAGTACGCTGTTCTGGAGGATCTGTTTCGTTGGGCGCTTGTGTATGGCCAGCGCGATTGCTCTGCTCTAGGTTACGCGCCGCTGCCACGAGAAGTGGTGGACGAGGAGCTGCGGATGCTGAGCGCAACCAAGTAGCTGACTAGCTCGCGTTAGTTGGATCGGTGAACGCGAGAAACTCGCTGACAACCTGAGGCGGAAGTTCGCGTCGATTGCGCGCGCCGAGGAGTTCGTGCCCTGCGGCGGGGACAGGGAGTAGCTGCGTGCGCGCAGGGATGAGTTGGAGTGCTGCTTCCATTTCGGCTTGCGTGGCAAAGCCGTCGCGTTCGCCGTGGACGAAGAGGGCCGGCGTCTGCAGGTCTGGAAAGTGCTTGGAGCGGAGCTCGGTCGGGCGTCTGTGGCGGATGCAGTGGGAAAGAGAGCAAGAGGAGAGCGGCGACGGGTGTGGGGTCGGAGGCAGCGAGCAGCGAAGCCTGGCGGCCACCATAGGAATGACCGCCGAGGAAGATGCGGCCCTTCGTTTCGGACTGCATCGCGGAGACGGCGGCGCGGAGTCCGGCTTGGTCGCGCTCGGCACTGCCGCGTGGCGGCGGGCCGGTGGGGCGCGACTGGCGGAACGGCAGGTCGCATCGGAGGACGGTGAGACCTGCGGCGCAAAACGCTTCGGCGAGCGCGACAAGCAGAGGTGTGCGGCAGTTGGAGCCTGCACCGTGGGTGAGGATGAGGCAGTCACCGGTGGGCGCATCGGGACGGTGGAGGAATCCGCGGACGGGCAGGTCGGGGGTGGAAGTGTCCAAAAAAGGCTGTACGGATTCCATAGCGTCAGGACAGGAGGCGAGCGGGAAGCCCGATGCGCTCCACGCGTGCAACGGCGCGCTTGTCGAATGAGACAAAGACCTCGCCGCCGAGCCAGCGCCCCTCATGGGCGATGACGCCATCGGCAAAATCGCCGCCTGCATTAAGGACTGCAAGACCGGCGTCGACGGCGGCGCGATTCATGGCGACGTTGGCAGAATCGACGAGAGCAACGATCGCTGCAGCGATCTCTTCGCGTCCGAAATTGTAGACGCGGTCGAGAACCCGGACAAATTCGCAGAGGCAGGACGTGGATACGGCGATAGATTCGGCGCTCTTGAGGAGTTTTGCTGCTGCATCGGCTTGTTTGCGGTCATCGCGCACGGCGGCGCGGACGAGCACGTTGGTGTCGGCGGTGATCTTCACTTCTGACCCGCCCAACCCTTTGCAGCGGCCTCGTTGATTTCATCGAGGGTAGCGACTTTCTTCGTCTTGCGTGCGAGCACGCCCAGAAAACCGTCGATGGCGCCGGAGGGCTTCGCCGCACGGACGACGCCGCGCCCGTTGGGAAGCAGTTCGAGCTCGATTTTCTCGCCCGGCTTGACGCCGAGATGGTGGAGCACATCGCGGCGGAAGGTAACCTGCCCACGGGCTGTCACTGTGAGTTTCGCCACGGCTTTGCCTCCTGGTCCGATTGTAATGCAGATTTGCATTACGAAGTACATTTGATTCGCGATCGCATATGAGAGCTGCGAAAGCAACTGTATCGGGCGCTAAGCGCACTCAAATCAGAACGTGAAAACCTAGCTGCCGTTGATGCGGGTGCGGAGGCGCTTGAGGACGTTGGGTGGGACGAGGCCGGTGACGTCTCCGCCGAAGCCGAAGACCTCCTTGACCATGCGCGAGCTGACGAAAGAGTAGCGGCCGGCGGGCTGGAGGAAGACGGTCTCGATCTCGGGGGCGAGACGGCGGTTCATCAGGGCCATCTGAAACTCGTGCTCGTAGTCGGAGATGGCGCGGATGCCGCGCAGGACGGCGGTAGCGCCTAGGTGGCGCGCGAACTCGACCATGAGCCCATCGAAGGTAGCTACCGAGACGTTGCCCAGAGCGGCGGTAGACTCACGCAGCATTTCAACCCGTTCTTCGAGGGTGAAAAGCGGATTCTTGACGGGGTTCTTGAGGATGGCGACGGTGAGGTGTTCGAAGAGCTTGGCGCCGCGCTGAATGAGATCGATGTGTCCGTTGGTGGGCGGATCGAAGGTGCCGGGATAGAGGCCGCGGACGCTCATGGAAGGCTCAGGAGGATTCTACAGTGGGAAGCAGGGACTGAGGGGCCTGGGACGAGGGAACGAGCGCCGAGTCAGGTGGTTTGGAGGGCCTGGCTGGCGGGATGCGCGGTG
Source organism: uncultured Acidobacteriaceae bacterium (assembly GCA_963778705.1). Classification (GTDB taxonomy): domain Bacteria; phylum Acidobacteriota; class Terriglobia; order Terriglobales; family Acidobacteriaceae; genus Telmatobacter. The sequence continues at coordinate 45,037 of CAVZVM010000009.1, forward strand.
CGCGAGGCGACGTAGAGGGAGACGACGGTGATGTCGTCGGTTTGGCCGAAGTGTTTTGCGGTTTGCGCGATGTAGCGTGCCGGCTCATGGCTGACCTGCTGGGTGCGCTCGAAACCGAAGAGTTCGCCGTTGGAGTTGGTGGCTTCGACGACGCCGTCGGAGAGGAAGACGAGGCGGTCACCGCGGTTGAGTTGGAAGGTGGCCTGCTCGTAGTGGGAGTCGGCGATGACGCCCAGGGGCAGGCCGGGCGGCAGTTCGAGTTCGCGGCCATCGCGATAGGGGCTTAAGTGGCCGGCATTGGCGATGGTCAATGTGCCATCGGGATAGACGCGAGCGCAGAGGCAGGTGGCGAAGCAGGGTGCGGCGTCGAGTTCTGGAACCTGGCCGGGCGAAGCGACTGCGCCGAGCAACACATGATTCAGGTGTTCGAGGACGGTAGCCGGGTCGTGGGAAAGCTCATTGCGCAGTGCGCCGACGAGGGTGCTGGAGTTCATGGCGGCCTGCAGGCCTTTGCCGCTGACATCGCCGACGACGATGAGGAGCGAGTCGTCTTTGAGCGGGAGGACCTGGAAGAAGTCACCGCCGACGCCGTTGACGGGCAGGTAGGCGCTTTCGAGCATGAAGTTCTTGTTCGACGGGAGCTGCGTGGGAATGAGCAAAGCCTGGACGCTGCGCGCGGCGGAGATCTCGGCGGTGGAGCGCTGCTCGATTTCGCTGACGCGGATAAAGCGGTAGAGGATCACGGCGACGAGGCTGGCGAGGAAGACGATATAGGCGATGGCGCCGGTGTCAAACGCGATGGGGCCGAGATGGAAGCGATGCGAAGCGAAGGCTTCCGGCAGCCAGTGGCGGCTCGCGGCGTAGTCGACAATGGTGTCGGCCGAGTCGGCGATGGCGGCGAGAAAGAAGGGCAGGAGCATGATGCCGGCTTCCTGGCGGCCGCGGCGCCAGGCGCGGAAGAGCAGCACGCAGACCAGGGCGCAGAAGGCGACTTCAGCGGCAACAGAGAGAATCCCATAGACCTGTTCCAAGCCAGTAATGGCGAGGATCGGCAGAAGGAGCACGCCGATCTGCACGCCGCGGACGAGGCGGCTCGGCGGGGTAGCCGTGAAACGCAGAACGAATTCGAGCGTGACGGCCATGTAGATGCGGCCAAACACGCCCGCCAGGATGTGATAAGGCGAAGCGGAGAGAGCTCCCAGGCCGAAGGCGGCCTCGGCCACGCCGCCGGCTGCGACCGAGAGACAGAGCAGAACGAGCCAGAGGTACTCGGAGTGATGGCGCTGGGACCAAAACAACGTAGCGCCGAGAAGAGCGACGCAGAGGAAAAGAAAGGTGACGACTACGGGGGCAGTGACGCGCTCGTTCCACTGGCTGTCGACCGACGTGGCGAGACGGCCGGCGATGTCGTCGTGTGTGCCAAGTTCAACGCGGGCGAGAAGGCCTCGGCTAATCATGACTGGCGAGCCAGCCCACGAGCGAATGGCGATCACGACAGTGTGTTTGAGATCGACGCCGGACAGCGAGGCAACAAAGGGCGGAGATCGAAACATTGCGGGCTGCTCGGTCATGCCACGCGTGTGGCCGGCTTCGACGCCATTGACGAAGACATCCAGCTGGCCAACGGAGTCGCTGGAGAAGAGCAGTGCAAGAGGTTGGTTGGCGGTGCCGAGCTGTGTGAGTTGCTCGGGCTGCAGCTTCAGGCGATACCAGGCGTAGCCGGTGTAGGCGTCGATGCCCTGCGAGGCGAGGGAGTCGCTCAGGGCGATGGTCTGCCATTTGGAGTCGTCGAAGGCAGTCTCGGCCCACTCGAGGTCGTCCCCGACCTGGAAGCGCCATGGGCCGTTGAGGCTGAGGATCGCACGTATGTCGGCGGGCGGCTGGCTTGGCTGAGGCGCGGAGACGGCTGGGGACGGAGGACTTTGCGCACAGATGGTCGCGCTTGAGCAAGCGAGTGCAAGAGCGGCGAGAGTACCCCGCAGGAACATCCGCGACGCCGCTCGGAGGACGATCTTCATGCGCAGATCAAGTGTAGTGCAGAGGTGCCAATCATTTCGCACTACAAGGGAAATACGAACTGCATTGCGTGCCAGTTCCGGTTGGATTGGCGATCAGTGCGGCGGATGCAGATTCATCGTTCGCCACCTCAAAATACTTTGCCCTCAAGGTCAGCAAAGAATTTGATCCCCGGAATCGACAACTTACGCAGTTCGCGATCGTTTGTGAAGAAGATATCGACGCCGGCTTCAGCAGCCGATGCGAGGTGAACTGCGTCTGCCTGACTCACACGGTTCGCTGACCGAATCACGCTATATCGGTCGGCTGTTCTCTCTGTAAAAGGCAGGACTTCTACCGCACCACTCATGAAATATTTCTTTACTGCATCTACACCCGATACGGACCCGCGCCGCCGTGGTCCGGTCAGAATCTCTCCAATCGAGAAGACGCTCGTGCAAATGAAGTCTCTCCGTACAACAATTTGATCTAGTATCTTGCGCACCTTGGCGCCGAAGGCGGGATTCGCCTCAAGCATATAGATGAAGAGCATGGAATCCCAATAGATTCGTGTCACTCGCGATTCCTCTTCCGCGCTTTCTCCTCCTGCTCATATTTCTCCCAAACATCCGGTCCCCAATTTCTCTCGGCCTTCAAGTAGGCTTCTCCTCCGCCGAATGAAGCGTAGACATCTCGAAATATGCCAAACAATTTCTCCAAGCCGGCGCCGTTTGGAACCGGCTCTTCTTCGGAATCTTGCGTCTGGCTTGGAGCCCTTTCGTCGAGGAGCCGATACACAAATTCGACCGTGGTGCTGGGACCTCCGGAGGGCGGGCCGCCACGCTTCTCGATCAATTCCACGCCTGCTTCCTTTTGAAAAGGCTGCGATTTCAAAGTGGAAAAAACGGAGGGAGTGCGCCCTGTCCAACCAAGCTCTTTTTGGAGATTGCCCACGCGAATGCGAACGGTCTCTTCTCCCCTTTCACGAGCCGGCTGAACATAGGCCTTAATGGCATGACGCGTTGTTTCCTCGGTTGGCTTCATGTCTAGCTCCCTTTATACATAACATACATTACTTTCATTACTTCCAGCCGTCAAGAAAAAGCGGCCGCTTCAAAAGCAGCCGCTGCTCAGTTCTGAATTGAAAAGGTTTAGCCTTTGCGGACGCGGACAGCTTCCTTGGCTTCGGCGGGGCCGGCTACCGGGACTTCAGGTACTTCGGCGGCCACAGCGGCGGCGCCGATCCCCAGCTTCTTGCGGACTTCGGCGTCCATTTTGGCGAAGATGTCGCGGTTCTCCTTGAGGAAGGTGCGGGTATTTTCGCGGCCCTGGCCGATGCGCTCGCCGCTGTAGCTATACCAGGCGCCGGACTTCTCGACGATGTTGTGGAGGACAGCGAGATCGAGCACATCGCCTTCGCGGCTAATGCCTTCGCCATAGAGGATGTCGAACTCGGCCTCGCGGAAGGGCGCAGCGACCTTGTTCTTGACGATCTTGACTTTGGTTCGGGAGCCGACGACGGTATCGCCTTCTTTTACGGCGGCGATGCGGCGAATGTCGACGCGGACCGAGGAGTAGAACTTGAGCGCGCGGCCACCGGTGGTGGTTTCGGGATTACCGAACATGACGCCAATCTTTTCGCGGATCTGGTTGATGAAGATCAGGGCGGTGCGGGATTTGGAGACCGTGCCGGTGAGCTTGCGGAGGGCCTGCGACATGAGACGGGCCTGGAGGCCCATGTGCGAGTCGCCCATTTCGCCGTCCAATTCGGCCTTGGGGACGAGCGCGGCGACCGAGTCGACTACAAGGACATCGATGGCGCCGGAGCGGACCAGTGCTTCAGTGATTTCGAGGGCCTGCTCGCCGGAGTCGGGCTGGGAGACGAGGAGGTTGTCGATATCCACCCCGAGTTTGCGCGCGTAGGCGGGGTCGAGGGCGTGCTCCGCGTCAACAAAGGCTGCCAAGCCGCCGTGACGCTGGGCCTCGGCGATGACCTGCAGGGTGATGGTGGTTTTGCCGGAGGACTCAGGACCAAATACCTCAGTGACACGACCGCGGGGAAGACCGCCCACTCCCAGGGCGGCGTCGAAACTGATGGATCCCGTGGAGATGACGGCGATGGGGAGCAGGGCCTCTTTGGAACCGAGGCGGACGATGGATCCCTTGCCGAACTGCTTTTCGATCTGTGAAAGGGCGAGTTCTACAGCTTTGGCGCGCTCATCGAGAACTGGCATGGCGAAACTCCTCTGAAATGGCTCGCCAGGCGCGACTTTTTGGTTTTTGGGCAGAAAACACGCGGCGGCTTCTACTCATTCGAGGGGATTGTAGCAGGATGCGACACGTGCAAAACGGGGAAAAGCGAAGAAAAGGAGAAAAAGAGTAAACACGTGTTGTAGTTGTCACACAGGACAAGCCCATGAGGTGCTCAAAGCTCACACCGTAAAGGCGCCTATGCGGGTTTCGCGGCTGGTCAAATCGTCGCAGGAGCGATCGAGAGCCTCGTAGGCGGCATCGTGCTGCTTGCGGAAGGCGCGGAAGGATGCTTCGCTGTCCCAGCGGTCGACGGTCAGGTATCTGCCTGTGGCGTACGCTTCGCGGAGCAGCTCGGTGCCCTGGTAGCCGGAAGCTTTGCGAAAGAGCTCGGCCCATGGACCGCCTGGACCATAGGCAGCTTCAAACGCGACGATCTTCTCTTCGGCAATCTCAAACTGCCAGACGATGACGAACATGCGCAGCCTCGAAGGGTAGAAGCTTTATGGTAGCGCAGGCGGAACGCGCGAGTTCAGAGTTCAGGGGTGGGGACCGGATGGCTGCTCTGCGCCGGCCAGCGCTTCGGCGAAGTGCATCGCGTGTTTGTGACCGAGCTGGGCGATCTGCTCGCGGCAGCTGAAACCGTCGGCGACGATGAGAGTGTCGGGATCGGCCGCCTGGATGGCGGGCAGCAGACTGTCGTTGGCGATGGTTTTGGAGACTTCGTACTTGTCGCGCTCGAAGCCGAAGGGTCCGGCCATGCCGCAGCAGCCGGCCTGAATGGGTTCGACGATGGCACCGGCGTTGCGCAAGAGGGAGATTTCGTTCGCGGGTCCGCCGAAGACCGCTTTGTGATGGCAGTGGCCGTGGATGAGGACGCGTTGGCCCAGGAGAGTGCCGGCGGCGCAGTTGGGAGCGTTCTCGGCGAGAAAATCGGCGAGAAGCCGGACTTGATTGTGCATGCGCTGCGCGCGCGGATCGTTGGGAAAGAGCTCCTGTAATTCATCGCAAAAGACGCTGGCGCAGCTGGGCTCGATGAAGACGAAGGGCAGTCCGGCGTCGATCTGCGGAGCCATACGATCGAGCACGTCGGCGAGATAGTTCCGCGCCGCGCCAAGAAAGCCGAAGTCGTAGAGTGGACGCCCGCAGCAGATATGGCCCTTTGGGCTTAGCGCCCTGAAGCCCGCACGGCTGAGGAGAGATTCCGCGGCGACGAGGGTTTGCGGATGGTAGTAGTTGTTCCACGTGTCGGGCCACAAAACCACCAACGGCGCCTGCGGTGCGGCTGTCAGCGCTTCGCGCGTTCTATCAGGGGCTAAAGCCCGACTCCTCAGAGAGCTCTTATTGGCACGACTGAAGTCGTGCCCTGACACAAAGCTCTTTAGCGCCAGTTTTGGCAATTGGCGCTCCTGCGCGATGCCAACGATGGCCTTGACGAGAGGGCTTGTGAGAGGGCCGTTGAGGATTGCATTGGTGAGGGAGGGCGTGCGGGAACCCCAGTGCGCAAGCTTGTCGGCAAAGCCGAAGATGTAGTGATGCAGAGGGTGCAGGCGGCCCTTGTAGTGCTGCGCAAGAAACTCGGACTTGTAAGCGGCCATGTCGACCTGCACCGGGCACTCGGTCTTGCATGCTTTGCAACTGAGGCAGAGGTCGAGCGCTTCATGGACCGATTCGCTGCGGAAGCCCTCTTCACGGAGCGAACCGACAAGCATCTCCCAGAGCAGGCGAGCGCGGCCGCGGGTAGAGTGCTGCTCTTCGCCAGTGGCACGATAGCTCGGGCACATGACACCGCCGACAGTCTTGCGACAGGCTCCAACGCCGACACAGCGCTCGGCGGCGTGAGCGAAGGAACCGTCGTCGTGGGAGAAGGCGAAGTTCAGTTTATGGCGTTCAGGCGGAATGCCAAGTTCAGCATCGTGCGCGTGAGGATTGGGTTCCTCTGTGGATTGCGTCAGGTAGCGAAGGTTTTCCAGCGGATCGTAGACGCGCACCGCATCGATCAGTTTACCGGGGTTCATGCGGTTGTCAGGATCCCAGACGGCTTTGAATTCGCGGAAGGCCTGCATGAGCTCGGGACCGAACATTTTGGGAAGCAGGGCGGCGCGGGCCTGGCCGTCGCCGTGTTCGCCGCTGAGCGATCCGCCAAAGTGCAGGACAACATCGGTGGCGCGATCGAGGAATTCGCGGAAGTCGCGGAGCCCCTTTTCTGAATGGAAATCGAAGTTGATACGCATGTGGACGCAGCCCTGGCCATAGTGACCATAGAGCGGACTGCGATAGCCGTACTCGGCCATCAGTTCAGCGATGCTGCGCAGATAGGCCCCGAGCTGGTCGGGAGGAACGGCGGCATCTTCCCATCCCTCGAAGCGGTCCGGTTCGCCCGGCACGCAGACGACGGCACCGAGAGCGGACTCGCGCACGTACCAGACGCTGGCGGCTTCTTCTGGCGTGCAGATGTGGGCGGCAGGTGGAACAGGCCAGTGGACGCAGTCGTGGACCAGCGCCTGGGCTTTGAAGCGCGCTTCTTCCGCGGTCCATGCGCCCATCTCGACAAGCAGAAAGCCAACGCCGGGAGGAAGGCGGTCGAGTTCCTTCAGGGCGAGGCCTTTGCGGCGCATGAATTCGACGAGAAGATGATCGAATCCTTCGAGGCCGATGGGATGGTGTTCGAGGGCGGCGGGCACGGCGTCGGCGGCGAGAAATCCGTCGGGGAACCCAAGGACAACGAGCACTCGATAGGGGGGACTGGCAGTGAGATTCAGCGTCGCGGAGACGACGGTGGCGCAGGTGCCTTCGCTACCGACCAAGGCACGGGCGACGTGAAAGCCATTCTCGGGGAGCAATTCGTCGAGGTTGTACCCCGAGACGCGGCGAGGGATGCGGGGAAACTTCTCACGGACCAGGTCGGCGTAGCGATCGCGCAGGCGCGCCAGAGCGGCGTAGATCGCCCCTTTGCGTCCTCCGGCGCGGATGATGCGCCCCAGTTCATCGGGCGCAGTTTGGCCGACGGTCATACGCGTCCCGTCGTAGAGAACGATGTCGAGGGACTCGACGTTGTCGACTGTCTTTCCGCCGAGGAGGCCATGCACGCCGCAGCTGTTGTTGCCGATCATGCCGCCGAGGGTGCAACGGGAGTGAGTCGCCGGATCGGGTGCGTAGGTCAGGTGGTACTGCTCGGCGGCGTCGCGCAGGCGGTCGAGAACGATGCCGGGCTGGACGGTCGCCAGCTTTGCCTCCGGGTCGATTGACGTGAGGCCGTGCATGTAGCGGGAAAAGTCGAAGACAACGGCAACGTTGGCACACTGGCCAGAGAGGCTTGTTCCACCGCCGCGCGGGAGTACGGCGGCTGCGGTCGATCGGCAGGCAGCGAGGGCGCTTTCGACGTCGGCAGCGTCGCGCGGATAGAGGACACCGATGGGGAGCTGGCGGTAGTTGGACGCATCGGCGGCATACAGTGCCCGCGATCCGAGATCGAAGAGCACGTCGCCACGCAGCGTCGCCTTCAGTTTTGCTTCAAGCTCGCGATGGGCGGCAAAGCTTTCATGCTCAAGGGGCTTGAAGTTGTTGAGGATCGGAAACGAAGCAGAGTTCACAGAGGAATGGTACGGCAATTCCTCAGTTGCTGTGGCCTTTTGGATTCAACGCAGAGTCGCAGCTCCTGGAAGGTCGCGTCGACTTGGATTGAGCGGCTCAGGGATACGTGCCCCAGGAATTGCGTTAGCGCGACAGGACCGGGAAGGGACGTTGGAGAAGTGCCGCTTTCTCGGCAGCTTGGTTGAGGGCCTGGGATGGAAGGGGAGGGGGGAAAGACAGGAATCGAGTTAGCGGCTTCATTACGGGAGGGGTCGACGCATTGACTACTTGCATCATTCGGTTCTTCAGGGATGAATCTGTTTCTCTCTTGCATCGACCGTCCCCCGATGCAAGCAGAAATCGAGGCGCACCATTACTTTAGGGATAACACCAAAGATAGGAGCGGGCGGATTTGAGCGGCCAATCTCTTTTATCTTTTATGCAGGCACTGGTCTGACCTCGATTGCGAAGTTCCTTACGCTGATGCCGCACGAACGACGAGTTTCAGAGCTGTTTTCCTGAGCAAGACGACTTCATAGTTAGGAGCGCAGCAGTTTGCTCACAGGAAGCTACAACACGTGGCTCGTGTTGGCGTCGCTGGTTATCGCGGTCTTAGCGTCTTACACGGCGCTGGACCTGGCGGGTCGCGTCCGCTCGGCGCAGGGTCAAATTGCGCGAGCGTGGCTGCTTGGCGGCTCGGTCGCCATGGGCATCGGTATCTGGGCCATGCACTTCCTCGGGATGCTGGCCTTCAACCTGCCGATACCGATGGGCTATGACCCCACGATTACCTTTCTTTCTTTGCTGATGGCAATTGCCTCTTCGGCGTTTGCTTTGTGGGTGGTGTGTCAAAGGAAGTTTTCGACGCGCCGTCTCTGCATCAGCGCGGTCCTGATGGGAACGGGCGTAGCGGCGATGCACTACACGGGGATGGAAGCAATGCGCATGACGCCGCGCATTCGGTACGTCCCGTCGCTGGTCGTCCTCTCGATTCTGATTGCAGTTTTTGCTTCCGGAAGCGCGCTGTGGATCGCCTTTCGTCTGCGCGAACTCTCGTCGAAGACCCGGTTCTTGCGCGTGGGAGCTGCCCTTGTGATGGGTCTTGCGATCGCCGGAATGCATTACACGGGAATGGCGGCCGCGCAGTTCCCGGCAAACAGCACATGCGCCATGGCGCATGCAGGCCTTGCGCCGTCGCAACTGGCGCCGGTGGTTCTGGTGTTCGCACTTGCCGCTCTTTCGATTGCGCTGATCGCCTCGATGCTCGATCTGCGCCTGGAGGCGCGGACGGCATCGCTTGCTTCCTCGCTGGCGTATGCCAATCAGGAGCTTCAGTTCCTTGCACTGCACGACACCCTGACGAAGCTGCCGAATCGTGCTCTGCTGGAAGACCGCATGGAGCAAGAGATGCAGAACGCGAAGCGCGAGTCGAAGCGTTTCTCCGTGCTGTCGCTCGATCTGGATGGTTTCAAGCAGGTGAACGATGCGTTTGGGCATCACGCCGGGGATCTTCTGCTGCTTCAGGTTGCGGATCGCATTCGGGCAAGCATTCGCGCGCGCGATACGCTGGCGCGAATCGGCGGGGATGAGTTTGTTCTTCTAGCCAACGCGAGCGAGCCGGCGGACGCGGCGAGTCTGGCAGGAAAGCTGGTCGAAGAGATTGCAAAGCCCTTCGCCATTGCCAGACATGAAGTGCGCGTCTCGGTGAGTATCGGCATCGCGGTCTTCGACGGCGCCGGCCATGAGAGCCAGGACCTGCTGCGCAATGCGGACGCCGCGATGTATCACGCCAAGGCGATGGGAAGGAATACATATTGCTTCTTCGACACGTCGATGAACGACGATGCGCAGAAGGAGCTGCAGCTGGTGAACGACCTGCGCAATGCGCACGAGAGGAATGAGTGGGTGCTCTACTATCAGCCCACCATCGATGCGCAGAGCGGAGCGATCCGGGGCGCGGAGGCTCTGTTGCGCTGGAATCACCCGACGCGCGGAATGGTTCCACCCAATTTATTCATCCCCGCAGCCGAGAAGACCGGCTTGATCGTTCCGATCGGCGAATGGGTGCTGAACGAAGCGTGCCGGCAGATGCGCGCATGGCACGAAGCGGGCTTTACCGACTGGCGGATTGCGGTCAACCTCTCGGCGGTGCAGTTCAATCACCCTGGGCTCATTCAGATGGTGCGCGACACGCTGGATCGCCATGCCATGGAACCGCGTTGCCTGACGCTGGAGATCACCGAAACGACGGCCATGCGGGATGTTCATGCCAGCCTATCCATTCTGCAGAAGCTGCACGAGATGGGAGTGGAGATCTCAATCGACGATTTCGGCACGGGGTATTCAAGTTTGCTGTATTTGAAAAGGCTTCCAGCGAGCGAACTGAAGATCGATCGCGGGTTCGTATGCGACCTGGCCCATGACACGGAAGATGCGGCGATCATCGCCGCGATTGTGGCGCTCGGCCAGACTCTTAATCTACGGATCGTGGCGGAGGGAGTGGAGACGACCGAGCAGCGCGGATTCCTGACACGTCTGGGTTGCACTTCTCTTCAAGGCTTCCTGTTTGGAAGGCCGATGGCGGCGGAGCAGTTCCTGCAATTGGCGACGAACCCGGAGTCCGCGCAGCAGGTGATTGAGATGCAGCCGGCGAAGAGAAGAGCGTAACGGGCGGCTCTTCCTGCCTGGAGCCGGACTTCACCGCGAAGGCCACTCTTCAACAAGAATGCCCAAGTCATTGAGCTGCTGCATGGCTGCCTCGACGTTGCGACGAATTTTGGGACGATCTTTGGGGGTAGCGCCGGGCGCCTCGGCCACGGCGATGACGCGTCCATACCGCCATGCGCTGGGTGGAAGCGCGACGACTGCTTCGGCAAGCTCGGCGGGACGAAGCTGGATCTCCTGACGCCGGGCGCCGGCGGGACGGAGCATGGTTCCCTGCCCTACGTTGCTGGGGTTAGCGTCGGCAAGATTGACGCGGAGATCGAGCGTGTCGGCCTCGACGGAGAGGAACGGGTTGGCCCAGGCGCCGGGCTCATGGATGTCGACGTAGAGGCTTTTGGTGGGTAGGGGGATGCGAGCCAGCTCGGTGCGTTGCTGGTCGCGCAGGGTGGCGTTTGACCTGGGCCTGACGCTCGGCGTTGGCGGCCTTTTGCGCGACACCTACGACGGCCTGTTCTTCCTTGTGGCAAGCGGTGACGGCAACCAGCAACAGCAGCGCCATCGCCGCGTATCCCTTGATTCTGACTCCCTGGATCACACTCCAAGGATAGCAGCCGGGCATGTTTGCGCACCGGGACGGAGTGCTATCCGACTCAATCGTGTGAACACCAATTAGCGGCCGGTCCAGACGGGCGGGCGCTTGGCCAGAAAAGCTTCGGCGCCTTCGGCTTTGTCGGCGGTGCCGCAGAGATGGCCGAAGGAAGCGGCTTCGCGATCGAGAGCAGCATCGAGGGCGAGGTCGAGCCCTTCGTCGACGGCCCGCAGAGTTGCGGCAATGGCAAGGGGCGCGTTGGCCACGATTTCGAGAGCGAGAGCCTCGGCTCGTTGCATGAGTTGGTCGGCGGGCACGACCTCGTCAACGAGACCAATGCGCAAGGCTTCGTGCGCGTCGATGACGGCGCCGGTGAGGAGAAGCTTGAGTGCGGCACCGCGACCCACCAACCGAGGCAGCCGCTGCGTGCCGCCGTAACCGCAGACGATGCCGAGTTTGACCTCAGGCTGACCGAGGCGCGCGTTGTCGGCGACGAGACGCAGGGTGCAAGCCATAGCAAGCTCACAGCCGCCGCCCAGGGCGAAGCCGTGAATGCAGGCGATCACCGGTTTGCCCAGCTTTTCAAGTTTGCGGAAGACGGCCTGGCCGCGGAGAGCGAATTTGCGTCCTTCGTCGGCCGTGAGCGGGGCGAGCTCGCGTATATCGGCGCCAGCTGCGAAGGCGCGTTCCCCGGCGCCCGTGAGCAGAACGGCGCGGATGGAGGAGTCGGCGGCCAGGTCGTCGAGAATGGCGTCGAGTTCGACGAGAGTTGCCGCGTTCAGAGCATTCAGAACCTTGGGACGGTCAAGGGTGATGACTGCGAGAGGAGGGCGTTTTTCAAGACGGATGTTCGCGGTGTCCATGCGAAGAGAAGGCTAGCAGAACCTTGCATGGAGCGTCTTTAGGGCCTGATTTCGGGCGATGTGACTCGAGGAGGAACTTCCGTGTAGCGGTTACTCGACCGCGACTCAGAAAGGCTCCTCTTTCAAATATTTTATTGAGTCGCGCCATGCGCGAGGAGCACACGCGCGGTGGCCGCCTGATGGTAATCGTATGCCCCGCGTAAAGGAGTGCAGCCGAAGCGTGTCTTCGTTTTCAAATCGGCGCCATGGGCGATCAGCAGTTCGGTCATCTCGACATGTCCGCGAGCGGCAGCCCAGTGCAAAGGCGTGTTGCCATCCTTGTCTTTTGGGTTTATCTCGGCCCCCTCCGCGAGCAGCAATTTGGCAGCATTCATCCTATCGTCGACTGCGGCCCAGTGAAGGGGCGTATCTCCTGCGTCCGTCCGCGCATTGATCTCCGCGCCATGTGAGATAAGAAATCGTACAACCTCAGTCTGATCCTTATCAGCCGCCGTGTGGAGAGGCGTGAACCCGCGCAACCCTCGACATTTGACCAAATCAGGTTCAGTTTGAAGAATCGATTCCACTTCTGAGACTAGACCGCTTGCTGCAACACTCCGCAAGGCTTCGCAGGAAGCGTTTGTTCCATTAGAGGACTGGTCAACGGGGGTGGATAAAGCTTCTCCTGAGCTAGCTGGAGCCGCGCTCGAAACGGTCTGCCAGTCCAGCCCATCGCAGCGAACGAAACCGAGCTTAGCAGAGGTGTCGACGCTGGACACGCTGCACCATCTGCCCTGGTCCGTAGTGACCGATAGCCCAACGCGGACAACCGTGCCGTGGGCCAGAGTAAGAACGACATCACTCTCGGTCGACATCTCCGAGTAAACCGGCAGTGAGTCCGTTTTGACCGTACTGCGATCGTCTCGCTCAGGCGCGGTGTTGGCGGTAAATCTGGATGGCGAGATCAGCATCTGACGACTCCAGTCTTCAAACATCTCGCGCCGGAATGCAAGATATCTATCCCATTGAGAGAGTGAGACCTCTGACTTCTTTACCACCAATGACCGCTCCGCCGTGAAGATTCCATCTTTGAAACTGTAGGTGGCGCGGTACTCAAGCCAGTCTTCGTCTATATCGACATCCCTGGGCGGATTCATTGTCCAGCCGGGGGGCAACTGGAGGGTGGAGACATAGACAGTCTTGCTGGGGGCGCCGAGTGTTGGATTGTCAGCAGGCTTTTTCTCTTTCGTTCCCGGTGCCAGTTCTCCGCCCATCGGTGGCAATGGTGGAGAAATCCAATGCTTGGTGTCTCGATCATCCCATTGGTAGTATTTTTCGCGCGTGTAGTCGAGGGACATAACGAGTGGCCGATCGATTTGCTCGACCTCGGAAATCTCAGGATTTGAGGCTTCTCCACCGTATCCCTGGAGATGGACAATACCCTGGACGAGTTCCTTCCATTGAGCTTGAGGAGTTCGCCGGAATACAAGTCGAAGTACCGTTCCGAGATCGCCTTGTGTAGTTTGAGTGATGTGCCCGGTGAGGACACCGCGGCCGGAAAGTCGGGCGTTGACCTCAACGCGAACGGAGCCGGGTAATAGAGGGTTTGCCGGTGTGCGCACAAGATAGGCTGGCTTCCCTACCGGAATTGCAAGCGCCTGCTTGTCCCGCAGAGGCGGCACCAACATGCCGACGGGGGCGACTTCGGCGGTCGAGTCCATCCAGATTAAAGAACTGCCCTCTGGAACGAGCGTGATGACGTGGTCGAACTGTGCAGGCGACGGAACAGCCGGGTCGAGATCCCGCTTTGTCGAGATCAGCACTGGCCACGAATCGATGCCGGCGGCCTTGAGCAGCGCGGCAACGAGCGTGTGTTTGTCCTTGCAGTCGCCATACTCGCTTGCAAGCACATCGTCGGCCAGGTGCGGCTGATAGCGGCCGATGCCAAAATCGAGCCCCACGTAGTGAACGTGAAGCGCGACGTCATCAAAGATGGCGCGAACCTTGTCGTCTTCGCTGGTCAGGCCACGGGTCAGCGTGTCGGCGCGAGCCTGGATGGCAGGGGAGACGACAAGCGATTCGCGCTGCAGAGACTGGTACCACGCTCCAACCTGTTCCCAACTGTTGAAGGTGGTCACCTGCACCGACGGCTTTAAATGCTTCAGCGACTTGGGAGGAGCCTCAGGATCTGGATGAGAGAGATTCGAACTGGTCCAGTGATACAGCTTGCGACCCGAAGTAGAGGTAATGGTTGGTTGTGCGTCAGCACTCGCCACGATCACCGCTTTATCCTCAGGCACATCAAGGTCAAGCTGTTCTCCGAGGACGATGCTGCTCTTTTCAAAGGAATACTCGAACCAGAATTGGTCGGGGACTTCGGGCTTGAGAATGCGCTGCGTAACCTGATATTCGAGCGTATCGCCGACGCCGAGGCCACGCACGGCGACGTGCTTCTGGTGGATGTCGGAGTACATCGGCGCTTCGCGGCTGACGTCGGCGGGCATGTCCTGTGCGTTATATTCCGGCGTCATGACGACCGAGCCGTCAGATTTTCTTACACGGACATAGCCGATGTCGATCTGCTCGTTGGAGGCAGAATACGTAAAGGAGAGCACCGCCATGGCCTTGACCCCGGCTTCGGAGAGAACGCGGATATGGGCCGTTGTATCGCGAGTACCGGTGCCGTCGCCTTCCATACGGATGTGGGTGTAGAGCTGATCGACGACAAGAGCCTCTTTGGATAAGTCGGCAGGTGTGGGGGCGGTTACCGTCTCAGTTTGATTGGGGAGGTTTGCATTTGAGGAAGATCCGGGAGTTGATGCCGGGGGTTTGTCTTGCCCGACTAAAGTCGAAACACAAGAAGTCAGGCTGAGCACCACGAAAGCGAACCCGCGGCACACAACGAAGAAGGAACGCATCGAAGAAGCGATCAGGCTGCGCATCTGGAAACTGGTTCGAGCTACAGGGACGATAACAGAGGTGCGAGCGGCGCACGATGGCACGAAAGTTTCACAATTTTTCCTGCGTGCTTGCTTGGCTTTTATTTACTTAGTAATACATTCCGAGTGGGGTGATCTGACCGCAATAGCAGATTTGCCTCGGACTCTGCGACCATGCAAACGCATCATCTCCAGCGCTTTGATTTCGAGCCACGTTCTCAACAGCAGGAAGCAACTCCGGCATGATTGGAAGAATGTGATGTGGCTGTTTTTCAAGTTTCATGATGACAAGGCGAAGGAAGCAGCTTGCTGCCGTCCGAAGCGTCCAGATCCTCGGAATCATTAGCCACTATGAGGTCTCGAAGCCCCATCACGTAGTAACGAAATGGCACTGCTGGCATCCATCCTAGGTCTTCGATGCGTTCAATTGGACTTCTCCGAATCAGCGCCTTCACTTCCAGATTTGTGCGGCCAGCAAAAGAACGCACGATCGCGGGCCGGTTCCGGCCGTCTTATGTGAGACTCGTTGTCGAGTTCGCTATTGCAGGAGGCTTGGCTCGATCATGCCGTAGACCTCATCCGAGGCGTTGCGCACCTGATTGACGATCTCGCGCAGCTCGGGTGCGTCCATGACGCGTACGCTGCCGTCGATGCGCACGGAAAGATCGCCTTCGTGGTCGTAGCCGATTTTCACGCGGTCGAGCTCGTGATTCTGCTCGAGCAGAGTGCGCATGAAGTCGGTGGTCATGGGCAGCTGCTGGCCGCGGACGATGGTGGCGAAGACGACCATGGTGCCGTCTTTGACGGTGACGACGACGCGGATGTCCTTGAGGTGATCGCCGTTGAAGGGGATCATCCAGACGGTCGGCGACTTGGTGTTGAGAAAGTTGTAACTGTCAGCCCGCATGAGGCTTACGATCTTGGCAGCGCTGGCATCTGTTGCCGAGGTAAAGGGTGCAATCCTCGATGCATCTGTGGAGGGACGGGCGGCACGAGCTCCCAGGGGGAGCAGGAACACGGAAAGGACCAGGCAAATACGCGCCGAAGGCGCAAAACGTGCGAATCCCATAGAGGTACTCCTGCAATGGGTATAGATATTCACCTGATCTTAGGCTGGGTAACACACGGAGGGAATGCTACAAAGGCGGTAGTTTGCACCCGAAGGTCACGTGCGGGGATCCGGAATGGGCTGGGTTTCAGGCGGATTTGGAATCGGAATTGCTTGGGGTGCTCGGGGCACGCTCCAAAAGAATCGGGTGGCGTCCTAAGAGGAGCCACCCGGGAGTATTTTGCCGTGATGTACTGGCAATTCAGGAGACAAGAACAGCGTAAAGGGGCGACGGTCCTCTGTCTTGCGTCCATCGAATGACCGCAAGCTCCATCGTTCGGTGGAGAAATGGACTTTCTCGAGCCTGCAAGTCCCGTTGTTCGTGGCAATTCCCACCCAGTCGAATTAGTGTGGGATGAGCGTGATCCATTCGATCGCGAGCTGTTCGAAATATTGATTCTCGCGCCGTGAGACTGATCGAAACACAGGCCAACCCGGGAGTTCCCCGAAAGAGTCGGGCGTTCTATCGCCTGGTGTGTCTGTCCGTGGCAATTCTCGGGATTGCGCATGTGGTCGCCGCGCTGGAGCCGACGACGCCTCTGCCTGAATATGGACGCCAATCGTGGGTGATGGAAAACGGTCTGCCGCAGAACAGCGTGCATGCGCTGGCTCAAACGGACGATGGCTTCGTCTGGCTGGGTACGGAGGCCGGGCTGGTGCGGTTCGACGGGGTTTCCTTTGTGGTTTTGGACCAGCATTCGCAACCGGCCATCCCCAGCGGAGACGTGCGGTGCCTGCTGGCAACAAGCGATGGGGCGCTGTGGGTGGGAACTCGAGAAGGGCTGGCGCGGATGAAGGATGGGTCGGTCACGACCTTCACAACGCGCGATGGATTGCCCGGAAACGAGGTGCGCGCGCTCGGCCGGAATCCCGATGGATCGGTATGGGTAGCGACCCAAGGCGGAAGCGCTGAGTGGAAAGGCAACCGGTTTGTAGCGGTGGATGTATCCGACGATTTGAAGGCGAACACGCAAAACCGCTTCGCTGCAAATCTGCCAAAAGGCGTATCGGCTTATGCGACGGTCACAATGCTGACGATCGGTCAAAAAGGCAACGTCGAGGCGCACTTCGCCGTTGGCCGCGAGTTGCCCGGAACGCGGGTGCAGGCGTTGTATGCGGACCGCGAGGGATCTCTGTGGATCGGCACCAATCGAGGACTGGCGCGCTGGCTGAACGGCAAGGTGCAGCTGCTGGCAGCGACCGATGTGCTGGCGGGAGCTTCGGTGTTGTCTCTTCTTGAGGATCGCGAGGGCAACCTGTGGGTGGGTACCGAAACGGACGGTTTGCAGGCGCTGCGCGACGCACGGTTCCACAACATCGGGACACGCGAGGGACTTTCGTCGGATCTGACCTCAACGGTGGTGGAAGACAGTGCAGGGACCATCTGGGTAGGGACGAACGGCGGCGGCTTGAATGAGGTGCGGCGCAACGTCAACGTGCCGGGTGTGGGGACGACGTACGCGGTGCGCGACGTACTGTTGAGCGATGTGATTTTGTCACTGGCTGCGGGAAAGAATGGCGAGTTGTGGGTGGGCACGCCGGATGGGTTGAACCGCATTCGTGGGAGCGCGGTGGATTCGTTTACCTCGGCGGATGGGCTGCCCGATGATTTCATCCGCTCACTGCTGCTGGATGCCGATGGTTCGCTATGGATCGGAACGCGGCGCGGGCTGGCGCACTGGACGTTTCCGCAGGGTGGGAGAAACCCTACGCAGAAGGAGATCTACACACAGGAGAACGGGCTGGGCAGCGATCTGGTGGGTGCGATGGCGCGCGATTCCAGTGGAAGCCTGTGGATCGCAACGCTGGCCGGGCTCTCACGGTTGAAGGGCGGCAAGATTACCAACTACACGACCGCCGATGGGCTTTCGAGCAATGTGGTCACGGCGCTGTTACCGCGTACGAAGGGTGCGCTGCTGGTGGGGACACAGGGCCATGGATGGAACCTGTGGGATGGCGCGAAGTTTTTGGCTGTGAACTCGCCGGAACTGCAGAACAGGAGCGTGCACGCGATTCTGGACGATGCGAGCAACCATTTGTGGTTCGCGACGGCGCACGGTATCGCTCGATGCGACTGCACGATGACGGCCGATTGCACGCACTGGATGGAGTTCGGTCCGGCGGATGGATTACGCAGCCGCGAGACGGCGACCAACAGCCACCCCTCGGCATGGCGCTCACGCGATGGACATCTGTGGTTTGCGACGCCGAAGGGGCTGGTGGAGGTCGATCCGGAACACTTTCCCGTGAACGCGGTGCCACCGCCCGTGGTGCTCGAGCGCTTTGCCGTAGACGACGTCAATCAGGCACCGTTGGATCGGGCGGACTCCGGGTTGAGAGTGCAGGCAGGACACAATCATTTTCAATTTGAGTATGCAGGATTGAGCTTTGTCGCGCCACAGAAGGTGCGTTACCGTTACATGCTCGATGGGTTCGATCATGACTGGACCGATGCGGGCGCGCGGCGGATCGCCTATTACACGAATATCCCACCGGGGCGCTATACGTTCCGCGTGCAGGCAGCAAACAACGACGGGGTGTGGAACACGACGGGCGCGGCGCTGCAATTTGAATTGGAGCCGCACTTCTATCAGACCCTCTGGTTCTACGTGCTGCTTGCCGTGGCCATGGCAGCACTGGTGGCATGGCTGCTCAAACGGCGCCTGCTGGTGGCAGAGCGGGAGTTCAAAGCAGTGCTGGGAGAGCGCAACCGGATTGCGCGTGAGATTCACGACACGCTGGCGCAGGGGTACGTGGGCATCTCGGTGCAGCTCGAAGTGCTGACCGAGTTGTTGCGGCACAACAAGGTGGAGGCTGCCACGAAGCAACTGGATACGACACGCGCGCACGTACGCGAGGGTTTGGCTGAAGCGCGGCAGTCAATCTGGGCGCTTCGCTCGCAAGATACGGCAGAGAACACGCTGCCCGTGCATCTGCGCCGGGTGACCGAGAAGGCGAATAGCCGGTCTCTCGAAGCGGACTTCAACGTGTATGGGGCGTATCGGTCTCTACCTCCAGGGATGGAGCGGGAAATCCTGCGCGTAGCACAGGAGGCCATCCATAATGTAGAGAAACACGCGGCGGCCAGGCATCTCTCGGTACGGCTGGAGTATGGACCGGCAGAGATCGCTCTGGAAGTGCGCGACGATGGACGCGGATTCGCCGCCAGCGACGATGCCGGCGCAGAGCCCGGGCATTATGGCTTCACCGGGATGCGGGAACGGGCGGCAACGATTGGCGGAACGCTGGAAGTGACGAGCGAGCCGGGTACGGGCACTTCGGTACGGTTGCATGCGGCACAACCGCGCGAGGGGCCGAGAGAGGCGGAGTAAGCGTGGGACAGGAACCTATTCGAGTGATGGTGGTCGAGGATCACCACGTTGTGAGGCAGGGATTGGTGGCGCTGTTGAATGTCGCCGATGGGATCGAGGTCATCTGCGAGGCCGCGGATGGTGTCGAAGCGATTGCACAATTCCGCAAGCATCAGCCCAACATTACGCTGATCGATCTGCGGCTGCCGCGCATGGGCGGGGTGGACGTGATTCAGCGCGTGCGGATGGAGACGCCGCAGGCACGATTCATTGTGCTGACGACCTATGACGGCGACGAGGACATCTACCGGGCGTCTGCAGGCCGGCGCGCGCGCGTACCTCCTGAAGGGCATGACCGGCGACGAGCTGATTTCGACGATCCGCACCGTGCACGCAGGCAAGCAGCACATTCCGCCGGCGATTGCGCAGAAGCTGGCCGAGCGGATGGGAACCGAGGAACTGACGCCGCGCGAATTCGATGTGCTGGAGCAGATTGTGTACGGCAAGAGCAACAAAGAGATTGCCACGGAGTTGGAGATCTCGGAGGCAACGGTGAAGACGCACATCAACAGCCTGCTGGGCAAGCTGGGCGTGACCGATCGGACGCAGGCGGCAACGGCCGCGATTCAACGCGGGATTGTGCCGCTCGAGTCGCTGAGGAAACCTAATCCATGAAAAAGACCCTATATGCGGCGTTAATGGTGCTGCTTCTCCTGCCGGCGGCGCGCAGCGAGAAACCCGTGTGGCGGCAGGCAACGGATGCGGAGTTGGCATCCCTGTTGCCGGCGCGTGCTCCGGTGGAGAAAGAGCATATTGAGACCGAGCTGCGTACGGCGAGCGGCATCGTCGACAGCAGCGGACGCTACATCGCCGGCGTAGTGTTGATTACGGCGGGCTACTCGGCCGATGGCAAGTATTCACACTACCTGGTGGTGCAGGCGCCCCTGCGGGTGGGTGGGATCGCGCTCAAGCCAGGCGAATATGCCTTTGGGTATAGCCACGCCGGCGAAGTGCTGCGGGTGCACTTCAACGATGCTGCATCAGGAACTTTGATCGGCACGACGGATGCGCATCTGCTCAATGGAATCAAGGGCATTACGAGCCTGCATATCTGGCCGCCTGGGACGCGATCGGTGATTCAGATCGGGCGGTTTGCGATTCCGTATGAGTTGGGGAAATGACTGAAGGAGTGACGGAGTGAAAGAGTGAACAAGTGAGACAGTGAAGGCCCGCGCCAGGCGGGCCTTTCTGTTTCGCAGCGATTCGCTGCTACTTTTGCGCTGTCAGAATCGGCTTTTGTCCCGATGGAGCCGGAGGGTTTACCTGCGCGTTGAGGAAGTTGGTGAGATCGTCGATGTCCTGCTGCGTGCCAGCCATCGGCGGCATGAAGCGGCGATAGGGCGAGTCGGGCTTGTTCTCGTGCAGCATGACGATGAAGTTGCGAATGTTGGTGCGATCGCGGCCGTCGAGTAACTCGCGGAGCGGGCGATAGCCCTCGAGGGTGTGGCAGGAGCCGCACTCGCCACGGAAGATGGCCTCGCCGCGTGAGTAGCTGGACGGCGCCGCGACAGCACCGTTGGCAGCCCCGTTCCAGATCCAGTTGCTGTGCGCCAGGTAGCCTTCGGCGTTGATGCGGCTGACAGAGGGGACGCGCACGCCGTTCGAGTACATCCAGTGGCCAATGACATAGGGTTTGCGGAGCATTTCGCGGCTGTATTCGCCTGCACCGGTGGCCATGAGCGCCAGCAGCAACAGGGCCATGGCGTGCGAGAGGTTGAAGTCGGTCGGGTTGCGGAAGGCGAGAAAGTAGGCGACCCCGATGATGGTGGCCGAGGTGATGATGATGATCAGCGCCATGCGCGTGACCGTGGAGAACGTACCGGCGTTGATGGTGTCGATGCCCAGGGTGAGCAGAGCGCGCTGCGACTCGGGAACCATCAGGAGATACCACACGAGCAGGAAGGGTGTGGCAACAAAGGATGGCACCAGCCACTTGACGGACCACTGCACGAGGCTGGTCTTGAGAGCGGGCTCCTTGTCCCCATCGATGCGGCTGGACGTGATGAGAGCCCAGATGGCGGCGAGCGAGGCGCAGACACAGCAGCGCAGCAGAAGGCTCGGCCAGTAGGTGGGATTGAAGAACGCGTTCCAGAACTTGCTGGCCTCGTTCCCTGTTCCGGCTACCGCAAGCCAGGTGTCGCCCGGGGTGAGCATGAAGGTAAGAATGCCGTTGATGATGATCAGCGTGGCTGCAGACGCGCCGGCGTAGACCCAACCCACAGTCAGGTGCAGCTTGGGATCGATGCGATCCCATGTGTAGTAATACACGGCGATGGTGGTCAGTTCGATCATGAAGAAGACCCACTCAATCGCCCAGCCAAAGACAAAGTTGTGAATCAGCGTGCTGGTGGCCTCGGGATGTGTGAGACCGATGGCGAACCAGATGCCCACGCCGGAGACAGTGCCGTAGACTCCCGTGACGGTGAGGAAGAATTTAGAGTGGCTGGCAAGCTGTTTGAGCCAGGCATTGGCGGTCTTTTTGTCCGCCATGCGCATCGCTTTGCGTTCGGCAATAGGGAGATAGAGGCCGCCCCCCACCGCGAACTGCGAGATCATGACGTGAAAGATGGCGATGATGCCAATGACCCAGCCTGAGCCGAGGTGCGGGATGTACCAGAAGGGGTAGTTCATGTTTGCTCCAAGCTTCCAACTTTTAGTTACTAGCTTTTTGCTCGAATCGACGAGCTAGAGGCTAGAAGCTAGCGGCTGGAGGCTGCATCAACGGGCTGTCCAATAGCCGAGGACGGTGGTTGCCAGCAGCGCGAAGACTGCCAACAGGCCGAAGTAGTGGGCGAAGCGGGCGCGGCGGCCCGAGTCGCTGTTGGTGTCGTAGAACGGAATCAAAATCCAGAGCGCGATGCCGAGGCTAAAGACGAGGATGCCGGCGATCTCGCCCGCCTCACCGGGCAGGAATGCGCCGAGCAGCTTGAGCATTTCGAAGGGACTCATGAAGTACCACTCGGGATGAATGCCCATGGGTGCGGGCACGAGCATATCGGCCTGTTTGCCGAGCGACCACGGGAAGACCGAAGCCAGCAGCGCGAGGATATTGAGCGAGATCAGCCACATGGCCAGATCCTTGCGCAGGAAGTTTGGGAAGAACGGCATCGACTTGCGCTCGGCAGCGGGCTTCATTCGCTCCGAAGGCGGAAGGGCGTTGCCGTGGCGCTGCACAAGCCAGAGATGAAAGGCGAGGAGCGGCAGGAAGAGTGCGGGCAGCACGACAACGTGGAGCGCGAAGAAGCGCTGGACCGTGAATTCATTGACTTCGAGACCGCCGCGCAGCATGTTGCCGATTACAGGTCCGATCCACGGAATGGCCGCGGGAATCTGCAGGCCAACCTTGGTGGCGAAGTAGCTGAGCTCATCCATGGGTAACAGGTACCCGGAGAAGCCGAAGACAGAGGCGATGCCAAGCAGGGCCATGCCGCTGAGCCAGCCGAACTCGCGTGGCTTGCGATAGGCCTTCATGAAGTAGACCGAGAACATGTGCACGAGGATGGAGAAGATCATCAGATTGGCGGACCAGGAGTGCGCCGAGCGGATGAGCCAACCGAAGTGCATCACAAAGGTGATCTGACGGACCGATTCGTAGGCGTCGGCGCCAGGATGGTAGTAAACGAGCAGCAGGACGCCAGTGAAGCACTGGACCAAAAAGAGGAACAGCGAGATGCCGCCCCAGTAGTACCAGAAAGATTGCGCATGCGCGGGAACGGTCTTGTGGCGCGCGAAGGCGGCAAGTTCGGAAAGCCCCAGCCGCTCGTCAACCCAGTCATACGCCGATGTCGTGATCGATTTGGAGGTCATGCGTAGTTCCTTGAACAGAGAAACAGTGAGAGAGAAACAGTGAACCTGTCAGGTGCGCGAGACGTTGACGCCGGCATCGCCAACGGCGACTTTGAAAAGTTTGAGCGGCTTGGGCGGTGGACCGCTGACATTGGCGCCGGTATAGGCGTTGTAGACCCCGCCATGGCAGCCGCAATGAATACGGTCCGCCTGCGGCTCGTACTGAACGGTGCAGCCGAGATGCGTGCAGACAGCGGTGAGAGCGACCCAGCGGCCGTCTTCATGATGGATCAGCATGGCCGGCGCGGTGCCGAACTTGAACATCAGGACGGAACCCGAGGGAAGCTTCTGCGCGTCCTTCAGCGTGACCTCGGTGACAGCGGTTGCGCTCGATTCCATCTCCTCGGGCGAGGCAAGGTAGCGATAGATGGGATAGGCGAGCGCGGCGGTGTAGCAAAGGCCAGCTGCGCCTGCGGCGACGAGAAAGCCGCGGCGGGTGCGCTGCTCGCTGATTGACTCCGGAACGATGTGGGGTGTGTCGATGGCTTGACTCATTCGTGTCATGCGGCCGGTGAGGCTGCGCCCTCCATAGGTTTCTTCGCCCGCGCCACAACCGACACGAGCCATCCGACAACACCGAGGCTGGCAACGAAGAGCACCAGGAACAGGCCAACCACGGACCAGTTGGTGACGACGACGCGATCCCAGACGTTGTAACCCTTGCTGAGCAGGGTGAGATCGCGCACGGCGTCGCGGTAGACGGTGAAAGCGATCTCGACGAGCAGCGCGACCAAGGCGCCAGTCCAAGCGAGCCAGTTGGCGGCGATTTTGGCCAATCCGGCGTAAGCGGCGAGAAGCACTGCGACGACCACCAGAAGCATCCAGACATATCCGCCCAGTGCGTAGTAGCGATAGAAACCGTAGCCTGGCGGTGGGGCGGCGAGCAAAGCCTTCACCGGCGCGGGCTGCACTGCGTTGGCCCAGAGACCGGCGATGAGGTATACGATGCCGCAGAGCGCGGCGACTTTGCCGCCGAATCCGGCGATGAACTTCTTTTCGTCTGCGGTGAAGGTTGAGCGGGCGGAGAGATAGATGAGCCAGAGTCCGCCGATGAAGAGGCCGCCTGCGAGCATCAGCAACCAACGCGGGGTGAGGGTCGGATCACCGGTAGGCAGAAAGCGCCCGGCAGCAGAAGCGGAGTACATGTCGCGCCAGGCCTCCGGACGCAGCATCAGAGTCATGTTGGTGGAGAGGAGCCTGGCGATGAATCCGGCCAGCAGCCACGCCAACAAACCTGCAGGCCATGCCGTTTTGCCCGCCTCCAGCTGTGCGGAGAAGCGGTAGAGCATGCGGTAGGCCAGCATGAGGAGGACGATAATCGAGATCCAGTAGGCGCCGATGAGGATGCTGCTGGTGTAGAGAGCGCGGCCATAGAGAACCTGGGCGAAGAGCAGCGGCGGCACACCTAGGTTGATGACGTATGTCATAACTACTGTGAGCCGGCGAGCTATAGCTCGAGCCGTGACGTGCGCCGGTGATGAGCCACGAAACAGACTCAACACGACGGCCAGCAACAGGCCGCCCAGGAGCATCTCGACCGCAACAAAGTGAAGCGACAGGGTCACGATATGGAGCAACTTGAAGAGCCATATCGGGGCTGGGAGCGGAATGGGATCGACAGCAGGAAATGGAGGCATCGCGTCTTCAGGATTCCTTTCTCTCTCGGTAGAAGAGAGGAGGAAGTGAACCAATCAAAACGCTCGATTGGGGCGAGATTGGATCGGGGTGATGGGGAGGGCGCAGCTGGGCGGACATTATTGGACTGTTCTTCTCCAATTTGATCTGTACGCATAGGTTTAAGCGACGCAATAAACGAAGGGCAGTGATGGGGAGCACATAAGACGGTGACCACCTTGGATAGGCTGCGAAAAGCAGGTGGGCCTTCGGCTTTTTTGCGTGGAGTGCGACGTTGTCGCGCGCGGAACTTCGTCGGCTGCCACCCATGAGAGCGGTTCTCAAGTCCACGTGGAGTCCGGAATTGAGGGCAAGGTGGCCTTTTCTTGAGGAAGAAGCCCCCAGCCGTTTGGGTTTCCCTCTGCGCCACCTGGAGAACTGCTAGAGGCGGCTCGATGCAAGGAAGCAACTCATCCATGCAGCTGACGCGCGCAGCCGACTACGGCGTGCGCGTCATGATCTATCTGGCAACATTGCCGGATGACGTGCGGGTGCTTTTGCCGGCGCTGGCCGAGGCGACGGGCGCGCCGGAGAGCTTTCTCTCGAAGGTGCTCCAGGCGCTTGGGCGGGCCGGGCTCATCGCATCGAGACGAGGCAAGACGGGCGGATTTACGATTTTGCCGCGTGGCCGCCAGGTGTCGCTGTACGACGTGGTTGCAGCGATCGACGGCCCCATCCATCTGAATGTCTGCCTGATCAACGGAGAGAGCTGCGCACGCTCGGTAACTTGCCCTGCACATCCGGTGTGGGCGCAGGCAGAGAGGGCCATGCTGGACGTGCTGAGGCGCGTTTCGATCGCGGAGATGGCGCGCCAGGCTGCCGCTGCTCAGGGTCAGGTTGAGGATCGGCGTCTCTCCTTGCCGATCACTCAGTAGAATTCGATCCCACAATCAGACCCGGCTCGATCGAGAAGCAGGCTATGCGAGCGCGTTCGTATACTGACAATCATGTTTCGATGCGTATGTGCGGTCGCGGCAAGTATAGCGATCGCGGCCGGGTGGAGTGCGTGCCTCTTCGCGCAGAGCACGCCTCCTTCAAAGCAAGTCCCGTTGCAGCACGCAACGAGTAGCGCAGGAGAGAGTCCCCATGCGGCCCAACTGGATGCACAGAGGCGGCCGATCACTGCAGGCGGATTTGTGAAGAGCGGGCCGGTGGTCTTCGAAGACATCTCGGAAAAGGCCGGGCTCACTCATTGGACACACCGGATGGGGACGCCGGCCAAGTCCTACCTTGTGGAGACCAAGGGGTCGGGAGTCGGTCTGATCGATTATGACAACGATGGATGGCTCGATATTTATATCGTGAACGGGTCGACCTTCGATGCGTTCGACGGCAAAGAGACGCCGCCTCATGCTGCTCTGTTCCACAACAACCACGATGGGACGTTCACGGATGTGGCTGCGCAGGCGGGCGTGGAGAACGATCGCTGGGGCATGGGTGTGGCCATTGCGGACTTCGACAATGACGGGTGGCCGGACATCTACGTCACGAACTGGGGAAAGAATCGGCTCTATCGCAACAATCATGATGGAACCTTTACCGACGTGGCTGAGAAAGCTGGGGTGGCGCTGGGCAACTGGTCTTCGGGTGCGACGTGGGGCGACTATGACGGGGATGGAAGGCTGGATTTGTTTGTCGCAGGCTACCTGCATTTCGATCGCGAGCACCTGCCGGTGGCCGAGCAGAACGGGGTCCGCAACGCCTTCTGCATGTTTCGCGGTGCTCCGGTGGCCTGCGGACCGCGAGGACTGAAGGGCGAACCGGATCATCTCTTCCACAACAATGGCGATGGGACGTTCACCGACGTGAGCGGGAAGGCGGGTGTGGCTGACAAGCCCGGCTACTACGGGCTGGGCGCGGTGTTTGCGGACGTGAACAACGATGGCAAGCCCGATTTGCTGGTCGGCAACGACTCGACCCCGAATTATCTCTACCTGAACAACGGCGATGGCACATTTCGGGATGTGAGTTACGATTCTGGATTCGCGGTGAGCGGTGAGGGGAAAGAAGTCGCTTCGATGGGGCTGGCTGTTGGGGATTACGCGAACAATGGGTTGCTGGATGTCTTCGACACGACGTTCTCGGATAGCGGGAAGCCGCTCTATCGCAACGACGGGGACGCGAGCTTTACCGATGTGAGTACAGAGGTTGGTCTGGGCGAGGGGCTGGTTCCCTTCCTCAGCTGGGGCGATGCGTTTGTCGATGTCGACAACGATGGATGGAAGGATCTACTGATTTCGAATGGCCATGTGTACCCAGAGGCCAACAAATACGCATGGGGCACGAGTTGGAAGCAGCGGCCGCTGCTGTTTCGCAACGTGGAGGGGAAGCGGTTTGAGCCGGTGCCGGCAGTCGAAGGCACGGGGCTTGCGGATGTAATTGCCGGACGCGGCATGGCGGTGGGCGACTTGTTCAACGACGGCAAGATCGACGCAGTGATCAATGTGATGGATGGGCATCCGGTGCTGCTGCGCAATGTGAGCAACGATGGGAATCATTGGCTGGAGTTGAAGCTGGTGGGCGGGGTCAAGACTGCAAGAAGCTCTGGGAGCCCGCGCGATGCGGTGGGGGCGACGGTGTATGTGACCGCGAATGGGATGCGGCAGCGCGAGGATGTGCTGAGCGGGGGAAGCTATCTCTCGACGAACGATCCGCGGCCACACTTCGGACTGGGCAAGGCGACGAAGGTAGACGACATTGAAGTGCGCTGGCCGAGCGGGAGAGTGGAGCACTTCTCTGCCCTGGAAGTAGATCGGATTTTGACGATCACAGAGGGGACGGGAAGGTAACCTACGGCGCATTCACAATTCCATCGTGACGTGGATGGTAGTCTGCCGATGTGTCCCCACAGACAGAACCCATGGATCGAGACGACGCATCTACGCCCCCTGGAAGAGCTCGTTTGACAGCGTGGCATGGAGCGACGCTGGCGCTGCTGGCCTTTGGTTATTCGGGGTACTACTTTTGCCGGTCGAACCTGTCGGTGGTGCTGCCGGACCTGATTCAGGATCTGGCGCGGCACGGGATCACCGCGAATGACGCGCAGCTGAGGCTAGGGTTCATGGCATCGGCGGGCACGATGGCCTACGCCATCGGCAAGTTTGTGTCGGGTTCGCTCGCGGATTTGTTCGGAGGACGCCGCAGCTTTCTTTCGGGGATGGCAGGATCCATCCTGTTCACGATCTTCTTCGTCCTCAGCGGCGGGTTTCCGTTGTTCACGCTGGCATGGATCGGCAACCGGTATTTTCAGTCGATGGGGTGGGTGGGGCTGGTGAAGGTGGCCTCGCGCTGGTTCTCTTATTCGGTCTACGGCACGGTGATGGCGGTGCTGAGCCTGAGCTTTCTGTTCGGCGATGCAGCATGCCGATGGGTGATGAGCGAGTTGATGGCACACGGCGTCGGCTGGCGAGGCGTGTTCGTAGTGGCTGCAGGATCGCTGGCTTCACTGCTGGTCGCCAATGTGATTCTGCTGCGGGAGAGGCCAGAGGAACGCGGCCTGCCCTCGCCGGAAGCGAATCCGCTGAATGTGTACGCGGAAGATGGACAGGGCGAAGAGAAGGTTGGATTGGTAGCGATTCTGCGGCCGCTACTGGCGAGTTTTCCCTTCTGGATGGTGTGCCTGCTCTCGCTGGGGACCACGCTGCTGCGCGAGACGTTCAACCTTTGGACGCCAACGTACTTCGTGCAGTATGTCGGCCTGAGCAGCAGCGATGCGGCGGCGCGGAGCGCACTGTTTCCACTGTTGGGCGGTGTGAGCGTCCTGCTGGCGGGAGTCCTGAGCGACAAACTGGGCCTGAATGGCCGCAACGTGGTTCTTGTCGGTGGCATGTTTGCCAGCGCAATGTGTCTGGTGCTGCTGGCGCGCACGCCGAGCCACGCGAGCCAAGTGACGCCGGTCGTGCTTGTCGCGCTGGTGGGGTTCCTGCTGCTTGGACCGTATTCCTATCTTGCGGGCGCGATGAGTCTGGATTTCGGCGGGAAGCGGGGGAGCGCGACGGCGGCCGGAATCATTGACGGGATTGGGTACCTTGCGGGATGGCTCTCGGGCGACACCGTGGCGCGCGTGACGGTGGCCTTCGGATGGAGTTATGCGTTTCTGTTGCTGGCGGGCGCCGCGCTGCTGACCGCGCTGGTAGCACTGGTGCTGGCAGTACATCAGAATCTACAGAAGCCGCGCGCTGCGGAGGCATAACCGGAGATGCGGAGGATCGATTCGGTCGATACGCTGTTTGACTTGTTGCGACAAGGCGGAGGCGAGGCCTACTTTGGCGAGCCGGTGACGGTGCTGGAGCACAGCCTGCAGGCCGCGTGGTTTGCAGAGCGCAAAGGCGGGGATGAGGCGCTGGTGACGGCTGCGCTGTTGCACGATGTGGGGCATCTGCTGCACAGCGAAGGCGAGGATGCGGCCGCACGCGGCGTGGACACACAGCATGAAGAACTGGGCGTCGAGGCCCTGCGGGAACATTTTCCGGCGTCGGTGCTCGATCCGATCCGGCTGCACGTGGCGGCGAAGCGGTACCTATGCTTTGCCGAGCCGCGCTACTTCGCGGCGCTGTCGCCGGCTTCCGTCACAAGTCTTGCATTGCAGGGCGGGGCGATGACGGCAGAGGAGGCAGAGGCCTTTCTGGCCCTTCCGCACGCCCGGGAGGCACTTGTGCTGCGGCGCGCAGACGATGCGGCCAAAGTGCAAGGGCTGACGGTGCCAGAGCTGGACAGCTACCGAGGCGTGGTCGAGCCCCTTTGGCGCTGAAATGAGACGGAAGGTTTTACAAACGGGCGCGGAAGTGTTTCAATTCTGTGTATTGAAACAGGGGTGCCCCGGAAGCGCGGGGCTGAGAAGATACCCTCGAACCCGATCCGGATCATACCGGCGTGGGAAGTTTCCGAATCAAGCGGCCTTCTCGTAGTACGAGTTCTCCTGTTTCACCAAGTTGAAACAAGGGGAACGTATGAGGACTCCCACAGCCGCCGGCACACAGTCCAAAACATCTAGAACAGGCACGTGCAGGGTGCTGGAGCCGCGGCTTTCCGCGCGCATCGCGGCTGGCCCGATCGTTTGTCTAGCGTGTGCAGTAAGTGTGTTCGCGCAGACAGCGGCGCAGCAGGCGCCGAATGTTTCCCAGAATCAGGCGCAGCCGCAGCTCCCGCGCGTGACCACAACGGTCGAGGTTCACGGCGAGGTCAAGGACGATTACCTGAGCGGTGCGACGACCGCGGGAAGCCTGGATGGCACGTTGCTGAAAGAGACACCTCTTTCGGTGACAGCGGTGACGAGCGCGGTGCTGAACGACCAGATGGCGCGTGTGCTGACGGACGTGGTGAAGAACGATGCGTCGGTAGGCGAGGACTACGCACCGGTAGGCTACTACGGCGATTACGAGATTCGGGGATTCCCGATTGATCTGGCAACGGGCCTGCAGATTAACGGGATGACCATCGCGGGCGAGCAAGATGTACCGCTAGAAAACAAGGAGAGTGTCGAGATCGTGAAAGGCATCGCTGGCGTGGAGAGCGGAGTTGCCTCGGCGGGCGGGCTTATCGACTATGTGACCAAAGAACCCGCTGCGCGCGTGCACCCCTCTATCGATCTGGCCACAGATCATCGCGGAACTTCGTACGGCGCGCTCGATGTGAGCCGCATGTTTGGCGGGCAGCTACAGCCCGGCATTCGATTGAATCTAGCTGGCGAAGATATGCACACCTATGTGCAGCATGCCGATGGCTGGCGCGGCGTGGGAGCAGCCGATGGGGAATTGAAGTTCGGAGCAGCAACGGATCTCTTCGCCGATTTCGAGTATCAGCACAAGGTGCAGCGGTCTGAGGCAGGATACCAGCTGCTGGGCGGAACAACCGTTCCGACCGAGGTGTTCCCATCGACGATGCTGGGGTATCAACCGTGGGGCAAGCCAAACACGTTCGACACAATCAATGCAGGCGCGAGACTGGTGCACAGGTTCAACGGACTTTGGGCAGCGCGGCTCAACGGATCCTACAGTCACTCCCTAATCGACGACAATGTGATCTGGCCTTACGGTGCGGCACTCGACGCCAACGGAAACTCGCTCTGCCCCGATTCACCTTATTACTTCTTCTGCCCCGACGGGAGCTATGAGATCTACGACTACCGCAGTCCGGGCGAGTTGCGCATCGATGCGGTGGGCGAGGGGCTGGTGACCGGACACTTCACGACGGGCAAGATCTCGCACGATGTGGCCGGGGGCGGCTCACTGTTTCATCGCAGCGTGGATTTGTCGTCGAGCATTGTCTATACACCGCTGGGCGTGGAGAACATTTTTCAGCCGGATGTTGCCTATGCGCCGGAGAGCCCTTACCAGCAGGCGGGTCCGTCGGCGCTGGCGGATTTCAATCACCAGTCTGCGGGAATCCTGCAGGATCGCGTGCATCTGCCGCGAGGGATCACGGCGCTGGCCGGTGGGCGATTTGTACGGGTGAGCGACTTCAACTATGCGTCCTCCCGGACACAGTGGCTTCCGCAGTACGCACTGACCTATGCGCCAGTGAAGGATGTGACTCTGTACGGCAACTACGGCGTACTGCTTTCGCTGGGGCAGCAGGCGCCGTGGTGGGTCGACAATGCGAATCAGTTTCTCGATCCGTTCTTGACACGCCAAGCTGAAGCGGGCGCAAAGTATGAGCGCCAGATTCTGCTGACTGCGGCGCTGTTTCGCATGCGGCAGCCGTTCTTTTACCCACGGGTGATTCAGACGGAGGACAACTTCTGCACGAGCAATCTCTCAACCGGCGGCGATGTAACGCCGGGCGATCTGTGCTTCGAAGCCGACGGGCATGAGACGCACGATGGAATTGAATTGAGCGCACAGGGAAAGGCGGCGAGCTGGCTGCAGTTGACCGGCTCGGCGACGGCGATGCAGGCCGAGGGGAGCGAGACGGGCACGCCGGCATTCGACAACAAGCAGGTGATCAACGTACCGCATGTGCATACGACATTCTTTGCCGACCTGCTGGTGCCGCATGCCAACGGACTGCACCTGATGCCGGGCTGGAGCTACACGAGCCGCAAGGAGGCAACGCGGGACGATGTCGTGAGCGTGCCGGGGTATAACGTCTTCAATCTCGGTGCGCGCTACACACCGCGTGGAGAACTGGGCCGCGTGACGCTGCGACTCTACGCAGACAACATCTTCAACAATCGCTATTGGAAAGACACGGGCGCCAGCTACGGGGACACGTTCATCCATCAGGGCGCCCCGGCCACAGTGCGGCTCTCGGCGCACTACACGTTTTGATGCGAGACGAATGATAGGGAAAGCCAACACGATGAGTTCGGCGGCGGTGGCTCACGGGATGGACGGCACGCTCGTAGAGCCGGACTGGCCGCCGCTGAGCGTGGAAGAAGTTGCGGGTGTTCTGCGCCAGTTCGATGGATTCGATGGGCCTGTCAAGATTCTGTCGGTGAGCCCACGGCCGTTTTCGGCGGCGAGTGTTGTGGGTGTCGGCGGTCGGCGCGTATTCGTGAAGCGTCATGCGCGGGCGGTGCGAACCGCGGAGGGGTTGCACGAGGAGCATCGCTTCATGGCTCACCTCCGGACGAGAGGCGCTGCGGTGCCGAAGGTCCTCGCGACCCAAGACGGTGAGACGGCGGTGGAAAGCGGGGAGTGGACCTATGAGGTTCATACAACGCCGCCGGGCATCGATTTGTATGGAGACGCGATTTCGTGGACACCGTTCCGGTCGGTGAGTCATGCGCGGTCTGCCGGTCAGATGCTGGCGCGACTGCATCTTGCCGCGGAGGGGTTTGGGGAAGCGGCCCGAGCCCAGCGACCGCTCGTCGCGAGTTTCACGATCTTTGCGGCAAGAGATGCGGGCGCGGAGATGGATCGCTATCTCGCCGCGCGGCCTGCACTCGATCGCTATGTCCAGAAGCATGGTAACCGCGACGAAGCGCTGGCATTGCTCGCGCCCTTTCACGCTGAACTTTGGCCGTTACTCTCGTTGCTGAAGCCGCTGTGGACACATAATGACCTGCACGCGTCGAATCTGTTTTGGAGCGATACATCGGACCGCGCCGAGCCCACGGCGATTATCGACTTCGGTCTTGCCGATCGCACCAATGCGGTTCACGACCTTGCGCATGCGATCGAGAGGAACATTGTGGAATGGCTGACGCTCGTCCACGATCCGAAGCACCCTGAAGGCGTGGCCGTTCACTTCGATCATCTGCGAGCGTTCCTGGCGGGCTATGAGCAGGTTCGGCCGCTTTCGGACGTCAGAGGCTGCGGCGTTAGCGCCGATGACAGCGTTGTGCCACGCGGAGTTTGCACTGTCGGAGACGGACTATTTCCTGAGCGTCCTGAAATCTGAGGAGAAAGCGCCGATGGCGGCCGACGGCTGGCTGCTGGGTCATGCGCGATGGTTCCGCAGCGCGGCGGGACGGAGATTGCTGGACGAGTTGCGTCGATGGGCGGATAAGCGCGGATGCGGCGAGCACGAGGCGGCCGGACGATGACTTGGACGACAATCGCAAGCTATCTCGCAGAAAATTGGATGGAGATTGCCGGATTCGTCACGACAGTCCTCGGGATCTGGCTGACAACGAAACGCTCAATGCTCTGCTGGCCGATTACGCTCGCGGCCGACGTCTTCTATCTCGTTGTCTTCTATCGCGCCCAGTTGCTGTCCGATGCTCTGCTTCAGATCTTCTTCCTTGCGTTCACGCTGTATGGTTGGTGGTTTTGGTGGCGCGGGTATCGCGAGGAGGGAGAGATTCGTGTCGTTCGGCTGGCGATTCCGAGTCTTCTTCTGGCCGTTGCCGCGGGCGTTGTGGGAAGCTTCGCGCTGGGAGAGCTTGCGAAGCGCCTGCACGCCGCACTTCCCTTCCTCGACGCCACTCTGACCAGCTTCAGCCTGGTAGCGAGCTGGTGGCAGGCACGCAAGCATACTGCGAACTGGTGGCTGTGGATTGTCGTCGATCTGACCTACATTGGCGAATATCTGTACAAAAACCTGCGCGCGACTGCGGTGTTGTACGCGATTCTGGTGGGGTTGGCCGTACTTGGTCTGCGCGACTGGCGGCGGGCTCCGGTGGCTGCGGATCAGATCGCGGCTTGAACGACGTTGTGGAGCGGCTCGCCGGCAATATAGCGGCGCAGTTCATCCTCGGCAATCTTGACCGCGCGGCGCGCGAACATTGGTGTCGATCCACCGATGTGGGGCGTGATGAGCAGATTGGGACATTTCCAGAGCGGGTGACCGTCGGGCAGCGGCTCGGGATCGGTGACGTCGAGTGCGGCGCGGATACGGCCGGAGTTCAGTGCCTCGACAAGTGCATCGGTGTCGACGATGGGTCCGCGCGCGGCGTTCACGAGCAGTGTCCCTTGCTTCAGCAGAGCGAGCCTGGGCGCATTGATCAGATGACGCGATTCTGCTGTGGACGGCAGGATCAGAATCACAATCTCGGCTTCAGGAAGAAGTCCGTCGAGTTCCGATACGGCATGAACTTTCGGCTGGGTGCGAGGCGTGCGGGCAACGCGCGTGAGCTCGACAGTGAATGGAGTAAGCATTCGCTCGATCTCCTTGCCAATCGAGCCATAGCCGACGAGCAGGACTCTTTTCCCCGTGAGCTCTTCGTGCATGATGGGCGGGTAGTGCGGCTCTGCGTCGCCCGTTATTTGCGCATACTGTGTGGTCGCTTCGAAGCGGCGCTTCCATTCGCCTGCATGCTGCACGTCGAGATAGAGCGGGATGTATTTGAGTGAAGAAAGAATTGCGGTCAGCGTCCACTCGGCGGTGGAGATGTTGTGTGCGCCACGCGCGTTGCAGATGGTGACATGCGGCCCCATCGCGCCGGGAATCCACTCCGTGCCGGCCATCAGCGAGAGCACCAACTTGACGCCGCGCAGATGCGGTACGATGCGCTGGGCCCGCGTTGGGATATGGATCGGGGATCCAGACATCGATATCGATATCGTGACCGAGCTTGTCAGACAAGGGGATGAGCTCGACTTCTTTTGGGAAGCCGGCGAACAGTGCGGCAGGAATGACTACGGGATAACCGACTCGCAGCATGGGATAGGACTTGGGCAGCTCTCTCTTCTATGCTACACGGCCTTGTGATGGAGTCGTTAGACGAGAAGCCGGATGCGCGTGTCATTCTTGTAGTGCAGCAATCCATACTTGATCCTGAATGAGATTCCTGGCGAACAAAACCCGGTCGCAACAGGAGCTTGCCCAAAGGCTGCATCTGGAGCAGCCCGATCGTGGCAGCTTGCTGAGCTGGGAGCACCGACGGCTGCTGCTCCACGCGGCCAAAACGGCTCTTGCGGCTGGATTGTGCTGGTGGCTGGCGCTGCGCTTCGGACTTCACGATGGGTATTGGGGCGCGATCAGCGCCATCATCGTTCTGCAATCGAACTTCGGCTCGACGATCACTGCCTCGCGTGACCGCTTCCTGGGAACACTGATCGGTGCTGCTTTTGGGTTTTCGTTCTCGCTGTTTGGGTCACTGCCCTGGAACTACATTCTGGCCCTGATCGCAGCCATGACGGTCTGTGGCCTGCTGGGCTTCCGCAGCAGCTCCCGGCTGGCGGGAGTAACGATCACGATCGTTATGCTGGTCCAGAATGCGAGCTCGCACTGGGTGATCGCTCTGGACCGCGTGAGCCAAGTGATCCTGGGTATCGTAGTCGCCCTTCTGGTTTCTACCTTTGTATTTCCCGATCGTGCGCGTTTGCGTTTACGCGATGGGTTGGCACAGGAGTTTCTCGTTCTCGGCGGTTTCTTTGAGGATATCCTGCACGGATTTGGTGGAACGCCCTCCGAGAGCCTGGGGACAAAGCGGGAGGATGCGCTCGCGTCTTTACGCAACAACAATGCCCTGCTTGAAGCCACGCGCAACGAGCCTTCGGGCGGGCCTGGATGGCGCGAGGGCCTGGGGATGCTGGCGCAGTTTGGGCGCTCCGTCTTCGACGCATTAGTGGCGTTGGAGTTTGCCGTGCGTGACAGTCACGACGACAAGTATGTGGAACAACTCGAGCCTGCCCTCAATCGCCTGGTGGTGGACATCGGTAGCGGGTTTCACTCCCTCGCCGGCTGTGTTCATCATTGGCGCTTCCATGTGCCGCCTTCTGGGATCAATCTCGAAGAAGACATTGCACAGCTGGAGGCGCGGATGGCCGAAGTACGGCACACAGGCTTTCAGTTTTCTCAGGCGGAGATTCTGCGCGCCTATGCGGTCCAGTTGCACTTGAAGCAGATCGCGCGGCTGCTGCGCGCAGCCAGAGTGGAAACGAGCCGGGCGATCGGCGAGGCTCAAAAGCAGGAGTAGCTACTTGAAGAAACGATGCAGCGCCTCGGCGCAGGCTTCGATCTCTGGGATGGAGATGGCATAGCCGAAGCGCAGGTGCCCTTCGCCTTGCGCACCAAACACTGAGCCGGGAATCGTAGCGATGTGCGCTTTCTCAAGAAGAATCTGCGCTGCGGTGCGGCTGTTCTTGTTGATCTTCTCCACGTTGGGGAAGGCGTAAAACGCGCCCGCAGGCGGCTCGCACTCCAGCCCAACCTCATTCAGAGCGGTGACGAGCAGGTCGCGACGTTTGCGATATTCCTCGCGATAGGCTGCGATCTGCGACTCAGGCGTCTCGAGGGCATGCATCATAGCGTGTTGCACGAACGTGGTCACGCCGTTGGTGGAGTAGAGAACGATCTTGCGCAGCGCCGTCATGAAAGGCTCCTGAGCCACGGCGTAGCCAGCGCGCCAACCCGTCATGCCATAGGTCTTGGAAAAAGTGAAGCACGTGATGGTGCGCTCGAGCATGCCAGGGAGCGATGCGATCGAGACGTGCCCCCCATCGTAGACAAGATCTTCGTATGCTTCGTCCGCGATGACGATCAGATCGCGCTCTTGTGCGAACGAAGCTACTTCTTCGGCTTCTGCCCGTGTGAAGACAAGCCCGCTCGGGTTCTGCGGAGTGTTGTAGTAGATGGCGCGGGTCTTCGGTGTCGAGAACTGTTCGAGGGTCTTGCGGATGCCGTTACGCCGCGCCGTGGTTGAGGGCACAAGCAGAGGACGCGCTTGCGCGCCAGTAACCAGGTCGCCGATGGGTGTCCAGTAGGGTGAGAAGACGAGTGCGTCGTCGCCCGGATCGAGCACGCTCTGAAACGCTCCGTACAGGGCCTGCGAACCACCGACGGTGGCGATCACTTCATCGGTCGTGACACGGATGCGGTTCTTCGCTGCGAGTTTTTCGACGAGTGCTTTGCGCAAACCGGCGAGGCCAGAGGACGGAGCGTAGTGCGTTTGGTTCTCCACGAGTGCTCGAACAGCCGCAAACTTGATGTCGTCTGGAGTTTCAAAGTAGGGCTCACCGCCGTGCAATGCATGAACCTGCAGACCCTCCGTGCGCATGGCCATGACCTTGTTGCGGATTTGAACGATGTCAGAAAAGCCCACTTCATCCAGCCGCTTGGCGAGGCGGATTCCACTTTCTTTTGTCGGCATGCGTTCTCCCTTTCGCGAGGACTCTGTTTTCAGAATACCCGACGCAATCGAGGTCGTTCTCTGCGCTTAAGAGAATGACGTGATGGTGTGCGGATCAGACCGCGAGTAGATCGCTGTAAATCGCCATGCCAACGACAGCGTCCGCGCCGAGGGCATGGAGCGCGTCGATCTCCTGCTGACTGCGGATGCCACCGGCAACGATGAGCTGTTTCTGCGTAAGCTTGCGCAGGCGCTCGGCGACATCGACGGGGAATCCGCCGAGGAGGCCTTCGCCGTCGACGTGGGTGTAAAGGAAACCGTGGAAGTGTGGGTCAAGTTGCGGAATCGCATCGTCGGGTGTGAGGGAGACTTCGGCCTTCCAGCCCTTTACTGCGATTCGGCCGTTCCTGGTGTCGATGCCTGCGATGAGGTGGTCTGCACCGATAGCGCCGGCGAATGCTTCGGCAACTTGTCTGTTCACCTTGCCGTCGTCGGAAAAGAGCGCAGAACCGATGATGACGCGTTGTGCGCCGGCGTCGAGAACCTGGCGCGCGCGCTCCACGGTACGAATGCCTCCGCCGACCTGGCAGGGCAAGCGCTTCGCGATTTGTGCGACGAGACCGGAGTTGTCGCCCTGGCGCATGGCGGCATCGAGATCGATGAGCTGAACGAGAGGATAGCGGGAGAACTTCTGAATCCAGTATTCGAAATCGTCGAACGCAAGACGCAGTTTTTCTCCCTGCTGGAGTTGGACGATGCGGCCGCCCATGAGATCGATCGAAGGAATCAGCATGGAAGCCTCACAGGGACACCGGCCTGAGCGAGTTCCTGCTTGAGCGAGCGGGCACTTGATACGCCGAAGTGGAAGATGGAGGCAGCTAGGGCGGCGTCGGCTTTGCCACGCGCGAACACTTCGGCGAAGTGCGCCACTGTGCCTGCGCCACCCGAAGCGATGACGGGAATGTTGACAGCCTCGCTGACGGCGGCGGTGATCTCACAATCGAAGCCTGCACGCGTACCGTCGGCGTCCATCGACGTGAGCAGGATTTCGCCGGCGCCGCGGGCTTCGGCTTCACGAGCCCACTCGACGACGCGGCGACCGGTGGGTTTGCGGCCGCCCTGGACAAAGACTTGCGCGTCGTGCACCGGGTCAGCAGCCGTCGAATCACGGCGGGCATCGATTGCGACGACGACGGCCTGCGCGCCGAAGCTTGCGGCCGATGGCGTCGATGAGCATTGGGTCGGCGAGTGCCGCGGAGTTGACGCTGACTTTGTCGGCGCCGGCATCGAAGACCTGTTCGGCATCGCGTGCGCTGCGAATGCCGCCACCCACACAAAACGGGACGAAGAGCTCTTTGGCCGCACGGCGCACAGTGTCGAGCAGAGTCTGGCGACGCTCGTGCGTGGCTGTAATGTCGAGCAGAACGATTTCGTCAGCACCTTCGCGCGCGTGACGTGCGGCGAGCTCAGCGGGATCGCCGGCGTCAACGATGTCGACGAACTGCACGCCCTTGACGACACGGCCGGCGTCGACGTCGAGACAGGCGATGATGCGTTTGGTCAGCATGCCGCGATCTCCAGAAAGTTGCGCAGGATCTTCAGGCCGGTGGCACCCGATTTTTCGGGATGGAACTGCACACCGAAGACATTGTCGCGCTCGACGGCGGCCGCAAAGGGCTCGATGTACTGGGTTGTAGCAGCTGTGAACTCGGTGACCGGGGCGCGATAGGAGTGGGTGAAGTAAACGTACTCGCCGTTCTGCACGCCGGCAAGCAGACGCGAGTTCGGGCGGACGGCGAGCGAATTCCAGCCGACGTGGGGGACCTTTTCTTGGCCTTCGGGAAAGCGGGAGCACGGTTCGGAGAAGATCGCGAGCCCGGGCTGATCGGGTGCTTCGGTTGAGCCGGCGTAGAGCCACTGCATGCCGACGCAGATACCGAGGAACGGGACTCCCCGAGCAATTGCGGTGCGGATCGCAGCAGTAAGCCCGGTCTCATCGAGGCGTTGTGTTGCGGCGAAGTGGCCGACACCGGGAAGCACGATGCGCTCGGCGGACTCGATGGGGGCAGGATCGCCGTCGGTCACTACTGGGTCTGCGCCCAGATGCCGCAGCGCCTTGAGCACCGAGGTGAGGTTACCGGCCTTGTAGTCGATGACGGTGACGCGCATCAGAGCAAACCTTTGGTGGATGGCAGCATTGCGCCGAGTTGCTTGTCGCGCGAGCAGGCAACGCGGAGGGCGCGTGCGAAGGCCTTGAAGATGGCCTCGATCTTGTGGTGATTGGAGCGGCCGTACATGGTTTTGACGTGCACATTGGCGCGAGCGCCGCGGGCAAAGCCTTCGAAGAAATCGGTGACGAGCTCGGTTTGCAGATCGCCGACCAGGTGCTTCCGCACTCTTGTCTCCACCACGAATGCAGGCCTACCACTAAGATCCACAGCTGCGATGGCGAGTGTCTCATCCATGGGCATGAGGAAGTAGCCGGCGCGCAGGATGCCGCGCTTGTCCCCC
Organism: uncultured Acidobacteriaceae bacterium; assembly: GCA_963778705.1. GTDB lineage: Bacteria > Acidobacteriota > Terriglobia > Terriglobales > Acidobacteriaceae > Telmatobacter. The sequence goes on from CAVZVM010000009.1 coordinate 84,856, forward strand.
AGGGCGCGGTCGAAGGCCTCGCCGAGAGCGATGCCAACGTCTTCGACGGTGTGGTGCTGATCGACATCCAGATCGCCTTTGCAGGCGAGGTCGAGGTCGAACGCGCCATGGCGTGTGAAGAGTTCCAGCATGTGGTCGAAGAAGCGGATGCCGGTGGTGACTTTGTAACGGCCCTGGCCTTCAATGGTGAGATCGATGGCGATGCGGGTCTCGGTCGTGTTGCGCTGGAACGCGGCGCGACGGGCCTTTGCGGAGGCTGCTCTGGCGGACGATTTGGTCTTGGTGCTCATTTTGAGTCTCTTGTGATTTGTAGTGCTGCGAGGGTTTCGTGCAAGGCCGACGCGGCTGTGCGCATCTGCTGACGGGTCCCGATGGTGATACGGACGCAGCCGTCGCAGCCGGGGTCGTTGGAGCGATCGCGGACGAGGACACCGGCAGCACGCATGTGGCGGACGAATTCCGCGTGCTGCGAGCCGATCTCGACCAGCACGAAGTTGGCGTGACTGGGCCAGCGGCGGATTCGTTCTTGGTCGAGGGCGGCTTCGAAATCAGCGCGGGCTGCAAGAACTTCGCCCACGTACCACTCGAGGTAGGCTGCATCTTCGAGTGCGGGGGGCAGACAGGCCAGGGCGAGCGAGTTCACGCTGTAGGGAGAGAGGACACGGCGAATCCAGCGCATCAGCTCGACGGATCCAGCTAGCAGGCCGAGGCGAAGACCGGCGAGGCCGTATGCCTTGGAGAAGGTGCGCGCCACGATGAGATTGGGAATCTCGCCGATGAGGTCGATCACGGTTTCGCCGTGGAAGTGGAAGTAGGCTTCATCGACGAGCACGGCGGCGTGTGGTGCGCGGCGTGCGATTTCCATGAGTTGCGCGCGTGTGGCGACGGAACCGGCTGGGCTGTTGGGGTTGGCGATGGCGATGGTTTTGGTCTGCGAGCCGATAGCAGCGAGTAGGCGTTCGAATGGGAATTGCAGGTCGGCCGCGGACTGCACGGCGACGATCTTCGCGTCGGTCGCCGAAGCGTAGACCTCGTACATCGTATAAGTGGGCACGGGAAGAAGCAGCTCGTCGCCCGCATCGAGGAAGGTCTCGAAGAGAACGTGAATGGCCTCGTCGACACCGTTGGTGAGCACGACCTGTTCGGGCGCGAGACGGAGATGGTCGGCAACAAGGGCTTCGACTGGTTCGCGCTCGGGATAGCGTGTGAGTTCGCCGGCGGAGATACGACCGAGAACGTCGCGCACCTTGGGGGAGCAAGCGAGCGTGTTCTCGTTGAAGTCGAGGCGCAGCACGGAGCGATCGCCGAGAGGCGGATGATACTCCTTCATCGCCTGCACGCGGAGGCGGGGTATTGGTTGGCGCACGGCGCTTGATTCAGGCATGAGATCTCCTGTTGTCTAGCCGCGTGCGAATTGCCTCGGCGTGGCCGATGAGCCCTTCGGCTTCGGCCAATCGAATAGCGGCTGGCCCCAAAGAGCGAACCCCTTGCGCGGTGTATTCCTGGACAGTGATGAGCTTGACGAAGTCGTTGACGCTGAGGCCACCGCGCACGCGCGCCATGCCGCCGGTGGGCAAGGTGTGGTTGGGGCCGGAGATGTAGTCGCCCATGGGCTGCGCCGACCAGCGACCGACGAAGACGGAGCCGGCGTTTTGCACCCACGCGAGATCGGCGGCGGTATCGACTGTGAGGTGCTCGGGGGCAATGCGGTTGGTGATGGCATGAGCTTCGTCCGCGCTAGCCGCGACGAAGATGGCGCCATTGCGAGCGAGGGATTCACGCGCGATCACGTTGGTTCGGCTCCAACGTTTGACCTCTGCAGCGACTGCGCGGGCAAGACCGTCTCGTGTGGTGACGAAGATGGCTAATGCTTCGGGATCGTGTTCGGCTTGCGCGACGAGATCGGAGGCGATGTCAGCGCGGCGGCCGAGATCGCTGGTGACAACGATCTCGGTTGGGCCGGCGAGCATGTCGATGGCGCAGTCAAAGGCGACAAGGCGTTTGGCTGCGGTGACGTAGAGATTGCCGGGGCCGACGATCTTGTCGACGCGAGCGATGGAGCTAGTTCCGTAGGCGAGAGCAGCGATGGCGTGCGCGCCGCCGAGGCGATAGAACTCGGTGATGCCGAGAAGATGCGCGGCAGCAAGAGTCTCGGGCGCAGGCTTGGGAGAAACAACGACGATCCGTTCGACACCCGCAACCTGCGCGGGGATTGCGGTCATCAGTAGCGTCGAAGGCAACGGATGGCGGCCACTGGGCACATAGCAACCAACTGAGCCGAGGGGACGAACGAGTTGCCCGGTCTTCAGGCCGCGAATCGGCGAGAAACTCCAGGAGACCGGTTTCTGGCGGCGCGCGAATGTGCGGATATGGATTTCCGCGGTTGTCAGGGCATCGCGGAGTGCGGGATTGAGACCGTTCCATGCCGTCCGCATCTCTTCCGCGGTGACGCGCAATCTCTCCCGGCCAGCCAGGCCATCGAATTTCGCCGCGTAGCGCAGCAGAGCACGATCCCCCTGTTTGCGCACGTCGGTGACGATGCGATTCACCGTGGGCAGGACCGAATCGAGAGAGCTGCCGCTGCGCGCTTCGAGTGCGGCCAGCATCTCCTCAGCTTCGCGTGCGCCTCTGCCTTTGGTTCGGAGCAGTTTCATGATTCGCGTCTCACAGGACAACCTTGTTCAGCGGGTATTCAACGATCCCGGTTGCCCGCGCGGCCTTGAGCCGAGGGATGACGTCGCGCGCGACACCTTCTTCGACGATGGTATTCACCGCAACCCACTCGGAGTTGCTGAGCTGCGAGACGGTCGGCGAATTGAGTGCGGGCAAAACAGCGAGCACAGCGTCGAGATCGGCACGGCGCACGTTGAGCATGAGTCCCACCTGCGATTGGGCGTCGATGGCGCCGCGGAGCATGAGGGCAATCTGATCGATCTTGGCGCTCTTCCAGGGATCGGCCAGTGCTGCCTTGCCGGCGATGAGATGCGTCTCACTCTCCATCACCGTGTCGATGATCTTGAGGTGATTCGCCTTCAACGAGCTTCCGGTCTCGGTGACTTCAACGATGGCGTCGGCGAGCATGGGCGGCTTGACTTCGGTTGCGCCCCAACTGAACTCGACTTTAACGTTGACGCCCTTGCCGGCGAAGTAACGCTTTGTGACTTCGACGAGTTCGGTAGCGATGATCTTGCCTTCGAGGTCTTCGGCCTTGGTAAAGCCGCTGGCTTCGGGGACGGCGAGCACCCAACGCACTTTGCGGCGGCTCTGCTTGGCGTAGGTCAGGGTGGTCACGCTGGTGACATCGAGGCCGCTCTCAACGACCCAGTCGATGCCGGTGAGACCAGCATCAAGGACACCATGGTCGACGTAGCGAGCCATTTCCTGCGCGCGAATCAGCATGCACTCGATTTCGCTGTCGTCGATGGAGGGGAAGTAGGAACGGCCGTCGGCGTAGATGTTCCATCCGGCGCGGCGAAAGAGAACGAGGGTTGCGTCTTGCAGGCTGCCTTTGGGCAGACCGAGGCGGAGTTTGTTAGCCACGGGCCACCTCCGCGGTTTCTCTGGTCGCAATCGGGCGTGTGAAGCAACTGACCGTGCCCTCGTGGCACACCAGGCCATCGCCCTCGACGGTGACGCGAAAGAGCAGCGTGTCGTTGTCGCAATCGGTGGAGGCGGAGACGATGCGCAGGCGATTGCCGCTGGTTTCGCCCTTCATCCAGAGTTTCTGCCGGGTGCGACTCCAGAAGGTTACGAAGCCAGTTTCAAGTGTTTTGGCATAGCTGGTCTGGTTGAGAAAGCCCAGCATCAGCACCTCGCCGTTGCGTGCATCCTGCACGATGCCGGGGACGAGGCCATCCATTTTGTCGAAATCAATTGTTGCGGAAGAATCGTTCATTGCTCCATTCCTGATTGCACGAAAAAACCCGCCAGCGTGGTCGCCGGCGGGCCTTGGTTTCCGATCTCTCTGGCTGCTTAGTTCAAGCCATGACAGTCCGCCGGCATGGATATCCCGTGATGATGGCGATGTCCATGATGGCGGTTCATCTGCATTGGCTTCAAGGTACGAGGAAACCCCGGGTTGTGTCAACTCTCACCTTTGGCAGGCGCGATATTGCCGCCTGGGTCTGCTGTGCCTGCGTTGGTCTTCTCTTCGGTCCCCGGCGGTTGCAGCAGCTCGATCATGCGCCGATAGAGGCGATTCCGCACTTCGAAGCGGTCGGCGGCGCGGGTCACGTAGCGCACCTGCACGTTGATTCCTGGGGGAGCAGGCCGCAGATTCACGACCGGAACCGCGTTGAACTGGGTGAGGCCCTTGCCGTGCGCGCTGCGCTGCCATTCCTGTTCGGCAAGATGCGCGTTCTTCTCCGTTTCCTCTGTGACCACGGCATGGATCTTCTCAACGATGCCTATGGAATCGGGCGATGAGGGGATGGTCACGGAAACTTCATCCCACATCCACTGCCCGCTGGTGGAGAAATTGAAGAACTGGCCTCGGATGGCGAAGCTGTTCATGAACGAAATGCGGCGGCCGGTCGGGTGTCCTTTTTCATCGAGCGTACCTGTCTCCAGCAGCGAAGTACTGAACACGCCGACTTCGGTGACCTCGCCGCCAACACCGTTGATCTCGACCCAATCGCCTACGTGCATTCCATTCTTGCCCACCAGAACGAACCATCCGAAGAAGGCGAGAATGAAGTCCTGCAACACCACGGTGAGGGCGGCGGTGGCGAGCCCGAGGATGGTGGGCGTCTCTTTCGGCATGCCGAAGATGACGAGCAGAATAAGGACCACGCCGATGACCTGGATGCCTAGTTGGAAGATGCTGCGCAAGGTCTGGCTTTGCCTGCGATCGAGGGCTGGATGGGCCATCACCTTGCGTACGATCGCATCGCAGACGACCATGCAGATGAGGATGAAGAGTATGAGAGCGAACGAGCGGAGAATCAGGTGAAGGACGATCTGATGCTGCACGAGCACCTGGTTGGCCCATTTGCTGTAGACGGACGCAAGCTGCTGATTGGTTTGGATACGGTCGTCGTAAATGGCGAGGATCTGGCGCTCGGCGCTGCGGTCCTTCAGGTTGGCGAGTTTTACAGACCGGTCTGAGGAGCTGCTCGCTGAGCCAGTAGCAGAGGCCTCTGTCTGGCTCTCGAGCTTGTTATGGTCCGCGGTGAGAGACGCGGCGTCTTGTTGCGCCTTTTGCTGGGCCTGCAGGATGGACTTGTACCGGTCGAGTTGGCTGAACCAGGCTCGAATTCGGCTTGCCAATGTGCCGTGCTGCCGTTCGGTAACGGAAGCGACCTGTGCGCTGCTGTGCGATGAATTGTCGTACTCCTTCATCGAAGCTTCGTGCGCAGTCAGCTCGTCCTGAATCTGGGCGCTGTCGTCACCAGAGGCGCGGGCAAGATCCTCCTGTGCATCGTCGAGTTCGTCGGAGTCGAGGCCGAGCTGCGCCTTAGCGACCTCGAGATCGTCGCTGTCGGCCGAGGGCGCGGGAGCCGGCTTGCTGCCCTGCCCCGAGGCACCCGCCGGAGGAGTCAGGTTCTGCACGGACGCCTGATCCTGTTTCACGAGCTGTTGAAGCTGCGCCACTTTTTGCGAGAGCGCCAAAGCCTCGCCCGTCAGCGTCCGGTGCTCGGCTTTCAGTCTGGCCTGGCGAAGGGCTGAGGCAAAGGCCTGGTCGACCTCATGGTCGGCAAGCCGTTCTGCATCGCGCGCGTGCTCCTGTTCTTCGGCGGTCACGGCAAGCGCGGCAAGCGCCTGCGCAGTCTGCCAGGTGCTCACATCGACGAGGGTCTTCTTCCCCGTGGTGACGGATGCACCGTTCCTTTCGCGGAGGAAGGCCAGATTCTCCATCGAGCCGCGCGTAATCCAGAGGAAAACAAAGCAGAGGATCAGGAGCGTGCTGAGGACAAGGAGCAGGACAGACCGTGTCTTGCCGGTGGCGCGCTTGCCTTCGACCTGGGGCGGCACGGGAGCAACGGGGGGGATTGCCATACCCGCATTCTAAAGAAGGCGGGCGGGGCTGAGAACCGCGAGACCTTGAAACGACGGTACCAAAGACCGGGCTGGGGATTGAATTTGCCGTGCCCGCGAACCGAGAGGAGAATTGTCCTGTGGGCCCCTTCGGACGAACAGTCGCCATCGCTGTTGCAGGCATTTGCCTGCTCTCTCACGCGCAGCGACCTGCACCATCGCAGGCACCACCGCCGGAGGTTCGCGTCGATATTAATCACGCGACGGTGGAAGAGTTGACGAGGGTGCCGGGGATGACGCGAACCTGGGCGGAACGCATTGTGCGCTTTCGGCCTTATCGCGCCAAGAACGACCTCCTTGATCGCGGCGTAGTCACCAGCGAAGTGTATGAGCGAATCAAGGATTGGATCGTCGCCCACCGCGACAAGCAGTGAGCGACGATATTCGTTATGGGCAGTCGGCCGGTGGGGTTCTGACCGGAGTGACGTGCTTGAGAATGCGGCTCAGCAAGACATAGAGCACGGGGATAAAGATCAGGTTGAGCACGGTGGAGAGCAACATGCCGCCGACGATCGTAGTTCCCACCGAATGACGGCCCAGGGCGCCCGCACCGGTGGCAAAGACCAGCGGCAGAATCCCGAGGATGAAAGCGAACGAGGTCATCAGGATCGGCCGCAGGCGCAACTCGCCGGCTTCGATGGCTGCCTCCGCGATGGATCGACCCTTGCGGCGCAACTGCTCGGCGAACTCAACAATCAGAATTGAGTTCTTGGCTGACAGTCCGATGAGCATAACCAGGCCGATCTGGCAATAGACGTCATTGGAGAGACCGCGCAGGGAAACCGCACCCAGGGCACCCAGGACGGCCATGGGCACCGCCAAAAGGATGATGAAGGGCAGTGCGAAGCTCTCGTATTGTGCCGAGAGCGTGAGATAAATGACGAGCACGCCAAGGCCAAAGATGATCATCGCTTTGCCACCCGACTCGATCTCATCCAGCGTGAGGCCTGTCCACTCGTACTTCATTCCAGGCATCATCATCTTCTGCGCAAGGTCCTGCATGGCCAGCTCGCCTTCCCCTGAGCTGTAGCCGGGTGCGGCTGAGCCATCGATCTCAACCGAACGGAAGAGATTGTAGTGACTGATGACAGGCGGTCCCGAACTTTCCGCGACTGTGGCCAGGTTATCCATCGGAACCATCTGGCCGGAGTCGGAGCGCACATAGAAATTGTGCAGGTCCTTTGCGGTCATGCGGTACTGCTGATCGGCCTGCACGTACACGCGATAGGTGCGGTTGTTGTAGTCGAAGTCGTTGACATATTGCGAACCCATGAAGACACCGAGGGCGGTGGTGATCTGGGAGAGCGGAATATTCAGCGCTTTGGCTTTCTCGCGGTCGATTGTGACCAACGTCTGCGGATCGTTGGCGGAGAAGGTGGTTTGCAAACCGGTCAGGTGGCTTCCAGGTGCACGGCTCGCGCCGACCATCTGGTGCGCAACGCGGTCCAGGTCGGTGAGGGTGTTCTTGCCCTGGTCCTGGAGAATGAACTGGAAGCCGCCAAAAGCGCCCACGCCGTTGACCGCAGGAGGCTGAAAAATGCCTACGTAAGCGCCGGGAATCATCAGCAATTTAGGCGTGAGATCCTGCACAATATCGGCGGCCGAGTGGCCCTTACCGCGACGTTCATCGGAGGGCTTTGTGGCAAGAAAAATGAGGCCTTGATTGGCCGCATTGCCAGAAAAGCTGAAGCCCATCACGGCAAAAGAACCGACGACATCTGAATTCGTCGCAATGACCGCCTGCGCCTTGTCAGCAATCGCGCTGGTGTAAGACAGAGAAGCTCCGGGCGGGGCGATCACCAAGCCGATCAGGTAGCCCTGATCTTCCTGAGGGATGAAGCCCGTTGGCACGTGCTGGTACATCCACCCTGCGGAGGCCAGCCCGCCCACGAAGAGAAGCAGAATGAGGTAACGCAATCGAAGCGCCAGATGGATGGCTTTGGCATAGGTTGACGCCAGCCAGCCGATGGAGGCGTCGGCGCCGTGAACGAAACCTGCGAAGGCTCTGGAGACAAATCCGATGTGCAGGAAGTCCAGCTGACGGGGGCGCTCCTCTTCACCGCGCAGAAACAGGGCCGACAGCGCGGGAGAGAGTGTCAGCGCGTTGAAGGCCGAGATGGCGATGGCAAACGCGATGGTCAGCGAGAATTGCCGGTAGAGAATGCCTGTCGTTCCAGGAAAGAATGAAACCGGAACAAAGACGGCGATCAGCACGAGGGACGTCGCAATGACCGCACTGGTCACTTCGCCCATCGCCTCGGAGGTGGCTTTATGGGGATCGCAGTGCTCGGCGGCAATGTGACGCTGCACATTTTCGATGACGACAATGGCATCGTCGACAACCAGTCCAGTGGCAAGCGTGATGCCAAAAAGCGTGAGCGAGTTGATGGAGAAGTTGAATATTTTGATGAAGGCAAAAGTTCCAATGAGTGAAACCGGAATGGTGACGGCGGGGATGATGGTTGCGCGCCAATCGAGCAGGAACAGGAAGATGACCAGAATGACGATGCCAATGGCCTCGGCCAGGGTGGTCAGCACTTCGCGAATGGAATCGCCCACGATGGTTGTTGAGTCGAAGGCGATGGCGTATTCGAGTCCCGGCGGGAAGCTCTTGGACAACTCGGCGAGCACAGCCTTAGCCTTGCGATCGACATCGAGCGCATTCGCATTGGAGAGCTGTTGTACGCCGATGCCCATTGCGGGAAAACCGCTGTATTTGAGGCTGGAGCTGTAGTCTTCAGCTCCCACAACGGAGTGACCTACATCCTTCAGCAGCACCAGGCCGTTCGGCGTGTTTTTCAGGATGATTTTGTCGAACTCGGCTGGATCGCTGAGCCGGCCGACCACGCGCACCGGAACCTGGAATGCCTGGGTCGAGTCGGAAGGAGGTTGGCCGAGCTGGCCGGCTGGGACCTCGACGTTCTGCTCGAGCAGCGCGTTCACCACGTCATTCGCAGTAAGCGAGCGCGCCGCCAACTTGGCGGGGTCAAGCCACACGCGCATGGCATATTTACGCTCGCCAAAGATAACGACGTCGCCTACTCCGGGCACGCGCTTGAGCGCGTCCTTGACGTAAACGTCGAGGTAATTCGATATGAACTCGGGAGAATAGCGATTGTCGCGGGTAAAGAAGCCCGATCCAAAAACGAAGTTCTGGCTGACCTTCACGATGCTGATGCCGGTGGCGTTGACAGCGGCCGGCAGGCGGCCTTGCACGCTGGCGACGCGATTCTGCACGTCCACAGCCGCGATGTCGAGGCTGTATCCAGTTTGGAAGGAAATAATGATGGAGCTTACACCGCTGTTGGTGCTGGAAGAAGAGATGTAACGCATCCCCTCAACGCCGTTGATGGCTTCCTCCAGCGGAATAGTGACGGCCTTCTCGACGGTGTCGGCGTTGGCGCCGATGTAGCTACAGGTAACGGAAACCTGGGGCGGGGCAAGGTTCGGATACAACTCGATGGGCAGAGTTGGAATGCAGACTGCGCCGGCCAGAATGATGAGCAGCGCGCAGACCGTGGCAAACACTGGCCGGTGAATGAAGAAATCAACAAACACTGCGAGTCGTCCTTCCTGTTCGTTTTAAGCAGGCATCGCGTATCCGCTCCCAATGCTGCACAGAGCGCCTGGAAGTTGCAGCACTTGACTCGATTACCCGCCGAGAGGCATCACGGGCATACCTTCCACCAGGAATTGCGTGTTGGTCACGATGACCTTGTCGCCGGCGGTCAGGCCTAGAGGCACGGAATATGTGTTGCCAACCGTATCGCCGAGCGTAACTGGCGTCTGGTGAGCAGTGAAGTGACCGCCTTGATTTTGCGCCACGAAGACGAAGGTTTGGCCTCCCTGACGCGTCACAGCAAGCACGGGAACCACCGCCATCGGCTTGGTGCTCCAGATGATCTTGGCTTTGATGAGCTGTGCGTTGCGCACCATCTCCGCCGAGGGATGAACCGGAGCCTTCACGAGGATGCCCTGCAGCGTGCTATCGACCTGGGGCGAAACGAAGTCTACCCTGGTTTTCTCGAGCAGCTTGCCGGAGGTGTCAGACAGCTCCACCGCCAGGCCGGGGCGTACCTCACCGGCACGCTCGGTCGGAACGTAGATGTAAGCTTCGAGATCCTTGTTCTCGTCGACGGTGGTGAGCACAGTGCTGGACGAAACATAATCGCCCACGTGCACGGGCACATCGCCGACGATGCCATCGTAGGGAGCGCGGATCGAGTAGTAGGCGAGCTGTGCCTCCTGCGTTTTGCGCAGAGAAACGGCAGACTCATAGTCGGCCTTCGTGTTGGAATAGGACTGCTGCGCCTGTTCCCAAACGTCGCGGCTGATGATGCCGGCATCGAAGAGCTTGTGCTGGCGCTCCACCTCGACGGTGTTGTAGTCGTAGAGAGCCTTTTTCTGCTGCTCGGTGGCGCGCTGCGCTTCGACCGTGGCGATCTGTGGCTGGGCGTCGATGGACATCATGAGCTGGCCGGCCTGCACACGATCGCCGGACTTGACCTCGATGCGCGTGAGGCGCCCGCTGACCTGCGGCTGGAGCGTGGCCGACCGGCGCGACATGATGGTCGCGACGTATTCACTGCTCTGCGCCACCGGAGCAAGCGTAACGGCAACCGTCTGCACGGGCATGCCCCGCATGCCGGCTCCGGCAGGTTGTGCTGCCTGTTTTTGCTGGCAACCGGAAAGAGCGAGACCTAGAGCAACTGCGTACACTGGAGCAAAAATGCGTTTCAATCCGGAACCCTCGTCACCGCATCCGCTCTGTCCGTTGATCTGCGCAGATGTGGTCTTCAGTGAAATGCAGCACCCATCCTACAACCCTGCAGGGGATTACGACTGTGAGCCAAGACAGGTGCATCGGAGATGGACATGAACCGTTTGAGGCTCACTAACTGACGCGCCAGGGCTGCACATTGTCGCAAAAAATTCGCCTGTGCAGGCCTGGGTTGTTGCAGAGCGGCTTCAGGGCGGGTCAGGCGCGTTCACCCTGCCAGGCAAACGGGTTAAAGTTGGTACGGCGATCAAAGGTATCGACGTCTTCGGCACGTTTGAGCCAGCCGACCACGAGATATGTGACGGGCGTTGCCACCACTTCCACGGCAACCTTGATCAGATAGGACGACAGAACCATCCGCAGGAGCATCCCAGCGGGCTGAGTACCGGCGAACGCGACGACAACAATGACGGCGGTGTCCACGGCCTGCCCAGTCACAGTGGAACCCACGGTGCGGGTCCAGAGCCAGCGCCCGCCGGTAAATAGTTTGAGTTTGGCCAAGGTATAGCTGTTGGTGAATTCCCCTGCCCAGTAGGCCACCAGACTCGCGAAGGCGAAGCGAGGCACGAGGCCGAAGACGGTCGCGAAGGCTTCCTGGCCCCTCCATTCAGGCGCTGGCGGAAGAGAGACGGCCAGTTGCCCCATGGCAGCGAGCAGGGCCATGGCGAAGAATCCGAGCCATATTGCGCGCCGAGAGGAGCCGTACCCGTAAACCTCGGTGAAGACGTCTCCACATATATAGGTGAGGGGAAATAGGAATTCGGCCGCGCTGGGGCGGAGCGGACCGAGCTGACAGATTTTCGGTCCGATCAGGTTCGAAATGAGCAAAACCACCACGAAACCGATGGTCAGCAGGTCGAGATAGCGATAGCGGCGCATCTCCCCTGAGGATAACCCAGCCGAGGTATGTGCACCCGGCGCGGCCCTTCGGTCGTGCTCTCCCGTAAGCCTCGCTCGGAGAATCAGTTGGGTGGATCAGCGAGATGGGCTCAGGGAGCGGGCATGTGGAGTCCTCAAGCATGGCGTCGGCGGAGTGGGGTCGAGGCCACATGGGAAGGCGCAGACCGCCTGTCGTGTCTGGTCGCCGATAGACGCCAGCAACAGGGGCTCTGGTGCCCAACGTGGTGCGCAAGCGGCTGCGGAGGCGCGGCTTCAAGTTTTGACATGCCTCTCATGAGTTGATAGCCTCCAAAAGGGCGCATACGGCCATCCCCGGCTGTTCCTGCTCTCCACGCGTCCCCGTCGTCTAGCCCGGCCTAGGACACCGCCCTTTCACGGCGATAACACGGGTTCAAATCCCGTCGGGGACGCCAATAAAATCAACTACTTACAAAATTGACAGATTTTTCTGAGGTCAGTTCGAGGCCACTGGGTGACTATGCAAGCTTCCTCTGCAGTTTGCCTGCAGGTTTGACTTTGCACACCATCGGATTCTTTGTCGTGTTCTGCGACCTACGAAGTCCCGTCACGATTCTCAGCTGCGCGGCGCTGCTTGCCCTTCATCTGCGAAGAGCTTCTGCTCCCGCAGACTTCACTTTCAGCCGGAGATGGTTTGCGCGGCTCTGCAGGCCAGGCTGGCGACAATCAAAGGTATCGGGCCCGTAAACACCCTACTGTTGATTCTGTTTCAAGCACACTTCAAATCATCAAGTCGGCACTCCATCCCCTCGGCGCGACTCTCCAAAAGTGGTTATGACGATTCAACCCTGACTGGTTATTGTGACCGGCCATCTGCCTCAGGGATAGTGGTTGGGTTCGGAAAGGGCCGGGGTTTGTGTCGGATGAAGTGGACTCCGTTCGAGTGGGCATTTCCGGGCTCCTGCTTTCCAGCCTGGAACGATCCATCCATTCAGGAAAAGCCCATCCCTTAACGGCTCCGCCCGTTCTTTCCGGACCGCAAGCATGACAGAACCGCGCCCGAACGCGGTCTGCGTCGAAGATCGCGCTCGAGCAAAAGTACTTGAACTTGAAGCAACTCTGAAAAGGATGGCCATATGAATCAAGTGAGCAGGAGAATACAAATCCTGTTGAGCTTTCTGATGTTGGCATGCGTAACCGTTTGGGCGCAGGCAAACTCCGAACTCACAGGCATTGTCACCGATCAAACTGGGGCTGTGGTCCCGGATGCAAAGATCACCGTTACCGATCCCGCAACCGGATTCAGCAAATCAACAACCAGTGGTGGGACGGGTCTCTACGACATTCCAGGCCTGAACCCCGCCAACTACAACATGAAAGTCACAGCCAAGGGCTTCCAGGGCTATGCACAGAACGGCATCGTGGTAAACGTGTCGGCTACTGCTCGTGCCGATGTGAAGCTCACAGTCGGCGCCGAAGCTGAGACAGTCACTGTCGAAGCCGATGCTCTCGCGGTGCAAGCCGACTCCAACGTGGTCAGCACACTGATCAGCTCCGAGCAGATCAGCCAGATTGCGACTGAGAACCGCAACTTCGCGGCTCTTGCTGCATTGGGTCTGGGCGTCAGCTCAGCTCTGCCTGACTCCAACACACCGACTTCGGTGGCAGCCAACTTCACCATCAGCGTGAACGGTCTCCGTCAAAACCACAACATCTGGCTGATCGACGGTGGTGAAGCCGATGACCGCGGCGGCGCCGGCGGCATGGACATCATGCCTGCGCAGGACGCCATTGCCGAGTTCACGATGATGACCTCGAACTATCCGCCGGATTACGGCATTTCGTCGGGCGCCACCATGAGCCTTTCGCTCAAGAGCGGCACCCAGAAGTTCCATGGCGAGGCATACGAGTTCAACCGCAACACCGACTACGACGCCAATAACTACTTCAATAAGGAAGCCAGCCCGATCATTCCTCGCACCAGCACCCACTACAACATCTTTGGCGGCAACGTCGGTGGCCCGATCTTCATTCCTCACGTGTACAACGAGAGCAAGCAGAAGAGCTTCTTCTTCTGGAATGAAGAGTGGCGCAAGATCCTCAGCGGCGCCGGCACCAATCTTGAGCCGACGATCGACCCTGCCGATATTCCGAAGGCGGGCTCGAACCTGGCTTATGTGGCGCCGTTGTTTGCGCCGACTACCGCGCTGGTTGTACCGAAGGTTGGCGATCCGGCATTCAATGCCAAGCTGGCAGCGGATGGTCTGACTCCGGGCGCTGCGATGCCCGTAATTCCGGCAAACCTGTTCGACCCCAATGCTGTCCTTTACTTGAATTCAGGCGTCCTCCCCGCCGCGAACGTGGCTGGGCAGGACAAGAACATCACCAATGTGTCGAACCCGATCGATGTCGTGGACACGGTGGTCCGCATCGACCACAAGTTCAACGACAAGTGGACGATCCTCGGTCACTACATGGAAGACAAAGTGACCCAGGGCTATGCTTCGCCTGAACTCGGCTGGCTGTGGGCGAGTTACAACACGGTCACCAGCACCTTAGCAAATCCATCAGATTCGGCTGCCATCAAGCTGAGCGGAACCATCAATCCGAACCTGCTGGTTGAAGCCAGCATGAACTACGACGGCAACGTCATTAACATCCTCAATAGTCCATTGGCCAATAAGCCGTCAGGCTGGTCGCAAGCCACGTTCTTCAACACGGGTAATCCCTATCTGCCGGGCGTCCAGGGGTTCGGAAACCCATATGGCACGGCCGAAGATATCGGTTCTGCGCCGTGGCACAACGCCGCTCGTGACTACGAGCCCAAGGTGGACATCTCGTATACCTCGGGCAAGCACGCCATGAAGTTCGGCTTCAGCTATAACCGCTACACCAAGAACCAGCAGCTGTTCGGCGATGCCGAAGGGAACGTCAGCCAAGGGCAAATGACCAATGACGGTCTGATGGATCTGCTGCTGGGTCTGTCGTCGAGCTACAACCAGTATCAAGCGGTGCCAATTCGCCACTACGTCAACCAGACTCCTTCGGCTTATGCTATGGACAACTGGCACGTGACGCCGCGGTTGACCCTGCAACTCGGTCTGCGTTACGACGCTCTGCCGCATGCCTGGGAGCGTAGCAACGCGGTCGCCAACTTCGATCCGGCGCTGTATCTGCCGAGCGAAATCCCGCAATGGAACTCGGACGGTTCTCTCAACCCTGCCGGACCCGGATTCCAAATGTTCGGTGCTGTTCCGTTCTATGTCAATGGCATGGGTCTTGCGGGACAGAACGGCTTCCCGAAGGGCCTGGTGAACAACGACTACAACACGCTGCAGCCTCGTGTGGGCTTCTCTGAAGATCTCTTCGGCAACGGCAAGACCGTTCTCCGCGGCGGCTTCGGAAGCTTCTACGAGCGCTTGCAGGGCAACGACATCTACAACGCGGCAACGGCTCCGCCGTTCGCTTTCAACCCGCAGGCGAACAACGTCTACTTCTCCAATCCGAGAACGAGCTGGGTCACGGGCGAGACTGCCGCGACGCCGTTCTTTGCATCGGGCGGCTGGGCGAACCTGGCGCAGTCCTACAAGGCGCCGGCGGTGGTACAGTTCAGCCTCGGTATTCAGCATGAGCTGAAACCGTCGATGATCTGGGTCGTGCAATACGTCGGCAACCTGGCGTGGCACCAGAGTATCTTGCGGGATATCAACAACTATCCGCTCACCACACCGCTCTCAGTCCGTGCCCAGTCCGGCGACGGATCGTGCAAATACGCCGGCGACCAAATCGGCGGCGGCAACTCCAGTTGCAATCCGGCGATCGATGCCGGGAACCTGGCTAACGGCAATATCTACCGCACCTATCAGGGGTATGCGGAGATCAAGCAGGAAGAGAACACCACCAACGGAAGCTACAACGGCTTCCAGACCGGGCTGCGACTGCAGAACAAGTGGGGCCTGAGCGGTGAAATCGACTACACGTACTCGCACGAAATCGATTTGACCAGCTCGGATCTGTCTCCAGTGAGCAATCCATTCAACGTGAAGTATGACAAGTCCTCGGGCAACTTGGACCGCCGTCAGATAGTCAACGCCAACTACATCTACAACCTGCCCTTCTTCGCCAAAAGCCAGGGACTGGTTAAGTCCGTCCTCGGTGGATGGGAGATGGCAGGCACCTTTGTCGATGAGTCGGGTATCCCGGGCAATGGAAGTCTGAACTACTTTGGTCCTAACCTCTCGATCCCCTACGACCCGGTCGGCTTAGGCGGAAATTACACGCCTCATCCGAACGTCAGCGGTAAAGTGACTTACCCCAAGCAGACGAAGCAGTGGTTCAACACCTCGCAATTCAGCTCGCCAATTCCGGCGTGGCTTGGGGGGCCCAACCAGGGCTTCGGCAACGCCGCAAGGGATGCCATTGTTGGCCCAGGCCGCGTGAACTTCACTACGTCGCTCTACAAGTCGTTCGCAATGACCGAGCGGGCGCACTTCGAGCTGCGTTTTGAATCGTTCAACACCTTCAACCACACCGAGCTGAACAACTTCAACTCCACTCTGGGTAACTCCCTGTTCGGCCAGATCACGAGCACGTGGGATCCACGTAACCTTGAACTTGGCGGCAAGTTCGTCTTCTAACCGGTGTCCCGCGGACAGGTCTTCGTCCGCGGGGTACAGTCAACCGTAACCAGGGCGCGACGGGTAACCCCCGTCGCGCCCTTCTTCTTTGGACCGGCTTCCCAAGTGCGTACAAATCATGCGGTAACAACTGCATGCAAGGCCGTTCGACTTGGAATTGGGATCCCTTACAACACTATGCATGTGTCAAGCAAAAAGCTCCGTGTGAGGCGCGCGGCAGGCGGAGTCGTCCGATTCAAGGCGTGAACAGGATTGATGCGGCGAATACGTAATCCAACGTAACTTCTGTGCAGCCCAATACATGTGTTTAGCGTAGTGACGATCCAGTTAGAGAGCAGTCAAACACCGTGTTCGACGTAGTGTCTCCGCGGCGAAGCTGCCTTCCGCACCCGGCGGAGCAGGCAAGGCCAGGTAGGTCGCTTTTGCCGCCGAGTCAGAGCCTGCTCGGTGTACTCAGTGACGAATTCGAGCAATAAGAACAGTGAGAGATAACCTCCATGGGAAACTCTTCAGCTCACATTTGTCCCATCATTGCGATCGATCAAAGCGCCCCTTTGCCAGTGCACAGGCAGGTTTATGACGGATACCGCACCGCAATTTTGCGCGGAGATCTCAGACCGGGGCAGCAAATTCCGTCGACGCGCGACTTTGCTTCCGAAGTGCGTGTATCCCGCTTCCCCGTTTTGCAAGCGTATTCCCAGCTTCTCGCAGAAGGCTACCTCGAGAGCCGTGTGGGTTCCGGCACATTTGTCGCCAGTTCGCTCCCTGAACAGCTCAGCTCCGTTGAGCCCCATACAGGGCGGCCTGCCAAGATGCCATCGGGGCCACGCAACGTGTCGCGACGCTCATCGCTCTATCCATCCTTCGATCGAACCCGATCTTCGCGTCGATGGGGAGCCTTCGGGCTTCATCAGCCAGCCTTCGATCATTTTCCTTTCCAGGTGTGGTCGAAACTAATCGCGCGGCATAGCCAGAATCCTGCTGCGAGTGCGTTGCACCACATCGATCCGCTAGGTTCGGAGCGCTTTCGCCTGGAGATCTGCTCTTATCTCCGGACCGCGCGCGGGGTGAAGTGTGCGCCCGGCCAAATCATGATCGTCTCAGGGTCGCAACAGGCGATCGACATTACGGCGCGCGTGCTGCTCGACCCCGGCAGTCCCGTTTTTGTGGAAGATCCAGGCTACGGCTTGGCGAGAACCGCTCTCGCCGCGGCGGGTTGTTCTCTTATTCCTGTGCCTGTAGATCGCGAAGGTATGGACGTTAGTGCGGCTCTCGAGCTCAACCCGAAGGCGAGAGCGGCCTTTGTCATCCCGTCCCACCAGTATCCACTTGGATCGACCATGACGTTGGCTCGGCGGCTCCACTTGCTCAGCTGGGCTCAAAGTGCCGGGGCCTGGATCGTTGAAGACGATTACGATAGCGAATACCGTTACGAAAGCAGCCCCATTTCATCGTTGCAAGGTCTCGACGTAAATGCGCGGGTCATCTACATCGGAACATTCAGCAAAGTAATGTTCCCCTCGCTGCGCATCGGATACATCGTGATCCCCGAGGATCTCGTCGACCGTTTCTCGGCGGTGCGCTTTGCGATGGATATCTTCCCCCCTTATCTTCCCCAGGAAGTGCTCGCCGACTTCATGCACGAAGGTCACTTTGCCCGGCACATTCGGCGGATGCGGAATCTGTACAGCAAGCGTCGCGAAGTCCTCATCCACAGTCTTCATGCGGAATATGGCGACCTGCTGGAAGTGCACGGAGCAGAGGCAGGCATGCACCTGGCTGTGACGTTGCCCGAGGGCTATCGCGATACAGAGATTTCCGCCCGGGCTGCAGAGGCGCGCCTATATCTGTGGCCGCTCTCACCTGCTTACGTCAAGATAGAGCCTCGTCAGGGACTCATTCTCGGGTTCGGCAGCGTTCCGGCCGAAAAGATCCCGGACGCCGTTCGCGCGATGAAGCCCTTTCTTCAGAGCTAGTTCGTTAAGATCGTGCAATTTGAAGATGCCTCTTGGTCGAACTGCATGGAGAAGGAAAAATGCGACAGGAAAAGGGAGGCTTAACCTGCCGCTTTGAGTGTTTCAAATCGGCGGAGACTTGCGATCCGCCGTTTGAATTACCTCGATTTTCGCCCACTCGTCCGTCAGCTTCCATGTCCACTGGAAGCGAATTGCGCATAGCCACCAGACACGATGCATAAGCAGCTGCGATAGCAGCGATCCCGCCGATCTCGAGAATTGGCCGACGGCTGGCTACTCGGCGGCTCAAGCGGTATATGACCGTTCCCGCTCGGCAGTCCTTCGAGGATTATCTTGGGGCGGGCCAGCGCCTGCTGAGATCCCTTGTGCCGGAGGCTCTGCGAAGCCGGAACAGAGGATTGAACCAGATCGCTCACTCTGCCATCTTCCCGTTGGATACGTTGGGACTCCCGATAGCCACGGGGTGGGAGAATCCTAGCACATCGCGAAGGGATCGCAAGGACGGGCAGGTCTGTTCACTGACCCAACAAGCCTGGTCCGCCAGCCTTGCAATCTGCCTTAGGGGCGGTATAAATTCTGGGAACCGGTACCGAAAAAAGGAGATTCCTAGTCAATGGATCTGTGGGCGGTGCGTGCCGGCGGAGGAACGATTCTGGATCCGGCGGAGAAGGGGTTGGGGCTTCCTCCCGAAGCACTGGCGCTCTCGTGCGAGGAGCTGGCGCGGTTCGGCAAGATGTCATCGGCGTCGGAGATGTTTGTTCTGGAAAAGGTCGTGCGGCTTCCAACGCCCGGCTGGCCTGGATGCGCCATGTCGTTTGGACCTAGAGCGACTGCAGAGGCGACGACGTTCCATGCTGCCTGAGCGGCCCGACTTTCGGCGGCGCGCGCAGCTGACGGAACGCATGGATGAGCCATGCAGTCGCGAAGAATTGCGCGCCTGTCTGCGCGACATCGCAAAGGTGAATCGGTGGCTGCTGGCGTATCGGCCATTGCTGCTTTGGCTCAACGCGCTCGATCTGACTCGATTCCCTGAGCCGGTGCGAATTCTCGATGTGGGCTGCGGATATGGCGATGTGCTGCGGCGAATCAGCCAATGGGCGAAGGCGCGCGCCATCGCAGTCGAGCTGACCGGGATCGATCTGAATCCCGATACGGTCGTAATTGCAGCGCAGGCGACCGGAACGCCGAGCACAATCGAGTGGGTGCAAGCGGATGTGCTTCGGTACGTGCCCGCAAAGCCGCCGCACCTGGTGGTTAGCTCGCTGTTCACTCATCATCTAACGGATGCGGAGGTCGTGCGATTTGTGCAGTGGATGGAACAGTGGACACTGATGGGATGGTTTGTCGGTGACTTAGTGCGCCATCCGACTCCGTACCGATTGTTTCGTCTGCTGTCGAAGGGGATGAGGCTGCATCCGTTTGTGCAATACGATGGGCCGGTCTCGATCACGCGTGCGTTTGTACCCGAGGACTGGCGAAGAGTGTGCAATGACGCAGGCCTTTGCAAGCAGGACTTCGCGATTCGCGCTTACACGCCGGGGAAGCTGTGCGTCATGCGAAGAAAGCAGTTCACAGTAGGACGCGCAAAGTGATCGAGAATCTTGTGATTGGTGGAGGTCCTGCGGGATCGATGGTTGCCCTGCGGTTGACGGAGGCCGGACGCCCGGTCACGCTCATCGAGAGGGAACGAGGTCCGCATCACAAGGTATGCGGAGAGTTTCTTAGCCCTGAGGCGGGCAGCTATCTGGGACAGGTTGGCATCGATTTGCGTGAGCTGGGGGCAAGGCCCATCGATCGTGTGCGCCTGCACGCGGGAAGGACCCCGCGAGAGACACCGCTCCCATTTCGTGCAATGTCGCTCTCGCGGCGCACTCTCGATGAGGCGTTGCTTGAGCAGGCGGGCAAGAAGGGTTGCGATGTGCGGCGAGGCGTCCAAATCGAGTCGCTGACGCGCACGGGAGAGCTATGGAGAGCTGGAGTACGCGGAGCGGAGCCGATTTGGGCTCGAACAGTCTTTCTGGCGACGGGCAAGCATGAGGTGGGTGGATGGGCGCGTGGGAAGGGAACGCAGCCGGACCTGATCGGGTTCAAAATGCATTGGCGGTTGCGCGCTGCACAGATCGACGCATTGCGCGGAGCGATGGAGCTGTATCTCTTTCCCGGCGGATATGGCGGAATGTCGCTGGTGGAGGGTGACGCGGCGACGTTTTGTTTTGTGGTTCATCGCAGCCGACTGCAGAAGGCAGGCGGGTGGGCGCGGGTGGTACAAGAGATCCGCCGCGGCAATGCTTGCGTCGACGAACGCCTGGAGGGTGCTGAAGCACTCTATGAAAAGCCTCTGGCGATTGCGCCGATTCCTTATGGATATCTCGTGAACGAAGACCGCGGGATTTGGTGCGTGGGAGATCAGGCGGCGGTGATTCCGTCGTTCACCGGCGATGGCATGTCGATCGCCCTGCATAGTGCAGCGCTGGCTGCGCAGATGTTCCTCGAAGGGAAGAGTATTGCGGATTTCATCGGGACCCTGCGCGCACATCTCTCCAAGAGCATGAGGCTGGCCACGTTTTTGTCCAAGTTAGTGCTCACGGGAACTGGCCGCAGACTTTCGTCGCACGCGTTGCGGTTAGTGCCTGGCGCCATGCGTTGGATTGCTTCCGGAACCCGCATCCCTCAGCGGGCGCTGGCAGCGAGTCGAGCTCCACGTGCGCAAAACCCGGCTGTCGAGGAGACACGCCCGGCGTGAGTCGTGGTCGCCGTGTCAGGTCGTGTTCAGGACGAGCGCGACACGGCCAGTCGTTCTGGTTGTCCCACGCCAAACCGGATGGCAGCGGTCGAGCGCCCGCTCGGAAGTAGGAAGTAGGAAGTAGGAAGTAGAAACACTTCGCTGTCCCGCGCCGAGTCCGGGACGCAAAGAAAGAGTCTAGAACATCGACCCATCCCCTAGGGAAGCAATCCATAGACATCGAGTTCGCCGGGGATCGTCGTACTGTTGTCCGCGCCGCCGGTATTGTTGCCTCGAGTGCCGACGTAGACCTTGCCATTGGCGACCGTCGGCACGGTGAATTTGACCGCGTGGCCCGCGGTGTTGCCCGAGCCCTGCGAACTGTTCCACAGCTCAGTGGAGAGGTTCGTCGCATCGTAGGCGTGAAGAATAGCCGGTCCGCAGCCCGACGCCTGATTCGTACAGTACTGGGTGTTATCAAGCGCCCAGACGATGCCGTTGGTGTTATCGGGCATCGAAGACACAGAGGGAGTGGTGCCAAGGGGATTGAAATAGGTTGCTGAGGCATTCGATTGTTCGGTCAGCATGGCTGTCGAAGGACTGAGAGAGAAAGCCTGCAGCTTGCCGCCGTAGGTGGCCAGATATAGCGTGTTATTCCAGAACGCGCCGGTCCCGAAGATGCCGGAGCCGCTGTTGGGGTTGATTTTCTGCCAGGCGTTGCCGTCGCCCAATCCGCCCAGTTTGGTGCGATCGAGCACGTAGAGGCCATTGTCTTTGCCGCCCGCGATGGCCAATTGAGTAGGGTTGCTGCCATTGGCCGGCAGATTGACCAGAACTACGCCGCCTGCTCCAAAATCCTGGTCATTAGTCTGGTCGGTTTGCTGGTCCGACGGGGTGAAGTAGGTGCTACTCCCTATGGTGAGGCTGCCAGTGAGTTGCAGCAGAGAGTCGCCGTAGTCGCCGGTCGTCGGATCAAAGCTCCCGTTGCCGGTAGTCAGGTACAGATTGCCGAACGAATCGGCGGCAGGTGCACCGCCGCTCATCCAGATGCCCGCTTCCTGGGCGTATCCGATCGTCGGCGAGGAAGGCTCATTAGGATCCGTGTTGAAGACGTAGGACGGCGGAAGGTTGAGGTTGCTCGCGTTGTAGCCAGCGATCCAACCGTAGTACGGCGTGGTGTCTTCGTGTCCGGCCCAGGCGATATAGACAACGCCATTGACCAGGGCCAAACCTGGGCGCTGATTCTCCTGCCGCGCAACGAACGTGTCGGTAGATCCCCCATCGCCATTGCCTGGGAAAGTTGCCGCGATGTTCGTGGGGCCGGAGAACTTCTCGCTGCCGTTGGTCAGGTCGATAGCATGGAGCCGCTGATAGAACGCACTACCGGCAGAATTCATCGACTTGGAGACGACGTAGAGCGTATTGGTCGACGGGTCGATGACGGGAGTGCCGGTGATCCCGACCTCGGGCGTGATGTCGCCGGCCCCGTGTCCGACCAGAAAACCGCTGGTTCCCGAAGGGACGGAGGTTTCTCCTGAGTTGGCGCCATGGGTGCTGTCG
Source organism: uncultured Acidobacteriaceae bacterium (assembly GCA_963778705.1). Taxonomy (GTDB): domain Bacteria; phylum Acidobacteriota; class Terriglobia; order Terriglobales; family Acidobacteriaceae; genus Telmatobacter. Next base: position 107,425 of record CAVZVM010000009.1, read on the forward strand.
AGGAGGTTGGCATGCCATAGCTGCAAACAAGGGCTGGCGTCCGCGTCGAAGGCGTAGACGCTGTCGTTCTGTGTGGCGACGACGACAATGTTGTGCTGGGCCGAATTGACGGTGAGATTCGGCATCCAGAGCGGTTGCGCATAAACGGCTTCGTCCACAGAACACGAGAAGAGCTTGCCGAAGGTGGCAGTTTTCACGTTCGACTTGTTCAGCGCATACTCCTGCGTGTTTGCACCGTCGCGCGACAGATCGTTGTGATAGGTGGTGACACCCGTCAGATCAGTCACAGCCACACTAATCGATGCGGCTGTCGACCCATCGGTGACGCTGGTGGCGGCTATTGTATAGATGCCTGCGGTTGCCGGCGCGGTATACGTCACGGGTGTTCCGCTAACTGAAGTCGTCGCGGAAAACGTACCACAGCCCGTCCCGCTGCAACTCGAGCCGCTGGCTGCCCAGCTCACGCCGGCGCTGTCGTTTGTCGTTGGAGTTATCGACAAATTCTGCTTGATGGCAAGGCCTGCATGCTTCGGTGAGAGTGAAACAGAGATAGCAAACGAGACGATAGTCAACGAGACGTTGACCGATTTGCTCTGGGTGGGGCTGCTGGAATCGGTGACCGTAAAGGTGAGCGAGGTGGCGTTGGCCGTGGCCGTCGGTGTGCCGGCGATCGCACCGGTTGCCGCATTCAGAGTCAGACCTGCGGGAAGCGTGCCCGAGGTCAACGACCAGTTGTAGGGCGTCGTGCCTCCACTTGCCGCCAGCGTCGCACTGTACGCTGTCCCCACCTGCCCGCTCGGAAGAGATGAGGTAAGAATGCTCAGAGCCCCCGCCGGCGACATAAACCCGATCGTGAACACAGAAGCAACTCCGCTGGCATTTTCCGTGAGGGTTGCACCCGTTCCCGAAGTCGTGTTCAGGTTGTCGCCGACGATCGCCCCGTAGCCATCGAACTGAACGCCTCCAAAGGGCGCCGCCATCCCCGTAAAGCCGTGGTCCGGGGTTCCTCCGGCGATCAGAACATTATTGCCAGTGACACTGATGTTGGGCGTCAGACAGGATGTACAGGCGCTCAGCAGACTGGCCGACGGACCTCCGCTGAGTCCGAATCCTCCCGCTGTCGAATGGTATTCCCTGAAGGACAGACTCTGACTTTGATTCGACGTTGCCGACATCGTCACCGTGATCGATGTGGCTCCCGCCGACGAAGACAGAACGTACGCACAGTCCTCTCCTGCCGACTGAGCACTCCACGCCCGGCACGCGGCTCCGGGATATATCCATGTTCCGCAACTCGGCGTGCAACTGATGTTGGCTATGTTGGCCGGGGCCGATCCGTTGCCGGCGTTCAGCGCGGACACAAAGAGAAGGTTCCCTGCACCGGTCGATGCGATCGTCTCGGCAGGACACACAGGCGCGCACGTCAGACTGGTGAATATGTCCCTTTGAACTGCAGCGATCGTGCCGCTCGGCGCAACGATAGTCAACGTGAGGGTCGCCGATTGGCTCTGCGCGGGGCTGCTGGAGTCGGTGACCTTAAAGGTGAGCGAGATGCCGTTGGCCGTGGCCGTCGGTGTCCCGGTGATCGCACCGGTCGCCGCATTCAGAGTCAGACCTGCGGGAAGCGTGCCCGAGGTCAACGACCAGCTGTAGGGCGTTGTGCCTCCACTTGCCGCCAGCGTTGCACTGTACGCTGTCCCCACCTGCCCGCTCGGAAGGGTGGTCGTCGCGATCGACAATGTCGTCGGTGCGATGGTCATCGTGAGGGTCGCCGACTGGCTCTGCGCGGGGCTCCCCGAATCGGTGACCTTAAAGGTGAGCGAGATGCCGTTGGCCGTGGCCGTCGGTGTCCCGGTGATCGCACCGGTCGCCGCATTCAGAGTCAGACCTGCGGGAAGCGTGCCCGAGGTCAACGACCAGCTGTAGGGCGTTGTGCCTCCACTTGCCGCCAGCGTTGCGCTGTACGCTGTCCCCACCTGCCCGCTCGGAAGGGTGGTCGTCGCGATCGACAGCGCAGGCGGCACCGAAGCAGAGATCGTCAGGCTCAGTGTGACCGATTTGCTCTGGGTGGGGCTGCTGGAATCGGTGACCGTAAAGGTGAGCGAGATGCCGTTGGCCGTGGCCGTCGGTGTCCCGGTGATGACGCACCGGTTGCCGCATTCAGAGTGAGAGCCCTGCAGGAAGCGTGCCCGAGGTCAACGACCAGTTGTAGGGCGTCGTGCCTCCACTTGCCGCCAGCGTCGCACTGTACGCTGTCCCCACCTGCCCGCTCGGAAGAGATGAGGTGAAGAATGCTCAGAGCCCCCGCCGGCGACATAAACCCGATCGTGAACACAGAAGCAACTCCGCTGGCATTTTCCGTGAGGGTTGCACCCGTTCCCGAAGTCGTGTTCAGGTTGTCGCCGACGATCGCCCCGTAGCCATCGAACTGAACGCCTCCAAAGGGCGCCGCCATCCCCGTAAAGCCGTGGTCCGGGGTTCCTCCGGCGATCAGAACATTATTGCCAGTGACACTGATGTTGGGCGTCAGACAGGATGTACAGGCGCTCAGCAGACTGGCCGACGGACCTCCGCTGAGTCCAAATCCTCCCGCTGTCGAATGGTATTCCCTGAAGGACAGACTCTGACTTTGATTCGACGTTGCCGACATCGTCACCGTGATCGATGTGGCTCCCGCCGACGAAGACAGAACGTACGCACAGTCCTCTCCTGCCGACTGAGCACTCCACGCCCGGCACGCGGCTCCGGGATATATCCATGTTCCGCAACTCGGCGTGCAACTGATGTTGGCTATGTTGGCCGGGGCCGAACCATTCCCGGCGTTCAGCGCGGACACAAACAGAAGGTTCCCTGCACCGGTCGATGCGATCGTCTCGGTAGGACACACAGGCGCGCACGTCAGACTGGTGAATATGTCCCTTTGAACTGCAGCGATCGGGCCGCTCGGCGCAACGATAGTCAACGTGAGGGTCGCCGATTGGCTCTGCGCGGGGCTGCTGGAGTCGGTGACCTTAAAGGTGAGCGAGATGCCGTTGGCCGTGGCCGTCGGCGTCCCGGTGATCGCACCGGTCGCCGCATTCAGAGTCAGACCTGCGGGAAGCGTGCCCGAGGTCAACGACCAGCTGTAGGGCGTTGTGCCTCCACTTGCCGCCAGCGTTGCACTGTACGCTGTCCCCACCTGCCCGCTCGGAAGGGTGGTCGTCGCGATCGACAATGTCGTCGGTGCGATGGTCATCGTGAGGGTCGCCGACTGGCTCTGCGCGGGGCTCCCCGAATCGGTGACCTTAAAGGTGAGCGAGATGCCGTTGGCCGTGGCCGTCGGTGTCCCGGTGATCGCACCGGTCGCCGCATTCAGAGTCAGACCTGCGGGAAGCGTGCCCGAGGTCAACGACCAGCTGTAGGGCGTTGTGCCTCCACTTGCCGCCAGCGTTGCGCTGTACGCTGTCCCCACCTGCCCGCTCGGAAGGGTGGTCGTCGCGATCGACAGCGCAGGCGGCACCGAAGCAGAGATCGTCAGGCTCAGTGTGACCGATTTGCTCTGGGTGGGGCTGCTGGAATCGGTGACCGTAAAGGTGAGCGAGATGCCGTTGGCCGTGGCCGTCGGTGTCCCACTGATGACGCCCGTTGCAGTGTTCAGTGAGAGCCCCGCAGGAAGCGTGCCCGAGGTCAACGACCAGTTGTAGGGCGTCGTGCCTCCACTTGCCGCCAGCGTCGCACTGTACGCTGTCCCCACCTGCCCGCTCGGAAGAGATGAGGTGAGCGATCGTCAGAGCCCCCGCCGGCGACATAAACCCGATCGTGAACACAGAAGCAACCCCGCTGGCATTTTCCGTGAGGGTTGCACCCGTTCCCGAAGTCGTGTTCAGGTTGTCGCCGACGATCGCCCCGTAGCCATCGAACTGAACGCCTCCAAAGGGCGCCGCCATCCCCGTAAAGCCGTGGTCCGGGGTCCCTCCGGCGATCAGAACATTATTGCCAGTGACACTGATGTTGGGCGTCAGACAGGATGTACAGGCACTCAGAAGACTGGCCGACGGGCCTCCGCTGAGTCCGAATCCTCCCGCTGTCGAATGGTATTCCCTGAAGGACAGACTCTGACTCTGATTCGACGTTGCCGACATCGTCACCGTGATCGATGTGGCTCCCGCCGACGAAGACAGAACGTACGCACAGTCCTCTCCTGCCGACTGAGCACTCCACGCCCGGCACGCGGCTCCGGGATATATCCATGTTCCGCAACTCGGCGTGCAACTGATGTTGGCTATGTTGGCCGGGGCCGAACCATTCCCGGCGTTCAGCGCGGACACAAACAGAAGGTTCCCTGCACCGGTCGATGCGATCGTCTCGGTAGGACACACAGGCGCGCACGTCAGACTGGTGAATATGTCCCTTTGAACTGCAGCGATCGGGCCGCTCGGCGCAACGATAGTCAACGTGAGGGTCGCCGATTTGGTCTTCCTGGGGCTGCTGGAGTCGGTGACCTTAAAGGTGAGCGAGATGCCGTTGGCCGTGGCCGTCGGCGTCCCGGTGATCGCACCGGTCGCCGCATTCAGAGTCAGACCTGCGGGAAGCGTGCCCGAGGTCAACGACCAGCTGTAGGGCGTTGTGCCTCCACTTGCCGCCAGCGTTGCACTGTACGCTGTCCCCACCTGCCCGCTCGGAAGGGTTGTCGTCGCGATGCTCAGTGCCGACTGTCCTGAGGCATCCGCAGCGGACAAGGCGAGCAGGAGGCAGACGCCAAGAGCAGCTAGGCGAGCAAAGACAGTACCGGAGCAACTCGGTTCTTGGGCGACCACGCACACCTCATGTCTTCGTTCTATGAGAGCTGACAGGGGAAATAATGCTGAATTGATCTGCCTTATTAAAGCAACCTATATCACTTTCGTAGGAGTCTGCAACACGCGGAGCGCCGCCTGCTGGAGTTCTTCGAGCGTACTCACCTGGAGCATAACCAAAGTTGACTGAGAACGTGTTACTCGCTCGTGAACCGAGAGACGACTAGATTTCTTTGGTCATCGCCGTCTGGCTGAAAACCAACACTCCCAAAAGCGTCGTACCCGGCCTTGCAAACCCCGGGCGGGTGGGGTGGTTCCGCTCCCACCCTACCGCACCGAAGTACCACATGAATCAAGGCGTGGCTAGCCAGAGCGATGCGTCAACTGGCATACTCCACAAAAGCACGCTCTTTTCAATGCTGACCCAAGACATCGGGCCCCCTCTCTGTTCCCTTGTTTCGCCTCCCCACCTTGCTTTGGCTCGCTGCAGCCGGCTGGATCTGCTGCAAACCTGAGTTGAGATTCGGAGACTTCCCCGTCTCACACGCACGACCATGCTGACACGAGTTCGATCAATGAGCAGGCACGCGGTGCAGTCGTCGAGGAAGACGGCGATGCTACGTCGCTCATGGCTGCGGAGCGCTACTCTTCGCGCGGGTTTGCTTCTGCTGGCCGTCTGCGCGCTGGGTGCGGGTGCATCCGCGCAGATCTCTCCGGGCCCGCTGGCTAAGGCGCACCAGAGCCTGAACGGAGATACCAACTGCATCAAGTGCCACGAGGTTTCCACCCGGGCACCATCGTTCAAGTGCCTGGAATGCCATCGGGAGATTGCTGCGGAGATCCAGCAGAACAAAGGACTGCATGCAACGTTTCCGCGTTCGGGTCCTCCGGGGTCGGCTTGCGTGAAGTGCCACTCGGATCACAACGGCGTGGACTTCAATATGATTCATTGGAACCCGACGCCGTCGGGTTTCGATCATGCGAAGACCGGGTACGTTTTGGATGGCAAGCACGTTGGAGTGAGTTGTCGGGCCTGTCATCTGGCGCAACATATTGCTCCGGCGCAACGCGCCCTGCTACCAGGTAAGGATTGGAATCACACATGGATGGGCTTGTCGCCTGCGTGCGGGACCTGCCACGAAGACAAGCACCAGGGCCGCTTCGGGGCGAACTGCGCGCAATGTCACAACACGACGGATTGGAAGGCTGCCAGCCTCAATCGCGAGACGTTCGATCACTCGAAGACACGCTATCCGCTCACAGGCGAGCATCGTTATGTGCTGTGCTCGAGCTGTCACACGGCGGGCGCCGACGGTCAGATCCGCTATGCAGGACTGCCCTTCGCCAGCTGCTCGGATTGCCATCGCGATCCGCACAAGGGCGAGTTCAAGCAGGGATGCGATTCCTGCCACACGACGTTCACGTGGAAGAAGTCGAATTTTACAACGACGTTCGATCACTCGAAGACGAACTATCCGTTGGTCGGCAAGCATCTTGAGGTTCCCTGCGAGAGTTGCCACCAGAGCGCAGACTTCAAGGCTCCGATTCCGCACGATGCCTGCGCGGATTGCCACAAGCCCGATCCGCATGGCGGTCAGTTTGCGCACCGCGCCGATGGCGGAAAGTGCGAAACCTGCCACACGGTGCAGGGATGGAGCCCGTCAACCTTCTCGGTCGCGGATCACGCGAAGACGGGATTCCCGCTGATTTTTCCGCACGCCGATGTGAAGTGTGCATCGTGCCACGTGCCGGCAGGCAACGACACGAAATTCACTATCAAGTTTGCGCAGTGTGTCGATTGCCACGCCGATGAACATCAAGGGCAGTTTGCCGACGCACCGTGGCGGAATCGATGCGAGCAATGTCACACGGGGGCGACGTTCAAGTCGACCAGTTACACATTGGCCAAGCACCAGAAGTCGACTTTCCCTCTCACCGGGGGCCATGAAGCAGTGGCGTGCAATGAGTGCCACAAGCCGATGTCGGGTACAAAGGTAACGCCCTACCACTTTGCTCGTCTCGATTGCACGACCTGCCACGAGGACGTTCATCGGGGGCAATTCGCGCAGCGCATGGCTGTGCGCGATGCAGCCGGCAAAGCGCTGGGATGCCAGGCATGTCACTTGACTCGCGAGTGGAAAGATCTGACACGATTCGATCACGCGCAGACGAACTTCCCGCTCTTGGGATCACATCGCGCGGTGGCCTGCATCGACTGCCACAGGCCGCCGGCCATGGAACTCGACATGCGGCATGTGGACTTTACGAAAACCCCCGTCAATTGCGGCGATTGTCATCAGAATCCGCATGCCGACCAGTTCGGCGCCCGTGCCAACGATTGTGCAGGATGCCACAACAGCAATAAATGGAAGCCGTCGCTCTTCGATCATGACAAGACCGGATTCCCGCTCAAAGGGGGACACGAAGACGTCGCTTGCTCTGCGTGCCACACGCTGAAGAAACCGGTGAACGGTAGTCTCGTGCTCTTCTACAAGCCGACACCGAAAGCTTGTGAAGCTTGTCATGGCACTGCAATCCCGAAGATGAATAAAACGTCATTTTAGGGCCTAAAAGTGATGGCCAGAGATGTTATAGGCCATTGTTTTCTGGTGCGCCGACTTGTGTGCTGTTGTAATCTGTTTGTGGTTCAGACGCTCGTTATTGGCTCACTATCTTCCCCGATCTACGTCGATTTCAGAAGCTGCTTAGTTTTGACAATTCGTTGCCAAAATCAAATTTCCGGACGCTCTGCCCGTTAGAGGAAAGCCCGCGCCACCAGCTGAAGCCAGCTCCGTGCTTAGAAGGCCGCGCATATAAGTCTCCGGTGTAACCAGCATCTGCAATTCAGAAATTCCCTGGGCCCAGGAACCGAATACGCGATTCGACTCTGCGACGCTACCGGAGCCAGGAGACTCTGCCCGGATTGAACCAGGATGTCGCGGCTCGCGCGTGCGCGCTTCTCAGTGGACCGGTGCAGGGAATGCGGAGAGTAAGATGGAGCGCGCACGCTGGCTCATCCCTTTGATCGCTGGACTCGTACCGTTGCTGGTGGGAGCGGCGCCGCAGCAGCCTGCAGACAGCGCGCGGCCCAGTGTGGGAGGCCCCCAGGCGAAGGTCACCAATCCGCATGGTGCGCTGTCGATTCCCTGCCAGGAGTGCCACACCTACACCAGTTGGAAACCGATCCGCTCCAACCCTGAGTTCAATCACGATCACACGGGCTATCCGCTGCGGGGCATGCACGCCAGGGTCGCCTGCACCAAGTGCCACGTCAGCTTGATCTTCAAGAAGGTTAGTTCGAACTGTGCGGACTGCCACGCGGACATTCATCGCCGGCAGTTTGGCGCGAATTGCGAAAGCTGTCACACAGTGAAGGGCTGGCAGGTTTCGCTGAAGCAGATTCGCGACCACCAGAACCGCTTCCCTCTGATCGGCGCGCATGCAATGCTGCAGTGCGACGACTGCCATAAGAATGCGGCCGCCGGGCAATTCACGGGTCTATCGACGAGTTGCTACTCGTGCCACCAAAAGGACTTTCAAACGCCGGTGCTGAATCACGCGGCGGCTGGATTTCCCACGACGTGCGAAAGCTGCCACACGGTCGATACCTGGTTCAATGCAAAGTTCGACCATCTGAAGTACACGGGCTACGCGCTTACGGGCGCGCATGCGACACTGCCGTGCACGGCATGCCACATCAATAACGTCTATGCGGGAACGCCGGCCGCCTGTTACGGCTGCCATCAGAGCGACTTTAACGGAACAACCAATCCGAACCACATAGCGGCGGGATTCCCGACGGATTGTTCGCTGTGCCACACGACCACCGCATGGAGCCCCTCGACCTTCAACCACACTTCGGTGTTTCCGCTGACCGGCGCACACGCGACGGTTCCGTGCGCGCAGTGCCATACCAACAATAACTACACAACACTGCCGACGAACTGCTACGGCTGCCATCAATCCGATTGGAACGGCACCACGAATCCGAATCATGCGGCGGCAGCCTTTCCGACCACATGCGATACGTGCCACACCACGACCAACTGGACGAACGTCAACTTCAATCACGCGCAGTATGCCAACTATCCGCTGACGGGAATGCATGCCACGTTGACGTGCGTGCAGTGCCACACGAACAACAACTACACCAATACCCCGACGGCGTGTTACTCGTGCCACCAGGCGGACTTTACGGGAACAACGAACCCGAATCACGTCGCCTCTGGATTCCCGACGGACTGCTCGCTCTGCCACACCACCAGCGGCTGGAGCCCGTCGAGCTTCAACCACGCGTCGGTGTTCCCGCTGACAGGCGCGCACGCAACAGTCGCCTGCGCGCAGTGCCACACCAATAACAACTACACGACGCTACCCACAACGTGCTTCGGTTGTCATCAGACGGATTGGAACGGCACGACGAATCCCAACCATGCGGCTGCGGGCTTCCCCACCACATGCGATACGTGCCACACCACGACCAACTGGACGAACGTCAACTTCAACCATGCACAGTACGCCAACTATCCACTGACTGGCATTCATGCGACGCTGACCTGCACCCAGTGCCACACGAATAACAACTACACCAATACCCCGACCGCGTGTTACTCGTGCCACCAGGCGGACTACAACGGGACCACGAATCCGAATCACGTCACGTCGGGATTCCCGACCGACTGCTCGATCTGCCATACGACGAGCGGCTGGAGCCCCTCGTCGTTCAACCACAACAACACGGGGTTCCCGCTGACGGGCGCGCACACGACTGTCGCCTGCACGGCGTGCCATACGAACAACAACTACACAACGCTGCCGACTGCGTGCTACGGATGCCACCAGGCAGACTGGACTGGAACGACCGATCCGAATCACGCGGCGGCGGGCTTCCCCACAACCTGCGATACATGCCACACCACGACAGCGTGGACTGGGGCAACATTCAATCACAACAACACACCGTTCCCGCTGACGGGAGCCCACGTCGGTGTAGATTGCATCAAGTGCCACATCAACAACGTGTTCACAGGAACGCCTACGGCCTGCTACTCCTGCCATCAGGCTGACTTCACAGGGACGACGAATCCGAATCACGTAACAGCGGGCTGGCCCACAACCTGCACCACCTGCCACACCACGACTGCCTGGCTTCCGGCCACACTGCCGACCCAGTACCACACCTTCTTCCCGCTGAATCACGGCAATGCCAACGGAGTCTGCGCGACCTGTCATACCAACTCGAACGACTATTCGGTCTTCCAATGCACGGGCTGCCACACCGCTGCGGCTACCAATCCCAAACATCAGGGTGTATCCGGTTATGTGTACAACAGCGTGAACTGCTATGCCTGCCACAAGAACGGAAACGGAGGATAGAGCGGATATGCGCTGGCGGACTCTTCTGCTTCTCACTCCGTTTTGCCTGTGGCGGAGCTTTGCGCAGGAGCCGGCGCCCGTCACATCCAGCGAGAGCCCGGCCACTACCGCAGCGCGGGCAGATTTCCAAATCCGTTACGTGAACGGAACCAATGTCTACATCGATGCGGGACGCGACGCGGGTCTGGCCGAGGGCACGAAGCTTGTGTTGAAGCAGGACCCGACCAAGCCGGCAAGCGATCCAGCCAACAAGGCAATCGAGCCCGGCATCGTGGCCAAGCTGACCGTGGTCTCCATCGCGTCGATGTCCGCCGTCTGCGAAGTGAACGCCTCGTCCCGCGATCTTGCCCCGGGTGACATCGTTTCTCTTCCCGAGGCCGAGGTCGAAAAGCTCGTGGAGAAGAACGCCCTCGGCAACACGCGGCAGTATCCGATGGTGATCAGCTTTACGGAAGGCGATCCCCTCGACGAAGAGGTGCGTAACACCATCCCGCGGCCGCCGCTTCCCGAAGTCAACCAAATTCGCGGCCGCATCGGATTCGATTACAGCTTTATTCAGCAGCTTGGACAGGGTGGTGTTGCGTCGCACCAGTACGGCGCCGTCTTCCGCGCGGACTTCACGCGCATCCTGGGCACGCATTGGAACCTGAACGGCTACTGGCGCGGCGAGCTGCGATCGAGCACAAACCAGTCCCAGTCCACGCTGCAGGACACCATGAATCGCACTTACTTGATGAGCCTGAGCTACATCAATCCCGAGTCGCGCTGGACCGCCGGCATTGGCCGACTCTATATCCCCTGGGCGAACAGTCTCGAGACCATCGACGGTGCCTACGTGGCGAATCAGTTCGCATCGCACACCTTGGCTGGAATATTTGCCGGCTCAACGCCTGATCCATCCGCTTGGGACTATAACCCGGACCGCAGAATCGGGGGCGCCTTCTTCAATGTCCACGGTGGCAGCTTCGATGCCTTCCGCTACTCGACTACCGCGGGTGCGGGCGTGGAGATGCTGAAGTGGGTTATCGATCGGCCCTTCGCATTCACAGAGAACAACTTCTCGTTCAAACGCTACTTCTCTCTCTACGAATCCATGCAGGTGGATCGGCCGACAGCAAATCCATCGACCCCAGCGGTCAGTACTGGAATCGGCCAGAGCCTGCTCTCGCTGCGTGTGCAGGTCCATCCACGTGTCGCCGTCGATCTTACGGACACATACTTCCGCGATGTGCCGACCTACGATCCGACTCTGGTCGGCACCGGTCTGCTGGACAAGTATCTTTATCAGGGCATCAACGGCGGCGCCCGCATTCAGTTCCCCTATCATGTTGCCGGCTATTTCAGCCTGGGCAGCAGCAACAATTCCAGCGATCCCAAGAACTCGATGAACAGGATGTTCGGAGCTTCGATGTCCGATATCTGGAAGACGGGCCTGGAAGCCGACGCGCGCTATGCGAAGTTCGACAGCGTTTTCGCGTCAGGAACCTACACGACGTTCACAGTGTCGCGCGACATGCTGGACGATCTGCGTCTCAATCTCCAGGCAGGCCGTTATGCTTACAGCTCCTCGGTCGCCGCAAACAGCGCCTCGAATTTCGCCAATCTCCTCTTTGAAACCAATCTCGGCGCGCGACTGTTCGTCGAGAGCATGTTCACAGTGCAGCGCGGCGGTACGCTCAACTACAACCAATGGACAACCACGCTCGGCTATAGGTTCAACAACCGGGCAGCAGATCGGAGGTCGGCGAATGCAAATCTCCCGTGATGCCCGACTCGTGCTGAGCGCTCTTCTGGTGGCCCTGCCGTTCTGGGCGAATGGCCAAAGCACAACGAACGACCCCATCGGTCGTGCACAAAAGCAGATCACCGCGTACCTGGCACAACTTGCGGACCTTCACTGCACGGAGACCGTCACGCAGGAGAAGCTGGGAGAGAATGGGCACGTGGAGCACTCCGCGCGCGCCCAGTTCGACTATCTGATCATGATGAGCGGCAACGGAGACGAGTTTCAACTGAACGAGTCGCGCATCGAGTCGGCAACAACCAGAGACAAACAGTCGCAACTGCCCTTGCTGGTCACGAACGGCATCTCGACCGTACTGCTGGTCTTCCATCCCTACTATCGCGACGGCTTTGAGTTTTCTGTCCAACCCGATGAAGTGATCGACGGCAAGGCGGCTATTCCCATCCACTTCACGCATATTCCAGGTCGTCGCACCCCTGCAGCTCTCGCACTTCGAGGCCGCACCTATCCGCTCGAACTGCAAGGGACCGCGTGGCTTGACCGTGCGTCGGGCAATGTGGTGAAAGTGGAGGCAAATCTTCTGCACGACATGAGCGATGTCGGCCTGCGCTCGCTCGATCTGCATGTCGACTACAAGCCCGTAAGTCTGAGGGGCGTTGCAACGCCCCTGGTGCTGCCCACGCTGGCCGAAGTCGATGTCAGCACGCCCAAGCAGCACTGGCGCAATACGCACGTGTTCGATCGGTATCAGACCTTCTCCACCGACGTGGAGCAAGATTCGAACGTGAAGATTCGCGCGGAGAACAACAAGCCCGAGATCGCTCCTGCCCCGGGCGCGTTGTCGCCAGAAACAAAGGAGAAACCCTGATGTCTTTGCTCCAGGCCAACGTCCCTCGTGGCAAGGCGGCTTTGCTCAAAACTCAGAAGAAGGAGCTGGGCCATCGCGTTCGTGTTTTTCTCGCCTCGGCCGTGGCATTTGTTTTTCTCACAGCTATCGGAATCTATGGCGCCAGTTATTACATCCTTCCTCTCGAGCAGAGGCCTTACTCCGACAAGCACGAACTGCTGAAACCTAGCGGAACGATCGGCCTCAAGCTGGGGATTCTGGGCACCGCGCTCTTCTGCATCATCTTTCTCTACGCCCTGCGCAAAGTGATTCCCTGGCTTGGTCGCTGGGGTACAGCGCGTCATTGGATGGACTTTCACGTCATCGCGGGCATATCGGCTCCAATCGTGATCGCTTACCATGCTTCGTTCAAGTTTCAAGGGATCGCGGGGATTGCCTTCTGGATCATGCTTGCGGTCGCATTGAGCGGGGTCATCGGGCGCTATCTCTACTCGCAGATCCCTCGCTCGTTGAACGCTGCCGAACTTTCACTCAACGAACTGCAGAGCAGCGAGCGAGAACTCGCTGAAGCACTTGTCGGGCAATCGATCTATTCCACAGAGCGGCTGAATCGAACGTTGCGTGTGCCTTCGAAGGAACACATTCGAAGCATCGGGCCTCTCGGCGCCGTTGGCGAGATGATCGTGCTCGATCTTGGCTTGCCCTTTCGCATCGCAGGCCTGCGGCGCTCGTCATGCGACTTCGGCGGCGCCCTTCGGTCCATTGGCGGACTCTTTTCCACGGGGAACGACGAGGTTGAAAATGTCGTTCGTCTGGTGCGCCAGAAAGCTTCGCTCTCCAAGCGTGTTGTCTTTCTCGACCAGACACAGAAGGTCTTTCACCTTTGGCACGTCATCCACCGGCCCTTCAGCTATGCCTTCGCGATCCTGGCTCTGATTCATATCGCGGTTGTGATGGGGCTCGGCTTCGGAAGCCTGGGGATGCGCTGATCGATGGATACGCTGCTGACATGGCTGATCGCGGGAACAGTATTGGGCTTCTTCCTGGTCCGCTACTGGCGTCAACACAAGCGCAAAGAGGCTGAGGCGCGCGCCCGAGCCGAACAGGGTCCGTTGTTCTCCGAAGGCCCAAAGGCACAGCACCCGCACATTCTCGCCGACTCCTGCATCGGTTGCGGAGCCTGCGTCAAGGTATGCCCGGAGGGCGATGTGCTCGCGCTCATCGACGGAAAGGCAACCATCGTCAACGCGCACAAATGCATCGGCCATGGGCTCTGCGCCGAGGAGTGCCCCGTTGGCGCGATTGAAATGGTGATGGCCAAGCCCAGCTCAGGCGCCGATCTGCCCGTTCTCAGCGAGCACTTCGAGACAAACGTGCCGAATCTTTTCATCGTGGGCGAGCTTGGCGGTCTTGCACTGATCAAAAACGCCGTGAACCAGGGCCGCGATTGTATCGATGAAGTTGCACAGCGGCTGCAAGAGTCAGGGGCCGGCGGAACGGGAGAAAGCCACTTCGACGTGATCATCGTCGGAGCCGGGCCTGCAGGCATCAGCGCCTCATTGCGCGGTGCCGAGCGCGAACTCAAAGTTCTCACGTTGGAGCGCGAAACCGTGGGCGGAACGGTCTCGAAATACCCGCGCCAAAAACTGGTAATGACCAGCCCCGTCGAGTTTCCCCTGCATGGGCGCTTCTCCAAGACGACCTTGTCAAAGGAGGATCTGCTGGCCTTTTGGCAAAAGGTCATGCAGCGCACGGATCTGAACATTCGTACCGGCGAAGGGGTGGACGCAGTCTCACGCGGAGCCGACGGCCTGTTTCGCGTACGCACGGCGCGGGGAGAGTACATCTCGCGCGCGGTGGTGCTGGCCCTTGGCAGATCGGGAACGCCGCGCAAACTTGGCGTGAAGGGTGAGGAGCTGCCCCATGTCCTCTACCGCTTAATCGAAGCCGATCACTACACCGAAAAGAATATTCTGATCGTCGGCGGCGGCGACAGTGCGGTTGAAGCCGCCATGGGGCTCGCACGCCAACCAGGCAACAACGTGACCCTGTCGTATCGTCGTGGAGAATTCAGCCGACTGAAGGATCGCAATGCGAAGCGCATTGCCGAGCACGTTGACTCGCGCAAAATCGAGGTCCTGTTCAACTCCAACCCGGTCGAGTTTCGCGAAGGAAGCGCATTTCTTGAGACCGAGGGTCAGGTGCGTGAGCTGCCCAACGATTTTGTTTGGGTCTTTGCCGGCGGCACGCCGCCATCGGACTTCCTGAAGGCGGCAGGAGTAGCATTCGGAACAACCAGCACTGCAGACTAACCAACAACCCAGCACGCGGAGTTGTAGACAACCATGAGAACTTCCCCTCTTCCCCACTACGCGACCGTTCTTGCCTTGCTCGCTCTCGTCGCGTCGGCCCAGGCTGCTTCTGTCACTGGGACTGTGACGAACAAGACCACCAACAAACCCTCATCTGGAGATTCGGTTGTCCTGATCGATGTGGGCGCCGGCATGTCCGAGGCCGCGACTGCGACCACCAACGGTCATGGACAATACTCAATTGACGCGCCGGGCATGGGGCCGTACCTGATCCGCGTCAACCATCAAGGCGGGACATACTTCATCGCGGCTCCACAAGGCGGCGCATCGGGCGACGTGACGGTCTATGACGTCTCGCCGAAGGTCGACGGCGTCTCGATCGATGCCAATATGTTCCTCGTTGAAGCCGCGGAGGGCATGCTGCGTATTCACGAGCGCTACCTGGTGCGCAACACCAGCCTGCCACCGCGTGCGCAGTTCAGCGATAAGACGTTCGAGATTGTGATTCCTTCCGGAGCTGAGATTGACAGTGCCTCGGCGACGCGGCCCGGCGGGCTGCCGACCAACACGCGCCTCGTTCCGCTCGGCCAGCCAGGGCATTACACGTTCAATATTCCCATTCAGCCCAACCAGGGAGAGAAAGAAACACTATTCGAGGTTCAATACCACCTCTCCTACAACGGCAAGTACACGCTGACGCCGCATCCTCAGATGCCAGCCGACAATGTTGTCGTCTATCTGCCTCAGGGGATCGAGTTCAAAGGTGCACGGGGAGCGAGCTTTCAATCCGTACAGGAGGATCCGAAGGTTCAGAGCTACGTGGCCAAGAATGTCCATCCCGGCCAGGCGATCGAGTTCACCCTGTCAGGCGAAGGCCAGATGCCCCCTCAGGCGCAAGGACAGGCGATGGGACAATCGATGGGCATGGGTGGTGCGGATACATCGGCCGATGCACCCGGGAGACCTGGTGGCGGGATTGGCGAACCTATCGACACACCCGATCCGCTCACAAAATACAAGTGGTGGATCCTGTCGTTCCTAACCATCCTTCTCATCGCGGCGTCTGCATTCTTTCTGCGACAGCGGGAGGCGGTTGCGACGGGAGTAGAGATTCATCCACTTCCTGAGGCTGCACCGAACCCGATGCCTGCATTCGCGCGCGCAGCCCCTCTCCGGACCACGCCGAGTGCGGTGACTGCAGCTGCTGAGCCCAGCAACTCGGCACTGCTCAACCTGCTCAAGGATGAGATCTTCGCCATCGAGAGTGAAAAGCTCGCAGGCAAGTTGTCGGAAGACGAGTATGCACGGATCAAAGTTGGCTTCGATGCGCTTCTTAAACGTGTGCTAGGACGGGTCGAGCCGATTGAACCGAGGTCTTGATCATGAGGTTGGTCGGTTCACCTGAGCATATATTGATGCCCTGCACGTCGGTGAGCGCGACATCGCGCTCGATCCGATTGACAGTCCACCCACCGATCCTGTATCCATTGTCCCCGCTTCACAGTCTCGCAAATCGGAGCGGCCAATTTTGAGAGCTCAAGCGGGCTTGCTGCATCGGGTCGCGACGGCACGCCATCGCGCGATGTGGCTGAGGAACACGATGGATCGCATCCGCAAAATCCCCACCGTCCTTTTTTTTGCTGCGGCACTCTCCTTGGCGGCAAAGGCTGACGGTCAGGTTGCTCCATCGCCTCAGACCCAGGCCCCTCCACCCTGGGGGCAGAATCCGAACGGCATGCGCATCTACATTTGGGCGGGACTCAAATCGCACTTTCCCGGTCAGCACGACTATCCGCAATTCCTCGCGGATTGGAGCAAGATCCTCACCGAGCATGGAGCTGTCGTCGACGGCGCGCTGCACGCGCCCTCCCAGTCCGATCTGGCGCACACAGACGTGGTGATCATCTACAAAGGCGACGCTGGCTATCTCAGCGAAGGAGAAAAATCAGCGCTTGACGATTACGTGAAACGGGGCGGAGGGTTGGTGAGCTTGCACGATTCACTCTGCGGCCCCGATCCAGCCTATTTCGCTACGTTGGTCGGTGGCGCAAAGAAGCACGGCGAGGTCAACTACACGCTCGGAGCGCCGATCGCCTACGCGGTGACGGATTCTGCCGACCCGATCATGAAGGGCATGTCGAACTTTACCCTTTACGATGAGGCTTTTTACAACATGACCTGGGCTCACGATCCCGGGATCCACGTGCTCGCAACAACTGTTATCCCCGGCACGCCGAGCGCGGGTGCGCACAAGGGCGAAGTGGTTCCCCAGATCTGGACCTATGAACATACTCTTCCCGGCGGAAAGCCCGCACGAGCATTCGTCTGGATGCAGGGACACGAATACGCCAACTTCGCCAACTATCAAATACGGCAGATGCTGCTGCGCGGCATCGCCTGGGCTGCGCAAAAACCCGTCGATACTCTCGTCGACTACGTGCCGCCTCCGTCGACGCATCCGCAACCTGCCGAAGCACCGCGGTAGAGGGATTACACATCGCGGCACAGCAACCTGCTCGCCAATTGTGTTGTTTGGTCAGGCACTGCAGGTCGCTACTTCGCAGTCCACCCGCCGTCGATCAGAACGTCGGTTCCGGTAACAAATCCTGCGGCGTCGGAGCAGAGATAGCAGGCGAGCGCGCCAATCTCTTCCACCTTGCCCCATCGGCCCACGGGAACATTGGCCAGAAACTGCGCGCTGACTTCTGGGTTCTGCATCAACGCGAGATTCATATCGGTTCCGATCGGTCCCGGGCTGATCCCGTTCACCGTAATCCCATCCGCGGCTAGTTCGAGCGCCAATGCCCTGGTGAGGCCCAGCAATGCAGCTTTCGCTGAGCTATAGGCCGCGCGTCCAGGAAGCGAGACGTGGCTCATGATAGAGCTTAGGTTCAGGATGCGGCCGTACCCAGTCCCTTTCATCCCCGGCACAAAGGCGCGGCACAAAAGAAAAGTCGAGATCAGGCTCGCGTCCAGCACGCTGCGAAATTCTTCCAGGGTGAAATCGACCAGATTCTTCCTCACATTGATTCCGGCGCTGTTGATCAGGATTTGCGGATGGCGGAATCGCGCTTTGACTGCATCTGCCAGCTTTGCGACCTCATCCTCCCGCGTGACGTCTGCAACAAAGACCTCGGCAGTTCCTCCGCCGGCCACAATGTCCGCCTGCACTTTTTCCAAACGTGCTCGATCGCGTGCCACAAGCGCGATGTGCGCGCCTGCGTCTGACAAGGCCTTCGCCATTGCCTCGCCAAGACCCCGGCTGCCGCCCGTAATCACCGCCGTCTTGCCCTTCAGATTGATTTCCATCTCGATTCGCTCCTGTTGTTTGGGTCTGCCGGTTCCCGGAGGGAAGCCGCTCTCAATTCATCCCCGATGCGATATTCAGTCGTTGCACCCGCTTCCGGCGCCCGGATTCCGGATCGAGATAGAGCCAGCACGTTGCCGAAACAGCCGCCGCTACCGCCATGCAGTCGATCAGCAGATTCCATCCGCCCGCTCCCGTTCCCCTCCGCTGCAGAATCATTCCGCCCACCACCGGCGCGACAAAGCCACCCAGGTTGCCCAGCATGTTCATCGCTGCGGCCACCGTCGCTGTGTAGCCTCCGCCGATTTCCACGCAGGCGTCCCAGGAAATGGGCATGGTCATGTCGCTCGCAAAGCTGGCCATTCCCATCACGATCATCGCCGGAAACACGGCCTGAATCCTTGTGAACACAAACAGCAAAAGGGCCGTTGCGGCAAATCCCACGAAGGCAACCGCCCTCTTCCGCAGTCGTCGGGATGCAATCCCACCGACCAGAGATCCGAAGCCGCCGAACAGCAGCGGCAGCATCGAGAGCGCGGCAGCGCGTTCCGGCGATTGTCCTCTTCCCTCGCGCAAATAGGTCGGCAGCCATGTGATGTAGAAGTACCAGACACAAGAAAAGCAGAAGTATTGCAGCACGAGTGCTGCGACCTGCCTCGTCAGCAGGAGCGACAGCCAGCCCTGCCCCTCCGTACGTGTCGTGAGAACGCGCGAAGCGGCCAGCATCTCCTGTTCGGCTTCATTGACGGCCCGGTGCTGCGCGGGATCGTCCTTGAACCATGCCAGGAAGATCGCGCACCATACAAGCCCCAGTGCCGCGAACCCAACAAATGCCCATCGCCAGCCGAACCACTGGATGCATAGCAACGTCAGCGGCGGTGTTGCCGCACCGCCCCATCGCGTACAAGCCCACATCAACGATTGCGCTGTCACACGTTCGCGCGCCGGAAGCCATGTGCTCAGCATGCGTGTCAGGTTGGGGAAGCATCCCGCCTCGCCCGCTCCGAACAGAAATCGAACGGCGACGAGCGAGGCCACGCTCCATGCCGCGCCGGTGAGGGCTGTGAAAGCAGACCACGCCAACACAATCTGCGCCAGCGCGCGCCGCACGCCCATCCGGTCGCCGAATAAGCCCATGGGAATCTCGAACAGCGCGTAGGCGAGTCCGAATGCCCCGAAGACCCAACCCATCTGCTGCTTCGAAAGGTGCAGATCGTGGGAAATCGGAATGGCCGCCCCCGAAATCGCCACTCGTTGCACGTATGACAGTACGGCGAGCCCGATCGCCAGCAGAACGACGCCATAGCGTGTGCGGCTCTGCTTCATTGGTGCAAACTCCACGCATACAGACTGCCCCCTGCGCCAAAAACAATGTATTGCTTGCCATCCAGAAGATAGGTGATGATGCCGCCTGATTCGTTGGCATCCAATTCGTGATGCCACAGAATCTGCCCCGTATCGGCGCTGAAGATAATCACATTCTTCTGGTCGTCGCCTGAGATCACTAGATTGCTCGCGGTCGTCAGAATGCTTGGGCCCACCGTGGTCGGTGCATCGTTCAGGTTTGGGTAGCCGTGCTGCCACACAGCGTTTCCGTTGAGCGGATCAATGGCCTGCAGGACTCGGACCGTGCGCCCGATACCGACGCCTGTACCCCCGTAGCCGGAAGGCTTGTCGCTATTGTCGGTCAGGTAATAGATCGCCTTCCCCTCTGTCGAGTTCACGTACACGAAACCGGTCTTCGGGCTGTACGCCGGTGCCGGCCAGTTCGACGCGTTCACAATGTTGATGGAGCCGCCGACAGACGGATCCTTGTCGGGAATCGGGATCGGCTCGCCTTCCGCCGACAACCCCGACGAATAATCGAGCGGCACATATGCTTTGACGACCAGGTATTTTCCGGTCACGCGATCGAGTGTCACAAAGAATCCGTTGCGCGCAGCCTGGGCCAGCAGCTTCTCGGGCTTTCCCTGCACTGTTCGATCGAACAGAATCGGCGCCGTCGTGTTGTCGAAATCATGCGTATCGTGCGGCGACACCTGGAAGTACCACTTCAGCTTTCCGGTATCCGCATCGAGCGCGACAATCGCTTCGGTCCATAGATTTGCCCCCGGCCTTCCCTGGCCTGCAAACACCGGATTCGTGTTCCCGGTAGGCCAATAAAGCAGGTTGAGCGCGGGGTCGTACGTCCCAGGCATCCACGTCATTCCGCCGCCATGGTCCGATGCTGTCTCATTCGGCCACGTTTTCAGCGCCGGATCGCCGGCCCGCGGTGTCGAGAACCAGGTCCACTGCAGGTCCCCTGTCGCTGGGTCAAACGAGTCGAGAAAACCCGGCATGTCCATGGCGTCCCCGCCGACGCCTACGATCACATGGTTCTTCACGATCAGCGGCGCCGAGGTGGAGAAGTATTGTTTGCGCGCGTCCGCGTAATTCTTCTTCCACAGTTCCCTGCCCGTGTTCGCATCGAGCGCGATCAGCCAATTGTCCGGAGTCTGGAAGAAGACGGTAGTCTTCCAGATGCCCACGCCGCGCTGTCCGACCAGGTGCCCGCCGTGATCGACCCAGTCGTAGTGCCACAGCTCTTTTCCGCTCCGCGCGTCGAGTGCCCACAGGTGATCCGGGATAGTCAAATAGAGCACTCCGTTCACCAACAGTGGCGTGCATTTGATGATCGGCACAGGCGCGCCGCGCTGCGCTCCAACTTCCTTGATCCGGTAAACCCATTGCGTCTCGAGCCGTTTCAGATTGGCGGGACGGATCTGCGTGAGGGTGCTGTAGCGCGCGCCGCTATAGTCGCCGTTGAAAGTGGGCCAGCTCGTGACTGGTGCTTGCCCGATCGTGTTGGGGTCAACCGACACTGTTGAGCTATGAGTCGACGCGCCCAGCAAGGCCAGCGTGACGAGCGCCGCACAAAACCGAGCAATGATCTTCATTTCAGCGTCTCGAGGTAAGCGGTCACGTTGTGCATGTCGTCGTTGGTCAGTGTCCTCACGATTTTCTCGTGCGGTTCGAGCGGATCGTTGATGTGCACGTCCACATTCGGCGAGCGATCGATCGTGTGGGCTGCTCCCGAGGCGTCTATTAGCGTGATCTGAAAATCGCTGATTTGTGTGACGCGGCCCGCAAATGTTCCCTCGGTCGTTGTCACTTGCGCCGTCACGTTTTCCGCGTGCGCCGGCCAGATCCAGTTGCGCTGCATTTGGTCAGGAGAGCGGAACCGGCTCGCGATGTGCGCGAAGGTTTCAGCCGTATGGCACGACATGCAATGGTTCACTACATAGGTCTTCCCCTTTTCTGGATTCCCCACAACGATGTTCAGCACCTGGTATGTTCCGCGATTTGCCACATCTTCCACCTGCATATGCAGAAACTCGGCAATGTCAGTCAACTCCTCGTCCGACATGGTCGCGAACGCAGGCATACCCTTTGCGATGCTGCCTTTCTTGAGGAAGGGCGTCAGGTGTTCCCCATGGTCGTCGGCTAGAACAAGGTCGGACGTAATGAGGCTCGGCCCGGTCGCGCCGCGAGCCGTTGGTCCATGACAAAAAGCGCAGTTCCGTACGAACAGCGGTGCCCCGCGCGCGGCCGCGGCCTTGTCGGGCTCCGCCCCCAGTCCCAGGAATGTGCGTGTCGCAGCTGCACGCTGCTCCGGGGTCATATTCCGATAGCTCTGCTGCACGCCTTCCTGGCCGCCCGTCTGGGTTTGCTGGCCAGTGGCCAGAACCGCGACGCAGCCGGCACACCCAACGAGCAATGCGGCGCAGATCAAGGAACGCACTGTACGTTTTCCCTGGTCCTTTCTGCCCGGTGGCTAAAGGCAAGTGTTCTTGCAGATGGTTCTTCGCTTTCGTTCAGGAGCTGTTGTGGCGTGCCCGTTTAAGCACCCCTGCGCGGTGCAATGCAGCGCCGACCGCAGTATACAAATCGACAGCGATTGCAGCATCGGCAATTTGCGTTGCCGCTCGGCATCGATTTCCCGACCACCCAGCCACTGATCCTGTCGAACCCGAACGAGGTCTAGCTGGGCCACCTTGTCACTTCGGCGGCGCGTCGCGTTTTGACCCTAGTCCAGATAATTGCCCAACCTTTCGAGTTCACTCACACGACCCCTCGATCCAACCCATGCCCGACTTCTATACTGGTGCAGATCGTCATTTGCAGACGACGATAGGAGCCATCATGTCTGACGAATCGAAGTGCCCGTACTCGGGCGGCGTACTCGCGCACACTACGGCAGGAGCAAAAGGCAACCGCGACTGGTGGCCTGAACAACTGAACCTGGATCTACTGCATCAGCACTCCTCTCTGTCCAATCCCATGCACGAAGATTTCAACTACGCCGAGGAGTTCAAGAGTCTTGATCTGGACGCGGTGATCAGGGATTTGCACGCCCTGATGACCAATTCTCAGGACTGGTGGCCGGCCGATTTCGGCCACTACGGCGGACTCTTCATTCGCATGGCATGGCATTCCGCGGGGACGTATCGCATCCACGATGGGCGCGGCGGAGGCGGGCGTGGCGCGCAGCGGTTCGCACCGCTCAATAGCTGGCCCGACAACGTCAGCCTGGACAAGGCACGCCGCCTGCTCTGGCCAATCAAGCAGAAGTATGGCCGCAAAATCTCCTGGGCCGATCTGATGATTCTGGCCGGCAATGTGGCGCTCGAGTCGATGGGCTTCAAGACTTTCGGATTCGGCGGCGGCCGTGAGGACATCTGGGAGCCGGAGGACGTGGATTGGGGGCCGGAGACAACGTGGCTGGGCGACAAGCGCTACAGCGGCGACCGTGAACTGGCGAACCCGCTGGGCGCTGTGCAGATGGGCCTGATCTATGTGAACCCGGAGGGACCGAACGGCAATCCCGATCCTGTCGCGGCCGCCAAAGATATCCGCGAGACCTTCGCCCGCATGGCGATGAACGACGAGGAGACGGTGGCACTGATCGCCGGCGGCCACACCTTTGGCAAGACCCACGGGGCTGCCGCAGCAAGCAATGTCGGTCCCGAACCCGAGGCAGCGCCTATCGCGGAGCAGGGACTGGGCTGGAAGAACAGCTTCGGCACTGGAGTCGGCAAAGACGCCATCACCAGCGGCCTGGAAGTGATCTGGACCAGCACGCCGACCAAGTGGAACAACGATTTCTTCGAGAATCTTTTCGGCTTCGAATGGGAGCTGACCAAGAGCCCGGCCGGCGCGCACCAGTGGCAGCCCAAGGGCGAGGTTGGCGCAGGCGATATGGTCCCCGATCCGTTCGACAAATCCAAGCGCCGTCTGCCGACCATGCTGACCACCGACCTCTCTCTGCGGTTCGACCCTGCGTACGAGAAGGTTTCGCGCCGGTTCCTGGAACACCCCAACGAATTCGCCGATGCTTTCGCGCGCGCCTGGTTCAAGCTGACGCATCGCGATATGGGTCCGATCTCCCGCTATCTCGGTCCGCTGGTGCCGAAGGAAGTGCTGATCTGGCAGGACCCGGTCCCCGCCGTTGACCATCCGCCCATCAACGATCAGGACATCGAAACATTGAAGGCCAAGGTGCTGGCATCAGGCTTGTCGATCTCACAACTAGTCACCACTGCGTGGGCATCTGCGGCGACCTTCCGCGGCAGCGACAAGCGCGGCGGCGCCAATGGGGCGCGCATTCGGCTCGCGCCGCAGAAGGACTGGGAGGTAAACCAGCCGGCTGAACTCGCCAAGGTGCTGGCAAAGCTCGAAGCCATTCAGAAGGAGTTCAATGGATCGGCGTCCGGCGGCAAGAAGGTCTCGCTCGCCGATCTGATCGTGCTGGCGGGCTCCGCAGCCGTCGAAGCCGCAGCCAAGAAGGCCGGTCACAGCGTGAAGGTACCCTTTGCACCGGGCCGTACCGACGCTTCGCAGGAACAGACCGATGCGGCCTCGTTCGCGGTGCTGGAGCCGAAGGCAGATGGGTTCCGCAATTACGCCTGCAAGGGTCTCGAGAACCATGCAGCCTACTTGCTGCTGGACAAGGCGCAATTGTTGAACCTCACCGCTCCAGAGCTGACTGTGCTGATCGGCGGTCTGCGTGCACTCGGTGCAAACCACGGGCAGTCTCAATACGGTGTCTTCACCAAGCGGCCTGAGACGCTGACCAATGATTTCTTCGTGAACCTGCTCGACATGGGCACGAAGTGGCAGAAGTCCGCGACCTCGGAAGGCGTATTGGAAGGACGCGATCGCAAGACGGGCGCGCTCAAGTGGACCGGAACCGTGGTTGACCTCGTCTTCGGTTCGAACTCCCAGCTACGCGCCGTTGCCGAAGTGTACGCGAGCAGCGATGCGCAGCAAACCTTCGTGCAGGACTTCGTGGCTGCATGGACGAAAGTGATGAACCTGGATCGCTTCGACCTGAAGTGATCCCAAGGGGTGGGCCTGAAGAAGGCCTTACCTGTGATGCGGCTCCGAGCGCGTAGCATTTTCCGCCTCGCGCCCGGAGACCCGCTTTCATTGCAGGCTGACTTGCTTGTGCAACGGTAGATCTTGTGATGACCCGCCGGCCTGCACGTTATAGCTGCCCGATACCAGCTTCCATGAATCGCTGGCCTCGTCGTAGACCGTGAGGCGATCGCGATCGACCGGTACAGTCACGTGCTTTTGCGCGCCAGGCGCTAAGTCCACCCGCGTCCAGCCGATCAGCCTTTTCGGCGGCTCACCGGCAGCATCAGGAAAGCCTGTATAGACCTGCGCAATCTCCGTGCCTGCGCGCTTGCCTGTATTCTTCACCGTAAAGCTCACCGTAAGACCGTCGCCGCTGTTCACCGTCAGACCCGAGTAGGCGTAGCTGGTGTAGGAAAGCCCAAAGCCGAAGGGAAAGAGTACAGCCTTCTTCTCCGCGTCATACCACTTGTAACCAACCTTCAACCCCTCGTCATACGTGATCTGAAAAGGCGGCAGCCCCTTGGCCATTCGGGCCATTCGAGCCGATATGTCTCCGCCTCCGCCAAAATTCATTTGCGACTCCGGCGGCGGCATCACCAGCGTCGGATGCGGCAAATCGGCATCGCTCTTCGGAAACGTGATTGCGAGTTTGCCGGTTGGGTTCACTTTACCGGTGAGGATATTCGCGAGCGCCTCTGCACCACGAATGCCTGGATACCAGGCCTCGACAACACCGGCAACCTTGTCGATCCAGGGCATGGTCGCGGGGCTGCCCGTCTCGAGCACGACGATGGTTCTTGGGTTGGCCGCAGCGACAGCCTCAATCAGTGCATTCTGCTCCTTCGGTAGATCGAGCGTGGGAAGATCGAATCCCTCTGACTCCCACTGCCAGGCAAAGACGATGGCGACATCTGCTTGTTTGGCCGCTGCTGCTGCAGCAGCAACGTCTTCACCCGTGTAGTAGCTCACTTTGGAGCTGGGAAGAGCGGCAGTGAGTGCGCGCAGCGGCGAACTTGGCAGCCACTGCTGGCGCAGGAACCTGGCCATGGGGTTGTTTCCCGGCGGCGGAGGCGGAACGACCGAGCCGCCCGGCGCATCGACTTGCGCCGAACCGCCGCCTGTGAGCACTCCTACATCCGCATGACCGCCAATCAGGGCGACGGTGCGTACTGCTGTCCCCAGCGGCAGAACTGCGTGCTCGTTTTTGAGCAACACGATGCTCTTCTCTTCGAGGCTTTGGGCCAGCTCTGCGCCCTTCTCCACGTCGGGCACCTGCTTTACGACCGGATGGTCGAACAGGCCGCTCGCAAAAATGGCCCGCAGCACGCGATGTACGTGGTCGTTCAGCTCATCCTGCGAAACCGCGCCCGACTCAACAGCCGCCTTCAGCTCGTCTCCAAAGAAAGTCTTCGCCGGCTGCTCCATGTCCAAACCCGCATGCGAGGCCTTTGCCGAAGAGTGCGTGCCGCCCCAGTCGGAGAGTACGAAGCCCTTGAAGTGAAAATCCTTCTTGAGTACCTCATTGAGCAGATAGTCGTTTTCGCACGCGAAGTCGCCGTTCACGCGATTGTAAGAACACATGACGCCGCCGGGCTCGGCGACACCGATCGCAATCTCGAAGGCGCGCAGGTCGGTCTCGCGCATGGATCGTTTGTCGATGTTGGCGTTCACCGCATTGCGGCCGCTCTCCTGGTCGTTGATGGCATAGTGCTTCAGATCGCCGATGATGAACTGGGACTGCACGCCCTTGACGAAGTTGCCGGCCAGCGTTCCCGCCAGTAAGGGGTCCTCACCCTGATACTCGAAGGTGCGGCCGTTTCTCGGTTCGCGGGTCAGGTTCACACCGCCGCCGAGCGTCATGCTGTAGCCCTCGTTGCGAAGCTCGCGTCCAATCAGCGCACCGTACTCAAAGGCTGCTTGTGGATCCCAGGCCGAAGCGGCAGCCAAGTTGTTGGGCAGCGCGGTGGAATAGCGCCCCATGGCCGCTCCCCGCGTGACGCCATAGGCAGAGTCTGCCATCTGGATCGCGGGAATCCCGAGCCGTGGAATGGAGTTGGTGTAGCCCGCGCCGCCATTGGACTCCGTGGGGCCTAAGTTCGCGCTGAAAAAGGGCATCCCCTGTCCGTGCAGCAGAGAGATCTTCTCGTCGAGGGTCATCTCTTTGATAACCATGTCGGCACGCTCATCCGGCGACAGATTTGCGTCCGACCAGGCATAGTGCTTTGGTTGGGGCATTCCGGGAAATTGGGCGACACACCAATGCGCCATGCAAAAAGCGGCCACCAAAGTGACCGCATAAGAAACTCGCTTCGTCTGGACTCCAATTGCCATCCCTACTCCTTCTCTGTGAATCAATAGGCGGGGGAATTCTAGTATGGAGACGTAGGAATACGCACTACTAGACGCACAATTCTGATGTTTTCCTGGTCGGAGGACTCTCGCAGGCCGGAAGGCTATGACCTGCGTCCGTCGAATCAGAGTCCGTTCTTCGAGCGGGTCGAAAAAAAGGCATCGAATATCCGCCCAAGAAGGCGACGAAGACCTTTCTCCGAGAGAACTGCCGGCTCGAAGTAGCTTTCCAGAATGAGGCCAGACAGAATCGGGGCCAGCGCGACAATCGCCAGATCGTTGTCCGTCTTCTGCTCGCCGATCAGCTTCCCGAACATTTCCGCGTCCGTCGCGGCATCCCGCGGCGGCTTTGCCATCTCGAACGCGCTGCGGAGCCGCTCTTTCGATTCGGGATGGCGCAGAGCGAATAGTTTGAATTCGAGCGTGAGGATGGGCCAGGTGTTGTCCTGCGCAAGCCCAACATAAAACTCGCGAAAGACCTGCAGGCGCTGCTTACGATTTTTGCAGCTGGCGAGACTCCTCACCAGCCGGTCAATATAGCTGCGGGTTCTATGCTCGAACAAAGCCAGAAAGAGATCTTCCTTGCTCTTGAAGTGGGTATAGACCGCCCCCTTGCTTCTCCCCGCAGTAGATGCAATTTCATCGAGTTGGGCGGCCTCGTAACCATCCCGCACGAAGACTTCCGCGGCCGCGTCGAGGAGCCGGGTCTGCGTCTCCTGGGTCCGAAGCTGTTGTTTGCTTAGAGTTTCGATCGACATCTCCATCCATTTAACCATCGGCTCAATCTTGACAGTTTTCCGTCTTGACAAAAAACTGACTGGTCAGTATGTTTCTAAGTATGCCACAAGTTGCCCTGAAACTCGAGCCTCTTTCCGCGACACCCCAGCAGAAAAACACGACCCGCATCCTCATTGCCGGGCTTGTTGCTCTGCTGGCCTGCGGCGGTGCGACCGGGTGGGGTGTGTATTCAAGTGGATTCGAGTCGACCGACGACGCGCAGGTGGATGGGCACCTGAACCAAGTGAGCGCGAGAATCTCGGGCACGGTGGGAGCGGTCTACGTTGCCGACAATCAGGTCGTCGAAGCCGGCCAGTCCCTCGTGGACCTCGATGCCAGCGAGCAGAAAGTCGCCTACGCTCAGGCCAAGGCGCAGTACGACCAGGCCGTCGCACAGTTGAATTCGCAACGCCCAAACCTTGCGATTACCGAAGCAAACAACACCGAGGCAACGATCTCTGGAGACGCGGGACTGGCCCAGGCCAGGGCTGCATTGGCTGCTGCATCGCAGGATCTTGCCAGCGCCTCGGCGAAGCTGGCCGAAGCGGAGGCAATCCGCACGCGCGACGACGCCGATTTGCAGCGATACGAACAGCTCTTCCAGGGCGGCACCATCTCGCGCCAGGACTACGAGCGCGCGATCGCCACAGCGCGCTCCTCGGACGCGAACGCAATGGCGGCAAAGGCCAATGTTAAATCCGCAGAGATGGTCGTGGAGCAACGTAGAGCCGACATCGAGGCTCAAAACGCAAAGCGCAATCAGATTGCCCACACTGCCCCTCGTCAGATCGCCATCCGGCAGGCCGATCTCGAGAATGCACGGGCCAGCGTCGAAGTCGCCGCGGCGCAGCTTCAGCGCGCGGCACTCAACCTCAGCTTCTGTCATATCGTGTCTCCGGTCCGCGGCGTCGTGACCCAGCGGAGCGCCGAGATTGGGAACCGCGTGAGCGAAGCGCAACCGCTCATGATGATTGTGGCGACCGGCGATACATGGGTCACGGCGAACTTCAAAGAAACGCAACTGACAAGGATGCAGGCCGGGCAGCAGGTGAAAGTCCACGTCGATGCGTTGAAGAAAGACTTTGAGGGCACGGTCGAAGGCATTCCTGCGATCACGGGTGCGCGCAGCAGCG
This sequence comes from uncultured Acidobacteriaceae bacterium, assembly GCA_963778705.1. Taxonomy (GTDB): domain Bacteria; phylum Acidobacteriota; class Terriglobia; order Terriglobales; family Acidobacteriaceae; genus Telmatobacter. Next base: position 136,444 of record CAVZVM010000009.1, read on the forward strand.
TGCTGCCCCCGGAGAACGCGACCGGGAACTACATCAAGGTGGTGCAGCGCATGCCTGTGCGCATTCGTCTCAACGCGAGTCAGGACGCTCTGGATCACCTCAGGCCTGGCATGTCGGTCGAGGCCACGGTATCGCTCCGATGACTTCGGCTGCACCCCGCTTCAATCCCTGGGTCGTGGCCATGACGGTCACGCTGGCAACGTTCATGGAAGTGCTGGACACCTCCATCGCGAATGTTGCCCTGCCGCATATTGCCGGGAATCTGGGAGCGACGGCAGACGAGAGCACATGGGTGCAGACGAGCTATCTTGTTTCGAACGCCATCATCCTTCCCATGAGCGGATGGCTCTCGACGCGTATTGGCCGCAAGCGCTTCTATATGACATGTGTGGTGCTGTTCACATTGAGTTCCATGCTGTGCGGCCTCGCGACCACGCTACCAATGCTTATCCTGTTTCGTGTCATGCAGGGGCTTGGCGGCGGAGGCCTCGGCCCAAGCGAGCAAGCGATTCTGGCGGACACCTTTACCCCTCAACAGCGCAACATGGGCTTCGCCATCTACGGCATGGCGATCGTTGTGGCGCCTGCGATCGGGCCGACGCTCGGCGGCTGGATCACCGACAACTACAACTGGCACTGGATCTTCTTTATCAATGTCCCGATCGGCATTCTCTCGCTGTTTCTCACCCAACGTGTGGTGCACGATCCGCCCCATGTGCTATCGGCGCGCAAAAAGCAGGGGGAGAATACGGACTACTTCGGCATAGCGTCGATTGTGGTTGGAGTCGGGCTGCTGCAGTACGTGCTCGACAAGGGCGAACAGCTCGAGTGGTTCGATTCAAGCGTGATCCGCGTGGCATTTGCCATTTCAGCGATCGCGTTGGTTGCGATGGTCTGGCGTGAATGGACCTGCACGCACCCCGTCATTCAGCTTCGCCTGCTCAAGAGCCGGAACTTCGCTTCGTCAACACTTTCGAATTTCACCCTGGGCATGGTTCTGAACGGATCCACCATTCTGATTCCGCAGTTTCTCCAGTTACAGCTGGGTTACTCTGCCGAAAGAGCGGGCTGGGCTTTGTCTCCCGCAGGCCTCGCACTGGCGGTGCTCATGCCAGTTGCGGGAGTCCTTGGGAGCAAGTTCGACCCACGCAAAGTAATCGCGGTCGGTTTTCTGCTGACTTCGGCAAGCATGTTCTGGATGATGCGCATCACGCCCGATGTCGATTTCACCCACATTGTCTGGATGCGCATCTTTCAGGTCGTCGGTCTGCCCCTGATCTTCATCCCCATCAGTACACTTGCCTACGTGGGTATGCGGCAAGAGGACAACAACCAGGTCTCCGGCATCAGCAACTTTGCCCGCAACCTTGGCGGCGCGATCGGCGTTTCGTTCCTGGTTTCCTATCTCACGCGTCACCGCCAGATCAGCCGTGTCGACCTGATCGCGCATATGCAGCACGGCAATATCTTCTTCGACCGCTATCTGAACGCTCTGCAGCACTCCGCGATCCAGGCGGGCAGCAGCGCTGCGGATTCGGGTCAGCGTGCCCTTACCCTTCTCCAACAGCTCGTCGACGCACAGGCCAATGTACTTGCCTTTATCAGCGCATTCTTTGTCCTCGGCGTCACTGTTGCGCTTCTTATTCCGCTTCCCTTCCTCATGAAACGGCCATCTCCGGAAGAGATGGCAGGATCGCACGGAATGCATTGACAACTCCACCCACAAACGAAGATTTTGAAAGGTCCACACTTAACACGTAGGAAAGGCCGTTGGAATGACAAATCGTATTGCTCCTTCAATTGCACTCGCAGTTTCTCTCCTGTCCGGTTCCTGGGCCCTCGCGCAAATTCCGGGAATGAATCCGCCGAAGCACTATCCGTGGTCGGACAAAAGCCTCTCTCCCGATCAGCGGGCGGACCTTGTCATCAAGGAGCTGACCCTGGATGAGAAGATCCAGATGCTGCACGGCCTTGGCTGGCAAACCATCTTTGCCAAACCGGAGTCCGGACCGGGAACCCGCGCCATTTCGACTTTGGGTTTCATCTCAGGAGTTCCACGGCTCGGTATTCCCGATCTGCAGATGACGGATTGCGTCGAAGGCGTTTCGGGAGCAGGGGTGTCGGGCCGTTATGCGACTGCATTGCCCTCAGCGGAAGCCATGGCGGCGGCGTGGGATCCGGCCCTCTCCTATGAGATTGGCACCATGATCGGGCACGAGGTTCGCGGCATGGGATACAACATGTCGCTGGGCTCGGGCATCAACATGATTCGCGAACCGCGCGACGGCCGCACCTTCGAATACAAGGGCGAGGACCCACTCCTCGCGGGTACATTGGCGGGGCAGGAATTGAAGGCAGAGAAGGCTCTGCACATCATCACCGACCTGAAACACTACGCAGTGAACGACCAGGACGCTGGACGCACGACCGTGAATGCGATCATCGGCAAGCGGGCCATGCGCGAGAGCGATCTGTTGGCGTTTCAAATTGCGCTCAAAGACTCTGGAGCGGGCGCGATCATGTGCTCCTACAACCGCATCAACGGAACCTATGCCTGCGAGAACCCGTACACCCTGAAAGATGTGCTCAAGGGAGACTTCGGCTTCAAGGGGTTCGTTGTGTCGGACTGGGGCGCGACCGAAAGCACAACCGCGGCAGCGCTGGCGGGTCTCGATGTCGAGATGCCGGGCAACGACTCGTTTGGCGAGCCGCTGAAGAAGGCCGTGGAAGCCGGCGACGTCCCGACAGAACGGCTTAACGATATGGTGCACCGCGTTCTCCGTACGGAGTTCGATGCAGGAATTGTCGACGATCCGCCGCAGCCGGACTCCCCCGATGTCACACGCGGGTTCGAGGTCGCTCAGAAGACAGAAGAGCGAGGCGCCGTGCTGCTGAAGAATGCGAGCAATGTGCTGCCTCTGAGTGCTGCTTCCATCAAGTCGATTGCTGTGGTTGGAGGACACGCGGACGCTGGCGTTCTTTCCGGTGGAGGGTCCTCACAGGTCTCCCCTGCGGGCGGCAATGCTGTTGCGCCGCCTCCAGAACTGGCGAAGAACCCACTCGCGAGCTTCATGCTGATTCAGGTCTACCACCGTTCTGCTCCGCTGAAAGGAATCGAAGAGAAGGCGGCGCACGCGGTGGTGAAGTTCAATTCCGGGGATGACCCAGCATCTGCCGCAGCTCTCGCCAAAGAATCGCAGGTGGCGATTGTCTTTGCCGTGCAGCACGAATCCGAAGGGATGGACCTCAAGACTCTCTCGTTGCCTAACCACCAGGATGAGCTCATCGAGGCCGTGGCTGCGGCTAATCCGCACACGATTGTCGTGCTTGAGACAGGCGGTCCCGTGTTGATGCCATGGATCGACAAAGTTGCAGCGGTGGTTGAGGCGTGGTATCCGGGGATTCGCGGATCGGAGGCCATCGCCAATCTTCTCTTCGGCGATGTCAACCCATCCGGAAAGCTTCCGCTCACCTTCCCGAAAACTGAATCCGATCTGCCGCATCCCACGCATGTCGATCCGCCGAAGGCCGATGCCGATCACCCGGCTCCGAAGCTGGCTGGTTTCCCTGGCCTGATCGCGATGGCGATGGTATCCGGCCCATTCTTCGATGTGCACTATGACGAAGGGCTCAAGGTGGGCTACAAGTGGTACGACGCGGAGAAGAAGCCGGTCCTTTTCCCATTCGGTTTCGGTCTCTCCTACACGACGTTTGCCTACTCCGGCTTGACAGTGACTCCCGGCGATACAACTGCCGTCGCGTTCACGTTGAAGAACACCGGCAAGCGCGCCGGTATCGAGACTGCGCAGGTCTACGCGTCATTCCCCGATGCGGCCGGGGAGCCACCCAAGCGTCTCGTCGGCTGGGCCAAGGTTGAGTTGGCGCCCGGAGAATCGAAGCAGGTCTCCGTCCCGGTGAGCCGCGATCGGCTGAGCATCTACGACGAAGCCTCTGATTCCTGGCAGCTCGTACCGGGCAAGTATGTCATCCGCGTCGGCGGATCTTCGCAGGATCTGGCTTTGCAACAAGCAATCTCGTTCTAGTAATTCGGGCGTGGGTCTTGAAGGCAGTTGAAAAGATTGCAACAAGGCCCGCGCACCAGCTGTTCAATTCACACTTCGAAAGGGTCATCGAACATGAAGAAACTCCTCGCCACCTCCGTTCTCGTCCTTGCCTCCTCAGCCTTTGCCGCCGGAACCGGCCTCACCGGCCAGTGGGCCGTGCACAACAGCATTGCCGGCAACGAGAGCGATCACACCTGCACGCTCGTCCAAACCGACAACAAGATCACTGGAACCTGCAAATCGGCCGAAGGCAAGGATCTTGCCGTAACCGGCAGCGTCGACGGGAACAAGGTCACGTGGCAGTATCAATCGGAATACAACGGCACCCCTTTGACTCTGGTCTACACCGCTACGCTCGATGACTCGGGCAAGGTCGCAGGCAACGTCGAGGTTCAGCCCTTCAACGTCAGCGGCGACTTCACTGCCACTCCTGTAAAAGAAGCGTCCGAGCCAGCCAAGCAATAAAAGCCGCTTTATGCGGCTTACCCTGTCGGCGCACGATGGAGGACCGAGAGACCGGTTCTTCATCGTGCCTGATTTGCCGGCTTCGCACGGCGCGACAATCAGGGTAGTCCCCCTTGCGGATCGTTTCATCGACAGTAATGAAGGAGAACGACATGCAACGATTACTTGCCCGGTCCATTGCTGGATTTGCGTTCGCAATTTTGGCCTTGCCCCTTTTCGTTCGGGCCGCAAACCCGCCCTCAGCAAGACAAGTGCTGTCGGCCGACGCAAATTGGAAGTTCCTTCTTGGTGATCCCAGCGGCGCGGAAGCGCCCTCATTCCACGACGCAGACTGGCGAAACGTAGACCTGCCCCACGACTGGAGCATTGAAAGTAAGCCGGAAAAGGACAACCCTGGCGGCGCAGGCGAGGGCTTCTTCCCTGGCGGCACCGGGTGGTATCGGAAGACATTCGGAGCGCCCCCGGAGTGGAAGGGCAAACGTATCAGCGTCGAGTTCGATGGCGTGTACAAGGACGCCACTGTCTACCTGAATGGACGCAAGCTCGGCGATCATCCCTATGGATACACAGGTTTCACATTCAATCTAACTGACTATCTGAACTTCTCAGGCCCGAATGTGCTGGCCGTGCGGGTAGACAACTCTGCACAGCCAAACAGCCGCTGGTATAGCGGCTCAGGTATCTACAGGCACGTGCGCATTGTTGTGACGAACCCCGTCCACATTGCGCATTGGGGCGTCTTTGTCACCACACCGGAAGCCACAAGCACATCAGCCAAGGTACGCTTGCGCACGCGCGTGGCGAACGAATCGACGCAGCAATCAGGAGTCACCGTCGAGACGACCTTGTTCGACAAGGACGGTCACAAGGTTGGTGGAGGAGAGTCGAAACTCGCCCTTGCGCCCGGGGACGAAACGGAATCCGCACAGGAGATCGCCGTGGCAAATCCGGCGTTGTGGTCACCAGACTCGCCCACGCTCTATCGCGCGGTCTCACGGATCAAAGAAGACGGCAAGATCGTCGATCAGATAGAGACGCCTTTCGGCATTCGTACACTCTCATGGTCGGCTGAAAAGGGCCTTCTACTGAACGGCAGGCCCGTCAAACTGACCGGCGGCAGCGTCCACCACGACAATGGACCTCTTGGCGCAGCTGCGTTCGATCGTGCAGAGGAGCGCCGCGTGGAGCTGTTGAAGGCCGCGGGCATGAACGCAGTGCGGACGGCGCACAATCCGCCTTCTCCCGCATTCCTGGATGCATGCGATCGACTCGGACTCCTGGTGCTGGATGAACCCTTCGACGTGTGGAAGGCTCACAAGGTCAAGTTCGACTACGGCACCGATTTCGACGGTTGGTGGAAGCAAGATATCTCGTCGATGGTGCTGCGCGATCGCAATCATCCTTCGATCGTGATCTGGGGAATCGGCAACGAGATCCCGGAGCTCGAAGTTGATAAGGGCGCTGCGCTCGGAAAACAGTTGGCAGACGAGGTTCGGTCACTCGACACCACGCGTCCTCTCACTTTGGCGTTTCCCGGTACAACCACCAAGCCGACCGCAGAGGCAGTTTTTTCGCAACTCGACATCACAGGCTACAACTACAACCTGATTCCGACGTATGCAAAAGACCATCAACAGTTGCCTTCGCGCATTATGCTCACGACCGAGTCACTCCCGGCCAAAGCATTTCCGTTATGGCAGATCACAAAGGACAACCCGTATGTGATCGGCGATCTTACATGGACCGCGATGGACTACCTGGGCGAATCAGGAATTGGGGCGTGGTCCTATGGCACACCGGAACAGGCGAAACTGGCGGACCAGATCTCGGCCATGATGTCCAACACTGCGATGATCGACCAGATGTTCACCGGCATGGCGAATGGCGTGGATGTGATGGCCGAGATGGCCAAAGGCTCATCGGACCCAGCAGCGAAAGCGGCGATGGCGGTCATGTTTCACGGGTTTCCCTGGCACGCAGCGGCATGCGGCGATCTCGATCTGACCGGCTACCGAAAGCCGCAATCGCACTACCGCGACATTCTCTGGAACGGTGGCGATCGCGTGTACGCCACGGTCCGACTGCCGGAACCTGAAGGCAAAAAGATCATCGCGATTGGCTGGGCCACGTATCCAACGCTTGCTTCGTGGAGTTGGCCCGGGCAAGAAGGCAAAGAGCTGCAGGTAGAAGTGTACTCAGGTACGGAGAAAGTGCGCCTGTATTTGAACGACAAGCTTATCGGAGAGAAACCGACCGGGCGCGACGAGCAGTTCAAGGCAGTGTTCTCTGTCCCCTACGCACCGGGAACATTGAAGGCTGTGGGATTGCGAGGAGACCGTGCGGTCGCCGAGAGTGTTCTGACGACTGCCGGCAGTCCTGCCGGTTTGCGTTTGATGGCGGATCGAGCTGCGATTCAAGCAGACGGCGAGGATCTCTCGTTTGTGACGGTGGAGGCTGTCGACGCCAAGGGACAGTTCCAACCCAACGCAGACCAGGAAGTGCAGTTCTCGATCAGCGGCCCTGGAACGATCGCGGCCGTGGGAAACGGAGATGGACAGGACGAGGCGTCGTATCAAGGTGACCGGCGCAAGCTCTTCCAGGGTCGCGCCCTGGTGGTCATACGCTCGTCCAGGCATTCGGGGGCAATTAAGCTGACCGCCAAAACGCCGGGGCTCAACGAAGGCTCGGTGACGATTCAGACGAAGGCAGTGCGGACAATCGCCGAATTGCAATGAGCCGGGCTCGAACATCCTCGACTTGCTAGGTTGCCACCGAAGTCGATACGACGAGCTAGTCGGGGATCTTCAGGTGAGCTGCGAACGGCGGCTTTTGTGCATAGGCAAAATGAATATTGTCCGTGAAGGACGCCACGCGCATCCCATGCGGCTTGAAAAGGATCGCGAGGGACTGCGTGGAGTAGAGCGAGACGTGGCCGTTGCGCGGCCCTGCATACCACCAGTTCAACCCGACCGCCGGGAATTCCTTTGGCTGTACGAGGGTTGAAAACAGAATCCCGCCGGGCTGCTTGAGAAGCGACACCATGGTGGCAATCGTGTCCTGCGGCGTCGGCACGTGCTCCAGAACTTCAAAGCAGGTGACCAGATCGAATTTCTCGGCAGGCAAACCGTTGAAGCTCGAATAAGGATCGTAAGTAGCCGCTGAAAAGCCTGCATCGCGCAGACGCGATGCGAGTACCCCATTCCCACCGCCGTAGTCGAGAATATGGATCTCCGTTTGGGCGTTTGGAAACGACGCGGCGATCAGACGCGCGTTGCCGGCTGGCCGAAGCTCGACGAAGTCCGGATCGACAACGATGTAATCGTCGTTGTAGATGTGTGCGCGAAAGGCTTCCCAATCCCACGCATCGAAAGCGGTCGTGAACGTGAACGCGCAGTGCGTACAGCGCCGGTAGTAGATCGGACGTCCAGAAAGCGCGAGACGTTTTCCCTGAGCCTCGATGCAGCTCTTATGGAAGTCGACCACGCCGAAGAGAGGACTGGGCGCACCACAAATCTTGCAGGCGATAGGCCGCGGATCGCCGATCATGGGCTGGCCCGTCATCGTCTCTGGCATCGGGGCCTGGATTTGTTCGGACATGTTGCTCTGCGGCATTGACTGCATCCTACTAAGAGCATTCACCTCGGGCGAGTGGCAAACGTGGTGCGGCAGGTTACATTTGGTTGACATCAGGCTCGATCTCCGCAGCACCAAGAGGCGAAGGACATATAGACTGGCGACGAGCGCGAACGGGGCGCGGAGTTCACGAACATGCCGACGAGCGTGCGCCAGCCTGCCCAATTCTCGAAGATCCCGAATCTGTTGACGAAGGCAGTAAACGCCCACAAGGCCGGCCGGCTCGAGGAAGCAAAGCAACTCTATCTCGAGATTCTCGCTCTCGACGTGAAGCACCCGAAGAGCTTGTATGGGCTCGGACTCATTGCCCAGCAAGCCGGCAGTCTCGAGGTCGCGGCGCGCATGATGCAGCGCGCAATCGCCGCAGACGCAAGAGATGCGGCCTTCCATCGCAGTCTTGGCGGAGTTCTGCGTGGGCAAGGCAACGACGACCTCGCCCTCACGGAATACGAAACAGCGCTAAAGCTTGCTCCCAACGACGAAGAAGCGCACTTCAATCTCGCCGACATCTTCCGGAAGAAAGGCCGGCTCGAAGAAGCAGAGAAGCATTTCAGCCGTGCGATCGCATTGCGGCCCGACTGCAGCGAGACGCATGAGCATCTATCCGGTGTCTTGCGCCGGCAAGGCAGGTTGGAGGAGGCGCGCGCATCGTTTGAGCGCGCACTTGAGCACGATCCCAACAATGTCGTAGCCTTGCAGAACCTCGGCAATCTGCTGGTGAACAGCGGTGAGCTGGACGCGGCGATCACATATTTCGACCGGGCGCTCGCCCTGCAGCCTGACATGGCTCAGGCACACAACGGTAAGGGCGCCGCGCTGCACGAACTGGGACGGCTCGACGAAGCCGAAACGAGCTATCGCAAAGCACTCGCGTCGAAGCCTGACTATGCCGATGCCTATTGCAACTTCGGCAACCTGGAGCGCAAGCGCGGCCGAGCGGCAGAGGCAATCGAATACTACGAACGGGCTCTCGCACTCAATCCCGATCTCTCCGAGGCACACAGCAATCTCGGCATGGCTCTCGTGGGAGAACGCAGACTCGGGGAGGCCAGGCGGCATTACGATCGGGCCGTCGCCCTTGAGCCAGGCCTGGGCAATGCGCGTTGGAATCGTTCTCTGCTCGATCTGCTCGAAGGCAAGTTCGAGGCCGGCTGGCAGGACTACGATGTCCGCCGATTCCGCAAGCAGACCGCTCCCCGCAGCTTCGCGCAGCCCATTTGGCGCGGAGAGCCCCTGAACGGCGCGCGCATTCTTTTGCACGCCGAGCAGGGCCTGGGAGATGCGATCCAATTCATGCGCTACGCTCCGCTCGTGCAGGCTGCGGGTGGAACGGTCATTCTCGATGTCAAACCGAGTGTCGTGCGGCTAGCGAAACAATTGCCTGGTGTCGCCGAACTGGTGGCGAGCGGCGATCCATTGCCTGCCTTTGAGTGGCAATGCCCTCTGCTCAGCTTGCCGATGGCGTTCAAGACTTCGCTGGCAACGATTCCGGAATCGGTTCCGTACCTGCGCGCACCGGAAGACGCCCGCCGGAAAGCCGAGCAAATCGCATGGCCCAAGACGGACAAACGCATCGGCCTCGTATGGAGCGGCAACGCGGAATTCAGCGAAGATCGTCTACGCTCCATTCGCCCCTCTGCATTCGGATCGCTCTTTGCGATGGAAGGTCTCCAGTTCTACTCGCTGCAGTTTGGGCCAGCCGCTTCGCAGCTCAAGGAAGTCGATTCCCCCATCGTCGATCTGACACCGTCGATCGAAGACTTTGCCGACACGGCGGCGCTGATCGAAAAGCTCGACCTCGTGATCAGCGTCGATACAGCCGTGGCGCATCTGGCGGGAGCGCTCGCGAAGCCAGTGTGGACACTGTTGCCCTTCGCGCCCGACTGGCGGTGGATGCTCGATCGCGAAGACAGCCCCTGGTATCCGACGATGCGCCTCTTCCGGCAACCGCGGGTGGGAGACTGGGCGTCGGTCATCGAGCGGGTGCGCGGCGAGCTGGCGGCGCAGGCTTCCACACGATAACTTCTCCGTTAGCGGCTCGACAGCGCCTCTGACGGCTGTCCGACCGGGGCAGAGCGTTACCTGCTAAGCCCATACTCGAACTTGACCGCATCCGCAGTTACAGAACAGAATGAGGCCTACTTCTGAGTTGGCAATTCGGGGGAGGACTGAGTGTCCCGTCTTCAGCTCTTGGCATTAATTGCAGGAACGGTGGTTTCCTCATCGGCTTACGGCCAAAGTGCGCCTGAAGCCGCGCCACAGAAAATCCCTGCTTCATCTGCCCAACTCAGCTCACAGAATCAAACCACAATCGAGAAGTCAATCTACGGCATCATCACGGCGTGGAGATATCGCTTTTTCATCGAATATGTGGGTAGGGAAAACGCCGTCATCGAGAGACATAACGGTGACGACAGCGAGCGAGTCCCGCGGACCGACTATGAATCCGCCATCGGAATCGGAGACGGAGAGGAACAAGCAATCCTGGAGATTGTCCTCGATGCCAGTGCGCAGATGATCGAGACTTGGGACCAGATGGACGCCCGCACGCCGCAACTACTGGAAAACCACTCACTGATTGAGCAGATTGACGACGACGCAACCCTCAAAGCACTTGGTCGTCAGCAGATGGAGATAGTGAATGAGACCAGGGCGAACTTAATGCGCGATATTGGAGAGAAGACTCTTAAGAAGCTCGACGCCTATGTATTCCGGGAATTCATCAATCGAAAAAGGCCGCTTTCTTTGTCTCACACGGATCCCGATCTGTCAGAAATCGAGAGCACTCCATCGGATCGGGAACCAGGACGGGGCCCAAGTTATAAAGCGAAGCTGAGACAGCTCTACGCCTTTGCAGATTTCTTTGAGGTGATCGGCACGTCGGGCGGCTCTCGCCAGACGGGCTCCACCGGAAGAAACTCCGGTGGTTCGCTGCCCGCTTGCACTCCGGCCAAGGATATGGAGGCCGTGCGACGGATCGTTCGCAACGCTCACGACCAGATGCGTTTAGTCAATGCGAGAGAGGACGCTGGCATCGGACAATATCACAAGAACTCTGACCCCGGTCCCATTCCGTATCCTCTTCCCAGCGAGCTGGAGATGGAAGCTGGGAGATTCTGGGCGGCTGTCGACTCGGGAATCAAGGATCTAAAGCGGCAGCTCGGGGACGCGGAGTTCGCCAAGTTCGATCATGCAGTCGATGAAGTGTTTGGACCGGGTCTTTGGAAAGAAGCCTCCAGCGCCACACAGCTTGCCGACGCGCAACATTGAGGCAAGCGATAGCCAACGCGACAGCGGCCATCCCGAAGGATGGCCGCTGTTGCACTGCTGCTTGGGAGAAACTTACCGTTCGCTCTTCCAGTTGATGAGATCGCCAAGTGTGGTGGTTGAGCTGGAGACCGGCGCTTTGTGCGCGCTCTCCTTGTAGTGCTCCACCTGGGCGCGGCTGGCCTCGTGGCCTGAAACGCGCAGGCTGAGTCCCACCTTCTTCTCTTCCACGTTGATCTTGATGATCTTGAAGTCGTGCTCCTCGCCCTGTTCCAGCTTGGCCGGTGAGCCATCATCGCCCACTGCTTCGGAGACGTGGCAGAGGCCTTCAACACCCTCGGCAATTTCGACAAAAGCGCCGAACTGGGCGGTGCGCAGCACCTTTCCGTGGACCACATCGCCCACGCGGTGCGAGGCAAAGAAGCTCTCCCAAACATCGGGCTGGAGCTGCTTGATGCCCAGGCTCAGGCGGCGATTCTGCGGCTCGACGCCGAGAACAACAGCCTTCACCTTCTCGCCCTTCTTCACCACTTCTGAAGGATGCTTGACGCGCTTGGTCCAGCTCAGATTCGAGACGTGCACCAGGCCGTCGATGCCATCTTCAATTTCGATGAAGGCGCCAAAGTCGGTCAGGTTGCGCACCCGGCCTTCGACAATCGTGCCGGTAGGATAGCGTTCGCTGAGATGCTCCCACGGATTCTCCAGGAGCTGCTTCATGCCGAGCGAGATGCGTCGATCGGCCGGGTTCACACTCAGAACCACGGTGTCGACCTCATCGCCGGGCTTGACCAGCTTGGAGGGATGCTTGAGGCGCTTCGACCAGGTCATCTCGGAGAGATGAACGAGGCCTTCGATTCCCTGCTCCAGCTCGACAAACGCACCGTAGTCCGTCACCGACAGAACGCGGCCATGAACACGGGCGCCTACCGGATAACGCTCTGTGGCATCGAGCCACGGGTCCGGTGTGAGCTGCTTGAAGCCAAGCGAGACACGCTGCTTCTCTTTGTCGAACTTGAGCACCTTGACTTGAATCTCGTCGCCAACGTTAACCAGGTCGCGCGGATGGGTGAGGCGCCCCCAGCTCATATCGGTGATGTGCAGCAAGCCGTCGATACCGCCAAGGTCGACAAACGCGCCGTAGTCGGTCAGGTTCTTCACCGTGCCAGTCAGCACCGCATCTTCGTCGAGGTGCTCGAGAGTCTGCGAACGCTTGGCGTTCTGCTCTTCTTCGAGGATCTCCTTGCGGCTGACGACCACGTTGCCGCGCTTCTTGTTCAGCTTGATGACCCGGACTTCAATCTGCTGGCCAAGATAGCCGTCGAGATTACGCACCGGACGAATTTCAAGCTGCGAGCCGGGCAGGAATGCCTTCATTCCGATGTCGACCGTCAAGCCGCCCTTCACGCGGCTCACCACCGTGCCGATGACCGGAGTCTTCTCGTTGTGGGCCTTCTCGATTGTGTCCCACACGCGCAGGCGCTGTGCCTTCTCGTAGCTGACGAGGTAGCCGCCTTCGGGCTCCTCGCGCTCAATCACAACCTCGATGGAATCGCCGGGCTGAAACTTGGTCGCGCCAGTGTGGTCGACGACCTGCTCAAGCGGCACGAGGCCCTCGGATTTGAGGCCTACGTCGACAACCAGGTGCTTCTCGGTCTGCTTGAGGACCGTGCCGGTAACGACCTTGTCGCCATACTCTGCGACTGCAGCGGCTTCGGCCGCCTGCTCGCGCTCAAAGGCTTCAAGAGCCGCCGAGAAATCCTCAAGCGATTCGGCGGAATGATCACCGCTCCTCCCGGCTGGCTGTGCGGCAGAATCTGCAGACACTGCGGCGGGATTGTGGATGGCATCGGCGTCCAGCGCGGAGGATACGAGTGATTCAACGGCTTCGGTGTTGGACGTGGATTCGTGCAACGGCTGTTCCAGCTCCGTCGCAGGGTCAAGGGTTGGAGTTTCGAGTTCGGTATTCAGGGTTATGCTCTCGGGTTCGGGATTGAGGACGTTTGCCATCACAGCTGCTCCGGGATTCGTTCAGCCGGCGACGGACCGATGCCGCCGGTGTCGGCGCGCTCAAACTGCATGCGCCTGTGGCCTGCTTCTCTCTCGCTGCCCGCTCTACCGGAGGTATCTCGCGAAGACGGCCTTCCGGCCCGGCAACACCAGGCTGGAAGCGACACATCTCGAGGGAGTCCCCGGCGCAACATCTGGCTGGAGGTCGGCCGCAGCTCACTGATGGAATCCTCATGCAGGAGCTACGTAATCAGTTTAGCAACCCCCTGTTTCCAGCGTCAATGCAATGGGTTGGCGGAACGGGACTGGTCGAGCCGAAGATACGAAAAATTCATAGAAACATGGACAAAAACGTGCCGGACGATCGAACGAAGCCTGAAATGGGAATTTGGCGGCGATTTCCCGGGCGTCGGCCCGGGCGAGCCCACACCACTATACTGTTTGCCAGCGACGCCGCAAATCGTCGGTGCGCCCGGCAAATTCATGGATCAGCTCTGGACCCCCTGGCGGTTTACCTACGTGACGACTGCGGATGGGGCCCCGCGTCCGGGAATCCCCGCCCAACTCGATGCATGGCCAGGCGACACCGGTTGCGTGTTCTGCAACTTGGTGCAGGCCGTTGACTTTGCCATTGGACACGGAACGCCGGCGGATGAGGCCGAGCAGGCTGCCGGGTTGGTGCTTCGCGGCAAGTCCTGCTACATCTGCCTGAACGCCTATCCCTACACTTCGGGGCACATCATGGTGGTGCCTTACGCTCATCTCGACCGGCTCGCGGGAATGACCCCCGAGGCCGCGCACGAGATGATGGACATGGCGCGCCAGACCGAGCAGGTGCTGGAAGGGCTGTATCGTCCCCATGGGCTGAACTTTGGCATGAACCTCGGCAAAGCCGCCGGAGCTGGCGTGGCCGGTCATCTGCATCTGCATGCACTCCCACGGTGGACCGGTGACACCAACTTCATGACCACGGTGGCCGAAACGCGGGTCCTGCCCGAAGATCTGGCGATGACGTGGAAGCGGATGCGGGATGCCTTTGGGCTGCAGGCGGGGAAACAAGGATAGTTCCGGCTCTCCCGATTTTTATCGGCACTTTCGACAGATTCTCTAGCTGAAATCTTGCGTTCCACATTCCCAAAGTTGTAGTCCTCGTCTCTCCGCGACAATTCGGGAAACCCAAGCACATCAGTAACCTAACCGAAAACTCCGTCCATGGGCCGCGCGCGACTAAAGCGTTAGAGCATGGCCTTGAAGGGCCATTGCTGCGTACCTCCAGTAGAGCTAATTATCTAGAAGGGCCCCAGTCCAGGAGTGCCACGGTATGCAGGTTCACCGCCAGGACGATCAGACCGGCCGAACGATCATCGTTGCAATGGCAGCGCTCGGTATTATTGCGGGCTTCGCCCTGGGCACCCTCCTCGCCATTCCACTCGCTGAGGTCCATCTCAGCCAGTATCTGTCCCGTGTCGCAATGCAGGAGGCCGCCTCCGTCCGAGAGGCGCGCGACCTTCTGGCCGGCCTGCAGCACTCGTCCCTCCCGGCCTGCTCGGATGCCGAACTCGCACACTTCAGGGACCTCGTCTTTCGTTCGCGCTATCTCAAGGACGTAGGACGAATTCACAACGGAGCTATCGACTGCTCCGCCACAGCCGGCCGTCCATTGCGGGCGATTGGCCAATTCAAGCCCGCGGCGAGACAATCCGACGGCACGATTGCTTACTCAAACCTCGTTCCGGTTAGGGATGACGAGCTAAGACGAGCGGGGCTTCAGCTCGGCACGGCGTTCGTCGTCTATGGCGCGAGCCTGCCTGACGATGAAGGTCCCCTGTCTGTGCATGCGGCGCTGATCCCAACCAATGACGCTTCATTGGACGCGGCTGGCGCCAAGACCGATAACGTCATCCGGCGGGGAGACACCCTTGTCGCGACCCATTGCTCGTCGGCGGTGATGACTTGTGTCGCCGCTTCGGTCGGCGTAAAGGCAGCGCGCCAGGGAGAGCTTGGCGCGACAGCCGGCACAGCGGGCCTCGGCTGCATTGCTGGCGCGCTCGTCGGATTTCTGCTCTCCGCTTTCCGCCGCCGCCATCTTTCAATGGACCACCAACTCCGGCAATCCATCGAGAAAAACGAGCTGCAGGTGGTCTATCAGCCCATCGTCAATCTGGTGGACGGCAAGGTTATCGGAGCGGAGGCCCTGGCGCGCTGGAAGGACCGCAACGGCAAGCCGGTCAGCCCTGACCTCTTCATCAAAATCGCGGAACAGAACGGCTTTGTCGGCTCGCTCACCAGCCTGGTCTTTCGCCGCGCGTTGAGCGAATTTCGCGAAGTGCTAACCAAGATTCCCGATTTCCGCCTGGACATCAACGTCACAGCAGCGGACCTGGCCGATCCCGCGTTCCTGCCCATGCTGGACGCAGCAGTGGATCAGAATAAGGTGTCGCCGAGCAGCGTGGTGATCGAAGTGACCGAAAGCTCGACCGCCAATCACGAAGTCGCCATGGAGGCGATTCGCCTGTTGCGGCGACGCGGACATAGCATCTATATCGACGACTTCGGCACCGGCTACTCGAGCCTCTCGTACCTGCTCTACCTGCAGATCGATCGAATCAAGATCGACAAATCCTTTACGCGCGCCATCGGCACCAATGCTCCAACCCTGGCGATCATTCCGCAGATCATGAATATGGCGCGCTCGCTGAATCTTGGCGTCGTTGTGGAGGGCGTGGAGACCGAACAGCAGGCTCTCTACTTCACCGTGAACGACCAGACGGTCCACGGGCAGGGCTTCCTCTATAGCGAGCCGCTTCCTCTGAACCAGTTCATGGAACTGATGGCCCCTAAATTGGCCCGGGCCAGTGCCGAGACCGAAGGCGAACGCCAGTTTGTGCGGGCGGCTCTTGGTGCCAGCATCGCGTAACCACTGCGATCGCTCGGCGACGCATCGAGCTACCTCAATACACTCGACGGGCTCTCTTCCGCTTCTGCCGAGAGTGCGAGTTCTTCCTGATCCACATCCGCGCGGTCCAGCAGCTTCTTCGGAATCGACTTCGTGGTCCGCAGGCCGAGCTTCTTGAGCAGCTCCACCTGGCGAATCAGATTGCCGCGGCCATCCGCAAGCTTCTTCATCGCGTTCGTGTAGTGCTCATCGGTTTTACGCAGACTGTCGCCGATCACTTCCATATCCGTCACGAAGCCGACAAACTTCTCGTACAGTTCGGTGCCGCGCTCCATCACCTCGCGTACGTTGCGCGCCTGCCGCTCCTGCTGCCAGAGCACGTTGACAATGCGGATCACATACAACAGCGTCGTCGGGCCCACGAGCAGAATGCCTTGCTTGTAGGCATCTGCCCAGAGTTCAGTGTCAGCCTGAAGAACCATCAGAAACGCCGGCTCGATGGGCACAAACATCACCACGAAGTCCGGTGCTTCGAGCTCCGGAAGCCGATGATAGCCGGCCTTGGACAGACCGCCGATATGCCCGCGCACACTCGCAATGTGCTGCTTCAGTGCGGCCTTGCGCGCATCTTCCGTTTCGGCCCCGACACAGTCGGTGTAGGCCGTGAGCGAAACTTTGGAGTCGATGACCAGATGACGGCCGCCGGGCAGAAAAACGATAACATCCGTGCGCACGGAGCGGCTGCGCTCGCCGTCTTCTGCGACACCTGCGAACGTCTGCTGGAACGAGTACTGCTCGCCTTCGTGCAGACCGGCCTTTTCAAGCAGGTCGCGCAGGATGAACTCGCCCCAGTCGCCCTGTGTCTTGGACGAACCGCGCAGCGCCGTGGTCAGACTCCGCGCCTCCTCTGAGAGTTGTTGATTGAGGCCGTTTAGCGTGCCGATCAGGGTTTCAAGCTTGGTCACGCCGGTCTTGGAGTCAGCCTGTGCCTGCTCGACCTTCTCGCGGAACTCTTTGATCTGTTCGCGCAGGGGCGTGAGCAAAGTGCCCAACTCCTTCTGGTTGCCTTCGGAGAATGTTCGCGACTTCTTCTCGAGGACTTCGGCGGCGAGGACTTCAAACTGATGCGCGAGGGATTCCTTGGCCGACTCGAGGAGCGCAACCTTCTCCGCCATGTTCCGCCGCTCGTTGTTCAGTTCGGCTTCAAGCTGGCTGATGCGCGCCGCCTGGTCGCGCACGACGGCGTGGTTAGCTTGCCGATCGGTCTGTGCGGCATCGCGCTCCGCGGTGAGGCGCTCGATGGAGACGGCACGTTCGGCGGCAACGGATTCAAATCCAGCGCGGGCGGCGGACTCAGCCTGTGCGCCGGCCAGTTCGCTGCGCGAAGCCGCAAGGGCATCGGCCGCTTCGCGGACACGCTGTTCCAACAGAGTCTTTTCCGATTGCGCTGCACGGGAACGAATCCAGTATCCAAGAATGAATCCGGCAATCACGGCGATGAGAGCGATAGCGGCTTGCATCATGGGGGATCAAACCTCTTCGCCTAATGTACGCCTCTTCGATGTGCATTACGGGGTCGAAACCCGGCGGCCTCTTGCCGCTGTTGAGGCCTGCCCAAATGCCGGGATGAACGGGGGTTAGGTGTCCTATTCCTGGTCCCGCTGCTCCTTTACATGCCTTGGGTCGCCCAGTAGACTTGAAGATTCGGGGCCATGCGCTTCTTTAGGAGCGCGGTGGTTGTTTTCGTGTGCCGGAGCCGGTATTGTAGGCTGGCGGAACAGAAAAGCGGCAAAGCGGAAGCCCGGAGTGCATCCCACAGTTCCGAAGAAAATGAGGAGAATTGCGCAATGGCTGTTGAAGAAAAAGTGAAGCAGATCATCGTCGAGCAACTGCAGGTGGACGAGGCCGAGGTAACCCCGGGTGCAAGCTTCCAGGAGGACCTGGGCGCCGATTCGCTCGACGTGGTCGAGCTTGTGATGCAATTCGAAGAGGCTTTCGACCTCGAGATTCCGGACGAGGATGCGGAGAAGATCAAGACCGTGAAGGACGCCATCGAGTACATCGAAAAGAACGAGAAGTCGAAAGGCAAGTAACTGGTGAATCGTCGAGTAGTGATCACCGGCCTTGGGCTGGTATGCGGTGTGGGCAATACCGCTCCCGAGGTGTGGCGACAGTTACTGGGCGGAGCCAGCGGCATGGCTCCCATTCAGGGCTTCGACACAACGGGCTTTCCCGTCACCTTCGCCGCCGAGGTGAAAAATTTCGATCCGCTGAACTTCGTGGACAAGAAGGAAGCGCGCAAGATGGGGCGCTTCATCCACTTTGCTTTCGCCGCGACCCACGAAGCCATCACCCAATCGGGCTTGCAGATTACGCCGGAGATCGGCGATCGCACAGGTGTGTTCATCGGCTCGGGTATTGGCGGATTCGAGATCATCGAGCGGGAACACTCGAACCTGCTGGCAGGCGGACCGCGCAAGATCTCGCCCTTCTTTATTCCGGCGGTCATCGTGAACATGGCGGCCGGCCAGATCAGCATTCGCTATGGCGCCAGAGGGCCAATTTCGGCCACCGCGACGGCATGCGCCACAAGCGCCAACTCCATCGGCGACTCCGTGCGCATGATTCTGCACGGCGACGCCGATGTGATGATCGCGGGCGGTGCAGAGGCCTCCGTTACGCCGTTGTCGGTGGGCGGATTCGCCTCGATGCGTGCCCTTTCGACACGCAACGACGAGCCCACGCGGGCCAGCCGGCCCTTCGATAAGGATCGCGACGGCTTCGTGATCGGCGAAGGCGCGGGCATCCTGATTCTTGAGGAACTGGAGTTCGCGAAGAAGCGCGGCGCGAAGATTCTGGCCGAAGTAATCGGCTACGGCATGAGCGCCGACGCCTATCACATGACGGGCATTGCTCCCGACGGTGCGGGCGCGCAACGCAGCATGAGAGCCGCACTGAAAGACGCGGGCATTCAGCCTGAAGAAGTGGGCTACGTGAACGCACACGCCACTTCGACTCCCGCGGGTGATGGCAACGAGTCCAGGGCCATCGAGCTGGTGTTTGGCGAGCACGCACTGAGCGGCGCACTCAAGGTAAGCGGCACCAAATCGATGACCGGGCACCTGCTGGGCGGCGCCGGCGGACTCGAGGCGGGTATTACCGTGCTGGCCTTGCAGAACCAGATTCTGCCACCCACGACCAACCTGGACGAAGCCGATCCTGCGTGCAAGCTGGATTATGTGCCGAACAAGGCTATCCCGCACACCTTCGATGTGGCGCTGTCGAATTCGTTTGGGTTCGGCGGCATCAACGCGACCCTCATCATGCGGCGTTGGACGGAGTAACGCAGGGATTAAGGATGAGAAGACAACGGCGCGCATCTTGAAGATGCGCGCCGTTTGTTTTGCGTCGATGTCGAGCCAGACTAGCTCGTAATTGCGGCAACACCCACGCCAATCAGCACAAAGATGGCCCACCATCCGAAGACGGCAATGTAGCCAGAGGTCTTCTTGACGCCGGCTACGATGGCCGTGCCCATCCCCAACAGAACAAGAGTCCAGATTGTGACAATATCGATCGAGCTGGCCAGCGAATAGAGCGCGGCATTAGTCTCCAGCGGATTGAGAAAGGCTCCTAGATTCGTTGGAGCATAGTTCTTGATGTTGAACGATTCCGGAGCCGTACCGGCGTAGATGACCACGACTCCCAGCAGCACTTTGACAATGGCGGGAAGTGCAGCGTACATCCACACCGTGAAAATGCTGCCGTAGGTGGCTTTGCCGCCGAACAAGAAGTTAATCGTTCCCCAAAGGCCGACCGAGCCGACCGCAACGACGATCAGAACCAGGATCGGGCCGCCGATGAATACGCCCTGGGTGACGCCCAGCGAGATCTTCATCGACATTTCACGCTGCTCTGGGGGCGCCTGATTCATGCGCTCTTCCTGCTTGGGGCTCAAGTGAATCTGGTTTTGCACCACCTGCTCCATGCCAATCCTGGTGGATACGACGGCAAAGAGAATGTACCCGAAAACAGCCGCGATGATGAACGGTAGCCACCAGCTCTTGTTGCCGCGTTTGATGTCCGCGAATGTCTTGGAAGGTGCGGTAAAGGTGTTGGTCACGCGCTGCAGTTGAGAGAGACCGGGGGCCTGCTCAGCCGCCGGTTGAACCTCTGGATCGCTCATGATTTCGCCTCTCGAAAAAACGCCGGGTTAGACCTGTGGGTTAGGACCGGGGGAGATTGCGAGCGGTTGCATTCTTTTCAAGACATACGGCTGCCGAGAATTGCCGGTTCCCCGCCCGGACGAATTTCATCCGGACGCGATTGTACCCTGACAGGGAATCAAGCGAAATCGAATTTCTAGCGGAGTTTAGGGCCTGGACCTAGGCCGGGCGGTCGGACGGGTCTGCAGCGTCCGTATCATGGTCGTCGGCGGGCGGCGCAGCGGTGTGCGGAACGGGCTTGTGGGCTGGGCCAGCGCCCACATAGCTCTTGTAGACCGTGATGTGGAAGCAAGACTGGCGGAACTCTTCCTCCACGTCGATCTTGCCTTCGTTCTGCAGAGCTGCTAGCCGGTCGCGCATCCAGTAAATCTCGTTGTGGGTTAGCCCCTTTTTGGCAATGTCGATGGTGGCGCCAGTCAGGTGTGGGCTGGCAACATCGCCTTCGGCCGGCGCCGCATTCCCGTTGGTCCGCATCAGGCGCTTCTGATATTCGACGGTACGCACGGCTGAGCTGACTTCGAACCCATGGTGGAACTGCGCTTCGTGGGCCTTCGACAGATCCTTGAGGAAAGCTGCAGTCCAGGGACGGCAGTACCGCCGATCCTCAGGCAATTCCGGATTCACCGCCAAACCATCCGACTCCGGAACACGAACGAGCTGGCCATTGGCGATACGGGCTCGCAGATCGGCATCGTCCTGAATGCGTTCGAGATTATCTGCGTTGGTCTTCTCGTTTTGCCTGATCAAGGACTCCAGCGAACCGCGCAGGGGCGCCATCTTGACAATGTTCTTGCTGCCGAGAGCATCTTGGATCGCGGCATGAATCGCTGCGTGCGGAGCCACCGGCATCTCGACCGCGGCTATTTGCCTGGCTGCATCTCGCGGCGTTGCGGTATTCGTATCGGAAGGGTCGGAGTCTTCGCCCACCGCAACGGAAGTCCGGGATGGTTCTGCGAGCGTCCTCGCGCTCGCGTCGGCCATGTCTTCGGCGACCTGCCGATGGGTCAAGCGTTCCGAAGCCGCGGAACGGCGCGTGGTCATCCAGGAATAGCGGCGGATGGGCATGCGCGCGCGAACGATGGAGGGACGATGCCTGCGTCTGGAAGCGGCATAGCTGCGCGAGCCGTGGCTTCGCGCAACGCGGGCGTGTCCTGAACCGGAACGTCGATGGGATGCCGACGCGGACGCCGTCTTGTGGTGTGCGCGGGGCTGCAGTGCATGCGCGTGCATTGACGCCGAGGCGCACACAACAGCGAGTAGGAAACTGAGAAATACGGCGCGAGTCACAAGGAGCGCGCGGAGATTCGAGAGCAACACCAGTGTAGGACGCATCAGCATCAGATTCGAGTAGTCAACGTGGTACGAGATCGTCCGATAAAGTCCGAGTTCAGTTTACCGTAAGAGCACCTTGCAAGCTGGATCATGCTGACGATGCATCGGCACGAAAGTGCTGCGGCTAGCGTGATTCGGATTCTGCGCGGCGGAAACCCGCCGGGCTTTCTGAGTTCTTAGGATAGAGAGGCCTCATTGATCTACCAATCAGGCCCTCTCTTGACGCGTTTTTCTACTGCAGCAGCGTCGGCTCGTCGTCCTTGGCGATTTCCTCGGGCGGAATAATGACCGCGGCCGCCACCTTGTCGTCGTCTTCGAGATTCAGCAGACGAACGCCCTGTGTCGCGCGTCCCGCGGCCCGAACCCCCTTGGTATCGATCCGGATAATCTTGCCGAACTGGCTGATCACCACAAGCTCCGAATTGTCGTCGACCAGCTGAATCGTATTGACCTTGCCGATACGTTCAGTCACGGCCATGTTTTTCACGCCCTTGCCGCCGCGCGTCTGTAGGCGGTACTCCTCGACATTGGTGCGTTTGCCGAAGCCATTCTCCGTGACCGCGAGAATGCGATACGCGCCCTCTTCGTGCTCCTTGGGCGTAATAGCAACACCGACGACATAGTCGTTCTTGCCCAAGTCAATGCCGCGCACGCCGAACGCCGGACGTCCCATGGAGCGCACATCGCACTCATCGAAGCGGATAGCCATACCTTCATGGGTGGCGAGGAACACAATCTCGTTGCCGTCGGTGATTTTTGCTGCGACCAGCTCATCTTCTTTGTCGATGCCGATGGCAATGATGCCACGCGACATGACGTTGGAGAAGTCCTTGAGCGGTGTCTTCTTCACCGTGCCCTGGCGTGTCGCGAAGAAGACGAACTTCCCTTCCTCTTCCAGATCGCGGATGGCCAGAATAGCTCGAACATTTTCGCCCGGCTGCAGGCTGAGCAGGCTCTGCATGCTTTTGCCTTTGCCGGCCGCACCCACGTCCGGGACTTCGTAGACCTTAAGCCAATAGACGCGACCCGCGTTGGTAAAGCAAAGCAGGAACGCATGGGTCGAATCGATGATCAGCTGCGAGACAAAGTCTTCCTCGCGCGTCTTCATCCCCATGCGGCCCGTGCCACCGCGGCGTTGCTGGCGATAGATGGAGATGGGCGTTCGCTTGAGGTAGCCCTGGTGACTTACGGTGACAGCCACCTGTTCGTCGGCGATCAGATCTTCGATCTGCAGTTCGGTCGACTCGTCGATGATCTGCGTGCGGCGTTCATCGCCAAACTTGTCGCGAACTTCCTCGAGTTCCTTCACGATCACCGAACGCAGCCTCTTGTCGCTGCCCAGAATCTCTTCGTATTCGGCGATCTTGGCGCGAATTTCCTTGAGTTCGTTGAGGATTTCGCCGACCGAAAGTTGCGTGAGCCGATAAAGCTGCAACTCGAGAATGGCGTCGACCTGGCGCAGAGTAAGACCGCGCTCCTCGTTCGGCAGGCGCTCGCGATCGAGGTTGATGACAATGTCTTTCCCTTTGCCCCACGTATAGAGGTTCTCGCGCGCTTCGGCACGCGACCGTGACGCGCGGATGATGCGGATGACCGTGTCGAGATTATCGAGCGCTATCTTGTAGCCTTCCCGAATGTGCTCAAACTCTCTCGCTTTGCGCAGCAGGTAGACCGTACGGCGCTGCACCACATCGATGCGGTGGTTGATGAAGGTGTGAATCGCCGTGTCGAGGCCCATCTCCTTCGGCTGGCCGTTGAGTACGGCCAGGAAGATCATCGAGAAGCTCTCCTGCATCTGCGTGTGCTTGTAGAGCTGATTGAGGATGATCTCCATCTGCGCTCCCCGCTTCAGCTCGATCACGATGCGCATGCCGTCGCGATCGCTTTCGTCGCGCACATCGCCGATATCGTCGATGACCTTGTCGGTGACCAGCTCAGCGATACGCTCGATGAGCTTCGACTTGTTCACCTGATACGGAATCTCGGTGACGATGATCGCCTGGCGTTCCTTCGTCAGGTTCTCCGTGGCCACCTTGGCCCGCATCATAAAGCGTCCGCGACCCGTCTTATAGGCGTCGACGATGCCGCTCTTGCCGTAAATGAAGCCGCCGGTCGGGAAATCTGGCCCTTTAACGTACTTCAACACTTCTGCAAGGCCCGCCTTCGGGTGATTCACCAATTCGATGGCGGCATTCACAATCTCCGTCAAATTGTGGGGTGGAATATTGGTCGCCATGCCCACAGCGATTCCATTGGAGCCGTTGACGATTAGAGTTGGAATCCGCGTCGGCAGCACAGTGGGCTCGTCTGTCGTCTCATCGAAGTTGGCCATCATATCGACAGTTTCCATATCGATATCGGCCATCATTGCTTCGGCGATGCTCTCCATGCGGCACTCGGTATACCGGTAGGCGGCTGGCGGATCGCCATCCACAGAGCCGAAGTTGCCCTGTCCGTCAACGAGTGGATACCGCAACGACCACGGCTGCGCCATGCGCACCAGAGCGTCATAGACAGATGAGTCACCGTGCGGATGGTACTTCTTCAAGCACTCGCCCACCACGCCGGCGCACTTGGAGTATCGCTTGTTGTGCTGCAGCCCCTCGCGGTCCATGGCGGTGAGAATGCGCCGATGCACAGGCTTCAACCCATCGCGGGCATCGGGGAGCGCGCGCCCGATGATCACACTCATCGAGTAAGCGAGATACGAGTGGCGCATCTCCTCTTCGATGTTGATCGGAATGTGGCTGGGATTCGGCGGCGTACCGCCGCCAAGGGGAAGTTGCGGATTCTGATCGTCTGCCATAGGGGATTTTCTGAACCTGTCGAACCGCTAAAACGGCTGCCCAAAAAGCGCCATAGTTGGAGTGAAAGTGGGGCGGCTGAACGCCGCAAGATGTCTCCTTATTTTAACGTCTCGGGAGGGCTGGGGACAAGGCGATCTGTGGGAAATAAGTCCTTACTTTGCAGAAGGATAAACGGGATCAAGAGAGATCGCAATCATGTACCGAAATGGGCTGGTGGCGGAGGTCCGCATTCACAACAGGCCGGGCAGGCTAAGAACGCAGAAAACCGCCTGCAGGACAACGATTGCCGCGCCCGCCGCCATCGCAATCCGTCCCCGCGGGCTCTCGTAGGCATCGGCGAAGACGCCGCCCACAAACGTGAGCAGGAACGGCAAGCCCCAAAGCAAGGGACTCCCGGGCGCACCCGTCATGACTAGCCCCAAAAGCATCAGGGTGCAAAGCAACGGAGTTGTGTTCCCGAAGTAGCGCGAGCGGCGTACCCCCACATAAAGCAGCACTGCCGCTGCCGCTGCCACCGTAACGCCCGCATTGCCGAGAGACGAAAAGAACCGCTTCGCCGGGTCGAGCGAGAAACCCAAGAACCCGTCGGCGGAGCGGAAGACATAGGAGAATGCGTCGGGCGAGACGTTGTAGCAAAGGAAGACGAAGAGGACTGCTCCCACAGAGGCACTCAGGACAACCGGCAATACCTGGCTGCGCCGCCCTTCGGCAACCCAGAGCATGAAGACCAAGCCAAGAAGAGCTGCCACGGGCAGAGCGGCGATATGCGATGCCGCTGCGACTCCCAGGACCGCCGTGAGCAGCACGATGCGCGGCCTCCATTTGCGTCGCGGGCCTTGCATCGCGTGGGCCACTCCGATGCAGGTGTACACCGCGCCATAGACACCGAGGGCCGCGAGGATCTCCGCCGATGGGGTCACGCAGGCGCGCAGGATCGGCGGCGAAAAGCAGTAGAGAGCCAGGGCCGTATAGCCGCCCAGATTGCCGTACAGGCGCCGAGTCACCCACCAGAGGCCCGCGCCCAGCACACAGCCCGCACCGAGGAATGGCAGTCGCAGCAAGAGCAGGATATGTGTGAGCTGATGGCGAAGCTCCCAGGAGTTGATTTCGCCGGCCGACTGCACCACGCGATCTTCGGGTTTGCGGAAAACATCGAGGGCACGCTCCGCCAGCAGATTCAAAGTGAGGGGCAGGCCTGCCAGACGATACGCCAGGATTCCATCGCGGATATTGCCGCAGGTCGTGAAATAGCCCGCAAGAGGCGAGGGCTTCTCCCATGTCTCGCGTCCGCAACGCGCGTACTGGTAGTCGCGATCGGAGAGTGTCTGGCGGCTGGTGATCCATAAGCCCTGCCCCAGGAACAACAGCAAGAGTCCGGCAGCAACGCGCTGCGGAAAGTTAAAACGGAATCGGCGAAGGCGGGCAAACCGGTGGGTCATTGAGAAGCGGAAAAGGACCTACCCAGTCTAAATCGCTGCAACGCGGCGCCCCAAAAGGGAAAGCCGCCCCGAAGAGCGGCTCTCGCGTCGATCGTACGGTCAAACTCAGTTCACGATGATGCCCACTGTGTCGTCTGTAACCAGATCGACGACGCAGTAGTTGGGGCCGTCTGCAGGCCCCGTTCCAGCGATCGGAGTGCCGCTCGCGTCGCTCGGCGTGCAGTTCGACGACCATCCGCCGAAAGCTCCGGCGCCTGCCGGGGAGGTCAAGATGACCTTGGTGTCCGCCCCGCTCGTCGTATTTGGATACGAGGCCGTGCAGACGGAACCGCCCGCACCGGCCCAGCCCGGACCGCAATGGAGTACGTCGGCCGTTCCGGTCGCTGAGGGAGCCGTCACCTGCCAATTGGTGGTATTGAGGCCCCGATTGTAGACCGTGAGAGTCGAGATTAGCTGGGATCCCAGCGGTTCGCCCGGATAGCAGGAGCCGGGAGTTTGCAGAGAGAGCCCGCTGGAGGTGGAAGAACTTCCGGGCAGCTAAACGTTGCGGTTGCGGACTGAATCGTTCCGTCCGCCGCCGTCGCCTCGGCAATGATCTGGGCGCCGCCGCTCGCGTAGGCAGTTACGATTCCGGCGCTCGCCCCATTTCCTCCGCACGGGGGGGTAGCGGCGGCCGATCCCGTGCAGTTCGTGTTGACCGGGAAGGAGTTGGGGAAGGACGAAAGCCAAGCGGTCTTCGGATCGTTGGTCACGTCCCGCACGTAGGGCGCCTGTGAGAACGTTCCGATGGCCAGGAACTGGCCGGAGAGTTGGAAATCGTCCACCGTGATCGAAGTCGGAATGATGCTCAGCGAAGTGATCGATTCGAGCGAGGTCCCAGTGCCGCTGATTGAGACCGTAACCGGTCCACTTGCCGTGACAACAGATCCGTCGGTATTCGTGTACTCGGCAGCGATCGTTGACGTGCCCGCAGTGACGGCGGTGACCAGCCCGGGCGAGCCGGGGGTATTGACCGTGGCTACCGTTGCTGTGCTTGAAGCTCCACGTCACATTCGGAGAGCTCGTGAGGTTCTCGGTCAGCCCAGTCGAGCCGGCTACAGCCTAGGAGAATAAGCTGGCTTGTCTGGCCCGAGGCGGTCAGCGACAGGCTCGAGGGAAGCAGCGTCAGAGAGGTGACCTGCTCCGATGCGCCCGCCGTCACAGTGAGCGTCGCAACGCCGGTGACAACCGAGCCAGTCGTCGCATCGGTGTAAAGGGCCGTAATCGTCGTCGTTCCTGCGCCGACTGATAGTGGCCAGGCCCGTGGTGGCGCCGATCGTTGCCACTTGGATAGTGCTCGAACTCCAGGCGACGGCGTTGGTCAGATACAGCGTCGCACCTGTCGACGTTGTTCCGATCGCAATAAACTGAGTGGTTTGACCGGCTGTTGCTACGGTTTGTGCGCTCGGAATGACGGCCACCGAAACTACGCGCACCGCCGGTTGAGCCTCCGCCGCCGGTCGTCGCACCCACTGTAACCGTGGCGGTCGCCGTCACCGGTCCCCTAAACCCTTGCGCAGTTGCCGTAATAGTTGCCGAACCGCTTGCAACTCCGGTGACTGCGCCAGTCGCGCTCACAGTCGCCACCGACGTCGCATTCGATGACCATGTCACCCCACTCGAAACGGGCTGCGTCGAGAGATGACTCCCGTTGCCGTAGGTCCCAATCGCACCCAACTGTGCACTCTGGCCGACGGCAAGAGCCTGTGTGCTTGGTGAAATCGAAATCGAATCTAGCCCCGAGGGATTGGTGCACCCAGTAAGTGACATCGCAACGCCGATAACTGAAAGTGCTCCCATGAACAACCGATTACGCATTAGAAATCTCCTGGCGTTCTGCCGAGCCTGCTCGGTCCTTTTCACGGCAAACCCGAATTGAGATGGAAGCTAATGCCGGCGTGGCGTTGCCAATCTTCATCCGGTTCCGATCCTTATTTAGCAATGCATTAACAGCGCCCGTGCGCCTTAAACTCGATGCTTAATAGCTCGCCAGCAATCGAGTGTTTTTGCCCGCTCGAAAGCTCCAATTTCGAAGCTGCGAGTCACTTCACACGAGTGGCAAATTCTTGTGAGTGGCGCAATCATAAGTCATCTCAAAAGACCGAATCAATAACAAACTTGAGTCGTGGAGACTCCAAAGTTACGCGCGTAACGAGGAGCAGCCCAAAGACTTGCGCGAATTCTTACAATTGCATTGCAATCTCCGGATGACTCGGCAAAGAACCTTGCAAATGCAGCCGATCGGGTTCCGATTCAGTTGTTTTGCCCCCTGCACCTCCAGCGGCTACACTTCCCTCAGCATGGCCCGTGCCAAAGAAGACACTCCGGAACGCCTGGTCAGCGCCTCCCGCTCCGAAGAAGAACAGAATTTTGAACTCAAGCTGCGTCCGCGCTGGCTGCGCGAGTTCATCGGCCAATCAAAAGCCAAAGAGCAGCTGGCGATCGCCCTTGAAGCGGCCAAATCCCGCGGCGAAGCACTGGATCACGTGCTGCTCTTCGGCCCGCCAGGGCTGGGCAAGACCACCCTGGCGACCATTATTGCCAACGAACTCGATGTTGCGTTCCAGCAGACGTCGGGTCCGGCTCTCCAGATTCAGGGCGATCTCACCGCCATCCTCACCAACCTGCGCGAGAAGCAAGTCTTATTCCTCGACGAAATTCATCGCATGCAGCCGGTGTTGGAGGAAAAGCTCTACACGGCGCTCGAAGATTACAAGCTGGACATCATCATCGGGCAAGGACCCGCAGCCCGTACGCATGTGATGGAGATTCGGCCCTTCACCTTTGTGGGCGCCACAACGCGGCCAGGGCTGCTGAGCTCGCCCCTTCGCTCGCGCTTCGGAATCCTGCTGCGACTCGAGTTCTACACCGAGGATGAACTGCGTTTCATCGTCGAGCGGTCCGCCGAAGTGATGGGCGTGCCCATCGATCCAGATGGGGCAGCGGAGATCGCACTGCGCTCGCGCGGAACGCCGCGCATTGCCAACCGGCTGCTGCGGCGCGTGCGCGATTATGCGCAGGTGCGTGGCACGGGCGCGATCGACCGGCCTACCGCGAATGCTGCCCTCACCTTGCTCGAAGTCGATGCGCATGGGTTCGACGAGATCGACCGCCGCCTCCTGCTCACCATCATCCAGAAATACGACGGAGGACCCGTTGGCCTGGGCACGTTGGCTGCGACTCTCGCAGAAGAGGAAGATGCGCTGGAAGAAGTCTATGAGCCGTTCCTGATTCAGATCGGTTTCTTGGACCGCACGCCGCGCGGACGCACCGCAACACGTCTCGCCTATGAACATTTCGGCCTGGCCATGCCCGGGCGGCAGCCGGGGCTCTTTTGAGACACAGAACAGTTGGGGGAGTGGACACAGTTAGCCGAGTTAGCTAGGTCTGCTGCCCACACCGTTAGCTCGGCGAACAGCATTTGTGAGGATTTCCATGGCACTGACGGCATCAACGATGGATTTGCAATTAGGCGTAGAGGCGCCGGAATTTGGATTGACCGACGTCATAAGCGGCAAGACCGTGCGCCGCGACGATTTTCGAGGCCAGAAGGCGCTGCTCGTCATGTTCATCTGCACCCATTGTCCCTACGTGAAGCACATCGAGAAGGGGCTGGCTGGGCTGGGCATGGACTATGACGGCGAACCGGTGAGCATCGTCGCCATCAGCAGCAACGACGCCGACAATTATCCCGACGACAACCCGGCTGGCCTGAAAAGACAAGCGCAAACGCTCGGATTCCGATTCCCCTACTTGCATGACGAGTCCCAGGCTGTCGCTAAGGCTTATCACGCCGCATGCACGCCCGACTTCTTCCTCTTCGACAAAGACTTTAAGCTCGTCTATCGCGGTCAATTCGACAGCAGCCGTCCCGGAAGCTCTATTCCCGTAACAGGCGATAATCTGCGTGAGGCAATCGATACCGTGCTGGCAGGCAAGGTTCCTGCGCCGGATCAGCGCCCATCGATCGGCTGCAATATCAAGTGGAAGGCATGAAGAGCGGAGTTGGGCCAGTTAGCGTAACTAAGATTTTCCTCTACAGAGGCTGCACCAACTCCGCGAACCGTTGCGAAGCGACAGCCAGCCCCTCTTCAGAGCTTCAAGCCCTTTAGATACTCGCGGAACTGCGGCCCGAGATCGGAACGCCTGAGCGCAAACTCTACCGTAGCCTGTAACATGCCGAACTTATCGCCCGCATCGTAGCGCTTGCCATCGAAGTTATAGCCAAGAACTTTCTCTTCCTTCAGCAGGCCTTTAATTCCGTCGGTAAGCTGAATCTCGCCACCAGCGCCCGGCTTCGTCTCCTCAAGTAACTCGAAGATGCGCGGCGTCAGCACATAGCGTCCAATGATGGCCTGCTTCGACGGGGCGTCTTCGAGCTTCGGCTTCTCGACCATACCCGTGCAGTTATAGATGCGCCCGTTTTCCGGATCGGGAGAGCCGGCGAGAACACCGTAGGCCGAGATACCTGGCCCATCGATGGTCATCGTCGCCAGCACTGAGCCACCGCGCTCATCGAATACATCGATCATCTGCTTGAGGCATGGCGGGTCGGCATCAATCACATCGTCCGGCAGGATCACCGCGAATGCCTCGTCCCCCACCAACTCTTTGGCGCACAGAACTGCATGTCCCAGTCCTAGCGGCTCCTTTTGCCGCACATAGCTGATGCGGGCCATGGTCGCGACGCTGCGCGAAACTGCCAACAGTTCTTTCTTGCCGCGGCGCTCGAGCGTGGCATCCAGCTCGAAGCTGTGGTCGAAGTGATCCTCCATGGCGCCTTTGCCACGGCCGGTGATGATAATGATGTGCTCGATGCCCGAAGCAATGGCCTCTTCCACCCCATACTGAATGATCGGCTTGTCCACCAGGGCCAGCATCTCTTTGGGGATCACTTTTGTTGCCGGCAAAAAGCGCGTGCCAAGGCCGCCCGCGGGAAAGACTGCTTTTCGTACTTCCTGACTCATCTCGTCTCCCGTTCCTCTAAAGAACTAAAACGCAAAGCGCGTCAAAATACCTGCAATGAATGGTGACCCTTCTCAACCTTATCGCGAAAATCGATGAAACCCCTGTTACTTGAGTTTTTTAGAGCGTCGGCGAATCGTCGCCCAGCAGCGCCTCGCGCACAATCTTGATAGGCGGAAACCCCTGGCGGAGGAAGTTGTTGTGAAACTCTTCCAGCGAGAAGTCCGCACCTTGTTTTTTCTTCAGATCTTCACGCAGCTTCAGAATCTCGAGTTTGCCGAGCGTGTAGTAGAGATAGGTGGGATCCGAGGTTCCACGCTTGGCTTCGACCGTCGCCGATTCCTTCGATTGGTAGCCCTCTTTCTGGAAGAATTCGACCGCCTCGTCGAAACTCATCTTGCCTGTATGCATTTCGATGCCGACGATGAAGCGGGCGTTGCGCAGCAGCGCGTCCTGAAGCTGGCCAAGTCTTAGAAATTCCGATTCGCGCTCGTCTTTCGCACCCTGCCCCGGCTGCCCGTACCCCTCATCGAGCATCATCTGCTCGCAATAGTGCGCCCAGCCTTCCACATTGGTGTTGGCGCCCAGCAGCTTGCGCACCCGGCTCGGCGCCTGCGGCACCCAAAGAAACTGCACGTAGTGTCCCGGATACGCCTCGTGCACCGCCGTAGAAATGACGGTGCCGATGTTGAACGAGTGCATGAAACCCTCGACCTCAGCCGGCGTCATGGACGGATCGGGCAGGGTGACGTTGAAGTAGGCTTCCGTAGCATGCTTCTCGTATGGACCCGGCGTATCCATCGAGGCGAACGTCGTTGCCCGCATGAAGGGAGGCGTCTCCTCCACCGTGGGGCGAATCTCCGACGGAATGGTCACGATATGGTGCGTGCGAATGAAACTCACCAGCCCGTCAAATGTCGCGGAGAAAGTCGGAATCAGCTTGTCCGGAGCTGGATGCATTTTGCCGAGTTCCTCCAGCACCTCCTGCGGATCTTTGTTCGGCTCCAGCTCTTTAGCCACCTGACTGAAGTGGGCCTGGTTCTTGCGCAGGTCGGCCCAACCGATCTCGAGCAGCTTGTCGAGCGGCAGATCGACCATCTCGTCGTAC
Organism: uncultured Acidobacteriaceae bacterium; assembly: GCA_963778705.1. Lineage (GTDB taxonomy): Bacteria > Acidobacteriota > Terriglobia > Terriglobales > Acidobacteriaceae > Telmatobacter. The sequence goes on from CAVZVM010000009.1 coordinate 168,692, forward strand.
TCGAGCTTCTTTGAGAATGTATCGGCGCCAATGCGAAAGTCCCCGTTCGAGAGGGGCAGCAGGTCGGACTTCACCCACTCCAGATAACTCTTCAGCGCATCGATCACGGCCGCGTTGGTGTGGGCGAACTCCTCTTTCAGAGCCGGATCCCTGGCATCTGCGAAAGCTGCAGGCACATCGTTCTCAAAGAAATGAATGATGCCTGGGAGCTGTTCGATGGCAATCTCGGTGTAGATGCGCGGAGGATTCTTGAGATTCTCTCGCGCGTCCACCAGCAAAGCGGGCATCTGCCGCTCGCGCGCCACAAGAGAGCGCAGGCGCGCGTCTGGCGACGCAAACTTACGCTCCATGATCGCAAAAGCCCCGTTGGTCAGCGTCGACGAGTAGAGGTCGGGACTTTTCTCCCAAAACCGGATCGTCTGAAGCGTCAGCAGCTGGGACCGGATATTCCCCAGAACCATCTCGCAGTCGCCCCGCGTTTCCAGATCGAAGGAGGCCTTGGCGTGCATCTCCGCAATGCGCTTTTCGAATCGCTGCAGAGCCGCAATCTCCGCGTCGATGGTTGGCCTGCTCAGGTCTTCGAGCTTCGTGTCGTACTGGTGGTAGCCCGCCAGCGTCCCCTGCGTGGGCTGATAAGGAAAGTAAACCTGATCGAAGTATTCATCGGAGGCATGCACGAAGACCTTCTTCCAATACACTTCGCTGAGTTTCTCTTTTTCCGCGTGGGCAACGACCGAGACAGGCATACAGGCTCCAAGAGCGAGTGTTGCGACGAGTTTTTTCACGTTTCCTCGGGTCCGAGTTCGGGTTCTATACGTTTACCGGCGATGGCGCAAGATTGGCAAGCAATTCTCGAATTTCGAGCAGAACTTCGTCAGGCCGTGCGGTGCTGAGCGGATATTTCAGCACACCCTGGGGAGTGAACTGAGCGCCGCGCTTGGCGTTGCGCGCCACCAGTTGCATCAGGTGCTGCGGATCGACCTGCGCATTTTCGACAAAACGAACCTGCAGCTCTGAGCGCCGCCGATCGATCTGCGCCACGCCCATGCGTTCACACTCCAGCCGCAGCGCGGCCGCTTCAAGCAGATAGACGGTGGCATCGGGCAACTGGCCATAGCGGTCTTCCATCTCGGCCCGCAGATCGGCGATGGCTTTTTCTGACGCAGCGCTGGCAATCTTTTTGTAGAGCCGGAGCCGCTGGTTCTCTTCCCCCACATAGCTCTCGTCGATACGCAGCGCGATCCCCAGGTTGAGCTGCGTCGTCGGGCGCTCTTCGGCGCTCTCGCCCTTCATCTCCTTCACCGCAGCCTCGAGCATCGACGTGTAGAGCTCGAAACCAACCGCCTCGATATGACCGCTCTGTTCGCCGCCCAACATATTGCCTGCACCGCGCAGCTCGAGATCGAGCGCGGCAATCTTGAACCCGGCGCCGAGATCGCTGAACTCCTTCAATGCAGCCAAACGCCGTCGTGCCGTCTCGCTCAGCTCCTGTTCGCCTGGGATGAGCAGATACGCATAGGCGCGGCGATTGGAGCGGCCCACACGCCCGCGTAACTGGTACAGCTCGCTCAGCCCGTGGCGATCGGCGCGATTGATGAGCATGGTGTTGGCAAGCGGAATGTCGAGGCCGTTCTCGATAATCGTGGTGGCCACCAGCACGTCGTACTCGTGATTCATGAAGGCGAGCATGACGCGCTCGAGCTCGGTTTCGCCCATTTGGCCGTGGCCCACAATCACCCGCGCCGCGGGGACAAGCTCCTGAATGCGCGCGGCAATTTCGTAGATCGACTCGACGCGGTTGTGAACGAAGTAAACCTGGCCGCCACGCTCGAGTTCGAGCTCGATTGCCGAGCGCACAATCTTTTCGTCGAACTTCGCGACCACAGTCTGAATCGCCATGCGGTCCTTCGGCGGCGTTTCAATGACGCTCATGTCGCGCAGGCCCACGAGCGACATGTGCAGCGTGCGCGGGATGGGAGTGGCCGACATGGCCAGCACATCGATCTGCTTGCGCATTTGCTTCAGGCGCTCCTTGTGGCGCACGCCAAAGCGCTGCTCCTCGTCGACGATGAGGAGACCAAGGTCCTGAAACTTGATGTCTTTCGAGAGCACGCGATGAGTGCCAATGAGGATATCGACTTTACCGGCTTCAACACGCTCCAGAATCGCCTTCTGCTCTTTGGGCGAACGGAAACGCGAAATCATCTCCACGTGAATCGGAAACTGCGCGAAGCGCCGCTTGAAAGTCTCGAAGTGCTGGAAACACAAGACAGTCGTCGGCGTGAGCACTGCGACTTGCTTGCCGTCCTGCACCGCCTTGAACGCCGCGCGCATGGCCACTTCCGTCTTTCCGTAGCCCACATCGCCGCACAACAACCGATCCATCGGTGTTGAGGCCTGCATGTCCTGCTTGATGGCCTCGATCGCCACCAGCTGATCGTCAGTCTCGGTGTAGTCGAAGGAATCTTCGAACTCGCGCTGAAACTCGTTGTCCGGCGAAAAGGCCGTACCCTCCGCGGTGTGGCGTTCGGCATAGAGCTTGAGCAGCTCGCCTGCCATGTCCTGCATGGCCTTGCGCACGCGTGCCTTCGTCTTGCCCCACTGCTGCGAGCCGAGCTTGTTCAGCACAGGCGCCGGCCCTGCGTCGGTCGAACGATACTTCTGAATCAGGTCGAGGCGCGTGAGCGGAACGTAGAGCTTGGCCTGCTCGGCGAACTCGAGAATCATGAACTCGACGGCGAGCCCATCCTGCACGATCTCCTTCAGGCCCTGATACTGCGCGATACCATGCTCCACGTGGACAACATAGTCGCCGACAGCAAGGTCGCGAAAATCCGAAACGAACGCTGCAGTCTTGGATTTCTTCGGCTCGGGTCGCGCCAGGATGTCCGCATCGTCCGACAGATCGTTGGCCCCGAAGACGATGACGTTCGCCTCGGGAAAACTCACACCGCTTGCAATCTGCGCGCGGACGATGACCGGTACGCGCAGGTCGCCCGCCAGATAGCTCGCTTCGTCAAACATCGTGTCGTTGGTCGGATGCGAAGGGCGGCTGCCCAGCCGATACGGAATCTGGTACTCGCGCATCACCGTCGCCATGCGCTCCACATCGCCCTGCGTGGGCACGGCAAGCACAATGCGCTGCTCGGCGGCCATCAGATTGCGCAACTGCTCGGTCAGCGCGGGAATCGATCCATGAAAGCGCAGCGTCGGTCGGGAGTTCAGCTCGATCTCGCCCAGCGTGTGGTCCTCATCGAGAACGTCGACGGCGCCCAGCTGATCGAGATCGAGGCCCGGGTGCGACCCAAGCATCGCCTGCAGAATCTCAGGCCGCAGGTAAATATCCTCCGGCCGAATCAGGGATCCGATCCCGCTGCGCTCATGCCGCTGCTCGACCTTGTTCCACCAGCGGTCGATCTGGTTGCGCACCATGGCGGGCTCGTCCACAAAGAGCATGCACTTGGGCAGCAGCTTGAGCAGATGACTCTCTGCACCAGCCACACAACTGAAGAACTCCCAGCCCGGAAAGACGCTCACACCGCCAGCAGCAGCAACTTCAGCAGCGAGTTCTTCATCCTCGCCTTCGACACGCTGCCGGCTCAGCCGTGCATTCACTGCGGCCAGCAGCCTCTCGGTCACAGGCGTTTCAGTCAATGGCAGAATCTGTGTCTCATCCAGGCCGGCCTGCGAACGCTGCGTCTCAGGATCGAACTTGCGGATGGTGTCGATCTCGTCGCCGAAGAATTCGATGCGCACCGGCCGATCGGACTCAGGCGAGTAGACGTCGAGGATTCCGCCGCGGCGGGTAAACTGCCCCGGCATCTCCACCAGGTCCATCTGCGTATAGCCCACACTGGCCAGGTGCGCGGTCAGCACTTCGACATCGACCTCTTCGCCGCGCCGCAGCATCAACGCGAGGCTCGCGTAGTAGTCGCGATCGAAGAGCTTGAGCGCGGCAGCCTCCGCCGGCGCAATGAGGATAGAAACGGCGCCAGTGGCCAGCTTCCACAGCGCGGCAGCACGTTGCTCCTGGACATCGGGATGCGGTGACAGATTCTCAAACGGCAGCACATCGTGGGCCGGAAAGCGCACCACGCGCTCCGGATCGATCGCGCCCGTCAGCTCACAGCCGGCGCGCAGAACAGGCTCGAGCGCCTCCGCTGCCTTATTGTCCGCAACGATCAGGATCACGGGCTGGTGGGCTGCTCGCGCCAACAATGGCAGGTAGAGCGACCGCGCCGTCGCGGTCAGTCCGGACACACGTCGACGCCCCGTACCAAGACTGAGGTGCCTCTGTACGCGATCGAAAGCGGCCGAATGCTCCAACTCCGCAAAAATTTCGCGGACGAAGGGGAGGATCATGCAGTCTCTAGTTTACCGGACTGCGCTGCGGCGAGCGCTGCTTCGCGCGAAGAGCACATCCCTTGTCGAAGAGAAGCGGAAGGGAACGGGTCAAGCTTGCAGGAATTGGCAAAAATCAGCGTTTGCGCAACCGCAGCGACTCCCAGCTCCCGTCGCTGGCCCAGCCTCCATCCACCGAGAGGCAGTGCCCGTTCACAAAGGCGCTCTCCACCGGATCGGCCAGAAAAGCGATGGCGCGCGCAACGTCATCGGGGCTGGCAAAGCGCCCCATGGGCACGCGGCCCGTGATGTCGGCATCGGAGTAGCTGCCGCCGGCCTGGTCGGCCACATCCATCTCCGTCTTCACCCAGCCGGGACAGACGGCGTTCACTCGCACCCCGCGTCCACCCCACTCCGCCGCCAGGGTTCGTGTCAGGCCAATCAGTCCATGCTTTGACGTGTTGTACGCGGCACGATCAGACACCGCGAGCAGCCCGGCAACCGAAGCGACATTCACGATCGAACCCGAACCTGCTCTCAGCATCTCCTTGCCAAAGATCCGACAAAGCAAGAACGGCGCCACCAGATTCACTTCGAGCACGCGGCGATAATCCGCAAAGCTGGTCTCCTCGGCCGCTGCAATATGGCTGATGCCTGCGTTGTTCACCAGCACATCCACGCGACCGAAGCGATCGAAGACGTGCTGTGCAAACTCGGCAACCGTTCCTTCGCTCGTGATGTCGCCGGCAAAGCCGTAGACCTCGCCACCGGCAGCTTCCACAGAATGAATCGCCTCTTTCGGTTCGCGCAGATCGACGATCGCGACCGCATAGCCGCGCTCAGCCAGCACCTCTGCGGTACGCCGGCCAATCCCCTGCGCGCCGCCAGTAACGACCGCAACGCGTCTGTCAGAGCTCATGGGCCCACGTCTCCCAAGGCTTTTGTGAATGCGTAGAGGAAGTCCAGCGACTTCCAATAAGAATCGACAGGCAGCCGCTCATCCTGGCCGTGCGCCCGGTCGTCGTCTCGCTCCAGCGCAATGCCCGAATAGCCGTAGCACGGGATTCCAGCCCAGGCGAAATAGATCGAATCGCTGGCGCCGTTCTCCATCACCGGCGTGACCGGAACTCCCGGCCAAATCTGCTGCGTGATGCGCGTCAAGGGATCGAAGACCTCTTTGATCGGCGCGGGCGGCGCGATCGCTTTCCGTTCCGGAGCCGTATCCGACACGATGCCAGTATCGGAAACGTACTTCACCACCAGCTTCGAATCGCCGAAGAGTGCGATCAGCTGCTGCCGAATCTCCTCAGGCGAATGCCCCGGAAAGATGCGGCAGTTCACGTTCGCCTGCGCAGTCTGCGGAAGGGCGTTGTTCGCATGTCCCCCAGAGAGGCGCGTGGCAACGCATGTCGTCCTGAAGTTCGAGTTGAAGCTCGGTTCAGAGCTGAGTCGTGCTGCCGCCTTCAGATCGGGCGGCGTGCTCAGGATGGCGCGCATATCCGCGGCAGTCTGCCCGCTTTCGCGCTGAGCAAGGTTCGCAAAGTAGGTGCGTGTCACTTCGTTCAACTCGAAGGGAAAGGAGTACGCAGCCAGCTTGTTCAGCGCAGCGGTTAGCTCGTAGATGGCATTGTCGGGCCGCGGCAGCGAGCTGTGCCCCCCGCGATCGAGCGCCGTCACCTGGTAGTCCGCATAGACCTTCTCCGTGGCCTCGACATCGGCAACGATGGGCCGCCCATGATCCAGTTCCACGCCGCCGGAATCGGGATTGATGACATAGGCCGCATCCACGAGATCGCGGTGCTCCTTCACCAGCCAGGCAGCTCCATTAAACTTCCCACCTTCCTCATCGGCAGTCAGAGCGAGGATAAGATCGCGCCGCGGCTTATACCCTTCCCGATGCAGGCGCAGGAAAGTTGCGACCAGCCCGGCATCGGAGTCCTTCATGTCCTGGGTTCCACGGCCGTAGTAGTAGCCGTCCTTCTCCACGAACTCGAAGGGATCGGTGTGCCAATCGGAACGCAGCGCCTCGACCACGTCGAGATGGCAAAGGAAGACGACGGGCTTCTCCGTCGGCGTTCCGGCAGCACGCATACGCACCACAAGATTCTGCTTACGCGCATCGGGCCCGAGCAGATGAACGTCCTCGGCCGGAAATCCTGCATCCAGAAATCGCTTCTGCATTGCGACAGCGCTCGCTGTGACGCTACCCAAGGGAGTGTCCGTCGTATTGATTTCGATCAGCTCCTTGAAGATCGCGCGTGCTTCGGCACGTTCGGCTGGCGACGCCGTGGGCAATGGTGATTGAGCAGCAAGAGCAACACAGGAGCAGAAGGCAACGGCACACATAGCGGCGGACAGCCCGATCGATTGGAGGCGCATGCGTGCATTGTAAAGGTGGACCATCGGCGGCCCTTCAAGTGCGATCGAAATAGGGGCGGGTTTGCGCTCTGCGCCAAATCGATTTAATGTTCTCCCGCCAGACATTTCGAGGTGCCGCATGATCTCCAGGATTCTCGCCCCTGTCTTCGTTCTCACTCTCACTCTTTCTGCCACCGCGCAAAGCGCTCCCGAGCGCCCTAAAATTACGGGAATTTCTCATCTGGCCATCTACGCCACCGATCCGGCCGTGACCGAGCACTACTACGTCGACGTGGTTGGCGCGGTGAAGGAGCCCGACCCGGAGAACCCCAGGGGCGCCCGCTATGCCTTGAGCGCGACCCAGTTTGTCGAAGTGTTGCCCCTGCCGGCGAATGCAGGCATCAGCCGTCTGGATCATGCGGGCCTGAATACAACAAGCGCCGAAGGCATGCGGAAGTATCTTGCGGCAAAGGGTTGGAAAGTCCCGGCTAGAGTGACGAAGGGGTCCGACGGAAGCCAGTGGTTCGAGGTCCTCGATCCAGAGGGCAACAAGATTCAGTTCGTTCAGCCCTCCGCAACGGCCAAGGTCGACGCACCCAATGCTCTGGGGCACCACATCATTCATGTTGGCTTCCTGGTCAAGGACCGCGCCAAGGAAGACACGTTCTACCGCGACCTGCTCGGCTTCCGGCCCTATTGGTGGGGCGGGATGACCGATACCGAGATCGATTGGGTAAGCCAGCAGACGCCCGACAGCCGCGACTGGATCGAGTACATGCTGACGAAAGATCCGGCCAAAGTCTCGCAGCACACACTCGGCGTGATGGACCATGTAGCGATCGGCGAAACCTCGGTCTTCGATACCTACAAGGTTCTCGCGGCTAGCAACCGCCTCGGCCAGACCCACGATCAATCGCCGAAGATGGGCAAAGACGGCAAGGGCCAGTTCAACATGTACGACCCCGACGGCACGCGCCTGGAGCTGATGAATCTGCGCGCCACTGAAAAGCCCTGCTGCTCGGCCTTCACCGCCGAAGATCCCGCGGAGTAGGACGCAAAGCCAAGCCGAAAGGTCGTGCGTGGCCGCGGGGCGCGAGGCCGGGAGCACGCTAAAATCAGAGTTAACCATGGCTGCAACAGCGCTCTCGCCCGACGTTCTGGCCAAGTACGAACCCGTCATCGGACTTGAAGTTCACGTCCAGCTGCTCACAGCGACGAAGGCCTTCTGCGGGTGCGCCAATCACTTTGGCTCGTCGCCGAACACAAACATCTGCCCGGTCTGCCTCGGACTTCCCGGCGCACTGCCCGTTCTCAATGCCAAGGCCGTCGAGTACGCCACTTTGGCCGCCCTGGCGCTGAACTGCACCGTGAACGAGCGTTCCATCTTTGCGCGCAAAAACTACTTCTATCCCGACCTGCCCAAGGGCTATCAGATTTCGCAGTTCGATAAGCCGATTGCCGAGCATGGCTGGATCGATGTACCGACCGCCGACGGGTCGATCAAGAGAATCGGAATTACCCGCCTGCACTTGGAAGAAGACGCGGGCAAGAGCCTCCACGAAGGCTTTGCCGACTCGGCCACACGCACTTATCTCGACTTGAATCGCTGCGGTACGCCGCTAGCTGAGATCGTCTCGGAGCCCGATATCCGCACTCCGGACGAGGCCTTCGAATACCTCACGCGGCTCAGGGAAATCCTGCTTTACACCGGCGTCTCCGACTGCAACATGGAAGAAGGTTCGCTGCGCTGCGATGCCAACGTGAGTGTCCGCCTCAAGGGCGCGCCGAAGTTCGGCACCAAGGCCGAGGTCAAGAACGTGAACAGCTTCCGATTCATCCGCGCGGCGCTCGAGTACGAGATCGAACGCCAGATCGAAGTCATCGAGTCCGGCGGGCGCGTGGCCCAGGAAACGCGTTTGTGGAACGCAGCTGAAGGACGGACGTACTCGATGCGTTCCAAGGAGCAGGCCCACGATTATCGCTACTTTCCCGAGCCCGACTTGCCACCCCTAACCGTCTCGCAGGACTTTCTTGAGCGCAAAAGAGCGGAGCTCCCCGAGCTGCCCGAAGCTCGCCGCGCCCGCATGATCGCCGAGTACGACATCAGTGCGAAGGATGCACACACTCTCACCAGTTCGCGCGAATTTGCCGACCGGTTCGAAGCCGCTGCCAAGACCGCCAAGAATCCACGTCGCGTGGCCAACCTGCTGTTGAGCGAGCTCGGAGGCCGTCTCAAGGCGGCAGGCCTCGAACTGGAGGAGTCGCCCATCTCCATGACTGGGCTTGTCCTTGCTGCTGATTTACAGGAAGACGACAAGATCAGCTCCAAGCAGCTCAAACAGCTCTTCGACATCTGCTTCGAGAAGGGTGAAGACTTCCCTGTCGTCTATGAGCGCGAAAAGCCGGAGCAGATCACCGATGCCTCGGCGATTGAAGCTCTCATCGATCAGGTCATCGCCGCGAATCCAAAACAAGTCGAGCAGTATCGCGCGGGCAAGAAGACGATGGCGGGCTTCTTCGTGGGTCAAGTGATGAAAGCGTCGAAGGGACAGGCGAATCCAGCGCTCCTCAACCAGCTGGTGACAAAAAAGCTCGAGGGCTAGGATCTCTCTGGAGAACGGCCTACTTGAACTTCAACTCGGTTTCGAACTCCTTACGCGCGTCCCAGGAGCTGACCGTCTTCACAGCGGTCTTGCGATTGTCCTTCTCCGCCCACAGATCGTAGTCGTCGCTCATGTTTACCTGCGCGAAACGGAAACGCCCGTCCGCCGACGAGGTATAGCTGCGAATTGACTTGGTTTTTTGATTCTTGAGAAAGACAGTCGCGCCTGACACGGGCACGGATCGATCGTCCACCACGGTGCCGGACACGTTACGCTGTCCCAAATTCTGCGCTTGCGCCGAGAACGCCGCACTGTGCGGAGCGGCCACAACGCTCACCAACAAAATGGCCAGAAACAGCCTGGGCGCGAACCGGGAAATAGAGATCACTCTTCCTCCTCTTCCTCCTCAGTATAGTCGTCGTCCTCTTCTTCCAAATCCTCATCCACTTTGGTCAACTCCAGCGGATCGACACCGACGACCTCGTACTCCGAACCACACTCTTCACAGGCGACGACGTCACCCTCTTCCAGTTCTTCTTCTTCAATATCCAGATTGTTTTCGCATTCAGGGCAGCTTGGCATCGCAGCCTCCTTTCCTGGGCCTCTTCCAATGGAGGATGACCGTATCTTGCACTACGACTCCGCTAGTTTTAGGGAGCACCCCTTCCAAGGTCAAGGGGTTCGCTCCTGCTTGTGCTGAACTCCCAATTGCGGAGAATACACCATCCCCGCGCTCCTGCCTTCAGCTCATGGAGACGAGGCGAACACAAACGCTCCATGCCATCGCTCTCCTCCGGGCCGACTCGACCGTCTCCCCTCGCGAGCGGCCTCGCATCCCCAAAATCCGAGTCCACCGCACAATGAAGAGACGATAAACGGGCCAATGGGTTTCCTGCTTCGCTCAAGCTGCTTCCCGAATTCGCCGTCGACTCACGGATTGCAGAACCCGGGACAAACCCGAGGAACTTTCCGGCGCTACATGACACCCTCGCAGGAGACGGTTTACCCTGTTGACTACGATGCCCCGCATAGGCGCCACACCATTTGCTTTTCCCGACTTCAAGGGTGCGACGCGACGCCTCGTCCTTCTGAATATCGCGGCTTTCTTTGCGCTGTACCTGGCGGGGGTCGCCGCACCCGCAGCCGCAAGCCGTTTCGCCCAGATCCTCGAGCTGTGGCCCGATCTCGTCGTGCGCGGAGCCGTCTGGCAACCGTTCACGTACAGCTTCGTCCACTCCGGGCTCCTTGGCACTCTCTTTGAGCTCCTCTCCTTGTGGTTTCTGGCCGGGTTCCTGGAGCCGTATCACGGCGACCGCTGGGTGATGGGGCTCTATGCCGCATCGGTGCTCGGAACAGCCGCGGCTGCCATCCTGCTCTCGGTTGGAGGCGCAGCCCTCGGGTATCCCATGGAACCGGTTCCTCTCATCGGATGCTTCGGCGCTATCTTCGGCATGCTGGTGGCCATCGGATACCTCTACGGCGACGTCCAGTTTTTAATGTTCTTCGTCATCGGCATCAAGGCGCGGTATCTGGCCATCATCTACGGGCTCGTGTGCCTTGCCATGCTCTTCGGCCAGCAACGGGTCTTCGCCTTTGCCCAGCTGGGCGGCGCGATCCTCGGCTTGATTTACGTGCGGGCCATGCCTCGGCGCGGATTCGGCTTTGTCTTCAGCGAACGCTGGTACGGCATGCGCAACGCCTACTACCGATGGAAAAGACGCCGCGCCGCACGCAAGTTCGAGGTCTACATGCGCTCGCAGGGGCGGACGGTTCGATTCGACAGCAAGGGACGACCGATCGACGAAGGTCGCGACGACAAGAGCCGCTGGAACTGATCGCCCCCGTTTGAGGTCGCTTGCTGTTTCCCGGCATCCGTCGTTCGCGATACCTGCCGCAATCCTTGATCTCTACGCCATCCCGAAGGTCCCGGCTCCCACTTCAGTAACCGTCAAAAACACGGTAATACCCCCAAAAGACGCATTGTAGGCGCCGGAAGTACCTCGCACACTGACAAGGAGCTGGGGTTTCGCCAATTCCACCGCGAGGGCAGGACGTGAAAGCAACATCCCGAATGTTCACACTGCTGCTGCTCTCCATGGTCGTCCTCGTGGGGCTCAGCATCGCTGGCACGTGGCAAATTGACCACGACCCCGCATTCCTTCATGCCGGAGTAAACCACGCTCAATTCGACCAGCTGCGCAAGTTTCGTAGCTGGATCATGGTTGTGCAGGGACTCTCCCTCATGGCCTGCGGCGCCATGTTCGCTCTCGGTATCCGTCAACGCGCTCGAGCCCGGCAAGAGGAAGCGGCGAGAAGGACTTCGGAGCTGACGTTGGTCAGACGGGCCGAAGAGCGTACCCGCGAACTCCAGCACGAGATGGAAGAGCGCCGGCTCCTGGAAGAACTGCATCGCGGCCAGATGCGCATTCTCGAAATGCTTGCCGAGCCCGGCGATCTGAAGACGGAAGAAATCCTGCGCTATCTGGTGGAAGTCGTCGTCTCCCGCAACCAGGCCTGGACATGCGCGGTGCATCTGCTGGACCGGCGCGGCAAGTCGCTGCAGCTGGCAGCGTGCTCCGACGGTGCGGAGCGGTTCGATGGCTACCTTGAAAAGGTGGGAACCGACTTCTCGGACAGCCCCGAATGCCAGGCGAGTGCGTCCGGTGAGATGCACATCGTCGAGCAGCTGGGCGAGGTTGGGCTGCCCTGGAGCGACCGTCTCGCATCCAACGATGTCTTCTCGGCATGGTCCATTCCGTTTTCGGCAAGCGGGACAGGTCGCCTCGCCGGGACCCTCACGGTCTATTCGCGTTCGCGCGTCAATCCGTCGGCACACGAACTGGAGATGTCGGAGAGTGCGGCAAAGCTCGCCGCATTGGTGATTGAGCATCGGCGCCTTCGCTCCGAGCTGGTTCATAACGCCTATGTCGACGTTCTTACCGGACTGCCCAACCGCCGCGCCGGTGTAGAGGCAATTGAAGCCGCCATCGCCAGAGCCTCGGATCATAGAAGCTCCTTCGCCGTTGTCTGGATCGACATCAACCGGTTCAGGCGTGTCAACGACCAACTCGGACACGACGCCGGAGACCATGTGCTGCGCACGATCGCTGAGAGACTGAGCCGCAGCCCCCTGAACACCGGCACAGTGGCACGCATGGGCGAGGACGAATTCATGGTCGTGATCCCTGGCACGGACGACTCGCTTGACCAGGTCGAGATCTCGCGCCGCCTCGGTGCAGCAATCGCCAGGCCCATTTATGCGGGATCGTCGCGGGTCGCCGTCACCGCCTCCATTGGCTGCTGCGTCTATCCGCGCGATGGCGCAACAGCAGACATTCTTGAAAGAAACGCCGACTACGCGGTCTTTCGCGCAAAGGCGTCGGGCGACGCCTATTGCGTCTTCTCTCCCGCCATGAGCCAGGAGGCCAGCGAAGTGCTGGAGATCGAGGAAGCGCTGGGTGTCGCTCTCGAGAAGCGCTACCTGCGCCTCGTTTATCAACCGGTCTACTCGAAGGAAGGTGAACTGACCGGTTTCGAAGCGCTCCTGCGCTTCCAGCATCCAAAGCTTGGAAATGTCTCCCCGGCGCGCTTTATCCCCGTTGCGGAAGACACACGGCTCATCGTGCCCATCGGCAATTGGGTTCTGCGCGAAGCCTGCCGCCAGTTAAAGGCCTGGCACGACGCCGGCCTTCCGCGTGTGAATATGGCGGTGAACATCTCGGTCCTGCAGTTTGCCCGCGACGACTTTGCCGACACAGTTGCCGGCATCTTTACTGAGTGTGGTCTTGATCCAAGCCATCTGATTCTGGAACTCACCGAATCCGTCGTGATGGAAGACTATTCGTCGGTGGTCACCCAGATGAATCTGCTGCGCCAGTGCGGTGTCCACATCGCCATGGATGACTTTGGCACCGGTTATTCCTCGCTCAGCTACATTCATCGCATTCCCGTCGATCAGGTGAAGATCGATCGCTCCTTTATCGAACGCCTCGCCGACCCGGATGGCACTCGTCCCATCGTCGAAGCCGTGATCGGGATGGCCCAGCGTCTTGGCCTCCAGGTCGTTGCCGAAGGCGTCGAAACACAGGAACAGCAACGCATTCTGCAGCAAGCCGGATGTCATGCGTATCAAGGCTACCTCTTCGCGCGACCCCTTTCGCCGGATCATGCGGAAAGCTGCCTCAAAGCGAGCCTGAACGTGCCCTTCGCGAAGCCTCTGGTGCAAAATGCAGGAGGCGAAGTTGCAATTGCTTAATGGCAATCGCAGCGTCGTCAACGGGCAGGCAGGCACCGCTGCTGATCCCGACCATGAACCGCACGATCGCTCGGCTGCTTCGGCGCTCGATTCCGCTGGTGAACGCTCCGGTTCGCGCGCACAGCTTGACCCCTCTTTCCGTCGCATCACCCAGGTCGGCACTCGTCAATCGAGCCTGCGCCGCAGCGGAAGCCTCCGCCGTCCCGATCGAGTCGCCTGAACTCGGCCCTCGCAAATCCCCGCGATACAATCCTTTCTTGGATGACAACCAAGATCGCTTTTCTGTTCCCCGGGCAGGGGTCGCAGGCCGTGGGCATGGGCCGCGAACTTGCCGAACGCTTCCCCATCGCAGCCCGCACCTTCGCTGAGGCCGATGAGGCCTGCGGCTTTCCGCTCTCGAAGCTCTGCTTTGAAGGGCCCGAAGACGACCTGAAGCTGACCGAAAACACGCAACCCGCTCTTCTCACGGTGAGCGTGGCCGTCCATCGCGTGCTGGCCGAACACGGCATCGAACCGGCGCTTGCCGCCGGACATTCGCTGGGCGAATGGTCGGCCCACGTGGCCGCCGGCACACTCCAGTTTGCCGATGCCGTGCGCGCCGTCAAGGCACGCGGCCGCGCCATGCAGCAGGCCGTCCCGGCCGGTCAGGGGGCCATGGCCGCGATCCTCTCGCTCGACGCAGCTGCCGTTGCCGAGGCCTGTGCCGAAGCGGCTCAGGAAACCGGCCTCACCGTGGCCGCCGCAAATCTGAATTCCCCGGGACAGACCGTGATCTCCGGCGCGGTGGCAGCCGTGGAACGAGCATCGGCCATCGCGAAATCCAAGGGCGCGCGGCGCGCTGTGATGCTCCCAGTGAGCGCTCCCTTCCATTGCGCACTGATGCAGCCGGCACAGGAAGAAGTCGCCCGCGTTTTGGCTTCGCTCACGCTCGCCGAGCCGCGGATTCCGGTGGCTGCGAACGTCACGGGGAGGCTCGTGACCACTGCGGAGGCCGCGCGCGATGCGCTGATTCGTCAGGTCACAGGAGCCGTACGTTGGGTCGATTGCGTCCAGGCGCTCGTCGCTGCAGGTGCGACAACCTTCATCGAAGCCGGCTCCGGCAAGGTGCTCAGCGGGCTGCTGCGGCAGATCGACTCAACGCAGAAGGCGCTTAACGTGCAGGACAGCGCAAGCCTGGATCAAACGCTGGGAGAACTGCGATCTCCCGCGGTCTAGCAAGTATCCGTTGGCCGACTGTTAACGCGCAGACTCTCCCCATCCGAGCTCTACGGTCTGAAACTGATCGCTGAGCCCTGAAACCTGATCCCTGCGTCACCGCCTACGGCCCCAGATACAACTCCACCGGCGAGAAGCCCAGGGTGTGCGTCTTCGGGTCGTAGTTGAGAAAGAGCGCCTTGCTCTTCAGCCCATTGATGGAGATCCCCAGGACCAGCACATTGCCGGAGATGCGGGCTGCTTCGATTTTGTGGCTCCTGATCGCGCCGTAGTCGTTGCCGGAACTGGTGGGGCTCCAGTCCTGCTGAAAACGATCGAACGAATACGCGCCGTAGTTGGCAGGATGCTGTTGCCACTGGGGATCGTGGAACCAGATGCCGTACGCCTTGGCCAGATCGTTCTGCTCGACCGCATCCAGGAAATGATTCGCGGTCATCCGCCCCCGGAAATGCGTCCACCAGTTCCATGGCCAGTCCACCGGCCTGCCGGAGACGAACCACCCACCGATGAATAGCACGACAAACAGGCCTGCCGCGCCGTAGAGCAAGGCCTGATTGCGACGATCGCGGGCAGCATCAAAGACGGGAGCGTCGAGCAGTGTCATCGGATTCGTTCCTCGGGATCAAGCATACGGCAAAGATGCAGTAGCCAGTGATCGGTGATCGGTGGTCAACCGGCGATCATCAGCCAGAAGAAGTGCCGCGCATCCGCCACTCAAAATTCCGGCGTACGTCCTGAATATTTAGACACCAAAGAGGGCCTATCGGTTCCTTGCTCGCGCTGCGGTCCCCAGCGGCATGTTCACACCACCGAAATGGTAGTTCCCTATTCCCCGGACCTGCCCGGCGCGTAAGCGCGGGCTGCCACACCGCAGGTGCCTACTCTTCCCTGCTATACGAAGTGCGGCTCTTCTCCGCGTGGCGCTCCAGGGCCAGCTCAATCAACCGCGTGATCAGGTCGGTATAGCCAATCCCCGTTGCCTCCCACAGCTTGGGATACATGCTGATCTGCGTAAACCCCGGCAGCGTGTTCACTTCATTCAGATAAATGCGGCGCTTGCCGTCCGGCTCCATCAGAAAATCCACGCGCGCCAGGCCCGACAAATCGCACGCTCGAAACGCATCGACAGCCATGGCACGAATCGCCTTCGACTCGGCCTTCGTCAGCTTCGCCGGAATCACCGGCACTGAGCCTTCGGAAAGGTACTTCGCCTCGTAGTCGTAAAACTCTTTGCCGGGAATGATCTCGCCGACCACGCTGGCCTTGGGATCGTCGTTGCCCAGCACCGCCACCTCAAGCTCACGCGCCTTCGACTTCTTGCCACCCACGCCCTCTTCAACAATCAGCTTGCGATCGTACTTCGCCGCTAGGTCCAGTGCCGGCCCCAGTTCCTTGCGGTCGTGCGCCTTGCTGATGCCCACAGACGAACCCAGATTCGCCGGCTTCACAAATACCGGATACTTGAGCGCCTTCTCGACCTGCCCGATGGCCTTGCGCGGCGACTTCTCCCACGCGGAGCGGAGCAGAGTCGCATGCTTCACAATCGGCAGCTTCGCTTGCGCGAAGAGCCGTTTCATGGCGTCCTTGTCCATGCCCGCAGCCGAGCCCAGCACGCCCGAGCCCACGTAGGCGATGCCCGCCAGCTCGAAGAGGCCCTGAATCGTCCCATCTTCGCCGAAGGTGCCATGCAGCACCGGAAAAACCACATCGAGCGCCTTCTCCGGACCCTGAGAGCCAGGCTCTGGCGCCAGCAGCGTCGGCATGCCCTCGTGCAGCAGCTTCGCTCCGGGCGTAGCCTTCGGATCGCCTGCACGCAGCTTGCGCACCACCGCGCTGTTGTCGCCGTTGAGCAAACCCTGCGCGTCGCCCGCGCCCAGCCAGCGGCCTGCTTTGGTGATGCCAATGGGCACCACGTCGAATTTGCTGCGATCGATTGCCTTAAGGATGGAAGCCGCGGACAGCAGCGAGACCTCGTGCTCGCCGCTGCGCCCGCCAAACAAAATCCCGACACGAAGTTTTTTTGCCATTACCTCTGATTCACCCATGACGAAGACAAGAGAATTCCAGCTTCAGTGTAGAACTCCGCGTCACACAATCGGGTCTAGAGTATCTTTTTCCCAAACGCCGAACACGCCAGCTCCACCGCCAGATCCGCCGTCCGGTTGTGCTCGTCGATCACCGGATTCACCTCCACAATCTCGAAGCTGACCATGCGCCCATGATCGGCGAGAATCTCCATCGCCAGATGCGCTTCGCGATAGGTCGCGCCGCCGCGCACCGGCGTGCCCACGCCCGGCGCATCTTCCGGGTCGATCCAGTCCATGTCCAGCGACACGTGATAGCCGATGGTCCCGCGTCCAGCGGCACGTAGCGCCTCTTCCATCACCGTGCGCATCCCGCGCTCGTCGATATCGCGCATCGTATACACCTCTTCGACCCCGGCTCGACGAATATTGGCCCGCTCCGCGGCATCCACATCGCGAATGCCCACCAGCACCGTGTTCTCCGGCGCAATCTTCGGGGCGTAGCCGAAGATCTTGCTCAGCGGCTCCGGGCCCAGCCCCAGCAGCGAAGCCAGCGGCATGCCGTGCACGTTGCCCGAAGGCGATGTATCCGGTGTATTGATGTCGGTGTGGGCGTCGATCCAGATCAAGCCGATCTTCTGCTTCTGGCGGCGATAAAACTCAGCCACGCCCGACACAGAGCCAGCCGCCAGCGAATGGTCTCCGCCGAGCACCAGCGGCGTCTGTCCATCCTCCAGAGCCTGCACCACAGCTTCGGCCGTGCGCGTGCACGTCTCGGCAATCTGCTTCAGATAGCGGGCATGGGGATCGCCGAAGGCCTGCGTCTCGGCAATCTCCACCACAATGTTGCCGCCATCGGTCACCTGGTGCCCCAGGGCTTCAAGCCGGGCTTCGAGACCCGCAACGCGCATCGCGGAGGGCCCCATGTCCACGCCGCGGCGGCTGGCTCCCATGTCCAGCGGCACCCCCAAAACGCGAATCCGGCGGGTTGGTTGAGCCTGGGTGCCGGTGGGCAAGGAGGCAGAAGAGAAACTCGGAACTTCCATCGGATTTGTCATAGCAAAGACCGCTTTCCATTGGAAAACAACACCTTGCGCCGGGGCAGGTCGCCAAAGTGTAAGCGAAGGGCATCTATCTGTCTTGTCAACTGGTTACTAGCGGCACACATCTCCGTCATGCCCTAAAAGGGCTATTAGATCATTTTTCTTTCAGAGTAAGATGAAGGTGCTAGAAACTAAAGGAATTCAAGCTTATTCATACATCGATAAGACTGCCTTGCCACAGGGGGCTGGGCGCAAGGCAAACAGGGGAAGGATCACGACATGGGGGACGTTGAGGGTGCCCGACTGCGGGGAGCAGTTGCTGGCACTTTCTGCATAGGGAAGACGATTGTCATCCTGGCTTTGACGATGGCGTGCGCCTGTGTCATTGCGCAGCCGGTGCCGCTCGCCTCCGTACGCGCCATTCGTGCTCTGACCGACGACCAGGCCGCACAAGGGCTCGCCGTCGACTTCCAGGCCACCGTAACTTACGTTCGCAGCTATCAGCATGCGCTCTTTGTCGAGGACGGCGACGCCGCCCTCTACGTCGATTGGCCGACCGAGAGTCTTCTTGAGCCTGGCGACCGCGTCGAGGTGACCGGCGCCACCAAGCAGAGCTTCCGGCCCATCGTCGTCGCTAAGAGCGTGACCCTGATCCATCACGGCACATTGCCCCCGCCTGTACCAGCCACATTTGACCAGTTGATTCAGGGCGATCTGGATGCGCGCCTCGTCACAGTGAGCGCCGTGGTGCGCGATGCCGATACAGTGATTCATCAGAATGTGCGCAGTTCGCTGCTGCAGCTGCATACCGACGGCGGCGAGATCGACGCTGCGGTCGATGTCGACAACCAGGATCTTCTGAGTACGCTCCTCGATTCCGAGGTTCAGGTGACCGGGGCGGTTTCAGGAAGATTCGATAGCAAGCTGCAACAGACCGGCATCGTGCTGCACGTCAGTTCGATGGAAGGCGTCAAAGTGATTCACCGTGCCGCCTCCAGTCCCTGGGAACTGCCGCTGACGCCGATGGATCAGATCCTGACCGGCTACCACGTGACTAATTCGAGCCGGCGCGTTCGCGTGCGCGGCACCATCACCTACTTCCAGCCAGGCGCCGCTGCTGTTCTGCAGGATGGCGACAAGAGCCTCTGGCTGATGACTTCGTCGATCGCACCGCTGCGCATCGGAAACGCTGCCGATGCGACCGGATTCCCCGAGTTGCACGACGGACAGCTCGCATTGGCCAGCGCGGAGATTCAGGACAGCGGGAAACAGGCTCCTATCCGGCCTAAACAGGCAACCTGGGACCAGCTCTCCACTGGAAAAGAACTGTTTGACCTGGTGACGATCGAAGGCTCGGTCGTTGCCGAGGTGCGCGGCGCTGCCCAGGACGAATATGTCATCCAGGCCAACGGAGACGTCTTCTCGGCGATCTACAGGCATCCCGCCGACGACGATGGCGATGCTCCGCCCATGAAGCATGTGGCGGCCGGCAGCAAGGTGCGGGTCGTTGGCGTGTGCATCACCACCCATGCATCGAGCCCACTCGAAACTCGCGTCCCATTCGACATCCTGCTGCGCACTCCGGACGACGTCTCCATCGTTGAGGACGCACCATGGCTCACCACAGCCAACCTCGCCAAGATCGCTGGCGCTCTGTTCCTTGTCGTGCTGCTCTGCAGCATCTGGGCGCTGAACCTGCGCCGCAGAGTTCGCCGCCAAACCGAGGCCATCACCGCACAGAGTGAGGCCGACGCCGAACACCAACGCCGCATCGCGCAGCTGGAACAGCGCCGCAGCCGCGTCCTCGAAGACATTAACAGTTCGCGGCCTCTGGGAGACATCGTTGAGCACATCACCGAGATGGTCTCGTACATGCTGAACGGCGCTCCGTGCTGGTGCCAGATCACCGAGGGCCCGCTGCTCGGGCGCGCCCCGGCAAACAAGAGCGGCCTGCGCATCATCAGCCGCGAACTTCACTCCCGCAGCGGCTTAGTGCTGGGTACCCTTTATGCGGGACTCGAGTCCATGGACGCGAACGAAAAAGAAGAAGAGGAAGCCCTCACCGCGGGCGTACGGCTGGCGACCCTCTCGATCGAAACCCGGAAGCTCTACAGCGACCTGGTTCACCGCTCGGAATATGACTTGCTGACCGATATGTACAATCGCTTTTCCCTCGATCGCAACCTCCTCGAAATGATCGAAAAGGCGCGCGAGACAGGCGCCAGTTTCGGGCTCATCTATGTCGACCTCGACGACTTCAAACTGGTGAACGATATGTACGGCCACCACATCGGCGACATGTACCTGCAGGAGGTTTCCCTGCGGATGAAGCGGCAGCTGCGCACCGGCGACATTCTCGGCCGGCTCGGCGGCGACGAATTTGCCGCTCTGGTCACAGTGGTGCGCGGCCGGATCGATGTCGAAGAGATCGCCCAGCGCCTGGAGCGCTGCTTCGACGCTCCGTTCACGCTGGCTGGATATGTGCTCCACGGGTCCGCGAGTGTCGGCATGGCCATCTATCCGACCGACGGAACCACCTCCGATGCCCTGATGACAGCTGCCGACTCCCAGATGTACTCCGCCAAGAACAGCCGCCGCGGACCCGAAAAGTTGTCTTCCCGGCGATAGCTCGCACGCGACTCCCGGCTACTCCGCCGAACGGCAGAACTCCGGTCAAGGCTGCCCTCCGAAGCAAGAAAACGCTTCCAGAACACTGTCCGAGAATCGGACAGTGGCAACCCACATGACAACTAACCCAAACGGAATCACCCTTTAGTTTGGCTTCCGCCCTACTCACGATTGATCTTCGTGTTTCCAGATACCGATAATCATTCATCAGATGAGGGTACGGGCCCACAAGCCGTCGATGCGAACACTCGGCCACGCAGTCGGGCAGGTCTTCCTCGCTTCCGTTCTCGCCGCATCGGCCTCATTCGCGTCGGCAGATGCTCCCGCAACCCTGACATCTCTGAGCACCATTCGCAAGCTCACTAATGCAGAAGCCAGCATGGCGGTTCCAGTCGTCTTCGAAGCCACGGTGACCTACTTCCGCGGGTATGAAAGAACGCTCTTCGTCCAGGACGGCGACAACGCAATCTTTGTTCAGACGACAACCAATCTGAAACTCGAGCCAGGGGACCGGATCCTGATTCGCGGATTTACCCGCGACAGCTTCCGCCCCATCATCATGAGCAACGATCTGACCTTTCTGCGCCACGACAAACTTCCCAATCCGGTTGATGCCGAGTTCTCTCCGCTGCTTCAGGCCAAACTCGATTGCCGTTTCGTGAGAGTCAAGGGCGTCGTCATCTCCGCGGTCCCGGCGTTGACTTCAGGCCACCAGGTGACTCAACTCGAACTTGCGCTGCACGGCGGCACAATTGCAGCTACCGTCGACAAAGGCGCTGTCGCGCGGCTGAGCGACCTGCTCGATGCCGAGGTTGAAGTGACCGGGGCGGAGGCAGGCAGTTTCGACGGGAAAATGCAGCAGACGGGCGTCCTGATTCACGTCACTTCCCTCGACGACGTGAAGGTTCTGCGCAAGCCGTCAGTGGATGCATGGTCGATTCCGCTCACGCGCATGGATGAGGTACTGAACAACTACGACGTCGAGGACCTCACGCCGCGGGTGCGGATTCAGGGCGTCATCACCTACTTCCAGCCCGGCCGCATGGCGGTTCTGCAGGATGGGCCCCTGAGCATCCGGGTCTTCACGCCCACGATCGAAACCTTCGGCGTCGGCGACCGCGCTCAGGCAATCGGAGAACCCTCCGTAGACAATGGCTTCCTTACCCTCAAGTGGGGGGATTTACGTACTACAGGCGGATCGGCGCCCATCACCCCCGTGCGTGTGAACTGGGATCAGCTCGCCTCCGGCCGTCACGCCTTCGACCTCGTCTCCATCGAAGGCCAGGTCGTCACTCAGGTGCGCGAGCACGCACAGGACGTCTACATCATTGCTTCCGATGGCCACCTGTTTTCGGCCACGGTGCGGTTTCCGGTCGTCTTCGACCCCAATGCAGCAAATGCTCCGCCGCCGATGCCCCTCATTCCGGAAGGCAGCACGGTCCGCGTGACAGGCGTGGCCATTCACGACGACGCAAACCCGTTCAACGGGCCCATGGCCTTCGGAATTCTGCTGCGCTCTTCAGCCGATGTCACGGTCGTCAAGAACCCCTCGATGCTCACCGTACGCAACCTCATTCTCCTTGTCAGCCTGCTGCTCGTCTCCATGGCCGGTGGCGCGGCCTGGGTCTGGATGCTGAAGCGGAAGGTGCATCAGCAAACCGCTGAACTCGCCGCACAGAAGGAAGCCGAGGCCGTACTCGAGCGCAAGCGCAGCCGCATTCTCGAGGACATCAACGGGAACCAGCCTCTCGAACACATCCTCACGCAGATCGCAGAGCTTGCCTCCTTCCGGCTGGATGGCGCCCCCTGCTGGTGCGAAGTGGGCGACGGTCTCAAATTCGGAGCGGTTCCTGCAACCACGGACGGGCTGCACTTGATCCGTCAGGAAATCCTGTCACGCTCCGGGCCTCTCCATGGAATGCTATTCGTCACCATCGATCCGGATGCGCCATCCTCCGCTCGTGCGCAGGAAGCCCTCGCCATGGGCGCCTGGCTTGCCACACTGGCCATCGAGACCCGCGGCCTCTACTCCGATCTCGTACACCGGTCGGAATTCGACCTGCTCACCGAGGTCTTCAATCGGTTCTCCTTCGAGCGCCGGCTCGACGCCATCATTCAGGAGTCCAGCCAGAACCTTTCGCTGTTCGGCTTAATCTACCTCGACCTCGACGAATTCAAACAGGTAAACGATCAATATGGCCACGCAGCCGGCGATCAGTACCTCCGGCAATCGGCCTTGAGGATGAAACATCAGCTTCGTCCGTCGGACACGCTCGCACGCCTCGGCGGCGACGAGTTTGCAGTCCTGGTCACGAACATTCGCAGTCAAAGCGACGTCGAAGATGTAGCCCTGCGCCTGGAACGCTCCTTTCACGAGCCGTTCGCCATCGACGGCTACACCATTCAGGGATCGTGCAGCGTCGGCTCCGCTCTCTTTCCGGACGATGGAGCCGACAAAGATAGCCTGCTGAGCACCGCCGACGCCGCGATGTACGTGAATAAGAAGATCAAGAAGGAAGCGGGGCAACGAGTCCACAGAAGGTAGCGCGCTGGCGCAAAAGATAAGGCCCGGCTAGTCGCCGGGCCCTAGTTTTTGAAACGGTATTGCTTAGCCGGAAAGTCCTACTCCGCCGCCATCTCTTCCGCTTCGCCTTCCTGGCGCATCATCTCCAGTTCGCGCTCTGCCGCTTCGATCTCTGCCGAAACCTCCTGCTGGACGCGGGCCGCCGCTTCTTCCAGCTCCGGTGAGAGCTGGACATTGCGGTAATACTCGAGGCCCGTGCCGGCGGGAATGAGCCGTCCCACGATGACGTTCTCCTTCAGGCCGCGCAGATTGTCGATCGCGCCGTTGATGCTGGCTTCCGTGAGCACACGAGTCGTCTCCTGGAAGCTGGCCGCGGAGATGAAGCTGTCGGTTGAGAGCGAGGCCTTGGTGATGCCGAGCAGAAGTGGACGTCCGATTGCCGGACGGCCTCCCTGCGCGAGCACGCGCTCGTTCTCTTCGCGGAAGCGGAAGCGGTCGACCTGCTGCTCGAGCAGGAAGTTGGTGTCGCCCACTTCGTCGATCCGCACCCAACGCAGCATCTGACGGACGATCACTTCGATGTGCTTATCCGAAATCGCCACGCCCTGCAGCCGGTAGACTTCCTGGATTTCGTTCACCAGGTACGCCTGCAGTTCCTTCTCGCCCAGAACGGCAAGGATATCGTGCGGGTTCAGCGGTCCATCCATCAGAGGATCGCCGGCACGCAGACGCTCGCCTTCCTGCACGTTAACGTGGATGCCACGCGGCACCGAGTATTCCTTCTCGTCGCCGTTGTCCGCCGTGACGTAAATCTTGCGCTGTCCCTTGGTCACTTCGCCGAACCGAACCACACCATCGATCTCGCTGATGATGGCCGTCTCGCGCGGCTTGCGGGCTTCGAACAGCTCGACCACTCGTGGCAGACCTCCGGTGATGTCCTTGGTGCGCGTGCTCTCCTTCGGAATCTTCGCCAGCACATCGCCAGGACCTACCTCGTCGCCGTCCTGAATCATCAGGTGAGCACCGCGCGGCAATAGGTAGCGCTTGCTTCCCTTCGCATTCTTGACGACAAAGGTCGGCTGGCGCTTTTCATCGGGAGCATCGGCCACCACCCAACGCGAGAGGCCGGTCACTTCGTCGACTTCTTCGTTGAGCGTGATGCCTTCCTGCAGATCCTTAAACTGCACGTTGCCGCCGATTTCAGTAAGGATGGAGTAGGTGTACGGATCCCACTCGGCCAACAGCTCGCCGAGCTTCACAGCAGACCCGTCCTTCACGCGCAGACGCGCACCGTAGACCACCTGGTAGCGCTCTTTTTCGCGACCACGCTCGTCCACGATGGCAATCGAGCCCGAGCGGTTCATCGCCACCAACGCTCCGTCCTTGCTTTCGACGTAGCTCAGATTGATGAAGCGCACAAAGCCGTTGTTCTTGGCGTCGAGGCGCGACTTATCCTGAACGCGGCTTGCCGTGCCGCCCACGTGGAAGGTACGCATCGTGAGCTGCGTTCCCGGCTCGCCGATGGACTGCGCCGCAATAACACCGCAGGTTTCGCCGAGCTCGACCATGCGGCCGGAACCCAGGTTACGCCCGTAGCACAGCGCGCAGACGCCGCGCCGCGATTCGCAGGTAAGCACCGAGCGGATCTTCACGCGCTCGACACCCGCACCCTGAATTGCGGAAGCGATGTCTTCGTCGATGGGCTGGTTCACTTCAACCACCACGTTGCCGTCGTAGTCCTTAATTCTCTCCAGAGACACACGCCCAATGATGCGGTCGCGCAGAGGCTCGATGATCTCGCCGGACTCCACAATGGAGCCGACGTAAATCCCTTCGCTCGTCCCGCAATCGAACTCGGTCACAATTACGTCCTGCGCTACGTCGACCAGACGCCGCGTCAGGTAGCCCGAATCGGCCGTCTTGAGCGCCGTATCGGCCAGGCCCTTACGCGCGCCGTGCGTCGAAATGAAGTACTCGAGCACCGTGAGGCCCTCGCGGAAGTTCGCGGTGATCGGCGTCTCGATGACTTCACCCGAAGGCTTGGCCATCAGTCCGCGCATACCCGAAAGCTGGCGAATCTGCTGCTTCGAACCGCGGGCGCCTGAGTCCGCCATGATGTAGATCGGGTTCATCGCCCCTTCGTCGTCCGCGCGCTTCATGTTGCCGAACATCTCGTCGGCAACCTGATCGGTCACCGCCGACCACATCTGGATGACCTTGTTCGCACGCTCGCCGTTGGTGATGGCGCCGTCCATATATTGCTTCTGAACTTCGATCACCTTCTTGTCGGCTGCGTCCACGGTCGTGTACTTGCTGGCCGGAATCACCATGTCATCGAGGCCAACGGACAGACCAGACTTGGTGGCGTACTGGAAGCCAAGCTGCTTGATGCGATCGAGCATCCGCACCGTCACCTCAAGGCCGAGGTTCTGGTTGCAGTAGTTGACCAGCTGCCCGATGCCCTTCTTCTTCAGCAGGCCGTTGATGAACGGCATGCCCGTGGGCAGCGAATCGTTCAGAATCACGCGACCCACCGTCGTCGACAGATACTCCTTGTTGAAGTCGACAGGCTCGGTGTGCGTCAGATCCTGATCGTCGTAGGCCGTCGTCATGTCCAGCACCTTGCCGGTGTAACGCAGACGGATCGGTGTCAGAGTCTCCAGTTCCTTGGCTTCGAGCGCCATCAGGATCTCTTCGGTATTCGAGAACGTGCGGCCTTCGCCAACCCCGCCCTTCTTCGCCTTGGTCAGGTAATAGAGACCGAGCACCATGTCCTGCGTCGGCACGGTAATCGGCTGTCCCGATGCAGGCGAAAGAATATTGTGCGAGGCAAGCATCAACACGCTGGCTTCGATCTGCGCCTCAGGCGACAGCGGAATGTGCACAGCCATCTGATCGCCGTCGAAGTCCGCGTTGAACGCGGTGCAAACCAGCGGGTGAATCTTGATGGCCTTGCCTTCCACCAGCACCGGCTCAAACGCCTGAATGCCCAGGCGGTGCAGGGTTGGGGCGCGGTTCAGCAGCACCGGGTGATCCTTGATGACTTCCTCGAGGATGTCCCATACCACCGGCTCCTGCATCTCCACCATCTCTTTGGCTTGCTTGATGGTCGTGCAGTGCCCCGTCTGTTCCAGGCGGTGATAGATGAACGGCTTGAACAGCTCGAGCGCCATCTTCTTCGGCAGGCCGCACTGGTGCAGCTTCAGCTCTGGTCCAACCACGATCACTGAACGGCCCGAGTAGTCGACGCGCTTGCCCAGAAGGTTCTGGCGGAAACGGCCCTGCTTGCCCTTGAGCGTATCGCTGAGTGATTTAAGCGGACGATTGTTGGCGCCCCTCAGCACGCGGCCACGACGGCCGTTGTCGAACAACGCGTCCACAGCCTCCTGCAGCATGCGCTTCTCGTTGCGCACGATCACTTCAGGCGCGTGCAGGTCCATCAACTTCTTCAACCGGTTGTTGCGGTTGATGACGCGACGATAGAGGTCGTTCAAATCCGACGTAGCAAAACGCCCGCCGTCCAGAGGCACCAGCGGACGCAGCTCTGGAGGAATGACCGGCAGCACATCGAGAATCATCCACTGCGGCTTGTTGCTCGACTTGCGGAACGCCTCGACCACCTTGAGCCGCTTGGCGAACTTCAGCTTCTTCTGCGCCGAAGTCTCGGCCTTCATCCGCTCACGCAGTTCCAACCCAAGGTCATCGATGCTGACGCGCTTCAGCAGCTCCTTGATTGCCTCCGCGCCCATCATGGCCTTGAAGCCCGAGGGGCGGTACTGCTGATCGAGCTCGCGATAGCGATTCTCGTCCTTGATAATCTCGCGCTCGCGCACCGGTGCGTCGCCCGGATCGACCACAACATAGGACTCGAAGTAGAGGATGCTCTCCAGGTCGCGCAGCGAGATGTCGAGCAGGTGGCCTATACGCGACGGCAGTCCCTTGAAGAACCACACATGCGAGCACGGCGACGCCAGCTCAATGTGGCCCATGCGCTCGCGGCGCACCTTGCTCACCGTCACTTCGACGCCGCACTTGTCGCAGATGACGCCGCGGTGCTTCATGCGCTTGTACTTGCCGCACAAGCACTCCCAATCCGTCACAGGACCAAAGATGCGGGCGCAGAACAGGCCGTCGCGCTCCGGCTTGAAGGTGCGGTAGTTGATGGTTTCAGGCTTCGTGACCTCACCATGCGACCAGCTGCGGATCTTCTCCGGCGAAGCCAGCATGATGCGGATGGCATCGAAATCGGTAATCGGGCTGGTGAGCTCAAACGGGTTCGAACGGAACAAGGCGACCCTCCTTGGCGGGCCTTCCGGCCACTGCCGCGGCTTTTCCCGGGATGGTTGAAGGATCCTTCCTTCCCGGGAAGCGGTGTTTGCCGCTTTTAAGAAGGACCCTGAGAAAACTCCAAAACAGCTGCTAGCTGCTAGCCGCTAGCCCCTAGCTTTTCTTTTCCCCTACCCTGCGAAACCTTCGAGCAGCAGGATCGAGCTAGGAGCTAAAAGCTAGAAGCTAGTGGCTGTAGTTAGTCCGCTACCGCTGCTACTTCCGGCACAGGCGCTTTCTTGATCAGATCTGCGCGTTTGATCAGTTCCACATCCAGGCACAGCGACTGCAACTCGCGAATCAGCACGTTGAACGACTCCGGCACACCGGGCTCGATTGCAGCCTCGCCCTTGACGATGGCCTCGTAGATCTTCGTACGGCCATAGACGTCATCGGACTTCGCCGTGAGCAGTTCCTGCAGAATGTAGGCCGCCCCGTATGCTTCCAGCGCCCACACTTCCATCTCGCCGAACCGCTGTCCGCCGAACTGCGCCTTGCCGCCCAGCGGCTGCTGGGTGATCAGCGAGTACGGCCCGATGGAACGCGCGTGAATCTTGTCGTCCACCAGATGCGACAGCTTGAGCATGTAAATGTAGCCCACCGTCACCGGCTGCTCGAACTGGTCGCCGGTCATGCCGTCGAAGAGCGGCGTCTTTCCGGAAGAAGGCAGATTTGCCGAGGCCAGCAGAGCCTTGATCTCCTCTTCCTTGGCGCCATCGAACACGTTGGTCCCGAACCAGACGCCCCGCTCCATTCCTGCTGCCACCCGCAACAACATCTCATCGTCGAGTTCGAGCAACTGCCGCAACGTGGCCGTTCCTGCAAACTCCTTCTTCATTGCCTCCCGGATGAAGGTGGCGTCGCTGTTGACCTTGAGCAGAGCCGCGATCTTGTGACCAAGCTCGGCAGCAGCCCATCCGAGGTGCGTTTCCAGAATCTGGCCCACGTTCATACGCGAAGGCACACCGAGCGGATTCAGGACAATCTCCACGGGGCGTCCATCGGGCAGATACGGCATATCCTCCTCAGGAAGAATGCGCGCAATTACGCCCTTGTTGCCGTGGCGTCCGGCCATCTTGTCGCCGACCGAGAGCTTGCGCTTCATCGCAACATAGACCTTCACCAGCTTGATCACGCCCGGAGGCAGTTCGTCGCCCTTCTGCAGCTTGGCGATCTTCTCGTTCGTGATCTTGCGCAGCACTTCGATCTGGCGCGAGGTCATCTCCTCGATCTCATCGATCTGCTCGTTGACGCGGGGATCCTTGTCGTTGTAGCGGATGCGCTTGAGGTTCTTGGTCGAGATGCGCTCGATCGTCTCGCGGTCCACCATCGCGCCCTTAGTCAACAGGCGCTTGTTGGTCCGCTCGTCGTGCAGATCGGCCAGCACTTCCTTGTTGCCCAAAATCGCTTCGAGACGCTTGAGGCGCTCGTCAGTCAGAATGCGGATTTCGTCGCCAAGGTTCTTCTCGAGCTTGGCTATGTATTCCGCCTCGATCTGCTTGGCGCGTTCGTCCTTCTCCTGACCCTTGCGCGAGAAGATGCGAACGTCGACAACCGTGCCTTCAATGCCCGGAGGGCAGGTGAGCGAAGCGTCACGCACATCGCCGGCCTTTTCGCCGAAGATCGCGCGCAGCAACTTCTCTTCCGGCGTCAACTGCGTCTCGCCCTTCGGCGTGACCTTGCCTACCAGAATGTCGCCGTGCCCGATCTGTGCGCCGATGCGAATCACTCCGCTCTCGTCCAGATCGCGCAAAGCGTGCTCCGAGACGTTCGGAATGTCGCGCGTGATCTCTTCGGGACCGAGCTTCGTGTCGCGGGCTTCGATCTCGAACTCCTCGATGTGCACCGAGGTGTAGTAGTCCTCCTTCACCAGCTTCTCGCTGATGAGGATCGCGTCCTCGAAGTTGTATCCGCGCCACGGCATGAAGGCCACCAGCACGTTGCGGCCGAGCGCCAATTCGCCCTGCTCCGTGCAAGGACCGTCAGCAATGACCTGGCCCTTGAGAACCCGCTCGCCTTCGCGAACGACCGGCTTCTGGTTGATACAGGTGTTCTGGTTCGAACGCTTGAACTTGATCAGCGTGTAGATGTCCGAACCCACCTCGCGCGACAGCTGCGTGGGATGATGCTCGCCTTCGACGCGCACGATAATGCGCTCGGAGTCGACCGAGTCCACGATGCCGTTGCGCTTGGCCAGCACGACTGCTCCAGAATCGCGTGCCGTCACGCCTTCCATGCCGGTACCAACAAGCGGCGCTTCGGCAACGAGGAGCGGCACAGACTGGCGCTGCATGTTCGCGCCCATCAGTGCGCGGTTCGCGTCGTCGTGCTCCAGGAATGGCACCAGCGACGCAGCGACCGACACCAACTGCTTCGGCGAAACGTCGATGTAGTCAACCTCGGTCCGGTTCACCAGCACAAAGTTGCCCTGCCGGCGCGCATTCACAAGCTCTTCGGTGATCACGCCCTTGTCATCGAACTCGATGTTGGCCTGCGCGATCGTGTGCTTGTCCTCTTCCCACGCCGACAGGTAGAAGCTGTACGGAATCCACTCCACCGTGCGCTTGCCTGCCTTCTTCAGCTGGGCATTCAGCTTGAACGCTTCATCCTTCTCGATGTGGTCGCCCACGCGCATGCCGCTTTCGCCGGCATTCACGATCTCAACAAAGTCGAGAATCTTCGAGTCCTTCACCTTGCGATAGGGCGACTCGATAAAGCCGTACTCGTTGATCCGCGCAAAGCAGCTCAACGAGCTGATCAGTCCGATGTTCGGACCTTCCGGCGTCTCAATCGGGCAGATACGGCCGTAGTGCGTCGTATGTACGTCGCGGACTTCAAAGCCCGCGCGTTCACGCGACAAACCGCCCGGCCCAAGAGCCGACAAGCGGCGCTTGTGCGTGATCTCCGACAGCGGATTGGTCTGATCCATGAACTGCGACAGCTGCGACGAACCGAAAAACTCGCGGATCGCGGCCATCACAGGCTTGGCGTTGATCAGGTCGTGCGGCATCGCCGTGTTCAGTTCCTGATACACGCTCATCTTTTCCTTGATGGCGCGCTCCATACGGACCAGGCCGATGCGGAACTGGTTCTCCATCAGCTCACCCACGGCGCGCACACGGCGATTGCCGAGATGATCGATGTCATCCACAACGCCGATGTTCTTGCGCAGCTTGAGCAGGTAACGAATGGTCGCGTAAAAGTCCTCGGGCGTCAGCGTCCGATGATCGAGCGGCGTCGCGTCCTGGTTCTCATACAGCTTGATGTTGAACTTCAGGCGGCCCACACGCGAGAAATCGTACTTGCGCGCATCGAAGAACATGCCCTCGAACAGCGCCGTCGCCGTATCCAGCGTCGGCGGATCGCCCGGACGCAGCTTGCGGTAGATCTCGATCAGCGCCTCTTCCGGCTTGTGCACCGAGTCGCGCTTCAGCGTATTCGTGATGATGTTGCCCACGTCGTCGCGTTCCGGGAAGAACACTTCGAAGGTCGTCACGCCGCTCGAGATCACCTTGTGCAGGCGATCGGCGGTCAGTTCTACGTTGGCCTCGACAATCACTTCGCCCGTTGCGGTATCGACCACATCTGCGGCAGTAATTGCACCGTCGAGCTCGGCCGACTCCACTTCGACCTTCTCCACCCCGGCCGCACGAAGAGCCTTCAGTGTGTGCGCCGTGACTTTGCGGCCCGAGTGCGCAATCTCCTCACCCTTGTGCAGAACCGCATGAGCCGGCTTGGCTCCCAGCAAATGCGTCGACTTGCCCTCGGGCGTAACCGCCCAGAACAACTTGCTGTCGGCGAGGTTGATCCGATCGACCGTATAGAAGGTCTTCAGAATCTCTTCGTCCGAACGCAGACCCAGCGCGCGCAGGAAGATCGTTCCCAGGAACTTGCGCTTGCGGTCGATACGGACATAGAGGGTGTTCTTCTGGTCATACTCGAACTCCACCCACGAACCGCGATAGGGAATGATCTTGCCCAGGAAGTAGGTGCGATTGTTGGCCGTCTCAAAAAAGACGCCCGGCGAACGATGCAACTGCGACACGATGACGCGCTCGGTGCCGTTCACAATGAACGTGCCATTCGGCGTCATCAGTGGAATATCGCCAAAGAAGACTTCCTGCTCCTTGATGTCGCGAATCGTCTTGTTGCCCGTCTCCGCATCCTTGTCGTAGATGGTCAGGCGGACGGTCACCTTCAGCGGAGCAGAGAACGTCATGCCCCTCTCTTCGCACTCCTGCTGGTCATACTTCAGCTGCAGGCCCACCGGGTCGCCGCACTTGTTGCAGAAGTCGGGAGTGTTCTTGTTATAGGTGCCGCACTTTTGGCAGAGCACATCGCCAGGAAGAAACGGGTCCGTGATCACCATCGATCCGCAATTCACGCAAGCCGTGCGCAGGTGATGCAGACCTTTCAGGTGTCCGCACTTGCACTCCCAGTTGCCGATCGCGTAGTCGACAAAGTCGAGCTGCGAGATGCCGCGAAAATCGGTGATCGGGAAAACCGAGACAAACACCGACTGCAGGCCCGAATCGTCGCGCTCGTTGGGCAGCTTGTCCATCTGCAGAAAACGCTCATACGAACGCCGCTGCACTTCGATCAGGTTGGGAATCTGGGTTGCGGTTGGGATCTTGGAAAAATCGAGCCGGCTGCGAATCGCGCGCTTCTCGTTAGGCATGCATCACTCCTGAGGCTCATCAAGCCGGATCGCTGCGGTGCGTTTCCGGGCCAGCACCCGAGTCTCGGGGCGCCGGCGATTGGTCAGTATGTCGAACGTCTGGACCGGCAAACCCAAAGCCAGTCCGGCTGTCCATCTCGAACTGCCCGAAGTCGGGCCGCCGATCTCCCAGCCATCCCCATGCCAAGGCTTCCCGCGAAAACTAGCGTGACGCGCGGCGCACTTTTGCGCATTGCTGCCTTTGAGGTTTGTGCGCGCACGCGATTCCAGAGTTGCTCTACTCCGAAGCCGATAATCCTCAAGTCGACGCGACCACCAGGGAGTCGTCGACCTGCAATAAGCTCCGAAAGGTAGAACGACTCTGGAATCGCAGTATGCTGCGCACAATTAGAAGAACGGGCGTGCAGGTGATTCACTTGATACCCCTGCACAAACCAGGTAGATTTTGCCGGAAAAGGCCCTATCTGCCGTCGCTGGGAGACACAAAAGGCCCGTAAGGACGCACTTCCCTACGAGCTTGGCTCTTAGCCATTGCTC
Source organism: uncultured Acidobacteriaceae bacterium (assembly GCA_963778705.1). Classification (GTDB taxonomy): domain Bacteria; phylum Acidobacteriota; class Terriglobia; order Terriglobales; family Acidobacteriaceae; genus Telmatobacter. The sequence continues at coordinate 201,224 of CAVZVM010000009.1, forward strand.
CCATACAAATTCTTTTGCCTGTTCTCGCCGATCCCAAAGCTCGCTTCTGCCGCCGTCAGCCAGCTACTCGCCATTCGTCAACGGGAATCCGCCTATCCCATTGACACTTAAGCACTTCAAAGTCCGCCTCTGTCGCTGTCGAAGTGCTTGGCAGTGCTTCGACTCAACAGGTGCCTACGTGCTCCGTTGCTCATCCTGAGACGCGCCTACCATACCCCGCCTAAATCGGAGGAAAGCCGAAAGAGGACGGAAAGACGCGCAACGATTATCGTAGCGCGTCCCGGCCCGCCTTGCAAGTTTGATACCAACTACTTGATTTCGATGGTAGCGACGCCTTCAAACTTCTTCTTGATGGCCTCGGCCTCATCCTTGGTCGCGCTTTCCTTCAGCGCCTTGGGAGCCCCATCGACCAGGTCCTTGGCTTCCTTCAGGCCGAGCGAAGTGACTTCGCGTACAGCCTTGATGGTGTTGATCTTGTTGGCGCCGGCATCCTTCAGAATGACCTGAAACTCGGTCTTCTCCTCAACTGCCGGAGCTGCCGCACCGCCTGCAGCGCCCGCCACGACCACCGGGGCCGCCGCAGCTGCGGAAACGCCAAGCTTCTCTTCCAACGTCTTCACCAGGGCCGCCGCATCGAGCAGGCTCAGGCTCACAATCTCTTCCACTAACTCCGGACGAACCGCCATGTTTCTTCTCCAATCAAAAGCGTTTTTTGAAATTGCTGAACGAGCCGCAACACCTCGTCCAAAATGTTGCTCCATGCAATGGTTTCCGATGCGCCAGACCCGCGCCCCAGCATGCAGCCTGCCCTTACCGCCAAAACCCAAATGCAGCTACCAGCTCTCAGCTGCAAGCTTCCAGCCTATTCCGCGGAAGACTCTCCGCATCAGCCCTGCCGAGAATCAGCTAGCAGCTAGAGGCTAGAAGCTGGCTGCCGTTAGGCCGCCTGAAACTTTTCCTTCTCGACACCCTGCCCGATCACCACCGCCAGATCGCGGCCCGTGGCATTGATCACTGTTGCCAGTCGCTGCGCCGGTGCATTGATCAGGTACAGGAGTTTCGAGAAAATCTCATCCTTGCCCGGCAAGGTCGCCAGCGCCTTGACCTCATCCACGGTCAACAGCTTGCCGTCCACGATGCCCAGCTTGAACTGGAACTCCGCGTTCTCGCCAACCCACTTCGAGAAGCCCTTGGCCAGCGCCACCGGATCGCCCGAGGTGAACGCCACCGCGCTCACACCCTTCAGCCCCTTCAATGCGCTTTCAACCTTCGTGCCCTTGCTCGAAATGCCGGCCAGCTTGTTCTTCACCACGCGGTACTTGCCGCCCGCCTCGCGCACGACCTTGCGCAGCGCAAAATCCTGCGCCACAGTCAGCTTGGCAAACGTGCCGATAATCGCCGTGGTTGAGCCTTCCAGCTCCTTCGCGAGCAGCTGAACCTTCTCGGCCTTCTTCGATCTTGAAATTGCCATGTCTTCGCTCCGCTACGACGGAGGAGCCGCCGCGCTCATCGCGCCCAGGCTACTCCCTGTTCCCTATTGCCTATTCCCTGCTTCTCAGTGCTTGCCCGCCGCGTCGATAATCACCGAATCCAGCGGAACCCCGGGGCCCATCGTCGAGCTCAGCGTGATGCTCTTGACGTACTTGCCCTTCGCCGCCGAAGGCTTCGCGCGCACAATCGACGTAATCACCGTGGTCGCGTTGTCGATCAGCTTTTGCGGATCGAAGCTCAGCTTGCCCACCGGCACATGCACCAGACTGGTCTTATCGGCACGAAACTCTACCTTGCCGGCCTTGATCTCTTTCACCGCCGCGGCCACATCCTGCGTCACCGTTCCCGTCTTCGGGTTCGGCATCAGACCCTTCGGTCCCAGCACCTTGCCCAGACGGCCAACTACCTTCATCATGTCCGGCGTCGCAATCAGTGCGTCGAAAGCGGTCCAGTTTTCTTTCTGGATCTTCTCGACCATCTCTTCGCCGCCCACGAAATCGGCGCCCGCTTCGGTCGCTTCCTTCTGGCGATCGCCTGTCGCAATCACGGCCACGGTCTTGGTTTTGCCCAGACCGTGCGGCAGAACGACGGTGCCGCGCACCATCTGGTCCGCATGACGCGTATCGACACCCAACCGCATGGTCAGGTCGACCGTCTCATCGAACTTTGCGTACTTGACCTGCTTCAGCAGGCTCACTGCTTCAGGCAGCGGATACGCCGGCTTGGTAACAGCGGCGCGCGCCTTCGCAATATTCTTGCTTGCTTTCGCCATTCATCCCTCGTCTCCCACCGCTGATGCCAGTCCCTCAACAATCCGGGAAACTCCGCTCAGACTGGCAACCTAAAAACGTTGCCCCTCCGGCAAGGAGCCCAAACAGCCGTGGTGCTATTGACAGGCCCGGAACACACCACCGGGCACAGCTATGAAGTGTAAGGGATTGGCAACAGAATTGCAACTGCGGCACCCCTCGCACTCTAGGATACCGACATTCCTTGCGCGCCGTAGGCGCAGCATTCGTTAGCCCCGCGCTTCAGCGTGGGGTGCCCGTATCCACAGATCCCCCCAAGTCCCGTAGGGACGACACCCGGTCCCAAACAAGCGCCGGCGACCCGACCGCAAGATCGCTAACCGCCCGTCCACCAATCTCCGCCACCCTCGCGCCGTAGGCGCAGCGTTCGTTAGCCCCGCGCTTCAGCGTGGGGAAACGGACCCACACGGTCGGAGTCCCGTAGGGACGGCGCAAACACGCGGGGACCCGACCGCAAGATCGAACCGCCCGTCCACAATCTACGCCACCCCGCGCCGTAGGCGCAACATTCGTTAGCCCCGCGCTTCAGCGTGGGGAAACGGACCCACACGGTCGGAGTCCCGTAGGGACGACACCCGAACGCTCACGAACCCGCGTGGAATTTGCGCTGTCAAGCCCTCCATCCCCAACAAATCCTGCAAACCCAAAATCATCCGCAACTTACAAGACCCGCCGGTTTGCAGATAATTTCCTGCTCTTCCCCTATCCTGAACCTGAATGCGGCTCGTACCCACGGGGAACCAATCCAAATCCTCTCTTTTCAAGACCAACAGACCCAATAGTCCTGAAAACAAAGAACTTGAATCGCCGGATCGCCTTCTATTCCGCTCCAAACATTGAACTTCAAGACTTGCAGCAGGGGGCGGGGGTCCGGCCCCCCCGGGGGCCTGCCGCATAGGAAAGGTGTCTCATGTCTAAATGCAAACTCTGTCGCCACATCATGCCTACGGGTCGCACCTGCAAATCGCCCGCCATGCGGGCCAGCGCCTACTGTTACTTCCACCATGGCCCGCAAAAGTCAGGCTACCGGACCTTGAAGCCAGGGGAGACAAAGCTGGAGTTGGAACCCATCTCCGACCCCGCCACGATCTCCCTCAACGCCGATCGCATCCTCCGCGCCCTCGCGTCCAATCAAATCTCTCCCGGCAAAGCCGCCATCCTGTTCCAGGGTCTTCAGACCGTCCTCGCCAGCTTCCGCATGCCGCCCATCGAATCACGCGACTTCCCTCCAGCTGACGAGCCCGGCGGCGCGCCACAACAATCCGCCTCAAAGGGCATCTAATAGGTATGGGCAGAGGCCGGCGAAGACCTTCTTCGAGTTGCCGCCGCGCCTCGGAGGTTCCACCGATGAAATTCGCCGCTGTTGCACTCGCACTTTCGCTCGCTCTCCCCGTCGTCGCAGCCGCAGAGTCAGGCCATGGCCAGGCCGTCGTCACCCTGCTGCCAAAAAATGAACAGGCTCCCGCACTCAGCGTCCAGTCCCAGAACCTTCAACTGAAGGTTGACGGCAAACCCTCCAGCATCACGGATCTGGCTCCTGCCAAGGGTCCCGGCAGCCCGCTCGAGCTGGTCATCCTGATGGACTCCTCGGCGCGCTCGTCGCTCGGCACCCAGCTGAACGACATCGCCGACTTCGTCAAGGAGATGCCCAACAACACAAAGATCGTCCTTGGCTATATGGAAAACGGCCGCGCTGCGCTCATCGGCTCGTTTTCAGCCAACCCAGCCGGCATCCTCAATGGCCTTCACTTGCCGGCCGGCGCACCCGGCACCAGCAGCAGCCCCTACTTTTGCCTCTCCGACCTCGCCAAAAACTGGCCTTCGCACGATCCAAGCGCGCGCCGCGAAGTTGTCCTGATCACCGACGGCGTCGATTACTTCAACCTCCGCTACGACCCGCAAGATCCCTATGTACAGGCCGCGATCAAGGACTCAATCCGCTCCGGCCTGGTCGTCTACTCCTTCTACTGGATGAACCGGGGACGCATCGACCAGTCAGCCTACGAGAACAACTCTGGCCAAAGCCTCCTGCAGGAAGTCACCCAGGCCACCGGCGGCTATAGCTACTGGGAGGGCACCGGCAATCCGGTTTCCTTCGATCCCTTCTTCCGCGACTTGCGACGCCGCTTTCAGAATCAGTACAAGGTCGCTTTCTCGTCGGAGTTGAAAGGTAAACCGCAGATCGAGCGCTTCAGCGTGAAGCTCCAGGGCATCGACGCCAAGGTCTCCGCGCCGCAACAAGTTCTGGTCAATCGCGGAACTTCCACCGCTGGCGAATAACCCATCCGATGCAGGTGCCCCGGCGAGACTCTCAGCTCTTCGGTGCGCTGAGCACCTTCAGCAGCTCCTGCGGATGAATCGGCTTGGCGAGCAGCTCGAAGCTGTAGCCCTGCGCCTTTGCCCGTTGCTGCAGATCGGCCGTCGCTGCCTGTCCGGAAAACAGAATCACCCGGCACAAGGGAAGGATCTTGGAGACCGCAATTCCCGCATCGATCCCGGACATGCCACGCATGATCACATCGGTCAGCAATATGTCCGGCTGAAACTCACTCGCGGAGGGAATTGCCTGTTCGCCGCTGAAGGCTGCTCTCGCCTCGAACCCGCTCGCATTCAGAATCCGCGCCAGCGTATCGGCGATCATCTCTTCATCGTCAACGATGAGTACACGCAGTCGCTTCCGTTCGTCTGGCACTGGGGGAGTGTCCTTCGCCTGAATCGTGAAAAGTGTCCTAAGAATAAACGGCAGGACAGTGAAAGCAACCATAAAAAGACTGAAGGGCCCGCCTTCGGCTGCGAGCCCCTCCGGTCTTCGCTTCGAATGTCTTAGTTCCGGCTGCGCGTCTTCGCCAACAGACGCAGGATTTCGAGATACAGCCACACCAGCGTCACCATGATCCCGAACGCGCCGTACCACTCCATATACTTGGGAGCGCCGTAGGCTACACCCTGCTCGATGAAATCGAAGTCCAGCACCAGGTTCAGCGCCGCAATCGCCACCACAAAGAGGCTGATTCCGATGCTCAACGGACCACTGCCGTTGATGGCGAGAAACTGCACATGAAAGAAGCCCAGGATCATCTGCGCCAGATAGAACAGCATGATTCCGCCCGTGGCGGCGACGACGCCGAGCCGGAACTTCTGCGTAACCTTGATCATGCCCGAGCTATAGGCCAGCAGCAGCACGAACAGGGTGCCGAACGTCAGCCCCACCGCCTGAAGCGCGATGCCCGGATAGCGGAAATCGAAGACGGCCGAAAGCCCGCCCAGCACTAACCCCTCCAGCAGCGCGTAGAGCGGCGCGGTCACCGGCGACCACTCTTTCTTAAACACCGTGACCATGGCCATCACGAAACCACCGAAGGCCCCCAGCATCAGCCAGGGCCCAACCTCGGTCATGTCGCGCGACTGAACGAACATGTGCCACACCCAGGCTGCTGTCGCCATGGTGCACACCAGCAGAATGCCGGTCTTGTTTACCGTTCCACTCAACGACATGCGGTTGGCGGCATCGATCATTCCGCCATACCCCGCGCCAGGCAGGTTCTCGAATGTCTTGCTACCAAGGGCCGGATTGGACGTCTTCATTAAGGGCATAGGTATCACTCCACCGCGACTTTGCGCTCTACAGTCGTTTAGACGTTGGGCGCCTTGCGGGAGTCGCTTTTCTCATTCTAACGGTTGAGCTTCGGCCTGCTTGCGCGGCTCCATTGCGGTCGACGTCAGGTCGACGCTCCACCTGCTTGAAACACCCGCCGGACGCCGTATAGTTTCTGAATACAGGCTTTTGAAGGGGTTGCGGCTTTTCTGCATCGGCGCACGTCTACCGTCAAAAGCCTCTGCCGCGGGCTCGTCACGTACGAACGGACAGCTGTCCGCTTGCTCCGAATTCTGCATGCTCCACTTGAAACGAGGACTATGAGAACCTCCCGGCTTGTCTTGCTCTGTGCTCTGGTTGCCTTGGTCTCCGCGATCCGCCCCATCCACGCCCAGGAGTTGAACACCAATTACGACCGCGACCCCAACCAGCCCATCGATCAGCACTACACCGACCAGATTCAGAAGTACACCACCGATAAATCCTTCCTCTCGCCGCTGGTGAACTATCTGCCCGCCTCGAAAACCGTTCCCACGCCGGAGAAGGTCCTCGGTGACGTCTCTGGCGCCCCAGACATGCTGCCCTACGCCGAAGATGTGTACAAATACTTCCGCATGTTGGAGGCCGCCAGCCCGCGCGTGAAGGTCTTCACCATTGGCCACACCGAAGAAGGCCGCGAGATGATCGCCGCCGCCATCGCGGACCCTGAGTTGCTCGCCGGCGCGAAAGAGAACGACGCGCGCCTGGCGCAACTCGCCGACCCGCGGACCATCGGATCAGACGACGCCAAGGCTCGCGCCCTCATCGACAAGTCGTACCCGGTTTACTACATCACCGGCACCATTCACTCGCCCGAAACTGGCGCGCCCACCGCACTGATGGAAATGGCCTATCGCCTCGCCGTCGACGACGCGCCCTACATCAAGTTCATCCGCTCGCACATGATCGTGCTCATCACGCCGGTGGTCGAAGTCGACGGCCGCGACCGCATGGTCGACATCTACCGCTGGCACCGCGCCCACCCGAAAGAGATCTATCCGCGCCTCATCTACTGGGGCCACTACGTCGCGCATGACAACAACCGCGACGCCATGGGCATGACCCTCGACCTCACCCGCAACGTGCTCGACACCTATCTCAAGTGGCACGCGCAGGTGTTGCACGATCTGCACGAGTCCGTGCCGTTCCTCTACGACAACACTGTGGGCGATGGCCCCTACAACGCCTGGGTCGATCCCACCCTGGCCGACGAATGGGCCGAACTCGGCTGGAACAATGTCGCACAGATGCAAAGCTTCGGCATGCCCGGCGTCTTCACCCACGGCGACTTCGATACCTGGAGCCCCGGCTATCTGATGTTCCTCGCCGCCATGCACAACGGCATCAGCCGCCTCTACGAGACCTTCGGCAACGGCGGCGCCGACACCGAAAAGCGCATCCTCACGCCGGAAGAGTACTCACGCACCTGGTATCGCCAGAATCCGCCGCTCCCCATCGTCAACTGGTCGCAGCGCGATAACAACAACTACGAAGAGACCGCGCTGCTGACGACGATCTCGTACTTCTCACAGCACACCCATCACTTCCTCGAAAACTACTACGCCAAGAGCAAGCGCAGTGTGGAGAAGCCCACGCGCGAAGGGCCAGCCGCCTACGTGATTGCTCCCGATGCCGCGCAGACCAACCGTACCGTCGAGTTGCTCAAGGTCCTCCAACGCCAGCACGTCGAAATCCACCAACTCACCGCATCCGCCACCGCGACCGTGCCCGGCGAAAAGCGCGCCGACAAGCCGAAAGACGAGACCTTCGCCGCCGGCAGCGTTGTGATCCGCATGGATCAGCCCTACTCCCGCATCGCCGACGCCCTGCTCGATCACCAGTTCTGGGCACCCGACGATCCGCAGAAGCACCCTTACGACGACACCGGCTGGTCGTTCACCGATCTCTTTCACGTCAAGGTCGTCCGCATCCCCGACATGGGAATCCTTAAGGCACCGATGACTCCCCTAAACGACCCAGGCTCTTTGGCTGGAATGTTGACCGGCACTGGCTCGCTCGTTGCCGTCGCTAACACCGCCCAGGTCTCGCTCCTCTCACTCGTCTATAAGCTGAAGGGCGCAAACATCCAATCAGTCGAAAAGCCCTTCGACGCAGGCGAAAAACACTTCCCCGCCGGCTCGCTACTAATCTCCGGCCTGCCGGACGATCAACTCAAGTCCGCGCTCCACGACCTCGCCCTCGATGCAACGCACCTCAGTGTCACCCCAATGGTTCCCGCGCACGCCGTCACCGCGCCGCGCATCGCCCTCATGCATACCTGGCTCGCCACACAAACCGAAGGCTGGTGGCGCTATGCTTTCGACGCCGAGGGCGTCCCCTACGACTACATCAGCACCCAAGCCGCCGCAAAAGAAGACAACCTGCGCTCGAAATACGACGTGATCGTCTTCGCTCCCGTCGCCCGCGCCTCGGCCACCGACATCATCGACGGCCTGCCCTCGTGGAATAACGCACTGCCCTGGGAAAAGTCGGACTTGACGCCGAACCTCGGCCGCAACGACTCGACACCCGACATGCGTCCCGGCCTCGGCTACGACGGCCTCGCACACCTCAAGAAATTCGTCGAGCAAGGCGGCCTCCTGATCACCTGCGAAGACACTGCGCAGTTCGCCATCGACACCGGACTTGCACCGGGCGTCAGCGTCGCGCCGCACGGCGATGCCCGCATCGTCGGAACAGTGCTCAACACAGTCTTCGTCGACAGCGAAAGCCCCGTCGCCTTCGGTTATGACAAGAGCGTCCCCGTGATGAGTGCTGGAGGCATGGCCTTCAACATCAGCAATACCCTGGGCCGCTCCGGCGGCCGCATTCTCATGGATCCCTACGCCGAACGACCCACAGGCCGCGGCACCGTCGAAGATAGCGACGAACCGCAGGGCCGCAAAGCCACCGAAGCCGAGCCTCTCGAAAAACAGCAGCCCTGGGAAGCGCACAAGCTCAACGAGGAGCAGACGCGCAACAACCCCCTCGTCATCCCCGCGAGCCTGCGGCCGGACGTCATCCTGCGCTTCGCCGACAACAAATCGCTCCTCCTCGACGGACTGCTCGACAAAGCCACCACCATCGCCGAACACGCCATCGTCGTCGACGCACATCTGGGGGATGGCAACGTCCTGCTCTTTGGCAACAACCCCATCTATCGCGGCGAAACCATCGGAACGTATGGGCTGGTCTTCAACGCGATCCTCAACCACGACCACCTGGCGACGACGTCCGCAACCGCCGGCAAGGAGGCCGACCCGAAGTAGCCAGACCAGAGGACTCAACCCGCGCAAGAGCCACACGCGATTTGGGCTTTTCCGCGTGCTGTTGGTTGTGTCATGCTTTCCCACATGGGAAGCAAAGATAAAGGCAAGAAAGAAGCCAAGAAGGCGCCCAAGCCCAAACCGAAACCTGAGCCCGGGCGCAAGCGCGAGCTGTTCACCCCTGCTCCTCCGCCCAAATAGCCACGCTGCCGGCGCATCCGCTGGCCGTGCAAGAAGGCCCTCCATTACGGAGGGCCTTCTTGCATCATGTGCAGCAAACAACGAAAAGCCCTCCTTTGCGGAGGGCTTTTCATTCCTTGCTGCGAATCGCGATCTATCCAACCACTTCAATGCCCATCGACCGCGCCGTTCCCTTGATGCTCTTGATCGCCGTCTCCACCGACGCCGCGTTCAGGTCGGGCATCTTCTGTGTGGCGATCTCGCGCACCTGCTTCTCGGTCACCTTGCCCACCTTTTCCTTATTCGGCGTGCCCGAACCCTTCTGCAACCCCGCAGCCTTCAACAGCAGAATCGCCGCAGGGGGCGTCTTGGTCACAAAGGTGAAGCTGCGGTCGGCATACACCGTAATGACGACCGGAATAATCAGCCCGGCCATCTCCTTGTTCTGCGTGCGCGCATTGAACTGCTTGCAGAACTCCATAATGTTCACCTGCGCCTGACCGAGCGCGGGTCCCACTGGCGGCGCCGGCGTTGCCTTGCCGGCTTCAATCTGCAACTTGACGTAAGTCGATACTTTCTTCGGAGGTGCCATGCGTGTTCCTTCGGGAACCAGCCTCTAGCCTCTAGCCGCTAGCTACTAGCTCTTTGTCCTTCAATTGATTTTGACGTCACAGCCATCTGCTTCGCCTCTAACCGGCGTCCGCTAGAAGGAATCGCCAGCTAGAAGCTAGAGGCTAGAAGCTAGAAGCTGCTATTCAATCTTTTCTACTTTGCCGAACTCCAGTTCGACCGGCGTCGAGCGCCCGAAGATCGTCACCATCACCTTCAGCGTCTCGCGATCCTCGTTGATCTCATCCACTACGCCGTTAAAGTTGGCAAACGGTCCCTCGGTAATGCGGACCTGCTCGCTCCTCTCAAACTTGATCTTGAGTCGCGGCTTGTCCTTGCTGGTCTCGGACCGAAAGAGAATTCCGCTCACCTCTTCCTCCGAGAGAGCCACCGGCTTGTCGCCCGTGCCCAGGAAACCTGTCACCTTCGGCGTGTCTTTCAGCACATGCCAGAGGTTGTTGTCGAGATCCATCTCGACAAGGACGTAGCCCGGCAAAAACACGCGCTCCACCGTACGTTTCTTACCGTTGATGATCTCCGTGACCGGCTCGGTGGGTATCATCACCCGGCCTACCTTGTCTTTGAGACCGAAGGCCTGCACGCGGCTCTCGATGGACTCACGCACCTTGCGCTCGAAGCCCGAGTAGGCGTGCAGGATGTACCACTTGAAGAGTGGATTGCGCTCCGGCTGTTGCGGCTGCTCGGCTGTTTCTAATTCTTCTGCCATTCTCATTCTCGATTCGCGGGAGCGCGTAATTACTGCGCGCCGCCTGCCCGCGTCAGTAGCTCATGCAAAGCACGGTTGAAGATCAGGTCCACAAGGAAGAAAAAAAGACCAAAGATAAAGACAGTCACGATCACGACTGTCGTAGTGGCCTGCACTTCGCTGCGCGTCGGCGCAACAACCTTCCGCATCTCCGCGCGTACGTCGCTCAGAAAACCCGTCGCATTCGTCCAGAAGCTCATTGCCCCTCCCGACACATTCGACAAGGCGCCCGGCTGCTCACCCTTTTCAATCGCTGCTTTGCTCGCCATACTTCCAATCCTTCTGAACAGTTCCCAGTTCGTAAGTTTTGGATCTCAGTCCGTGCGGCAAGGTGATCCTCCGCCTCGCGCGCACTTCCTGTTCCCTATTCCCTACTCCCTGTTCCCTGTCTCAACCAATCTGGCAGGGGCGGAGGGATTCGAACCCCCAAGTTCGGTTTTGGAGACCGACAGTTTAACCGTTGAGCTTACGCCCCTAAAAGGAAGCTGCTAGCTTCTAGCCGCTAGCTCCTAGCTGGATCGGTGCAAAGTCGAGGGACTCAACTTGGCGACGCTCGGCTAGGAGCTAAAAGCTAGCAGCTAGAGGCTGCCTTACTTACTTCGCTTCCTTGTGCGGCTGGTGCTTGCGGCAACGCTTGCAGAACTTCTTCAGTTCCAGTCTACCCGTGACCGTCTTCTTGTTCTTGGTCGTCGAGTAGTTGCGCTCCTTGCACTCAGTGCACTGCATCGTAATGATTTCCCGCATTTCAATCCCTTCGGTCAGCAGTGAAGCCAGTGAAAAATTGAATTAGTGAACAAGTGAATCAGCAACTCGGGCTTTCAATCACTCGTTCCCTTCACTCTTTCACTCGCTCACTCCTTCACTCGCCTTACTTGATAATTTCCGAAATCGTTCCTGCTCCCACCGTGCGTCCGCCTTCGCGGATGGCAAAGCGCAAGCCCTTTTCCATGGCTACCGGCGTAATCAGCTCAATCGCCAGCTCCACATTGTCGCCCGGCATCACCATCTCCGTGCCCGCAGGCAATTCCGCGACACCCGTGACATCGGTGGTGCGGAAGTAGAACTGCGGACGGTAGCCCTTGAAGAACGGCGTATGACGGCCACCCTCTTCCTTACTCAGCACGTACACCGAACCCTTGAAGGTGGTGTGCGGCGTGATCGATGCCGGCTTCGCCAACACCATCCCGCGCTCCACATCTTCCTTCGGAATGCCGCGCAGAAGAATACCCGCGTTGTCCCCAGCCAGACCTTCATCCAGCTGCTTCTTGAACATCTCAACACCGGTGCAAACCGACTTGCGCGTCTCGCGGAAGCCGACGATCTCGACATCCTCGCCGACCTTCACCTTGCCGCGCTCGATTCGGCCCGTCACCACAGTTCCGCGACCGGAGATCGAGAAGATATCTTCGATCGGCATCAGGAACGGCTGATCGATCGCACGGTTGGGCTGCGGCACATTCTTGTCCACCGCATCCATCAGCGCGTCAATCTGCGCTTCCCACTTGGCTTCGCCATTCAGCGCGCCCAGGGCAGAGCCGCGAATCACCGGAACGTCGTCGCCGGGGAACTGGTACTTCGACAAGAGCTCGCGGACTTCCATCTCGACCAGATCGGTCAGCTCTTCGTCTTCCACCGCATCGCACTTGTTCAGGAACACCACGATGTACGGCACACCCACCTGGCGCGCCAACAGAACGTGTTCCTTGGTCTGCGGCATCGGACCGTCGGTCGCAGCCACCACCAGAATCGCTCCGTCCATCTGCGCCGCACCGGTGATCATGTTCTTGATGTAGTCGGCGTGGCCGGGGCAATCGACGTGCGCATAGTGACGGTTGGCCGTCTCGTACTCCACGTGCGCCGTGGCGATCGTGATACCGCGCTCCCGCTCTTCCGGTGCGTTGTCAATCGAATCGAACGAACGGAACGTGTTCTTCGGGTTGTGCTTCTGCAATACCTTCGTGATCGCCGCCGTCAGCGTCGTCTTCCCGTGATCGATGTGTCCAATCGTTCCCACATTCACGTGCGGCTTCGAACGGTCAAACTTCTCCTTCGCCATGCGACTTCAATCCTTCCCTTGCTCTTTTCATCTGCTTCAGACCTGCATCCGAAGCGTACAACTCAAAATCAATCCGCCTCAATAGTAGGCGTACACCTTCAAATACCGCTGCCGCAGCTCCTGCGGCACCCGCTCCACCAGCCGCAGATACCGCTCGCGCGTCAGCGCCTGATCCGAAACCGGTAGCGCCTTATACAACGCTGGCGCTTCCTTGCCCAAAAATCCTCGCTCCAGCACCGCTGCAAAATCGCGAATCCGAAGCCGCGCGCGCTTCACCTTGTTCAGCAGGACCTCCACATCGCGCACATCGAAGGCCTGGTCGAAAAGCGAGTGCAGCTTTGCATACCCCTTCTCGTCCTGGACTGCAATGGCTGCCTGCTCGAACATCTCTTCCCTCAAAACAGCTTTCAGCTCTCAGCCGTCAGCTTTCAGTTCCATCCTGCGCCCGCCGCTTCCGTTCAATCCGCCACGGCATAAGCTGAAAGCTGAGAGCTAAAAGCTGACAGCTGCACTTCTGGAGCGGGAGACGGGACTCGAACCCGCGACCAACAGCTTGGAAGGCTGTGACTCTACCACTGAGTTACTCCCGCAAAAACAGCCTCTAGCCACTAGCTCCTAGCCTTTAGCTCTTCCTGCGCGTCTCTCAAGCCGGTCAAATCCACCGCTGCACAGGCTAGAAGCTAGAAGCTAACAGCTAGAAGCTGATTTCTGGAGCTGATGACCAGGATTGAACTGGTGACCTCTCCCTTACCAAGGGAGTGCTCTACCAACTGAGCTACATCAGCCCTCTAAAACTCCAGCTCCTGGCTTCTAGCCTTCTGCTTCTAGCTCCATCCTGCCCCTTTTGAGCCAACCGAGCTCAACGCGGGACATCCAAGCCAGGAGCTAGCGGCTAGTAGCTAACAGCTAGTTCTTCTCCCCGCTGCGGCGAACCTTGTCTGCCTGCAGCGCCAAAAACGTGCGCAATGCCAGCCCACCCAGAATGATCAGAGGCACCAGCCTCAGATCCACCGGCTTCCCATAGACCATCACCTTGCCCGGGTCCATGGTGAACCAGACCAGCGCCGCCAGGACCGCATACAACCCGAGCGCCAGCGGGTACCGCTTCTCAAGATCGGAGCCCGAACGCTTTGCCCGATCGCGTCCTGTTTCCTCGACGGGATCGATCTTCAATCGCGCCTCGTTCTCCAGCCCTGAGCGCATCGCAACTCTCAAAACCACTACCAGCCGCCAGGCCCGAAAACCGATCCCTGACACCTGTTCACTACTTGATGGTGCACAGGGGAGGATTCGAACCTCCGTAGCTCCAAGGAGCGGCAGATTTACAGTCTGCTGCCATTAACCACTCGGCCACCTGTGCCCAACTCGTCAAAACCTTGCTGCAACTACAAATCCTGCCGACCAAAACCCGGCTCTTGAACCCGCTTCAGCGCATACTGCCCCACCCGGACCACATCCGGCTGACGGAGCATGTCACCTCAGTGGGATCGCCGCGGAGGATCAGATCCAGCGCTCAAACTCCGCGCCAGATCCCAAAACCTGCTGCCGTTCCGTCCCGGAGTTCCTCTTCTTCAAGTGGAGCTGGCGAAGGGATTTGAACCCCCGACCCTCTGATTACAAATCAGATGCTCTACCAGCTGAGCTACGCCAGCCCAAAGACGATTCCCACACCCTCAAGAACCGCTTCGCCACCCGGAATTCTCCCCGGAAACCAGTGATCTGCGCAGACACACTCCCGCTCCGCGCATACCACGGCACAGTTTTCAAGGTTAGCACACTGCCAGAGCCGGGGCAAACTGCGCCGAGGTGTCCCATCCCCCTGCTTTTTCGACAATTTGGCTTGACTTTGGTCGACTCGCGCGTGAACCTTGCTCTCACAGTTGATTCCCTCCTCTAAGGAAGATTTTTATGAATGGAAAGCAGCTTCTCGTCGCCTGCTCGGCTGTGTTTTTGCTGGTCACCTTGGCTCAAGCTGTTCCTTCCGCAGCCCAGGCCGCTCCTCCGCCTGCTGCCAGCGCCGCCCAGGGTGCACCCACACGCAGGCCGCGCATCGCCGTTCTCGATTTCGACTACGGCACCGTGCAGACTGCCTCGGCCGCGCTCTTCGGCACCAATGTCGACGTAGGCAAGGGCATCGTCGACCTGCTCGTGACCGACCTGGTCAAAGACGGCACCTATTCCGTCATCGAGCGCAAAGCGCTGGACAAGATTCTCGCCGAACAGAACTTCTCCAACTCCGATCGCGCCGATCCATCCAGCGCAGCCAAAATCGGCAAACTGCTCGGCGTCGATGCCATCGTCGAAGGCAGCATCACCGAGTTCGGCAATGAAACCAAGAAGACCAACATCGGCGGCGGCGGCGGCGGCTGGCGCGGCTTCGGAGTCGGCGGTATCGGTCACTCCAATTCCAAGGCCAACGTCGCCATCACTGCCCGCATCATCAACATCGATACCGGTGAGATTCTGGTCGCCGCGGATGGACAAGGCCAGTCCAGCCGCGCCAGCACTTCACTGCTCGGCGGTGGCGGCAACTGGCACGGATGGGGCGGCGGCAATGCCGACTTCGGCTCCAGCGACTTCCAGCAGACCATCATCGGCGAAGCCACTAAAGCCGCTGTCGATCAGCTCACCACGAATCTAGTTGCCGATGCCTCAAGAGTTGGCGTCCGCACCGTTGTCGTCGAGGGTGTCGTCGCAGCTGTCGATGGCGGCCAGGTCATTCTTAACGTGGGAGGCAATGCCGGCGTCAAGGTAGGCGACACACTCGAAGTCCTCCGTGTCACGCGCGAGATTAAGGACCCCACCACCGGCAACGTGCTCCGCCGTCTCACCACCACCGTCGGCACCGTTCGCGCCACCGATGTCGACCCAGTTTCAGCCATCTGCACACCCGTCTCGGGCACCGACTTCAAAGCCGGCGACCGCGTCAAAACCGTCATCCAATAGTCTCTCTCCCATTTTTCGAATGCCCGCCGCAGATTCTGTGGCGGGCGTTTTTGCGTGTGCCGTCGCTGTTTATTGCTTATGTATTTACTGGGGTATCCCATATGTGCGAGCCGTCCTTGACGAACTGAAAATGTGGGAGGACGATTCATTCATAATTCATCGTGAAAATCGGAAGTTACGAATGAAATGGGGCCCAATGATTCGTAAAGCAGCTTTGGCCGTTCTTATCCTTGGTTTTTCAAACCTCTCATTAGCAACAGCAACACAATCTCCAACCCAGGCACCTCGCCGGTTGCTTCCGCATCTCAACTGCCCGCCCCGCACACTCTGCTCGATGGAACGCCCGTCAAGCTTCGCTTGAGCCAGACAATCTCTTCCGCAGATGCAAAGGTCGGTCAGGAGATTCCGTTCGAAGTCGTTGAAGAGGTGAAGGTCGATGACGTGGTGGTCCTGACGAAAGGCGCCACGGCAATTGGGACCGTGACTGAGGCCGACCACAAGAAGAGTATGGGGAGAGCCGGAAAGCTGAATATCAACATCAGCTACGCGCGCTTGGCAGATCAAGAGAAGGCTGCACTTCGAGCCATGAAAGATTCCAAAGGCGGCGGACATGTGGGCGCGATGACCGGAGCGATCGTCGCAACATCGATCGTGTTCTTTCCTGCCGCGCCGCTGTTTCTATTCATTCACGGGAAGGACATTACGATTCCGCAGGGCACTGAGATCACCGCCTTCGTTGAAGGCGATATGCACCTCGATATGGCCCGATTTGGCGTTGCAGCGCAAAAGAACGCCAGTGCGACATCCGTCGCAGTTCCCTCCGCGGCTGCTCAAGCTAGCCTAGCGATTGAATCGATCCCGGCTGGGGCGGACATCGAAGTAGACGGCGGCTTTGTCGGTAACACGCCTTCGACAGTCTCTCTTGCGCCAGGCAGCCATCAGATAGCTGTTAAGAAAAAGGGCTACAGCGACTGGACTAAGACTCTCAACATTACAGGCGGCAGCATTCACCTGAACGCCGAGCTCGAACTCGCTCCTGGGCAGTAAGATCGGCAGTCGTCTCTTCGTGAGGCCAAGCCACATCCCAGTCCGCTATGCTTGATACAAGGGAGTCTGCCCACCGGACAGCCTCCCCCCCGCATCTATGCATAGACGCACGCGTCGCACGCTCTTGATCGTTGCCGGAGTCGTCCTTCTCCTCGCCGTCGCCGTCTTCCTGCGCTCCAAAGCCCCGCCCGAACCCGCACGCCTCCTGCCTGAATCCGACGGCATTATCTACGTCAACTTCACCCCGTTCCGCGCCTTCTTTCACAAACAGCTCAAACCGCCCGAGCGTGTGCCCGAGTACCAGCAGTTCGTCGACGCCACCGGCATCGATTGGGAACGCGATCTCGATCAAGCCGCCATCGCCCTGCATCGCATGCCGAATCCCAACGGCCCCAATGGCCCCGTCGCCTACTCGCTCGTCCTCGTCGGCAAAGTCACTGGCACGCGCCTGAACACCTGGCTCGATGCCCACGCGGCCTCGCGCGAGGTCTACGTAGGCCACACCATCTACAGCATTCCGTCTGACGGCCGCACCGTCCGCGTCTGCCAGATCGGCTACGACATGCTCGCGGTCAGCAACACGCCCACACCCGAGCAAATCCACTCCATCATCGACCGCCATCGCACCGCCGCACTGCCCTTTGCCGGCTCTTCCCTTCTGGCCCATCACTACCACGAAGTGCCGCTGCTCTCGCTTGCCTGGGGAGTCGGCCAAATCGGCCTTCCCTTCTCCGAGAGCGGCCAGATCAGCATCCTCGGCCTTTCCCTTCCGCTTCAGGACGGCGCCACCATCGTCGCGAGCATCTCGCCGACCCTGCCCCTCGCCGGCGGGCTGCGCCTGCGCGCCGAAGAAATCTCTCCGAACGAACAGGACGCCGAGAGCCAGGCAGCGTCCCTGAATCTCCTCCTCTCCATGGCCCGCACCGTCACCGCCCCGCTGGGTAACAACCCCGCCAACAACGGGCTGCGCGAACTCCTCAAGACCGCACAAATTGCGCAAAAGCGCGATCGCGTCGTCGTCACCGCAACATTGACGCCATCGGTTCTCAGCCGAATCGCAGCCAGTGCGAACGCACAGACCGAAGCCGTTCAATCCCCCACCCGATAGCCGTTTCTATTCCCTAATCCCTATTCCCTGTCTCCTCAACTCCGCGCAAACTCGAACACAATTCCTTTCCCTGCAGAATCAAACCGAATCGCTGCAAATCGCGTCTCATCTCTAGCCAAAGCTCCACTCGATCCGTGTAAAGTTGTATCGCTGGTGTTCTTCTCCTCTTCGCAACCGACATCACTCAACGCATCCATATTTGAGAGGTCTCATGAGTCTTCGTTGCTGCCTGCGCTCCTCGCTCGCCGCTGCTCTTCTTCTGCCTTGCGTCTCGGCCGTCGCCGCCAACTCAGCCAATCACCCCGTCCTCACCGGCCAGTCCGCCTTCACCGACGCGCTCCACGAGGCCCCCGGCACCCGCCGTCATGTCACCGTCGCTGACCTTCCCCAGCCCAAGCCCGAGGAGTCCGTCGACAACGGCCCCACGGTCGTCGCGCGACCCGCCAGCGCCTGGCCCATCGCGCCTCACGGCTTCAAGGTCGATATGTATACGACCGGGCTCGACAATCCGCGTTTGCTGCGCTTCGCGCCTAACGGCGATCTGTTCCTCGCCGAAAGCGAAGCCGGCAAGATCAAGGTCTTCCGTGGAGTCACTTCCGGCGGCAAACCGAAAGAGTCCTCCGTCTTCGCCGAGGGCCTGCACCAGCCCTTCGGCATCGCCTTCTATCCCGCCGGTCCCAATCCGCAGTGGATCTACATCGGCGACACCGACGAGATCGTTCGCTTCCCGTACAAGAACGGCGACCTCAAAGCCAGCGCCGCACCGCAGCAGATCGCCGAACTTCCCGGCGGCGGCCGCCTGCGCGGCGGTGGCCACTGGACCCGCGATGTCATCTTCTCGAAGGACGGCACAAAACTCTTCGCCTCGGTCGGGTCGCATTCCAATGTCGATGACAGCGACACGCACCCGGAGGAATTCCACCGCGCCGACGTGCTCGAGTTCACACCCGAGGGCAAGTTCATCAAGGTCTACGCGTGGGGCATCCGCAACTGCGTCGGCGAGGCCGTCAATCCCATCACTGGCGAACTGTGGTGCTCCACCAACGAGCGCGACGGCCTCGGCAACAACCTCGTACCCGATTACGTGACGCACATCCAGGAGGGCGGCTTCTACGGCTGGCCTTGGTACTACATGGGCGGAGCCAAGGGCGGCGTACAAGACCCGCGTCACATCGGCAAGCATCCCGAGTTGCAGTCCAAGGTGCTCACCCCCGACATTCTCCTCAACCCGCACTTCGCATCGCTCGAGATGATGTTCTACACCGGCTCGCAGTTTCCCTCCGAGTTCCAGGGCGACGGCTTCGCCTGCGAACACGGCTCGTGGAACCGCGCTCAACGCTCCGGCTACGAGTGCATTCGCCTGCCCATGCGCAACGGCCACGCCACCGGCGAGTACGAGGACTTCTTAACTGGATTCGTCACGTCCGATGGCTCCGTCTGGGGACGCCCCGTCGGCATCGCCCAGGCCCCCGATGGCTCGCTCTTCGTCTCCGACGACGGCTCCCGCACCATCTGGCACGTCTCCTACGTCGGGCACTAGTGTCCTGTCTCTAAAGTTCGTTTGCAAAAGCGAGCTACTGAATCAAGGATTTGGTCGGCAGTTTTGTGCCATACGAAGGGTTTTGGATTCTTGTTGTGGTTTTTGATGAAGGCCGCGATAGCAGCTTGTAGTTCCCCGGTGGATCGGTGGACACCGCGGCGGAGTTGTTTTTCGGTGAGTGCGGCAAACCATCGCTCAACGAGGTTGAGCCAACTGGCCGAAGTGGGCGTGAAGTGCAGGTGAAAGCGCGGCCTTCTGGCCAGCCAGTTGCGGATCTTGGCGGTCTTATGAGTTCCGTAGTTGTCTAGGATCAGGTGAACATCCAGCTTAGCCGGCACGTTGGCTTCGATGGTATCGAGGAACTTGCGAAACTCCTCGGAGCGATGACGCTGCAGGGTCTGTCCGATGACCTTGCCGGTTTTCGCATCTAGGGCAGCAAACAAACTAGTCGTGCCATGGCGGACATAGTCGTGGGTGCGACGTTCGATCTGTCCAGGGCGCATGGGCAACAGGGGTGCGGTCCGATCCAGTGCCTGAATCTGACTCTTTTCATCCACGCACAGGACCAGAGCACGATCGGGCGGGTCCAAATACAAGCCCACAATATCCCGTACCTTGTCGATGAACAGCGGATCTTTGGACAGCTTGAACGTTTCGCTACGGTGGGGAGCCAGGGAAAATGCGCGCCAAATACGGTGAATCGATGCCCGACTCAGGCCCGTCCGCTTGGCCAGCGAGCGCGTGGACCAGTGGGTGGCATCGGAAGGCGTGGACTCCAGGGTTAAAGCCAAAACGCGCTCTACATCCTTGTCGGAAAGCTTGCGCGAAGTGCCAGGGCGCGGTTCATCAACAAGACCATCCAGCCCCTGATCCAAATAGCGCTGTCGCCATTTACCTACGGTCGGCAGAGTTACCGACAGCTGGCGTGCAATCGCCGTATTGCTGTCGCCATGGGCGGCCAGTAATACCACACGCGAGCGCAGCGCCAAAGCTTGCGCGGTCTTCGGTCTCTTGCTCCAGGCCAGAAGCTGTTCTTCCTCTTCGCCGGTTATGGTTAACGGAATAAGCGGGCGCCCCATCGAAGCTCCTCCCACTCTATCCGATTGAACTATCCTCCATAATTATTCAACTTATTTCAGAGACAGGACACTAGAAGTGATTGCATAAATGGCTTTGTGTCAGGGCACGACTTCAGTCGTGCCGAAAACTGTGCCAAAACTGAGGGGTTTTAACCCCTGTGGTTTTCCAGCTTTCGTCGGGGCCATTTATGCAACCAGTTCTAGGGACTGGCCGTCCAGGCAAACCGCGCTTCGCGCCAAACCATGCATCGATCCGCACGAACCTGGGTGCCCCATTCTAGCCGCGCTTTTTGCGGCTAGGGTGGGAAAGCACGAACCTCACTCTGACCGCGCACCCCATCAATCGGGCTAGGCATAGCACCTCGCAACCAGGCGCCTCTCGTCCTCATCGCTCCATTTCCCGATGCAGTGTCATCCTGAAAACCCGCGCGCCCATCGGGGTCCCCAAGGACAGGTCTTCGTCTTTGGGGTGATTTGGGGCCCCGTTGGGTGCGGCAGCAGACAATGGGG
This sequence comes from uncultured Acidobacteriaceae bacterium, assembly GCA_963778705.1. Lineage (GTDB taxonomy): Bacteria > Acidobacteriota > Terriglobia > Terriglobales > Acidobacteriaceae > Telmatobacter. The sequence goes on from CAVZVM010000009.1 coordinate 222,265, forward strand.
AAAGCGGGGCGAAGGATCTGCTTCTCGCGACGCGGGTATGTACGAACTTGGTGCCACGGGTCTCGCTTCTGAACTCCTAAAAAGAACCTCAGGCGCGCACCATCCTCGGCACCGCCCGCACCAGATCGAAGACAAACAGCGCCTGGCCAAGCAGAAATGACAAAGGCCCGCCAGCCAACCCCAGAAAGGCAACCCACAAAACTCCCTGCGATGATTCCGCGCCGGCCCGTGCCGCGGCCATCCCTCCCCAGCCCAGCGCAACAAAGCCCACCGCGTACAACACCACTCCTGCAGCGCTCAGCCAGAAATGCCAGGGAGCCAGAGTCCTCGAAAACGGGATGTACCCGATCGCGTAGAAGCACGCGAAGAAACCGAACAACGATGCGAGGCCATAACAGGGCGTCTGTAAGGATATGCCGCGATGCACATGCGAACCAGGCCATGGGACAACCATCGCTACATTCGGGACAATCGCGTCACCACCAATCCCAGAACAAGCAGCGCGATGCTCGCAACCGCGAAGAGAGTGACTGTCCGTGGCATTAAATCGCCCTCCCGTATGGACTACCGCAGCGAAAGCACCGGAAGATCGCCGGGGCGGCCAGTCCTTTGCGCATTATTATGCGCCTTGCGAGCACAATGGAAGGTATGGAATCGGGTGAGCGTCTTGCGAACAATCTGTCAGCCATCTCCCCGGTCCGTACCCCACCACAACACCCCCTCCCCTCCTCCTGCACCTACCCCCTCCTCCATGCCCCACCCCCCTCCCTGCGCCCGCGAGGGCTCAATGCCACGAACCGTAGTGCGGAAATCCGGCTCGCAGATTGCGAAGAATTTCGCTCGTTGAGCCCACACTGAAGAGGTGGAATTGGAACGGGGAAAACGGGGACGACGAAGGACCAATAGCGAGAGGTCAGACCACTGCCCCACCCCCTCCCCCTCGTTAATAACCAGGGAGTCAATAACCGGCGTGCGGAAATCTGGCTCGCGCCTTGCGAAGAATTTCGTGCCAATATGAAACGGCCCAGAAGAGAAGTCTCTCGTCAGGGCCAAATAGTTCTTCGTGCATGCAAGATTATCGGTGCCGCGCAAAGCCCTTGCCAGGACAGCTTGCCCTGAGCGACGTCGAAGGGGCCAGTCCGGCGCGAAGCGTCAGTTGGCCGCACCGCAGTCAGTGCTCGATTTGCCGGGGACGCCCGGCGCGAAGCGCAGTTGGCCGCACCGCAGGTGCCTGAATGCGCGCGGCGAAAAGATCGTCGATCTTCTTCTGCTGCGCTTTGACTTCCTCGAGCTCGTACTCGGTCCGTTGCTGCTTTCGGAAATCTGTCAGCATCTGCCGGCCATTATGCGCAACCTGATAGATCGCTCTCTGCTGGTCGCGCTGCACCAGCACAACCTTGAGCAATTCGATCGATTGCTGCCTCGCTTCAAGAGCAGCATTGATCTCAGCGTCCATGCCTTGCAGCAAGTAAGCCTGCATCGGCTCCTTCAGAGACTCGTCGCGTCTGCGGCTGGCTGCAGCCAGCTCTTGAGTCAATTCTTCGATTCTGTGCTTCACACGCGCGACCTCGAACTCTGCCCGCTGCAGCGCCAGCTCTTCCTTTCGTTCGATGCTCTCACGGACACGAAGGACTTGTGCGAGTGTGAAGCGAAATGCCACGGTTCCGACACCTCATCAACCGGGTAGCGCGAGCAGCCGGTCCGCAGCGCTTTCGAATGTGCAGAGATCGTCCGGCGTCTGGCGTAGAAACGCATGGATCGCCGGCAGATTCTCAACGGCGTTGTCGAGAATCGGATCGGTGCCCTTCTGATAGGCACCGATGCGAATCAGATCCTCCGATCGTTGATAGGCAGCAATCATCATGCGTAGAGCATTGGCCTTGGACAAATGTTTCTCCGTCACCATGCTCGACATCAGCCGGCTCAAACTATCGAGGATCGAGATCGGTGGGTAATGACTGCGGAAGGCCAGGTTGCGATCCAGCACCACGTGTCCGTCGAGCAGCGACCGCACCGTATCGACGACGGGATCCTGCTGGTCGTCGCCTTCCATCAGCACTGTATAGAACGCGGTGATGCTGCCTTGCGCAAAGTTGCCGGCGCGCTCCACCAGGCGGGCCAGCATGTTCAGCACCGACGGCGTGTATCCCTTGGCAGTCGGCGGTTCCCCCGCAGCCAGACCGATCTCGCGCTGGGCCATCGCAAAGCGCGTCAGCGAATCGACGACGAGCAAAACATTCTTTCCCTGGCTGGCGAAGTGTTCAGCCACCGCCGTCGCTCCGAGCGCGGCGCGAATGCGCAGCACCGGCGATTGATCGGAGGTCGAAACAACCACGACGGAGCGGCTCAATCCCTCTTCGCCAAGCACTTCGAGGAACTCGCCGACTTCACGTCCCCGTTCGCCGACCAGAGCCAGCACCGTCATATCGGCAGCTGTGCCGCGCGCCATCATCCCAATCAGCGTGCTCTTGCCCACGCCGCTGCCGCCGAAGATGCCGACACGTTGGCCACGTCCGCACGTCAGGAAGCCATCGATCGCGCGAATCCCACAGCTCAATGGCTCGCGGATAGGAACACGATCGAGAGGCAACGGCGCCGACCCATCCAGGGTGACGGAATGGACGGCCCGATAGTCGCCCAACGCGTCCAGCGGGTTTCCGGCGGTATCGATCACGCGGCCCAACATGCCAGGACCCACTCGAATCGAGGGGCGCGCGCCCCATGTCACCAGCTTGTCGCCGAAACGAATGCCCTGAGGATGATCGGCGGCCATCGATAACATCGTCGAACCACGAAAGCCGATGATCTCGCCCGAATAACACTTGCCCCCGGGGCCAATGAACTGGCACGACTCACCCACCGAACAGAATGGACCCTCCGACTCGATCAGATTGCCCACCACCTGCGTGATGCGGCCGCTCCAACGCAGAGTCGATCCCGTGCGCAGGTAGTGTGTGTAGGGAGCCAGCAGTTCACGGCTCATTTAGTTCCCGGCCTCAGTGCCATCAGATCGAAGAACCCCTGCTCGACTTCCTTGAGCTGCGCATCGAGACCGAAGTTGGCCGTGCCGAGTTCCGTCTCAAGCAGGCAATCCTGGTCGCTGAGCTGTGGGTCTTCGGTCACTTCCACATGTTGCAAGCTTGGAATGGCGGCAAAGTATTGTTTCCAACTCACGCCCTTTCCGGGGCTCACGCGTATCGTTATGCTCGATCCTTCGCGCATTTTCTCCACGGCGATGCGAACAAGAGCAGCCAGTAACATGGGATCGACCTGCGCTTCGCGGTGCAGAATCTTGGCGGCGATGGAGAGTGCGAGTTGCACAATCTCCATCTCCACTTGCGCATAGTAATGACTGCGTTGTTCCTCGAAACCTGCGAGCATTGCAGCGACCGGTTCACGCACGGCAGTCAGCTTCTGTTCGTACTCCTTACGAAGCCTCTGCTCCACTTCGTGTGCCGCTTCTGCCCTTTCGTGCGCAATAAGCGCAGCAAGCTCCTCCGCCGCGGTCGGCTGTGGGCTTGCACTCTTCACGACTGCATCGTCGACCGCGATCGGTTCGGGATGCGCCACGCCGTCGCGCATCCTGCGGGCAGACATGTCGCGATACTGCAGGGCAGAGACCGGAACCGGCAATCCGCTGGCAAACTCTGGGCTAGAGGACATACTCGTCTTCTCCCTCGCTCTTGAGGACGATCTTTCCTTCCGATTCAAGCTTGCGCGCAATGGCAACAATCTCGCTTTGCGCCTTGGCAACGTCTTTCCCGCGGACTGGACCCATCATCTCGGAGTCTTCCTTCATCATCTCCACTGCACGTGAAGACATGGTGCGGAAAATGTGACTGCGCAGATCTTCGCTGGCCCCTTTCAGAGCGACCATCAGGGTCTTCTTGTCCACCATATTCATGAGTTCGCGCATATCCGTTTCCGGAACCTCAAGGAAATTCTCAAACGTGAACATGAGATCGCGAATGCTGATAGCCAGCTTTGGATCATCCGCTTCGATCGTTTGTAGAATTTCGCGCGCTGCGGAGGGCTCGAGGCGATTCATCAGATCGGCAAGATTCTTGACGCCCGAATCGACTTTCTTGGTCTGATCGAACGCTGATCCAAAGCGCCGGTTCAAGACCCGTGACGCCTTTGCCGCCGCCTCCGGTGAAAACTGACCGATCGTCGCCATTCGCCGTATACAATCGACGCGCGTGTCGGGATCGAGCTTCATTAGTAATGCTGAGGCCTGTTTTGGATCGAGGTGGCCGAGGATGAGGGCCTTGGTCTGCGCGTGCTCACCGGCAAGGAATCTGGCCAACTGCGTCGGTTCAGTCTTCTTGAGCGCATCGAACTGGATCGTGGCGTCCTCTTCCGGATGCGAAAGACGCTGAACCATGGTCTTGGCGCTGTTTTCTCCGAAGGCCTTGACCAGAAGACGCGTCGCAACATCGCGTCCCCCAGATGAGAGGAACTCACTGGTCAACATCATCTGGTGGTATTCCTCGAGGACCTGCAGCGTCGTCTCCACCGGAACGCGTGCCAGACTGGCCACTTCCCGCGTGAGGCGGTCGACATCGTCGCTGCTCAGGTTGCGCAGGATGGGCGCAGCTTCTTCCTCGCCAAGAAACGACAGCAAGATCGCCGCTTTGCGCGCGCCGCTCGGAACACGTTCCGCCGGACTCATTAATCCTCCTCTCTCAGCCAGGCCTGCATGGCACGTGCGGTATCGACCGGTTTCTGTCGTACGAGTTCAAAGGTTTGCGCCTTCAGCTGCGCGGCGCGCATATTGCCGGATCCCAACTCGGGAGGCGTTGCAGCTACCGCCAGCGGTTGCACCTGCGCGGCAGCCAGAGCTGCCTGCCCTCCGGCTCCGACCGTAAGCTGCGCCGGACTCAACGCATGTTTCTGCACGGGACGGATTACGAAGAAGTAAGTGAGTACGAAGAGGATAAGCAGCGAGACAGGTCGTAAAAGCCCCGAGTAATCGGCGACCGCTTTTTGCACCTGCGTTGCCCATCCGGCAGCGGGCAAGTCGGTGTCTGCCATGTTGGCATCGAACGACATGTTCTGCACGCTGATGGTGTCGCCTCGCTTGGCATCGAAACCAATAGCCGCTTCGGCGAGTTCGCGAATCTTGTTCAGTTCGTCCTGCGATCTCTTCTGCCGGGTGTAGGTGGTCTTGCCTTTCTGCACGTTCTTCACCAGCACATCGTCGACAAGCAGGGCCGCCGTAATACGCTGGACTCGGCCACCTGGCGAGATCGTGTGGATCACCGTTTTGTTGACCCCGAACTGCGAGCTATCCGACTTCGACGATTGCGTGGATCCTTGCGTAACCGTTGTGGCCGTGCTCGGCTTCGTTTTGCTTGCTGTCGGGACATTGCTCGCCGTTCCAGGAACACCCACTGGCACGGCTCCGCCAGAGGCCTCATCCTCGGTCTTCTGTTCACTTAGCAATGCGCTCACCGAAGGGTCGTATTTCTCCTGGCTTTCTTCCATGGAGCCCTGATCGTAATCGACGTTGACGCTGGCACGAATGGCATTGGCGCCTACCACCGGCTCAAGGGTGTTGATGATGCGTTGCGTCAATCGCGCCTCTTCATCTTCGTTGCTCCCGGCTCCTTCATGCCCCGGACCCAACGACATATCGGTATCCGCATCGATGATCGAAACGTCTTCCGGCTTGAGCTGATCGACAGCGCCTGCCACCAGATGCGAGATGGCGACGGCTGATTCCTTTGAGAAGCCCCCGCGTTTGAGCTTGAGAATGACGCTGGCTTTGGCGCCTCGCTGGCGATCGATAAAGACAGAGTCGGAGGGCATGACCAGATGCACGCGTGCTCGGTCGACGTTCGCCAGTGTCTGGATGGTTCTCTCCAATTCCCCTTCGAGCGCGCGCTGATACGCGACTTTCTCGTCGAACTCGGTCTGGCCCCAGGTCATCTTATCGAACAGTTCAAACCCCATGCGGCCGCTGTGTGGTTCGCCTTGCGCTGCCGTCTGCATGCGAGCCGCATCGATCTTGTCTGCGGGAACGCTCACCGTCTTTCCGTCGGGGCTGATCTGATGAGGGATATTCTGTGCAGCCAGTTGCGTCGCCAGCGACTGCGCGTCCGCAGGATCGAGATCCTTGTAGAGAGGCTTGTAATCAGGCGTGCCGATGAGCCGCACAAACAAAGTCAGCAGCACAGCGGTGGCTGCGGCTCCTCCCGCCAGGAACGCCTTCTGCCGACCGGTGCGACTGGCCCAGAATTGCTTCAACTGTTCGACTACATTCGTCATGCCTGGCATGGGGACCTAGTCCTAGAACTGCATCTTCTCGATGTCTTGGTACGCGTTGACGATCTTGTTACGCACCTGCATCATCAACTGGAAGGAGACGTCCGCCTTTTCCACGGCAATCATGACGTTGTTGATGTCGCCGCCTCCGCCCTGGACCAGGTTACTGACCTGGGTGGCCGCGGAGTCGTTGAGCTGATCGACGCTGTGGACTGCGTTCGACAGAACAGAGGCAAAGCTTTCTCCCGGCGAACCGCCCGCTTTGTCGAGCGAGGGAAGTTCAGGAACCTGAAAGTTCGGAATGGTGTTGAGTGATACGTTGCTCATCGACTGACTCCGTTGTTTACGAGGACTTCAAGATATCGATGGACTGCTGAATCATCTGTTTGGCCGAGTTCACAGCCGAAGCGTTCATCTGGTAAGCGCGCACTGCGCCCATGAGGTCAACCATCTCCGTGATCGGATTGATTGCTGGGTACTCAACCATGCCGTTCTTGTCTGCGTCGGGGTTGCCCGGCTCGTAGCGTTTGACGGGGGGAGCCGTGTCGTTGACTACCTCGGTGAGCTGCACAGATCCGGCAGGGGGCTGGCCAAAGCGGTTCAGGTGGTTGAGCACATTGTGAAACGGGGAGATGCTTGTGCCGCTGAAAACGACTTCTTTACGCTGGAACGGACCGCCCGTTTCGGTGTGCGTGGTCTCCGCGTTGGCAAGGTTCGCGGAGGTGACTTCTGCCCGTTGCCTTTCGGCAGTCAAGGCCGACGCGCTGATGCTTAGCATGTCAAACAAGCCCATGGTTAGCTCCCTTCTTTAATGGCGGTCAGCAGGCGATGAAACTCTTCCTTCACCAGCTGCACGCCCATCTGGTATTGAAGCTGCGTCTGAGAGAGCAGCATGCTTTCGCGGTCCATGTTCACGTTGTTGCCGTCGGGACGTTCGGGCAGTCCTACGACCTCGACCGTGGCAGGATCAGCCGGCGGCCCGCCGCTCGTTTCGTTCAGAGCCTGCTGCATGGCAGACTGAAAGTTGATGTCCTTGACGTGGTAACCCGGCGTATCGAGATTGGCCAGGTTTGCTGCCACCACCTCTTGACGATCGGAAGTCACTTTGAGATAGCCCTGCAGCAGCTGCATGATCGGAGTCGTCGCCATGTTATGCATACCTCCTGGGCGGCAAGCCGTATTCGCGGATTTTGTTGCGGAGCGTGCGGAGACTGATGCCAAGCATCTCGGCGGCAACGGTCCGGTTTCCATCGGTGAGTGCGAGAGTTTTTTCGAGGTGCAGTTTTTCGACCTGCCAGATCGGCGTGCCCGCCGGAGCTCCTACGACAGCCGGTGCGGCTTGTGGTGCGCGCGCTGTGGCAAGATTTGCGACGCCGTGAAATTCCGTCTCGAAGCTCCTGGCATCGATCTCAGTGGTCTCACTCAATGTGAGAACGCGGCGCATGAAGTTCGCGAGTTCGCGAACGTTGCCCGGCCACGAATGCGACTGAAGCCGATCGAGGAAATCGGGATGGAGATGGGGCGTCGGGGTCCGATGCTGGGTGGCAAACTTTTCAGCAAAGTACCGTGCAAGGACCGAGATGTCTTCGCGCCGTTCGCGGAGAGGCGGCAGCGTCAGCGGAATAACGTTCAGGCGATAGTAGAGATCGGCGCGAAACTGGGCGCGTTCGACCATCGAGCTCAACGAAACGTTGGTCGTAGCGATAACCCGAATATCGACGTGGACCGGCGACCCTTCGCCGAGGCGCTCAAACTCTCGCTCCTGCAGAACGCGCAACAACTTCGGCTGGAGATTGAGAGGCATTTCGCCGATTTCGTCGAGCAGGATTGTGCCGCCGTTGGCCAATTCGAATTTGCCGGGACGGTTTGCGACCGCGCCTGTGAAAGCGCCCTTGCCGTGGCCAAAGAGCTCGCTCTCGAGCAACGTCTCTGGGACGGCGGCGCAGTTCACTGCGATGAACGGCTTGCTGCTGCGCGCGCTGGAGTCGTGGACGAAGCGCGCCAAAAGCTCTTTCCCGGTTCCGCTTTCCGCTTCGATCAGGACATCCGCGCCGGTGCTCGCGGCAGCTCGCGCACGATGCAGAGTACGGAGTAACGAAGGCGCGTGGCCAATGATGTCGCCGTTAGCGCTGAAATCCTCGAGAGGTATCTGGCGGGCGCGGTTCATGACCTGCGCAGCCGTTGCCTGCAGGCGCTCGAATGGAATCGGCTTCGTCAGATAGTCAAGCGCTCCGTCGCGCATCGCGGTGACTGCATCCGGCACAGAACCATAGGCCGTGAGCAAAATGACAGCGGTTTCGGGGAAAGCTTTTCGCGCCGCTCGCATCACCTCCATGCCCGTGCCGTCGGGCATGCGCATGTCAGTCACAACGAGGTCGAACTCATGGCCCTCGACGTTGCGGATCGCTTCGCGAACACAGGACGCGGTCTCCACACGCCAGCCATGACGAAGGAAGTTCGCCCGAAGCGCCGTGCGAATGCCAGGTTCGTCGTCGACCACCATTACCGACAGCGTTTCATCGTTCGTCATATTGCCGGAAACTCCAACAAGAATCTGCTTCCTTCGTGAAGGCGGCTGGAGACGCGAATTGTGCCGCCGAGTTGTGCCATCAGCCGCTTGCACACCGCCAGCCCGAGGCCGGGCGTTCCGCCGGTGGCGCTGAAGCCTGCGTCGAAGATTTGATGGATGATGCTCTCGTCAATTCCGGAGCCGGTATCGCAAATCTCAACTGCAGCGAAAGCCCTTCCCTCGCGAACCGGAGAGCTGGTAGAAACAGCCACCTGTCCGCCGGCTTCGGTGTGGCGGATCGCATTGCAAACGATGTTGAGGACGATCTGCCGAATTGCGTCCTGGTTACCGGCAACTTCGGGCGTGTCGGCTGCGGCAACGAAAGACAGTGAAAGACCGGCCTGCATGGCAATCGGTTGAACGAACTCGACGCCGTCGTGGACGCAGCGGGCCAGATTCACCGGAGCGAGTCGCATTTTGGTCTCGCTGTTGAGGCTGAGAACGTTGTTGACGGTTCCGGAGAGCAGACGAACTCCTGCACGGAGGTGAGCGATCCACTGCGACGAAGTGCCCAGATCCTGCTCGATCAGGTCTGCAAACAGCTCCATACTCGCCAATGGATTTCTAATTTCGTGAGCCAGGATCGTGGAAATCTCGGCAAGTGTGGCCGCACGTCGTGCTGCCTCGCGCTCCTGTTCGGCGAGTTTGCTGGCTGTAATGTCGCGCAGAATCCAAATGCTGTGAAGATGTTCCGGATGGTGCGATGGACCGCAGAAGAGCTTTCTCTTGCCGACCGCCAGCCAGCGATTCTCCGTCTCACCCTGAACGCAGACTTCGCTCTCGAACTGATTGTCGGGGCCATTGGTCAGGGCTTCAAAATCGACACCGCTCCTGTCTGAAAGCTCGCGGAGGCTATCGATCCAGGTTGCGCCTTCATATATCAAGCGGCGGCACTCCGGGTTGATCATCACGATCCGGCCAGCATGATTCAGGACCAGTACGCCGCAAGGCATCGAATCGAGCATTTGCTGGAGAGCGGCACGCATTCGGTCGTTCTCGGCCAAACTGCTCGTGAGAGCGGCGTTGCGCTTGGTGAGCTCCGCGGACAGACGCGTGACTTCGCGCTGGAGATCGCGATAGGAAGCCTCAAGAATCGCCGAGGCCGAGATAAATTCCGAAAATGCATCCGCAAGAAGCTGCGGGCTGGGCGACAAGTCGGCACCCGGCTTCTTTATTGGAATGGCATGAGAACTCGGCAGCATTTGCCTATTTGACATGCACGAGCCGTGCCAAACTGGGAAAAATGTGCCGAATTAGGACGAAGCCTTACAGAATGATGTGTTCAGGCTTGATTTCGTCTTCGGATCCGACCAGGATCGTCGCCCTCTCGATGGCGTTGCGCAGCTCGCGAACATTGCCGGGCCAGGAATGTTGGGCAAAGACGTTCATGGCCGCACGCGAGATCGAGACGCCCGGATGAAACTTGCCGGCAAATGCAACGGCCAGTTCCTCGATGTCGCTCATCCGCTCCCGCAACGGGGGAAGATGAATGGGAAAGACCGCAAGCCGGTAGTAAAGATCCTCGCGGAACTGCAGCTCGGCGACACGCTTCTTGAGGTCGGCGTTGGTGGCCGCAATGACACGCACGTCGACCTTGAGATTCTCATTGCCGCCGAGGCGCTGCACCTCGCCCTGCTCCAGGAAGCGCAGAATCTTACTCTGCAAGGAGAGCGGCATATCGCCGATTTCGTCGAGGAACAACGTGCCGCCGTGCGCCGCGTGGATGCGCCCGATGCGCGACTGCACCGCGCCGGTGAAAGAACCCTTGGTGTAACCGAAGAGTTCCGCTTCGAGCAAAGGCTCGGGAATCGCGGAACAGTTCACAATCACGAAAGGCTGATTCCGGCGCGGACTGATCAAATGGATCTCCTGCGCGATCATGTCCTTGCCTGTTCCGCTTTCGCCGGTTACCAGAACCGTTGTATCGCGGGCAGCCACCATCCGCGTTACGGTGTAGGTGCGCAACATCGGCTCGGAGTTGCCGATCATGCTGCGCAGTTTGACTCTGCCTTCGGCCATGCTCCGAGGGCTTTCATTCACTGTCAACGGAATGGGCGCGGTGCGCAATGAACCGTTGCGATTGACAGCGTCGGCGAGCTTTCTTGAGACCGGAGTAGGCGATGCGCTGCCAACCAGGAGTTGGCCGGTCTGCGCGTTCACCATCATGACCTGTGTGTTAGGGAAGCGCTCACGCACGATCTCGTGAAACTCATTGGCGTCCAGGTCAGGCAACTGCGGATCGAGCAGCAGCACTCCGTCATCCGCTCCATGCTTGCCGAGCAGCTTCAGAGCTTCCGCGCCTCCGCCGGCATGGAGCACATTCCAGCGCGGAGGGCCCAGTTTTTCCTGGAGCTCTTCGCGGAGCCTGCCATTCGAGCTGACAACGAATACATCAATCGGTAAGCGGTCTTCGAACCGTGCAAATTGGGGCGCGGGAGTTGCCATCTATCGATCCATCACTCCTGAGATGAAAAAGCCATGAGAGCACGTTTTGCGAGCAAAAGACCAACTAAACAACTGCTTGCAGACAATCCGACGTAATGTTCGATCCTGCCCTGGGCAAAGCAATCGAAAGGCAGAATGGATCCTCAATGAACTCGCAGATACCTTGCTGGCTGCGAATCGCGGTTTCGATAAAAGAGAAAATGAGCCGTTCCGCCGAGTTCAGACCCTTCCCGCGGCCATGTTCGTTTTGCAACTCCAGGCCATCCGGAAGTACTCGGCACTGAATCTCGTCTCCTTGTGAGGCAAGCGACTGGGCCATGTCCAGCGCCGCTCGCATCGCTTGTTCTGTGCGAGCTGCGTCGGCAAGAACCCGCATAGAGTGATTCGGATGCTTGACCACCATCCGCACTCCAGATGTTGGCAAATCACCTTCGTAGTCTTCGAGGACTGGACGGATCAGTTCCTGCCAGCCTTGCGGCGAACAAACAGCCGCGGATTGCGCCATGTCAAGAAGGCTACGAAGGTTAGCCAACATGTCGCACAAGCGGCCGATCTGGACAGCAGACATATCGACATAGCGCCGGTCTCCGGACGCGAATGTTTCCGCGAATTGCATCGCGCCGATCGCACCGCGCAGGATGGTCAGGGGTTGCGCCATGGCGTGCATTCCGTCTGCCAGTTGCGCCAGCAGCGGATCGGGAACGGTGATTCCTTTGGAATCGCCCGCGAGAGGCCGTACCAAAGCCGTCTCAGGCAACGCGCAACTCATATCCAACACCGCGGACAGTGTGGGTCAACCGTGGTTCTCCAGGGAGATCGACCTTGTCGCGTACATACTTCATATACACGTCAACGATGTTCGTTGCCGACTCAGAGGGCCCGATGTTCCAAACCTCTTCGAGCAACGTCGCGCGAGAAACGGGGCGACCTACGTTGCGCATCATCACGTCGAGGATCGCGAATTCCCGTGGTGTCAGCTCAATGCGACGTCCATTGCGTTCGACGCGTCGTTGATCGCGATACATTGTCAGGTCGCCCACTGTGGAGCAATTAGGAACAACACCGGAATTCCGTCGCAGGAGGGCCTGAACTCGGGCCAGAAGTTCGATGAGAGAGAAGGGCTTGGTGAGGCAATCGTCGGCGCCGCTCTCGAGGGCCTTTACCTTGTCTTCTACACGACTGCGGGCCGTGAGCACGAGTACAGGAAGCCGAGGCTGAGCCGGCCGCAAACGCTGAATGAGGGTGATGCCGTCCAGACTCGGCAAATTGAGATCGAGCAACAGCAAGTCGAAGAGCCGCTTCGCTTCCAGGGTGCGAAGAGCCTCCTCACCGTCATGGATCTGCTCTACGGCAAATCCCTGTGCTTCCAATTCTCCGCTGAGAAAGCCGGCCAGAGACACATCGTCTTCTACAATGAGAATGCGCCGGGCCGCCGCCCGATTGATGACGGACACGCCAGCCCGCGAGGTCGTTTGATTAGGACTCGATGAGTCAACCGTTCCCGGTTCACTGCCGCAAAGCTGGGGATCGTCGATGCTGCTCATCTCAGGCTCGATTTCGCAAGTTTCTCTGTTGAACCAATATGCCCTGCGGACGCCTTATGCGCCTGCAGCGGCTGAAAGTGTTTAAAACTCTTCGATTTGAAAGCGTAGTATAGGGCGAGCTTCTGGGACTAATCGAGTGATTTATTTCTGGTTTGCGTTACCTTCGAGGTACTCTGACGGTGGCCGAACGGGGGATTGGCGGCGAATATGCGAGCGCCCACAATAGTGAAACTCGCGCCAGAGCTCAGCGGCGGGGAGATGGATTGGCTTAGGATTATTAGAGCATTTTGTGAATTAAGACCTTTAGAGACAGAATGTTTTGCCGGAATGTGCCGATAAGTACGCTGACCGGTTCAATAGTCTTCCCCGGCGAGAAATGGACACTTATGCGGAAATTTGACTATCGGGCGCCGCGGTTTGCTGTCGATTTTCCCGTCCGGATGAACTTCGAGGACACGACGCAGCAGGGGCGCTGTCTGGAGATCAGTACAGAGGGAATGAAGCTGGAAGTCCGCAGGCCCCTTGGCACCGACGCCTGTGGGACGGTGGTCATTAGCTATCTGGATTTCAACATTGAAGTCCCGGTGCGTGTCGCGCATTCCGGGCCCTTCTACGATGGCGTGAAGTTCGTCTATACGACGGACGAACAGCGGGACGAAATGAACCGCCTGGTTGCACGGCTGTCTGCTCCGCTACCTCGGACCGGACCTGTCTTGGTGCGCTAGGGCTCGCTGGACCTGCTTTTCCTCGACACGAAAAATGCAGTCGCTTTCGCGATCTGAACCGCTCGCTGACTAGAACTGGCCAGTCGTTACGTGCGTGTGTTCGGGGTCGATTTTGGGAGCAACCTCGCCTTCATCCAGGACTTGATACTGGACGATCATCGAAATGCGGCGATTCGATGGGTCCATTGGCTTTTGCGGAAGCCGCAAGCGCTGATCGGCGAATCCGCGCACCTGCGATATTTGCCCTGGTCGAATGCCTCCACTCTGCATCATACGCCGCGCCTCGTTGGCGCGATCGGTGGAAAGATCCCAGTTGTCGTAAGCGCGCTTCCCTGAATAGGGAGTGGAATCGGTGTGGCCCTCGATCGATATGTGGTTCGGCAATTGCCCCAACTGCTGAGCCAGAAGTTTGAGTATGTCGACCAACGCAGGGGTGGGTTGCGCGCTGCCAAGTTCGAAGAACGTGCCCTTGGCCGATTCCATGAGATCGATGCGCAGGCCCTCGGGTGTGATGGTGATCTCGATTTGGTTCTTAAGTTTGTCCAGCGGATCGAGGTGATGGATCGATCTCAACAGATCGGCCTTCAGCTTCTCCAGGTCCTGCTGCTTGATGGTAGTGACGATGACGTTCGCGCCCTGTTTGCTCGTGCCCACGAATTTGGAGGTTGCTCGCGGGTCCTTGAAGTAGCCGCCCACCGCATCCCTGACTTCCTTGCTCGTATTCATCAGCCAAAGCACGATGAAAAGCGCCATCATGGCGGTCACGAAGTCGGCATAGGCGACTTTCCAGGCACCGCCGTGATGCCCGTGATGGGCAGCCTTCTTCTTGATGATGATAATTTCGCCGGCTTCAGCCACAACCTATTTCCCTTCCCGGATGCGTTATGCCGCAGCCTGAGCGCTGATCTCGTCCTTCTGACGGCAGGCTTTCTCAACTTCTTGGAAATTCGGGCGCAGGTGCTCAGGAATTGCGCGCCGAGCCATTTCGATCGCGAGCAACGGCGACATTCCCTTGATGAAGGACATCATGGCAACGCGCAGCACGTGATAGAACGCGTGATCTTCCTCGACCATCTTGGAAAGATTCGAGCTGAGCGGTCCAACGACGCCATAACAGAGAAGGATGCCGAGGAACGTACCAACGAGTGCAGCAGCGACCTTCTTGCCGAGTTCTTCCGGCGGACCGCCGAGGGCTCCCATGGTAATAACAACTCCCAGGACTGCTGCGACGATCCCCAGACCGGGCAGAGAGTCGGCAACCGTCGTCAACGCCGAGACGGTTTGTGTCTCACCGGCGTGATGGACTTCCATGTCCAGTTCCATCATCTGATCGAGATCGAATGCGCTCGTCCCGCCCGTGATCGCCATGCGCAGGGTGTCGCACACGAAGTCGCGAACGTGGTGGTTACCCAAAAAGTCCGGATACTTTGAGAAGACTGAGCTCTTCTCCGGCTCTTCGATGTCCGACTCGATTCCTGCCCAACCCTCTTTGCGTGCCTTCCCGAAAAGATTGAAGAGCATCTTCAAAGATTTGACGTAGCGCTCTTTCGATTGCTTCGAGCCTTTCAGGACCGACATTAGGCCGTTCACGATCTTCTTCAACGTATAGATGGGGTTTGCCGACAGCAGCGTGCCTAGGGCCGCGCCGCCAATGATCAGAAACTCAGAGGGCTGGACGAGGACGAGAATTGGCCCCTTCTCGAGCAGGAAGCCGCCGATGACTGCTCCAATCACAACAACGATGCCTATAATCGCAAACATGTGCCAAGTTCCTTTTTGAGGCGCACTCTTGCAATGTCCTTCGTTTCAGCAACTGCAAACAGCCTGCGCGCTCGATATATATCGGCATCGCCCTCCGCGGTTTCCAGAAACGAAAGGGTTACCGCCTGGGCAAAGGAAAGGCGAATCAGGTCCGCGTTGCCGACCCAGCCTGGGGATTCATTGGAGGGAAGCCTGGGCAGGTTGAGAAAAACCCGTTCTCAGGTGCCGATCGATCTCCTCGACGGCGACGGGCTTGCTGAAATAGAAGCCCTGGATGGTGTAACACTGTTGCGCCTGAAGGAAAGACAGCTGCTCCTTGTTTTCGACTCCTTCAGCAAGCACAGCTAGATTGAGCGCTCTGGCCATGTTGATGATGGCTGTGGTGATCGCGGCATCATCGGGATCGATTGAGACATCCTGAATGAACGACCGAGCGATCTTCAGGCGATTCACCTTAAACTGGCGCAAGTAGCCGAAGCTGGAGTAGCCGGTCCCGAAATCGTCGATAGCCAGCATCACTCCCATGTTCTTTAACTCTTGAATGGTGGAGAACATGATGTCGGCATCGCTGAGGAGCAAACTCTCCGTTAACTCGAGTTCGAGGTACTCCGGGCGCAAGCCGGTCTCGCGCAGGATGTTCCGAATCAACTCCACAAACCCCTGTTGGCGGAACTGAATCGCTGATACGTTAACCGCGATCGGTACCGAGGGCAGCCCCTCGTCCTGCCACTTGCGAGCCTGTGCACACGCGGTCCGCAGGACCCATTCGCCGATAGGGACGATAAGGCCGCTGATCTCGGCGATGCCGATGAATTTACCCGGCAGTACCAGCCCCCACTGCGGATGCTCCCAACGCAATAAAGCTTCAAGGCCGGTAACGCGACCCGTTCGCACATCGACTTGCGGCTGGTACACGAGAAAGAGTTCTTTCTTCGCTAGCGCAACTCTGAGACCGCGCTCCACGCGAAGCCCTTCCTGTACCTTGTCGTTCATCTCTTCAGTGAAAATGCGGAAGCCATTCAGACCATCTTCTTTCGAGGCACACATGGCCATGTCCGCTGTTCTGATGAGAGCCTCGCAGTCGGTCCCATCCTTGGGAAACGCACTGATTCCGAGATTGCAGAAGACGTTTAAAGAATGACCGAAGAACGAATACTGTGCGCTGAGTCCTGTCATCAGGCGCTGGGCAATCGGCGCGACACCTTCGAGGATGTCAATGTCGACGATGGCAGCAAACTCCGCGCCGCCGAGTCGGGCAACGATGCTGTTCCGGCCCGCCGCAGCCACAAGACGTTTGGTGACCTCCTGCAGCAGGCGATCGCCGAAGCGCTGGCCGAGTGAGTCGTTAATAACCTTGAAACGGTCCATCTGGAGCAGGAGCAGAGCGAACCTGCTCTTTCGCGATAGCGCTTCTTGAATCGCACTATGGAGTTGCCCCCGGAAGAGAGTCCGATTGGGAAGCCCGGTCAGCGTGTCGTAGTAAGCCAAGCGCTCGGTTTGGACTTCGATGAGCTTCCGCTCCGTGACATCTTCGGCGGTGCCTTCGTAGCGCGCACCGCTGCTGTGATCGCTGACTTCGCGCACATGACAGCGGACCCACCTGCTTTGTCCTTGGCGGCTCTTCATTTGCATGTCGAAGCAACGGACTTCTTTCTGGCCGGCCGAAAATTGGAAGGACTTCCATTGGATCGGGTCGAAAAAGGCAATCGAGCCGGCGGAGGCTTGCGCAAGAGCCCGCTCCGATGATTCATAGCCGAGGATGCGCGCCATTGCGGAATTCAGATTGAGGAGGTGTCCTTCCTGGCTGAGTTCGAAGATCCCAACCGGGGCCTCTTCAAAGATCGTGCGAAACTTCCCATCCGTCTCAGTCAAGTCTTTGGTACCGTTTTCAAAACCAAGCAGAATTCGCTGCAGGGAATCGAGGGCCTCAGACCACGACTGCTCTACGCGACGACTGCGCCGGCGTTCGATAAAGGGCTTCCTGGCGTTCACATCCATGCGCACATCGTCTTTGGTGTGCGCGACATCGGAGTTGACGCGGTCAGCCGCTTCGCCTTGCAGATGCACAGGCAGACTGAGAGGGCGACGGATGCGCATGTCCTCTCATCGGCAAATGCGGTTGCAGATTCTATGTCCCGGCAGTCCATCAACACGGCGCTTCGACAGCGAATTTCATACGCATAAGCCATTTGTTTTTCTTTATATACGTCGACTTGTCCGAGATACCCTCTGGTCCCGTCGCCTACATCTTTTGGGGTATCCGACACCTTAAATACCGACCGCCAACGTGCCGATAGAAGACCATCCGGATCATCGGAGCTCGGGCTTCTGCGCGCTCGAGGACGGAGACAGCGATTCTAACTGTCTCGCGATTCGCTGACCAGTCGCCGCGGTTTGTTCGTCGCGGCGTTCGATGGATGACGATAGGGAGCGGCGTGGATAAGAGCACATTCGGCGGCATCATCATAGCGCTGATCGGCATCGGTCTCGGTCTCGTACTGGAGGGTGGCAGGCTTGCGCAGGTGGTTCAGCCCACCGCAGCATTGATCGTCATTGGCGGCACCATCGGAGCAGTCATGGTGCAGTATCCGTTACCGGTCGTGCTTCAGGCCATTGCGCAGTTGAAAGATGTGTTCCTGAACAAGGAACCAGAGTCGGATGCTCTCATCCAAAACCTGTTGCGCTACGCCTTCAAAGCTCGTAAGGAAGGCATCCTTTCACTGGATTCCGAATTAACGAAGATCCACGACTCCTTCCTCCGCGAGAGTCTGATGCTTGCAATCGATGGGGTCAACGCGACGGACCTGCGCAAGATGATGGAGTTGCATCTCGACTATCGCGGCGAAAAAGAAGAGAGGGTCCCCAAGGTCTTCGAATCCGCCGCAGGATTCGCGCCCACCATCGGCATCATCGGAGCTGTTCTTGGACTGATCCAGGTGATGCAGCACCTTCAGGACATCAATGCGGTCGGCAAAGGGATTGCGGTCGCTTTTGTCGCAACCATATATGGTGTGGGATCAGCCAATCTGCTCTTTCTGCCGTGGGCCGGAAAACTTCGCATCCGGATCAGAGAGCGACAAGTCATTCAAGAGATGACGCTGGAAGCTGTGCTTGCGATCGTGGAAGGCGTCAATCCGCGCGCACTAGAGATGCAGCTCAAGCGGTACGTCACGTCTGCTCCCAAGCCTGGGCTCAAGAAAGTCGCCGCCCGATGAGACGGAGAAGACGCGTTCAGGAGCAGGAGTCGGTCAGCCACGAGCGATGGCTGATCTCCTACTCCGATTTTGTGACACTGCTCTTCGCGTTCTTTGTGGTGCTCTTCGCGACAACGTATCGTGACAACCAGTCGATTCGCAAGCTGTCGCGGGCGATCCACAACGGCTTTCAGACGCTAGGCGCCTTTTCACAGGACGGGCCACCGACGAATTCGGAGTTCGATCGAACCTCGGAACGGCTGCAAACCGACGATCTCTCGATCCGCAGGCCCACTGCCGGATCGGTCGCCGACATGCAGGAGCTGCGCAAGCAGCTTGAGGCCGCTCTTGGCAAAGAGCTGAAGAACCATGAAGTCGTTCTCCAGTTCACTCCGGAAGGATTTGTCATCAGCCTGAAGGAGCTTGGCTTCTTTAACAGCGGCCAGGCAGCGTTGCTCCCAGGCGCCGCGGACAAACTGAAGAGAATCGCGAAGGTCTTGTCGCGGCCCGGCCTTGAGATTCGTGTCGAGGGCCACTCGGACAACCAGCCCATTCACAACGATCTATTCCGCTCAAACTGGGAGCTCTCGGCCGCACGTGCGATGAACGTGCTTCTCTTGCTCGTGGACGATGCCGGCTTCGACCCTAGAAACATTTCGGCTGCCGGGTTTGGGGAATACAGGCCAGTAGCCGACAACGCAACGTCTGAAGGTCGCAGAATGAATCGGCGCGTCGATCTTGTGGTTGTCCAGACACGTGAAACGATCACGGACACGGTGAAGGCCGTCGCAAAATCAACCCAAAACTGATCCAGCAGGACCAAGGCAATTGCTCGGAAGCAAGAATCTTCCCGAGGTCCGCGTGTCGTCGACTTACCCGACCGCGGTGACGAAGGTCCGAAGGCTGTGCGATACTTGTAGCGCCCACCTGTTTTGCCGGGATGGCGGAACTGGCAGACGCAGCGGACTCAAAATCCGTTTCAATGGATATTCATTGGTTCCGCACCAAACCGCACTGAAGCGCAAGCATCGCACAACTCTCACATACCATTGATATTGTCTTTATAGCTGATACCGCACCGAGGCGCACATCTCTGCACAGAAATTCTTGGAGGTGGCGACTAAATCGGCGACCCCTGAGATGCTTGGTGGCGGATGATACGGGATGATACGATTTACGCGTGAATCTGACGCCCGAGTTGTTTTATTCGATGATCCGGATAATCCCTTATACAGGGTGTTGGGAATTCACCGGGCCGAAGGATTCCCACGGGTACGGAAGGCTCTTCATTTCAGGAAAGGAGTGGAAGGCGCAACGGGCGGCATACGAGTTGTTGGTGGGCCCGTTGCCACCCCGAGCTCGGCTGCTGCACCCTCTGTCTCCTAGAAGATGCATAGGGGGCGCCTGCTGCAACCCGGCACATATGAAGCGGCAGGTTCAGTTCTCTGGGATCATTCCAGCCGAAAAGCGATGTAGCCGGGGTCATATTATCAATTCGCAAAACAGCGTAATTGAGCGGAGGGGCGACCGCATTTTCACGCGTTGCCGCATTTGCCGCCAAGCGGCCTGGAGGAAATCGAAGAAGACCACCACTTCTTCTAAGGGCGATGATGACCAGCTTGGAACTTGAATCGAACCTACGACCCTTCGGTTAACAGCCGTGCACGTCGTCCTCATCCCTGCTGCTACCGGTTGCTATAAGCTCTTATCTTTTCTTCAGTTTACCCCCTCGCTCCTCGGCACCGTTTGATATCCGTACACCCCGAATTATGACCTATTTTGAGGTGCAGTGGGCACAAAAATGGGCACAGTCCATTGGGTAAAATTAGTGCCCAACCACAGAGCCCGCGGCCCCTGCCATGATCCTGCCTCATGGCAAAAGTTTGCCCGCCACGGGATTTAAGATTCAGTCACTCCCCGTGTGACATGAGCGGACCGCCAGTCACGAGATCGAGGTTGAACTGGTGTGAGGTGAGCGGGAAAGCTAGCACAGTCGAGGAGTTGCGCGCTGTGCTCGGCAAATATTCGCCGACATCCGTCCTGGTCGCGTGTTCACAGTTCAACGTCCATCTGACCTACGGCTTGAAGGAACAACTGCGAGCAACGAGTTAACTCTGAAGAATGATCATCCCGATCACGCATGTGTAAGGCAGCGATTAGGATGAAGCGATGAAGGGAAGAGCGTGGGACACGAAGGAATTCGATAGAGTTCTTCGAGTGATGCTGATGACCAAGCCTCTTTCCAAAGAGGAAATCAGCGCCAGGATACGAGCCCGGCGGAAAGCCAAGCAGAAAGAGAAGCGGGTCGGCCGTTCGAAGAGATCGAAAAGCTAGAAAGCGACCAGGGTCTTGTAAGGCAGAGGAACCCGATTGACCATACTGGTCAGGGCCATGTCGAAGATCGAAGCCTGCAGCCGGCGTCGGTTGTATCTCCAGCAGAATTCCCTCATGTAGCGGTCCAGATGCCAGGGGCTGAGCTTGTGGTAGTTGCCGACGATGGCCCGCTTGAACAGAGAGAACGCATTCTCGACTGTCTGGGTCGTCGTCCAGTCTCTTTCTTTCAGCTCTCTGCCATGATTGCCTTGCGCGAGCTTCTGTTCACCGATGAGGCGCCTGTAGGTGGGATTGCCATCCGTAACGACTTCTTTGGTATCGTCTGCAAGCTTGGCGTCGAGCACCGGTTTGATGGACTCGAATCGGCGGTTGGACAGGGACTGGAGATGGATCCTGCCATCGCGTTCGGCCAGCCCAATCACCATGGTTTTGGAAGCTTTGGCCACCTTCGAGCCCTTGTGGCGCAGGTGGCCACCGATATAGGTCTCGTCGATCTCGACCGTCGTCCCCTTGTCTCCTAACTGAATGTCCCGAGCTTCCCGCATGCCTTCGCGGATCCGGTGGGCCACATACCAGGCCGTCTTGTAGGTCACCCCGATGTGTCTCTGCAGTTGGCTGGCCGAGAGCACAGATAGCACCTGATCCCCACGCGCCCGCAATCGGCCCTGCACCGGATGGGTCGGATCCATCGATGGACTTTTCAAGCATGTTCGGTTCCAAAATGGTCATCGTACTGGGGAGGGCTGAGCGCTAAATGGGATTGACAACCAAAACGAAAGGGCTCGGCACATCGGAGCGCTTCGACTGCTATTTCTCTTGTATCAGCGGTGAGTCGCCCAAGGGTTCTGGGAAGCAAGGTGGCGGGTCAATTGACACAGATGACGCGGAAAAGGAGGTGCGATCTTGAACAGGTTAGAGAAAGCTATTGGGCGGCTGGTTGACCGATTCCACGCCTCGTTCCTTTTGGTGCTGATGATGTCATGCGGTCTGTTCGCGCAGAATTCTCCGCAGATCAAGGTTAGGAGCGGAGTGCTAAGGGGCTTTGTCGATCCTGATGGTGTGGCAACGTACCTCGGAATCCCGTTTGCTCAGGCTCCCGTGGGTGAATTGCGCTGGCGGCCGCCCCAATCGCCCCTAGGCTGGACCGGCGTGCGCGATGCGAAGAGTTTTGGCGCCAATTGTATCCAGCATCATGCGACCATGGGCCCCTTCACAAATGAATTTATTGCGCAGGGAGAATTCAGCGAAGACTGTTTGTTCCTAAACGTCTGGGTAGACACGAATGCCAGGAGCAAAGCCGCGCCGGTGATGGCGTTCATTCATGGCGGAGGATTCCAAGCTGGCTCCGGTTCGGTTGAGATCTTCAATGGGTCTGAACTCGCGCGTAAGGGCGTGGTTGTTGTTACATTCAACTATCGAGTAGGGGCCCTGGGGTTCCTCGTCCATCCGGATCTGACGAAAGAGTCCGCACACCATGCTTCAGGAAACTACGGTCTACTCGACCAGATTGCCGCACTGAAGTGGATAAAGCAGAACATTCAGGCCTTCGGTGGCGACCCTGCGAATATAACAATCTTCGGACAGTCTGCCGGAGCCCTGTCGGTAGTTGACCTGATGGAGTCTCCCCTGTCGCAAGGCCTCTTCGTGCGCGGAATCGCGCAGAGCGGACCCGGAGTTTTGCCTCCGAATCTGCTCATTGATACGTCCTTGAAGGCGCGGGAAGAATCAGGTGAGAAGTTTGCACAGTCCCTGGGAGCGCACTCTCTCGCCGAACTGCGCGCGCTGCCGGCAGAGATGTTTGATCGCCAGCCAAGCGGGGGCCTTCATCTCGCAGACGGACCTGTCATCGACGGCTGGGTACTGAGGTCCGAGCCGACCGGGTCTCAAGTTCCGCTCATGTGTGGAATGGTAACAGGTGATACGGCTCTATACGCATTGATCCGGCCGCAGCCTGCGAGCAACACCGTTGCCACTTTCGAAACGTCGGCCGAGGAACAGTTTGGTCCAGCAGCAAAAAGGTTCCTTGCCCTCTATCCAGTGAAGCAGGACGCCGATGTCGCTGCGATGAAAGCGGCTTCACTTGTGGATCAAGCGCGGGTATCGCTTGACATGTGGTCAGCCCAGCAGCTTCAAAAAAGCCGCTTGGTTTATACCTACTACTTTGATCGTCCCATCCCGTGGCCCGCACATCCTGAGTTCGGTGCGTTTCACACCTCCGAATTACCCTACGTCTTTAGAACGTTGAAGGTTCTGGATCGGCCGTGGGAGAAAACCGACTACCAACTCTCCGACACCATGTCGACCTATTGGACAAACTTTGCCAAGACCGGTGATCCGAACGGGGATGGCCTACCCGATTGGCCCGCTTATGCCGGCGGAGAACATATGACGATGGAGCTCGGCGAGCACATAGGACCCATCCCGGTGGCAGCAGCGGGGAAACTTGAATTCTTCCTGGAGTATCTAAGAGGAACTCAATAGGAACGTGCCACACCTTCTGACCGCGAGTTCCTAGTCACGTCGCCAGCCATTTCAACTATTCAGTTGTCGTAATATCCATACACTGGTATCAGCGTTCGAACGCAAAACAGTCTGACGGCCGCCGTCAGATTGAACGAGATACCCACGAAATCGAAAGCCGAGGCCCGACATTGATTAGCGCATAGCGACATCTCTGCGGTCGAGCGCTTCACTCAAACTAAGAACGAGTTTCTCTAACAGAGATCCACCGCACGACTCATCTGGTTGACCACTGAGTAGACGTCATGACCCTCGACGTTTGCGGTGTTCGTGGCGCTCCCAGACCACGCGAGGGTGCCCGTTCGCAAGTCGACCATTTGAGCTGACACGGTTGCCTCCACTCTCACCTGACCTCCATAATCGATTTCATCGAGCTTCTCCAGGCGGCCAGTGAGAAGGTACCCAGTGCGATGCGAGCCGTCAAAAGCACCCGCATATGAAAAGACTCGGCTGGATTGAAGAGAATCCACGACCGCGGTTGTGACAGTTGCGCCAGGGTCGGTCGCCCAGCGTTGGTATTCGTAGAATCCGATCTGCTCAGGGTGCTCCCGATAGACAATTCTTCCCTGTCGCAGGTAAGCGGGTGTCTCAAACTGGCGGACGGCCACCGTGACAGGAGGCGTCGAGTGCTCGGATGCGTCTCGGATTTGCGGAGCCAGAGCCAATGAGTAATACGTTGGCTGCCGCACCCCACATCCGCAAGTCAACAGCGCTAGAGCGAGCATGGCCGCTCCCCAGTTGCGGGTTAATGTCATTGATTTACTCCTCTCCGTGGAACCGATCGATCCGGGGGTTGTTTGACTCTTACCAGACTCCAGGGTCTCTCTTTCAGGGACTCGGTTAATTCGTTCAAGTTGTCTGTGGCCATGCGGAGGTTTTCTATCGTGTAGTGCGTATTCTCGGAATTTGTCTCAACAAGGCTTTGCAGACCTGAGATCAACACCCGGGTATCGGAAAGCGTCTTTTGAAGTTCTGCAAGATCTGCCACAGTGGGTTGGCGGATGTCGGTGACCGTTTGATTCGCGTTGCTGACTGCGGCGTTCAGATTATCGAGAGTGGGCTCCATCTTTGCCGCGAGCTTGTTCGCCTGTTTCGTGAGTTGAAGCGCCTGGCTACTGAGTTGTTCCAACTGAGGATCGAGCCGGGCCACAAGCGTGTCGCTATTGGACAAGATGTGGTTTACATGGGCACGATTCATTTCACCGGTCAGATCGTTGAGGTTTGCCAGTAAGTGTCTGGTGTCGCCGCTTATGTTGTTCAAGTTGCCATTGACCTGAATCAACGTAGATTGTGCGGTGTCAGCAAGTGTTGCAACCTTGTGCTGAAGCTCATCGAGACTCAGGGTCTCTCGCGATGGAATGACAGACCCCGGTTGTAGTCGCTGAGCACTGTTCGATCCTGTACTGATAGTCAATACCGGGCTGCTCATCAGACTGACCGCACCTACTTCAGCGAGTGACTGCGCATTCAGCGGAGTGCCCTGCTTCACCTCAAGCGAGATCTCGATACGCGTCGGATCGCTTTTGTCCGGCTTGACCTCGTCAATTTTACCGACGGTGATTCCTCCAAAAAGAACAGCTGTCCCCGACTCCATGCCAGCCGCATTCTGCAGATACGTTTTGAAGGCAACGTTCGCACCATTGAACTGCGCCACGCTCACGAAGTAAATCGTCGCGCCCAGAATCGTGGCACAGACCACTACGAAGGCTCCTACCTTTGCTTCCAGGCTTGTCATCGAGTTACTCCTGTCATGCTTACGAGTTCTCGCAAGCGGCGCTGAACTGACTCGGACTCGGTGATTCGTTGAGGTTTTCGGTCCAGAAATTGACGAATCCGCGGGTCCCCACTTTCGGAAAACGATTTGCTGCCTTCAACGGCGATCAGACATCCGT
>CAVZVM010000010.1:0-132439 GCA_963778705.1 uncultured Acidobacteriaceae bacterium
TTGACGAGGCCTGAACAGATCATCTCCACGATAGCTACAGCGAAGGCAGCCGTTTGCCGCGTCCATCGTTGAAGTTGCTGAGAGACTCGGACAGCCCCAAACCGGGGACACTCCAGAGTGAAAGACGAGTTATCCACAATCCTTTGCCGCTGAAATCGGGCGCCATACCTCCGAAATAACACAAAAGTGGGATACGGCTTACTCGAAGGGAATCTACTTTTGAGAGTTACCAGAATAGATCTCTCAATTACTAAATGCTGATTTTTCAGTGAGTTATTGCATTGTAAACTCGATGTAAATCTAAAAGCGACGGGCCCGGTTACGTGTCCTCGCAGGAGCGGCCGAATGCAAATAGAGCGTAGAGATACAAGTGATCTGATCGTCAACGGACTTCCCGACGGCTCGAAAGTCATCGTCGATTCGCGAAACGAGAAGGTCTTCGCATTGAACCCGACTGCTGGGGCGGCATGGGACGCTTGCAGCAGCCAAACGACGCTGAATAAGGTTGCCGCCGATATGCGGCGTAGTGATCCTGCTGTCAGCGATGCCGTTGCAGAACAGGCTGTTCTTCAACTGCAGGAGAAGGAACTCGTCAAGACTTCGGGGCTGCTGCGCAACGCTAGCCGTCGCCAGGTCCTCGCAGGTTTGGGCGCGGTTGCATTGCCCCTGGTCGTCTCGATGACCATGACCGAACAGCGGGCCTTCGCGTCCGTTGCGAATTCGGGTCAGACCGACGATCCGCATTGGAATCACCCCGATGCGCACGTCAGCCACAAGTCGATCGACAGGTTGAACTAGTTACAAGAGTGTGACTTCAAGGAGCGATGCATGTTATATGCATCGCTCTCATATTTAGAGTACGGCTAAAGTAGATGTAGGCTTCTCTCCGAAAGTTTAGTTCTCATCCTTCACATGGCTATTTCGGAAACCGGCGCCCTGCAGTCTGGCGATGTCTCGCACAGCTTTTCTGTGCGTGTCTTGGGCTGCGTCATCTGCTTCGAAGCAGAATCCAACCAGGCGCGAGAATTGCTGGATCGCCATCTGTTCCCGTCGGTTCGCAGAGAATCGGCCCATCCGGAGCAATCCGACATCAAGATTCGTATTGCCGGCTCAGAACGCGAGGTCCGGCTCATCGTCAATGGTGTTGCGATCGCCTCGGCCGACCGGCCCACAGCGCTGCTACGCCAACTGATCGATTGGCTCGATCGGACCCTGGTCCAACGACTGACTGGATTGCACGCCATCCATGCCGGCGCGGTGCTGATCGGCGACAAGGCGCTCGTGCTGCCCGGTGCTTCTCATTCTGGAAAGTCGTCTCTGGTGGCCGAGCTGTTGCGCCGCGGCGCAGTATGTCTTTCCGATGAGTATGCGCTCATCGATGCGGAAGGACTCGTCCATGCGTATCCGCGGGCCCTCTTGCTTCGAATGGCACTCCCACTCAGATCCCAGTCTCTCCCCGGGAATTCGATGCAACGGTCGCCACGGCGCCGGCACCCGTCGGATGGATCCTGGCCCTGCAATTTGACACTTCTGCATCCTGGTCGATCCGGCCCGAACCCCAAAGCGCTGCTCTGCTGAATTTGTTGCAGAACACGCCTCACATCCTGGCCGAGAGGCCCGAAATGGTGACTGCCTTTCAGAAGGCCGTTGCGGGCGCCGCCTGCTACTCCGGATCGCGCGCCGAAGCCGCAGATGCTGTCACCCACATCTTGCGGCTCGCCTCTTCCTCCGCCTAGCAAGGGACGGCTGAAATCGGCACAACGGATGCGACCGCCCCGACGCGTCCCAGTCTTCGGTTCCGCGAATCAGGGTCTTGCCGTGATGAAAGATGATCGGACGCCGACCGTTCTTACTGCGGTAGGCGCCCGATCTTTTTTTGCGGTTGCCTACGGAATGGCGACCGTCGCGGTATTGGAAGGTGTGCTCTCCATTCCGCTCGAGTCGACACTTGTCACGTAGTACTGGTAGGTCGTGCTGGCCTGCACGGACGAGTCCATGTACGAGACAGGTGAGTTGACCGACGAGTTCAGCTTTTGGTAGGACGAACTGCTGCCCGTCGCTCGATAGATGTTGTATCCGGCGATGGTATCCGAAGTGCTCGACGGAGCACTCCAGCTCAGATTGATGGCGAGGGGCACGCCGGTTCCACTCAGGGTGACGACAGCACTGCTGTTGGAGCTCGAGTTGCTGGCGATTGTCAGCTTGCCCGATACAGCGCCCGTGGCTGTGGGATCGAACTGCACACTCAGCGTCGCCGTTTGACTCGGATTGAGCGTGAGCGGGAACGTTGCTCCGGAGACGCTGAACCCGCTGCCGGAAGCTGCGGCCGAGTTCACCGTGACCGCCGCCGTCCCCGTCGACGAGAGCGTGACGGACTGCGTTGCCGGTGTCCCCAGCGCAACATTGCCGAAAGCCACGCTGGTTGCATTGATCGTGAGGGTCGCGCCCGCCGCGGATCCAGAGGGGCTTAACGTGAGGGCAAAGGTCTCATTTGCGCCGTTTGCGGTCGCCGTGAGGGTTGCGGAAGCCGATGCGCTGACGGCCGCAACAGTCGCTGTGAAGCCGATGCTGGTTGAGTTGGCAGGGATCAGCACGGAAGAGGGGACCTTCACTGCGGCGTTACTGCTGCTGAGGTCGACCAGAATTCCGTCACTTGGGGCTGCGGACGCAAGCGTGACCGTGCAAGCATCGGAACCGCTGCCGGCCATGGCTGCGTTGGTGCACGATAAGCCACTCAGAGCGGGCACGGACTGCGCCCCCGACCCGATCAGTGAGATCGTCAGGGATGGTGTGGCCACAGCGTTGCTCGAGATCACCACTTGTCCCGAAGCGCTGCCAACCAGTGTCGGGCTGAAATGAACGTTGAGCTCGGCCGTGCTGTTCGCGGCAATCGTTGCCGGGAGGGTTCCCAGCCCATCCATTGTGAACGAGCTGCCGGTAAGCGCGACATTGGAGACCGATACCGGGCTCGAGCTCGAGTTGGTCAGGGTGATCTGGCCTGTTGTAGAACTGCCGATTGCCACAGAGCCAAACGGCACCGTGCTGGGAGACACACTCAGCGTCCCGATGCTGCCGCCGGTACTTTTCGCCGTATTCGTGTTTGCGGTGATGCCGCCACAACCTGCTAGTGCAATACACCCAAGGGCAACCATTCCAAGAAGACAAGATGAAACCTGGACTCTTTTGAATTTGTATGAAGCCGGTCGATCAAGTTCGAACGTCCCGAAGGAGTCTCTCTGCTTGCTTTGCTCCGCTGGTCCGGGATCAATGGAAAGGTTGTTTGGTAATGTATGCATGCCTCGGCAAACCTCCTGACATCTTTTGCGGGGCCATCACCCCTCGGTTCGCGCAAGAGTGATCCTATGAATGGGTAACAGCGATCATCGTCCTGGGCCTGTGATTGTGGTCACTTTAGGGTCTTGAGCATGGTTACCGATGGGTTAGTCTCGTATAACATATTCATACTCAATCTCTTAAAGATAGAATTCATGGCGAATAGTGCTTGTCGTAGAAACTAATCTAGTGCAATTCCTGCTATTCAGGAAGGGATTCTGAGCACAAGAATTCGCTAAGAGGATTACTAAAGTTGGATAGGGAATTCCTGAGAATGCCCTCTTGGTAATCTATTTAAGGTAACTGATTGGGGATGAGAAAGTTAGAGCAGACGGAGTGGGCGAGACGGGTCGGCGGGACGGATTGGACCTGGTCGAGGAGCCTTCAGGCCTGTGGCTGCAGGTCGCTCAGAACCTGGCAGACGGCCCCATCCATTGCTGCCTTTCCAGTCGCGGAGAGCTCCATCGAGATCGGTTGATGCGGGTCAATAGAGATCGCGTAGAGGACGACATCACGCGATCCACCCTGCATATAGAAGACGTCCAGCAGGTCCTTGACCCCAACATCGTGCGCCGTCAGCGTGGGCGGATAGTCTCTCGAGAAGCGCGGCGTTGTGCGAGTCACCGTCCCGAAGGGACTGTCATCGGCCGCCGCGTCGATCAGGATGATGCGCTCGGCGTTCTGCAACGGCTCCAGCAGAATGAATCCGCCCGTGCCGCCATCCAGGCATTCCACGTTGTCTGGCAGGGTGCGCGTTTCCAGCGCGCGCACCGCATGTACTCCGACGCCTTCATCCCCCATCAGGACGTTGCCCAACCCCAGCACCAGCGTCTTTGGCTGACTAGCGGACATCCTTCTCCCGGTCGAACTTCCATCCGCCTACGATCGAGGAGATGGTGCCGCGGCCTTCGATGTAGTCGTGATAGAAGGCCAGATACACATGAACGATGGTGAAGCAGACAAAGAACCAAAGGAAGAGATGGTGCCAGAAGCGCACTCCAAACTCGCCGCCCATCAGAGGCACGATCCACACAAACATCCGCGGCAGCCACGACGTGCTCATGCTGGAGTAGAGCGCGAAGCCGGTGATCGTCTGGAAGCAGAACACCAGAAACGTCAGGAAGTAAATGAACGCGGCCAGAGAATTGTGGCCGGTTGAAATCGCCCCGTGCAGCTTGGTCTGAAGCACGTCGGTCTTGACGACGTCGGCAATCTCTTGGCGCTGTGCGCGTGTGATCGGGAAGAAGTTGCTCCACTTCGCGTACTTGTTCCCCACGAATCCCCAATAGATGCGCGCCGCAAAGTTGAACACGTAGATGAATGCCGAAACAAAATGAATAAAGCGCACGCAGCCGAACCAGTACTGCTGATAGGCCTCTGCGGCGTAGAAAGCCCGAATGGGCGCGCCGATCAGATACCCCGTCACGCACAGAGCCACCAGACAGACCGCGTTGATCCAGTGGTAAAAGCGCACCGGCAATTCCCACACGTACACGCGCCGGTACTCGACCAGAGGCTGACCTGCCTCCGGCATTTTGTTTGCAATCACAGGAGCACTCATGCGTTTACTCGCCTATTCACCTATTCAAAGGACACGCGGTGCAGGTGCCTTCCCTGCGGATCGTACAGATGTACGGAGCAGGCCAGGCACGGGTCAAAGGAATGAATGGTGCGCAGAATCTCGACAGGCTCATCCAGTTTCGCCACCGGGGTGCCGATCAGACGATGCTTCAAACGAAGAATGCTGCGACTTCGCATCGCGCGGTGAACCGTTCCACGTGGTCGGTACGACGAGTTGGTAGTTCTCGATCGCGCCGTTGTGAATCTTGATCCAGTGCGCAAGAGCGCCGCGCGGTGCCTCCACCAATCCCACACCTTCGGCATCGGCCGGCCAGCTCTTGGGCTCCCACTTCTCGCCATTGAACGTTGAAACCTCGCGCGTCTTCACGCGGCCCATGAGCTCGCCGAAGAACTCCTTCAGCCAGATCATCGCCAGCGCCGCATCCAGACCGCGCGCCGCAGTCCTGCCCAGAGTGCTGAACAACGCATCCACCGGTACCCCGAGCTTGCCCAGCGTCTGTCCAACCAGTTCCTTCACATCCGCGTGACCTGCCGCATACGAAACCAGCAACCGCGCCAGTGGGCCGACTTCCATCGGGTTCTCTTTCCACCGCGGCGTCTTCAGGAACGAATACTTCTCGAATCCTTCGAGCGTCTCGAACGGCGGCTTCGGTCCCGAATACGCGATATTCGTCTCGCCCGCCCATGGATGCAGACCCGTATTATCGCCGCCCGCATACGCATACCAGGAGTGCGCAATGTACTCCTTGATCTCCTGCTGATCGCGCGGATTCACCGCATGAACATGGCTTAGATCGCGATCCAGAATCGCCCCGCGCGCATATTTGAACGACTCCGGCTGGTTGTACCCGCGGGTGGGGAACTCGCCGTAGCTCAAGTAGTTCTTCAGTCCGCCGCCCCACTTCGCCCAGTCCTTGTAGAACGAAGCCACCGCCAACAGATCCGGAATGTAAACCTCATTCACAAACACATCGGCCTGATCGATCAGCCGCGACACAAGGTTCAGCCGCTCGGTGTTGATCGCCGCCACTTCATCGACATTGATCGAGCAGGGAACTCCGCCCACCAGATAGTTCGGGTGCGGATTCTTCCCGCCGAACACCGCGTGAATCTTGACGATCTCCTTCTGCCATTCCAGCGCGTCCAGATAGTGCGCCACGCCGATCAGATTCACCTCGGCTGGCAGCTTGTAGGCCGGGTGTCCCCAGTATCCGTTGGCAAAGATGCCAAGACCGCTATCGGCGAACGCCTTGATCTTCCTCTGCACTTCGGTGAAGTAAGCGGGCGTGTTTTTGTCCCACTTCGAGAACGAACCAGCCAGCTCTGCCGCCTTCTTGGGGTCTGCCTTCAGTGCGTTGACGATGTCGACCCAGTCCAGTGCGTGCAAATGATAGAAGTGGATCACGTGATCCTGCACGTACTGAGTCGCCATCATGATGTTGCGGATCAGCTCCGCCGTGGGTGGCACTGCGATTCCCAGCGCATCCTCCACCGACCGCACGCTCGCCAGAGCATGAACGGTGGTGCACACGCCGCAGACCCGCTCGGTGATTGCCCAGGCATCGCGCGGATCGCGGCCCATCAGAATCTTCTCCAGGCCGCGCACCATCGTGCCTGCGCTGTAGGCATCGGTGATGACGCCGTTCTCTACCACTGCCTCAATGCGCAGATGGCCTTCAATGCGTGTTACCGGATCGACGACGACTCGTGTCATGGTCCTCTACGACTCCTTCTGTTCCTCTGCGTGAACTTCCGCAATCACTTTGTGCTTGCGCACGTTGGTGACAACCGCATGAGCCGCGACGCCGGCCAGCGTTGCCACACCAACAATCGTTCCCACCGTATCCGCTGTACTCTCGATCCCGAACCCTGGGAACGACGCCAGGTGCTGATAGAACGGGCCGTTATCCCAGAAGCCCTCTTCGCTGCAGCCAATGCATCCGTGGCCCGACTGAATCGGGTAGCTCGTGCCCTCGTTCCAGCGCACCACTGAGCAGGCGTTGTAGGTCACTGGACCGCGACAGCCCATCTTGTACAGGCAATATCCCTTGCGCGCGTTTTCGTCGTCCCACGACTCCACAAACAGCCCTGCATCGTAGTTGGCTCGCCGATAGCACGTATCGTGCACACGCCGGCCATAGAATTCCTTCGGCCGCCCCAGGCTGTCGAGCGCTGGAACCTGGCCCAACACCAGAACGTGCGTCACTACCGCCATCATCACGTCGGCTATCGGTGGGCAACCAGGCACATTGATCACCGGCTTATTGATCAGCTTGTGAATGGGTGTTGCGCCCGTCGGGTTCGGCTTGGCCGCCTGCACGCAACCATTCGACGCGCAACTGCCCCACGCCACCACCGCCGCCGCATCGGCAGCAACCTCTTGCAGAATCGATTCAGCCGTCTTGCCGCCGATCATGCAGTAGACGCCGCCATCGTTGGTCGGTACCGCGCCCTCGACCAGCACAATGTACTTGCCTTTATTATTTTGGATCGTGTCCTTGAGGCTCTTCTCGGCCTGGAAGCCCGATGCCGCCATCAGCGTCTCGCTGTAGTTGAGCGATAGCACATCCAGCAACGCGTCCACCACGATCGGGTGCGAGGCGCGGATGAACGACTCACTGCAGCACGTGCACTCCTGGAAGTGCATCCAAATGACCGCCGGCTTCTCCTTCTTCTCGAAAGCCGATGCCACCTGCGCCACACCGCTCTGGCCCAGTCCTGCCGCTGCGGCTGCCGCGGTGCACAGTTTCATGAAGTCTCGTCGGCTATAGCCCTTCTGCTCCATCGACTGCCAAATGGAAATCCCCATGCCTGCCTCGCTCGTTGCGCCGCACCGCCAATACACCGGGATAGAAGCCCGGAGGCATCGTTAAGTTTTGGGTCGCAAACGAGGGCACAGTACGAATTCCGCAACACGATTGGCTGTGCGCCGCATCACAGGTTCATAAGATTTGTCGTTGCTGCGCGCTGGAACGCCGGTTGATCTGGATCACAGCGCCATCAAAGCAGGGGAAGAGATTCCCGCAGGACAGCGAATCAGTCTCAGAAAGCTTCTGTTGGATAAAAGTCGGATCGCAGCCAAGCAGCAACCTCTCATCCCTTCGGCACGTCCAGCGCACCCGTCAGGCTCGCCACCCGCTCCACGTGATGGCTGCGGCACCAGGACTCGAGTCCCTTGGCAATGCGCTCCACCGCGCGCGGGTCCGCATAGCTCGCTGTCCCCACTTGAACGGCGGTCGCCCCAGCCAGCAGAAACTCCACGGCATCTTCGGGTGTGACGATACCCCCGAGGCCGATCACAGGGATGGTCACCGCACGCGCTGCCTCGTAGACCATTCTCAAAGCGATGGGCTTGATCGCCGGCCCGGAAAGGCCCCCCGTCAGGTTGCTCAGGTGCGGTCGCCGCGTCTCCACATCAATCGACATGGCGAGGAATGTATTCACCAGGCTTACAGCGTCGGCTCCGGCGTCGGCTACCACCTTGGCCATCTTGGCAATCGAGGTCACGTTGGGCGACAACTTCACGATCAGCGGTCGTTTCGCCACCGCCTTCGCCAGCTTCACCAGGTATTCGAGCGAACCGGGGTCTGCGCCGAACGTCATTCCGCCCGCGTGCACGTTGGGGCACGACACATTCAGCTCATAGGCCGCAATCCCTTCCGCGTGGTTCAACTCCTCGATCACTTTGATGTAGTCGTGTGCGGTGAACCCGAAGACGTTTACGATGCAGCATGCGCTGGGATAGCGCCGTATCTCCGGAAGCTTTTTGGCGATGAACTCCTCGACCCCGACATTCTGCAGGCCGATCGCATTCAGCATGCCCGCTGCCGTCTGCACGATGCGCACCGGCGGATGGCCGGCCATCGGCTGGATCGAGAGCCCCTTGGTGACAAAGCCCCCAATCTTCTCCAGAGCGACGATCTCTTCGAACTCGATCCCGTAGCCGAAAGTGCCGCTGGCGGCGATGATCGGATTGACCAGCTCCAGCCCAGCCAACTGCACTTTCATGTCGGGTTTCACGAGGGGGCGATGTCCTTAGCGGCTAGATTGAGACGGCTGAATTACGGCTGGTCCGGCGCTTTCTTGATTGCTTCCTTCAGGATCCGCCCGACCGATGCCGACGGTTGATTCACACCTGCAAGCGACGCAAACGTTGCTGCCAGATCGACCGGGGCTACACGTTCATGATACTCGCCAGGGATAAACGGAGCCCCGTAAAAGCCCAGCGGCACATGCCGATCGTAAGACCAGGGGCTGAAGTGCGTGGTCCCCGCAAACTGCCCGGTCCCCGCCATCTGGTAGGCATCCAGCACCATCATCACAAACCAGTTTCCATGCGAGGTGTAGCTGTGCGCGATCAGCTTTCCCCACTCCGACGGCGGCAACTGACCCGAGGCAAGTTGCAGCCGCGTGTAGGTGTACTGCGATATGCGGCGCTGGAGGCAGCCTGTGGTCCACTGGATGCGGCACCGTCGGCGGTACCAGCTTCAGCTCCGGCAACGGGTTCAGGTTCAGGCTGTCCACCGCAACGGGAAGCAACTCGGCCACCGCATCTTCAGCCGTCTTCTCGTCGACCTTCGCCTTCGCGAACGCGCGCTTGTCCAGCACCACATACGGCAGATCGGGATTCGGCATCAGGAAGCTGACCTTCTCGCCGTGGACGAACCGCTCGTCCAGATCCTTGTTCAGCCGCGCGTACACCTTGTCCATATCGACCGCGTAGCCGTGTATGCCCAGCTTGGCGGCATCCCCAGCAATCGGCGCGATCCCGTGGTCGGCCGTCAACGCAATCCACACATTTTTTAGCCCCACCGTCTGGTCGAGCCATCCAAAGAATCCGTCGAAATCCTTATCGAGGCTCAGAATCATCTGCTCCTCGAAATCCGAGTCCGGCCCGAACTGGTGTCCTTGAATGTCGTTCGCCGAAAGCGAAATCGTCACCAGATCGGTCACGCCGTTCTGTCCCAGCTTTTCGCCCGTGATCAGCGCCTTGGCAAAGTCGAGCTCATAGCTGTTCGCCGCAGGCGTCCGGCCCACCAGGTCGTAGAACTGGAGCGTCCCATCCGCGTTCGCCTCGTGCTCTGCCTGCGCGATGCGCGGTCCGGCATTGAATGCCTTCGCCCACTCCGGCAGGTGTTCCATGTAGTAGGTCGAGGTTGTGAACTGTCCGCTGCTTGGATCGATCCAGAAGGCCCCGTTGGCCGACTGCCCCGCCGGCAGAATGGCCGCGCGGTCCTTCAACGACACCCCGTAGACCCGCGCTTTGCCTGCCGTCGCCAGCCGCAGCTCGTCCCCCAGCGTCGTTGCCCGCAGATTCAGCGGCGATGCGCCCACCACAAAGTCCGTCGCCCACGCCGGCGCACCCGGCTGGTTCGCGGGAATCGAGTCGTGCGGCAGATCGACCAGCTTGTAGCGCTCGTCCTGCACCGAGCTCACCTGCACATCGTAGGACCGCGCCGCATCCCACCACTCGTTCGACTCGATGCCGTGGCCGTCTGTATAGGCTCCCGTCCCAATCGTCGCGTGCCCCGGCGCCGTCTTCGTGTTGGCGTAGTCGTAGTAGCAGTCGGTGAACCACGCCCCATCCTTCATGAACAGATTGAATCCGCGCCCCTGAAACTTGGCCTGGTCGCGATTCAGATAGTCGCCCCGGAACTGGTCGATGACCAGAATGACAATCAGCTTCGGCTGGCCCACAAAGGCCTGCGCCGATCCGATCGCGGGGACCAAGAACGAGAGCAGGCAGAAAAAGACGAGCCTGAAGACAAGCTTGGACAGGGAAGCAGCAGTTCTGAAAGGCATACGCCGATTCTAAACAGCGGAATGTTAACGTCACGCGACAAAGCTTCGTGACCGGGTGTTCCAGGTCCACGGGTCGTACTGTCGATGGTTGCCCAGCAGCGCGCGATCGATGCGGATGCCCGTCATTCCAATCCTGCGGCAATTGCTTTGGTGATGGTCGCATCGGCGTCATCGTCGTTCAGCGCCCAGACGTAGGCTCCTCTCAGCTTGTGCTCCCGAATGTAGGCGGTTTTCGCAGTGACCGAACGCAGGTTGTCAAAGGTATAGAAAGTACGGCTGGCCGATAAGTAGACAGTCGCACCCACACGTTTGGAGTCATACCAGAACCGCGCATCGGGACGGCGTAGCACCCGGTTCAGGGTCGCATCGGTCGCAAATCCGGGAGTGAGGATGGTGTCGCAACCCGGCGCTGGAGCGATCTTGCTCTGCGTAGGACACACGCCGCTGCCATCGGCCAAAAACACGGGAGCCGGACCCTCTGCGCTCTGATACAAGCCATGATTGCGCTTCGCCACATTGCTCCAGCCAACGCCGTAGAGCGGCATCCCCATGGTGTACTTCGCGGCAGGCACGCCCGCCTTCATGTAAGCCCGCACGGTGTCGTCAATGGCCCGCGCCTGATCGCGCAAGGGGTCGGCCGGGCTGTTGTAGAGCGCCGAGCTCGCGTTCGTGCTTTTCTCGCTGGGTGCGGCGTAGTCGTATCCGTCGATGGTGAGGAAGTCAACCTCATTGGCGGCGGCCTTCAAGTCGATGTTCGCGTACTTCTGCGGGTTCGACGGAGAATCGAAGGTGAGGATGTAGTGACGGCCGGTGCTGCGGCCCAGATCGTCGAGCTGCACCCGAAACTCATGCAGCAACGCGGTAAAGTTCTCCCGGTCCGCAGGCAGAGGAAACTCCCAGTCGATATTGAAACCATCGAAGAGTCCTGGCGCCTCCACACCGGGAGCAAGATGTCCCTGGACGAAGAGGTTGATGCACGATGCGATCAGCGCGCGCCGTGCGACAGGCGAGGCCGCCGCCGCGGTAAAACCGGAGACGTCTGCCGGCTTGCCCACCCAATGAGATCAGCGTTCTCAGGCGCGGATGGAGCGTCTTCAGTTCCAGGATGCCCGCGAAGTTTCCGTGAACCGCGCCGGAAAAGGGCTTTCCATCGACTCCGAGAATCGAAGGATCCTGCCATGCCGCTTTGGGATCGTCGACTGCGCAGACCGGCGACGGGCCCGGTGTGACGTCGCCAAAGGCGTAGATCAGGTGCGTCAGCTTGGCGGCCACTCCACTCTTCTCCAGCGTGGCCATCGTGTAGCCGGAATAGCGCACGTCCCACTCCTCGAAGTAGCCTCCAAAGACCCGGGCTTCGGCAGCCTCCTGCGCCCCCACAAAAGCCGAATGAAAGCACAAAAACAGGATCAGCACGATTAAATAAAAAACAGAAATGCGCTTCACCGAGAAAACCCCCAACCACAGAGTCTACGGCTTGCTCAGCACCAACTCGCGTGTCAAAGGAAAAGGGCGACCCGAAGGCCGCCCCTGCTCTCCCAGAAGAACCCTACGCGCTCACCGGCTCGCTCGCTGTCACGTTCACCGGCGTTAGCCATCCGAACCGGTCCGGCTTCAGCCCGTTCGCAATGCCGAAAAACTCGTCGGCAATCTTCTGCGTAATCTCGCCCGTCTTGCCGTCGCCCACCACCACGCGGTCGATCGAACGGATCGGCGAAACCTCCGCAGCCGTCCCGGTGAAGAACACCTCGTCGGCGATATAGAGCAGCTCCCGCGGCATGGCCTGTTCGATCACCGTGAAGCCGAGATGGCGCGCAATGGTCAGCACGCTGTCGCGTGTGATGCCTGAAAGTGCCGAATTCGCCAGTGGCGGCGTGTAGAGCACACCGTTGCGGACGATAAAGATGTTCTCGCCCGATCCCTCGCTCACCAGCCCGTTCACGTCGAGCGCGATGCCCTCGGAGTAGCCGTTCACGTCGGCTTCCATGCGAATCAGCTGCGAGTTCATATAGTTTGCGCCGGCCTTCGCCAACGCCGGCATCGTGTTCGGCGCCAGCCGGTTCCAGCTCGACACACAAACATCCGCGCCGCCGTGCCCGGCCACATATTTGCCCCACGGAAAGTTCGCCATGTAAATCTCGACCGGCGACCCTTTGGGGTTGACGCCAATCTCGCCATAACCCCGCAGTGCGATCGGGCGGATATAACAGGGCGCAACGCCATTCGCCTCGATCAGGTCCACAACCGCCGCGCATAGCTCGTCGAGTGAAAAGGGCAGTTCCATCCGGTAAATCTTGGCTGAGTCCAGCAATCGCTGCATGTGCTCGGGCAGGCGGAACACCGCCGAACCGTGCGGTTGCGCGTAGCAGCGGATACCTTCAAAAACACTTGAGCCATAGTGAACCACGTGGCTCATGACATGGATCGTGGCTTGTTCCCACGGAATCAGGGTGCCGTTGTGCCATATTTTCTGAGTTTTCTGTATCGGCATGGGGATAGTCTTGGGGGCTCCTTCGTATCTGACAGCGTAGCGCGACCAGGGGTTTCCTGTCACGGCGTCCAAACGCGGCAGGAACCAGCCGTAACAGTACTTTGACACGACGTGCATCCAATCGTTAAAGCACGACAAAAACTCGCTCCGGGGGAAAAGCAATGCAGGGTCTCAAAGGGGAAAGTCGCCATCGTCACCGGAGCCGGCTCCGGCATCGGGCAGGGAATTGCCAAGCGCTTCGGCGCAGAAGGCGCCAAAGTCGTCGTCGACTACGTCGGTTCTGCCGACGGCGCGGAAGAAACCGCGAGCGCCATCCAGGCCGCCGGCGGTGAAGCCGAAATCGTTCAGGCCGACGTGACCAATCTCGACGCCGTCCGCACCTTGGTTGACACAGCCTGGTCTCGCTTCGGTTCCGCCGACATCCTGGTCAATAATGCCGGCATGGAGCAGAAGTCGGCGTTCTGGGATACCACCCCCGACGACTACGACAAAGTGATGGCCGTGAACCTGCGCGCACCATTCTTTCTCTCCCAGGCCTTCGTTCGCCGACTGCGCGACGCTAAGAGGCCCGGCCGCATCGTCAACATCAGTTCTGTTCACGAAGACATCGTCTTTCCCGGCTTCGCAACCTACTGCTGCAGCAAAGGCGGCCTGCGCATGTTGATGCGCGACCTCGCCGTCGAACTCGGTCCGCTCGGCATCACCGTCAACAACGTCGCTCCCGGCGCTATCGCCACCCCCATCAACAAGTCGCTCCTCGGCAACAAGTCGGAACTCGACGCTCTCCTGGCTAACATTCCTCTCGGTCGCCTCGGGTCGTCCGCGGACGTCGCCGGCCTCGTCGCTTTCCTCGCTTCCGACGACGCGGCCTACATCACCGGTTCAACGTTCGTCGTCGACGGCGGCTTGATGCGCAACTATCGCGAACAGTGAAGGAAATGGGTGCGGTGCCCCATGTCCCTCGCATTTGGGGACATGGGAAAGTAAAAACAAAGAACTGGATGCGTTTGGAGATCCACCAATCCGCACGAAAATGAGTGTCCCATACCATGCCCGGAAAAATCGAAGACTACGCCCTCATCGGTGACTGCGAAGCCGCGGCCCTCGTACACCGCAACGGCTCCATCGACTGGCTCTGCTGGCCCGACTTCTCCTCCGACGCCTGCTTCGCCTCCCTCCTCGGCGCCGAGGACAACGGCTACTGGAAGATCGCGCCCGCCCAGGGCCGCGTTCGGACCAACCGCCGCTATCGCCCGCATACCCTCATCCTCGAAACCACCTTCGAGACCGCCGACGGTGCCGTCCGCCTCATCGATTTCATGCCCGCGCGCGGTACACACTCCAGCGTCTTTCGCATCGTCGAGGGCATCCGTGGCAAGGTCCCGATGCGCATGGATCTGGCTATGCGCTTCGACTTCGGCCGCACTATCCCCTGGGTCACCCATCTGCGCGATGGCTTCCGCGCCATTGCCGGGCCCAACCTCGCCGTCTTTCACGCGTCCATTCCAGTCCACGGAGAAAACCTGACCACCGTCGCCGACTTCACCGTGAGCCGTGGCCAGCGCGTCCAGTTCTCACTCACCTACGGCCAGTCCTTCGAGCCCGATCCACCCAAAATCAGTCCCCTGCGAGCCCTCAAATTTGCCGAAAAGTTTTGGCGCGATTGGAGCAGCCGGCTTGCCTATCGTGGCCCCTATCGCGACGCCATCGAGCGGTCGCTGATCACCCTCAAGGCTCTTACCTTCCGGCCCACAGGCGGCATCGTCGCCGCTGTCACCACTTCACTACCTGAGTGCATCGGGGGCGTGCGCAACTGGGACTATCGTTTTTGCTGGCTCCGCGACACCACCTTCACCCTGCTGGCTCTCGCCAACGCCGGCTACTACGAAGAAGCACTCGCGTGGCAGGACTGGCTTCTTCGCGCCCTGGCGGGAAGTCCCGACCAGGTCCAGATCATGTACGGCATCAAGGGCGAGCGCCAGCTCTTGGAGTGGGAAGTCGACTGGCTCCCCGGATACGAAAACTCGCGACCCGTGCGTGTCGGCAACGCCGCATCGCTCCAACTGCAGCTCGATATCTACGGCGAAATGCTCGACTGCTTCTTCCACTCCAAACACAGCATCGATGGCCACACCGAAGACGACTTCCGCGTCCTCGTCCAACTCCTCGAACACCTCGAGACCATCTGGCATCTCCCCGACCAGGGCATCTGGGAAGTCCGCGGCGACCCGCAGCACTTCACCTACTCCAAGATGATGGCCTGGGTCGCTTTCGATCGCGCCATTCTGCTCGCCGAACAACTCGGCTACAAAGGCCCCATCGAAAAGTGGCGTCTGTTGCGCGACACCATTCATGCCGAAATCTGCGCCAAGGCCTACAACAAACGGAAGAAGACCTTCGTCCAGGCCTACGGCTCAACGCAGCTCGACGCCTCACTTCTCCTCATGCCGCTTGTGGGTTTTCTTCCCGCCTCCGACTCGCGTGTCATCTCGACAGTCGAAGCCATCGAACGCGAGCTCATGCCCAACGGTCTGGTCCTGCGCTACAACACCGCCAAGGTCGACGACGGCCTTCCGCCCGGCGAAGGAGTCTTCCTTGCCTGCAGCTTCTGGATGGTCAGCTGCCTCAAAGCCATCGGCCGCGCGAGGGACGCGCGCAGGCTCTTCAACCGCCTGCTTAAGTTGCGCAACGACCTCGGCCTGCTCGCCGAACAATACGATCCCCAACTCAAGCGCCAGGTCGGCAACTTCCCGCAGGCCTTCTCCCACATCGCCCTGGTCAATGCAGCCTTCTATCTGGAGGATCGGGCTGGCCTCCGCAAACGCGCCCATCGCCATGTGAAGAAGCGGGCTGCGGCTAGGTCCCACCCGGCGAGTGCTAAGGTACAACCGTGAAGGCGGCGAACCAACCAGGCTCCCGAAGGAAATTGCCCGGGCTCTCCGTCGCCGACGGCTTCATGCGCCACCCCTTCGATCTCGCCCACGGCGTCCGCACCAGCGGCCTCATCGCCGGTCGGCATCTCAAGAGCGGCCATCGCCACGATCGCCATGCCACCGCCTACTACGGTGTCGCGCCCTCCGTCTTTCAAAGGCTGATCCGTCGCTGGCAGCGCTCCCGGCCTGCCGTTCCAATCTCCGACTTCACCTTCATTGATGTGGGTGCCGGCATGGGCCGTGCCGTCCTCCTCGCCTCCGAGATGCCTTTCCAAAGAGTCATCGGTATTGAGCTGCATCCTACTCTCGCCCGGATTGCCCGCCGCAATCTGCAGATATGGCGCTCCGCCGGCCGCGTCCATTCTCCAGTGCCCATCTTCTGTGCCGACGCCGCCGATCTTGCCTTGCCGTCCGGCCCGACTCTTCTCTTTCTCTTCAACCCCTTCGGCGCAACCGTGCTGCGCCGCCTGCTCCTGCGCGTCGCGCAGCAGCTTGCCCACCGCCCCGGCACACTCGACCTGCTCTACGTCAACAACGAGCAGGAGGGTGTACTTGAGTGTGCCCGCGGCTTCCGGCGACTCTTCCTCGGCCAGATCCCCCGCTCCCGCGCCGATGCCATCGCCGACCACTCCATCCTCGCTAACCAGCCCGACGGCGAATACGCCTCCTCCAACTACGAGGACTGCTCCATCTGGCGCTGGACCGGCTAAACACTCTCAGAGGCCACTCCACCAGTCGCCCGCGCACCCGAATCCGAAGACGAGATTCGCGCCACCTGCAGGCCCGCTCGTACGGAGGGAGCAGAGGCCTTCAGGCCCCTGAGTCATTGTTCGCAAACAAGAGGGCTTTAGCCCCGGCGCGGTTATCACCCCCGAAAAATATCCCACAGGCCATTGACGCCCGCCTCCCGTAGGTAGAAAGTATTGTGTGGTTTACTGCGTACGACCGTGAAAGAACCGCGTCTGATCCTTGGCATCGGCGAGTTGTTGTGGGACATCCTCCCAGAGGGCCCACGCTTAGGGGGCGCTCCCGCGAACTTCGCCGTCATGGCTGGCCGCCTCGGCAATCATGCCGTCATCCTCAGCCGCATCGGTCGCGATGACCCAGGCCGCAACGCCATCAGGCAGCTCGATCCGCTCCCCGTCGACACCAGCAATATTCAGATCGATCCTGCGCACGAGACCGGCCGCGTAACCGTGATCTTCAAAGACGGCCAACCGGAATACGTCATTCATCAGCCTGCCGCCTGGGATTCTCTCGAACTCTCCGACTCGTGGCTCCAGCTTGCCGAACGCGCCGATGCCATCTGTTTCGGTTCATTGGCCCAGCGCAGCATCGAATCCCGCCAGACCATCCAGACGCTGGCAGCGCAGACTTCCTCCTCCTGCGTGCGCATCTACGACGTGAACCTTCGCCCGCCGTTCTACTCCGGCGAAATCGTGCAGGAATCGCTCGAACTCGCCACTGTCGTCAAGATGAACGATGCCGAAGTCCCGCAGGTGCTCGCCCTGCTCGGCCTCCCGCTCAACGAAGAGCCTGCGTCGACTCGATTGCGCGTCGGTGCGGAGCGTCTTCTCTCCGAGTTCCCGACCCTGCAGATGGTCGCCATCACCTGCGGAGGCCAGGGCAGCCTCCTGGTCACGCCGGAAGGGCTGGCATCAGCATCCCGGCGTCCATGTGCAGGTCGCCGACACCATC
This sequence comes from uncultured Acidobacteriaceae bacterium, assembly GCA_963778705.1. Taxonomy (GTDB): domain Bacteria; phylum Acidobacteriota; class Terriglobia; order Terriglobales; family Acidobacteriaceae; genus Telmatobacter. The sequence goes on from CAVZVM010000010.1 coordinate 17,836, forward strand.
GGCGCTGGCGATGCCTTCACCGCGGCAATGACCCACTACCTTCTGCGCGGCGCCGACCTTCGCCACCCTGAACGAGGCAGGGAATCGCTGGGGCGCCTGGGTAGCGTCCCAACCCGGCGCGATACCCGACCTCTCCGAAGCTGTGCACGCTCAAGCTCTCGGCAGCCATCGAAAGCATCGCGTAGCAAACCATCAATGGTCTGTGCTATCCGGATGCAGTTTCGGAGGGAGCAGGGGCCTTCAGGCCCCTGAAAAAAATGGCGAAATTCTGCGTGGCCTTTTAGGCCCGGGTCGATACGGCGTAAGGTAACCGAAACCGCTTCCTAGAATCCCGGCGGCCGCTCGCCCGCCACTCCAAACGCCTTCTCCAGAGCGATCCGGCCTGCGCCACCGTCCCCTCATCGAACAAACGTCCGATCAAGGTCACCCCGTGCGGCACGCGCCGCGGCGGAGAAAACTTCGGCAACGGATGCGCCGGGTCGGGAGCCCAGTCGCTGCGTGCCTCCGACACCTCGACGAATCCAGCGCGCAACGTCAACGACGGATGTCCAGTGAAATTCGTAATTGTGAGCGTCTCATCGCGCAGCGCCGGAACCAGGAGCAGATCGACGTCGGCAAAGATCCGCGCCATCTCCAGCGCCACCTTTCGCCGGAACCGATCCATCTGCACGAAATCCACCGCCGACAAGAACCGCGACTGCCTAAACGTGTTCGGCCATCCATCCGAAACTTGCATCTTCAATTGATCGACGCCGTGGCTCAGCGTGAGCTCCTCAAACGCTGCCGCCGACTCCGCAAACAAAATCAAATTGAGCGAATCGTATGGCCAGTTCGGCAGGGAAACCTCCACCGTCTTCATTCCGAGTTTTCTTACCGTCTCCAGCGCCGCACGGTCCACATCCGTCGCCGGCGCCTCCTTCATCCATCCTGGAAAATACCCCACCCGCAGCCCCGCCACACTCGCACCCGCATCAAACGCCAGCCGGCTTGGCACGCTCCCCAAATCGCCTGCATCCGGTCCGGAGATCGCCTTCAGCACCAGCATCGTGTCTTCCACGCTGCGCGCCATCGGTCCAAGCTTGTCCAGCGACCAGCACAGCGTCATCGCCCCGGTGCGCGGCACGCGCCCGAACGTTGGCCGCAGCCCTGTCACCCCACAACGCATCGACGGGCTCGTAATGCTGCCCTCCGTTTCGCTCCCAATCGAGAAGCCCACCAGTCCCGCCGCCGTGGCGGCACCGGGCCCCGCACTCGATCCCGACGCGCCTTCCTCCAGCAGCCACGGATTCACCGTCTGCCCGCCGAACCAGATGTCATTCAGCGCCAGCGCACCCAGGCTCAGCTTCGCCACCAGCACCGCGCCGGCATCTTCCAGCCGTTGCGCGACCGCACCATTTTTAGCAGGCACACGATTCCGAAACGGCTCCGCCCCATACGTCGTCGCGATGCCCGCCGTATCCAGCAAATCTTTCGCGCCCCACGGAATCCCGTGCAGCGGCCCGCGATACCGTCCAGCACCAATCTCCGCGTCCGCCTTCCGCGCCTGCGCCAGCGCCTGCTCGCGCGTCAGCGTGATCACGCAGTTCAGCGTTGGATTGAACTTCTCCAGCCGTCGCAGATAAATCTCCGTCAGCCGCTCCGACGTAATTGCCCGGCTCTCAATCCAGCGCGACAGCTGCGCCACCGGCGCAAACGCGATCGCGGCCTCATCGCTCGGCAAGGGAACATGCGCATCCGCGCTCCGCACAAATCGATCCGCCTCCGGCATCCCTCGCACAATCCCCGGCCCGCTCGTGTTCTGGGGAATGGCCGGATTCCACAGCGTCGCCGGCGCGTCTGTCGTCTCCAGTTTCACCTTGCGCGGGCCCACACGCGGCTCATAGAGCGCTGCCATCGAAACCCGCCAGTTGCCGGCTGCCTGCGCGAGATCCTTCTCGGTCATCTCGACCTGCACCAGCTTCTCGGCCTCTTTGAACGTCGCCGCCGAAACCTCCGGTCCCACCGCCGGTGCGGTTCCAAACGCAGGCGGAGCACCCGGCGTAGGATTTTGCGTTGGTGCATCGGGCGTCTGCGCAGACAACGCACCCGCCAGAGCGCTCATTGATCCGAGGACAACAAACTCGCGTCGTGAAGTCGTCATAGCTTCCTCTTAGGATTTGTTGATTCTGGACGATGGGGTAGGCAACCATACTAACGCCCCTCCCGGCCTGCGATCCGTTAGGAGACGAGCCGATCCGAGCCGGCGCCCAAACATGAAACCAGGGAGCGCCACCCCTGCTCTTGCCGTAGAATCAACTGAGCGCTTGCGGGCCTCAACTTCGAAACCCGCTGGTGCGTCAGGTACAGATGAGCGAACAAGTCAACCCAGGTTCCAGGGAGGTCCAGGCAGTTTCACCTGCGTGGAGCAGAATCGAGAGAGCCCGCCATCCCCAGCGGCCGTATCCCATGGACTTCATCGAACGAATCTTTACGGACTTCAGCGAGATTCACGGGGATCGCGCCTTTGGCGACGACGAGGCCGTAGCTTGCGGCATGGCACGGCTCGGCGACGACGAGGTCCTCGTCATCGGCAATCGCAAGGGTGGCACGACCAAAGAACGCGTCCGCCGCAACTTCGGCATGCCCCATCCCGAGGGCTATCGCAAGGCCCTCCGCTGCATGAAAATTGCCGAGAAGTTTGGCCGGCCCATCGTTTCTCTGATTGACTTGCCCGGCGCCTATCCCGGCCTCGGTGCCGAAGAGCGTGGCCAGGCCGAAGCCATCGCCCGCAATATCCGCGAAATGGCGCGTATCCGCGTGCCCACCATCTCCGTCATCAGTGGCGAAGGCGGCTCTGGCGGTGCCCTTGCGCTTGCCGTGAGCGATCGCGTCTGATTCTCGAAAACGCCCTCTACTTCGTCATTACGCCTGAGTCCTGCGCCGCCATCATGTGGCGCGACGCTGCCAACAAGCAGTTGGCCGCCGAAGCCATGCGCATCTCCGCACCGGAAGTTGCTGCCGCAGGTTGTGTCGACGAAATCGTGCAGGAACCTCCCGGCGGCGCCCACGTCGACCACGAAGCCGGCGCCGGCGTGCTCGGGACCGCGCTCAGGAAACACCTGGATCAGCTCAAATCGATGTCCATCGACCAGCTGGTTGCCGCGCGCCAGGAAAAATTCCGCAAAATCGCGCAGTTCTACACGGAAGGGTAGCGGGTGAGATTCATTCAGCGGCTCGGCAACCCGGCTGCCAGCGATGCCTTCCTCGTGTCGCACTGCGCCCAACTTCGAGTTAACGACGTCCAGCGCGTGGGGAGCCTGCGATGAGCCCCGTTCCCGTCTTCGCCGGCAAGATGCGCGACTATCTCGAATTCATCGCCGCAATTGTCTACTATCTGCTCGCGCGCGGCTGGGCGCATCGAACTGCACTCCGCTTGGTCCCCGATGCATGGACGCCGCTCGCCGAGCAGGCCATCCTGCTCGTTCTGCTCCTCGCCATCTTCAGCGCCTTTGGCCGGTTCCTCGATCGCGAGACCAATCCAATGGGCCAGCAGGGTCTCCCGTTTCGCTCGGGATGGTCCCACGAAGCCGGTCTTGGCCTCGCCCTGGGCTGGGGCGTCGCGCTGGCCTGCGTCCTGCCTTTGGCCGTCTTTGGCGGAATCGCTGTCGTCCTCACCACGGATCGAGCCGTCTGGGGAGCGCTGCTGGGCGACACACTCTTCTTCGCCTTCGCCGCCTTCGCTGAGGAGATCGCCTTTCGCGGCTATGGCTTCCAGCGTTTTCTTCGCGTAGTAGGTCCAGTTGGCGCGACCCTCGGGTTTGCCGCCTTCTATGCCGCATTGCAGGCTCTGCAACCCGGTGCCGGCAAGGCCAGCATCGCCGTCTCCGTGCTCTTCAGCGTTGTTCTCTCGATGGCCTACCTGCGCACCCGCGCCTTGTGGGTGAGCTGGGGTCTCAACTTCGCCTGGAAGGCCAGCCGCGCCCTGATCTTCGGTCTCGCAGTCAGCGGCGTCAGCAGTCACTCCTCCATCATTGAGGGCGACCCGATGGGACCCTTCTGGCTGACCGGCGGCGGCTACGGCCTCGACGGCAGCTGGTTCGCCTTTCTCATCCTGCTGGCTGCCATTCCCGTCCTCTACCGCCTCACGCGCGATCTCGATTTTCAATACAACGCTCCCGTCCTTGTTCCGGGCGGCGTTCCCGTCGATCTCGAATCCGGCACCCAACGCCAGCACGACGCCTACATGGCTTCCGTTCCACCTGCCGCTCCGCCGCTTGTGCAGATCCTTCCCGTAGCCGCACCTCCAGCATCCAACGGAGCAGAGAAGACACCCGACGGCGAACAAGAATCAACTCATTGATCCACCCATTTCATCCCCTCGTAACCCGAATCTTCACGACCGGCTCACAACTAATTTGACCGCCGCCCTTGCACGGAACTATCGTTTGGGCAATGCTCGATGAGAGAGCCATGGGAGGTTCCCATGAGAACGTCGTTTCTGCGCACATCTCCTGTGAATGACCGAACCGGTCGCCTGCAGCCATGCCTGCTGGTCTGCGCGTTGACGATGCTCCTCACCGTTCCCGTCTTCTCCCAGGTCATCACCATTGATAACAACGGCACAGCTACCAACAACCCCGGTCAGGCCGGAACCGTAGACCGCCGCTACGCGCAGATTCAGCCGACCAAAATCGACCTGCCCAAGAACGAACTCGACGCAAAAACGCGCTACGAACTCGAACGCTTCCTTGAAGCCGACCAGGGTTTCGCCATGCGACCCTTCCCCAAAGGCCACAGAGGCCTCACCCTCGTCGCCAACGGCAAACTCGATCCTGCCGGCGAAGCCTATCTCTCCATGGTCACAGCCAACGGGATCTCCGCTAAGCCGGGCGACCGCCTCGTCATCACCGACGTCAAAATCGACCGCTCCAAAATGGTCTTCGATCTCAACGGCGGTCCCGATCCGCGTCATCGCTTCTTGCGCCACATTCAGATCGGCGCTGGTCCCGACCTCAACTCTGTCGTTCCGGATGATGGGCAGGAGCCGGTCGGATCGCGCCTCACTCTTACCTTCAAGGACCACATCCCTGAACTCACCGGTAAGCAGGTCGAAGCTCTTCTCGCGCCGCTCATCTCCTTCGAAGTCAAAACGCCCATCCAGGCCTTCACCGATACGCTGCCGCCCAAGCTCAAAGAAGCCATCCTCGACCACCACGTCCTCGTCGGCATGAGCACCGACATGGTGCTCTTTGCCAAAGGACAGCCGCAGAGCAAGATTCGCGAGATGGAAGGGCAGATGCCCTTCGAAGAGTGGATCTACGGCAAACCCCCGAGCGACGTTGAGTTCGTGCGCATCAACGGCAACCGCGTCATCCGCGTCGAAATCGCCGCAGTCGGCAAAGAGCCCGTCATCTTCACCAGGGATGAAGTTGAAGGCATGATGCGCACCGACGGCACACCACTCACTCCCGAGACTGCCGATGCCCACACGATTCAGCTCGGCGATGTCCAGCGCAATCCGGACACGCAGGCGCCAACTGCACCACCCAGCCTGCGCAAGCCAGGGGAGTCCATCCCTGCCGACGACAGCAAAGACAGCCGCGTGGGTGTCATGAAGCCTGTTCAGTTTCCCAAACAGTCTCCGGACGACGAACCCAACGCTCGCCCCAACGGCCCACCCGACACATCGCAGGGAACGAGTTCAACGCCAAACGCCTCTTCCCCCGCTCCTGCGCCTCAGAATTCTCAACAATCAGGTCGGCCGCCAGACGCCTCTCAGGGAACAAGCTCCGCGCCGAATGCCTCGTCACCTGCATCACAACCCGCGCCGGCGAGTCCACAGCAATCAGGCCAGCCGCCGCAGTGAGTGACCTGTGGCCCGCCGGAGATTTATGGCCCCACCGGAGATTTAGTGTTGATCGCCGCGCCGTAGGTGCAGCGGTTGTTAGCCCCGCTGAGGAACCGGTGGAACCCCAACTGTGGGTTGAACCCAGCCGGAGGCTTACCCCCAGCCGTAGGCGTTGCCCCAGTCGGAGGCTTAAGCATCGGCTAGCGCGCCGTAGGCGCAGCCGGTTGTTAGCCCCCTGAGGAACCGGTGGAACCCCAACTGTAGGGTTGAACCCCAGCCGGAGGCTTACCCCAGCCGTAGACTTTGCATCGGCCGTAGGCGTTGCCCCGGCCGGAGGCTTAAGCATCGGCTAGCGCGCCGTAGGCGCAGCGGTTGTTAGCCCCGCTGAGGGACCTGTTGAACCCCAGCTGTAGGTTGCCCCAGCCGGAGGCTTACCCAGCCGTAGACTTTGCATCGGCCGTAGGCTTTGCCCCGGCCGGAGGCTTAAGCATCGGCTAGCGCGCCGTAGGCGCAGCGGTTGTTAGCCCCGCTGAGGGACCTGTTGAACCCCAGTCTGTAGGTTGAACCCCGGCCGGAGGCTTAAGCATCGGCTAGCGCGCCGTAGGCGCAGCGGTTGTTAGCCCCGCGCTTCAGCGTGGGGAATGTGCCCCATCAAATGATCCCGGAGTCCCGTAGGGACGGCGCTCTTCGGGTAAACTGGAAGCAGCGAGTCTCACTTCTCCTGACATCCTCATGAGGAGTTCCGACCGCGCCGTTGAAGCCGCGCGCAGCACTGTTTTGCGTGTGTGACAGCGATTGCGTTAATTCTGCAGTCGCCAGTGCAGAGACACTTCACGAAGGAGAACCACCCAGCAATGGCAAAAATCGCAAAGACCGGCGACCGCGCGAAGGTCATGGACACCACCAAGTCCACTGACTGTCCCAAGTGCAGCAAACCCACCCGCATCGTCAAGCGCGTAAAGGATCGCGAGCGCGGCGTCCCGGGCGGTGTGTATATCTCTTGCTCAGCCTGCGATTTCCACGAGAAATTGTAAGCGGCACTTGAGCTGTCTACTCGGCAGAGCCCGGCAATCGGCCGGGCTTCGCTGTTTCTATAGCGCCCCCGCCATCTCCTGGAGTATCTCCCGCGCCGCCTCCGCAGGGTTTGCAGCCTGCGTGATCGGCCGCCCCACGACCAGAAAGCTCGCGCCCTGTCGCAGCGTCTCCGCCGGTGTAGCCACCCGTCTCTGGTCGCCCACCGCAGTCCCCGCAGGACGAATCCCCGGCACCACCAGAACTCCATCGCTTCCAGTGATCGATCGCAACGCCGCCACTTCCTGCGGCGAGCACACAAATCCGCGTATCCCAGACTCTCGCCCGATCCGTGCCAGCCTTTCCGCAGCGGCCGCGGGGCTCGCATTCACACCCACCGCGTTCAGCTGCGCCGCGTCCATGCTGGTCAGCACCGTGACCGCGAGAAGCTCCGGCGGGTCAGCCAGCTTCTCCACCTCGTTCCGCGCTGCCGCGAGCATCGCCGGCCCGCCCAGCGCGTGGAGCGTCATCATCCGTACCCCGAGTCCCGCCGCGGACCGCACCGCTCCCGCCACCGTGTTCGGAATGTCGTGAAACTTCAGATCGAGAAAGATCGAATGCCCGCGCGCCACCAGTTGCTCTACGATTGCCGGGCCCGCCGCCGTGAATAGCTCCAGACCCACTTTGAGCCAGGGACATGTGCCTTCCAGCCGGCTCACCAGCTCCATCGCAGCCTTCGCCGACGGCACGTCCACAGCGACGATGAGCCGTTTGCGCGCCTCTTCATATGACTCGGACACCGTCGCAGTCGAATGCGCGGGCAGGGAATCGAGCTTCGAAATCGCCATACCCAAATGCTAGCGCAGTTTCTGAGTCACCGTGTCCCGAAGCCGCTCAAACCAAGTCGACGCGGCCCTCAAGGAGTGGCGACCCCAAGAGGCCGCAGCAGCTCAGGAATTGCCGCAGCCGAAATGCCGTGCGCGACTCCACCATCTGAGTCCCGGATTCAAGCCAGCAATTCCCATGCAGTGATTCATAGCGTGAGAGCGTGTTCGCCCGTTCCTGAACCATTCAGCTCCTGCGTGGGAAGAAACCGCTTCAGATAATTGAGCGGATCGTCGCTCGCTGCCATCTGGCGCAGATGATACCTCCACACGTCCGGCTTGATCGTCCTCCGCGTGAACGGCTTGCGCGTCACCTGCACGACTTGGCCTTTTCGGTTCACACGTGCGTAAGTGATCGACGGAACCATAAAACTGATGCGCGCGCCGGATCTCCAGTACGAGCGGGCGAACTCATGTGAAAAGAGGAGACTGTAATGCCTCCCCTCGGTCGCAACCATGCTCAGGGCCTCCTCTACGCCAGGCCAACTGGGTTGCACATGCATCTGGAACCAATCTCGAAACTCAAATCCGTTAAACTGGGCCTGGTTGAGAACAAGCCGCAGCAACTCTTTGAGGGTCATCGCTGGATCCTTTGTCGAGCTAACCGAGCTCGGGTGAGAACGCGCCATGAAAGTAGGGGGACCGGACCTCTCGCACAACGAGGCTTACTCTCTCAAACGTCAAACGCGTTCACTTTCCTTTTATGTTCCTCTTGTTTTTTCGCGGGTTGTATATCTCGAACGTTTTTAGATAGTTGCGAGTGGATTTCTTGATTGAATCCATTTCAATCGGGGACATCCAGGCGACTCCGGCTGGGGTGCCGCTCTGAAGGGAAGTTCGTTCCGATGAAAGCTTGGATCTTGGGCTGCGCTCTCCTGCTCCTTGCCGCGTCTGCCGGCGCAGATCCCGTGCATACCAACCCGCTCAATCGCGACCCCCTCGTCCGCGATGCATACGACCACTTCTACAATCTCGACTTTTCCGGAGCCGTCGAACGCCTGGAACATTTCCGCACGCAACACCCCGGCGATCCGCAGGCGACCGTCCTGCTGCTGAACGCCGAGATCTTCGAGGAACTCTACCGGCTCGATCTGCTCGATACCACCTTCTACGCGAACGACGGCTTTCTTACCGGCCGCCACGCCACGCAGGAAGATCCCCAGGCTCGCGATCGCATCTTCGCGCTCGCCGACGAAGCTGTCCGCGAGGCCGATGGACGCATCGCCAACAACCCTAACGATGTCGACGCTCTCTTCGCCCGTGGCTGGGCGCGCAGTTTGCGCTGTGCCTATGTGGCCATGGTCGAGCGTGGCTTCGGCACCGGTTTTCGTCTCGCCACCAAGGCCAAAGACGACGAAGTTCGCGTCCTCCAGCTCGACCCCGACTACGTCGATGCAAAACTGGTTGTCGGTGTCTATGAGTACGTCGTGGGAGCCTTACCGTGGCCCTTCAAGTTCCTCATTGGCTTTACCGGTGTAACCGGTTCAAAAAGCAAAGGACTTCAGATGCTCTACGACGATGCCAGTCGGGGCGTTATCACCAGCGTCGAAGCGCGTACCGTGATCGCGCTCTTTCTGCGTCGCGAGAGCCGCTACAAGGAAGCCATTCAGGTCGTCCAAACCCTCAAGGCGCAATATCCGCACGACTACCTCTTCTGCCTCGAAGAGGCGAATCTGCGCCGCGACGATGGCCAGGGCATGGTTGCCGTCGAGGCTTACCGCCAGGTTCTCGCCGATGCCGCCAAGCCCGGCTACTTCACCCACGCGCGGCTCGAGCTCGCCTACTTTGGCTTCGGCGATGCACTCCGTGGCCAGCGTCATTACCGTGAAGCCGCCGTAGCCTTCGAGCAAGCCGCCCTCGCGCCCAACGTCGGTGCGGAGCTAAAAATCCGCTCCCTGCTTGCTGCCGGCGAGTGTCGCGACCTCAACGGCGAGCGTCCCAAAGCCCTCGACGATTACAGAGCTGCCATCGCCGCCGGACCCGATACCTCCCGCGCCGACACCGCCCGCAAACGCCTCCAAACTCCCTACCACGGCAACTAGCTTTGGGATCGGTTTGCGCTGTGTCTCAAAAACGCTGGCCCGTTCCGTTTTGTGTCAGGGCACGACTTCAGTCGTGCCAAAAGGCCGAAAATCCCGAGGCCTTCAGGCCCTGCGGAGTTTCTGCGATTGAAAAGTCGGCCAGAGATGCTCAGAGGTTGCTCGAGAGGCATTTCGATCACACACGGAAGGTGTTGACACGATCCAGCCGCCTTCCCCGGAACCTCCGCCCCCCGTTTTGCGTAGAATCTTCAGAGACAAACCGGGGGACCACCATGAACTTCTACTGCTATCGCTGTGGAACCAATCTGCCGATGGGTGCGCGCTTCTGTTCGAACTGCGGCACGGTCGTGACCGCCACCGCTCCCCCTCCGGGCCATCCCCTTGTCCGTCCCATCATCGGCCGCCAGATCGCCGGCGTCTGTGCCGCTCTAGCGCGCTCCAACGGCTGGGACGTCTCCCTCATCCGCGTGCTCACCGTCGTCGCCTTCTTCATGAGCGGCGGCCTGGTCGCCGTCGGCTATCTCGCCGGCTGGATCGGCATCCCCGAAGAGCAGATCGTGCCTGTTCCAGGGATGTATCCGCCCCCACGCGTCTAGCCAACTCATCTCAAAGCTGATCGACCCGACGCTCAGTTGTCCAGTCCGGCCAGTAGATCAAAACCGCAGGCGCCCATTTTCACGGGAGAAGTTCGCTATCCTGGGTAGCCCTTTTGATAACTTCCTATCTGAAATAATTTCCCTTCCGAATCCAACGCGCGAAGTGCTATCGTTTTGGGCGGCCAGCTCGTGGGCCTCGCACGTGGCTTCTCTTTGAGCCAAAACCACATCACATTTGGGAGAGACTCGTGATTTCTCGGCTGAGCTTGCGTCTTTCATTGTGCCTGCTGCTGGCAGGTGCTCCAGGAGTCCTTTCATCCCAGGTTGCCTCTGACCCGCTGCAATCGGGTTTCGAAAATCCTCCTGCCAGTGCGCGCCCCCGCGTGTGGTGGCACTGGATGAACGGCAACATCACCAAGGACGGCATCAAGCTCGATCTCGACTGGATGCACCGCGTCGGCATCGCCGGCTTCCAGAACTTCGATGCCGCTCTGGCAACACCGCAAGTAGTCGACAAGCGTCTGGCCTACATGACGCCCGAGTGGAAGGACGCGTTTAAGTACGCCACCACGCTCGCGGACCAGTATGGAATGGAGATGGCGATTGCCGGCTCTCCGGGCTGGAGCGAGTCGGGCGGGCCATGGGTGCCTCCCGCAGAAGGCATGAAGAAGTATGTCTGGAGCGAAACCGCGATCGAAGGCGGCCATCCCTTCCATGGGCAACTCGCGCATCCTCCAAGCAAGACCGGCGCTTTCCAGAGTGTCGGCGTACGCGAGAGGATCACCGAAGGGCAGACTCCTACTGCGCCGCCGCAGTTCTATGCCGATGCGGCCGTCGTTGCGTTTCGGAGGCCTGCGAAGGACGATCTCGTTTCGCTCCATCCCACGATGACGTCCAGCGGCGGCTCGCCTGATTTTGCCGCTCTCTCCGACGGCGACATCGTCACCACCACCGAACTTCCCATTCCCAGTGACAACCAGCTCGCGTGGATTCAGTGGGAATTTCCTAATGCCGTCACGGTTCGCTCGCTCACCCTTGCGACATCGCCGGGGGGAATGACTAACTGGAGAAGCGGCATCGGCATCCCCGAAAAAACCCTCGAGGCCAGTGACGACGGTGTCAGCTTTCGAGAGATCGCGAAAATAGTTGAAGGTCGGGCGCCGCAGACCACAATCTCCATCCCTGAAACCAGTGCGAAGTTTTTCCGCGTAACGTTCAAGCCGATGCCTCCGCCACCTCCGCCTGCATGGGCGCAGGGAATCGCTATGGGCGGCGCACCGCGCTCAGCTCCGACCACCTTCAAGATCGCTGAGCTCGCGCTGCATCAGGCGCCGCATGTCAATCACTTCGAAGAGAAGGCGGACTTCTCCTTGGCGCCGGACCTCTATGAGTATGCGACCCCGCCCATTGCTTCGGACCAGGCCGTTTCCGAAGCCGACGTGGTCGATCTGACTTCGAAGATGCAGCCCGATGGGACGCTCGATTGGACGCCTCCTGCCGGGGACTGGGTCGTGCTGCGCTTTGGCTATTCGCTGCTGGGCATCACCAATCACCCTGCCACCAAGGAAGCGACTGGCCTCGAAGTCGATAAGCTCGATCGTCGCTTCGTGAAGGACTACTTCGAGAAGTATCTCGACAGTTATCGCGATACGGTTGGGCCCGAATTGATGGGCAAACGGGGCATCCAGTACGTCATCAACGACAGCTGGGAAGCCGGCTCGCAGAACTGGACCGACAACATGATCGCCCAGTTCACAAAACTCCGCGGCTACAGCCCCATTCCGTGGATGCCCGTGCTCGCCGGATACATCGTCAAGAGTTCCGAAGCGAGCGACCGCTTCTTGTGGGACTTTCGCAAGACAATCGCCGACCTGGTCGCACAAGAGCACTACGGCCAGTTGGAGACCACTCTTCACGAATGGCACATGGGGCACTATGGCGAATCGCATGAAGTCGGGCGCGCCTTACCCGCCGACGGCATGGAAGTGAAGAAGATGAATGAAGTGCCCATGAGCGCCATGTGGACGCAGGTGCCCGGCGTGTTTCATGAGCAGTACGGTTACAACGCCGACGATCGCGAGTCGGCCTCCGTCGCGCATATCTACGGCCAGAATCTGGCCGCTGCAGAATCCATGACTGCTGCCGCCGGCCCGTGGGCCTGGTCGCCGGCAACACTCAAGCCCACCGCCGATCAGGAATTCCTGAACGGCATCAACCGGATCGTCGTGCATGAGTCCGCGCATCAACCGTTGATCGGCAAGGCTCCAGGCCTCACGCTTGGACCGTTCGGCCAATGGTTCAACCGCAATGAAACTTGGGCAGAAGAGGCCGGAGTATGGATGGACTATCTGGCGCGCACGAGCTTCATGCTGCAACAGGGCCACTTCGGTGCTGACGTTCTTTACTTCTACGGCGAAGACTCGAACCTCACCGCAATCTTCGCGAATAAGTCGCCCGATCTACCCGCCGGTTATGGCTTCGACTATGTCAACGCCGACGCGCTCATCCATGAGTTCAAAGTCTCCGATGGTCGAATCACCACGGCGAGCGGCATGGCCTATCGCCTCCTCGGCCTCGATGCATACAGCACGCACATGTCGCTTCCCGTGCTCAAGGCAATTCGTGCGCTTGTCGAAGAAGGCGCAACCGTCGCTGGGCCGAAACCCGTCGACGATCCATCGCTCGGTGACGATCAGGCAGAGTTCAAAAAAATCTCAGTCGAGCTCTTCGGGGACGGAACCGGCAAGCACACGGTAGGCAAGGGAACTGTCTACGCCGGCGCCACGGTTGCCGATGCGCTCGCGGACATGCATGTTGCACCCGATTTCACCTTCACTAAACCCGAATCCGATACACGCCTCGAATTCGTCCATCGCCAGTTGCCCGGTGCAGATATCTATTTTGTCGACAACCGCAGCGACAAGAGCGTAGCCATCGATGCAACCTTCCGCATCACAGGCAAGGAGCCGGAGCTTTGGTTTGCAGAGACGAGCAAATCCCAAGCGGCTTCCTTCCGCATCGCCAACGGCTCCACAACCGTGCCCCTGAAACTCGGGCCGTGGGGCACCGTCTTCGTCGTGTTTCGCAAACCAACACGAGCGACCACGCGCACACTGCCAACCGAAACCGCGACCCAACTCCTCGCCGTCGACGGGCCATGGAGTCTTGCCTTTCAACCCGATCGCGGCGCTCCCGCTTCAATCACACTCGACAACCTCATCTCCTGGCCCAACAGCGAAGACAAAGGCGTCAAGTATTTCTCCGGTACCGCAACCTACACCAAGACCATCGACGCCAAGTCGGAATGGTTGACCAAGGGCAGGCACATCTGGCTCGATCTTGGCGATGTCAAAAACCTTGCCGAAGTCGAGGTCAACGGGAAATCGCTTGGCATCGTCTGGCACACGCCCTACAAGGTCGATATCACCGGCGCAATCAAGCCTGGAGCAAACCAGCTCGTGGTTAAGGTCACGAATGCGTGGGTCAATCGCCTCATCGGAGATCAGCAGCCGGATGCCACGACGAAATATACCTTCACCGTTGTGAAGCCGTATAAGGCGAATTCGCCCTTGCAACCATCAGGCCTGATCGGCCCGGTGACGATCAGTTCCATCGGAGGCTAATTCGAGAGCAATTTACTCCTACCTTGCGCGTTCGACGCTTGTTGCCAACAGGCAATGCGCCGATCGAGCCGAACAGCGCCATGTCTCAGAGTTCAGGGTGGAGGCTGACCTACCGGGAAGTTACTTTGACGTCTCCGAACTGTTTCGCGTCACCCACCTCGATCGCGCCGACTGGTCAATTTTGACCAGACTCTCTTGCTTGCGGGATCGGATAATCTGCTGCGACCTCCTACCGCGCGCGAAGCAGTCTCCGGCCAAAGCGCCCAGGGTTTCTCCGGGTCAACTGTTGTTCCGTGCGAGCAGCCTTTCGGGAAACCGCGCTATGAACCTCGACAAAACGAACGTTCGGGTCTCTTCTCCAGCCGACACCCGCGTCCGCTTGCACTCTAGCCTGCTCATCCCTCTCCTGTTCTCTTGCTTCGCGATCCAACCGATAGCAGCCGCTCAGAGGCAGGCAGATATCCCTGTCCTAAACAGTCCACTTACAACACAGCAGGTTGTCGCAAGACTAGTCGGCATGAATCTTCGCCGTGCCCAAGCCCTGCACAGCTACCATGGCACGCGAATCTATAGGTTGGAATACCGCGGTTTTCCCGGCCGCCGCAGCGCCGAGATGATGGTCGACGTAAAGTACCGTGATCCCGCGACAAAAGAATTCACGATCCAGTCGTCCGACGGGTCACAGTTAATCGTCGATAAGGTGTTCAGAAAACTCCTGCAAGCGGAACAAGAGGCCATGGCTGCTGACGCACAGCGACTCACGGCTCTCAACTTCGATAACTACACTTTCGCAATGGTGGGGTATGAATGCACCTCTTCGCGATCGATGTATGTTCTGGTCGTCGAGCCCAGAAGAAAAGACAAGTTTCTCTTCCGTGGCCGAGTCTGGGTGGATGGCAACGACTTCGCGGTGGCTCGTCTTGAAGCTGAGCCTGCAAAGAACCCATCCTTCTGGACGAAAAATAGCGAGATCAAAGTGTCGTACATGAAGGTGGGGGAATTCTGGCTCCCCGAGCGAAACCAAAGCATTTCCACGATTCGCCTCGGCGGCCGCGCTGAACTCACCATCGAGTACCGGAATTATCGGATCACGGCCTCCGATTCGTTTCTTAGTGCATCGGAAGGTCAAATCGCTTCGTCCGATTGCCGCCTACTCGGGAGCCGCGCTGCAGGGCAAAGCCTGCCTTCGACAGATCGGCCTTGAACTACCAGTGCATGGCTTGTCTTCGCCGATTCGCCTAAGATGATTCCGGGATGAAAACCGACTCCTGCCCTTTCATCGTCTCTTGGGCTTTCGCTTTAGGCATCGTTGCCGTCTCATCTGCACAGACCGGGAAGGACCGTCCGTCTTTCGAATTACGAACCCACCGCATGGATGTCGATGTCGATGGAGCTCCCAACGCCTACGGTCCGCCCAGCAAGCAGACACTCGACATTCTCCTGAATGCCCATTCCCTCGATCGCACCGACAAGGAAATAGTCGGCTATCTAATCGACGATCGCGGTCGCCCAATTCTGCAGGGCCCCAGGGATCCCTTCCCGGGCTATTACATTTCTCAGACTGCCTTCGCTGACATCGGGAATCCAAACGAACGCGATCCCCGCCGCTACGTCGACGCCCGCAACATCAACTACGTCGTCCGTGGAGACGTGGCTCGGCGGCGCGGCGTACACGTGGGCGATTTCGTATCTGTCTACTCGAAACGCACCCGCAGGGGAGTGTTTGCTGTTGTCGGCGACACGGGAAATCCCACAGGTGACGAGGGTTCGCTCCACTTGCTGCAGGACCTCGGCTATCCGTTTCGCGACGGCAAGAGCGAGTCGGTCGAAAAGCCTGAGATCGTCATCCGGTTCTACCCCAACTCCAACCCAACGCATCGGTTCTTCTTCACTCAGGCCGAACTGGACGAAGCTGCCGCGAACCTTGGCCTGAGTCGCGATTTCTATCCTGCTCAAGGAAACAATCGATAGAGCGTACCGGCCTGCTCCTCGTGCTTTGCGAGTGCCGGAAACGCTTCGCCATTGCAGTCCCCGGCCAGCCGCTCGAGACTAGCCAGCGTAGTCTTGTCCTCACCGAGTCCCCTAAGATAGTTCCGATGACATCTAACTCCTACCTTTCTGCCGGAGCCCGCCTCCACTACCTCGATTCGGGTTCCGGCGTCCCCGTCCTCTTTCTTCACCCCACGCCTCTCGACCACTTCTACTGGCTCCCCCTGATCGAAAATTTGGCCGGGCGCCTGCCCAGACTCCGCGCCATCGCTCTCGATCTCCGTGCTCACGGTGCCTCCGAACTCGGCGGAGCCCTTCCTACAGGCGCGTTCTCCCGCGTTCCCGATGCGGCTGCTCTCACCCGGGGTCCCCACGGACAGGTCTTCGTCCGTGGGGTGGCGCTGACCATGTCCCAGCTCGCCGACGACACTCTCGTCCTCCTCGACCAGCTCGGCCTGCGCGAAGCAGTCTTCGTCGGCTGTTCCATCGGTGGCTACGTCATGTTCGAACTGTGGCGGCGCGCACACGAACGCATGAAGGGTCTCGCTTTCATCTGCTCTAAGCCTCAGCCCGACGCCGAACCCAACTTCGTCAAGCGTGCCGACACCATCGCCCGCGCTCGTGCCGGAGAAACAGATGCGCTCTTCGACGGCATGGTCCTGGCCTCCACAGGCGCAACCGCCCGCACCCGCCGCCCCGCCATCGTCCCTGAGCTCCGCGCCCGCATGACCCTCACCGCCGACGCCATCGTTGCCGTCCAGGCCGGGCTCGCCGCGCGTCCCGACTCCGTCCCCACCGTCGCCACCATCACTGCTCCGGTCTTTGCCCTCGCCGGCGGCGAAGACCCCTTCGTATCTCCCGCCGAGATGGAAGCCTTCCGCGCCGCGCCCGGCGGCTGCGAGTTGCACGTGCTCCCCGACGCCGGCCACTTCGCCGCCTACGAGCAACCCGACACCGTCGCCTCGCTCCTCACTCCCTGGCTCCAACAGTTCGGCATCTGACCGCCCCACCGCCACAGTTCATGAGCTTCCGGAACTCATGAGCTGCTTGGCGAGCATCCGCGCAGACTTTGTTCAGCGGGGTTCGGCCTCCTCAAACAGCACGCCCTCAAGCGCGCCATCGACGCCATCGGCCGCTCGTAGAGTGGCCCCGCTCTCCGGCCGACACCTCGCCATCCCTCGCCAACCTCTCCGCCCTCCCGCTACACTCCTCCTGTTCCCGAATCTCCTCCAGAAGGAGTCCCAGCCTCCATGCCTCCACGCTCTCCGACCCGCGCCCCACACTCTCCGCCCGCCTGTCCCTCCCCGCAATCCTTCTCCTCGCTCTCTCGTCGCCCCAACACTCCACGCCCAGTCCGTTCCCCCAGCCCTCGCCTCGCCTCCCGCCGGCCCGCCCGAGATCGGCCCCCACGGCGAAAAACTCCCCGGCATGCCCCGCTTCCACGATCCCGCACCCTACAACTTCGACGAACACACCGGCTTCCAGCAGATCTTCGACACCAAAACCCTCGCCGGCTGGGACCGAGACCCCACCATTTGGCGTGTCGAAAACGGCCTCATGGTCGGAGAAACCACCGAAGGCCATCCCCGCGGCAACAACTACATCGTCTATCGCGGCCTCCAGGCGCGCGACTTCGACCTCAAGCTCCAAATGAAAATCGAAAAAGGCGGCGGCGGAGGCATTCAATACCGCAGCCTCACCGGCATCCCCTGGACACGCCCCCAACCCGCCGGCCTGCCGCCCTATGACCTCAAGTTCATGATGACCGGCCCGCAAGCCGACTTCTGGTTCCCCGTCACCGCGCAAACCGCGTCCTACACCGGCCAGTGGTACTCCGAAAACACCATGCAGGGCATCCTCGCCTTTCGCGGCCAGGTCACCCAGGCGCTCCCCGGCCAAACCAATCGTCTCGTCGCCCGCATCGGCGACAAGGACGCCCTCGGCGGCTACGTCAAGGTCAACGAGTGGAACGACTACGAAGTCATCGCCCGCGGCGGAGTCATGATGCACATCATGAACGGCCAGCTCATGGCCATCTTCATCGACGACAACCAGGACTCAGTCAATAACCAACCCGGCTTCATCGGCTTCGAAATCGAAAGCCAGCCCTGCAAAATCTCCATCCGAGATATCTGGCTCCGCAAGTTCGACTAGGCACCTAGTTATTACTTTGTAAATAAGTGTCACCAGGATGTGCCGGGATGCGAGGGATTTTCAGGGTTAGTCCTGGAAGGTGCGTCCAAGCAGAGACTCAATGGGCGCAGCTAAATTCCATCTCGCCGTCAAGTTATTACTTAGTAAATATAACTATTAAGTTGACATGAAGTTAGATCGTTGCCATGATACGTGATCAACACGGGCACTATCGATCTTCGATGGTGCTTAATACCTCTAACAACACACCGTTGGCACAAGAGAAGAGGATCTATGCGCTTTGTTGTTGTTCTCGTCTGTGCGGTGCTGACTGCGCCCGTTTTCGGCGTGGCTCAAGCCGCGATACCTCCGTCACACCAACATATGGCTGGTCCCATGATCGACGGAGCGAGTAACCCTTCCGCAATTCCCGATAGCGTCGCGTACCAACTCATTTTCGGCTCGTTTTCGAGGTCCGCATCGGCCGCACCTCAGGAACTGGCTCATCAAACTGCGCAAATTAAACGAATTCAACTGACGGACATAGATGCTCAGATGCTGAAGCATGAACTCGGCGACTTCTACGTCCAGTATCAGAGCCTCATCCAGACGTACAACGCGGAGGCCACGAAGCTCAATGCAAGAGGGCAACGCGCCGACCTCGCAACCCTGATGACGCAGCGCGATCAACTTGTGCAATCCTTCGTGACCGAGATTCAGGCCAATATATCTCCAGGGGGCTGGACAAAGTTTCAGAGCTTCGCCCAAGCAGAGAAAGTCCATATGAAGATCAGCAGCCCCGTTCCAGCAGTTTCATCGGGGGTGCAGCAATGAGGATGTCCATCCAACTACTTACTCTGCGAGCCATGCTCTTGATCGTGTGCGTGTTTGCCTTTATCGGAAGATCGCACGCGCAATGTTTCACATTTTCCAACCAGCTTGCCGAGTATGACAACGAAACTTACGACGGGACCTACATTTATACTTCGGCGGAGATTTCGGGTGGTGTCAGTATGAACATCAGTCCTTCATGCGCCCCTTACCTGCCAACCTTCTACCACACTCCCGAGGCCTACAATCAGATCTCAGGCTCGGATGGCTCAAGCGTAGGCGGTTGGGGAAATGGAGCACAGACCTGCGAGGACTGCTACCTGGAGTATGTCAATCGCCAGCAATGGGTAGCCCACGTAGGCGTGACGTACACCGATTCGATGCGGGTCGTGGCCGTCTGTACGGGAGGTGGTCAGTTTTTTGGAACCAGCATAGAGCCATACTTCCTCTCGATAGGAAGCACATACGGTGAGCTCGATGGCCTTAGCGAGGACCCGAAAGATGGTGATCCGATCGGAGAGTATATAAAGGAGTGTTCAGGAGGATTGCCCGCCGTTTGCCCGCCATTTCAACCCTACGGAATCGAATTTGGAAAGGGACAGTACCCTTGGCAATACGCACACACATATTCCCTAGAGATTTGGAAACAGAATGGGTCTAATCCACCTACGTTGACAGGCTGCGTCATGGACCCTACTTCGACTCAAGCCTCGGGACCGGGACCGTGTAACTAAACCGAGAGCGGTAAATCGATTCCGAGCGCGTCAGCCCGGAGGTGAAGCGATGAGCGTTTTCTCCGTTGCTAAATCTGACCGTGAATCCTGGGGACTGCGAGGTGCGGTGAAGGCGTTCAATGAGCAACGCCTTCGCAGATCTGCGGTCCCCGCTGTTTCTAGTCCACGAGAGTCGCGGTTCGAATTCAACCTGGACGGAAGGTCACTTAATCGAACTGGCGACGACATACCCATGACGATCGATCAGTCCGGCAGGAAAACAAGGGTACGCGTCACCCGTCCCGAAGACTATCGCCCGAATGTGTCCGCAGGCGGATCACCTTTCTCGCTGGCGGACAGACGGCCGAACCTCCCGGGAGGCGGCATTGCCACAACGTACTATGACGAGCTCGATCGTCCCATCGAAGCCGAGGTTCGCGATGCGCAGGGCGGATTCGTTATGAAGGCAGTGTGCCGCTACGATGAAAAGGGCCGTGTGCTCGAAGAACGTCTGACGATGAACGATCCCGGAGCGTTTGCACCGATGCACGAGGACATCGGCGTCACTAACGCAGTGAAGGGCTGGCTGCGGGCGCAGGCGGATGACCGCTGGGTCAAGTTCTTCTACGATTCAGAGAACCTCGTTCGCGCCTTGCGGCAGCAAGAGCCGGGCAAAGATGAGACGATCGTCACGACCTACAACGAGTACGGCGATCCCGTGGTCGAGATCACGACGACCAGATCCGCAGAAGGTGAGGAGACTTCATATTCGGAGATGCGCCACACCTATCAGTATGACCATGTGGGCAATTGGACGGAGAAGGTGTCTGAATACCGCCTGAGCCCGCATGATGCGCTCCAGGCAACAAGGTTCACGATTCGGCGGGCTTTGGAGTACTTCTGACATATGGGCAGCCGGACTGAGCCTTCTGTCCTCGACTGGGTTTGTCCCTCCGATCCCCTCGCAGAATGACCGACTCACGCATTTACGAAACTACACGTCCCCGGCCCTGTCCGCCCGATGCCCTCCAAAGGCGTGAATAGTTCTCGTCCCAGCCACAACCTCGCCCCCGTGCACGACTCCACGCGCAATCACATACTCGTCTCCTGTCCGGAGGGGAATGCGCTGGTCCTCGATCCCCAGCGTGTAGCAGCCCCGAACCACCACCCCTGAAAACGGATCATGAGATTCGTCGAAATCGTGAACGTGCTGGGTTGACTGGGCATCCTCCGCACAGCTCCAGAACGCCATCGGTCTCCCATCCACTCCATCGAACCCATACCCCTCGACACCCCCAGCCTTTGAGTCCGGGCGTCGCCTGAGCCGACCGGGCAATCCTGTTCGCGCCGCTCTTCATGAAACCAGGGTCTGCTCACACTACTCGGGCGGTGGCGCCGGGAGCCAATTTTTACGAGTTCTAGAAGCAAGGAGTGACACATACCGGGTGTCTGTTAGCGACGAACGACAACGAAATCGGGAAAATTGGCCCCGGCCCGAAGGGTTGCGGAGAAAATCGAGCCATACTTTGTTGTCGTCCTCGACTGTGGACCCGCCACAGCCCTTCGTCCTCTGCCTCGTCTGGCTCGATTTTCGCTCGCGTGGGGTCGCCGGTGCGCGGTCTTTGCGCACTGGGGCAGAACGCCATCCGCCCCAGTAGTGTGAACAGACCCTTGGGGAACTCGTCCATACCGCCCATTCTCCCACCGCCCCGCAATTTGCGGAGGGAACAGGAGCGGAGAGGCAGTTCTTCACGGAGGGAGCAGGGGCCTTCAGGTCCCTGAAAAGGCCCGCAAGAAGCTCTGGCCTTTAGGCCCGGAGGAAAAAATCTTTTGCAGATCATTTCCCCACTTCGGCGCACACTGGAAGCAGGCTGAAAGCTGAGAGCTGAAAGCCGAGGGCTGACAGCTATCGTCGCGCGGCCTCTAACATCCATCCCGAGAAGACTTTGGATCGAATTGACTGCACATGGAGGCGATTTCCGCTTCTAAGTCCAATCCTGAGAGGAATCTGGGATCTAACTTCAATGGTCAGATATATTTAGCAGATTGTCCCCACTGCTAAGGCCATTCAAAAGAGGACTTTACGAAAAACAGCCGGGGGGTGGGGGGCGTACAGAGGGGGGAGGAGTAACCGCGCGCAATCGTCACAGCACGTGATCCACATCACACGCTGTGACAATCATCACAGTGAGTCACTGAGCGATCGTGTCACCGAGTCCTGCGCGCGAAATTTCACAGCACTTGAGCCGCTTCCAGTTCCGACCGGGATAGCCGTCACCAGAGGCCAGCATCATCCATATGCGGCACATCCTACTCCCAACGCCCGAACTCGACTGTTCTATATTGATCACTTCGCAAATTGACGCTTTGCGAAGAATTATCCCCTTCTGGCCCACAATGGATTTGGCATCAAGCTGAGAGCTAGAAGCTAGCAGCTAGGAGCTTGCACCCCCTCGCTCCTGCCCGAAAACGGTGCATTGCCCACAGCACGGTGCAGTCTCGGAGGGAGCAGGGGCCTTCAGGCCCCTGACGCCCGCATGCGGTACGCTCAAGACAGTCCTTCTTTCCGGAACCTGCCCTGAGACCGAATGTTGACCACCGAATGTTGACGACCGTCCACCACTCCTGCTCGCCCGTTTCAACATCCCAGCGCCAAAAGCGCTCTCCGTTGCGGCAAGGTTTCCCTCGAATCCCTCGCCCGCAAATTCGGCACGCCGCTCTACGTCTACTCTGCCGACCAGATCCTTGAGCGCCTCGCGCTTTTTCAGAACGCGTTCGCCTCGCGCGATCACCTGGTCTGCTATGCGGTCAAAGCCAACTCGAACCTCGCCATCCTCAAGCTCCTCGCCGATCACGGCGCAGGCTTCGACATCGTCTCCGGCGGCGAACTGGATCGCGTCCTCGCCGCTGCTCCCAAAGCCGTGAAGCGCGTCGTCTTCTCCGGCGTCGGCAAAACGCCCGATGAAATCGACAAGGCTCTGCGCGCCGGCATCCTGCAGTTCAACGTCGAGAGCGAGCAGGAGCTCGATCTTCTCGCCGAGCGCGCCCGCAAGCTCAAAACCCGCGCCCGCTTCGCTCTGCGCGTCAATCCCGACGTCTTCGCCGAAACGCATCCCTACATCTCGACAGGTCTCCGCGAGCACAAGTTCGGCATCGACATTCGCCGCGCCCTCGCGATCTACAAGCGCGCCGCCGGCAACCGCTGGCTCGATGCCCATGCTGTCAGTGTCCACATCGGCTCCCAGATCCGCTCCGCCGATCCCTTCGGCGCAGCTCTCGAGCGCGTCCACACGCTGGTTCATCAACTCGCCCGCATCGGCATCGAAATCCGCGCCATCGACGCCGGCGGTGGTCTCGGCATCGACTACCACAACGCCGACTTCGATCCCGCCGCCAAAGTAAAGGAATACGCCGCCGCACTCGATCGCGCTCTCGCCGGCTTCACAGGCCGTTTGCTTCTCGAGCCGGGCCGCTTCATCGTCGCCCAGGCCGGCGCGCTGCTCACCCGCGTGCTGCACGTCAAGACGCAACGGCACCAAAACATTCGTGATTGTCGACGCCGCCATGAACGACCTGATTCGCCCCGCGCTCTACCAGGCCCATCACGAGATCGTTCCCGTTCGCCCACGTCCCGGCAAAGCGCGCCCAGTCGATGTCGTCGGCCCCGTCTGCGAAACCGGCGACTTCTTCGCTCGCGACCGCCTGCTCAAGCCAGTCAAGCCCGGCGACCTCATCGCGCTCCTCGACGCCGGCGCTTACGGCATGGCGCAAAGCTCCAACTACAACTCGCGCCCGCGCGCCGCCGAAGTCTTGATCGAGGGCCGCTCGGCGCGTCTCGTGAGGCGACGCGAAACAATCGGCGATCTTCTCACCACGGAGATCGAACTGGCCAAGTCCCGCAAGTAGGCGCTAAACCCTCTTTCTGGAACCTCTGCTGCAACTCGCGCACTCCGCCATCCGTCGTGTATAAGGTATTCCCGCGGAGGATTCAGGATGCAACTACGCACGAAAGCTACGTGTGCCTTGATAGCAGGTTTGCTGCTCGGGCTCGCGATGAACTCATATGCTGACCCGCTCAAGGTGAAAACAGGGCAGGGCAAGGTCCAGGGAAAGACAATCAACGACAGCAAGGTGAAGGCATTTCTCGGCCTTCCGTATGCGGCGCCTCCGGTTGGCGATCTGCGCTGGAAGGCTCCCGAAGCACCTGCGAAGTGGAAAGGCACGCGCGACGCGACCAAGTTCGGCGCTCACTGCGCGCAGAATCACGTCTTCGACGACATGGTCTTTCAGGGCCCACCGCCCAGCGAAGATTGCCTCTTCCTCAACGTGTACGCGCCCGCCGAAGCAACCAACAAGAGCAAGCTGCCCGTCATGTTTTGGATTCACGGCGGCGGCTACTCCGGCGGAGGCAGCGACGAGCCGCGCCACAACGGCGACTTCCTTCCGCTCAAAGGCGTCGTCCTCGTCACCATCAACTATCGCCTCGGCGTCTTCGGGTTTCTCGTCACCGATGAGCTCGCCAAAGAAGGCAACGGCGCAGCAGGGAACTACGGCCTGCTCGATATGATCGCCGGGCTGCATTGGGTTCAGGACAACATCAAGAACTTCGGCGGCGATCCCGGCAACGTCACCATCTTTGGCGAGAGCGCAGGTTCCTTTGCTGTCTCCACGCTGATGGCGTCTCCGCTGGCGCAGGGTCTCTTCGCCAAAGCCATCGGTGAAAGCGGCGCGGCATTTCCGAGCGGCCTGAATCTAGGCGGAGAAACAGTAGCCGATCGCGCCAAGGCCGATGGCGCATGGATGGAGTCGATGGGCGCCAAGACGATCAAAGACCTGCGCGCCATGACCACCGATCAGATTCTTGAGGCGGCCAAGAAGAAACAGACCGGCTTTCCTCCGGACCTGGACGGCCGCGTCCTCACCGAGCCTGTGCCCGACACCTACGCAGCGGGGAAGCAGGCGCATGTGCCGTTGCTTGCCGGATGGAATGCGGACGAAGGCAGCTTCTTTGCCATGCGCGGCATGACCGCTGTGCAATGGACCGCGATGGCGAACGGGCTCTTCAAAGAGCGCGCAGCCGAATTCCTCAAGCTCTATCCAGGGGACACCGATGCACAGGCTCTGCGCTCCGCGATCGACTACGGCAGCGACGCCTTCATTGCCTTCGGCACGTGGAAATGGCTGGAGGCGCAAAAGAAGACCGGTCAGTCGCCCGTCTATCGGTATCACTTCGAACTTGCGGCAACGCCGAGCAAGTTCCATCCCGGCACGTTTGCCTTCCACTCCGACGACATCGAATATGTCTTCGGCACGCTCGATACACGGCCAGGCTTCAACGTCCGCCCCGAAGACCGCAAGCTGAGCGACGAGATGATGACCTACTGGACCAACTTTGCCAAGACTGGCGATCCGAACGGATCGGGCTTGCCCAATTGGCCCAAGCTCGATGCGGATGACTCACTCATCCACTTGAATGACCCAATCACCTCAGGCCCCGACACGCTCCGCGCACGCTACGATTTCCTGCTCCAGGGAATTCCACCGATCCACTTCCAGTAGTTGCCGCAGAACTCAGAAACACTGAGGCCACCCCAGATGGAGTGGCCTCGGCGTTTGCTTAGGGTAGAGACGAGAGATCTTTGTTAGCGGTCGGTTCCAGAGGCAGCGACAAAGCCTGCGGTCTGCTGCGCAGGAACGGATGAGATAGGCGCTGGATCGGCGAAAGAGGCAGTCTTGGCGTTGATCGCCGAAGAGTAGTCTGCGCCCAGGCCAAGCTTCTTCAAGGCGCGCGAATCGGGCATCAACTTCGTCTGCCAGCCTTGATCGGCCTGATACTTCTGCATTGCCGCCTGGGTCGTGGTGTCCCATTTGCCGGTGGCATCGCCGGTCAGATAGTGCTCGCGAATGAGGGCCTGCTGGATCTCTGTGACGCGTTCCGGATCGATCGCCTGCTGCCCGCGAACCCTGTGCCCATGCGCCAATGTTCTGCGCCCCGTTCGGCTCGAATGGCCTTTTGAGTTGTGTAGGCGGCTTGTGGACAGATGAGAGTGACTCGTAGACGAGACCTTGTGCTGCACACGAGAGGCAACTGCAGGAATTGCAAGCAAAGACGAAGATAAAAGAAGACCCAGACTTGCTCGGAATGAAAGCATGCTGGTTCACCACCTCAGAATCGGATGTCCGGATGAGCTTTGCCGGAATTCTATCCGAGCTTCCTATAGTACGCAAATGAAAACTCATTTGCCATGTTGAGAATACGCCCGGCTCTCTCAAACGTAACTTGAGAGGAATTGCGGCTTCCCAGGGCATCGAAGGCTATTCTGTACTGGTTGCAGTTATCGCCGCAACCAGCAGATTATAAGTATGATGCACTCCGGGTAATTGCAGCTGCCCGGAGCAGCATCCTACTGCAGCGTTCCTCCGATGTAGTTGATTCCATCGCCAGGCCGTCGCGGATCCATCACTTCGAACGCCACGTCGTCCCCCGTCTTCAACTTGCTCACCACCGCATCGTATTCCGCCTTTGTGGCAGTGGACTGTTTGTTGATGCGAATGATCACCAAGCCCGGTTCGAGGCCCGAAAGATCGGCGAACGATCCTGCCCTTACGGATTGGATAACCACCCCTTGTGCGTGAAGCCGGCCGCTTACCGCAGGCGGAGCTTCGCGGACTACGATGCCCAGCTTGGTCTCGCCTGCGTCGCCCTGCTCGTCAGGACCCGCGTTCGATTGCTGCCCGGCCATTTCGGCAAACACCTTGTCGCGGTCGCCGATGGTCACTGTGGCATCCGTCGGCTTGCCATCGCGCAGGAAGCCGAGACGAATGCTGGATCCAGGCTTGCGGCTGGCAATTTCGTTCACAAGATCGTCCCCGTCCTTGATCGGCCGTCCATCGATGTGCGTGATGATGTCGCCCGGCTTCAGTCCGCCCTTATCGGCTGGACCTCCCGGCTGCACCTGCTGCACCAGCACACCATTCTTAAAGCCATAGATACGATTGATCGCGCCGGATAGATTCGGCCGGAACTGGATGCCGATCGATCCACGCACCACCTTGTGGCTGGGGCTGATCAGGTCGTTATAGACGGATACGACTGTGTTCGACGGCATCGCGAAACCGATGCCCTGGTAGCCATTGGACTGTGTGAAAATGGCCGTGTTCACGCCGATCACTTCGCCGTTCATGTTGAGCAGCGGGCCGCCGGAGTTGCCGGGGTTGATGGCTGCGTCCGTCTGGATGAAGTGCTGGAACTGGCCACTGGCGCCGGGCTCGATCGTGCGGTTCTTGGCCGAGATAATGCCGGCGGTCACGGTCTGCGCCAGCGCAAAAGGACTGCCGATCGCTTCAACCGAGTCACCCACCTGCGTCGAATCGGAATTTCCAAGCTTCACCGTCGGAAGAGGTGTGTTCGTGTCGATTTTGATCACCGCCAGATCGGTCGCTTTGTCAGTCCCGATCACGCGCGCCGGGCGTCCCTGGTCCACGCTGTCCGGATCGGTCGAAAGCTTCACAAAGATCTTGTCGGCCTTCTCAATCACGTGATTGTTGGTGATGATGTACCCCTTGGGGTCGACGATGAAGCCCGAACCCAGTGATTCACGCACCTGTCCGTCATCTCCGCCGTCCTGGTCGGGCATCTGGCCGCCAAAAAAGCGGTTGAAGAAATTCTGAAAATCGTCCGACCCGGACCCTGGTTCTGGCTCTGTCCTTGCCCCTGGTCGCCGTTCTGGTCGTCGTCGCCGCCACCCGGGTTCTGGTCGAACTGCCGCGCATGTGGGTTGCGGCGTTTTGTGCTCGACTGCTTGGGCAGCGTTTCGGTGTTGATATTCACCACCGCCGGCCCCACTTCCTTCGCAATTTTCACGAACTCGTTGGGCGGAACTGTTGAATTCGTCACATGCAGCGGAGTGGCATCGGCGCTGTCGTTTTGCTTCTCCTGCCCGCGTACCCCGTGGGCCAGATACGAGCCGAATACAATCGCGGCTGAAAGCGTTGCAAGCACCACAAACGTTGAAGCCAGACGGCGCGAACGCAGCCGTTCGAAGATCGAATTCATGAGTTGGATGACCTCTTGGAGTAACCAGCCACATCGGCTGGGTGTTCTTTGAACCTTCTACCAGTATAGCGACTCGCCGATCTTCTCGCTCACGGCGGCATATAAGCTGGTTAGACGCAATTGGTGCGGAAAGAGCCGCTTTTTCCCGTGGTAACATCCGGCATGACGCTCAAAACTCTGGCAGTCTCAGCCCTATTCGCGGCTGCAGTCTCCGTCGTTCCCGCCCAAACTGCACCCTCCCAGGGTCCCCCGAGCATCCCCCCTACGATCATGGACCGCCTCAATGCCATGCTCTCCGGCGGCAAAAGCGCCTGGAGCACCGACCAGTTGGCGACCATGGAAAAGCTGCGCGACGCCGCCATGAGCGATCCCTACGCGCTGAACGAGCTCAGACATCTCACCGACAACATCGGCCCGCGCCTCAGCGGCTCGCCCCAGGCCCAGCATGCGGTGGACTACGTCGCCGGCGAGATGCGGAGACTGGGCGCAGAAGTCACACTCGAGAAAGCCGCCGTTCCGCACTGGGTTCGCGGTGAAGAGAAGGCTGAGCTCGTCTCCTGGACCGGACAGACACCCGGAACCACGCAAAAGATCGTCCTGACGGCTCTCGGCGGCAGTGTGGCCACACCGCCTGAGGGTCTGACCGCCGAGGTTGTCGTCGTCAGCGATTGGCAGCAGCTCCACGCCCTTCCGCCCGATGCTGTGAAAGGCAAAATTCTGCTCTTCAATCACCCTTTCGACAAGGAGCTGGCCGCGGAGGGAGACGGCCTTAACGCCTACGTCGGCGGTGTGGTCTATCGCGGCGCAGGCCCCATCGCCGCAGGAGCCGTTGGCGCCGCTGCGGTTCTTGTACGGTCGGTGGGCGGAGCGGACTTTCGCTTGCCCCATACCGGCATGACGGAATACGCGCCGGGAGTGCCGAAGATTCCTGCTGCTGCGGTCACAGCGGAGGATGCTGATCTGCTCAAGGACCTCACCGCGCAGGGGCCGGTGAAATTGCACCTTACGCTGACTCCTCAATCCTTTCCCGATGCACAAAGCTACAACGTCATCGCCGATTGGAAGGGAACCGAGCACCCTGAGCAGGTGGTCATCGTCTCCGGCCATCTCGACTCCTGGGATCTTGGTACAGGAGCCATCGACGACGGAGCAGGCGTCGTGGTCGCGATGCAAACAATCCATCTGCTCAAGGACCTTGGCATCCATCCGCGCCGCACCATCCGCTGCGTCGCCTGGATGAGCGAAGAAGAAGGCTCCGAGGGAGCTGCAGCCTACATGGCCGATCACAAAGACGACTTCGCCAACCACATCGGCGCAATCGAGTCCGACCTTGGCGCAGACCATCCCAGCGGCATTTACTACGCGGGCAAGCCCGAGCTCGGCCAGTGGCTGCGTCCTGTGTCGCAAGTACTCGATGCAATCAATGCGGAGACGCTGATTGCCTCACCGGAGACCGGCGAGGATATCGACGGACTCACGACCAAAGGTGTCCCCAGCTTCGCACCACGTCAGGACAGCCGCTTCTACTTCAACTACCACCACACCGCCGCCGATACCTTCGATAAGGTAGATCCCAAACACCTCAGCGAGAACGCAGCAGTGATGGCTGTGCTTGCGTACGCACTGGCCGATTCACCCGAACCCGCACCGCGCTAGAGGCTCGTGCACCATCAGGAGTGCGGCTGGTGCTCGAAGATCTGGACCAGCCGCTCCAGAAACGCTCTTTGCGCAGGGTGAATCTTCGTGTGGGCCGCGGCCAGTGAGAACCACTCCGCACGATCCACCTCGGGGAACGCCTTCTGCTTTCCGGATTTTGGCGGCCACTCCATTTCGAAGAGATTGCTCCGGATCGCGTGCGCATCGCCGTCTCCCTCGAGCGCCCAGGCGGTCACTACCTTGCCCGAGCTCAGCTTCACCGTCCCTAACGGATGCAGCTCCCCCTCGATCCACGCAAACCCCGTCTCCTCTTCAAACTCGCGCCGTGCCGCGGCCAGCGCATCTTCATCCTTCTCGTACTCGCCTTTGGGAATCGACCACACACCCTGATCTTTCTTCCACCAGAAAGGGCCGCCCGGATGCACCAGGAACACTTCGAGCGCCTCGCCGCGCCCGCGATAGAGGAGAATTCCCGCACTGTGCTTGCTCATGAATTCGTCTCGCAGCTATTGTGATCCACTGCCCGTCTGGCTCCTGTGGAAACAATCAAGCTTCGTGCGCGCTGGGCACATGCGGCTGGGGCACGAGTTCGGTCAGTCCGATGCCGGCCAGAATCAGCAGAGCGCCGCAGGCTGGACGCAGTCCCAACCGCTCGCCGGTGAAGAGGAAGGATGTGATCCACGCGAACACCGGCTCCATGGTCAGCAGCAGCGCAATGTGGGTCGAGGGCAATATTGACTGCGCCCAGCTCTGAATCGAAAACGCTGCCGCGGTTGCCAGAGCCGCGGCAACCAGCAAGGCTGCAATCAGTCTCGGCGTGAAATGAATGTGCGGATGCTCGATCAGCGGCAGGCTGACAGCCATGAACACCGCGCAGAATCCTACCTGCAGCAAGGCGAGCGGCTGAAAGGGAATCCGCGGCGAGACATGGCTCAGCGCGATGCAGTGAAGGGTAAATCCGATGGCACAGCCGAACGTGAGCACATCGCCCCTGTTGATCGACG
The DNA here is from genome assembly GCA_963778705.1 of uncultured Acidobacteriaceae bacterium. GTDB lineage: Bacteria > Acidobacteriota > Terriglobia > Terriglobales > Acidobacteriaceae > Telmatobacter. The sequence continues at coordinate 48,201 of CAVZVM010000010.1, forward strand.
AGAAGTCCGGAACCAGCCCCGCAAGCCCAGCCTTTGCAGCCGCTGGGGCCGTGAGCAGCAGGATCCCGGCGAACGCAAGCCCAGCGCCAGTGTACGCATTCCATCGTGGCAGCCTCGCTCCCGGTGGCCGCAGCGCCGGAATGATCGAGAACAGTGGCACCAGAACGACAACAAGCCCGGTAATGAACGCGGACTTGCTCGGCGTCGTGCGCACCAGCCCGATCGTCTGGAACTGATAGCCTGCCGCCAGACACAACCCCACCACCGCACCCGCCGCCAGATCGCTGCGCCGAATTCCGCGCCACGCACGATGATAGGCAATTGCCAGCAGCGCAAAAGCCAGGGCCATCCGCACCAGATTGAACGCCGCCGGTGTGGCATCGGCGAGAGCCCCCTTGATCACCACGAAGGTCGAGCCCCACACAGCCACCACACACAGCATCAGAATGTAGGCGCGCAGTTTCATCCGTTCTTGGCTTGTCCGTGGATGGGTTGGGTCGCGCGCGGCAATAGATCAGTGCGCACTCAAAGCTCCGCTGTACGATTCCTTGCCCCCGACATAGGTCGCCAGAACCTTCGTTCCCAGAATTGCCGGCGCGTCCACCTTGTAGAGGTCCCGATCCACCAGCACAAAGTCCGCATCGTATCCCGGCTCGAGTTTGCCTTTACGCTTTTCCGCAAACTCCGCATAGGCCGAGCCCTGCGTGTACGCGTAGAGAGCTTGACCCCGTGTCAGCTTGTTCTCAGGGAAGTACGTTTTCGTGCCCGCCTCATTCATGCGCGTCACGGCGGCGTAGAGCCCACGAAACGGCGTCACCGGCTCAACGGGATAATCGGTCCCAAAGGCCAGCGGCACGCCCGCATCGAGGAATGCCTTCCACGCATACGAATAAGCCGCGCGCTGCGGACCCAGCCGGTCTTCTGCCCAATTCATATCGGTGAGCAGATGATTCGGCTGCATGGATGCAATCACGCCGAGCTGCTTGAATCGCGGAATATCCGCCGGATCGACCACCTGCGCGTGTTCGATGCGATTGCGCGCCGTGTGCGAAACGCCCGGCTGCGCGTACGCATCCAGCGCCATCGCCGCCGCCTTGTCGCCGATCGCGTGGAACCCGATCTGAAATCCAGCCTGCGCCCGTTCCACCGTCATTGCGTTCAGTTGTGCCTGCGTGTACTGCGGTAGCCCGCTATTGCCCGGATCGTCCGCAAACGGCGCTTTCATCGCTGCCGTGCGCGATCCCAGCGACCCATCCATAAATCCCTTCAGAAACCCCGTGTGCAGCATCGGATCGTTCGCGTCGTGATGCGCGCGCATCTTGATCAGCTCAGCCAACGGATCCTTGAAAGGCAGCCACTCGCTGATCCGCACCTTCAGCGTGCCTTCCTTCTCCATCTCCTCGAAGACCAGAAAGTCCTGCCAATCGCTGAAGTCCTGCACGCTCGTGATGCCATGCGACACGGCATCGTCGATCGCCAGCTGATCGCCTTTGCGTCGCTCCTCGTGCGTCGGCGGCGGAATCACTTTCTCCACAAGTCCTTGTGCCGACTCGCGCAGAATTCCTGTCGGCTCGCCCTGTGCGTCCAGATCAATCGCGCCCCCTTGCGGCGGCTTCGTTGTCCCCGTGATGCCTGCAGCCTTCAACGCCGCTGTGTTCACGACCGCGATATGCCCATCGATTCGATCGAGAAACGTCGCATGATCCCCGGTGACCTTGTCCAGATCCTGCCGCGTCGGGAGTTCCTTTCTCATCCACAACGTGTGGTCCCAGTTGCCGCCCGTCAGCCATTGGCCCGCGGGAGCCGCATCGGCAAACGCCTTCACCTTCGCCAGCATCTCGGCCAGCGACTGCACCCCAGTCAGATCGACGTTGAGTTTGGTTTGTCCCGCGCTACCCAGATGTGTGTGCGCGTCGTTGAATCCGGGGAAGACATACCCACCGGCCAGATCCTTCACGACCGTCTTCGGCCCTGCAAGCCTCCGAATCGCCTCGTTGCTCCCGACCGCAACGATCTTGCCGCCGCGGATCGCTATCCCCTGCACGGTCTGCGGCTGGCCTTCGGCGAATCCTTCACCCGTGTAAATCGTGCCGTTCAGGACGATCGTTTCAGGAGGTGCTTGTCCCTCAGCCAACGCGGGAATCCGCGCGACACAACACGACGCCACGAGAAAAACAACGGCCCAAAATAGGCCCGAAAATCGTGTCCACATGCGCGGAGTCTACCAGAGCGCAGCTATTGCTCAGCCGCCCACTCCGCAATTGCCAGCGTCAGCAGCAAGGCTCGCCGCAACCCCAGTTCGCGATCCTTATCGCTGTACCACTCGCCCAGCGTGTGCGCTCCGCCGCCGTCTCCGCCCGCACCCATCGAGAGCGCCGGAATCCCGCGCGCAATGGGGATATTCGCGTCGGTCGAACCCAGCCGAATGTCCGTGCGAATACCCAGATGCCGATCCACGGAGCGAAGAGTTTCAAGCATCGGCGAATCCGCAGGCAACCGCGCTGCGGGCCGATTGCCAATGCGCTTGACCGTGAAGGTCAAGGGGCCTCGGCTGCGGCTTGCATACTCCTTGCCCATTTTGTTGGCACGTTCCACGGCATCTTCGACCGCACGATGAAGTGCTACCTCGAGCCGCGTCAGCTCCTCTGGACTCGTCGATCGAAAGTCGATCGCTGCGGTCGCGCTTTCGGGGATCGAATTCACGCTCGTGCCGCCTCGAATCGTTCCCAGATTCAGCGTCGTTCGCGGCTCCTCCGGAAGCGTTGTCTCGCCGACCACAACAAGCGCCGAAGCCAGCGCCGCAATGGGATTCGGTGTCCCCGCATCGGTAAAGCTGTGCCCGCCCGGCCCGCTAATCGTCACTTGAAATCGCAGACTTCCCAATGCCTGCGTCACCGCAGAATCCGCGCCCGCGCCGTCCAGCACGATGTGCGCAGCCACGCGACCCGAAAGCTTGGACGCACCGTAGAAGTGCCGCACGCCGCGCAGGTCGCCTTCGCCCTCTTCGCCGACATTCGCCAGCACCACAAGCGGAATGGGCAAATCCACCTTCGCTTCAAGCAAAGCGGATACAAGCGCCAATAGGCCCGCCACGCCGGCGCCGTTGTCGCAGGCTCCGGGTGCCTCCAGCCTTCGCGACGAGCCGATCTCGCGCACCTGTGGCTGCAGGGGCGTCTCTGCAGGAAACACCGTGTCGAGATGCGCCGAGAGCACAACCACCGGACCGCTGCTCTCCGCAGGCAAATTCGCCGCTGGAACAACCCCCAGAACATTGCCGATCTCATCGGTCGCCACCTGGCTTAGACCCGCTGCGACGAATCGATCCGCAACCCACGCGGCGCGCGCAATTTCTCCAAAGGGCGGCGCAGGAATCGCGACCAGCTTCGCCTGCCAATCCATGATCGTGCGCGGATTGTTGTGCATCCACGCGAACGCGCCATGCACCTGCCGTTTTGCAGCAAGAGAGGTCACCTTCGCGAATGCTGCGCTGCGCGAGAAGAGCACCATGAGCTTTGTCTTCAGGGTAGCAGTTCGATGCGGCGACCCATGCCTGCCGGACTACTCCTTCTTCGAGTTACTCGTACTGAACCGAGTGAAGGAAAAGCCCGCGCGCGGGAGCCGTTGGTCCGGCGGCCGACCGCGCTCGTGCTTCGAAGATCGCGGGGATCTCCGTCGACTGCAGCGCCCCACGCCCCACCTCGATCATCGTGCCCACAAGGTTCCGCACCATGTGATGAAGGAAGCCGTTGCCCTGAATCCGGTAAATCAGAATCGGCCCAGAGTCACTCATCTGCTCATGCCATGCCGAGGCAAGAATCGTGCGCACCGTCGAGCGAGTGTCGCCCCCGACCAGCTCCTCCTCGCCCGCACTTCTGTCCTTTCGTGTCGTCAGATCGGGATCGGTCGCGGCAAAACTCGCAAAATCGTGCTCCCCCAAAAATCTCTGCGCCGCGGAATCCAGTGCCGCTCGATCCAGACCCCAGGGGCATGCATGCACATAACGCGCAACAAAGGGCGGACAAATGTCGACGCATTCCCTCTTCTCGATCCAAACGCGATACTCATAAATTTTTGTGACGGCCGAATGCCGCGCGTGGAATTCGTCGGGCATCGTCCTTGCATCCAGAATGCGAATCGAGGGCGGCAAGGTCCGATTCAAAGCCCGGTGCAGATTCTCCGCCGGGATCGGTGCTCGCAGCTCGAAACTCGCCACCTGGGCAAGAGCATGCACACCGGCATCGGTTCGCCCCGAGCCCTGGGGCAGGGGAGTCTCCCCGGTGACGCGCCCCAGCGCCTCCTGCAGCTCCCCCTGAATCGTCCGCTCGCCCGGCTGCACCTGCCAGCCGCGATAGTCCGTCCCGTCATAGGACAGTGTGACCATCCACATGCGGCCAGAGACGGGGGTGAGTTCGGACTGAGCCATGGGTGCCTGTCTGGGTAACAGGGTAATTGACCGAATTGCCCCAAGAAGTTAGGGCGATCCCTGCGATATACTCTGCTTTTCGCGCACAATTCTCGACAGATCGCGCTGTAGGATAAGGCTCGGGCAGGGAACCAATCCGGTTTCGCGCGCGTACTGCCTTAAAGTGGGTCGATTCAATAGGAGCGCCTCGGCGCTGATGGCTCACAAAGAGAGTCCGGAGACACGCTTCGGGCGTCTATAAGAGTGGCACCCCACATGCCCACCAACTCGTGGAGAGGAATCATGCATTGGTCAGTGATACGTGTGCCAAAAACACGTGCAGTTGAACGGCAGGATGGGTTCGTGCAGCAAGTAAACAAACGTAGAGCTGGATCGCGGTTGCGGGCCGTAGCAGCAACTGTTCTCACCCTCGCCGCCGGCGTGCCCTCGGGCTTCGCACAACAAACACCCACGGCTTCGACAGAGAAGTCGGCCTCGGAGCTGCCGTCGGCCCCCGTTCCGACCGGGACCGAGCCCTTGACCCTGCGCCAGTCGGCTCGAGATTTTTCAAAGCCCGCTGGCCACCTCCTCGGCGATCCGATCAACATGTACCGTCCAACGACGATTGCTAAGGCGGACTTCAACAACTCTGTCCGGCTTCAGGATCTGGTGAAGGACGGCAAGATCTATCTGAGTCTTCCCGATGCCATTGCTCTTGCACTCGAGAACAACTACGACATCGCGATCGCGCGTTACTACCTTGACATTGCAGATACCGACATTCTGCGGGCCAAGGCGGGTTCGGGCTTGCGCGGCGTCGGCGCCACCGTGCTGCAGAACACACAGGGTGGCACCTCGCAGACTCTCAGTAACAGTGGCGCACCCGGAACAGTAAGCGGTGCAACGACCGGCAGTGCAGGTATCGTGCTTTCAGAAGACGGTGCTGGCCCGACGCCCGAAAGTCGCGATCCCCTTGTGACCGGCTCATTGCAGTTCGATCGCTCAGAATCGCCGCAAACCAGCTCGTTCTCTCCACGCGCGTTTACGAACACGAATACATACAACTTTACCTACGCGCAGGGCTTCGTAACCGGCACGGCCCTGAATCTTAGCTGGAACAATAGCCGCGTCACCACGACGAACTTCTTCAGCTCATACAGCCCCGAGCTCTTATCGAGCTTCAATGCCAAGGTAACCCAGCACTTGCTGCAGGGAGCGGGCATCTGGGTCAACAAGCGCTTTGAGTACGAAGCGATTCTCGATCGCCGCATCACCGATTCGACCTTTCGCCAGCAGATCCTCTCCACTGTGAATCAGGTGGAGAACATCTACTGGGTTGTCGTGAGTGCATACGAAGATGTCCTGGCGAAACAGCACGCCCTCGATCAGAGCACGAAGCTCGATAGCGATACGCGGAAGCAGCTCCAGATCGGCACCATGGCGCCGCTCGACGTTGTCAACGCAGATTCGACCGTGGCCACCGACAAGCAGGCGCTGATCAGTTCCGAGAGCAACCTGAACTATCAACAGCTCGTTCTCAAGCAGGCCATCGCCCGCAATCTCAACGATCCCGCCTTGGTCGCCGCGCCGATCATTCCTACCGATCGCGTGAACCTCGACCCTCTCCCGGAAGAGAAGCAGTCTCCCGATGAGCTGGCGCAAATTGCGTTCAAGAATCGTCCGGAACTCGAGCAGGCGGTACTCTCGATCAAGAAAGACGAAATCACATTGCGCGGCGCCCGCAGAAATCTGCTGCCTACGCTCGATGCCTACGGCTACTACGGCGCGCAAGGCATTGGCGGCGCATTCAATCAGGCGTCCTGCCAGCTGGCGATCGCTTTCGGCCAGCCTTGTACACCTTTCGCCACCAGCGGCTACTCTGACGCGCTGAGCAATCTCGTCAACAGCAGTTCGCCGGACAAGGGCATCGGGTTTAACTTCCAGATACCCATTCGCAACCGCACCGCACAGGCCGATCAGGCTCGCTCACTGATCGAATACCGTCAGGCCGAGATGCACCTCGAACAGCTCTACACGCAGATTCGTATGCAGGTCGTCGCCCAGCAATACGCCTTGGCGAACGACCGTGCGCAGGTCCAGGCTTCCATCGCCGCAGAAGACTATGCACGCCAGAGCCTCGATGCGGAGCAGAAGAAGCTGAATCTGGGTGCATCGATCACCGCCAACGTGCTTCTGCAGGAGCGCAATCTAGCCAACGCAGAGAACGCCCGCATCACGGCGAACCTCACCTACGCCAAAGACCGTGCCCTGCTCTACCAGGTGCTTGCCGAAACGTTGCAGCACTACGGCATCAACCTGAACGATGCTGCGACCGGCAAGGTATCCAGCACCCCGGTCATTCCCGGTCTGCAGCCTGCCTCCAACACAACGGTTGCCCCCACGGCGCCACCCTCCAGCAACTAGTTGTTTCTATCTCAGACTAAGAAGCCCGGCGCAATGCCGGGCTTTTCTCGTCTCACTCTCTGATCCTCTCGTTTCCCTGTTCCCTCTCTCTTACCGATCGGCGACCTTCTCCAACAGGTCGAAGAACTCCGGGAAACTGATCGCCGCCGACTCCGCGCCCTGAATCAGCGTCTCGCCCTCTGCGCGCAGACCCGCGACGCTGAAGGCCATGGCAATGCGATGGTCACCTCCTGCGTCAATCGTCGCTCCGTGCAGAACCTGGCCGCCCGGCACGTCCAGCCCATCGTCGAACTCTGTAACTTCAGCCCCCATCGCCCGAAGGTTCTTCGCAACCAGAGCAATCCGGTCCGACTCCTTCACCCTCAGTTCCTTCGCATCGCGGATGCGAATCCCGCCTGAGGTGTAGGGCCCAATCGCCGCCAGCACAGGCAACTCGTCGATCAATTGTGCCGCCAGCGCTCCGCTGATCTCCGTCGACCGCAATCCTGTCGGCGGGAGGGTGATCTGTACCGTCCCCACCAGCTCTGCGTGCTTCTCTTCGAGCTCCAGCACGGCAATGTGCGCCCCCAGAGCCGTCAGCACGTCGAGCAGTGTGGCGCGTGTCGGGTTCAATCCGAGGCCATCGATCACCAACGACGAACCCTCGAAGATCGCCGCCGCGCATAGAAAAAACGCCGCCGAGGAGATATCTCCCGGCACCACCGCATCGATGCCATGCAACGCCTGCGGTCCGGCAATCGAGACGGAATCGATTGATCGCTCAACCGTTGCGCCAAATGCCCTTAGAGCGAGCTCACTGTGGTCGCGCGTCCGCACCGCCTCCCGCACCGTGGTTCTTCCCGCCGTCTGCAGCCCGGCGAGCAGAATGCACGTCTTCACCTGCGCGCTCGGCACCGGCGTCGTGTAGTCGATCGCATGAAGCGCAGTGCCTTCAATCGTGATCGGGGCATGTCCCTCGGTCAGCGTCAGCTTCGCACCCATCTCTGCCAGCGGCTTGCGAATCCGCTCCATCGGCCTGCGCGAGAGCGATGCATCGCCCACCAGCGTGAATCGCCCCTGCTGCGCCGAAAGGAGGCCCGAGATCATCCGCATCGTCGAGCCCGAATTCCCGCAATCCAGTGGCTCGTCCGCCGGCGTGACATGCCCTCCCACGCCCGTTACCTCCACGGTTCCATCGGCAAGCGTCTGCACCTTTGCGCCCAGCGCCTGCATGCAGGCCAACGTCGAAGCGCAATCTGCTCCAGTCGAAAAGTTGCTGAAATGAGAGGTCCCCTCGGCAAAGGCTGCGAGCATCCCGTAGCGATGGCTGATGGACTTGTCTCCGGGCAGTCGTAGACTCCCCAGAATGTTCTTTGCCGGTCGAATGATGCGCTCTTGGATGGCTGTGTGCAAAGGCTCTCCGTAAAGGCTGCAACTCAAGTTTAACGGAGCCTCTGGCGTCGGAGTTGCAGCAGAAGAGCTTCAGCGGACCTTGAGGACGATGATCGTCTCATCGTCGAATCGATCTTTGCCGTCCTGGAATCGCGTCACGTCCGCCAGAATCGCGTCTGCGATCTGATTCGCCGAGTGATCTGGATTGCAGCAGAGCATCTTCGACAATCTTTCCGAGCCATACATCTCACCCTGCATATTCTCGGCATCGAGAATTCCATCGGACACGAAGACCAGAACGTCGCCGGGCTGGGTCACCACGTCGATCTCCTCATAGGCAACTTCAGGAAACATGCCCAGCGGGAATCCCTCCGATTTGATCGTCAGGGACTGACCATCGCGGCAGAAGATCGGCTGCACGGCGCCGGAGTTCGATACCTGGAGCGTCCGGTTCTGATCGTTCCACACCGCGAATAGCATGGTGACGTACTGCGACTCCAGCTTGCGCTCCTGCAATGCGTCGTTCAACATCACAAGCATCTGCGATGGTTTGGGCCGTTGAATAGCAGCCGATCGCATGATGCCACTCACCAGCGCGGCAAACAGTGCGGCCGGTGCAGCCTTTCCGCTCACGTCTCCCAGCACGATCGCCGTTTGCCCCGGCTCATACTCCACAAAGTCATACAGGTCGCCGCCAATCGTGCGTGCCGGAAGAAAGCGCACCGCGAGATCGGCATGTTCGTGCTCGGGCGGCGCCGTCGGCAACAGCCGCAATTGCACCTCGCGCGCCATGGCGATGTCTTTCTCCAGCTGCCGTTCCTGCCGGCTCACCGCCTGATAGAGCCGCGCATTCTCAATCGAAATGGCGATCTGCGCAGCCATCGTCGTGAGCGTCCGCTCGTGGTCTTCGTTGAAGAATCCTGGCCGCGTATGCTCCAGATCGAGTACGCCGATGATGCGCCCCTTGTGGAAGAGAGGCACGATCAGCTCCGACCGAGTCTCGGGATTCATCGCCAGATAGCGTGCGTCTTTGCGTACATCCGGAACATTAATCGGCCGCCACTCCCGCACCGCAGCCCCAACCAGCCCGCTCGTGATGGGAACCCTTCGCAGTGGAGCGTGCGCATATCCAAAGCGCCATGCATAGCGCGTAATCAGCGTCTCGCCTCTGTCGTCCAGAAGCATGATGCTGAACATCTGGTAGTCGATCAGCCGCCGCAACAGCTGCCCGATCCGCGCCAGCAGCGGGTCGAGCTCCAGGATCGACGTCAGCTCCGCCGAAATCTCGTTCAGCACGGTCAGCGTCTGTGCCTGCCGCGACACCCGCGCATACAGGCGCGCATTTTCTATCGCCTGCGCGATGCGCGACGCCGTCAGCGTCAGCAAATGCAGGTGCTCGGGCTGAAAGTATCCAGCCTGGTCGCTCTCCAGATCCATCACCCCGATCAGCCGGTTCTTCGCGATCAACGGCACCGCCAGCTCCGAGCGCACCTCGGGATTGGCGGGGAAGTAATTCGGATCCGTCGTCACATCGTTCAACAGAATCGACTGGCGCGTAAGCCCGACCTGTCCCACAATTCCTTTACCGAGCGGAAAGCGCATCTTCTCCGTTTCCGGCGTGTGCCCGATCTGGAAGCGCATCCGCAGATCGTGCGTCCGGTCGTTCAACAGGAAGATCGCAAAGATCTTGTAGTGGATGATCGCCCGAACCAGCTCCGACGTGCGATTCAGCAGTGTCTGCAGATCGAGGGTCGTATTGAGTGCGTCCGCCAACTGCACCAGATACGTCAGGTCGGCAGGCTCTACCCGCACATTCAGCGGATCGAGATGCGCGTGTGGATTGTCCTGATCGGCGGGCCGATAGTCGCCTTCAAATTCCGGCTCGGGACGTGGGGATGTGGGAGAGGCTGTCATCAAAGGTTGAAACGAATCATAGCTGAAGGACAAAGAAAGGGAACAGAGAAAGGGCAGGGAACCGAAGGAGCGAGCAGGGCATGTTGGACTTTCCGAGCCAGAAAGGATGCGCCTGACGAGAAGAGGGCTGCGGCTTTTCTATTCCCTGATGCCTATTGCCTATTCCCTGTCTTCTTCACTCTGCTCCCAGCTCGCGCACAATGGCCACCGACGACGACGCGCCGATCCGGTTCGCCCCCGCTTCGAGCATCGTGCGGACATCGGCAAGCTTGCGGATGCCTCCAGATGCCTTCACCCCGCAACGTCCCCCAGCAACCCCGCGTAACAGGGCGACATCGGCTACCGTCGCACCGCCTGAGGCAAAGCCCGTGGACGTCTTGAGAAAATCCGCACCCGCATGAATGGCAAGTTCCGCGCCGCGCAGCTTTTCCTCGACGCTTAGCAGGGCTGTCTCAAGAATTACTTTGAGAATCGCGCCTTGATGATGCGCCACGTTCGCCGCTGCCCGAATCGTGTGTTCGACGGCCTGATGGTTGCCGCTTTTCAATTGCCCGATCGGGATCACCATATCCAGCTCGCGCACCCCCACCCGAGCCAACGCCGCAGCTTCCTGTCGCAGAGTGGAAACCAGCGACGCGCCAAACGGAAAACCGATCACCACGCCGACCGGAATGCCCGTTCCCGACAGCATTCCCACCGCAGTCGACGCCCAAACAGGGTTCACCATCGCGCAGGCAAATCGATAGCGTACGACCTCATCGCACAGGATCTCCACCTGGTCGCGGGTCGCCTCGGGCTTCAGCACGGTATGGTCGATGACCGCAGCCAGCGCCTGCCAGTTCGCCATCGCATCCCGAGTAAAACCAGCGGCGTCGAAACTCCCGTGATCGAACTCAAGATCGGCTTCCCCAATCGGTGGTGTGGTCGTCATAAGGACTCCTTTTCGCCGGGCGGTCCAGTGCCGGCGTGTGTCCGGGAGAAGAGTATAGAACTTGCACGTCGATGAACCAAGTAACCGGATCACAGTTACCGGCGCTGGGGCGAAGTCTCCTGCCGCTACTCAATATCCATTCGCGCCTTATGCAATGTCCATTCGTTGGATGAGCCCATCGGCGAATCGATACACGTGATGAACCGTCGTATCGACAAGCACCGTGCCCTTCAGATCGCGCACTACCTGGTGCACTGTCACCACCAGACGGCCTTCCTCATCTTCTTCAATCGCCTCAGGCTCGACATGCGGGTCGACGATCGCCCACTGCCGCGTCCAGTAGGCACGCACACCCTCACGTCCCAGGACGTGGCCGCCCTCCATTCCGTTCGCCCACTCCACTTGAGGATGAAGCCGCGCGAGGACCTCGTCGAGCTTGCGTGCGTTAAAGTCCCGATACGCCGACTCTAAAAGATCGCGCTCGCTGCGTCAAATCCACTGACATCCCGTTGCCCCTATTCCGGGTGATCGGGCGACATCAGGCAGATGTCCGGCAGATTGCGATACCGTTCCGCATAGTCCATGCCGTAGCCGATCACAAATAGGTTGGGAATCGAGAAACCGACGTAGTCCGCATCGATCCGCTCGATACGGCGCGAAGGCTTGTCGAGAAGCGTCACAATCCTCAACGTTTTGGGGCGGTGCTGCAGAAAGATCTTCCGCAAATAGGCCAGCGTGAGCCCTGTGTCAAGAATGTCCTCCACCAGAAGAACGTTCTTGCCTTCGATCGGTTCGTCCAGATCCTTGATCAGCTTGACCGCGCCCGACGAACGCTGTCCCTTGCCGTAACTTGAGACCGCAACAAAATCGAACGTCGTGTCCACCTGCACTGCGCGGGCCAGGTCCGCGAGAAAGATCGCCGCCCCCTTCAACACGCCCACCATCACAGCCTTCTCACCGTTCAGATCGCGCGTGATTTGTTCGCCCATCTCAGCTACACGCTCGGCGATCTGCTGGCGCGTGTAGAGGACTTCGAGGCCCTGATATGTGATCGCTGCCATGCGCATAGTATCTCCTGAATCCACAACTTACGGCACGGACCTCTGTGAAAAATGCGGCTCCACTCTCTTGCGAACCTTTGCCGTCGATCCCCCGTCTATACTCAAGGCAGGATGATTCCGTATCTCCATTTGTGGAGCCTGAGTTTGCCGACCTTCGGCCTCATGCTCTGGTGCGCAGCCGTCGCTGGCGCGTTCGTCATGCACGCCTCTTTTCGGCGCGCGGGTATCGATGCCGACGCAGTCGGCATGGTAGCAGTCGCCGTTGTCGCCGGAATCGTCGGCGCAAAGCTCTGGCATGTCCTCGACACCCCATCGGAGTTTCAGGAAATGGGCTGGCGCGTTCTCTGGGACTCCGCCGGCTTCGCCTGGTTCGGCGGACTCGTCTTCGGCATTGGCGCCCTGGTCCTCCAGGGTTGGCGCGCTAAAATCGGCAGCTTGCGCACACTCGATCTTGCCGCCCCATCGGCCGCCATCGGCTACGGCATCGGCCGTATCGGCTGCTTCCTCTCGGGAGACGGTTGCTACGGCCTGCCCACCAATCTGCCTTGGGGCATGAGCTTTCCCAACGGCATCGAGCCGGTCTTCGTCCGCGTCCACCCTACGCCACTGTATGAATTGGCTGCGGGTCTGCTGATAGGGGGATGGCTCTGGCTGCGGGGCCGCGCAAAACGGCCTACCGGCTGGATTCTGGGTGAGTATCTGATCCTGACCGGACTCGCTCGCTTTTCGGTTGAATTTATCCGTCGCAACCCACGAATCTGGCTCGGGTTATCGAATGCCCAGCTGGCCAGTGCAGGCTCCGTTCTTGCCGGAATCGGTCTGCTTGCCTGGGCCGCAACACGCAAGGCCTCCGCTTCCGACCGCGCAACGCGCCCCGTCGAGAAAACGGCCTAGGCTCTAATCCTGCGCTGGATTTGACTCACTCACCAGATGTGCAGCCGTTCCGATCGCCGAACCCGCCGCGCCATACGCCGTGTAGAGCTTGGAGGCCGCTTTGGCCCGTCGCTCTGCCTTCAACTGCCGCCAGCACTTCCACACCCGTTCGCCGTCCGATCCCTCGATCGGAAGCACATTGAAGAATGCAAAGCAGAGATTCGCCAGCCCAAATTTGTGCGAGAGCGGCCAGAGTGCCATCAGCGCTAGATTGGTGAATGGACCTGCCAGCGACACAATCATGTTCTGCGCTGGGCGTCCGGGCTCACGCACAGTGTAGAGGCCCTTCCACTTCAGTCCCACCGTCTTGATCTTCACGCCCGTCAAAGGGGCCGCAATCAGATGGCCCGCTTCGTGAAACGCCATCGCAATCACGCCGAGCCCCAGACCCTGAAAGAAGGGGACGAACCATGCCAGCGTGTGCACCAATCTGCCTCCCATGGATTCCATGGTCTCTTAGATGCACACATCCTACGCCTGCGCGTCGCAAGGCGCGAGAACCAAAGGGACGAGCGACCACTGTAACCTCAGATGAGTGACTCCGGGCTGGTTACCAGGCCGGGAAGACGTTCCGAAATCACAGAAAGCCCGGCACGAGGGAGGCGGGGGTTTCAACCCCCGCATCAAAGCCGGCAGAGGATCGTGGGCTTTAGCCCCGGAAGGGCCACCGCTCCGAGCTGGACACACCTTCTGTCTGTGCGACCTGCCCTAGAACGCCGGCGGCCCACCCGACACCGGCAGGGACACGTCCCCCTGATTCTCCAGCGCGGTCGCCAGCGAATAACCCGGTCCCGTGCTCGATGTGAGGAACGGCGTCAACGCAGCGACCGCCGAATTCGGCCCGTTGTAGACCGCATTCAATCCGTCCGTCTGCTCGTACGCTAGATTATTCGCCGGATTGTTGTTCCCGATTACGCGTCCGAGTACCCGGTGTTCCGCTTCAATGCCCATGATCGTCGCGGAAACCTTGGCAAAGTAGTCCAGCTCTTCCGCCGAATAGCGCGAGCCATCGCGGTCCCACCACCAGTCGCCCCGCACGCTCGCCGACTTCACCGCGAATTCCTGGATCGCATTCAGATAAGCCCCTATAAACGCATTCTCCAGCGCATTTAGGAGTCCCAAAAACGGCCCGAGCGTATCGAAGCTGCCCGCCGGAAAGTAAAACGTCTGCACCGGGTCGGCGTTCGGCCCGGAGATACCGAGCAGCGACCTAAACAGGTTCGCGTGACTGATCTCTTCCGTCAGCGCTGCCTGCACATAGTTCACATTGCCTGCGTTGCCTGAGCTGGTCACGTCGGTTGCCGAACCGCCCGATCCCGCCAGATTGGGATCCTGAATCACCGTGCCGATCAACCCGTTATAGTAGAACGTCGTCGCGAGATCCTCGGCAATCAACGCCGCCGTGAAGATCTCTTTCACCGTGTCCTTAGCCTGCTCCATCTCCTCGGTTCTCTCCGCCGAGGATTCCTTTTCGCCCAGCGCGGGTCTGGCGAACGCCAGCGTGGCGGCTGTGCCCAGTCCCAGCAATCCGGCTTTGCCGAGAAAGCTGCGGCGTCCAATTTGTGCTGCATCGATCCGTTCCAGATTCTTCATCATGACCTCTCTTTGCGTTGCGGGTGAACGAGCTTTGTCTGTCCCATAGGGGGAGGGCGAGAGCTGCCCGACGCGATGTTTTCTGTCGCTCCGAACAACTCTCTGGTTCAGGAACGGCTGAACTACCTCCGCGGATTTGTCCGGATTGAATTATTTTTCCGTCGTTTCAAGGCCCTAGAATGAGTTCGGCCTGTTCCATCGCTTTTCATGCCCGAGAACCCTGCCAATCCGACCGCCGCTCCGCTTCGTTCTTCTCCTGAAAGGATCGAAGTGAACGCGGCTGCTCCAAACGCCGACGGGCTCTTGATCGGCCGCGTGCGCGCAAAAGACCATCGGGCAATGGCTGAGATCTTCGACCAGTACGCGACCATGGTGTATTCGGTGGCTTTGCGCGTTCTCAAAGATCCGGCTCAGGCAGAAGACGTGATGCAGGAGATCTTCCTTCAGGTGTGGAACAACCCGGATCGATTCGCCCTGGGACGCGGCTCGCTCGGCGCCTGGCTTGCCGTCGTCGCACGCAACCGATCCATCGATTTTCTGCGTCAGCGGCGGCCCACCGAGTCCTGCGACGAAGTCGTCTTGCCCTCTGCCACCAACCTCGCCTCCGAGGTCGAACGCAATACGATGATGGCCAAGGTTCGTGGCGTATTAAAGAACCTGCCTCAGGAGCAGCAGAAATCCCTGGAACTGGCATTCTTTGAAGGTTTGACGCACTCCGAGATCGCCGCGCGCACCGGCGATCCGCTCGGCACCGTCAAGACACGAATTCGCTCGGCACTGGCAAGTTTGCGAAAGGGAATCGAAGCATGACCGACGCACGCCACATTTCGCAGGAGGATCTCGCCCTCCACGCAATGCAGGCCCTCTCGCCGGAGGAGTCCGCGGCCGTGCGTTCTCATCTTGCCCAGTGCGCGCAATGCCGCGACGAGCTCGCGTCGCTCAGTGGCGACCTTGCCCTCGTGGCTCTCAGTGCGGATCAGCAGCCGTTGCCGGTCAGGCGCCCGCGATCGCTTCTTGGCGAAGCTTTCGTCAGCAGCTAGCGAGCCCGCAGTCAAGTCCGCCCCACCGCAGGTGGTCTCGATCGCTGCCAAACGACCCAGCTCTGCAGTTGTCTGGATTCCATGGCTGGCTGCTGCTGCGCTTCTCGTTCTCTCGGTCTCTCTGGGCCTCGAAATCCACGAGCTCAAAGCCGCCCTGCAAACCCAGACCGAAGCTTCAGCCCGGCAGGCGGCCGACAGTGCGCGCGCCCAACAGGTCCTCGACGTGCTCTCCGCTCCTGCGGCACAGCATGTGCTGCTCACCGCAGCCAAGACACCGCCTCAACCCACGGGCCGTGCGGTCTACCTTGCGTCGCGCGGCAGTCTCATCTTCCAGGGCAACAATCTGGCTCAACTCTCCGCGGACAAGACCTACGAACTCTGGGTGATTCCCGCCAATGGCGCAGCGCCGATTCCCGCCGGTCTCTTCCGGCCTGACGCCTCTGGCAACGCGAGCGTAGTGCTGCCGCCTCTGCCCACCGGCGTTCCCGCCAAAGCATTCGGCGTGACGATTGAAAAAGCCGGCGGATCGACAACACCCACCGCCCCCATCCTCCTCGCCGGCGCCGCCCCAACCTCCGGCGAGTGAGCGGAATGGCTTCACTACATCGAATGCCTGAACCCTTCGCATCACTTCAGCGGTGTCATCCTGAGAACCCGCACGCATGGGGCCCCACTCGCGATGGAATCGGGAGTGGGGTAAGCGGGGACGGGGTCCCCGGCGACAGGTCTTCGTCGATGGGGTGGGGAGCGAAGGATCTGCTTTTTCTCCGAGAATCAATGCGCACGAAAACAGGTGCCACCGAAACCCGACCGCTCTCTACAGCCTCTTGATAAACGCCGTCGCTTCTTTCAACTGAGGAAACAACCGCTCTTCTGCCTTGAACGCCGCCGAGTGCACGCACCTTCTCAGCCCCCGCATCTTCACCGGATGCTTCAGGTGCAGCATCTCGTGGTAGAGCAGATACTCGATCGCATAGCGAGGGCTCGATGGCCGATCGAACACCCGGCTCACCACGATTGTGTTGTGCGCCGCATCGTAGTGGCCCAGCGAACGTTTCGCCAGCGTCTCGCTCCACGTCAACTCCGGCCGCCCCAGCAGCCCGCCAAAAAAGCGGAGATTCAGCGCGTCGAACACTTCCTCAAGGTTGTAGTAGCGCCCCTGCGGCCCCGTGTAGCGTTTCCGTCCGCGCGCCGTCCGGATCAGCTCCGTCTGCCGGGTCACCGCAGCGCTCGAAGCAAATCGTTTGAAGCGGATGTTCTGCGCAGGATCGATCGCCTTGCGATAGAGCTTAGCCAGCAGAATATGCGCGATCGCGTGGATTACGCTCTCCGGCGCACCTTCCAGCAGATCGGAAAGGCTCACTCGTATCCCACCCTCGCGCAGGCGAATGGTGTTGTTCAGAGAAGTAAACCGGCGGAATAGAACCGCAATAGGCGGCATCGGCGCCCGGGGGCGTAAGACTCGGTACTCTTCCTGAAAAATGGCAGCGAAATTGGCACTCACCAGAAGGCAGAGTAGCACAGCACCGCGGGCCGAATACCGCGCACGGAGCACTCCGCTTCCACCCGGTTCCGGCAGGACAGGACGCCCTCGCTAACACGTTCTTGCACAAGATTACACCTTATGGTGTAATGTCTGCGTGGACCAACTCTCGGACGTTCTGACAGCCATCTCCCACCCCACACGGCGCGCAATCATCGGGCAGCTCGCACACGGGCCTGCTCGGTTCCTCGATATCGCAAAGCCCCACAACACGGCTCTCAACGCCGTGACCAAGCACCTGAAAATGCTCGAACGAGCAGGACTCATTGAACGGGAAAAGCAGGGTCGCGAAGTCCTCATCTCCCTTTGCGCGGAACCGCTGCGCGAGGTCGCCGGATGGGTGCATGAATACGAACGGTTCTGGAACCAACGCCTCGATCGGTTTGCCCAGCATTTCAAAGACAAAAAGAAGAAGGAGAAGAAGAAATGAGGACAGCGCTGAAGACCATTGAGGTCAAGGTCGAACGGACCATCCCCGCTCCGCCGTCTGAGGTGTTCGATGCCTGGTTGAATCCGAAGATCCCCGGCAACCCCTGGAACATGGCCGAAAAGCTGCTCCTGAATCCGCACGTCGACGGCTTCTTCTACTGGAGCGTCAAACGGACATCCCACTACGGGCGTTTCACCGAGATGGAGCGACCGGCGCGCATGCAGCATACATGGGTGTCGCCGAACACCCTGGGCGAAGAATCGACTGTCACGCTGACCTTCACGAAAAAGGGAGACGACACCCTGATGACTCTCGTGCATACCGGCATACCCGATACGGAAGCCGGAAGAGGGCACGAGAAGGGTTGGAACTACTTTCTCAACATCTTTCCCGAGCAATTCGGAAACGGCTCGCGAAAGGAGGGATAACCTGTGAATTCTCTCGACGTCAAAACCACCGCAACGCACGGATACGCGCCCGTCAACGGCCTGAAGATGTACTACGAGATCGAGGGAACCGGCGATCCGCTTGTTTGCATCCCTCCTGCCTTTGGATACGCCGGGCTCAAGCGATATCCTGCGCTGATTGAGAGCCACACGGTCATTACGGTTGATCTCCAGGGGCATGGCCGCACGGCGGATATCCCGGAACGTCCGCTTTCGATCGAGCAATACGCCGAAGATGTCGCCGGCTTGTTGCAGTATCTTGGAATCGCAAAGGCCGACTTCTTTGGCGAAAGTTATGGTGGCAATGCAGCGGCCATGATCGCAGTTCGCTACCCCGAGCTTGTCGGCCGAGTAGCGACATATGCCGCGACGTTCGGACCCCCTCAGGATGCTTTGAATCCCAGGACAACGCATTTTGCGGAGCCGCCAACCGCGGAGTCCAGCTACATCCAGTTTCAAAGAGAGAGCTACAAAAAAGTAGCTCCCGATCCGGGCTACTGGCCGAGGATTTTCGACAAGCTTGGAAACATTCATTGGCAAGGATTCTTGAAGGAGGAACTGGCATCGATCCAGGCGCCGGTTCTCATCGCACTCGGTGACTTCGATTTCGTGCGTCTTGAGCACGCGGTTGAAACCGTCAATCGGATGCCCAACGCCGAGCTAGCCGTGATCCCGGATGCCGGCCACTTCACCTTGTTTTCAGAACCGGAAAGGGTGATTCCCGTCGTAAAACACTTCCTCGAAAAGCCCGCGAAGAGAATCCCCGTATCTACTGCCGCAACCGGCTATCACCCGGGTGAGACCAGGTAGGCCTCACTCAGCATGAGTTGCAAAAGTGAAATGGAAGGAAAAGAGCGACTACGGCAAAGATCATCCTTGGCAACGCATCGGCGATCACCGCAAAGTTCCCTCAAAATGGAGTGAACCTGGAGGCACACGGCTTCGGAGGCCCGAAGGAAATCGTCTGTTCGCTAGAGCGTTTACTCTTGACAATTTCTCATTACCGCCGTACATAGATAGTGTGTCTACCGTAGACGATCTACCTGAAGACGCCAAACTCGAGCTTCTCCAGGGAACTCTGGAAGTCCTGATCCTCCGCAGCCTGAAGCTGGAACCGAATCACGCCTACGGAATCTCGCAGTTTCTTCAGCAGCAATCGGACAGCGAGTTTCTCGTAGACAACGGATCGTTGTATCCCGCGCTTCAACGTCTTCTCCAACAGAAATGGATTGCAGGGCAGTGGAAGACTTCGCCGAACGGGCGCCGCGCCAGGTATTACAGCCTCACGCCGGCAGGGCGGAAAGAACTCCTCAGGGCAACGTCGAAGTGGCAGCGATTCGCCGTAGCGATGGCGAAGATTCTGGCGACGCAGGGATGAGTCGATGAGCCGATGGTGGTCAAAGATCGAACGCGTGTTTGGAAGAAGGAAGAGTCTCGCGCGTGAGCTGCAAGAGGAGATGGATGCCCATCTTCAGTTCCTGATTGACGAGAATCTGGAAAAGGGAATGTCGGCTGAAGACGCGCGTGCCGCAGCGCGACAGTACTTTGGCAATATGGCCTCAGTGCGGGAGCGAAGCTATCAATCGTGGCAATTCCCGAGAATTGAAACGCTGCTTCAGGACATTCGTTATGCACTGCGCGGGATAGCAAAAGCGCCGGCATTTTCGCTCATTGTGATTCTGACGTTGGCGATCGGGATCGGGGCAAACACTGCCATCTTTAGCGCCATCTACGCGGTTCTTCTAAGGCCGCTGCCTTATCCTGCGGGCGAACGGCTGGTATGGCTCGGCGAGTCCAGCGCCAAGGCTACCGGCATCAGCGTAACGTGGATCAACTTCGCGCATTGGCAGGCGGAGAACCACTCGTTTGATCTCATGGCCGGCTTCGAGAACGCCGATCTGACGCTTACGGGCCGCGGTCAAGCTACGCTCACCCATGCCGGCCTGGTAACCAACCAGTTCTTTCCACTAACCGGCTCACGTCCGGTGATGGGCAGGCTGTTGACCGCCGGCGATGAGGAGCCGAATTCGCCAGCGACGGTGGTTGTTACTCAAAGCTTCTGGGCCAGGAGCCTTTCAGCCGATCCGCGCATTATCGGCAAGACAGTGACCCTCGACGGGTCCGCTCGGGTGGTCGTCGGCGTGCTCGGAAGAGATCTAGGCTTCTTCTCGAGGCCGGTGGATTACTACCTTCCATTGCGCCCTACGGCCGCCCAGGCTGCAAAGCGCGACGCTCACGGATCGATGCGCGCACTGGCTCTGCTCAAGCCCGGAGTCACACTTGCGGAGGCTCGATCGGATCTGAATACCATTCTCCAGCGCTTGGCGAAAGCCGATCCAGGTCCCGAAGACGACCATCGCTCCTATGCCGAGTTCCTCACGGATGAACGCACCGGCGGTGTCCGCCATGTCTTCGCGCTGTTGATGGGCTCGGTTGGCCTTGTTCTGATCTTGGCATGCGCGAATATCGGCGGGCTGCTCTTGATTCGCATGACGACTCGAGCACGCGAGTTGGCCATTCGAACCGCGATTGGCGCGGGGCGCAGCCGTCTCGCACGACAGCTTGCGACAGAGACAGTACTGATTGCCGTGTTGGGCGGCGCAGCTGGAATACTGCTGGCGTACTTTGGGCTTCGGGTACTGGTGGAGCTTGGACCGCGCGACATTCCGCGACTGTCCGAAGCCAGCCTGAACCTGCCGGTGCTGATCTTTGCCGCGGCGCTCACGCTGGCGGTGGGATTGATTTGCGCACTGGTGCCTGCCTTGAGCTCGGGCAATGTCAACTTGTCCGTGCTGCTCAAGGAGAGCAGCATCGGTTCAGGCAGTAGTCGCATTGGACACATGCTCCGCAGTGCCCTGGTGATTGCGGAGATATCGATTGCGGTCGTGCTGCTCGTTGTTTCGGGAATTCTGCTACGGAGCCTTTGGGCTGCGGAGACCGCAAATCCTGGCTTCGACCCCGGCCATCTGCTTGCGCTTGAATTGCAGTTGCCGGCTTCGCGGTATAAGAGCGACGCGGCCGTTCTCGATTTGTATAACCGCCTTGAGGCCGCACTTCGCGAGCAGGCAGGCGTTGAATCGGTTGGCGCAGTAAACTGCCCTCCTGCGGCCGGCGATTGCGGTGACTGGTGGTATTCGGTAGTGGAAAGGCCCACCCCTGCGCGAGATGATGTGCCTCTCACGCTGCTGAACATGGCGGATTCAACCTATTTCAAGACCATGCGTATTTCGCTTTTGGCCGGGCGCGGTCCGGCCACTGAGGACCGCGCGGGCGGACCGCCCGTCGCGATTATCAATGAGGAGATTGCGCACGCGTGGTGGAAGGACGCGCGGTCGGCGCTCGGCCAACACATCAAATTGGGCGGACCCTACATGAAGGGCCCCGTTCTTGAAGTCGTGGGTGTTGCCGCCAATGTGCCTCAGATGGGCCTGGACAGTCCTCCCCTCCCGGAGATCTATTTCCCGGCCGCGCAGCGGGTCAGTCGCGCGATGGTGATCGCGATTCGCGCCCGTGGCACGCCCGAGAACATTGCAGGAACGGTGAGGCGGACGCTGGCTTCCATCGACAGCAATATTCCCATCCAATCGTTGAAGCCATTCGACGAGTGGCTTGGTGCAACCTTGGTTCAGCGGCGTTTTATCGCTTTTCTGCTGGCCATCTTTGCCGGGATCGCGGTGCTTCTGGCAGCGATCGGCTGCTACGGCGCTCTCAACTACTGGGTGAGCAGCCGGAAGCAGGAGATTGCCATCCGGATGGCGATGGGTGCGGGAACCCTTGCGATTATTCGCCGCATCGGCAGGCGGGCGGCGAGCCTGGGTGTGCTTGGGTTGGCGATCGGGCTGGCAGGTAGCTGGGGCGCGTCGCGATGGATGAGCAGCCTGGTGTTCGGCATCAGTGCTCACGATCCCCTGGTTCTTGGCGCAGCAGCGCTCAGCGCGATGCTGATTGTTGTCCTGGCAGCGGCGGTTCCGTTATGGCGCGCTGTCCGTATCAATCCAATTGAAACGCTCCATGGCGCTTGAGGAAACGAGTGGCAGGATTGGTTGTTCTAAGTACCCCATCCTCACGCCCGGCCCCTGCGCGTCCCTGCACAAAACTCCCTCAAAATAGGGTGAACCTAAAGGCACACGGTTTTCGACGTTCGCTCGGGCGTCGTCCCTCAGCTCCTGAGCACTGAGAGCTGTGAACTATGGCCTGTCTTATTGAGGCTTCGGCTCGGCCCGGTCCTGGCCCCGCTCGTCCTTGTGCAGGTCGAAGTACTCCGTCTGCTCCTTCAGCATCTGCGCCGCCTGATCGGCCAGATCCTTCTCGCTCTCGATCGCCTCTTTGCGCGACAGATCGAACCCTGGCTCGGTTGGAAGTGCGTTCAGCACACCCAGCCACTGTTTGCTCGCATCGGTCAGCAATTTCAGTGACTTGCGCATGTCAGCCTTGCGTTCGCCATACTGGTCCAGGTTCGATCCCAACTCGTCCATCAGGGCGGTCAGGTCCTGCAACTCATCGTCCATCCGCTTGGAGCGAGCGCCTGAGTGAATGCGTGGCGTCAGACCCTTGATGGTGTCAACATGTTCGCCGACAAACTGTGCGTAGAGCTTGATACGCGCATCCGGGTCGATCCCTGCCTCGCGAATCTTGTCGACTTGTACGTCGGTCAGCGGTTGGCGATGCTCCCTTTGCGCCGTCGCAGGCGCCGCCAACACCCACAACACACATCCCCCTAGCAACAGGCTTCGTTTCAACATGGTTTCTCCCCCACCCCAATGCTGACGGCAACAATTCAAGCACATCGTACGCGTGCAGAGGAAACCGCCTGTTTGAAAGGGAAGGGAGCTGGGACGAATGCGAAGGCTATTTCTTGAAGACCTGTAACATCGCCTCGTTCTCGGCCTGATTGACCTGCGCGAGGGTCTGCTCGACCAAGGGCCGTTCTTCATAGCTGCTCGAGTGCAGCATCTCGGTCAGACGAAACGCGGTGTGCCGCAGCAGAATCTCTGCGTTCTTCAATCGCTTGTTGTCTTCGGATACGGAGAGATGCACATGGTGCGCCAGCTGTTGAACCCGCTTCAGCAGATCGCTCGCTTTATCGACGTTGCCGGCAGCGTACTGCCTAAGGCTGAACTCCGTCATCTGGTGAATCAGCTCCGCATACAGGAAGCACTGATCCTTCGGTTGTGCGTCCGGAATCTTGGCTTCTAACGCAGCAATGCTGTCCTGATCGGCTACCTTGTCATCGGGGGTGTACGCGCGCGCTTGTATTGTCAGTGTAGGTAGAAGGACGAGGACCGCCAACGAAACCCGAACGCGCATGAGGGAACCTCCATTGGTTCGCAACCGGACGGCTTGGCCTCTGCCGCCCTGCCCCACGCCGTAACAATAGGAGCAATTCGGGAGAGTTTGCAAGGGCATTTGGCACTCATCCCGTTACTACCTGGTCGCCGCGACGCACGATTCTAGAAAAACTTGTGGATAATCCTTCCTGAAATAGTGGACCCGATTACTTCTTCTTTTCAAGGACAAGCAATCGCTGTCTCGCTTGCCATTCCTGATCTGGAAACTTCCCCGCCGACGATTCCAAAAAGTGGTGGTAGTACTCAGCGGCTCGTTCTTTGTCGTGAATCGTATCGTAGGATGTCGCCCAAAGGAAGTAAGTCGAGGGCACCTCGGGAAGAAACTTTGACCGCATCGTAAGAGCATGTAGCGCGACAGCGGGTTGTCCCGTCTTTGACGCCGCGAACGCCAAGCCGCTCCACCCATCGCCCGCCGCGGGATCGAGCCGGGTTGCCTTGTCGAAGACGCCAAAGGCCTCAGGATACTTGAGTTGCCGGATCAGGTTTTGACCGTGCGCAATCAGCAATTCGGGATCTCCCGGGTTTTTGCTCAAAAGGCCCAGGTACAGCTTGTCGGATCCCGCTGGATCGCCAGCCTCCGCCTCCACCTCGGCGAGCATCCGCGTGATCGCTACATCCTCGGGGTGCGCGCCGTGCAGGTTTTCGAGCAGCGGCAGCGCCTCGGCCTTATCCTGTGCCGCCAACACCATTGCCAGCTGGGCGCTCAGCACCAGATCGTTGGGAGATTTCAACAGCGCGGCACGAAGAAACGTCTCGGCCTCCGGATATTGTTTGCCTGCAATCAAGAGGTGGGCGAGGCCAGCATTGGCCTCTGCGGATGTCGGGTCCTTCGCCAGCACCCGCCGGTACGCCGCCTCGGCAGCATCGTTCTGACCCGAGATTTCGGCAAGCTGTGCCGCAAGCAACGTGTCGGCCGGCGTCTCAGGGCTCAGCTTCAGCGCCTCCAGCAACTCCTCGGAACTTCGAAGTGCATCTCCCGCATGACCCGGCCCCGGCTTGTCGATATTCGCGAGTGCCCGCCAGGCGCGCGCTTTCAGCTCGGTCCCGGCCGGGCCCGGATCGAGTTTGGTTGCTGCCTCCAACTCGGGCCGCGCCTCATCCAGCTTGTTCTGTCGAGCCAGTAACAGCCCTAGCGACAGGTGCGCCTCACAGGATTGTGGATTCGCGTCCGTGGCCCGTCGATAAAGTCCGACCGCGTCGTCCAGGCGGTTCTGTGCGTCTGCCACGTAGCCTGCATCAAAGAGCGCGCGTGCATCCCCCGGATGCGTTGCCAGCCATGTGTCCAGCTTGGTCTCTGCTGTCTTCCAATCCGCTTTGACGATGGCTGCCTCGGCGTCAGCAACTGGCGGAGGAAGCCCACGTTCTGCTGCCGGTGCGTTCGCCGATGGCAGAGTCGTTTCTCCCGACGGCCTCGAGCTCTGCGCGAAACAGTTTGAACCAGCGACGCACGTAAATCCAATCACAACCGAAACGGCAAATCGAACCACAAACAACCTCATCTTCATTCTATTCTTTGACGTATCTGGCTGAGAGGTGCCTTATCGGTTAGCGAAACCTTGCGCAATGAGCGATCATCTAACCAACAGGGCTTGGCGTAATTGGGTCGGTTTCAAGTTCCTCTGGCGAGGCCGGCTATAGGCTGAGGATCGCGACGCCGCGCGAACGCAAAAGGGCGGGAATCAGGTTTCCGGAAAAACGCTGATTTCAGAGCCGTTTTCACGAGCTCGACCGAACAGTAATGAAATCGATGTGACTAAACGGGCAGAGCGTTCTCGCGCAAAGTAACTTCTTTTTTTGGCAAATTGGGGAATGGAAATGCACATCGCTTTTCGTTAACCTAATTGTCAGATAAGGGGCGAGCGGCGTGAGTGCTTCAGCCCAAAGAAAGAACTCAAAGCTGCGGCTCTTTCGTCAAACATTTTGTGAAGTGCCGCAAACAACTCTTTCCCAACGGGGCCCATCAACCGTGTTAGGGAATTTTATCGAGCGCGGCTTTAGTTCCCGCTCTTTGGTTGCCAACCCAGTTTTGATGAGACAGGTGAAACAATGAACTCCCCAATGCTGCAGCATATTCCCCTCAAATCGGCTTTCCTTTGCCAGGATTGTGATTGCGTTGGAAACTCGGCGACACGCTGCCCGGCCTGCGCATCGAATGCATTGATGAACCTCGCCGCGGTGCTGAACCGCAACGAAATCGAAGCGGATGTCGCCATGCCGAGCTTCGCGTTTGCGGTTCCTCGAACGACAGCGGCACTCGCAGCTTAGAGCGGTTAAGAATCTCAACTCAGAGGTTTCGGCACGCGGGTTTTCCGTGTGCGCGAGAATGCGCGCATCCTCGGAAGCTCCTCGCAAGTGGTCCGAGTGCCCGGTCTGTTGACGCGCATGCAACGCCTCCCGCCTATAATGAAAAGTGGAGGATTGTGCCCCGTGTCTCCTTGAGACACCTGTAGCACGGCCTCCGACTTTCTTTCGGTGTTTTCCCGTTGACTTCGAACGATGCGATCGTCATCCGCGGTGCGCGGACCCACAATCTGAAGAACATCTCCTGCGAAATCCCGCATGGTAAGCTGACCGTCGTCAGCGGAGTGTCGGGATCGGGCAAGTCCTCGCTCGCCTTTGACACGATCTACGCCGAAGGGCAGCGACGCTACGTCGAATCGCTCTCCGCCTACGCTCGCCAGTTCCTGGAGCGCATCGAGAAGCCCGACGTCGACGAGATCGAGGGCCTCGCCCCCGCCATCGCCATCAAGCAGAAGAACACCACGCGCAATCCTCGTTCCACCGTCGCCACCGCGACAGAAATCTACGACTACCTCCGACTGCTCTACGCGCGCTGCGGCGAAGTCCATTGCGTCTACTGCGACGGCATCGTGAAGCGCGATTCCATGGACGAAGTGGCCATAGCAATTCTCGCATTGGGCGAAGGCACGCGCCTCAACGCGCTGTTCCCGGTCCGGCATGAAGAACCTTTCGCCGAGCCCACAAAACCGGGGAAGCGGACCGCGAAGTCCACATCGAAGTCGAGTGCTAAGGCGGCCGCAAAAACCGCCGTTATCGAGCAGATCGGCGAAGCCATGAAAGCCCGCCTTACCGAGCTGCGCAGTGCCGGGTTCAATCGTCTCTACCAGAACGGTCAGATCTTCGAGTTTTCTACTCCGGAGTCACTGCTCGACATCGACTTCGATGAGCCCGTTTTCGTACTCGTCGATCGCATCGTAGTCAGCAGTGAGAATCGTTCCCGCATCGTCGACGCCGCCGAGACCGCGTATCGCGAATCGGGCGAAGTCTTCTTCGAAGAGGTTCCCCGCGACGACTCAGCGCGCAAGCAGCATCGTTTCTCAGGCGAGTATCGTTGTACCAGCTGCCATCGCCCCGGCCGCGAGCCCGAACCACGCCTCTTTAGTTTCAACAACCCCTTTGGTGCCTGCCCCCGCTGCCAGGGCTTCGGCAACACAGTCGACTACGACTTGAACCTTGTCATTCCGGACAAGAGCCTGAGCTTGAATGACGGCGCAATCGATCCCTGGAACCGCCCAAAGTATCGCTCCTGGTTCACGGATCTGAAGAAGCAGGCTGCCGAGCTGCGTATTCCCCTCGACAAGCCCTGGCGCGAGCTTTCCAACGATGTCCGAGAAATCGTGCTGCGCGGGAAGGGAAGCTTCGCCGGAGTGCACGGCTTCTTCGCGCAGATGGAGCGCAAGAAGTACAAGCTTCACGTGCGCGTGATGCTCAGCAAATATCGTGGCTACGCCGAGTGTCCCGATTGCCGTGGCCAGCGTCTCCGCGCCGAAGCCCGGGCCGTACGGATCAATGGCCTCAACATCTGCCAGGCCTCTGCGCTCACCATCGCCAAAGCGAAAGACTTCTTCGCGGGACTCAACCTCTCGCCGATGCAGGAGGAGATTGCCGGTTCGATCCTCGACGAGGTCCGCCAACGCCTCACGTTTCTTGACGCCGTGGGCCTCGAATACCTGACCCTCGATCGGCTTGCCTCTACACTCTCCGGCGGCGAAGCACAGCGGATCCAGCTTGCGACTTCGCTCGGGTCGCGGCTGGTCGGTGCGCTCTACGTCCTCGACGAACCCTCGATCGGCCTGCACACGCGCGACACCGATCGCCTGATTCACATCCTCAAAGACCTGCGCGATCTTGGCAACACCATCGTTGTCGTCGAGCACGATCCAGACGTGCTCCGTGCCGCAGATCATCTTCTCGATTTGGGCCCAGGGGCGGGTGAGTTCGGCGGTAAGGTCCTTGCCGAGGGCGTGCTTGCCGAGATCGAGGCCAACCCAAACTCGCTCACTGGCAAATATCTCTCCGGCAAGATCAACATCCCGGTGCCCACGCGCCGACGGTCTCCGGGCCGCGAGCGACTCGTGCTCAAGGGCGCAGAGGCCAACAATCTTCACGGACTCAACGTCGAGATTCCTCTGGGCATGTTGGTCGCCGTCACCGGCGTCTCCGGCTCCGGCAAGTCAACGCTCGTTCACCAGGTTCTCTTCCGCGCCGTTGCTCGAGCCTTGGGCCAAACCGACGGCAGCGATCCCACCGGCGTGTTCAAGTCTCTTTCCGGCGTGGAGCGTCTCAACGACGTTGTTCTCGTCGATCAGACGCCCATCGGCCGCACGCCGCGCTCGAATCCCATCACCTACATCAAGGGCTTCGATCTCATCCGCGAGCTATTCGCGGCGCAGCCCGATGCGAAGCGTCTTTCCCTCACACCTGGCCACTTCTCATTCAACGTGCCTGGCGGCCGTTGCAATACCTGCGAAGGCGACGGCACAGTCACCGTTGAGATGCAGTTCCTGGCTGACGTCGAGTTGCTTTGCGAAGACTGCAATGGCACCCGCTACCAGACCAAGATCCTTGAGGTGCGCTTCAAAGGCAAGAACATCCACGAAGTGCTGCAAATGACGGTGAAAGAGGCGCTGCGCTTCTTTGCGGGGCAGACGCGCCTGCTCGAGAAACTAGCCGTCCTCGACGAAGTGGGTCTTGGTTATCTGCGCCTCGGTCAGTCGGCGACAACCCTCTCCGGGGGCGAAGCGCAACGCGTCAAACTCGCGGCACATCTGGCACAGGTGCGCACGGCCAATGCAAACGCCAAGCCTTCGCAGGCCAGCCGCGTGCTCTACATCCTGGATGAGCCGACCACCGGCCTCCACTTTGACGATGTCTCGAAGCTCCTCACGGCATTTCGGAAGCTGATCGATGGGGGCGGATCGCTCGTCGTCATCGAACACAACCTCGACGTGATCAAGAGCGCCGATTGGGTGATCGACCTCGGGCCCGAAGGCGGCGAAGGTGGCGGCAAAATCGTTGCCGAAGGAACTCCTGAAGAGATTGCCGGCAACCTGCACTCGCACACCGGCCATTGGCTTGCCAGGGTCCTATAGAGTTTCCGGCTTCCCTTCCACCAGGCGCCGGATCCCTAGCGGATTGCCATCTTGAAGTTCCGCAGGCAGCAGAACCTGCGGAAATCCCTGAAAGCATACCGGCCGCGCAAATCGGTAAATCGCCAGGCTTCCCACAGAAGTAAATCGAGAATCCGAGGTCGAAGGATAGGGTCCGCCGTGCACCATCGCGTGACACACTTCGACGCCAGTTGGGAAAGCGTTGAAGATCAGCCGCCCGGCTTTCTGTTCGAGGATTTGGATCAATTCTCGGTTTGCGACTAGGTCGTCTTCATCGCCGAAGATGGTGGCTGTCAGGTGCCCGTCGAGCGCCTGCGCAGCGTTGAGGTAGTCCTTCGTCCCTTCGCAGCGCACCAGCAGCGTATCCGGTCCAAAGATTTCGTCTGCCAGTTCAGGCTTGGCGAGAAACTCATCGAGCTTTGCTGTAAACAACTGCGCATTGACGCGGCAACAATGTTCGGGATTCGATCGAGCCGCTGTAGCCTCGACCTCCACCTCGGTCGATCGCTCCTGCGTTGCCCGGCCGTACTCGCGCGCGATTCCGGGAGTCAGCAGCGTGTAGGGCTGAGCTTCATCGACGAGTTTGCCGAGTTCTTCTACGAATGTCGTTGCCTCAGGCGACCCAGGAAACAGAACTACACCCGGCTTGGTGCAGAACTGCCCCGCGCCCAGGGTGAACGAACCGAACAGTCCAGCCGCCAACGCTCCCGGCCCCTTGCGTAGCGCACCCGGCAGCACAAATACCGGGTTGCCGCTCGACATCTCGGTGAAGCAGGGAATCGGATCGGGCCGCGTCGCCGCCAGATCCATGAGGGCCCTTCCCGCACGCAGCGAGCCCGTAAAAGCAACCGCCCTCACAAGCGGATGCTTCACCAACGCCGTTCCTGCTTCGATTCCCGCATCGAAGACCAGCGAGAAAACTCCCGGATGCATTCCTTCGGTCGTGATCGCGTCAGCGATGATCGTGCCCACCATCTCGCTCGTTCCGGGATGCGCTGGATGTGCCTTCACAATGACCGGACATCCTGCGGCCAGCGCCGATGCCGTATCGCCGCCGGCGACTGAAAACGCCAGCGGGAAGTTACTCGCTCCAAAAACGACTACGGGGCCAAGCGGCCGCAGCATCGACCGCAGATCGGGTCTCGCCATTGGCTGTCGATCCGGCAATGCCGGGTCGATCCGTGCATTCACCCACGAACCCTCTTCCACTACTCCTGCAAACAAGCGCAACTGCCCTGACGTGCGGCCCACTTCGCCTGTCAGTCGCGGAATAGGCAGTGCTGTTTCCAGATGAGCTCGCTCCGCCAGCTCGTCTTTGGCCGCATCAAGCCCATCGGCGATCCTGCGCAGAAATGCCGCCTTGGCTTTCCCGCTGGCCTGCGCGTAACTCGCAAACGCTGAGGAAGCCAGTTCGACGGCCGTTTCGACTTCAGCTGGCGTGGCCGAGCAGAAGATCGGGGCCAGCTTCGAGCTGCTCGAAGGGTCGATTGCCTGGAAGCACCCGCCGTCTCCTGTGCTTCGCTTGTCACCCAGAAGTGATTTGCCTAAAAGTTCCATAGTCAATTTGAATTATGCCGCATCGCGTTCCATGTTTTGGTCGCGTCAATTTGGTCGGCTGTCGTTCACAGCAGTCCCGAATTACTCCGCGACAACTGGATTCGTCAGCGATCCGAGCCCGTCCACAGTCACAGTGACTGTTTCTCCCGGCTTGAGCCAGCGTTTCGGTGTCCGGCCCAGGCCAACTCCCGGCGGCGTTCCGGTCGAGATCACGTCTCCCGGCAGCAAGGGGGCGATCGAGGAGAGATGTTCGATCAGCTGCGGAAGCCCAAAGACCAGTTCACGCGTGTTCGAATTCTGTAAGACCTCACCATCAATCGAGAGGCCGATCGCCAGCGAGTGTGGATCGGCGATCTCATCCGCCGTTACGATCGCCGGCCCCATGGGGCAGAATGTCGGAAAGCTCTTGCTCATCGACCACTGTGACGTCGCGAATTGCACATCGCGCGCGCTCACATCGTTCACGATCGTGTAGCCGTAGACGTGATCCTGCCACGCTTCCGCCGGAATTCTGTAGCCGCCCTTGCCGATGACGAATGCGAACTCGGCCTCGTAGTCGGGCTCCGTCGAGTTCTTCGGCAGCACAATGTTCTCGCCCGGCCCAACGATCGAAGTCGTCAGCTTGAAGAACACCACAGGAACCTTGGGAACTTCCATCCCCGACTCTTTCGCGTGATCGCGGTAGTTCAGGCCAATGGCGAACACGCGTGGAGGATTCGAGATTGGCGCATGCAGGCGCACGTCGTTGAGCCGGTGTGTGGGGTAAGCGCCGGGCCGATCCATCGAACGAACGCCGGCTGCGATCACAGCCAGCGTATCGGCATATCCGGCGGCGCTGAGATCGGCGACCAGGTTGCCGTCCTCCAGAAATGCTCCGGGACGAACCTTGCCATCCGCGGCAGAAAACGACACAAGCTTCATGTGGCCCTCCAGGGCAATTGGAAAATAGAAGGAAGAGACAGATTACGCCGCCGTCCATCCGCCATCGATGGTGAACACAGACCCGGAGATAAACGCAGCTTCGTCCGATGCGAGATACCGCACCATCGACGCAATCTCCTCCGGCTGACCGAGACGGCCCACTGGCTGGCGCGCCCGCAACTGCGCACGCGTCTCCTCTTTGTTGTCCTTGTGGAATTTCTCGAGATATCCCTCTACAAACGGCGTCTCCACGGTCCCGGGGCAAATCACGTTCGCGCGCAGCGCCTTGGGATACTCGACTGCCAGCTGCCGTGTCATCGCGATCACCGCACCCTTCGTCGTGCAGTAGGCAAAACGCTGCTTGATGCCGACCATGCCGGCGACCGAGCCAATGTTGACAATCGCACCCACATGCCCCGTCCGCTCCTCTGCCGATAGCAGCAGTGGCAAGAACGCCCGACTTACCAGATAAACCGACCGCACATTGACGTTCAGCAACCGATCGAAGTCTGCGGCCTCAGTCGTTTCGATCGACCCCACATGGCCGATTCCTGCGTTGTTGACCAGAATGTCGAGCTGCTTCATGCACTCGACAGCCGCCACGATCGAACCGGGGTCAGTCACATCGAGGCGAAGCGCCGACGCCGAGCCGGTTGATGCCGCGAGCGCCTCTGCGGCGGGCAGGTTGATGTCTGCGATCCAGACAAACGCTCCTGCGCGAACTAACTCCTTGACCGTCGCCTCACCGATTCCGCTTGCCCCACCCGTCACCAGAGCGAATCGCCCGTCCAGTCGAAATGTAGACCGGGCATCCAGCGAACTCTTCTCAACGCTACTCATGCGAACCGTATTCCTCTGCGCTCGATCTCATGTTGCGCCTCTTCCAGAATAATCACTGTCGGGTCCGTCGTAGCGAGGGCCCGCGTCATAACGTTGTCGACGACGCTCGCGAATGCCGCCATCTGGGGTCCCACTGGCAGCTGCCGTGCTCCGAGCGAGATCTCTTCAATCTTCGTGTACGCCGGAATCCGCGCCTGCAACCCCGCGTCGCGCCACGTCGACCGCCGCACCCCGACTGTACCGTGCTTCGTCCTGCCCAAATCGATTTCCGGCGTGGCCAGAAAGCGCAGAAATTCCCATGCAAGCTCTTTCTGCTTCGATCCTGAACCCATCGCCATTGCCCAGAACACCGAGAGCGAGACCGGCTCGTGTCCGGGATCAACCGGAATCGGCGCAATTGCCACCTTTCCAGCCAGCGGAGAACCCGCGCGCTCCGAACGCGCCGCAAATCCGAACCAGTTCACCATCATCGCGACCTCGCCCGCGAGAAAGACTTCGCCGGATTGGGTAGAGTCCAGCTGCGGGGACTGCGGATGGCAGATGGATGGATCACGCGCGACTCGCCGATAAAATTCCAGTCCTTGTATTGCCTCGGTCGAATTCACGTGGGCCCGGCCAGCTCCATCCAAGAGTTCGCCACCACGGCTCCAAACCTGCAGCGCGAAATCATAGAGCGTGTTGTGCCCGTCGGGAAAAGCAGCGAAGACGGTCCCGAAGCGGCCCTTCGCCGGATCGGTGAGAAAACGCGCCGTCTCTTCAAATTCGGCCCACGTCGTTGGCGGGGCGAGGTCACGCCCTAGCCTTTCACGATGCTCGGCCCGCAATCGAGCATCCTCGAACAGATCCTTGCGGTAGACAAGACACTCTGGCCCGTCATGCCACGGCAACGACGACGATTGGCCATCGATCATCAGCGGTCGAACCAGTGACGCAGCCCAACCCTCCGGCCAATCGGAAATCGGTGCGATTCGCTGCCACTGATGCAAATCCTCCAGCGAGCCAGTAGACATACCCTCCGCCAGCCAGTCTGTCACCAGGAGAGCAAGATCGAAGTGTCCATCGCGGAGTCCGCCTTCCTTCAACGTCGACTCATACAGCTCGTGAATGCCGACCGAGACCAGCTCGATGGCAACGCCCGGGTGGCTTGCCTCAAATAGCCGCGCCTCATCTACAAGGGCACTCTCAAAGTCGCCGTAATTGCGGTGTGCAATGCGAAGCGTTCTCATCTCTATTGCTTCCGACGCGCAATCTAGCTGTTGGATCTCTGCTCCGAGCCGCGAAAATCCGAAAAGACCTTCAAATAAGCTCGCGCCGATTCGGTAATCGTCTCCGGATGCCCCGCGTCCACCGCCGCCAGGTTCACCAGGTCGCTTCCAATGCCCAGCGCGCGCGCCCCTGCGCTCAGAAAACTCTCCGCGGTCTGCAGCGTCACACCGCCTGTTGGAATCAGCTTCAGATGCGGGAAAGGCGCCAGCAGAGCCTTCAGATAACCTGCGCCGCCCACGGCCGAGCAGGGAAAAATCTTCACGTAGTCCGCGCCTGCATCCCACGCTGTGATCGCTTCGGTCGGTGTCAGAGCTCCGGGGATGGAAACCTTGCCCAGCTTCTTGGTTGTCTCGATGACGGCAGGGTGCAGGCTGGGGCTCACCACGAACTCAGCACCCGCCTCGATTGTTGCCTCGGCTTGAGCGGCAGTGGTCACCGTGCCTGCCCCCAGCAGCAGTTTCGCGCCGTACTCCTTCCGAAGCTCCCTTAAGAGTTCGACTGCGCCCAGGCACCGTCATCGTCACTTCGACCACGGTCACGCCTCCGGCCATCATGGCCTCAACGACGGAGCGTCCCTGTGCGGCGGACTTGGCTCGCAACACGGGAATCAGACCAACCCGCTCCAGCGTCTCCTGCGTCTGCTTCGACATAGATTCCTTCATCGCGCAATGCGCGCTGCGCCGCCCTTCATCGTGCGTTCGACCTCAGCCAGCGTCACCATGCTGGTGTCCCCGGGCGTCGTCATCGCCAGGGCGCCATGGGCAACTCCGCAACGGACCGCCCACTCGATCGGCTTGCCGGCAAGGAGCCCGTAAATCAGTCCCGAAGCAAAACTGTCCCCGCCTCCAACGCGATCCAGAATGTCGATGTCGGTCTGGGGTACATGCACAATCTTGTCTTCATACAGCGCAATCGCACCCCAACCGTTTCGGCTCGCGGAGTGCGCGGTCCGCAGGGTGCTTGCGATCAGTCTCAGATTCGGATACGCCGCAGCAACCTCGCGCAACATCTCTTCGTAGCCGGCAATCGGAAGCTCAGCAAAGTCTTCGCTCACGCCTTTGATCTTCACGCCCAGCATGGCCGTGAAGTCCTCTTCGTTTCCCAGCAGCAAGTCCACCTTGCGCACCAGGTCGCGATTCACCTCTTGCGCTTTGGCCTTGCCACCGATCGATCTCCAAAGGGAGTCGCGATAGTTCAGATCATAGGAAACGGGCGTTCCGTGCTTCCTCGCGCCGTCCATCGCTTCCGCCGCCACCAGTGCCGTCGATTCCGACAGCGCAGCAAAAATCCCTCCCGTGTGGAACCACCGCGAGCCGCGTTGCGCGCCAAAGATCGACTCCCAGTCAAAGTCGCCTGGCTTTACCTGGCTGATGGCTGTGTTTCCTCGATCGGAGCAACCGGCGGCGGCGCGAACGCCGAATCCTCGCTCAGTAAAATTCAGGCCGTTGCGCACTGTCCGGCCAACCCCATCAAACGGAACCCACCGGAGCAGCGACGTGTCCACGCCGCCCTGCAGGATGCAATCCTCCACAAGGCGTCCCACCTGGTTATCGGCCAGAGCCGTAGCAATCACGGTTCTCAGACCAAAACAGCGCCGCAGCCCCCGTGCCACGTTATACTCGCCGCCGCCTTCCCACACCTTAAACTGACGCGTGGTGTGGGTGCGTCCTTCGCCGGGATCGAGGCGGAGCATGACCTCGCCGAGGCTGATGCAGTCCCACTGCCGCGCGTCTTTGGGAATCTGGATTGAGTCCATAGAGATAGGTTGAATCGTCCAAAGACACTGTATCGCATCGGCATGGGCATACTTGCCCCGCAGCGGGACGAGAAGCGCGGGCCGTGGTGATAGAGTTTTGAAGCGGACCGGCAGGCAGTGCAGAAGTGCCTGTAATCGGAAAACGATGATCGGACCAATTTCACAGGGAAGAACGCATGACCCAGAATCTCTTCGATCTGACCGGAAGAGTCGCAGTCGTAACCGGAGGAACCACCGGACTCGGCTATGCCATCGCTCTCGGACTGGCTGGCGCCGGTGCAGACGTGGTACCCACTTCGCGGCGGACTGAACAGGTCGCCAAAGTGGCCGCAGAAATCGAGGCTCTCGGGCGCCGCTCTCTGCACACAACGAGCGATGTGCAGAGCAGGGAATCGGTACAGACTCTCCACGACGCAGTTTTGAAGACCTTCGGCAAGATCGACATTCTGGTTAATGCCGCCGGGGTTACGGCGAAGGCGGCAACGCTGGAAGAAGACGAATCCGAGTGGACGCGCGTGATCGATACCAATCTGACGGGTACTTTGCGCACCTGCCAGATTTTCGGCTCCACCATGGTGCGCGCGGGCTACGGACGCATCGTCAACATCGCCTCACTCACCTCCTTTGTCGCGTTCTATCGGGTAGCAGCCTATGCGGCCAGCAAAGCGGGCGTTGCCTCACTTACCAAATCACTCGCGGTTGAACTCGCCCAATCCGGCGTTTGTGTCAACGCCATCGCGCCCGGGGTCTTCCCAACGCCGTTGAACGCCTCGCTCATTCAGGGAACGCCCCGAGGTGAAGAGCTGCTTCTTCGCACGCCGATGCGGCGTTTTGGCGAGGCCCGAGAAGTCGCGGGTGCTGCAATCTTCCTGGCGTCGGAAGCAGCCTCGTTTATCACTGGAGAAATCCTCGCCGTCGACGGCGGATTCCTCGCCAGCGGAGTGAACCAGTAGCCCCGACACCATGAAAATCGCCAAGGCCTACGTCAACATCACTTCGCCGGGACGAAACTTCGTTACGCTGAAGGTCGAGACCGACGAAGGCATCTACGGTCTCGGCGACGCGACCCTCAACGGCCGCGAACTCGCCGTCGCCAGTTATCTCACCGATCACGTCATCCCTTGCCTGATCGGCCGCGACCCTTTCCAAACCGAAGACATCTGGCAATACCTCTATCGCGGCCCGTATTGGCGTCGTGGTCCCGTCACCATGGCGGCCATCGGCGCCGTCGACGTTGCGCTCTGGGACATCAAAGGCAAGGCGCTCAATACCCCGGTCTACAACCTTCTCGGCGGCAAAAGCCGCGAAGGCCTCCTGGTCTACGCACACGCCAACGGCAAAGACATCGATCACGCTCTGGAAGACGTAGCTCTCCACAAGGAGATGGGATACAAAGCCATTCGCGTGCAAAGCGGCATTCCCGGCCTCTCCAGTACCTACGGCGTAACCAAAACTCCGGGCCGCTACGAGCCGGCCGAGCGCGGTCTTGCCCCAGGAATACGAGTGGGCCAGCGAGCCCTACCTGCGCCATGTGCCGAAGCTCTTTGCCAAGGTCCGAGAGACCTTCGGCGAAGAACTTCATCTGCTCCACGACTGCCATCATCGCCTCAGTCCCATTGAAGCGGGCCGTCTGGGGAAAGAGCTCGAGCCCTTCCACCTTTTCTGGATCGAAGATCCCACGCCTGCAGAATTGCAGGAAGGATTCAAGGTCATTCGTGAACACACCACAACGCCGATCGCCGTCGGCGAGGTCTTCAACTCCATCTGGGATGCGCACGACCTGATTCGCAATCAGTGGATCGACTACATCCGGATGACCATCGTTCACGCCGGCGGCATCACGCATCTGAAGAAGGTCGCCGACTTCGCCGCGCTCTATCACGTGCGCACAGGCTGCCACGGAGCGACCGATCTTTCTCCGGTCTGCATGGCCGCGGCTCTCCACTTCGGCACAGCTATCCACAACTTCGGCATCCAGGAGCACATGCCGCACACCGACGAGACCGACGCAGTCTTTCCCCACCACTACTTCTTCAAAGATGGATTCATGTATCCCGGCGATGGCCCCGGGCTGGGTGTCGATCTCGATGAGAAGCGCGCCGCGCAATATCCCTACCAGCGCGCCTACCTGCCTGTGAATCGCAAACTCGACGGAACGTTGACGGACTGGTAGACGATGCCTGACCCCACCGTGGAACCCGCACAGCAGCATGAGCCCGCTCTTCCGGGGCGTTGGACGATCTGCTCCATGCTCTTTGTGGCGACCACGATCAACTACATGGATCGTCAGGTCCTCTCGATCCTGAAGCCTGCCCTGGCTGGGAGCGTCATCCACTTGCAGCCGCTTTTACCGGGCTGGCCCAGTGTCGAATCGTCGATCCGCCTCACCGACATTCAATACGGCAATATTCTTGCCGCATTTCAGATCGCGTATGCACTGGGCGTCATCTTTGCCGGCCGTCTTGTCGACAGGATGGGTTGCCGGGCCGGCTATCCCATCGTCACTGGCCTGTGGAGTCTCGCTGCCATGGGCCACGCACTGGTGAATTCGGTTCTCGGTTTCTCGATTGCCCGCTTTCTGCTCGGCCTGGGAGAGAGCGGCAACTTTCCTGCGGCGATCAAAGCAACCGCCGAGTGGTTTCCCCCGCGCGAGCGCGCCCTGGCGACCGGCATCTTCAACTCGGGCGCGGGCGTGGGCGCCATCCTTGCTCCGCTGACTGTGCCGTGGGTGGCTCTCCACTTTGGTTGGCGTGCGTCTTTCTTGATCACAGGCTTCTTCAGTGCGATTTGGATCGTCTGGTGGTCGATCCGTTATCGCACCCCGCAGCAGGCACACCCGGCCTCTGCAAAACCAGCAACACCGACGGAATCCGCACCAACAGTGGCCTGGTGGCACCTTCTTCGCTACCGGCAAACCTGGGGCTTCATGATCGGCAAGTTCCTCACCGATCCCGTCTGGTGGTTCTTCCTCTTCTGGCTGCCCCAATACTTCAACTCGCGATTCAAGCTCGACCTGTCCCACATCGGTCTGCCGCTGGTCATCGTGTACGTCATTTCCATGTTCGGCAGCGTCTTCGGCGGATGGTTACCGCGAGGCTACACCCATCTTGGGATGGCTCTACGGCCAGCGCGCCTGGCTGCCATGCTGACCTGTGCCTGCCTTGTGGTGCCGATCGTGGTGGCCGGCAGTATTCAATCCATCTGGCTGGCAATCGGCCTGCTTAGTATTGCCGCTGCCGCTCACCAGGGATGGTCCGCCAATATCTTCACCACTTCCTCCGACATGTTCCCGTCGCGTCATGTCGGCACCGTGGTCAGCTTCGGCCAGGTTGCGGGTGCTGTGGGCGGCGCGATCTTTCAGCCCGTTGCCGGCCACATCCTCGAACTGACACACAGCTTTGTGCCGCTCTTCCTCTATTCTGGATTCGCCTATCTTCTCGCCTTGCTGCTGCTGCGCGCACTGGCTCCTGGCTTGCAGCCAGCCGTCGCCGTCGATTGAAAAAATAGAATGAACGCCTGAGCATAACGAGACCGTAGAAGGAACCTATGACACAGACACGCAAACTACGCATGGGAATGGTCGGCGGAGGCCCCGGAGCCTTCATCGGCCCTGTTCATCGCATTGCTGCCGAGCTGGATGGCGACATCGAGCTCGTTGCCGGCGCATTCTCCCAATCGCCGGAGAAATCCCGCGCCGCTGGAGAGTCCTACAAGCTTGATCCCAGCCGGGCCTACGAAACCTGGCAGGACATGATCGAGACCGAGCGTCGTCGACCCGATCCGATCGACTTTGTGGCGATCGTGACTCCTAACCATCTCCATTTGCCTGTGGCGGAAGCCGCTCTCAAAGCTGGCATCCCCGTGATGAGCGATAAGCCCGCCACGGCGACCTACTCCGAAGCGCTCTCTCTCCAGAAAACTGTCGCCGCCACCAAGATCCCCTATGGCCTCACGCACACCTACGCCGGATACTCCCTTGTGCGCGAAGCGCGAGAGATCTGTGAAAGTGGGGAACTGGGCTCAATCCGCAAGATTGTGGCCGAGTACCTCCAAGGTTGGCTCAGCCGTTCCATTGAGAGCACGGGTCAGAAGCAAGCCGAGTGGCGTGCCGACCCGGCCAGGAGCGGCCCCGGCGGCTGCAGCGCCGACATCGGCGTGCATGCCTTCCATCTGCTCGAGTACATCTCTGGCCTGCAAGTGACCGAGATCAACGCGACGCTTCTCTCAGTCGTCCCCGGACGGCGTGTCGACGACGATTGCACCGCTCTCCTTCGATTCAACAATGGCGCGACCGGATCGATCCTTGCATCGCAGATCGCAGCAGGGGAGGGCAATGGCTTTCGGCTGCGTATTTATGGCGAGGCGGGCTCGCTCGACTGGAAGCAGGAAGACCCGAACCGTCTGCGGCTCAAGTGGCTCGATGGACCCGAGGAAATCCGTCACGCCTCGGGCAACTATCTCGGAGAGAGTGCTCGCGCCGCGACGCGCTTGCCCGGCGGCCATCCCGAGGGCTATCTGGAAGCATTCGCCGTGCTCTATCGCGAGTTTGCCGATGCACTGACAGCATGGAAGGCAGGACAACCCGATCCGCTCCCGCCGACGCTGCCCGGCATCACCGCGGCTGTGCGTGGCATGCGCTTCATCGACCGTGCCATCGAAAGCAGTCAACGGAAGAGCTGGATCGAGTTTTAAGATGCATATGATTCGGGGGAAATCGAATGAGAACGATTAAGGGGCCGGGGGTCTTTTTGGCGCAGTTTGCCGACGATGTTGCGCCGTTTAATTCTCTCGAAGGCTTAGCAACATGGGCAGCCAAGCTGGGTTTCGTCGGCGTGCAGATTCCCACATGGGACAAGCGTCTCTTCGATTTGAAGACTGCGGCAGAAAGCCAGGAATATTGCGACGAAATCCTCGGCATCCTTGACGAGGCAGGAGTCGCTCTCACTGAGCTCTCGACTCACCTTCAGGGCCAGCTCATCGCGAGTCACTCTGCCTACGACACCCTTCTTGAGGGCTTCGCTCCGCCTGAGCTCGCCGGCAATCCCAAAGGCGCACAAGCGTGGGCTGTGCAGCAACTCGAGTGGGCTGCCAAGGCCAGCCGCAATCTCAAGCTCAATGCCCACGCTACTTTCTCAGGAGCACTGGCTTGGCCCTTCTTCTACCCCTGGCCGCAGCGTCCAGCCGGGCTCATCGAGGAAGCCTTCCAGGAACTCGGTCGGCGCTGGCTTCCGATTCTCAACGATTTCGATGATGTCGGCGTCGACGTCTGCTACGAACTCCATCCCGGCGAAGATCTCCACGACGGCATCACCTTCGAGCGCTTTCTCAGTCAGGTGAACGACCATAAGCGCGCCAACATTCTTTACGATCCCAGCCACATGGTCCTGCAGCAGCTCGATTATCTCGCCTTCCTCGATATCTACCACGACCGTGTCCGCGCCTTTCACGTCAAGGATGCGGAGTTCCGCTCCACGGGCAAGAGCGGCGTCTATGGCGGTTACCAGGATTGGATCGATCGGCCCGGACGCTTCCGGTCGCTCGGTGATGGACAGGTCGACTTCAGCTCCATCTTCAGCAAAATGGCGCAGTACGACTATCCCGGTTGGGCGGTGCTGGAGTGGGAGTGTTGCCTGAAGCACCCAAGAGCCGGCGCGACTGAAGGGGCAATCTTCATCCGCGACCACATCATCCACGTGACCGACCGTGCCTTCGACGACTTCGCCGGGGCCGGATCGAATCAGGAGAAAAACCGTCGCGTGCTTGGACTCGATCCCGCTCCCGAGCCGGAGGTGCGGACCTGGCACGACAAGAAGTAGGCGCTCCGATTCACCTGCGCCGCAAATGCTTCTTGGTCACGCTGACCATCTTTCCAGTCACCGCATAGGTCCTCCGCTCCACGGGCGAAGAGAAGACCAGGCTCGTGATCGGATTTCCATACGGCAGCAGCGCCTCAATCAACGCTTCGAGGTCTGCCATGTTCGTGGTGGTCACCTTCAGCAGCAGGTCGTCTCCACCCGTCAGGTGGTGGCACTCCCGCACCTCCTGGAGCGTCTGCACGTATTCAATCAGCCGGTGATACTGCTGGCCTCCACTGCAGCTCATGCGCACAAACGCCAACACGTCCAATCCCAGCGATTCACGCTCGATCTCGACAGAGTAGCCGCGAATGATTCCGACCTCCTCCATTTGTTTGAGCCGTTCCGCAGTCGCCGTCGCAGATAGCCCGATGCGCCGCCCCAACTCGGCAATACTCAATCGCGCGTTCGCTTGCAGCTCTTCGAGCAGCTTTCGCCCATAGCCGTCCATTAACGCCGTGGAATCCATGGTCATAGTTCGCCAGTATAGTTGATCGCAATACCAAAGGGATTCCTGAATAGCCGTTTCACCTGTACGCGCCCGTCTCGCTGGCCTACCATCTTGGCATGAAAACTCTCTCCCTCGACGGCCAGCCTCTCGCGCTTACCCAGATCGAGTCGGTCGCCATCGCCGGTGCGCAGGTCGCAATCGCACCAGCCGCGCAGAAGCGCGTTCGCCAAAGTCGAACCCTCATCGAGGAGATCCTCGCTGCCGGCGAGACCGTCTACGGCGTCAATACCGGATTCGGCAAGCTGTCCGACGTACGCATCGCTCCAGACAAACTCGCCGAACTTCAAATCAATCTTGTGCGCAGCCACGCCGGTGGCGTCGGTAACCCGCTGAGCGAAGCTGAATCGCGCGCGATGCTTCTCCTGCGCGCCAACGTGCTCGCCAAAGGCTTCAGCGGCGTGCGTGTTGAACTGCTGCAGCTTCTCGTGGCTCTTCTCAACGCCGGTGTTCATCCGGTAATTCCCGAAAAAGGCTCGGTCGGAGCCAGCGGGGACCTGGCGCCCCTTGCCCATTTGGCTCTCGTTTGTATCGGCGAAGGCGAAGCCTTCTTCAAGGGCGAGCGGATGAAGGGCGGTGAAGCGCTGCGCCGCGCCGCTCTCAAGCCTCTCCAACTCAGCGCCAAAGAAGGCCTCGCTCTGCTCAACGGCACCCAGGCCATGACCGCAGTGGGGGCGCTTGCGGTCGCGCGCGCCCAGCGTGTCGTTCGGCTCGCCGATCTGGCCGGAGCCATGTCGCTCGAAGCCCTGATGGGAACCCCTGCGGCTTTCGATGAGCGTATTCATCTCGCACGTCCTCATGCCGGTCAGATCGCCGCAGCAGCTCATCTGCTGCGATTGCTCGATGGCTCCGAGATCCGTGAATCACACCGGGAGCACGATTCCCGCGTGCAGGATGCCTATTGTCTTCGCTGTATGCCCCAGGTTCACGGCGCGGTCCGCGACGTCCTTGCTCATGTTGCCGGCATTCTCGAAGTCGAAGCCGGCTCGGCCACTGACAATCCGCTCGTTTTTCCGCAGAACTCGTCCAAGACGCAAAACCGCGGAGCCGTGCTTTCAGGTGGCAACTTCCACGGTGCGCCCCTTGCCTACGGCTTCGACTATGCCGCCCTCGCCGTAACCGACCTCTGCGGCATCACCGAGCGTCGCGTCGACCGCTTGCTCAACCCCGACATCAACGAAGGCCTGCCCGCTTTCCTCTCCTCCGATCCAGGCCTCTCCTCTGGCTTCATGATCGCTCAAATCGTCTCTGCTGCGCTCATCAACGAGTGCCAGGTCCTTGCCCACCCCTCATCCACCGGCAGCATTCCGACCGACGGCGGCAAAGAGGATCACGTCTCCATGGGCATGACCGGCGCGCTGAAGCTGCGCCAAATCGTCGAGCACGCGGAGCGCATCCTTGCCATCGAGTTGATGTGTGCCGCTCAAGGCCTCGAGTTTCGTTTGCCCCTGCGCTCCAGCCATGCTATCGAGCGGGCCTACGCGGCTGTCCGTTCGGTGGTGCCGCGTCTCGAGAAGGACCGCGTCCTTGCTCCGGACATCGACGCGCTTGCGGCAGCTATCCGCGCGGGCAGACTCGACGAATGGTGTGCCTGACGCGCGTCAGAGTTTACGCGCTCGTTATCCTGGGCCATGTACCATGAACTTCGAGCGCAGGAGGTTCCGAAAGCGTGAAGCTCTACCGTACGGCTGCTGGATGTGTCGTTGAAGAAGACAACCAGTACTATCGCTTGGATGGCGTGACCATCGACTTTCTTCTCGCGCGCG
Source organism: uncultured Acidobacteriaceae bacterium (assembly GCA_963778705.1). Lineage (GTDB taxonomy): Bacteria > Acidobacteriota > Terriglobia > Terriglobales > Acidobacteriaceae > Telmatobacter. The sequence goes on from CAVZVM010000010.1 coordinate 91,517, forward strand.
AAGATCTGCCTGAGTATCTTGCGGAGTCGATTGCGCAATCGACCCCGTCCCCTGAATTCCGTCCTGCTGAGATTCTCGCCCCGATCAACCATCAAGAAGTCTGGGCAGCCGGTGTCACCTATTACCGGAGCCGCGGCGCGCGCATGGAAGAGTCGAAGGACGCCGGCGGTGGCAACTTCTACGATCGCGTCTACTCGGCCGAGCGTCCCGAGCTTTTCTTCAAGTCGACAGCAAGCCGTACGGTCGGTCCCGGCGGCAAGGTGCGCATCCGCGGCGATGCCCATTGGTCCGTCCCGGAGCCCGAGCTAACGCTTGTCGTCAGCCCCAAAGGCCGGATCAACGGCTACACCATCGGCAACGATATGAGCTCGCGCGACATTGAGGGCGAGAACCCGCTCTACCTTCCGCAGGCTAAGGTCTATAACGGCAGCTGCGCTCTCGGTCCCTGCATTCTGGTCAGTGAGAGGCCTCTGCCGCATTCAACTGAGATCACACTCGAAATCGACCGCAACAACCGCATCGAATTCTCGGGCTCCGTCGCGCTCACCGAATTGAAGCGCGATCCAAAATCGCTCGTCGACTATCTTCTCCGCGACAACGTGTTCCCCAGTGGCTGCTTTCTGATGACTGGGCACAGGGATCGTGCCGCCCAACTCATATACGCTCGCCAGCGGCGATCGCATCCGCATCACCATCGATCCCATCGGCACCCTGGAAAACGAAGTCGCCTGAAAAGCAAGGACGGCAATCCAAGGGATTCCTGCCCGCTTCAGCACAGATGATGTTTCAGAAAGGCCAACGCGCGTCCTCGTGCCAGGGCTGCGGCATGTGGGTTATAGCTGCCGCGCATGTCGCAGTTGAATGCGTGGCCCGCGCCCTCATACCAGTGGATCTCCACCTCAGGATGCGCTGCCTGGACCGCCTCCACTTGCTCGGCTGGAATGTGTCTGTCGAGCTTGCCGAAGTGCAGCTGCACCGGCGCGTTCGGCGTCTCTGTTGCAAAATTCCCGATGCCGCCTGCATAGTATCCGACCGCGGCTGCTGGATGGAGTCGTGTCGCGCTGAGCCACGCCACCAACCCGCCGAAGCAGTAGCCAATCACACCCACCTTTTTGCCTGTTGCCTTGCCTGCATAGGCTATCGCTGCATCGACGTCGGCTACAGCCTTCGCGATGTCAAGCTTTCCCCGCATCTCCATAGCGATCTTCACATCCTCACCTTCGTAGCTGAGCTCGATGCCAGGTTTCACGCGATCGAACAACGCGGGAGCCACCGCCAGAAACCCATCCTCCGCGAATTCGTCCGTAACCGACCGGATATGCTCGTTCACTCCGAAGATTTCCTGAATCACAACCAGTCCCGCAATCGGCTCTCCAACGGGCTTGGCAACATAGAGGTTCAGCTCATGATCGTCCGCCGAACGGACCTTCACAAATTCACCCATTGTTCATCCTTGAAAAATGTAGGTAAGACGAAACTCTGTAGACTTGGACGCAGAAACGCCCAGGAAGACGCAGCAGGCGTATTCGATGATCTTGAGATGAGCTGACTGATACAGTCGAGATGCCTGCGATCCAACGGCCGCCCTAATAGAGCGGCGCAAGGGCGATAGCCCCGAGTCCCAGCAAGAAGAAGACAAACATAAACACCAGAAGCCTCTTCGCGGCCGGTGGCGCGCCCGCGAATTCATGCCAGACGAACACGCCCCAGCATGCCGAGACCATCGTCGCGCCCTGTCCGATGGAATAGGACACCGCAGGCCCAATCTTGTGTGCGCCCGATCCTAGAAAGTTGGTGACTGCGCCCGCGCACCAGATCATCCCGCCCAGAATTCCTGCGAAATGCCAACGCCACAGTGCGGCCCAGTATTCGGAGTTGCGCACACGCGGCTTTCCATCCAACGGCTTCCACATCAGCAGCCAATTTGCCGGAAATGTCGACAAGCATGACGCCCACCGCAAAGAACAGGGCAATCGCGTACGGCCCGGGACCCGGATTGCCGCGCTCGCCCTGCATCGCGCGCGCCACAAGCGGATAAAAGCTTCCCATCAACAATCCCGCAACCAGACTCAATACGATCCCGCGGGTCGTTGTCGCCTTCGCCTTCGTTTCGCGCTTGCGATACGCTGCCGCGTCGAGAACAATCGCTACGGTAACCAGCGCCACTCCGCCAAACAGCAGCATCGGGTTCCCCTTCGGGCTCACGATGTAGCTCCACACCGAACCCACAATCAGCGCCAGACCAATGCCCACGGGAAAAGCTACAGCCAGTCCCGCCACGTCAATCGCAGCCACCAGCAGAAGGTTCGCTATGTTGAACACCACTCCGCCCAGCGCAGCCATCTTCATCGAAGCTAGCGGCGACTCCACGATGTCGGTGAAGAATGGATTGCCGCTCGCCCCATGGCTTCCTGCTGTTAATCCCAACACCACTGCGCCTAGCAGCACGCCCATCGCGTAGTCCCAGTAGAAAAGCTGAAAGCGGTAGCCCGGGCAGAGTTTGAGCGTGTTTGCCCACGAACCCCAGCACAGCATGCTAACCAGCATCAGCACAAGTGCGGCCTGATAGGTCTCAGGAATCAGCATTCCCGTAGCTCCTGCAACTCAAGTGAGTGTCGTGGGAACCATAGCGTCTTTGCCCGCACTGCCGCAACTGACATGAGTGCTCAAGTCGGGCTGGGACTGGCGGCCGGGCGACGAGCTACTGTTTCGCCGCCTTCACCGCTTCGGTCAGCGCCGGCACCACTTCGAAAAGATCGCCGACAATCCCGTAATCGGCCACCTCAAAGATCGGCGCATCGGGGTCTTTGTTGATCGCGACGACACATTGCGATCCTTTCATCCCGACCAGGTGCTGAATCGCCCCAGAGATGCCCACGGCAAGATAGAGCTTCGGCGCAACAGTCTGGCCTGAGCTACCCACTTGTCGTTCGATCGGCAGCCAGCCGTTGTCACAGATCGGCCGCGAAGCCGCGATCTCCGCGCCCAGAGCGGTCGCCAGCTCCTGCACCATCGGCAGGTTTTCGGCTTCTTTGATGCCGCGGCCTACACTCACAATCAATTGTGCCGAGCCCAAATCCACAGTTTGCGCCGATCCGCGGAACGGTTCGCCTGGCTTGGTGCGAATCTGCGTCGCATCGATCGTCGGTGTAAAAATTTCAACCTGCGCCGATCCTCCTTCGACCTGATCCGCGCGGAACGCACCCGACTGCACCGACACGAAGCACGTTCCTCCGCCCGCGTGCCGATACTCGCCGTTCAAGCGTCCCTGCATCAGCTGCCGTACAAACGTGGGCCCATCCCCAAGCGCCGTCACATCGCCGATCAGCACCTGACCCAGCCGCGCCGCGAGCGCCGGTGCATAGTCGCGTACCTGATACGTGTGCGGGAAGATCAAGTAGTCCGGCTGCTGTGCGCGAACAAACTGCTCCAGCGCGATCGTGTATCCATCGGCAGTGTAAGCACCAAGCAACGCATGCTCCAGCCGGAGAACCCTCGCGAGCGGCTTGGTCGCAGCCTCCCCCGCAAGCGCCTCTGTTTGAGCGCCCGGCAGCACGGCATTCACAGTCAGCCCCGTCTGCGCGCCCAGTTTCAACCCTGCCGCCACAGCCTCCCAGCTGATCCGCGCGATCTTTCCGTTGCGCTCCTCCAGCACCACCCAGATCCCGCTCATAGCCATTTCTCCTTCCGGAATCGTTCGAAGCCGCCGAGTTCGCGTGGCGATTTCCTCAAGAAATCGTCACCCTGCATACACTGAACATGCCTCGCAGTGAAGGTGAAATGGGTCATAGCACCCTCGCTTCAAACTTCAGCTTCTCTGCCAGTGCCGCCGCAGCCTCTTTCGGAGAGCCGCCAATCATCTGTGTAGACTTCTGCTTCTGCGGAGCCGAGATCCGCGCCAGAGACACCACCGGCGTCGCTGTTGTCCCCAGCTCTTGTGCTGTAACGCGCCGCACTTCCTTTGTCTTTGCCTTCTTGATCCCCATCAGCGTCGCATAGCGCAGCTTGTTGCCGCCCGACTGGATTGTTAGCACTGCGGGCAGCGGCAGTTCGATCGTTTGGAACCAACCTTCTTCCAGCTCGCGCTTCACTGTCAGCCCCCGCTCGGTCTTCTCCACATGGAGAATCAGAGACGAGTGAGGCAGCCCGAGCAGCTCCGCTAGAATCACGCCGGTTTGCCCATACCCCAAATCGTCGGACTGTAGTCCCGTCAGAGCCAGGTCCGGACTCTCGCTCTTGATCGCCGCAGCCAGCAACTGCGCCACACCCAGCGCGTCCAGTTGTCCCGTATCGCAATCGATATGAATGGCCCGGTCTGCACCTTTGGCCAGAGCCTCGCGAATCGTCGACCCCACGCGCTCCGGTCCAGCGCTTATCGCCACGACCTCGCCGCCATGCTTTTCCTTCAGTTGCAACGCCTCTTCCAGCGCGTACGCGTCTGACTCATTCAGAGCCCACTGAATGCCGGCCTCGTCAATCCATTTTCCCGCAGCATCGATATGCACCTGCGCATCGCGCTCCGGGACCTGCTTGATTGCCACAAGAATCTTCATAGAAAAGTGCTCTCGTTTATCTTAGTTGGCCGCGTTGGATCCCGCCGTGGGCAGCGCTCGCGCCGTCAATTGTGCGATGTCCAATAGCTGCGGCGCGCCTGCTCCTTTTGCTGCCAGCGCATCGCGAAACATCGTATTGCAGAACGGGCATGCCGTACCCACCGTCGTCGCTCCAGTGTCCACAAGCTCTTTCGCCCGCACATGGCTGACCCGTTCGCCGGTCTCCTCACCCAAAAATGCGAGACCACCACCGGCACCACAACAGAAGCTCCGCTCGCCATTGCGTGGGGCCTCGACAAGTTGCCCCGTGGCACGAACGACCGCCCGCGGTTCGTCATACACATTGCGATACCGGCCGAGATAGCAAGGATCGTGAAACACGATCTTCTCCTCGCCGCGAATCTTCGGCAACTGCTCCAGATGTCTGGCCAAAAACTCGCTGTGATGCTCCACCTCCGGCGGCGTTCCGTACCCCTTCCAATCCTCTTGAATGGTCCGGACGCAATGGGGGCAGATCGACACAATCTTCTTCACCTTGTTCTGCGTCATGGCCTCCAGATTTGCCTCGGCCAGCTGCTGAAACACCAGGTCATTCCCCAGCCGCCGCACCGGATCGCCTGTGCACTTTTCCTTGCGTAGCACGCCGAAGCTCGTTCCCAGATACCGCATCACGCGCACGAAATCGGCAATAATTTCGCGCCCTTTTGGATCGTATCCGCCCATGCAGCCGAGCCATAAACAATAGTCCTGCGTTCCATCGAAGATCGGAAGCTCCAGCTTCTGCACAAACTTGTCGCGCTCCGTCGCGCTCATCCCCAGCGCATTCGATCCGCGTTCCAGTGCCAGAAAGAGCTTCCCCCCGTGGTCGTCTTCCCATACCCCCGTATTCACAGCCCCACGCCGCAGCCCAATCAGAATCGGCAGGTGCTCAATTCCAACCGGACACTGAAACTCGCACGCCCCGCACGTTGTGCACTGGAAAGACTGCCTCCTGCGAGTTGTACTTGCCGAGCAGAGGCTCCGCCGACGCCGGTCCCAGTTCATTCAGATAGCTTCGCAGGCCCAGCACAATTTCCTTTGGGTTCAAAACCTTCCCGGTATTCGCGGCAGGGCAGTGCTCGGTGCATCGCCCACACTCCACACACGAGTACGCCTGTAAGCTCACAAGCTGCGTCAGATCCGTTCCTGCCACCAGCCCAAAGTCCTCGTCACCAGCTAGTGGAGGAATCTTGCCGAATCCGCCGCGCGAAAGGAACACCGTCGCCGGGCTCAATACCAGATGCAGGTGCTTTGTGTGGGGAATAATGGGCAGAAACACCAGCAGACACAACGTGTGCGCCCACCACAGCACCCGCGCCGCTTCGCTTGTATCCGCGACTGAAAACGCCGCTAGATACGTCACCATAAGAAGAAAGATGAGCAGTGCAATAAATCCCGACTCCCAGCTCAGCTTTTCACCCAGCCACCTTGGACGTACCAGGAATCTGCGCACAAACAGCCCGGCGATGCCTGCCGCACACAATAGCGCGAATGCTGCCGCCAGATAGAAGTAGAGCCGTCCGAACATCCCCGCTGGGTCGAGAAACCCGACGCCCAGCCCGACCGCGCAGTGATTCAGCGTCACCAGTGCGAAGGCACAGAATCCCCAGAAGACGAATGCATGGGCCAGCCCCGGCAGGGGTCTCTGCCGGATCACCTTCGCCTGGCACATCACCTCCCAAAAGAAATCCCAGACGCGCCGGCCCATCGGTGACAGCCGAAAGTCGGCGTCCCTTTTCGATGCAAGAATTCTCTTCAGGATCGGCCGGAACCGGCGCCAGAACAGCGTCCCCGAACCCACGGTGAGGCCTGCGAACACAAGTTTTTCTGCGAGGTCAAAGTGCTGCGGCTCGGCCAGCACTGGGAGGGAGAGAATCATAGGCGAACGTAGCCACAATACATGATTGGAGGCCCATTCGTCGCGCCGCACGCTGGTCTCGCCCCAGGACTCTGCGCGTAGTCCAAGGGGACGCTTCGCAGCTACACTTGGCCCTGAGAGAGGGTGAAATCATGGCGGAGACGATCGAGACTCTGTTGCGGCGCAACTTATTCGAGGTCTTTGGCGAGCGGGACAACGCGAAACGAAAGGATGCTCTCGCCGAGATATGGCATGCCGAAGCAGTCTTGGTGAATCCGGACGGCCGGCACATCGGCCGCGTTGAAATCAGCCAAACCGTCGAGAAACTGCTCGCCAAGTTTCCCGCCTACGTATTCTCCGAGCGAGTTGCGCCGGAAGGATTTCACGGGGTGGGCAGAATTGGCTGGGGATTTGGACCACTGGGCTTGCCGCCCGTCGTCACCGGGATCGACGTCGCCGAGGCAACGGCCGGCAAGTTGAGACTCCTGTTTGCATTCATCGACCCCAATTCGAAATGACGCCTTCGTCCGATTGTCGCCCGCAAGCACCATCTGCCCCAGCCGTGTGAGCAGACCTTAGCAGCGTACAATCTTCGGAGAATCGATCCCTTTCGTTGCGTTGCGCGAATCCACCACAAGCTGGGCCTCATCGACAATCCTGCGGTAGTCGTAGGTCGAGTGGTCGGTCACAATCAGCACTGCATCATATTGTCCGAGATTCTCAAGCGGCGTGTTCGTCATGTTGAGCGCGTAGTGCCGGCCTTGTCCCACTGTCGGGAAGTATGGGTCGTTATACGCCACGGTCGCACCCTTCTCGCGCAGCAGTTCGATGATCGTGAGCGAAGGCGATTCGCGGAGATCGTCGACATCGCGCTTGTATGCCATTCCCAACACAAGGATTTTGGATCCGTTGATCGACTTGCGCCCCCGATTCAGCCCGTCAGCTAGCTGTTCGATCACGAATCGCGGCATATTTGTGTTGATCTCGCCCGCCAGTTCGATGAATCGTGTCCGAAAATCGAACTCCCGCGCCTTCCACGAGAGATAAAACGGATCGATCGGAATGCAGTGGCCGCCTAGGCCAGGCCCCGGATAAAACGCCTGGAAACCGAAAGGCTTCGTCTTGGCCGCGTCGATCACCTCGTGGATGTCGATCCCCATACGCATGCAGAGCTGCTTCAGCTCGTTCACCAGCGCGATGTTTACACAGCGGTAGATATTCTCCAGTAGCTTGGTCATCTCCGCCACGGCCGGGCTGCTTACCGGCACCACACGATGGAAGATGGATCCATAGAGTGCGCCAGCCAGTTCTGCGGCCACACTGCCGCAGCCGCCGACCACCTTCGGGATGTCCTGTCGCGCTACCGTCTCGTTTCCCGGGTCCTCGCGTTCCGGGGAGAACGCCACATGCATACCCTGGCCGTCTTCACCGCGCGCCACCTTCAGACCCTGCGTGTTTCCAGCCTCCAACAGGGGCACGACAAGCTCTTCCGTCGTCCCCGGATACGTCGTGCTCTCGAGGATGATCAATTGCCCATCGTGTGTGTGCGGAGCAATGGCTTCGACTGTGCGGGTCACATAGCTCAGATCGGGCTCGTGATACTCGTCCAGCGGCGTCGGGACGCAAATGATGACCGCGTCCATCGTGGCGATCTCAGAGTAGTCCGCCGTCGCGCGAAAGCCGGCCTTTTGTGCCTCGCGAATCATTTCTGGCAGAATGCGAACAATATAGGATCCGCCGGCATTCAGCGTGTCAACCTTGTCGGCTGCAATATCGAAGCCGGTCACGCGAAACTTCTGCCCGCTGAAAAGGAGGGCCAGAGGCAGCCCAACATACCCCATCCCCACAATGCCTACGCGTGCTTGACGCGTTCCGATCTTGCTTTGGACCTCTGCGGCGGGTCCGCTAGCTACGGTAGCCATACCTCAATCTTAGTGCATGGTTGCTTAGAATTCGCCTGTCGGGGTTAGGTATCCGGCTGCCGCGATCCGAGCGCCCTCCTATATCCTGTCGTTTGCTGCTTGTCCCGCACGACGAACAGCGGAGGAGCCTTTGCCTAAGTATCTCGTTACCGGTGCGGCCGGATTTATAGGTCGATCGATTGCAGCCGAACTGATCAAGCGCGGCGAATCCGTGCGCGGTATCGACAACTTCATCACTGGGAAACGTGCGAATCTCGCCGGACTCGAAGCCATGGAGTTCGTTGAAGGCGATCTCACCAATCCCGCCATCTGCGCGACCGCCTGTGAGGGGGTCGAAATCGTCTTCCACGAAGCCGCTCTGGCCAGCGTCCCTCGTTCTGTCGCCGACCCCGTAAGCACGAATCTGCACTGCGTCACCGCGACGCTGAATCTGCTTGTCGCCGCCCGCGCTGCTGGCGTACGCCGAGTTATCTACGCCGGCTCGTCCTCCGCTTATGGGGACACGCCTACGCTCCCCAAGCACGAGGAGATGCTGCCTAACCCCATCTCGCCCTACGCCGTCGCCAAGCTTGCTGGCGAGCAATACATGCGCGCCTTTGCCCGCGTCTACGGCCTCGAGACGGTCGTTCTCCGCTACTTCAACGTCTTCGGTCCCTATCAGGACCCGACCTCGCACTACTCCGGCGTCATGGCTCTCTTCTGCCGCAAGATGCTGGCCGGCGAACAGCCAACGATCTTCGGCGACGGCGAGCAGAGCCGCGACTTCACCTACATCGACAACGTCGTCCACGCCAATCTGCTGGCTGCTCAGGCCCCCGCCGCGAAGGTCAGTGGCCAGGTGATGAACATCGCCACTGGGTCCCGCGTAACCCTCAACCATGTCTTTGAAGTTGTGCGGGAATTAACTGGATTTAAAGGACAAGCGATCTATGGCCCGCCCCGCTCAGGCGATATTCGCGACTCTCTCGCCGACATATGGCTCGCCGGCGAACTGCTCGGTTACAAGCCGATTGTCGACTTCCGCGAAGGCCTCCGGCGTACGGTCGAGTGGTATCGCGCCAGCGCCAATTAGTGGATATCGGTGCAGTCCGGCTTTCTGTGAAGTCTGGGCAAAGTTAAAAGGGCAAGTCGGCAGTTACGGCTGGGGCGTGATCTTCGCCGTAACCGGCTGCATCTCCTGCTGCTCTGTCGGTGGCCTCAACGTATGTGCGGCGGTCTGCGAAGCCCGCAGCACTTCACTCGGCACGATTCCGAGCAGCAGTGTCGCTGCTGCGGCAAAAAACAATGCGGCGCTCACAGCGATCCCCACGCGCGGAGACTCTGGCGCCGCTTCTCCCTCGGCAGGCCGTTGCGCACAGGAAAACGCTAGTCGCAGATAGTACGCCGACGCCAGCCCGGAATTCAGCAGGCCGATCACAGCCAGCCAAATGGCACCGCCATCCACCGCTGCAGAAAATGAATAGAACTTTCCGAAAAATCCGCCGGTGAAGGGAATCCCGACGAGCGATATCAGGAAGAAGAGCAGCAGACTGCCCAACATAGGCGAGCGATACAGGAGCCCGCGAAAATCCTTCACAAGCGGCAGCTTCTCGTCGTAGCCGCTGACCACCGTCACCACCGCAAAGATCCCCACGTTCATGGCTGCATAGGCAGCGATATAGAAGGTCGCCGCCGCGATCCCGGTCGAGCCGAGCCCTGCAAACGCCGCCAGCAGATATCCCGCGTGTGCGATCGAGGAGTACGCCAGCATCCGCTTCACGTTTTGCTGGCGCAGCGCGGCAAGATTGCCCACCGTCATCGACAGGATCGCCACGATCCATAGCACTGGCTCCCACACAGATTGCAGCGTGGGGAAGACCTCGTAGACCACACGCAGCAGCAGGGCGAATGCAGCGGCCTTGGGCGCGGTCGACATCAACGCGACAACAGGCGAAGGCGCTCCCTCATAGACGTCTGGGGTCCACACATGGAACGGCGCAGCCGATACCTTGAACAGGATCCCCACCAGCATCAGACAAAGAGCCGCCAGCTCCAATGGCAGTGCAGGCCCATTCGGCGCACTAGCCAGCGTATGCGCAATTTCATACACCTGCGTTGAGCCGGTCGCCCCGAAGATCAGGGCGATTCCGTAGAGCAGAAATCCCGTCGCAAACGAACCCAGCAGGAAATACTTGATCGCCGCCTCGGGTCCTTGCCCCGTCTCCTTGCGATATCCAGCCAGAATGTACGTCGAGATCGACGAGATTTCGAGCGCGATAAACACCACGCAGCAACTCGACAGCGCTCGTCATCAGGCACATGCCAACTGCGCCAAAAACAACCAGCGCATAATACTCGCCCTGGTGATGGCTGTCCTCGGGTAGTGTGTCGAGTGCCAGCAGCAGAGCCACCAGCACGATTCCGCAAATCAGCACGTGGAAGAAGACAGTGAACGGGCTCGTCTCGACGGTCCCGTAGAAACCCGTTCCAACGGGCAGCGAGAGCTGCCACAGGCTCGACCAGAGCGCCACTGTGGTGCCCACAGCTGCAACCCATCCCAGCGAGCGCCGCGGCCATCCCTGCGGCAGCGATGCGTCGATCAGCATCACCAGCACGCCCGTTAGCGTCAGGATGATCTCAGGAAGAATCCGGTACATGTCGCCGGGGTTCATCGCTGGCTCCCTTCCGCGGTTCTGGTTGCGAGAGCGACCCCGGGAGTCTGCGCCGACAATCTCACCTGCACCGGCCCGGTCCGACTTTCAATTGCCGTGATCCACAGCGACGGCGCGATTCCCATCACCAGCATCAGCACCGCGAACGGCCACAGGATCGCCTGTTCCCCGAAGCGCAAATCGCTTGCCGTGGCTGCCGAAGCCATCTGGCTCTGCGGCCCGTAGAACAGCCGTTGAACCAGCCACAGCATGTAGGCCGCACTCAAAATCACGCCCACTGTCGCGACCACCGCCCAGCCGTGGCTCACACCCGCGAAGGTGCTTGACAGGATCAGAAATTCGCCCACGAACCCGTTCAGCATCGGCAGCCCGATCATCGCCAGCGACGAGATCACAAACAGCGTGGCCAGTTGCGGCAACTTCGCCGCCAGCCCACCATACGAGGCAATCTGGCTCGTCGCATAGCGCAGCTCCAGCGCGCCGAATAAGACAAACAGCGCCGCGTCAATCATTTCGTTATTGAGGATCTGATAGATCGCCCCATCCCAACCCGTAAACGTCAGCCCATACACACCCAGCACAATCAGGCTCAAATGCCCCAGCGCCGCAAACGCGAACAGCCGCCAGAAATCCCTCTGCACCAGAGCAAGACATGCCCCATACAGGATTCCCACTCCGGCCAGCGCAATCATCAATGGCGCGATTGCTTTTGCCTGGGCAGGGAAGAGCCCGACATGGAAGCGCAGCATCGAGTAAAGTCCCAGCTTGCCCGCGACCACCATCGCCATTGCCACAGGAGCTTCATTGAAGGTGTCCGCCAGCCACCCATGCAGCGGGAACACCGGCACCTTCACCGCGAAGGCAAACAGGAACGCCAGCGCGGCCCAGGACAAACCCGCCACAGGCAGCGTACCGGTCGCGATATCTGCCTGCAGATCGGCAAAGTTAAACGTGCCCGTCCTCGCATAAAGCCACAGGATCGCCACCAGCAGCGGCGCCGACGGAATAAACGTGAACAGGAAAAACTTCGTCGCCGCCTTTGGCCCATCCTTGCGCCCATACATGGCGATCAAAATCGCCATCGGCACCAGCGACAGCTCCCAGAACCCGTAGTAGACCATCAGGTCGAGCGATATAAAAACGCCATACATCGCTGTCTGCTGTATCAGAAAAAGCGAGTAGAAGAGCTTCCTCCGCTCCTTGATCGCATTCCAGCTCGCCACCACCCCGGCAGGAGCCAGCAACCCGACAAGCACCACCAGCCACAGGCTCAGCCCGTCCACACCCACGTGATAGTGGATGGGCGGGTTCTCGATCCACAACCTGTCGATCTCAAACTGAAATCCGCTCTGTCCCTGGACGAAATGAGCCGGCAGATGCAGCGTAAAAGCGAAGGTGACCAGAGACGTCAGCAGAGCCATCCACGCCGAAAGCTTGCCCCGATCCGGCAGCAGCGCCACAACCACGGCACCAGCCAGCGGCGTCAACAGAATCACCGTGAGAATCGACTCGTTCATTAGTGCGTCACCATCCCCACGTGAAGTCCGATACTAGCGAACAGCGATGTCCAGGGCAGCAGCACAAACAGCAGCAGCGCCGCTGCTCCAAACGCCAGCCACGCCGCATACGAACGCAGATTGCCCGATTGCCACCGCTGCAGAATCGCTCCGCCCAGCTGCGCAATGCCCCCGAGCAGCCACACCAGCCCACCCAGGATCGCCACATCGACCACCCAGTCGAGGAAGAAGCGTGACAGCGCCAGCAGCGGCTTCACAATGAAGAAACTGTAGATTTCGTCTACGTAGTACTTGTGGACTAATAGGTTGTACGGGCCCGAGAAACTCGTCGCCAAGCTCGCCGCTCGCTCTGACCGCTCGCTGTAGAAGCCGGTGCGCAACATACCATCCAAGCGCCACCGGCAAGAACAGCAAGCGACGCTCATCCCCCACTCCAGTCCAGCGCTACCCGCTTCCGTGCTGTGGACGCCAATCGCAGGAGCAAGGAATCGACCGAACGGTCCGAGATTCTCACCAAACCCGATCCATCCCCCGATCACAGAAAGCACCGCCAGTATCGCCAACGGCCCCGTCATCGACGCCGAGCTCTCGTGCGGATGCACCTCGTGATTCCGCAGTTCGCCAAAGAACGTCAGATACCAGAGGCGGAACATGTAGAACGCGGTCAGTGCAGCCGTCACCCATCCAACCGAACCACAGCACCTTGCCCAGCCCACCGGAGAGAAATGCCGCATACAGGATCGCGTCCTTGGAGAAGAACGCCGAGAAGAACGGAAAACCTGAGATCGCCAGCACCGCCGCTGTCATCGTCCAGAACGTCACCGGCATCTTCTTGCGCAACCCGCCCATCTTGCGCATGTCCTGCTCACCGCCCATACCGTGAATCACCGAGCCAGCCGCGAGGAACAAGAGCGCCTTGAAGAACGCGTGCGTCATCAGGTGAAAGATTGCCGCCGAGTACGCCGCGACACCGCACCCCAGAAACATGTAGCCGAGCTGCGACACGGTCGAATAGGCCAGCACGCGCTTGATGTCCGTCTGCACCAAGCCGATCGTCGCCGCAAACAGAGCCGTCGCTGCGCCCACGATGGCCACCACGCTCAACGCCAGCGGCGACCGGTCGAAACAGGAAATGGGTCCGCGCGACCATATAGACGCCGGCTGTCACCATCGTCGCCGCGTGAATCAGTGCAGAGACTGGCGTCGGGCCTTCCATCGCGTCCGGCAGCCACACATACAGCGGCAGTTGGGCGCTCTTGCCCACCGCGCCCACAAACAGGCATAGAGCCGTAGCTGTCAGCACACCGCCCGTCCAAGCCGGATCCTCGCTCAACTTCGTTGCGATCTCCGTGAACGTCAGCGTGCCAAAGTTCGCCAGCAGCAGGAACATCCCAATCAGGAATCCGAAGTCGCCGATGCGGTTGACCACGAACGCCTTCTTGCCCGCATCCACGGCCGACGTCTTCTGGAACCAGAACCCGATCAGCAGATACGATGCCAGGCCCACGCCCTCCCAGCCCACAAACATCATCAGGGCATTGCCGGCCAGCACCAGCACCGTCATGAAGAACAGGAACAGGTTCAGATACGCGAAATAGCGCCAGTATCCATCCTCGTGCGCCATGTACCCGACTGAGTACACGTGAATCAGGAAGCCCACCCCCGTGATGATCAGCAACATCACCAGCGAAAGCGGATCGAGCACGCAGCCGAAATCCACATGCAGAGTGCCAGCCGAGATCCACACCGGTGCACCCTTCTCGATCGCCGGCATCGCCACCGCGCCGGTCCACACGAGAAAGGCATCGTGCACCACGATCAGGAAAGATGCCGCGGGCGCGGCCAGGGCAATCGTCGAAACCAAGGCCTTTGGCAGCTTCCGCCCCAACGTCCCATTCAACAGGAAGCCGAGAAACGGCAGGAGCGCGAATCAAAGGCAAAAACAGCAAAGGCTCGCTCATAGTTTCATCAAATCGATACGGTCAACGGCCAGCGTCGCGCGGGCGCGGAACACGGCAATGATGATCGCCAGACCCACCGCAGCTTCGGCCGCGGCCACCATCATCACAAAGAAGACAAAGATCTGTCCCTTCACCGCATGCCACTGATGCGCGAAGGTCACAAAAGATAGGTTCACTGCATTCAGCATCAGCTCAATCGACATGAAAACCGTGATCAAATTGCGCTTGATCAGGAACCCCACCACCCCTAACGCAAACAGCATCGCGCTCAACAGGAGATACCAGCTCAACGGAACATTCTGTTGCAGCAGGTTCATTTTCCCGCCGACCTTTCTCCGTCGCCATGCCGCGCCAGCGCCACCGCCCCCAGAATCGCAATCAGAATCAGCACCGAGGTGACTTCAAAAGGCAGCAGCAGGTTCGTGAACAGCACCGTGCTCAGCTGATCGAGGTTCGTCTTCCCTGGCTGGCTCGAAAGATCGTCGCCAAAGGCCGCGCCGCCTAGGCTCGGCGTATGCAGCACAACCGTCGCGGCCACGGCGAGCAGCGCCACGACCGCAGGGAATCCGACGATTGCCGCTGCCTTGCTGCCCAGCGTACGTTCCTCGCGGCCCGCGTTCAACAGCATCACCACAAAGGTGAACAGCACCATGATCGCGCCGGCATAAACAATCACTTGCGCTGCTGCCAGGAACTCGGCGCCCAGCAGGAGATAGAGCACCGCCAGCGACGTCATCACCACAATCAGCGACAGCGCGCTGTTGATCGGGTGCGTCTGCAGCAACAAATTGATCGCCCCGCCGAGGCAGAATGCAGCGAAAATGAGAAACAGAATCAGGTGCATCGTTCGTTCACTTATACGCGAGCCACAGACTCGTGGCCACAATGTTCAGGATGGCCAGCGGCATCAAATAACACCATCCAAAATTCATCAGCTGGTCATAACGAAAACGCGGCAGGGTTCCGCGCACCCACACATAGAGAAACAGAAACGAGAAAACCTTCAATACGAACCAGAAGATCGGGACGAGCGCCTGCAACACAATGTTCTGTGGCAGCGGAATCAGGTCGCCGAACGGGCTCGTCCATCCGCCCAGAAACAGCAGCGTCGCCACACAGCCCACTGTGATCATGTTCGCGTACTCGGCCATAAAAAACATCGCGAACTTCATCGAGCTGTACTCGGTGTGATAGCCCGCCGTCAGCTCGCTCTCCGCCTCAGGCAAATCGAAGGGAGAACGATTCGTCTCCGCATACGCCGCCATCAAATAAATGAAGAACGCGACAAACTGAAACCCGCCAAAGAGATTCCACGACAGTAGCCCGTGCTTCCCCTGGTTCTCGACAATCTCGCGCAGATTCAGTGAGCCGGCGCGCAGCACCACCCCCACCAGCGACAACCCCAGCGCCAGTTCATAGCTGATCAGCTGCGCCGAAGACCGCAACGACCCCAGCAGTGAATACTTGTTGTTCGACGACCAACCGGAGAGTGCGATCCCGTACACGCCAATAGATGTGATCCCCAGGATCACCAGTAGCCCGATATTCACATCGGAGATCTCGAAGAAGTGAAATCCGCCCGGTCCTGTCACCGTGGGCGATCCGAACGGCACAACGGCAATCGAGATCAGTGCGCAGGCCAGCGCAATCACCGGAGAGATGAGATACAGCGGGCGATAGACCGCCGTCGGAATCAGGTCTTCCTTCAGGAAAAGCTTGGCGCCATCCACCAGCGGTTGCAGCAGCCCGAACGGACCCACGCGGCTCGGTCCCCATCGATTCTGGATTCGCCCTACCAGCTTGCGCTCCAGCAGCACCGTGTAGGCCACGCTCATCAGCATCACCACCGTGACCACGATGACCTTCAGCAAGCTCCAGATGAAAAACTGCAGAATCGTCACAGCCCATCAGCCTTTCGTACGCTGTTCCTCAATCAATCTGCCGCCGCGCCAGCAGGTGCGGCATTCTGGTGCCGCTCCAATTCGAGCAACGCCGGGCTATACCGTCCCAGTGTTCCCGATGTGAACAATCCATCATGCGCGGGCACAATCGTTCTGGTTCCGGTCAGAGCCGTCACCGGCACAAACCCCGGCTCCGTTGGCACGTCATTGCCGCCCAGCAGATTCAGCCGATCCAGCTTATAGCTCGGGACCAGTCGCTCAATCTCGTCCAGCACCGCCAACGGATCGAACGGGCTCAGCTTCGGTTCGAGATCGTTCGCTGCCAGCCACACCGCATGACGATCGGCCTCGCCTGCCTGCGCACCGCGCGACTGCCCGAGATCGGCCGTCAGGCCCTTTCCGAACGGCACCAGCTTTTTGATGTCCACGCCCATGGAGTCCGCCAGCCGCACCAGGATCTCGAAGTCGGGCTTTACCCCAGCACGGTCTGCAGCCTTCCTTGCCATCTGCAGATCGCCGAATGTGTTCGTCACCGTCCCCGTCTTCTCATACAGGCTCGCCGCTGGAAAAACCACATCTGCGAGCGCCGCTGTTTCCGTCAGGAAAAGATCCTGCACCACCACAAATGTGCCCTTAAGGGCCTTCGGATCGACACCCGCCAAAGGATTCGCACCCACGATAAGCAGCGCACCCAGCCCGCCAGCCAGCATCTCTTGCTTCGTTTTGCCCGGTGCTGTCGGCATGCCCGCATACTCGGCTGCAAACGCCCCCGGATTTTTCACTGGCACGTAGCCCGGCAGCAGATCCGGAAACAGTCCCATGTCCGCCGCTCCGCGCGAATTCGCATGGTCGCCCAGATACGCAAACTTCACGCCTGCGCGTCCGAATCCCCATCTCACCAGCGCGTCGAGATCGGAACCCGCGAACTCCGATCCGAAGATCACAACCAGCGATTCCTCGGCGAGCACAGCATCTCGAAATGCTGAATCGGTAATCGTGGCGTTGTCGCCTGCCAGATATCCAGCCAGTTTCGCGTATCCGCTTTCCGGCACGCGCAGCGTTGCCTTGGCCTGCCGCTCCAACTTGATGTGTTTGGTGTTCGCAACATAGAGCCGGGCCTTGTTCAGGCGAACGTTGGTGCGAATCTCCCACGCCAGCAATGGATGCTCGTCAGTCGGATTGCCGCCCATCAGCAGAATCGCCGGCGCCTGCGATACATCGTGCAGACTCGCTGCACCATGCCCATGTCCCGCCAGTGCAACCGCAAATGCTGGATAGTCCGCCGTCCGCTCGTGGTCGATATTGTTGGTGCGCAACACGGTCCGCGCAAATTTCTGAAGAAGATAATTCTCTTCGTTGGTGGTTGTGTTCGACCCGATCACGCCGATCGCAGTCCCGCTCTTGGTTTCACGAATCTCTTTCAGCTTCTTGCCGGCAACGCGCAGCGCATGTTCCCAGGTCGCGGGCTCCAGCTTGCCCTGGGTATTGCGCACCAGCGGCTTGGTCAACCGGTCCGTACTCTCCACAAAGTCGAACCCGAATCGCCCCTTGGCGCAGAGAAAATCGTTGTTGATGCCGCTCTTGTCCCGGTTGTCGGCGCGAATGATCGCCGGCGCCATCATCGGCCTGCCGCACGCCCAGCGTCACCTTGCATCCGTCGCCACAGTGCGTACACACCGTCGCAACGTGCTTCATCTCCCATGGCCGCGTCTTATATCTGTAACTCCCGCTGGTCAATGCACCCACCGGGCACACGTCGATGCACATGCCGCATTGCTCGCAGTCCAGATGGTCACCGCCATTCGGCGCAATGACCGAGCGCGCACCGCGGTTCTCCACTCCCAACGCCCAGACATCCATGCCCTCGCCGCACATGCGGACACATCGATAGCACAAAATGCAGCGTGGCCGGTCATAGAACACCGCGGGCGACCACTGCTGTTCCTCGCGGTGCTGCTTGGCCTCGGCGTAGAGGCTCTCGCCCGCGCCGTACTTGAAGGTCATGTCCTGCAGTTCGCACTCGCCGCCCGCATCGCACACCGGGCAGTCCAGCGGATGATTCCCCAGCAGCAGCTCGATGGTTGCTTTGCGCGCCTGCGCAATCTCGGCCGACTCGGTGATGAACACCTGGCCCTCGGCCACCGTCGTTGTGCACGCCGTCTGCAGCTTCGGCACCTTCTCCTGCCGCACCACGCACATGCGGCACGCCGCCTGCAGGCTCAGCCCGGGGTAGTAGCAGAAGGCAGGAATCTCAATGCCCGCCTTGCGGCACGCTTCAATCAGCAGCGTTCCGGCCGGAGCCGTCAGCTTCTTTCCATCGACTGTGAACGTTACATCCGCCATTCGTCTCTTAGTCTCTCATCTGCTGCTGGCGTGCTGTTGCTAGGCGACTGTCAACTCCGGCGCCCCATGCTTCGCATACGGGCACGGCTTGCCGTCCAAATGCTCCTCAAACTCTTTGCGGAACTTCTTCACAAATCCCAACGTCGGCATCGCCGCCGCATCGCCCAGCGGGCAGAACGTCCGGCCCATCATGTTATCGGCGATGTATTGAATGTTGTCGATATCCTTGGCCACCCCGAAGCCCGCGTGGAATCGCGTCAGCGACTTCTTCAGCCAGTCCGTTCCTTCGCGGCAGGGAATGCACCACCCGCAGCTCTCATGCTGATAGAAGCTGATCGTGCGCAGCGCAAACTCCACAATGCACGTCTGGTCGTCGATCACCACCACGCCGCCCGACCCCAGCATCGATCCCGCTTTGCCCACCTGGTCGAAGTCCATGCCCAGATTCTCAATCTCTTCGGGCAACAGCACCGGCGTCGACGATCCGCCGGGCACGACAGCTTTCAACTTCCGCCCGCCGCGCACGCCTCCGCCGACTTCATAAATCATCTTCTTCAGGTTGTAGCCCATCGGCAGTTCGTACACGCCTGGCCGCTCCACGTGCCCGCTCAACCCGAACAACCGCGTCCCGCCATTCCGTGGCGTACCCACAGCCGCAAACGCCTCGCCGCCCATCGTAATCACGTGCGGCACCGTCGCAATCGTCTCGGCGTTGTTGATCACCGTCGGTCCGCCATACAGACCCACAACGGCAGGGAACGGGAGGCTTGATGCGCGGGACACCCCGCTTGCCTTCCAGCGACTCCATCAGCGCCGACTCTTCACCCACCTCGTAAGCGCCCGCGCCGGTCTGCGTAATGACCTGAAACTCCGTATCCGATCCGAAGATATTCTTGCCCAAAAAACCCTTCGCGTACGCATCGGCAACCGCCTTCTCCATGATCTCGAGAAGGTAGCGATACTCGCCGCGCAGATAGATAAATCCGAGCTTCGATCCGATCGCCAGACCGGCAATGATCGTTCCCTCGATCACCGCATGAGGATCGTGCAGAAAGATCAGGTGGTCCTTGCAGGTGCCGGGCTCGCTCTCGTCGCCGTTGACCAGGACATACTTCGGTTTCGGGCTCTGCTTCGGCACAAACGACCACTTCATCCCCGTCGGAAAGCCTGCGCCACCGCGCCCCCGCAGGTTCGAGGCCTTCATCTCGTTGATGATCCACTCGGGCCCCTGCGCCAGGCACTTCTTCGCCGCCTCGTAGCCGCCCAGTTCGACATATTTGTCGATATTCGCCGCGCCCTGCCCAAAGCGCCGCGTCACAATCTTCACTTCATCGGGATGCGAAACCAGCCTAGGCATTCTTTTCCTTGTTCTGGACCTGGGTCCGGTACCGAGCGAGAACTTCCGGCACACCCTCGGGTGTCAGCTCATCGTGAAATTCGTAGTTCACCTGGATTGCCGGCGCCCAGCAACAGGCCCCGATGCACTCCACCTCTTCAAGAGAAAACACGCCATCCTTCGTGATGCCCTTATGCCCGATGCCGAGTTCATCTTGGAACTTCTCGAACACGTCGTACCCGCCGCGCAGCATGCAGCTGATATTCGTGCACACCTGCACGTTATACTTGCCCACCGGCTTGAAGCGCAGCATGGAGTAATACGACGCCACATTGCGTACATCGAGCTGCGTAACCCCGATTCGCTCCGCAATCTCCGCGATCACCGCGTCCGACAGATACCCCACCTCATCCTGCGCATAGAGCAGCATGGGAACCAGCGCCGACCGCTTCACCGGATACTTCGCCGCCAGCACGTCGAAACGCTTGGCGAGTTGCGGCGAGAAGACCGACATGGTTTCGCTCGTCATTGCATCAACTCCCGCGCCCACGCTTCAGCCGCCATATCCATCTCTTCCTCCTCTGGGTGCCCCAAGTTGAAAGCCGGGTGCCCCAGGTCCCTCGCATTCGGGGACCTGGGATCGATCTTCGGTCTCAACCGTCCGGCCTCCGTCAACTCCAGCACTCCGCTTCGTCCATCCTCGCGCTGCCAGGCCACCGTCGCTCCATCACGCTTCAGATCCAACCACCGGTCCCCGTACCGCACCGTGATCCGCTCTTCGCCTAGCTCAACCGTAGCCTGCCGATCCCCATTCAACCCGTGTGCCGCCGTATAACTGCGCAGCAGCGAAGCCAACGAAACCCAAAGCTCCGCATATAATTGCGCGGCAGTTGGCACTACCGGTCAATCTCCCCCAGCACAATATCAATCGACCCGATCACCGCCACTACATCTGCGAGCATCCGGCCCTTGCACATCGTCTCCAGCGCCTGCAAACTCGCAAATCCCGGATACCGCATGTGCACCCGATACGGTTTCGCGGTTCCATCCGAAACCACGTAGTAGCCCATCGTTCCATGCCCCGACTCGATTGCCTGATACACCTCGCCCGCCGGCACATTGAACCCTTCCGTCACGATCTTGAAGTGATGGATCAGCGCCTCCATCTGCGTCTTCATCTTCTCGCGGTCCGGCAGCACAATCTTCGGCGCATCGGCCTTCACCGGCCCCTCCGGCATCCCATCCAGCGCCTGCTGCACAATCTTCACGCTCTCGCGCATCTCCAGCAGCCGCACTTCATACCGCGCCCAGCAGTCGCATCCGTTCGACACCGGCACCTTGAACTGAAACTTCTCGTAGCTCGAGTACGGCATGTCCCGCCGCAGGTCGAAATCGATTCCCGACGCTCTCATCGTCGGCCCGGTGATCGCCAAGGCAATCGCGTCTTCGGCGGAAAACATGCCCACGCCCATCAGCCGGTTGCGAAAGATCGGATTCCCCGTCAGCAGGTTTGAGTACTCATCGATCTTCTCCGGGAGCGTCTTGATGAACGCCTGAATCTTTCCCAGCAGCCCCAGCGGCGGCTCCATCGCCAGCCCGCCGATGCGGAAGTAGCTGGTCATCATCCGCTGCCCGGCCACTTCTTCAAAGATGCGCAGAATATCTTCGCGTTCCCTGAAAGTGTAGAGAAACACCGTCAGCGCACCAATATCCATTGCGTGCGTACCCAGCCAGATCAGGTGCGAGTTCAGCCGGGTCAGCTCCGTGAACATCACCCGCAGCCACTGCGCACGATCCGGAATCTCCAGCTGCAGCAGCTTCTCGACGGCCAGGCAGTAGCACAGGTTGTTGGCCATCGGGCCTAAATAATCCACGCGATCGGTCAGTGGCACCACCTGCTGATAAAACTTCGCCTCGCAGGTCTTCTCGATCCCCGTGTGCAGGTATCCAATCTCGGGATACAGCCGCACCACGATCTCGCCGTCCACCTCCAGCACCAGGCGCAACACGCCGTGCGTCGACGGGTGCTGCGGTCCCATGTTCAGGACCATGTGCTGGTCTTTCGCGCCCTCGGCGACCGGTGCTTCCAGGATGGGCGTGCCTACATCAAAATCAGCCATCAGCGGTAGCCCTCCACCGGATAGTCCTTGCGCAAGGGATGCCCCGTCCAGTCTTCAGGCATTAGGATGCGCCGCAAGTTCGGATGACCCTCGAATCGCACGCCGAACAAATCGAAGACCTCGCGTTCGTAGTAGTTCGCGCCCGGCCACACCACCGTCGAAGACTCCACCGCCGGATCGTCGCCACTCACCATCGCCCGCAGCCGAATCCGCTCCCTATATTGGTGCGACAGGATGTGATAGCTCAGCTGAAAGCGCGGCTCACTCGGATACCAGTCAACTGCCGTCATGTCTTCAAATGCGTTGTAGCCTGCCGCCTTCAACGCCTGCAACGCCGGCACAATGTCGTTCGGAGCCACTGTCAACGTCAGCTCATCCCGATCGAACCGTGCATCCAGAAATCCTGAATTGCTCCAGGCCAGCAGCGCTTTCACCGCCGGATGCTCCGGCAGTCCCTCCAGAACCTCCGCCCGATTGGCCAGCGTCTTTTCCGTCACAGGTCCGCCTTGTCCTGGCTCCAGTTCAGAATGCCCTTACGCACAATGTAGTAAAGCCCTACGGCGATGAATCCCAGGTAAACGACCATCTCCCAGAAGCCAAACAGCCGATTCCCGGTGATCGCAGGCAGCCTCTTGTAGATCACCGCCCACGGCATCATGAACACAGCTTCCACATCGAACAGGATGAACAGCATCGCCACCATATAGAACCGCACGCTGAACCGCCCGCGCGCGTCGCCTACCGGATCGATGCCGCACTCATAGGCGCCCAGTTTTGCCTTGGTGTTCCGGTGCCGCCCGATGAACCAGGAGGCCAGCACCATCCCTCCGGCCAGACCAAAAGCCACCAGGATCTGCATGAGCAACGGCAAGTACTGCCAATGGTAGGGAATCATCTCGATCCTGTCTGGAAGCGTCTGAGTGACAGTCTAATATGCGCCGCACAAATCCCCGCTGCAGCGCGACAAGCGACTGATTCGAGCTTAGGTTTTCACCCTCGGTCCGTCAAGGCGCGGTGTTGATATCGGAGCTGGCCCAGAGCTTTATTGCGAGGAGAATTTGTGCTGCTGCATTCGTCGCGCGCAGTCCATGCGCCCGGGGTTTGCGCACACCAGGGGCCTGCGTCGGACAGTGTCGCTACGCGCCTGTTCGGACCAACCCGCGCGCTATCCAACCCACGAGTGCTCCCAGCGCACCGCTCAGCGGTACGACCGCAAGGTGCCACACCAGCAGATGTGCCGTCTCGAAGTTTAGGCAATGGAGTTCCAGCATGCCCACTCCGGCCAGTCCGCCCAGCATCCCGGCAACCAACCCAGCCGATACGGCATTCAGCGCGAAGCCGCGGCGAACTACAAACCAGCTCAGCAGTGTGGCGGGAATGGCGTGCAGCAATCCCGCCGTCAGGCATCCGATCCCGATCGAAACGAACTGGTCCATGCCCGGATCGCGAAACAGGGACGCAAACAGGCCAGCCAATCCCACGCAGCTCAGAACCAGAAGCACGCCCGGCATTAGGCTCCGCCGGCTTCCGGGAATCATCTCCGCAACCATCGTGCGGGCCGTCGCCCACAAAAGAATCCCCAGCACAGGAAAGACCAGTCCGCGCTGCACCAGATCCATCTTTTCGAATCCGAACAGCCCCACGCGGAACGCGCCTGCCAGCGAAACAGCCGCGCATACCAGAACCAGCGCGCCCGTCAGCACCCAGTCCGCCGGCATCGGCCGAACGGGACGAAGCGATGCCGCGATCGAAGCCCTGACCCCCTGCAACACCTCCGGCCGCGGACTCTGTGGAGCCGGCACGGCTTTATTTACGATTTCATCAATCTCGTCGTCTCTCACGAAAGTCGTTCTCTTGGCTCCTTTCTGAGCCCGGCTGCGCTCATCGTTTCCCTCAACTTCTTGTACGCCCGATGCACCTTCTGTTTCACCGACCCGACGCTCGACGAAGTAGCGCGCGCCACTTCTTCCAGGGACATCCCCGTCACCTTTAGCATCTCAAGCACCTCGCGCTGGCTCTGGGAGAGCGGTGCAAGCAGCGTTTCCAGGTCGTGCGCCTTGTCTGGCTTGTCCGCGAAGGCCGCGCTCGCTTTCGCTCTTTGTTCCAGCTCGATCGCGCTGATGGTCCGTCGCATCGCCCTGCGGTAATGGTCGATTCGAACGTGCCTCGCGATCGCATAGAACCATGGCAATGCAGGCTCCCCAGGGCGATAGGTATGCCTCACCCGGTGAATGCGCAGCCATGTCTCCTGCAGCAGATCGTCCGCATCCACGCGGCTCAGCGCTTGCGCAAGAAAGAACCGGTACAAACGCGGACTGCAGGCCTCGATCAGCGCCGCAGCGGCGGCGGAATCGCCGTCTTGATAGCGAATCATCAGGCTCTCAAAACCGCTCTCCAATTGCACGCGATCGGCTGTTTTCCCGCTCTCGGCATTGATCTCAGCTCCGTCGCGCAAAACGCCCCTCACTGCCCGAAAGCTCGCACCTGTTTTCGACCATTGACATGAGATTCGCCAGACCTGGCAAAAAGTTACGCGCGACTGCAAATTTTCATAAATCTGCCAGTTCCTACGAACGCGAGCTGCAGACTGTAACTTTTTCAAACTCCCCGGCGAATAAACATGCGTGAAAATGCCCGCGTCGATTCGGTTCGGGTCGGGCCGGCACGCTTTCACGACAAATCCCAAGGAGATCGCAATGCACTCTCAGAGGCTCAAATGGAGCGGGCGCCATGTCGGTGTCGCGCTGTCGACCCTGTTTCTCGCAGGCGCTGTGTCCGCCCAGGCTCAATCCTGGCGCAACCCACTTGTCATCACCAGCACCAATGATCCAAGCGCAAACTCCGTCGTCGTCTTCAAGCTCAACACCGCAGGCACACCCTCTTTGTCCCTAAGTGAATCCTTCCATACCGGCGGAAAAGGCGGAGCCAGCACCAACGCCGGCATCCTTCAATTCAAGGACAACCTGGGCGCCGTTGCCAACTACGGATCGAATACCGTCAGCCAGTTGGCCCGTTTGGGAAACGCGATTCTTCCCGGAAAGACCATTCAGCTCGCATCGGACTGCGTGAAACCCGATTCGGTCGCCCTGACGGATTCACAGCTCTTCGTCGTCGGTGCAACTTGCGCCGAATCGCACTCCTGGCCAGCAGGCTTTGTTGATGGCGCCGTGGTTAGTCTTTCCGACCCCTCTGCGGCGCAGATCGCTGTCGGCGAAAACTGGGCCGCCGTTACGTTCAGCTCCGGCTCGCTTGTTCAACTGCCACTTACCAGGGACGACGGCGTGTTGAGTGGGACCGTCAACCCGGTGACACTCCCTGCGGACGCGGACAGCGTGCCGCTGGGCGAGGCCTTCTGGGGCAATGTGCTCGGCTTCACTCCAGCGCACAGCCCCGACAGCTTCGCTATCGTCGATGAAAATCGCAACCTTTCCGCTGTTCCCGGACCCACCCCGTCCTTCCCCGTCAACGCACCCTGCTGGGTCGCCAAGGGACCGGGCAACATCTGGTACACCGGCAACTCCCCCGGTAATGCCATTTCGATCTTCTTTAGCGATGGCCAGAGTGGCGTCTTCTACAAATCCGTGCCGGTCCCCGGCGTGCCGACCGACCTTACCGTTTCGCCTGACCGCAAATGGCTGGCCGTCATCTACACCGCAAGTGGCGAAGCCCACGTCGGGGTTTTCTCCATCGACAGCCACGGTGACCTCACTTGGGTCGCCAACTCCAATTCAATCGGTGCCGCTTCGTTCAACGGCGTCGCCATCAGCGAGTAGCCGTTCTCAAATCAACCTCCGCTTGCCCGGCGCGCCAACCCGCGTTGGGCAAGCGAGCCATCGAGCGCACTCTTTCAAATCTCATTTGGATTTCGGCGAACCCACAATACGCATGATATTTGCCGGCGCACGTCGCGCCCGCAGTTCCCCCGCCATGTACTGCATATACGGGTCGATGTGGTGAAAGAAGTGCTTGTACCCGGCGCAGAGATAGTTCAGCCCGAACTCGCCGTCCGGGGTCCTCGCAAAACGATGCTTCGGGCACTCGCCGTTGCATGCGAAGCGGACATCGCACTGGCGGCACATCCGGGGCAGGGAATCGCTCTTGGCGTTGCCAAACGCCGTCTGCTGTCCCGACTCCGCCATCGTCTTCAAGTCCGCTTCCATCACATTGCCGAGTTTGTGATCGGGATAGACAAAGTGGTCGCAGGAGTAGAGGTCTCCGTTATGTTCCATCGCCAACGCTGAACCGCAGGTCTTCCGGAACACACACAAACTCGCCTCCAGCCCCATCCAGCTCTCCAGCGCCACATCGAACTGCTGGACGAAGACCTTCCCGACATCCTTCTTCATCCATTCGTCGAAGATCTGCGCCAAAAATTTCCCATAGGCCAGCGGCTCCACTGACCACTCCGTCACCTCCGCAGCCCGCTCGAATGACGGCTGGATCAAAACGAGGCCATCGCGATCCGATTCGGCTGCCCTCCGCTCTACCACAGGAATGAACTGCAGAAACCCGCTCCCAATCTCCTTGAGAAACCGGTACACCTCGACCGGATGTTCAGAGTTGGCGCGATTCACGACCGTCAGCGTGTTGAACTCGACCTCATGTTGCTTTAGGGTTTCCAACCCTCGCATCACCCGGTCGAAGGTCGGCGCCTGCCCCTTGTCGACGCGGTAGCGGTCATGCAATTCGCGCGGCCCATCAATCGAAATTCCTACAAGAAACTGATGTTCCGACAGAAACTGACCCCACGCATCATCGAGCAGCGTGCCATTGGTCTGCAACGCATTGTGAATCCGCTTGCCTCCCGCGTATTTCTCTTCGAGCGCTGCGACGGTCCGGAAGAAATCCACACCCAGCAGCGTCGGCTCGCCGCCCTGCCACGCAAAGTGCACCTCATCGCCCGGCTGCGCCGCAATGTATTGCGCGATGTAGCGCTCCAGCACTTCTTCGCGCATCGTCCATGTTTGCGTTCCAGAGTACAGATTCTCCTTTTCCAGATAGAAGCAGTACGCGCAATCGAGATTGCACAGCGGCCCGACGGGCTTGGTCATGATGTGAAAGCCGCTACTCGGCATGGACGCGTCTCCGCTCGCATCCGATCATACCCGTCAGGCTCATCCCGCAACTCGATTCTCGACACTCCATGATCCGAGCCTTGACACGAGCCTGTCTCACCTTCTATTCCTTGCAGTTCCGCATTTGCTTGTGAGTCCGTGCGACTCAAAGCGCGCGCCTTCGAAAGGGCTCATGGAAACCCGTCGCACTGTCCTTAAATATCTCGCCGGAACCGCAGGTGCTACCTGCTCGCTCGATTCCCTCGAAGCCTTTGCTCATGGCCTCGATTCCAATCCCCAGCGCCCCAACATCGTCTGCATCGTAGGCGAAGGCCTCCGCTCGGACGAACTCTCCTCGACCGGCAACAAGATCCTGCACACCCCAAATCTCGATCGCATCGCCCACGAGGGCTGCACCTTCCGCAATGCCTTCGTCGTCAACGCCCTCTGTCTGCCCTCGCGCGCCACCATGCTCACCGGCATGTACTCGCACACCACCGGCGCCGTCTCCAACGTCGAAGGCAAGATTCCCCCGCGCTTTCCCCTCGTCTCCGATCTTCTCCAGCAGGCCGGCTACGAAACCGCCTTCCTCGGCAAGTCCCACATCGAAGGCGCCCTCATGGAGCACAAGTGGGACTACTACTTCGGCTTCGTGGGCCAGGCCGACTACTACCGCCCCCGCATCACCGAAGGCGTGCGCGGCAACTACGGTCCGGCCAAGCTCTACGAAGGCGAGTACGTCGACACACTCCTCACCCGCAAAGCGGTCGAGTGGCTCCAGCAGCCCCGCACCAAGCCCTTCTGCCTCTTTCTCTGGTTCTATGCACCGCACGCGCCGTTCTACCGGCCCAAAGACCTGGTCAACGACTTCAATGGCGTCCGCATCCCCGTCCCGTCCACCTTCGACGAAGATCAGAAAGGCTATCCCGGCAAACCGCGCGCCGTCGCTGATGCCGACGACAAGATCGGCTACTCCGAGGTCTTCAGCGACGATCCACGCTCCCTCGAAGAGTTAGTCAAAGACCACTACGCCGGCGTCGAAGACAACGACCGCAACATGGGCGCAATCTGGCACGAACTCGATCGTCAGAAGATTGCCCACCAGACCGCCGTTCTCCTCAGCTCCGATCACGGCTTCTTCCTCGGCGAACATCACCTCTACGACAAGCGCCTCATGTACGAGCCATCCATCCGCGTGCCCATGATCCTGCGCGATCCCGGCCGCGTGCACCCCGGCTCTTCATCCGATGCCATGGTCCTCAACCTCGATCTCGCCCCCACCCTGCTCGACATCGCCGGCCTGCCTGTCCCTGCCGACATGCAAGGCAAGAGCTTCCTCGCTCTCGCCGAAGGCAAGCCCGACCCCTCATGGCGCAAAGACTGGCTCTACGAGTACTACGAATATCCCGGCTTCGAAAATGTGCGCCCCTGCCGCGGCGTCCGCACCGAGCGCTACAAATACATCCACTTCTTTCTCGATCCCGAGGAGTTCGAGCTCTACGATCTCAAGACCGATCCCGACGAAAAGAACAACCTCTACGGCAAGCCCGGCTTCGAGGAAATCACCGCGCACCTGAAGGATCGTCTTGCCGCCCTGCGTGCCGAAACCAACGACACCTATCAGTACAAGCCGACCGGCATCCCCAAGCACATGGATCTCGGCTCGCTCTCCGAATCCAGCCTGACACACCGCTAGCAAGAGAGCCAAGCCCTCAGCCCGCCGCTTACTTCTCCACCGTCCGCAGCAGCTCCACCATCTCCGGTGCCGCAATGTGCCGATAATCCATCGTCAGCAACCCGTACGTCTCCATCGCGTCAAATCTCCGTCCCGCACCACTCGACTGCGTCCCATTCAGCGGCCAATAACTCCACGACAACCGGCTGTCTTCCTTCAGCAGCCTCACCATCCAGCGGAACCACTCCGCATTGGCGCCGCACGCAAGCGTCTGGCAGCTCCCGAACTCGCCCACCCACAACGGCACACCCGTGTCCAGCAGGAATCCCGCCCGCGCGTGATACGCCTCCTTCATCGCCTCGTAACTCGCGAAGCGATGCTCCCCATCGAAATACGCGTGCGGCGAGTACACCAGCCTGCCTGCCACCGGCAACCGCACCGGCAGCTTGTCGACCCCCGTAAAGTCCGTCGAATAATGCGGGCTCTCCACAAAAATTAGGAGATTTGAATTCGCACCCAGCACCGCCGCTCCGCCCCGTTCCGCCGCCGCATGCCAATCCACCTTCGCATCCGTCCCGCCCCAGGCCGCGCCACTCCGCAACTCGTTGCGCAAATCCGCGCCCACCACCCACGGCTCATCGCGGTAGCGCCGCGCCATCCTCGCCCAATCCTCCAGCCACTTCGCCTCCGGATACTCCGCGTTGTACCAGAGCCCGTTCCCATCCGTCTCGCTGCAGCACCAGTCCGCCCGGCTCACATGGTTGTCCAGGATCACCATCAGATGCGCCCCCGCCAGCGCCGCGATCACCGCATCCATCACCTCCATCGCGTGCTTGCCGCGCAGCTCGGGATTCGCCGCCACCGCATACGCCGGCACTTCTGGATTGCGCTCCAGCGTCTCATTCGCCCAGGGCAGCCGCACCGAGTTCACGCCGATCGTCTTGATCTGCTCCACAATCGCAGCCAGCGGAGCATGATCCAGCCCACCGGCCACGAACTCCTTCTCGTCAAATCCGTACCAGTTCACCGAGGTCAGCCGAATCGCCCGCCCATGCGCATCCACAATCCGATTTCCCTCTGTATGCAGCGGCGGCGACGCGTCTTGCGCGTGCGCAGTCGCCGCCATACAAACCCAAAGCGCACAGAGCACAGCAATCGCGCAAATACGCTTTCAACGAAGTAGGAGTTTTCATCGGGAAAAGGATACGCTGTCTCGGAAATTCATGCGGAGACACAATCATCGGTCGGCTCCGTCTTTCGCGCTTTGTCCGAAGGGCGGGTAAGACACAAGGATCCAATCCGCATGCCCCTGGGTGCCCAAGCATTGTCATCCTGAGCGGAGCGCAGCGGAGTCGAAGGACCTGCAGTTGCCTTTCGATCCCTCCATCCCCACGAAGGGTGCCCCATGTCTCGATTCTGAGACGTGGAAAACCACGAACCTCCACCTGTGGGCCCGCCACGAATTGCTTAACTAGGATCGCAAGTCATCACAGCCCGCCGCCCCCACCCTCCAACGCACTATCCTTAACTCCTGGGACCCGATGCCCGCCCTCAACCTCAAGCCCTCGCACAAACCGGTCAAGGACTACTACGCCAACCTCGAGCGCTTCGCGCAGGGCCGTTTCGACAAAGAAGGGAACATCCGCGGCGTCTTTGAAGCCCTCCTCAAGCACTGCGCCCGCCAATACGACTGGACCCTCGTCCCCGAGTACTCCATTCCCCGCAAAGGCCGCAACCCCCTCAGCGTCGACGGCGCTCTCCTCGACGCCTTCAATCTTCCCCGTGGCTACTGGGAAGCCAAAGACGAAAAGGACTCCCTCGAAGTCGAGATGAAGAAGAAGTTCGAGGCCGGTTATCCCCGCTCCAACATCCTCTTCCAGCGCCCCACCAGGGCCCTCCTCTTTCAGGATGGCCGCATCGCATTCAACGACTCCATCGAAGAGCCGGAAAAACTCGTCGAAGTCCTCCGCCTCTTCTTCGAGTGGCGTCAGCCCGACCACGAAAGTTGGGACCGCGCCGTGTCGGAATTTGCAGACCGCATCCCCGACATCGCCAAAGGCGCAATGAAGCTCATCGATGAGGAGCGCAGGAAAAAGGGCGAATTTGTCGAGCGTTTCGCCGCCTTTGCCGACCTGTGCCGCGAGTCCATCAACCCCGATCTCAAAGACGAGGCCGTCGAGGAGATGCTCGTCCAGCACCTCCTCACCGAGCGCATTTTCCGCCGCATCTTCGACAATCCCGAATTCACCCGCCGCAACATCATCGCCGCCGAAATCGAGAAGGTCATCGACTCCCTCACCAGGCGCCACTTCAGCCGCGATGCCTTCCTCCGCGATCTCGACCCGTTCTACAAGGCGATAGAAGAGGCCGCCTCCACCACCGAGAGCTACTCACAAAAGCAGGCATTTCTCAACAGCGTCTACGAGCGCTTCTTCCAGGGATTCGACCGCAAGCAGGCCGATACCCACGGCATCGTCTACACGCCGCAGCCCATCGTCGACTTCATGGTGCGCAGCGTCGAAGAGATTCTCAAGTCCGAGTTCGGACGCAGCCTCAGCGACAAAGACGTCCATATCCTCGACCCCTTCGTCGGTACCGGCAACTTCATCACCCGCGTCATGCAGGAGATCAAAACCAGCCGCCTGTCGCAAAAGTACAGAGAGGAACTGCACTGCAACGAGGTCATGCTGCTGCCCTACTACATCGCCAGCATGAATATCGAACACGCCTACCTTGACCGCACCGCAGAATACGAGCCCTTCGAAGGCATCTGCCTCGCAGACACTTTCGACATGAGATCGCAGGCCACGATGTTTGCCGAAACAAACACGTTGCGAATCCGTCGCCAGCGCCTACAGCCGATTTTCGTGGTAATCGGCAATCCACCGTACAACGTCGGTCAGGAAGACGAGAACGACAACAACAAAAATCGACGGTACGTGCAGGATGGCGGAGTCGACTTGCGAGTCGCAGAGACCTACGGCAAGTCGTCATCGGCCGTAAACACCAGAGCTCTCGGAGATCCCTACATCAAAGCCTTCCGATGGGCCTCTGATCGAGTTAGCAGGTACGGGGTTGTTGCTTTCGTAAGCAATAGTGGATTCCTAGACGGCCTTGCGACAGATGGTGTGCGTATGCACCTGCAACGCGACTTCGATGAGGTTTACATTCTCGACCTCGGCGGCAACGTCCGGAGGAACCCCAAGCTCTCGGGAACTACGCACAATGTCTTTGGAATCCAAGTCGGCGTCAGTATCAACATTTTCATCCGAAGAGACGTACCGGCAGAAAAGAGACAATCCAAGATCTTTTACGCCAGAACCGAAGAGTTCTGGACCCGCGGCCAGAAGGAATCATTCCTTGCAGAATCTCAGGCGATCTCCCGCATCCGTTGGTCTCGGATTGAACCGGATGCGAGGAACAACTGGCTAAGCGTGAGTGACGGTTCGGGTTTCTCAAATCTCATGCAGATCGCAGATGCAAAGGTTAAGAGCGGAGCCACACAGGACCGAGCAGTTTTCCAAGACTACAGCCGAGGAGCGGAAACAACTCGGGATGCATGGAATTACAACTTCTCAAGCACGACCCTCGGAGAGAACGCCCAGAGATTCATCTCGTTCTACAACTCCGAGCTTCGGCGGTGGCGTAAGAACAGAGCACCGGGCGACCGCATCGACTCGTTTCTGAGCCCGGATCCCGCGAAGATTAAATGGTGTAGCAAGCTGAAGCAGTTGCTCGCAGCGGGCGTTGAGCTCACCTACGATGCAAAAGAAATTAGAAGAGCGATCTATCGCCCCTTCACATGCATGTCCCTCTACTTCGAGGACGGAGCGACCCACAGGAGAGGACGACTACCCCATTTCCTGCCAACGCAGAAGAGCGAAAAAGAAAACTGTCTGATTTGGGTTAAGGTGGGCTCCGACTGGCCGATGTTCGCGCTGGCAGCGGATCAAATTCCCGATCTGTTGCCTCAAGGCGGCTCACAGTGCTTTCCCCTCTACACCTACGACGAAGACGGCTCCAACCGCCGTGAAAACATCACCGATTGGGCGCTCGCCGAGTTCCGCTCCCACTATGGCAAGCAATCTATTACGAAGCTCGACATCTTCCACTACACCTACGCCCTGCTCCACCACCCCGAGTACCGCACCCGCTACGCTGCCAACCTCAAACGTGAACTGCCGCGCATTCCATTCGCGCCCGATTTCACGGCCTACACCCGCATCGGCGCAGCAGCTGATGAAACTCCACATTGAATATGAGAAGCAGCCCGAGTATCGCTTGCAGAGGACCGAAACCGGCAAACTCGATTGGCGCGTCGAGAGCATGAAGCTCTCCAAAGACAAAACCCAGCTCCGCTACAACAGCTTCCTCACCTTGAGCGGCATCCCGCCAGAGGTCTACGAATATCGTCTTGGCAATCGCAGCGCCCTCGAATGGGTGATCGATCAATATCGCGTCTCAACCGACAAGCGCTCCGGCATCGTCAACGACCCCAACCGCGCCGACGATCCCGAATACATCGTCCGCCTCATCGGCCAGGTCGTCACCGTCTCCCTCGAAACCGTCCGCCTCGTCCGCGAACTCGCCAAGCTCCCTCTGTTGGAAAACTCCCCTGCAGACCCACCGGTATGAATCGGCTCTGAGGCTCGATCCGCACGACTCCATACTCTAAGTGCCGAAACGCCCCGGCGGGGCGTTGGGAATATAGCCCAGGACAAGCGAAGCGCAGTCCTGGGAAGCAGATATAAGAGGGACCGCCGCCCCGTAGGGCGCGGCAGGAACGGGGTTCCTCAGCGCGAGCAACAGCGCGCCACGCCTGCTGGAATTGCTCCCTCTGAAACGCCCCGCTGCCTGGACGGCCAGTCCTTGCGAAGAATTACCCCTCTTTGGCGCATCATGGGGATATGAGGTTCTCCCGCCGCGCTTTCCGACTCCGTCGAGCGAACCCAACGGCAGTCCGTATGGTGGTCTGACCTCTGACCCCACCCCCCTCCCCGTTTGCAAAGTAGGGCAATTATATAGTTGACAAATCAAGCTACACATCCTATTCTTAACACATGAAAGCACCTAAGACTCTTCAAGATGCCATCATTTACTTCTCGGATGCGGATAACTGCCTTCGCTATATGGTGGATCACCGCTGGCCCGAAGGCGTCGTATGCCCTACCTGTGGCCGCGATGATGTGACCTATCTGGAGAGCCAGAAGAAATGGCAGTGCAAGAGCGCCACGCGAAACGGCAATTCACCGCGAAGGTCGGAACCATCTTCGAGGATTCCCCTCTGGGCCTTGAGAAGTGGCTTCCCGCTGTGTGGCTCATTGCGACCGCAAAGAACGGAATCAGCTCCTACGAGATCGCTCGCGTCTTTGGGCGTCACTCAGAAGACTGCTTGGTTCATGCTTCACCGCATCCGGCTTGCCATGCAGACGGTTCCTGATGAAGCTCGGCGGCAATGGTGGCGAAGTCGAAGTAGACGAAACCTTCATCGGCGGCAAGGCCCGCAACATGCACATGAGCATGAACGCGATCGCCGGATCACCGGCACTGGCGGCAAAGACAAGACCGCTGTCATGGGCATTCTGGAGCGCGGCGGACGAAGTTCGCGCCAGGTGGTTCCCGACCGCGGAAAGAGACCTGTGCAACCCGAAGTTCGCAAGCATGTCGAGGCTGGCGCGGCGCTCTACACCGATGCACTGCATGTCCTACAAGGACTGGACAACGAGTACATCCACCAAGTCATCGATCACGCCGTGCGATACGTGAACGGACGCGTTCACACCAACGGCATGGAGAACTTCTGGTCGCTGCTCAAGCGCGGATCTAAATGGCACCTATGTGAGCGTCGAACCGTTTCATCTTTTCCGTTACCTCGATGAGCAAATATTCCGTTACAACAACCGCGCCACCAAA
Organism: uncultured Acidobacteriaceae bacterium; assembly: GCA_963778705.1. Taxonomy (GTDB): domain Bacteria; phylum Acidobacteriota; class Terriglobia; order Terriglobales; family Acidobacteriaceae; genus Telmatobacter. Next base: position 126,360 of record CAVZVM010000010.1, read on the forward strand.
GACAACCCGTTGAACGATCCTGACCGTTTCTCCGCCGTCGCTATCCCAAGTGACTGGAAAGCGCCTCACCTATGCCGAGGTCACCGGCAAGGTGGGAGAAACGATTAACTAATCCTTCGCGGCGGAAGCGGGGGCGGAAACCTCAAATTGAAGGTTGAACCCAGCATTCGGCAACAATCCCTTAAGCTCCTCCATACCTTTCATGAAGTTGGTGATCGTCAGTTCGTAGGTTCCCCCTTCAAAGCGAACCCACGGTTTACCGCACTTCGGGCATTTGAACAGGGAATAAGCCAGATTTGAAGCCAAGGGCAGCGAGAGCGAGGCTCCGCACTCCTTGCAGTCGCAACGAACTGACAGTATGTCCGACATTTCGATGTAATGTTTCGTCTGGCTCGTCATCATGCCACGCTCTTTCCCGACTTCGATAGAAGCACGATGCCGCCTATTAAGACAATGCAGGCAACGATTCCGAGCATCGCGTCGTATCGTTCCGCAGATTCGATCTCCTTTGCGTGCATCAGGGCTGCATGGGCGGCTGGGAAGTCTGTCCCTGCGTTGATGTCATTCATCCTGTTCTCAAACGCTATAGCCTCTTGGTTCACGCGCCTATCTGATTCGTTTTGCAAATAGTCACGCCCAACCCACGCCCCTACGACGAGAGCCAAAAGCAACGCCAATATGCCACCTATTTTCACGATTGAGGCCTCGGCTGTCCTTCAGCGGGCTTTCTCCCCCGCTTGCGTTCGCCTCGCGCCTCGCGCTCCGCCTTGCTCGTCTCTATCTCCGCATCCACTTCCGCTTTCACCTTCGCTGGATCGGCGCGGAGAATCGTACTCATTGCCTTGTCGAACGTGGAATATTCATTCGACCTTCTCATAGCCTTCGCGCGATTCGCGCCTCCTCGCATATGATTTTCATTCCAGCCTCGGTTATAAGCGCCTTCTCCAATGGAATACCGACGAGCGCCCCAAACGAAGCGCGAAAGTCCCGGTCGCCTCTCTTTATCAGTTCCATGTCTACCGCCAGTTTCCGTGCTTCATATGCCAAGTAGTCGGCGGCTTGAAGTTGGATCAGACCCTTACGCCCATCTGGCCACTTATTGCAGGGCTTCATATCTCTACTTGGCTTAAATGACGGGTCTGGAAGACTCGAAGGCCTGGCGGTCATTGCCTTAATTAGACCTCCTTTGTCTGGCCCTCCATCTTCAAAGACATACTCCATGTCGAGAGGCATCGTTGTCTTCCTGCGCCAAGTATTAGCCAATGCAACGCACAAACGTCCCGCCAGCGCATAGGGGCTACTGAAAACATCTCGAACTCGATATTTTGTATCCACCAAATCGAAAATCTCGTGAACCACCATCGAGATAAACATGCACTGAGTCGTCGCTTTTATGATTTCTGCAGCATCTCGCATGAAACTTGCCCGCGTCGCGCTCATCCGCTCGTCTGCCCACTTGGCGAAAGGACCTTTTGACTGCGAATACTCCTTCATGTGGAAATAAGGCACGTCGTATTTCGCGAGGAATATCTTCCAATCAAATTCGAATCGTTCCCACTGATTTACCGAAGCGACGAATCCGCAAACACAAGTCAGACCCAAATGGTCGCCTCCCGACTCGTCAAAATAGCAGGTCAACATGGCGAAGCGTGCCTCAGTGGAATAGCTCCTTCCGAGGAGCGCGCGGGCAAGATGCTGCAATACGCTCACCGCTCACCCCCATCATGCGCTGACAGGGTTGATTCGGCAAGTATATATTTGCCCAAAGTAGTCAATAACCATCGTGCGCAAACTTCCTCGCGCCTTGCAGAATATTTCGCTGTGAGCGATGCGTCTCGCCGACACATCCGCGAATCTCTGCAATTGCCAGACGCTGGCGGACGGCTGAAACCTGCTAAGTCCTGTGCCGAGAGATATTTCGCCATAAGCGGCTGATTCCATTAAGGTTATCGTAAGTTACTGATAAACTAAGTCCAATGGGCAGAGATATTTAGCAGAAAACGGGGTGGGGGAGGGGGTACCCCCGCGAGACGGACCGAACCTCAGGCGCTCATTGCCCGACCGCAAGCACCGCCAGCAGCACCATCCACGCCAGTCCCATGGTGTGCCAGTACCAGGCCGTCGCATCCACGGCAATCTGCCGCAACTCCACACGCTTGAAGAGATTGACCGCTGTCAGGCAAACAATCAGCGCCCCAATGCCGACGACAAGATGCGCCGCGTGCAATCCCGTAATGATGTAAAAGAAATAGCTCGCCGGCGTCGACCACCGATCGAAGGCAAATCCCTGCGCCGTCAGCTGCTTCCATGCCGTCCACTGGCCGACGAGAAAGAGCGTGCCGAGCGCCAGCGTTCCGCCAACCCACGGCAGCGTACGCCGCAGCGCTGGCTTGCCCAACCCGAGCCACTCTTCCATCACATCGATTTCCCTGAAGATGTTGTGCCGCGCGAACTCCATCGTCAAACTGCTCAGCACCAGCACAGCAGTATTAAGGAAGATGATGGGCGGCAACAGGATGGGGCGCCAGTCGCCGATCTGCTCATGCGATCGCGGATCCAGATGCGTTCCGGCCTGCCGTGCGAAAAACAGCACCACCAGCATGGCAAAAAACATCATGTCGCCGGCGAGCCCGAAGAACACAAAGAATCGAATGCGATGAAGCAGTTCGCGCGGACCGCGTCGCGCATGTCTCCAATCGTCGTCGCCGCCACCGCCACCGCCGCCCGTCGGTCGCCGGTCAACAGGCGGTTTCCCGCCGATTCCTGGTTCCTTCCGTTCCGTTTCCGCCGGGGAGTGCGTAAAGGTCGCGGGCATCACAAGCCTCTGTGAGGAAGAGCATACTCCACTTTCCCTTGGACGCACGGCGCAAGAAGCGGTTGCTCCTCACTTAAAGGGTTGGAAATCTCTCATCTTGAAACGGCTGAGCGCACAATATCCACAAACGCTTCGTGCACTCGCCGGTCCAGCGAGAGCTCCGGATGAAACGTCGCCGCCAGAATGTGTCCTTGTCGCACCAGCGTCGGGAAGCCTTCGCGCGTTGCCAGCACCTCGACATCGTCTCCGACTTGCACAATGCGTGGTGCGCGGATGAAGACCATCTCCAGCGGACCACCGGGCAGGGAAGTCTCGCCCAGCAAGATACTTGAGTCGATCTGTCGTCCGTAGGCGTTGCGTTCCACCGTAGCGTCCAGAACGCCGAGAGAACGCTGAGGTGGATGAGTCACCTGACGCGCCAGCAGGATCGTTCCGGCGCAGGTCGCAAAAACCGGCTTGGTGTTGCAGAAGGCGCGCAGCGTCTCAAAGAAGCCCTGCTTCTCGAGAAACTTCAGAATCGTGGTCGACTCGCCACCCGGAAGAACCAGGCCATGCAGCCCCGTCAACTCCTCGGGCTTCCTGATCTCTGCCGGTTCTGCGCCGACCTCTGCAAGTGCTTCAGCGTGAGCTGCGTAGTCTCCCTGAATGGCCAAAACACCAACGCGGGGGCTTATCCGTGCCTCAGTCAACCCTTTTCCTCAGTCACGTCGTTTTTACTTTTGCTCTGTTGAGCCGGTGCGACCGCCATCCTCGCACCCGTCCTGCGTAAGGGTGAAGCGCCACGTGATCATGCGACCGAACAAGGAACAGTTGGCCGCACCGCAGGTGCTACCAGCCGCGAGTTTGGAGAAGTTGAGATTCTTCTAATCCCGCAGCAGCCAAGCCCTTCATCGTTCCGGTCACCTGCTCGCTCACTTCCGCAAGGATCTTCGGGTCTTGATAGTGCGTCGTAGCAAGGACGATCGCTTTGGCGCGAGAGACTGCTTCCTCTCGCTCCTTTGGATCGTGCTCGACGTCCAGCGGAGTCGCGCGCTCCTTCATAAAGATGCCCGAGCCTACAAAGATTGCCTCGGCTCCGAGCTGCATCATCAGGGAAGCATCCGCAGGCGTCGCAATACCGCCTGCCGAGAAGTTGGGCACGGGCAACTTTCCGTTCCGAGCAACCATCTGCACGAGTTCATACGGAGCCTGGAGCTCCTTCGCTGCGGCGTAAAGTTCCTGGTCGGAAAGCACGGTCAACGCCTTCATTTCTTTGACGATCTGCCGCATGTGCTGGACCGCATGAACCACGTCGCCGGTTCCCGCTTCGCCCTTGGTGCGAATCATGGCTGCGCCTTCGGCAATACGACGAAGCGCTTCGCCCAGGTTGCGCGCACCGCAAACGAAGGGCGTCTTGAAGGAATGCTTATCGATGTGATGGGCCTCGTCGGCCGGCGTCAGAACCTCGCTCTCGTCGATAAAGTCGACGCCGAGCTCTTGCAGAATCTGCGCTTCAGCGAAATGGCCGATGCGGGCCTTGGCCATCACCGGAATAGAGACCGTTTCCATGATCTGCTTGATGAGCTTGGGGTTTGCCATGCGGGCGACGCCGCCCTCAGCTCGGATCATTGCGGGAACGCGCTCGAGGGCCATCACCGATGCAGCTCCCGCTTCCTCAGCGATGCGCGCCTGCTCAACGTTCATCACGTCCATAATGACGCCACCTTTGAGCATCTCGGCCAAGCCGACTTTCAGGCGCAACCCCGTGTTTCCAAGGCCCCTGTTTCCATTCATTTCTGCCATATTCCTTCGACCTCAGCTTGAGACTTCGGGCACCCGAAGGATCGCCACGGCATCCGGCACCCTGATCCATCAGTGTAGCAGTGATCGATCTTGTGTTTCACGCCTTCCTCATGTGGCGAACGTGCATCGCACGAATGAGGCCTTTCTAATCTATCTGTCTGAATTCTGGTCATCCTTCTGCATCATGCACCGGCATGGCGAGTGCAAGCAGTGCATCGTTACCGGCCCAGTTAACAGATCTTGTGAAGAGCCCGGAGACCATCCAAGCCCCAGAGCCGGAACGACTCAATTCTGTTGCGACGCTCGGCCCCGAGCCCTCGGCTGGCCCCAATTCGCGGGTTGCGCGCCTGCCCATCGAACTCGATATCGCCGTTCCAGTTCCCAACTTTAAAGTCAGAAATCTGATCGCCCTGGGGAAGGGGCAGGTAGTCGAAAGCCGGTGGGGGCACGGAGATGATCTCCCTCTGGCTGCCGGACAGGTTCAGTTGGCCTGGTGCGAGTTCGAGGTGATCGAATCGCGCTTGGCTGTTCGCATTACGCGCCTGGCATAGGGATACCCAAAAAGAAAGTGAGAGCCGATGAAGCAGACACCCCGATTTGATCTCGGAAACCTGAAGGGAGTCGCCGGTTGGTTGCTGCGCCGCGTCGGTCCTAGATCGCGCTCACAGCCGAGACTGGCCGTTCTCGAACGGGTGTCGCTGGCGCCGCGGCAGTCTCTGGCGCTCGTTGAAGCCGAGGGACGCAAAGTGCTGGTCGCCGCCTCCTCGGAGGGTCCAGTTGCCTTCTTCGCATTGGATGGTCCCGATTCGCGAACTGTGGAGGAATGTTCATGTTCCTGCGCGATTGCAGTCCGGGGGTGCGTATGGTAGCCGTCCTGACCGTGGTGAAGATCGCATCGGCCGTGGGCACCCCCTTGTTGCCCGATCTGAGTGCGCGCCTGCATCCCTCCGATTCGACTCCGTGGACGATTCTCCTCGTCCTCACTTTGATTACACTCCTTCCAGCCATTCTGATGTGTATGACGCCGCTGGTGCGGCTTCTGGTGGTCTTTCACTTCCTGCGCCAGGCACTTGGGACACAGACCGCTCCATCTAACCCTACGCTGCTTGGGCTGTCACTCATGATGACCTGGTTCCTGATGACGCCTGTGCTGAATCAGGTGGACCAGCGTGCCGTGGAGCCCTACCGCCAAGGACAGATCGACGGATGGCAGGCGCTCGACGAGGGTTCGCGACCGGTCAAGCAGTTCCTCCTGCGTTACGCGCGAGAGAAAGACCTGGCCGTGTTTGCCGCGGCTGGCCAGATTTCCAGACCCAGACCGTGCCTGGAGAGCGCACAGAACAAGCAACTCCTCACCATCGCGAAAAAGCGCGCGATCAGGGGGACCTCCTGCACAGCCGCGAACTTTCGGCGGCTGCAGGCACTCTGGCCGGTGTGATGGTGCTGGGCACGATCTGCAGAGGGGCCCTCGAAGGCTGGCGAG